>NZ_MTLG01000055.1 GCF_002192695.1 Achromobacter xylosoxidans
GCCCACCCCCGAAGCGCTGCGCGCTTCCCCCTCAAGGGGGCATGCCTGCGGACCGGCGGAGCCGGATCCGCGGCATCCCGATAGGGGGCACCGTATCAGGGGGCGCAGCTCTCGTACAGCAGTTATGGAGAACCGAAAATGAATTCCCCTCAACGCCCGCCCGCAGAAGGCGCCGCGATGAAACCCATGAAAGTCGGCCTGCTCGGCCTGGGCGTGGTTGGCGGAGGCACCTGGTCGGTGCTGTCGCGCAACGCGGAAGAAATTGCGCGCCGTGCCGGCCGCCGCATCGAAGTGACCCGCGCCGCGGTGCGCGATGTGGCCAAGGCGCGTGCGCGGGTGGGCGACGCCATCCTGGTCGATACCGATGTGCGCGCGCTGGTGCGCGATCCTGAAATCGACATCGTGGTCGAACTGATCGGCGGCGACACGCTGGCGCGCGAGCTGGTGCTGGAAGCCATCGCCAACGGCAAGCACGTCGTGACCGCCAACAAGGCGCTGCTGGCCAAGCACGGCAACGAGATCTTCGCCGCGGCCCACGAACGCGGCGTGATGGTGACCTTTGAAGCCGCCGTCGCCGGCGGCATCCCCATCATCAAGGCGATCCGCGAAGGCCTGACCGCCAACCGCATCCAGTGGGTGGCCGGCATCATCAACGGCACCACCAACTTCATCCTGTCCGAAATGCGTTCGCGCGGCCTGCCGTTCGCCGACGTGCTGGCCGAGGCGCAGCGCCTGGGCTATGCCGAAGCCGATCCCACGTTCGACGTGGAAGGCGTGGACGCTGCCCACAAGCTGACCCTGCTGGCCTCGCTGGCCTTCGGCGTGCCGGTCCAGTTCGAGCGCGCCTACATCGAGGGCATTTCGCAGCTGGCCGCCGAAGACATCGAGCATGCGGAGCGCCTGGGCTACCGCATCAAGCTGCTGGGTGTCACCAAGCGCCGCCCGGACGGCATCGAGCTGCGCGTGCATCCGGCGCTGGTACCGGCCGAGCGCCTGCTGGCCAACGTCGAAGGCGCGATGAACGCCGTGCTGGTCAAGGGCGACGCCGTCGGCCCCACGCTGTACTACGGCCAGGGCGCGGGCGAGGAACCCACGGCCTCGGCCGTGGTGGCCGACCTGGTCGACGTGACCCGTCTGCATACCGCCGACCCGGGCAACCGCGTGCCGCACCTGGCCTTCCAGCCGGACGCCATGTCCGACACGCCGATCCTGCCGATCGAACAGGTCAGCACCTCGTATTACCTGCGCCTGCGCGTGGACGACCAGCCGGGCGTGCTGGCCGACATCGCCCGCATCCTGGCCGACCGCTCCATCTCCATCGGCTCGATGATCCAGCAGCCGTCGCACATCGGCGGCGCCGACATCATCTTCCTGACGCATGAGGCGGTCGAAGGCAACGTCAATCAGGCGATCGAACGCATCGAAGCCTTGCCGTTCGTGCGCTCGAAAGTGACGCGCCTGCGCGTGGAAAATTTGCTATGAAATACATCTCTACCCGCGGCGGCATGACGCCGCTGGAATTCTCGGACATCCTGCTGGAAGGTCTGGCGCCCGACGGCGGCCTGGCGATGCCGGAGCAACTGCCCCAGGTTTCGGCGGAAACACTGGAGTCCTGGCGCGGCCTGCCGTATGCCGACCTGGCGTTCGAAGTGCTGTCGCTGTTCGCCACCGACATCCCGGCCGACGATCTGCGCCGCCTGACGCGCGCAGCCTATAGCCAGCAGACCTTCAACAGCGAGGACATCGTCCCGTTGCGTCCGCTGGACGGCGGCCTGTCGCTGCTGGGCCTGTCCGAAGGGCCGACGCTGGCCTTCAAGGACATGGCCATGCAGTTCCTGGGCCAGGTCTTCGAATACGTGCTGGCCCAGCGCGGCACCACCCTGAACATCGTGGGCGCCACTTCCGGCGATACGGGTTCGGCGGCGGAATACGCCTTGCGCGGCAAGCAGGGCGTGGCGGTGTTCATGCTGTCGCCCCAGGGCCGCATGAGCGCCTTCCAGCGCGCGCAGATGTATTCGCTGCAGGACGAGAACATTCACAACATCGCCGTGCACGGCGTGTTCGACGAGGCCCAGGATATCGTCAAGGCCTTGGCCGGCGACCTGGCGTTCAAGACCAAGTACCGCCTGGGCGCGGTCAACTCCATCAACTGGGCGCGCATCGCCGCCCAGGTGGTGTACTACTTCCACGGCTGGCTGCGCGCCACCAGCAAGGCTGGCGAGCAGGTCTCGTTCGCGGTGCCTTCGGGCAACTTCGGCAACATCCTGTCCGGCCATATCGCGCGCAGCATGGGCCTGCCTATCCGCCGCCTGGTGCTGGCCACGAACGAGAACAACGTGCTGGAAGAGTTCTTCCGCACGGGCGTCTATCGTCCGCGTCCCGCCAAGCAGACCTATGCCACCTCCAGCCCGTCCATGGACATTTCGCGCGCCTCGAACTTCGAGCGCTTCGTGTTTGACCTGGTCGGCCGCGACGCCGCTCGCGTCAAGGAACTATGGGCCGGCATGGCGCGCGACGGCTCATTCGACCTGTCCGCCCTGAAGCCGCAGTTCGAGGAGCGTTATGGCTTCGTGTCGGGCGCAAGCTCGCACGAGGACCGCCTGGCGACGATCCGTTCGGTCTACGACGAAACCGGCGTGCTGATCGATCCGCACACCGCCGATGGCGTCAAGGTCGCGCGCGAGTTCGTCGAACCCGGCGTGCCCATGCTGGTCCTGGAAACCGCCTTGCCGGCGAAGTTCTCGGAAACCATCGAAGAGGCCCTGGGCCGTCCGGCCACGCCGCCGGGCAACCTGGCGGACCTGGAATCCCTGCCGCAGCGCGTCGAGATCATGGATTGCGACGTGGCCGCCGTGCGCCGTTTCATCGAGGCGCACGCCAAGGTGTAAAGGCCGCTAGCGTCTTGTATGCGTGTGCAACCCCTCGCAGGCCGGGCCCGCGAGGGGTTTTTTGCTTTCTGGCGGGTCCGCGGCCTTACCTTCGCATGCATTTTGACCACAACCCGTCACGAATGCGGGGACGGCGTCAGATACAGTGAATTCACGATTCACTTTCGGAGTACACGCCCATGAAACTGAAGACCATGACGCTTGCCCTGGCCTTGACCGGATTCGGGGTACTGGCCGGATGCTCGTCTCCGTCGGTCATTCAGCAGCGGGACGGCAGCTCGACCGTGACGCCCGACACGCCCAAGTACGACAAGGATTCGGGCATGTACGAGTATGACAAGGACGGCAAGAAGGTCCAGATCAACAAGGACGACGTGAAGTCCATCGAACAGGTGAAGTGACCGCCGTTCCGATGGCGCGCCCATGAAAAAGCCCCGGCCGCCTGAGGCGCCGGGGCTTTTCCGTTGGCGTGGAGCGCAGCCTACTGCTTGGCGGCTTCCTCGGCGTGGTAGCGGCCGACGCGTTCGACTTCGTTCTTCGAACCCAGGATCACGCTGACGCGCTGGTGCAGCTTGTCCGGCTGGATCGCCATGATGCGCTGCGTGCCGTTGATCGCGGCGCCGCCGGCCTGTTCGACCAGGAAGCTCATGGGATTGGCTTCGTACATCAGGCGCAGCTTGCCGGCCTTGCCCGGTTCGCGGGCATCCCAGGGGTACATGAAGATGCCGCCGCGGGTCAGGATGCGATGCACGTCCGCCACCATGGAGGCGATCCAGCGCATGTTGTAGTCCTTGCCCAGCGGACCGGTCGTGCCGGCCAGGCAGTCGTCGACGTAGCGCTTGACCGGGGCGGCCCAGTGGCGCATGTTCGACATGTTGATGGCGAACTCCTTGGTGTCTTCCGGCACGCGGATGTTCTCGTGCGTCAGCACCCACGAGCCCATTTCGCGGTCCAGCGTGAAACCCACCACGCCATTGCCGATGGTCAGCACCAGCATGGTCTGCGGACCGTAGACGGCATAGCCGGCCACGACCTGCTTGTCGCCCGGCTGCAGGAAGTCCTGTTCGCACACGGGCGCGCCCGACACATCGTGCGGCGCGTGCAGCACCGAGAAGATGGTGCCGATGGAGACGTTGACGTCGATGTTCGAGGAGCCGTCCAGGGGATCGAACAGCAGCAGGTATTCGCCCTTGGGATAGCGGTTCGGAATCAGATGGATGGTTTCCATTTCTTCCGAGGCCATGGCCGCCAGGTGGCCGCCCCATTCATTGGCTTCGAGCAGGATCTCGTTGGACAGCACGTCCAGCTTCTTCTGCACTTCGCCCTGGACGTTCTCGCTTTCCAGGCTGCCGAGGACGCCGCCGAGCGCGCCCTTGCTCACCGCATGGCTGATGGCCTTGCAGGCGCGCGCGACCACTTCGATGAGCAGCCGCACTTCCGGCGCGAGGGCTTGGGCGGAGCGTTGCTGCTCCACCAGGTATTGGGTCAGTGTTTTGCGTTTCAAAGGAACCTCCTATGCTGCGAATTCTAAAGCCTTGGATACGATTTCCTGCACATTGCGCGACAGGCCGGGGTGGGCGCGCACCTGCTGCAGGGCGGCCTGCATGGGCGTGCGCAGGGCGGGCACGAAGCGCGACCAGTTGTCCAGCGCGCGCGCCAGGCGGGCGGCGATCTCGGGATTGAGGGCGTCCAGCGCCAGCACCTGCTCGGCCCAGAAGGCGTAGCCGGTGCCGTCGGGATGATGCATGCCGCGGGCGTTGTTCAGGCAGAACTGGAAGATCAGCGAGCGCGCGCGGTTCGGGTTGCGCAAGGTGAAGGCGGGGTGCTGCATCAGCTCGCGCGCCGTCTGCACGGTGGTCGAGCGGGCCGCGGCCTGCAGGGCGAACCACTTGTCCACCACCAGGGCGTTGTCGCGCCATTTGTCGTAGAACGCGGCGAGCGCCTTTTGCGGGTATTCGCCCTGGCCGAAATTGACCAGCGCGGACAGCGCCGCCATGCTGTCGGTCATGTTGCCGGCCTTCTCGTACTGCTGCTCGGCCAGGCGCTGGGCGTCGAGTTCGCCCGCGGCCATCAGGTGGCTGAGCGCCAGGTTCTTCATGGCGCGCTGGCCGGCGGGCACCGGCGCCGGGCTGTACTCGCCCGGGGTCTGGTTGTCGTCGAATGCCTGGCGGAATTCGGCGGCCAGCTGGCGGCCCAGTTCGGCGCGCAGGAAGTCGCGCGCGACCGCCAGGGCAGGCGGGTCCACCTGCTGCATGCGTTCGGCCAGGGTCTTTTCGGACGGCAGGGCCAGGGCGCGGGCGCGGTAGGCGGCGTCGAGCGCCGGATCGGTCAGCAGCGCGCGCCAGGTCTCGATGAAGGCAGCCTCGGCATGCAGGGTCTTGCCGGCTTGGCGGGCCTCGGCCAGCGCCAGGATCTGGCGGGTGGCGAATTCCTGGCCGGCTTCCCAGCGCGCGAAAGGATTGCTGTCATGCGCCGACAGCAGGGCCAGTTCCTCGTTGGTCCAGCCGTAATCGACGATGACGGGGGCCGAAAAGTCGCGCAACAGCGACGGCACGGGGCGCTCGGCGATATCCTCGAATACCCATTGCTGGCTTTGTTGCGTAAGTTCCAGCAGCGCGGTGTCCTGGACCCCGCCTGCATGGCGCAGGGGCAGGGCGCGGCCGTCGCGGTCCAGCAAGCCGATGGCGAACGGGATGTGGAAGGGAGCCTTCACGTAGTCGGCGCCAGCCTTCTTTTCCACGCCCACCGGCGGGCATTCCTGGGTGAGCGTCACGGTGCAGCGGCGCGCGGCGGCGTCGTGCTCGAGCTTGGCCGTCACGCGCGGCGTGCCGGCCTGGCGGTACCAGCGGCGGAACACGGACAGGTCGCGGTCCGGGTGCTGGCGCACGTAGACGGATTCCATGGCGGCGACGAAGTCATCGCAGGTCACGGCCTGGCCGTCATGGCGGCGGAAGTACTCGTCCATGCCGGCGCGAAAGCCTTCCTCGCCCAGCAGGGTGTGCTGCATGCGGATGACCTCGGCGCCTTTTTCGTACACGGTCGCGGTGTAGAAGTTGCCGATCTCCTGGTAGCTTTCCGGCCGGATCGGGTGGGCCATGGGGCCGGCGTCTTCCGGAAACTGGGCGGCGCGCAGCGCCACCACGTCGTCGATGCGCTTGACCGCGCGGGCGCTGGCGGCCTCGGCGGCATCCATGCCGTGGGCCATCATGTCGGCGCTGAATTCCTGGTCGCGGAAGACGGTCAGGCCTTCCTTCAGGCTCAGTTGGAACCAGTCGCGGCAGGTGACGCGGTTGCCGGTCCAGTTGTGAAAGTACTCGTGTCCGATGACGGACTCGATGCCTTCATAGTTGGCGTCCGTGGCCGTTTCCGCATCGGCCAGCACGTAGGCGGCATTGAATATGTTCAAGCCCTTGTTTTCCATCGCGCCCATGTTGAAGTCGTGGACGGCCACGATCATGAAGCGGTCCAGGTCCAGCTCCAGGCCGAAGCGGCTCTCGTCCCAGCGCAGGGCCCGCACCAGCGAATCCAGGGCCCATTCGGTCTTGGACTCCGAGCCCGGGTCGCTGTAGACCTGCAGCAGCACGTCGCGGCCGCTGGCGGTCTTCACGGTGGTCTCGCGGTGCGTGAGCTTGCCGGCCACCAGCGCGAACAGGTAGCAGGGTTTGGGGAAGGGGTCTTCCCATTCGACTTCGTTGCGGCCGTCGGGCAACTGGCGGGTGGCCAGCAGGTTGCCGTTGGACAGCAGTACCGGATACTCCGGCTGGGCGCGCAGGGTCACGCGGTAGCGCGACATCACATCGGGCCGGTCCGCGAACCAGGTAATGCGGCGAAAGCCCTCGGCTTCGCACTGGGTGAAGAAGTTGCCGCCCGAGACGTACAGGCCCATCAGCGTCGAATTGGCCGACGGCTTGCAGCGGCTGACGATTTCCACCGTGGCGCTGGACGGCAGGCCGTGGAGGGCCAGGCTGTGTTCGGACAGGCGGTAGCTGTCGGCGGGCAGGGCCGCGCCATTGACGCCTACCGAGACGAGTTCCAGGTCTACCCCGTCCAGGACCAGGGCGGCGTCGGCGCTGGCCCCGGCCTTGCGCTGCACTTGCATCGTGCAGCGCACTTCGGTCGCGTCCGGCGCGAGGTCGAAGGCGAGGGCGACTTCGGGAATGTCGTAGGGGTAGGGCTGGTAATCCTTGCGATATACGGTTACGGGCGTGTCTGTGCGCATGGGATTGCAGTCCTGTATGAACGAGGGCTCTATTGTAGTGGCTGGGCATGATGGGCCGCCCTGGGCCGTTTGGCGTACCGTAAACTTTTTGTAGCGGTTCGAGTCAAAGTCAGTATCATGGCGCCGTCGCGCGCCGGAGGGGTTGCAAAATGTCGAGGTTGTCCATGTTCAATGCACGCCGCTGGGCGGGTCTGCTGGCCGTGGCGGGGGCGCTCGCCTTGTCGGGTTGCGCGGCTCCCACGGTTTCCGCGCGGGTGACGTCGTTTCAGCAATGGCCGGCGGGCGTGGAAGGGCAGACATATCAATTCATTGCCGCGGACGCCTCGCAAAACAACAACCTCGAATATCAGTCCTATCAGGACATGGTGCGTGCCGGCATAGGCGCAACAGGCCTGGTCGAAGCCAAGCCTGGGGCCAAGGGCCGTTTCGACGTGTCGTTCAAGTACGGCACCACCCAGACCCAGATAATGGTGCAGCGTCCGTACGACCCATATTTCTATGGCGGCTACGGCTATGGCGGTTTCTACGGCCCGCGTCCCTGGGGCGCCGGGTACGGCTATTGGGGCCCAGACTGGGTCGACGTGCCGATGGTCGTGCAGCGCAATACCCTCACCCTGCATATCTATGACACCCAGCGCGGCGGCGCGGAGGTATACCGTTCCAGCGCTTTCATATTGAGCGAGCGCGACGATTTCCTACGGACCATGCCGTATCTGGTGCGTGCAATATTTGATAATTTCCCCGGAAATAATGGCGCGGAGCGCGAAATTCGTTTTCCGGTGCAGTGAGTTTCGGCGGCCTTTGGGTCAGCCTTTAAATAAAATCGGCGCACCATTTTGGTGCGCCGATTTTTTAATACTGGCGAATAGGTTCTTATTCTTTGATAAGAAAACTGTCGCGGGTTGCGCCTGCGGCTTCTTCCGCGGCGAGCCAGCGGGGAGCCTTGCCACGGCCGCTCCACGTTTCCCCTGTTTGAGGATGGCGGTACTTGGGCGCAACGGCGCGTTTGGCGGCGTTGGCCGGACGGGCAGCGGCGCCAGCCTTGCGGCGCCCGCCAGTGGTGGCGGCGCGGGCGGGTTTGCCGGCGCCATAGGCTGCAACGATTTCTTCGGGCGTGATGTCGTACTCGCGCATCGACGTGATGATCTGCGTGATCACGGGCTTGCGACGCTTGGTTTGCAGGACTTCAGCCTTCTTTTGTAGTTTGTTGATTTCCTTTTCGATCTTTGCTTGCAGTGCTGCGTAGGATTCTCGGGCCATGGTTTATTCCTGATTATGGAACTGCTGTAATCGCCGGCGAAGTTATGTGTAATTGTTGTGCTTCGCATAATACAGAAATTGTGGCTTGACTTCGCGGTTTCTGAAGCAATTACTTTGTATCAAAAGAGTCGAATGCCGTTTTTTGGTCCGGGAATGCGGCAGTGGCCAAGTCTTGGGAAGGATATTCTCGAATTTGGGACAACTTGAAACAATGCGGGTATTGGTTCACGAGACGGACAAATGGCCGTGCGTGCTCTTGCCTGCGCCCGATTTGTCTCGCTGAGCACGCAAGTACGCGGCTTGCGGGCTGCCGCGCCCGATTGTGCTGGCGGGCGGCGCGACGCTGAACGTGGTCTGATGACGTTGCGTACAGGAGCGGATCAATTGTCTGGCGCCTTGATTTTCGTCCGACCGTTAACCTTCCCGGGTCTGTATTGCCTACCTGATTGCCCGTTTGGCATATTTCATTTTCATGTCAAGTTGTATGACGAGTTTGAAGTGTGCGTCCTGCCTGTATGCCCGCGTGCACCGGTGTCCTACGGCTATTCGGAAAAAGGGGCGCATCGGACATGGTGTGGGCTCGTCTTCTTGGCTTGATATGTAATATTCCGACCCCATTCATTCTCCATGGATAATGCCCGTGGCATTTTTCGCCGCCGGGGTCTTCCCCGGGGGAGTCCTTTCCGCCAGGGAACTCCGCGACGGCCAGGCCGCGCCAGCGTTACGATATGATCTCAAGTATCGCCGCGAGCGCGCGCCTGCGCGCCGCCGCTTCCTGTACAGAGCCCCATGAAAATCATCGATCCCGCCATTGCTTCCCTCGCCACCGCCAAATCCCTGCTGCTCGACCCCTGGGGCCTGACCGAGGCGGACATGGCGCGTGCGCTGGGAGAAATCTTCACGCACAAGGTCGACTACGCCGATCTGTACTTCCAGTACACGCGTAGCGAAGGCTGGAGCCTGGAAGAGGGCATCGTCAAGACCGGCAGTTTTTCGATCAGCCAGGGCGTCGGGGTGCGCGCGGTCAGCGGCGAGAAAACCGCCTTCGCCTATTCCGATTCGCTGTCGCCGGAAGCGCTGTTGTCGTCGGCGCATGCCGTGCGCGGCATCGCGCGCCGCGGCGCAGGCAAGGTAAAGGTGGCGGCGCAGGTCGAAGCCGAGATCGGCCGCAGCCTGTATGCCGATATCGATCCGGTGGCTACGTTGAGCGCCCCCGAGAAAGTCGCCCTGCTCGAACGCGTGGAGCGCATGGCTCGCGCGCGCGATCCGCACGTGATCCAGGTCATGGCGGGCCTGGGCGCCGAATATGACGTGGTGCTGGTGGCCGGCAGCGACGGCCGCCTGGCCGCCGACGTGCGTCCGCTGGTGCGCCTGTCCCTGACCGTGATCGCGGAGCGCAATGGGCGCCGCGAGATGGGCCATGCCGGTGGCGGCGGCCGTCTGGGCCTGGCCTATTTCACGGACGAAATGCTGCAGGGCTACGTCGAGCGCGCGGTGCACGAAGCCATGGTGAATCTCGAGGCGCGCCCGGCGCCGGCCGGCGAAATGACCGTCGTGCTGGGTTCCGGCTGGCCCGGCATCCTGCTGCACGAAGCCGTCGGCCATGGCCTGGAAGGCGATTTCAACCGCAAGGGCTCCAGCGTGTTCTCCGGCCGCATCGGCGAGCGTGTGGCCTCCAAGGGCGTGACGGTGGTGGATGACGGCACGATTCCGGATCGCCGCGGTTCGCTCAACATCGACGACGAAGGCAACGCCACCCAGCGCAACGTGCTGATCGAGGACGGCATCCTGCGCGGCTACATGCAGGACACGCTGAACGCGCGCCTCATGAAGACCGCCGCCACCGGCAACGGCCGCCGCGAATCGTTCGCGCACCTGCCCATGCCGCGCATGACCAATACCTACATGCTGGCGGGCGACAAGCCGGCCGAGGAAATCGTGTCGTCCGTCAAGCGCGGGCTGTACGCGGTCAACTTCGGCGGCGGCCAGGTCGACATCACCAACGGCAAATTCGTGTTCTCGGCGTCCGAGGCCTACATGATCGAAAACGGCAAGGTGACCTATCCGGTCAAGGGCGCCACCCTGATCGGCAACGGTCCGGACGCCATGACCCGCGTCACCATGATCGGCAACGACCTGCAGTTGGATTCGGGCGTGGGCACCTGCGGCAAGGACGGCCAGAGCGTCCCCGTCGGCGTGGGCATGCCTACGGTCCGCATGGAAGGCCTGACGGTCGGTGGTACCGCCTGATCTGAAAAAACGCTGGTGACGGCTCAAGAAAATTGTGCTAGAGTCAATCCCCATGAAATTCGCGTCCCCCGCCTTTTATTTTTATTTTTATGGTTTTCTGAAGCCGCTGGCGGAGGAAGGGACGCGCTCAATCTGAAGTTTGGAAAGAATCCCCCCAAAAAAGCCGCCAGCGAACTGGCGGCTTTTTTTGCGCCGCCAGTTGAGGAAAACCTACTCGGGAACATCCCCGTGGCGGGCAACCCAGGAGCAGTACCGTGTCACACAATACCGACGACCTTCGCATTCGAGAAATCAAAGAGCTGAACCCGCCCGCGCACGTCATGCGCGAGTTCGCCTGCACCAAGGAGGCGTCCGACACCGTGTTCGCCGCCCGCCAGGGGATGCACCGCATCCTGCACGGCATGGATGACCGGATGATCGTCGTGATCGGTCCCTGCTCGATCCATGACACCCGCGCGGCCATCGAATATGCGAAGCGTCTGAAGCCCGTGCGCGACCGGCTGAGCGCCGACCTGGAAATCGTGATGCGCGTGTACTTCGAGAAGCCGCGCACCACCGTGGGCTGGAAGGGCCTGATCAACGATCCGGATCTGGATGGTAGCTTCGACATCAACAAGGGCGTGCGCGTCGCCCGCGAACTGCTGCTGGATATCAACAGCCTGGGACTGCCAGCGGGTTGCGAGTTCCTGGACATGATTACGCCGCAGTACATCGCGGATCTGGTCTCCTGGGGGGCGATCGGGGCTCGGACGACGGAAAGCCAGGTGCATCGCGAACTGGCTTCGGGACTGTCGTGTCCGGTGGGGTTCAAGAACGGTACCGACGGCAATGTGAAGATCGCGGTGGACGCGATCAAGGCGGCGTCGCAGCCGCACCATTTCCTGTCGGTGACCAAGGGCGGCCATTCCGCCATCGTGTCGACGGCCGGCAACGAGGATTGCCACGTCATCCTGCGCGGCGGCAAGGCGCCGAACTACGACGCGGCAAGCGTCGAGGCGGCCTGCCAGGACATGTCCAAGGCCGGCCTGGCGCAACGCATCATGATCGACGCCAGCCACGCCAACAGCAGCAAGAAACCCGAGAACCAGCCGCTGGTCATCGATGACGTGGCGCGTCAGATGGAAGCGGGCGACAGCCGCCTGGTCGGCGTCATGGTCGAAAGCCATCTGCTGGGCGGCCGCCAGGACATGGTGCCGGGTACGCCGCTGGTCTACGGCCAGAGCATCACCGACGGCTGCATCGACTGGGATGCCTCGGTCGCGGTGTTGGAGCGCCTGGCCCATGCGGTGCGCGAACGCCGCCGGGTCGCCCTGACCTCCGGCAAGTAACCCCCTGGCAGCGCCGCGGATCGCCAACGCCTGGCGGTTTGCGGCGCGGCGTGCGCGGCGGCGTAGAATAATCAGGTTAACGAACCCGAGATCACGCTGACCATGAACGCTCCCTTGCACGCAGAATCGTTGCGCCGCCCGGTGCCGGCCGCTTGTCTGGATGCCTTGCGCGCCCGCTTTGGCGACCGCTTGTCCGAATCCTCCGCCATGCGCGACCATCATGGCCGCGATGAGTCTCCCTATCCGGCCATGCCGCCGGACGCCGTGGTCTTCGCGCACACGACCGAGGAAGTGGCCGAGATCGCCAAGCTGTGCAACGAGCATCGCGTGCCGCTGATTCCCTATGGCGCCGGCTCTTCGCTGGAAGGCCACATCCTGGCGATCCAGGGCGGCATCAGCCTCGATCTGTCGCAGATGAACAAGGTGCTGGCGGTCAACGCCGAGGACCTGACCGCCACCGTGCAGGCGGGCGTGCTGCGCAAGCAGCTCAACGAGGAAATCCGCGACACCGGCCTGTTCTTCCCGATCGATCCGGGCGCCGACGCCAGCCTGGGCGGCATGGCGGCCACGCGCGCCTCCGGTACCAACGCCGTGCGCTACGGCACCATGCGCGAGAACGTCATGTCGCTGACCGTGGTGACGGCGGACGGGCGCATCGTCCGCACCGCGGGCCGCGCCCGCAAGTCCTCGGCCGGCTACGACCTGACGCGCATCTTCGTCGGCAGCGAAGGCACCCTGGGCATCATCACCGAAGTGACGGTGCGCCTGTATCCCCAGCCTGAAGCCGTATCGGCCGCGGTCTGCAATTTCCCCACGCTGGATTCGGCCGTGCAGAGCGTGATCGAAATCATCCAGATGGGCGTGCCGGTCGCGCGCGTCGAGTTCATGGACGCAGCCAGCGTGCGCGCGGTGAACCTGCACAGCAAGCTGACGCTGCGCGAAACGCCGCTGCTGGTGTTCGAGTTCCATGGCAGCCCCGCCGGCGTGCAGGAGCAGGCCGAAACCGTGCAGGCGATCACGGCGGATCACGGCGGCATGGACTTCGAATGGGCCGAGCGTCCCGAAGACCGCAGCCGCCTGTGGACCGCGCGCCATAACGCCTACTTCGCCGGCCTGCAACTGCGCCCCGGCTGCCGCGCCAGCACCACCGACGTCTGCGTGCCGATCTCGCGCCTGGCCGATTGCGTGCGCGACACGGTCGAGGAACTCGACCGCGCCAGCTTCCCCTACACCATCGTGGGTCACGTTGGCGACGGCAACTTCCACGTACTGATGCTGCTCGATGCGGACAACGCCAAAGAGTGGGAAGAATCCGAAACCATCAACCACAACCTGGTGCGCCGCGCGATCGCCGCCGACGGCACCTGCACGGGCGAGCATGGCGTGGGCCTGCACAAGATGCAGTTCATGGCCGAAGAGCATGGCGAGAATGCCCTGGATCTGATGCGCAGCCTGAAGCATGCGTTTGATCCGAACAACATCCTGAACCCGGGAAAGATCGTTTCCTGGTAAAGGCTGGCGCCGCGGCGCTCCCGACCTCCGAAGCCGACGGCATGCCGTCGGTTTTTTCATGCCGGCATGAAGGGCGCAAGCCGGCCGGACGCAGCCTGCAATGCTGGCGATTACGGCTGGTTACTTATCTGGCGTGCCGCAGGTGCGCGGATGCGGGTAAATCCCGGTCTGCTAGTGACGGGTGCTCGCGCTATTGTTGCGCTCATGAATTCTTTGGTCGAAACCGGCCTGGCACAAGTGCAGGCGCCTTATTCTTTGCAGCAGCTCATCGAGGCGTTGTCGGCCGTGTTGCCCGCGCACTGCGTGTTGTTCCGCGAAGAGGATACGCGCCCCTACGAGTGCGACGGCCTATCCCTGTATCGCGCGCTGCCTGCGGTCGTTGCCCTGCCCGAAACGGAAGAACAGGTGCAGGCCGTCATGCGCATCTGCAAACGCCTGAATGCGCCCGTGGTGGCGCGCGGCGCCGGCACCGGCTTGTCTGGCGGCGCCATGCCGCACAGCCGCGGCGTGCTGCTCGGCTTGTCCAAGTTCAATCGCATCAAGCACATAGACCTGGCCAGCGCCACGGCCATCGTGCAGCCCGGCGTGCGCAATCTGGCGATCTCCGAGGCGGCCGCGCCTTACGGCCTGTACTACGCGCCCGACCCCTCCAGCCAGATCGCCTGTTCCATCGGCGGCAACGTGGCGGAGAACTCCGGCGGCGTGCATTGCCTGAAGTACGGGCTGACCGTGCACAACGTGCTGCGCGTGCGGGTCGTGACCATCGACGGCGACGTGGTGGAGCTGGGCTCCGAGGCGCCCGATGCGCCGGGCCTGGACCTGCTGTCGGTCTTCATCGGTTCGGAAGGCATGCTGGGCGTGGTCACTGAGGTGACGGTCAAACTGATCCCCAAGCCGGCCTGCGCGCAGGTCGTCATGGCCAGCTTTTCCAGCGTCGAAGCGGCGGGCAACGCGGTCACCCAGGTGATCGCGGCCGGCATGATCCCGGCAGGCCTGGAGATGATGGACCGCCGCGCGACGCACATGGTCGAACCCTTTGTGCGCGCTGGCTACGACATGGACGCGCAAGCCATCCTGCTGTGCGAATCGGACGGCACGCCCGAAGAGGTCGAGCACGAGATCGCGCGCATGGAGGCCGTGTTCCGCGACGCTGGGGCTACCCGTTGCCAGGTCTCGTCCTCGGAGGCCGAGCGCCTGAAATTCTGGGCCGGACGCAAGAATGCCTTTCCGGCCGCGGGGCGCGTATCGCCCGATTACTATTGCATGGACGGCACGATACCGCGCCGCCATCTGGCGCGCGTGCTGGGCGCCATAGAACAGATGGAAGACGAATTCAGCCTGCGCTGCGCCAACGTCTTTCACGCAGGCGACGGCAACCTGCATCCGTTGATCCTGTTCGATTCAAACAAGCCGGACGAGGTGGAGCGCGCCGAGAAATTCGGCGCCGCGATACTCGAGCTGTGCGTGCAGGTAGGAGGGACCGTGACCGGAGAGCACGGTGTGGGTATGGAGAAAATAAATCAAATGTGCGTGCAATTCTCTCGCGAAGAACTCGACGCGTTCCTGGCGGTAAAGCGGGCTTTCGATCCGCCCTGCCTGCTCAATCCTGAAAAAGTCATCCCCACGCTGGCCCGCTGCGCCGAATACGGCAAGATGCATGTCCATGCGGGAGAATTGCGCTTCCCCGATCTCGCCCGTTTCTAGGACCCGTCCTTATGGATTTCGTCCTGTCGGAATTGTGCGACCAGGTCATGACGGCCCGTGCCGGCCACAAACCCCTGTTTGTGATGGGCGGGGGCAGCAAGGCGTTTTATGGCAACTACCGTCCGGTGACGCCGCAGGACGGCCACTGCCTGCTGGACATGACGCCCTATCGCGGCATCGTCAGCTACCACCCGTCGGAGCTGGTGGTGACGGTGCGCGCGGGCACGCCGCTGGCTGAACTCGAGGCCGCGCTGGCCGAGAACGGGCAGATGCTGGCCTTCGAACCGCCGCATTTCTCGGTGTCCGCCACGGTGGGCGGATGCGTGGCGGCGGGGCTGTCGGGCCCGCGCCGCATGAGCGCGGGCGCGCTCAAGGATTTCGTCCTGGGCGCGCAACTGCTGGATTCGGAAGGCCGCATTCTTTCGTTTGGCGGCGAGGTCATGAAGAACGTGGCGGGCTATGACGTGTCGCGCCTGTTGGCCGGTTCGCACGGCATCTTCGGCGCCATACTCGAAGTCTCCCTGAAGGTCGTGCCGCGGCCGATGCAAGAGATCACCTTGGCGCTGCCCGCCACGCAGGCGCAGGCCTTGGCCAGCTTCGCCCTGTGGCGCGGCAAGCCCCTGCCGATCTCGGCCACCAGCTGGAGCGGCGACGATGAGGGCGCCGAAGGGCAGATGGCCGTGCGCCTGTCGGGCGCGCCGCCCGCGATCGCCAGCGCACGCCAGCTGATAGGCGGGGCGCCGATGGCGCCCGAGGCGGCGCAGGCCTGGTGGCGGTCGCTGCGCGAGCAGACGCATTCCTTCTTCGCGCCGGGCCGGCCCTTGTGGCGCCTGGCCCTGCCGCCCACCGCCGCCGCGCTCGGACTGGGGCCGACCCTGCTGGAATGGGGCGGAGGCCAGCGCTGGCTGTCGGGCGAGCAAGACGCCGCCGCGCTGCGCGAGACCGCCGAGCGGCTGGGCGGCCACGCCACGCTGTTCCGCGCCGGGCAGGGCAGGCCGCCGGCCGACGGCGTATTCCATCCGCTGGCGCCCGGGATCGCCTCGATCACGCGCCGCCTCAAACAAGAGCTCGATCCGGCCGGCCTGTTCAACCCCGGCCGCCTGGTCCTGGATCTATAGGGCATCATGCAAACCAATCTGGCATCCTGGGCACGCGATACCGATCTGGGCAAGGAGGCCGACGCCATCCTGCGGCGGTGCGTGCACTGCGGTTTCTGCACCGCGACCTGTCCGACGTATCAAGTGCTGGGCGACGAGCTGGACAGCCCGCGCGGACGCATCTACCTGATCAAGCAGGTGCTGGAGGGCGCCGAGCCCACGCAGTCCACGCAACAGCATCTGGACCGCTGCCTGACCTGCCGCAATTGCGAATCCACTTGCCCGTCGGGCGTCCAGTACGGCCATCTGGTGGATATCGGCCGCAAGATCGTCGAAGAGCGCGTGCCGCGCAGCTGGGCCGATAAAACCAAACGCACCTTGCTGCGCAAGACCATGCTGTCGCCGCTGTTCGCGCCTGCGATGCGGCTGGGGCAGGCGGTGCGCGGCATGCTGCCGGAGGCGCTCAAGCGCAAGGTGCCGGAACGCCGCGCGGTGGGACCGCTGCCGCAGGTGGCGGGCCATGCGCGGCAGGTGCTGATGCTGGCGGGATGCGTGCAGCCCGCCATGATGCCGACCATCGATGCCGCCACCATCCGCGTGCTGGACGCGGTGGGCATAGGCGCGCGCATCGCGCCCGGCGCCGGCTGTTGCGGCGCGGCCAGTTTCCACCTGGACGCGCAGGACGAGGCCCTGGCGCAGATGCGCGCCAACGTCGACGCCTGGTGGCAGCTGCTGCAGGACGGCAAGGTCGAGGCCATCGTGATGAACGCCTCGGGCTGCGGCGCCATGGTTAAGGAATATGCGCATCACCTGCGGCACGATCCGGCCTACGCGCAAAAGGCCGCGGACATCGTGGCACTGGTGAAGGACGTGGCCGAGATCGTCGCGCCGCATGCGGCGCAACTGCGCGCGCAGCTGCCGGCGGGCACGCGCGCGGCATTCCATCCGCCATGCACGCTGCAGCATTGGCAGGGCCTGCGGCCGCTGTCGGAACAATTGCTGGCGGATCTGGGTTTTGCGTTGCAGCCGTTCGCCGACAAGCACTTGTGCTGCGGTTCGGCGGGCGCCTATTCGGTATTGAATCCGGAGATTGCGCTGGAACTGCGCGACCGCAAGCTGGGCGCGATCGCCGCGGGCGGACCGGACGTGATCCTGTCCTCCAACATCGGCTGCATCGGCCACTTGCAAAGCGGCACCGACACGCCGGTGCGGCATTGGATCGAGGTGGTGGACGAGCAGTTGCGCCAGCCCGCGGGCCAGCGCGCCGCCTAGGCGCCGGACGCCTGGCGGCATCCGGCGCCAGGCGTCTTACTCCACGGCCTTGACCATGTCTTCGAGCACCTTCTTGGCGTCGCCGAAAACCATCATCGTGCGGTCCATGTAGAAGAGCTCGTTGTCCAGGCCCGCGTAGCCCGAGGCCATGGACCGCTTGTTCACGATCACGGTGCGGGCCTTGTAGGCTTCGAGGATGGGCATGCCGGCGATGGGCGACTTCGGGTCGTTCTTCGCGGCCGGGTTGACCACGTCGTTCGCGCCCAGCACCAGCACCACGTCGGTCTGGCCGAACTCGCTGTTGATGTCTTCCATTTCGAAGACCTGGTCGTAAGGCACCTCGGCCTCGGCCAGCAGCACGTTCATGTGGCCGGGCATGCGTCCTGCCACCGGGTGGATGGCGTACTTGACCGTCACGCCGCGCTCGGTGAGCTTTTCCGCCAGTTCCTTCAGCGCGTGCTGCGCGCGCGCCACCGCCAGGCCGTAGCCGGGCACGATGGTCACGCTTTCGGCGTTGGTCATCAGGAAGGCGGCGTCGTCGGGGCTGCCGGACTTGACGCTGCGCTGCTGCGCATCGCCCGCCGCAGCGGCGCCGCCGGCCTGGCCGCCGAAGCCGCCCAGGATCACGTTGAAGAACGAGCGGTTCATCGCCTTGCACATGATGTAGGACAGGATCGCGCCCGAGGAACCCACCAGCGAACCGGCGATGATCAGCATGGGGTTGTTCAGCGAGAAGCCGATGCCGGCCGCAGCCCAACCGGAATAGCTGTTCAGCATGGACACGACCACAGGCATGTCGGCGCCGCCGATCGGGATGATGATCAGCACGCCCAGCACGAAGGCGATGATCGTCATGATGATGAAGGGCGTCCATTCCTGCGTGAGCATGAACCAGATGCCGCAGCCCAGCATCAGCAGCGCCAGCGCCAGGTTCAGCATGTGCTGGCCCGAGAACACCACCGGCGCGCCCTGGAACAGGCGGAACTTGTACTTGCCCGACAGCTTGCCGAAGGCGATGACCGACCCCGAGAACGTGATGGCGCCGACGAAGGTGCCGATGAACAGCTCGAAGCGGTTGCCGGTGGGGATGGGCATGCCGGCCGGCACGATGCCGAAGGCATGCGGCTCCGCCACCACGGCCACCGCGATGGCGACCGCCGCCAGGCCGATCATGCTGTGCATGAAGGCGACCAGTTCGGGCATCTTGGTCATTTCGACGCGCTTGGCCATCAGCGTGCCGATGGAGCCGCCCACCAGCAGGCCCAGCAGGACCCAGCCCAGGCCGATGGTGGCGGCGCCGTCGCGGGCCAGGGCGACGATGAGCGCGGCCGTGGTCAGCACGGCGATCGCCATGCCGGCCATGCCGAACGCATTGCCCAGTCGCGACGTGGTGGGGTGCGACAGGCCCTTGAGCGCCTGGATGAAGCAGACCGAGGCGATCAGGTACAGCAGGGTGACGAGGTTCAGCGAGATCATTGCGCTTCCTCCTTGCCTGCCTTGCGGTCCTTCTTCTTGAACATTTCCAGCATGCGCCGGGTCACGAGAAAGCCGCCGAACACATTGACCGCGGCCAGCGCCACGGCGAACACGCCCATGCCGCGCGCCAGCCCGCCTTCGGTCAGCGCGGCCGCCAGCATGGCGCCCACGATGATGATGGCGGAAATGGCGTTGGTGACCGCCATCAACGGCGTGTGCAGGGCGGGGGTGACGTTCCACACGACGTGGTAGCCGACATAGATGGCCAGCACGAAGATGATGAGATTCATCAGGGTGGGGTTGATCGCTTCCATGCTTTTAATTCCTCCGCGCCACGTTGCCGCCTTCGCACATCAGGCAGGCCGCGACGATTTCATCGTCGCGCTGGATCGCCAGCGCGCCGTCCGCATTGATGATGAGCTTCAGGAAATCCTGGATGTTGCGCGCATACAGCGCCGAAGCGTCGGTCGCGACCAGGCCGGGCAGGTTGGTCAGCCCGATGATCGTCACGCCGTGCTTTTCCGCCACCAGGCCTTTCTCGGACAGCGGGCAATTGCCGCCGCGTTCGACCGCCAGGTCCACCAGCACCGAGCCCGGCTTCATGGCCGCGACGGTTTCCGCGGACACCAGCGTGGGGGCGGGGCGGCCGGGAATCAGCGCCGTGGTGATGACGATGTCGGCCTGCTTGCAGCGCTCGGATACGAGCGCGGCCTGCCGCGCCATCCAGGCGGGCGGCATGGGCCGGGCGTAGCCGCCCGTGCCTTGCGCGATTTCACGTTCCTCGTCCGTCTCGAAGGGCACGTCGATGAACTTGGCGCCCAGCGATTCCACCTGTTCGCGCGCGGCCGGGCGCACGTCCGAGGCTTCGACCACCGCGCCCAGCCGCTTGGCGGTGGCAATGGCCTGCAGCCCGGCCACGCCGGTGCCCAGCACGACGGCGCGGGCGGCTTTCAGCGTGCCCGCGGCGGTCATCATCATGGGAATCAGGCGGCCGTAGTGGTGCGCCGCCAGCAGCACGGCCTTGTAGCCGGCCAGGTTGGCTTGCGAGGACAGCACGTCCAGGCTCTGGGCCCGCGTGATGCGGGGTGCGGCCTCCAGCGCGAATCCGGTGAGCCCGGCGGCGGCCATCTGCTGGATGCCTTCGGCGTCGAAGGGATCCAGCATGCCGATCACGACGGCACCGGATTTCATCTGGGGCAGTTCCGCGGCGGAAGGCGCGCGCACCTTCATGACGAGTTCTGCCCCCAGCGCATCCTGGGCGGTGCCGAGCGTGGCGCCCGCTGCCTCATAGGCCTCGTCGAGATAGCGGGCGGCAGTGCCTGCCCCGCGCTCCACGACGACGGTGTGTTTGCCGCCTACATACTTCTTGACGGTCTCCGGTGTTGCTGCGACACGAGTTTCCCCGTCTCGGGTTTCTTTTGGTATCCCGATGTGCATCTACGCCTCTCCTCATTAATTGGCAATAGTTATACACGGTAACCAGAGAAGAAAGGGTGTCCCGGCCGTATTGCCAATAGGGTAAATGGCGCCAACCCCCTCTTAGATCGACGAGTTGCTCGGGCGAAAAAAAGCCCCATGGCGAACCATGGGGCTGGGGTCTTGCAACCCAACTGCTCCGGCCAGTCTGACTTTTGCGCTGGCCGGCACCTGCGCGCAAACGTCCGGCGTCAAGCCGTTTGCGCGCGAGTCCAGGTGATCAGCGCGGCGGTGAGCTCGCGCAGATCGGCCTTCAGGCGGCCGTAGTTCTCAGAAGGGCGCAGCGAGACTTCATCCATGTAGAGCTTGCGGTTGATCTCGATCTGCAGGCTGTGGCGGCCTTCTTCGGGACGGCCGAAGGCGCGCACCAGTTCCACGCCCTTGTAGGGGTCGTTGACGGTGACGTCGTAACCGCGTTCACGCAGCCAGGCGGCGATGAATTCGCGGAAAGCCGGATCGCTGGTGCTGCCGTCGCGGTCGCCCAGCACGAAGTCGGGGTGCACCAGGCCAGGCCGGTCGGTGGCGTAGGCGCCGGCGACGCTGGGCATGGAGTGGCAGTTGATGTGCCAGACCTTGCCGAACTTCTGGTGGGCGGCGTCCAGCACCTGGCCCAGCGCGGCGTGGTAGGGCTTCCAGCAGGCGTCGATGCGGTGGCGCACTTCGTCCACCGTCAGCTTGCGGTTGTAGAGCGGCGTGCCGTCGTCCAGCATGCGCCAGATCAGGCCCTTGCCCAGCTTGACCTTGGGCGAGGCATTGATGGCGTCGGGCCAGGCCGCGTCCAAAAGCAATTCGTCGATTTCGTCGGGCGAGCGGTTGGCGTCGATGTAGGCGCGCGGAAACGCCGCGGCAATCATCGGCACGCCCATTTCGATGGCGTCGCCCCACAGGTCGTCAACCCAGGTGTCCTCGGCGGTGCGCAATGCGCCAAAGTCCACCGCAGCCGCGAAATCGGGGGGGTAGGCGGTGCCGCTGTGCGGGGAGTCCAGCACGAGGGGGGCCGAGGAGTCCGAATCAGGATATTGCTGCGGGAGGTCGAGCCGGTAAGACAGGGGTTGGGTAATTCGCATAAGGGGGTGTTGCGTTCGTGAATCGGAGGTCCTCGCGCACCGAGAGGCGCGCGGGGACCGAAGACCGCTTAGTCGATCTTCACGTTGGCTTCTTTGGCGATGCGCTTGTTCTTGGCGATTTCAGCCGAGATCTGCGCCGCGAATTCGGCCGGGGTGTTGGCGGCCGGCGCGGCGCCCAGGGCTTCCAGGCGGGTCTTGACGTCGGCTTCGGCGCTGACCTTCTGCACGGCGGCGTTCAGCTTGTCCAGCACGGGCTGGGGCAGCTTGGCGGGCGCCACCAGGCCGAACCAGGAGGCGTCGTTCACGGCCGGCAGGCCGGCTTCGGCGAACGTGGGCACGTCGGACAGGGCGGCCACGCGCTTGGGCGAGGCCACGGCCATGGCGATCAGGCGGCCGGACTGCACGTGCGGCAGCGAGGAGGGCAGGTTGTCATACATGACGTCGACCTGGCCGGCCAGCGCGTCGTTCAGCGCCGGACCCACGCCGCGGTACGGCACGTGCATCAGGTTGGTGCCCGACGCCATCTTGAACAGTTCGCCCATCATGTGCGAGACCGAACCGTTGCCGGCCGACGCGTAGGTCAGCTTGCCCGGCTCGCTCTTGGCCAGCTTGATGAAGTCGGCGATGTTCTTGGCCTGGACCTTCGGGTTGATGGTCATGATGTTGGGCACGGCCGCCAGGTTCGAGATGGGCGTGAAGTCCTTCTCGCCGTCGAACGGCAGGTTCGGGTAGATGGCCGGGTTGATGCCGTGGGTGCTGACGGTGGCGATGCCCAGCGTGTAGCCGTCCGGCGCGCTGCTGGCGACGAAGGCGCTGCCGATCGAGCCGCCGGCGCCGCCGCGGTTTTCCACCACGACGGTCTGGCCCAGCTCCTTGCCCAGCTTGTCCGCGAACAGGCGGCCGACGATGTCGGTGGTGCCGCCGGGCGGGAAGGGAACGATCAGGCGGATGGGCTTGGTCGGATACGCGTCTTCAGCGTGCGCGATGCCCGAGGTCAGCGGCGCGGCCAGGGTCGCGGCGGCGACACACAGGCCCATTACTACTTTACGGCGTTGCATGGATTCCCCTAATGAATTGGAAAGCGGCTGCGCAAAGGCAGACGCAAACGCAACGATTCTTTCCTGGCGGCCTGGTTTGCGCAAACGAAAGTTTCTCCGTAAGCTATGACTTTTTTTCATGCCTCTTTTCGCGGCGGTCCGGAACAGGGCTGTTTTTGCTGCACGGCCTGAAACAATTTACGTACCTCATCCATGCGGCGATTCTGTCCCTCACTCACGGATCTCCAGGCGTTCGAAGTCGCCGCGAGACATAGCAGTTTCACGCGCGCGGCCCAGGAATTGTGTGTCACCCAGGGCGCGGTCAGTAAGCAGGTGAAACATCTGGAGGAGTTCGTCGGCATCGAACTATTCCTGCGCATCAGGCAGGGCCTGGTCCTGACCGAGGCCGGACGCAGCTATCTGACCAAGATCCAGGCCGGCTTGGGGCAGATCGAGGCCGCCACGGTGGAGCTGATCGCGCACCAGGGGCAGGGCGGCACCCTCAACCTGACCTGTATGCCGACCTTCGGCGCGCGCTGGCTGATTCCGCGCCTGACCGCCTTCATGCGCCTGCGCCCGGACATCCACGTCGAATTCCTGCCCCACCGCCAGGGCTATGACTTTTCCACGCCCGAGCTGGACGCCGCCGTGCGCTTCGGCGAGGGTATCTGGCCGGGCAGCGGGGCGGACTACATCGTCGGCCGCGAAATCCTGCCGGTCTGCAGTCCGCGCCTGATTCCAGGCGGCTGTGCGTCGCCGGCGGACCTGCTGGCCTACCCGTTGCTGCACCACACCTCGGCGCTGGAAGGCTGGCGCGACTGGTTCGAGCAGGCCGGCTGCGATACCCGGCGCAGCCTGGAAGGCGCGCGCTTCGACCAGTACGCGCTGCTGTCGCAGGCGGCCGCGGCCGGTTTCGGCGTGGCGCTGATTCCGCGCTGCCTGATCGAGGACGAGCTGCGCGACGGCAAGCTGGCCGTCGCCATCCAGCTGCCGATCCGGGCGCGCATGGGGTACTACCTGTGTTATCCGGAGCAGAAGGCCAATCTGCCCACCCTGCAGGCATTCCGCACCTGGCTGATGGAAGTGTCGCGCGCGGCCGAGCCGCAGCCGCGGGAAGATGCCCAGTCCGATCTAAAATAGTCGCATCATGAGTCAAACATCAACCAAGAAAGGCCGCGTTGTCGTCGGCATGTCCGGCGGGGTCGATTCTTCGGTCACCGCCTGGCTGCTCAAGCAGCAAGGCTACGAGGTCGTCGGCCTGTTCATGAAGAACTGGGAAGACGACGACGATTCCGAATACTGCTCCACCCGCCAGGACCTGCTGGACGCCGCCAGCGTCGCGGACCTGGTCGGCGTCGAGTTCGAGTTCGTCAATTTCGCCGCCGAATACAAGGACCGCGTGTTCGCGGAGTTCCTGCGCGAGTACTCGGCGGGCCGCACGCCCAACCCCGACGTGCTGTGCAACGCCGAGATCAAGTTCAAGGCCTTCCTGGATCACGCCATGGCGCTGGGCGCCGAGCACATCGCCACCGGTCACTACGCGCGGGTGCGCGAAGTGCCGGCCGAGGGCGGCGGCACGCAGTTCCAGCTGCTCAAGGCGCTGGACGCCTCCAAGGACCAGAGCTACTTCCTGCACCGGCTGAACCAGGCGCAGCTGTCGCGCACCCTGTTTCCGCTGGGCGAGATCCACAAGACCGAGGTGCGCCGCATCGCGCACGAGATCGGGCTGCACAATGCCGCCAAGAAGGATTCCACCGGCATCTGCTTCATCGGCGAGCGGCCGTTCCGCGAGTTCCTGAACCGCTATCTGCCGACCGAGCCGGGCCCGATCATGACGCCGGAAGGGCAGAAGGTCGGCCGCCATGAGGGGCTGTCATTCTATACGCTGGGCCAGCGCAAGGGCCTGGGCGTGGGCGGCGTGAAGGGGCGCCAGCGCGAGGACGGCACGGCCGAGGCCTGGTACGTGGCGCGCAAGGACCTGGAGCGCAATGTGCTCTACGTGGTGCAAGGGCACGATCACCCCTGGTTGCTGTCGGGCGAACTGCGGGCGCAGGACGCCAGCTGGGTCGCCGGCCACGCGCCGGCCCCCGGCGCCTATGGCGCCAAGACGCGTTACCGCCAGGCCGACGCCGCCTGCCGGCTGGACGGCGCCGCCGACGGCGCCTTCAGCCTGAGCTTTACGGATCCGCAGTGGGCAGTAACGCCCGGACAGTCCGCCGTGCTTTACGATGGCGAGGTTTGCCTGGGCGGCGGCATCATCCTGTAGTCGCCGCGCCGGCATCCGCCGCGCGGTGTGTGCAGACTTTACTCAAAGCCCCTCGGGCGCGGCCCCTGGGGCTTTGTTCATTTCCAAGAAGAAAGAGGAGACGGTTGTGGATGTAACGATGGTGATTTGCCTGCTGGTGCTGGGCGGCGTGGTGGGTTTCGCCGCGGGCCTGCTGGGCATAGGCGGGGGCATGCTGCTGGTGCCTTTCCTGACGATGCTGTTTGCGTGGAAGGGCATGCCAGCCGATCTGGTGGTGCATGCGGCCATCGCCACGTCGATGACCTCGATCCTGTTCACTTCCATTTCCAGCGTGCGGGCGCACCAGCAGCGCGGCACGATCAAATGGAACATCGTCTGGGCGATGGCGCCGGGCATCATTATCGGCGGCTTGCTGTCCGGCGGCGCGGTCTTCGCCGCGCTCAGCACGCTGTGGCTGTCGCTGTTCTTCGCCTTGTTCGTCGGCTATTCCGGCTGGAGCATGCTGCAGAACAAGAAGCCCAAGCCCAGCCGCCAGATGCCTGGCGTGGTGGGCACCAGCGCGGCCGGGGCGGGTATCGGTTTCCTGTCCGGCCTGGTGGGCGCGGGCGGCGGTTTCCTGTCGGTGCCTTTCATGGTCTGGTGCAACGTGGCGCTGCACAACGCGGTGTCGACCTCGGCCGCGCTGGGCTTTCCCATCGCGTTGGCCAATAGCGTGGGCTATGTGGTGTCGGGCCTGAACTCGGGCGAATCACGTCCCGGCATGCTGGGCTACATCTACTGGCCGGCATTGATTGCGCTGGTGTGCACCAGCGTGCTGACGGCGCCCTTGGGCGCGCGCATGGCGCACCGCCTGCCGGTGCAGACGCTCAAGCGCGTGTTCGCCTGCCTGCTGTTTGCGCTGGCCGCGTACATGCTGTTCAAGGCCTGGCAGACGTTCAACGCCTGAGCCGACAGGGCTGCGCCGAGGGAAAGGCGCAGTCCACGTAGAAGCGCCGTCAATGCAGAAGCAAAGGCGGCGCAGAAGCAAAGGCAAAACAGAAGCGCGGGCGGAGCGGAGGCGGGGCCAAGCAGAAGCCAGGCCGCACGGATCCGGCTCCGCCGGTCCGTAGCGGCGCCCCCTGGGGGGAGGCGCGCAGCGCCTCGGGGGGGGCTACACCACCGGAACGGTATCGATGAAGGACTGGCGCTGCGACAGCTTGTCGTACAGGCGAGCCAGGTTCTGGTGGTTGGCGCGCCAGTCGAGCGTCGCGAAACGCAGGTCCAGATAGCCCAGCGCGCAGCCGACGGCGATGTCGGCCAGGCTGTAGTTGATGCCCATGCAGTGGGCGTTGTCGCCCAGGCTCTTGTTCATCGCGTCCAGGCTGGCGTGGATCTTGGAGTACTGGCGCTCGATCCATTCGGCGCTGCGCTGAGCCTCGGGGCGCTGGTTTTCCTTGACGATGGTCACGCAGGCGTCCAGGAGGCCATCGGCGATGGCTTCCCAGCACTTGACCGCGGCGCGATCACGCCCCGGCTGAGGAATCAGGCGGGCAACCGGAGACAGGGTGTCGACGTATTCGACGATGACGCGCGAATCGAAGAGGGCGCCGCCATCTTCCATGACCAGGCAAGGCACCTTGCCCAGCGGGTTGTACGTTTGGATCTGCGTGTCGGCGGACCAGACGTTTTCGAGTTCAAGCCGGTAGTCCAGCTTTTTCTCGGCCATGACGATACGCACTTTGCGCACGTAAGGACTGGTAAGCGAGCCGATCAGTTTCATGGAGTCACAAGCGGAGTCGGAAAGCGGCCGAAGTATAGCAGGCCGCATGACGGCAAGACGGCAAGAGGCCGGAATCTTCGCCAGTTTGCCACAATGTTGCGCGCTTCCGGATGATAAAATCGCCCGATTCGCTCATTCCCCGCTTTTTCTCTTCCAGACCATGCAAATCGCCGATCAGCTCAGCCAACTCAACGCCCTTTCGCCACTGGATGGCCGGTACGCTTCCCGGGGCGACGCACTGCGCGGCCTGCTTTCCGAGGCCGGTTTCATGGCGCACCGCGTCGAAGTCGAGGTGGCCTGGCTGATCGCGCTGTCCGATGCCGGCCTGCCGGAACTGCCCGCCTTCTCCGAGGCTGCCCGCGCCCGCCTGCAACAATTGGTGCGCGACTTCTCGGAAGCGGATGCCGCCCGCATCAAGGATATCGAACGCGTCACCAACCATGACGTCAAGGCCGTCGAGTACTGGCTGAAGGAAAAGGTGGCCGATGACGCCGAGCTGGCCCGCGCCGCCGAGTTCATCCACTTCGCCTGCACCTCCGAGGACATCAACAACACCTCGCACGCGCTGATGCTGACGCGCGCCCGCAACGAAGTCGTGGTGCCGCGCCTGCGCGAGCTGGCCGCCAAGCTGAACGACATGGCCGTGGCCCAGGCCGACCAGCCCATGCTGTCGCGCACGCACGGCCAGCCTGCCAGCCCGACCACCCTGGGCAAGGAGTTCGCCAACGTGGCCGCGCGCCTGAACCGCGCCATCGCCGCCGTCGAGGCCGTCGAACCGCTGGCCAAGCTGAACGGCGCCACCGGCAACTACAACGCCCACCTGTCGGCCTACCCCGAAATCGACTGGCCCGCATTCAGCCAGCGCGTGCTGGCCGGCCTGGGCCTGACCCAGAACCGCCACACCATCCAGATCGAACCGCATGACTGGATGTCGGCCCTGTTCGATGCCATCACGCGCGCCAACATCATCGTGCTGGACCTGGACCGCGACATCTGGGGCTACGTGGCGCTGGGCTACTTCAAGCAACGCCTGAAGGAGGGCGAGGTCGGTTCCTCGACCATGCCGCACAAGGTCAACCCGATCGACTTCGAAAACTCCGAAGGCAATCTGGGCCTGGCCAACGCCGTGCTGCGCCACCTCGCGGACAAGCTGCCGATCTCCCGCTGGCAGCGTGACCTGACCGACTCCACCGTGCTGCGCAACCTGGGCGTGGGCCTGGGCTACTGCCTGGTGGCCTGGGATGCCTGCATGCGCGGCCTGGGCAAGCTCGAAGTCAACACCGCCGCCATCGACGCCGACATCGACGCCTGCTGGGAAGTGCTGGCCGAGCCGGTGCAGACCGTCATGCGCCGCTATGGCCTGCCGCAACCGTACGAACGGCTCAAGGCTTTGACGCGCGGCAAGGGCATCACCGAGGAAGGCCTGCGAGAATTCATCCAGGGCCTGGCCCTGCCCGAAGAGCCCAAGGCCCGCCTGTTGGCGATGACCCCGCGCTCCTACATCGGGCTGGCAGCCGACTTGGCCCGGGCGGTATAGTCGCCTTGCCGCGCGCCTGGGGCGCGCGGCTTCTGTTGACCTTACGGGAGATTGCAATGAAGAAGTTGTCCACGCTCGCCGCGTTGGCCTGTATGACGGTGGGGCCCCTGCTGGCGACGAGCGCGTCCGCGCAGTTCGCCAAGCCCGAGGACGCGGTCAAGTACCGCCAGTCGGCGCTGACGCTGATGGCTTCCCACTTCGGCCGCATGGCGCCGGTGGTCAAGGGCCAGCAGCCCTATGACGCCGCGCAGATCAAGGCCAATGTGGAAGTGTTGAAGACCTTGTCGGCCTTGCCGTGGACGGCTTTCGGCGCGGGCACCGAGGGCGGCGACGCGCGTCCGGAGATCTGGAGCGACGCCGCGGGCTTCAAGCAGAAGCAGCAGGCCTTCCAGGACAACATCGTCAAGCTGTCGGCCGCTGCCGATGCCGGCGACCTGGACAAGCTGCGCGCCGCGTTCGGCGATGTCGGCGCAAGCTGCAAGGCCTGCCACGACGCGTACCGCAAGAAGAAATAAAGCGCTGGCCGTCCGCGGGCGGCATGTGGGCAAAGAGGCGCCAGCGTAACCGTTGGCGCTTTTTTTATGCCATCGCAGGGCTTGCGGCGATCCACGGGGCCGTGCGTTGGCCCCGGACAGGAGAGGTGGGATGAAATCCTTTGACGATCTCGTGGCAGAGGCCGAGGCCGCCGATGTCAGCGGCTGGGGCTTCGATTGGTTGGCTGGAAGGGCCTCCGAGGAGCGCCCGCCGTGGGGCTATGCCCGCTCGCTCGCACAGCGCCTGGCCGGCGTGCAGTCGGCCTTGGACCTGGATACGGGAGGCGGCGAGGTGCTGGGCGAGGCTCCCGCCTTTCCGCCGGTAATGCATGCGACCGAAGCCTGGCCGCCCAATGCCAGGAAAGCGCGTGAGCGCCTGGCCGCGCGCGGCGTGCAGGTGGTGCAGACCGCGTCCGGCGCCGCCTTGCCGTTCGCCGACGCCTCGTTCGACCTGGTCACGTCCCGGCATCCCGTGAGTCCGGATTGGGTCGAGATCCATCGCGTCGTCAAGCCAGGTGGGCATTACTTTGCCCAGCACGTGGGGCCGGCCTCGGCCTTCGAGTTGATCGAGCATTTCCTGGGGCCATTGCCAGGGGAGCGGCTCCTGCGCGATCCGTACGCCGAGGCGGCGGCCGCCAGGGTGGCGGGGCTGACCGTGACGGACCTGCGCACGGCCCGTTGCCAGATGATGTTCCACGACGTGGGCGCCGTGGTCTGGATCCTGCGCAAGTGTGTCTGGTGGGTGCCGGATTTCTCGGCGCGCAAATACCGAGATGCCTTGCTGGCGCTGGATGGGCGGATGCGCCGGGGAGAGCCGTTCGTCGCCCATTCGGCGCGGCATCTGGTCGAGGCTCGGCGCTAAGTGGCCTGCGGCCCGTGGGCAACGAGGTTGCCCATACGGGCCGCGATTGCTGTGCCGTGTCAATCGCGTTTGCATGTGCAGGACAGCCAAAGCACGGCCGTGGCGAGACTCAGGCAATAGGCGATGATGGGCCAGCCGGTTCCGGTGGGCAGGAACATGATGGCGAGGGTGCCAATACCTCCCTGTATCAAGCCGCCCAGGCAGAAGTAGACCGCCGTGGCGGTTCCGGCAATGTGGTCGAAGCCTTGGAGCGCGCCATTGGGCGCCACGGAGACCGCGCAAGCGATACTGGCGCCGGCCAGCCACATCGGGAGGATGAGACCGAGCGCCGAATGCGGCGCAAACAGCTCGGAGAGCGTGAGGATGGCGGCTCCGGCAATCAGGCCGCACATTGCCAGGCGCAAGGTTTTCAGATTTCCCCAGCGAGGAATCAAACGCCCCATCAACCGCGCCGCCGCCATCATCGCGATGGCCACCGTGGCGAATAGCAGGCTGAAGCCCAGCTGCGACAACCCTTGGCGGCCCATCATCAGCCAGGGCGCGGTCGAGAAAAAGACGAAGAAGCTGCCCATTCCCGCGCTGTAGCAAAGCGTGTAGAGCCAGAAATGCCGGCGTTTCAGGGGGAGCGCGAACTGCGACCATTGCGGCACCGTTGCCGCAGGCCTCCTGGTCTCCGGCCATAGCAGCCAGGCGGCGACGACGGCTCCCGTCATCGCCATTCCGAGCGCACCGAAGATGGCGCGCCATCCCAGCCAGGCGCTGACCACCGCGCCGAGCAGCGGACCCGCTGCCGGAACCATCGCCAGCATGGTGCCGAGCAAGCCATAGATGACGTGGCTTTCGTCGCGGCCCGAGTAGACGTCGCGCACGGTGGCAAAGGTGGCGACGAGGCAGGCCGAGGCGCCGCAGGCCTGCAGGATGCGCAGACCGAGGAACGCTTCAGGCGAGGAGGCGGCCGCGAGGCCGAACGAGGCAGCGATGTAGGCCAGGCCGCCGGTCAGCAGAACCGGGCGGCGTCCCAGCCGGTCCGACAGTGGGCCGAAGATGAGCTGGCCCGCTCCAAGCAGCACCAGGTACGCCGTCAATGTCCATTGGATCGTCGCGGCGTTGGCGCCCAGGGCATCGGCCATGGAGGGCACCACGGGCAGGTACATGTCCATGCCCAGCGAGGCCAGCAGGTCGAACGGTGACAGGAGGAAGAGTGTGGTGGCAAGGGAGTGCCGCCAGGAAAAATCATTTGAACGCACGAAACCATCTCCTTGGAAAGGATCAGGCGGCGCTCTCGTGTAGCGACTGGAGTGTCGAGAACGCCGCAACAACCAAAAAAAAGCGGGTTGTTGCGGCTTACTCGTCTGCTTGCTTGGCAGTGTTCATGGAAGTCAGGAAAAAGACATGTCGGCCGCCACTTCCAGCGACCGGATCCACAGCACCAGGCCCGTGACACAGGCGCCCAGCACCAGGGCGCGCAGCCAGACGGCGAAGCCGTCCTGCGTGGGCGGCGTGCCGGCCGGCACGTCCTTGGCGTCGACCTTGCCTGTGATGATGGCGCGCACCATGCGCTTGCGGCACACCAGTGCGTACCAGAACACCGCGAGCAGGTGCAGCGCGACCAGCGCCAGGATGACCCACTCATTGAGCTTGTGCCAGGAGGTCATGGCGGCGGAAACGGTTTCGCTGACGTGGCCGAACAGCGGGCCTTGCGTCATGATGTCGTCGGTGGTGAACAGGCCGCTGACCGCCTGGAAACCGATGACCAGCAGCAGCGCCAGCACCGACAGCGCGCCCAGCGGGTTATGGCCGGCGGGCGCGGCGGCGCCCTTCAGGTAGCGGGCCACGGCCGCCGGCCCGCGCACGAATTGCGAGAAGCGGGCGTAGCGCGGGCCGAAGAATCCCCACAGCAGGCGGAACAGGATCAGGCCCAGCGCCGTACAGCCGAAGCGCACGTGCCAATCCATGTACAGGCCGCCGAGCTTGACGCTGACGAATGCGCCGACGATGCAGGCGACGAGCGCCCAGTGGAATAGGCGGGTGGGAAGGTCCCAGATATGGACCGCGAGACGGTTGTTCTGCATGGTGGGATCGCCAGGGCTGTATTGCCGGGGACTTTATCACGCACGAATTGCCCCGTTGCGTGTGCAGCGGGGCGGGGTTGCGCTTCAGTGCGTGGTGCGGCGCACGGATTCGATGCGATGCACATGCTCGTGGCGGAAGCGGATGCGCTGGCCGGGAGCCTCTTGCGTGGGCGCGCCGCAGGGCACGACTTCGGTCGTGTAGGTCGTCGTGCCGTCGATGGGCGCGTTGTAGATGACCGTGGCGCGGATTTCCGGGCCGTTCGCGGGCTTCAGGTAAACGATGTCGCCGATGTGGATCGGCATGTTGTCCAGCTTGGTGTGTGCCGGGCGTCGGATCAGGTCCGAGGTAGTGAAACGAGTATTCATGGTGTTTGTTCTCTTGGTTTCTAGTTATGGGATGCTGCTTCTGGCCACGTGGCGCGCGGCATTCCTGCCGCGTGTCCATGCCAGCCGTATCAAATGGGGCAGGCGTGTCGTGACACTAACGCATATCTGCCGCCGTCCCTTTGCGCATTCTCATGTTTTTGCACGCACGGGCTGGCGGCGCGATGCTGTCCATCAGTCCGGGACGGCATCATTTCGGGCGGCGCGATGCGCAAGGCAGGCAGAGGCCCGAGGGTTCACGCAGGGCTGGAAAGCCCTGGCGATTGCGGCGCGCTTATCGCTAAAGGTCGCTTGCGCGGGTTGCAGGCGCCGCTGATGGTCTTGTTGCTTCTTGCCAAGCCGGACTGGCGGTTTGGTGAAGGCGTTTGGTTCCAGGCCGCAATCCGGGTTTGCGTGCTATGCAACCTGGATGGGATGCTCGGGCTTGGGGGCCGCTGCGTCCATTGAGCTTGGATGGTTTTCGAGGGTCTGGGGTCTGCTCTTAGTGTCTGGGGGGAGGCTGATGTTCAGACGTCGGAGCCAGTACCTTGGTTTGTCGCCGCGTTTTTTCGAATGGAAATTGGCGCTAACCACAGAACTCAACCATCAACAATACTGGTATTTGATGGTTCTTGCAAGCGTTTTGTGCTAGGGAGGGAACATCCTCCCCCGTATCCGTCCCTTAATGCGCGGTCGGGCGGGCCTGGCGCTGGGCTTCGATGATGAGTCCTTCCAGGCGCGGTGACATGCGCAAGGCGACCTGTGCGCCGGTCTGGCCGTCAGGTTGGGTCTCGGTTTCCAACGCAAGCTCGATGCGTTCATTGTCGAAAGCCTCGGGGGCGGCCTGGATTTCCACGTACCGGGCCAGCAAGGCATCGACCGCCTTTTGCGCATCGGCCAGCGCTTCGTCGGTCAGTTGACCCGGGCTCAGGTACTGGTTGACCACCCGCGCCAGGTCGTTCATGAAGAACAGCAGGGCGGCCGCGCCGCGGCAATCGGGATGGGCAAAGCCCCAGGTATCGGAGGTGGCGTTTTGAGTCATGTCTTGAGGCTGGCCTGTGTTGCGGGGGCCGTGATGGCCGAAAACGCCATTTTATGGGATCGGGCGGCGCGCCCGCATCAGGCATACTGCCATGCCTATGATCAGACTCGCACGACCTTCAGACTTGGCCAGCCTGGCCGATATCGAACGCTCCGCCGCGCAGCGTTTCCTGGACACTCACATGGCCTGGGCCGCTGGCGACGAGACGGCGCCGCAGGACGAGCTTGCGCAGTCTCAAGCGGCCGGCCTGTTGTGGATCGCGGAATGCGAGGGCCAGCCGGCAGGCTTTGCGCTGACCCGGCCCATGGACGGCGATCTTTACCTGGCCGAGATGGCGGTGGCCTTGCCGTGGCAGGGGCGCGGCCTGGGGCGGGCGTTGCTTTCCGCCGTGTGCCGCCATGCCCGCGATGCCGGCTGCTACCGGTCCGTGGTGCTGACCACCGACCGCGGCCTGTCCTGGAATGGGCCGTTTTACCAGCGGCAAGGCTTTGCCGAGCTGGCCGAGGCGGAACTCACGCCGGGCCTGCGGGCGCGTTTGCGGCACGAGGCTGCCATGGGTTTCGACCCGGCGCGCCGCTGCGCGATGGCGCTCTTGCTGGAGCCATGATGCGGGCGGCGGACGCTGTGTCAACTCGCTTCGATGGCAACAAAATCCGCCCGTCGGCGGCGCGGGGAAGCGCCTTCGGGATAATCTGCCGGAGGGCGGCCGTCCTGCTCGCGGGCGGCGCCGGTTTTGCGAACCCGCATGCAAGGAGGATGGGCATGGCACTGCTGCGAGCTTGCCTGCTGGGCCTGGCGACGGCGTCGATGCTGTTTCTGTCGGCCTGCGTCAACAAAGAGCCTCAGGAGCGCGCCGCGTTCATCCAACTGCTGCAAAGCCGGATGAGCAGCGCGTCGCTGCTGCCCATGGGCATCCTGAGCGAGCCGGAAAAAGAGGCCGTCGGCGGCTACGCCGATGCCTACGAAGTGATCACCGATTTTCAGGAAGCCCTGGCGCAGGCGGCGGCGTCCATGCGCGATGTGCCGGAAATCGAAACCCTGCGTTCGGTGGCCGAGATCGTGGAGCGGCGCGCTCGCTTCGAGGGCGCGCGCAAGACGCTGGCCGAGCAGGCTGCCGAGGTCCAGCGGGCCCAGGCCAAGGCGGACAAGGCGCGTGCGGCGCTGGCGCTGCCGCCCGATCTCGCGCCCGTCTATGACGGCGTCTATGACGAAGCCGTGACTGCGCCCGCGGCCGAGCTGCTGGACGCGGCGGCCGCCATGGATGCGGTGGCGCGCGATGCGCTGGGCGTGGCGGATTTCGTGGCCGCCCATGCGCAGGACATCCTGCTGCTCGACGGGCAGGCGCGCGTCGCGACGCTCACTTTGCTGCAGGAGCTGAACCTGCGCCTGCAGGGGCTGAATGCGCAGTCGCAGGTCCTGGAGCGTGCGCGCGCCACCTTGATGCAGCTTGCCGGACAGTCGCCGGACGTCCGCTGAGCAGCGCTTTGTACAATGCGGGTCTCGCGGCGTCTGCCGAGCCTGGGACGTAATATGAGCCAATCTTCCAGCGTGCACTACAGAACCTTTCTGCTCCTGCTGGTGGCGGTCACCATCGCATTCGGCTGGTTGTTGTGGCCTTTTTACGGCGCTGTTTTCTGGGGCGCCGTTCTCGCCATCATCTTCGCGCCGCTACAGCGCCGGCTGGTCGCCCGCATCGGCGGACGACGCAACCTGGCCGCGCTGATCACCTTGCTGTTGGTGCTGCTGCTGGTGATCCTGCCTCTCATCGTCATCAGCGGGTCGCTGGTGCGCGAAGGGGCGAACCTCTATCAGAGCGTCAAGTCCGGGCAGATCAACTTCGGCGACTATTTCCAGCAGGCCATGGCGGCCCTGCCGCCGTCGGTGCATGACTTGCTGGCGCGCTTCGACCTGACCGACATACCTAGCCTGCAGGAAAAACTCAGCGCGGGCGCCATGCAGGCCAGCCAGTTCCTGGCGACCCAGGCCTTGAACATCGGCCAGGACACGTTCCAGTTCGTGATCAGCTTCGGCATCATGCTGTACCTGCTGTTCTTCCTGTTGCGCGATGGCCCGCTGCTCTCGGCGCGGCTCAAGCGCGCCATGCCGCTGAGCGACACGCACAAGCAGCACCTGCTGCGCAAGTTCACCACCGTCGTGCGCGCCACCGTAAAGGGCAACGTCGCGGTGGCCGCGGCGCAGGGCGCGCTGGGCGGCATCATCTTCTCGATCCTGTCCATCCAGGGTGCGCTGCTGTGGGGCGTGATCATGGGCTTTCTGTCCTTGCTGCCGGCGATAGGCGCGGGGTTGATCTGGGCGCCGGTCGCGATCTACTTCCTCTTGACCGGCGCCACGATCAAGGGCGTCGTGCTGATCCTCTTTGGCGTGCTGGTCATCGGCATGGTGGACAACGTGCTGCGCCCGATTCTGGTCGGCAAGGACACCAAGATGCCGGACTATGTGGTGCTGATCTCCACGCTGGGCGGCATGGCCTTGTTCGGCCTGAACGGGTTCGTGATCGGCCCGCTGATCGCCGCGCTGTTCATGGCCAGCTGGGATCTGTTCGCGCCGCCGGTGGACGGGTTGGCGGACAGCGCCGAGGACCAGCCGCCCGCAGGCAAATAGACGCGGCGGACTGCCCGGGGCAGTCCGCCCGTCTCAAGACGGGTGTATGGTGTAGCAGCGCCGGCCTTTATCGGGGCCGGCTTTTCGTATCAACCTCGACTTTTCGGGAGCGCGTGGGATATGGAATGGAAACTGCATCGATCGGGCTGGATCGAAGAACGCAACTTCGACATCGAATTCGCCGAGACCCCGGACGGCTATCACGCTCGGGTGCGGGTTTTCGGCTTTCCGGTGCTGGAAGACACCAAGCACGTGTTCCCCAACGAGGCGCTGGCCGAAAAGGGGGCGTTGACGCTGCTCAAGACCCAGTTCACCGGCACCCCGGACCTGGAAGACCCGCAGGCGTGACAGGCGCCGCGCGTCCGGAGTAAATTGGGGACGCGGTATTTACATCACATCCGTATTGACGCGGCGAGGGGATTCCCATGGCGCGGATTGTGCGACTGCGAACTTCTGCAATAATTTCCGACGTTCGTTCGACCCCGGGCCGCGGGCCGAGCGTAGCGTATCGGGAGGCGCATGGGTCCAGAGGTGTGGTTTCGATCGGCAGGCCGACGCTTGCGGACTTCGCAGGGCGAGGTTCCGGTGGCTGACGCCGAAAGCCTGGCGGGCGCGCGCGTGCGCCGGCCGCGCCGCTATTCCATGCGCACGGGCCTGCTGACGCTCGTGTTCGCCTGTATCACGCCTGCGCTGGTCATGGCCTCGGTGGCGGTCTACGAAAGCTACGTCATCCAGAAAGAACGGATCTTCCGCGACACGATCTTCCTGGCGCGCAATCTGACTGCGATCCTGGACCGCGAACTCACTGGCGTCGAAGCGGGCCTGCAGATGCTGGCGTCGTCCCCGGATCTGGTGGCTGGCGACCTGGCCGGTTTTCACCGGCGGGCGCGCGAATCCGTGCGCTTCCAGATCATAGACAGCTATGTCCTGACCGATAAGGACGGCCGTCAGCTGATCAACACGTCCGTGCCGTTCGGCAATCCCCTGCCGATGACCGGCGCCTCCACGCAACTGGCCCAGGTGTTCCAGACGCGCGCGGCGGTGCTGACGGGCCTCTTCACCAGCAGGGTCAATCAAGGTCCGCTCATTGCGTTGGGCGTGCCGGTGCTGCGCAACGGCGAGGTCGCCTACAGCCTCAACGTCGGCATCCTGCCCGAGCGCATCGGCAACCTGCTGGGCAGGCGTGCATTGCCGGACGGCTGGGTGGCGGCCGTGCTGGACGACAGCGGCACGATCCTGGCGCGCACACGCGATACCTCGAAGTTCCTGGGCCAGAAGGCCGTTCCCGAGCTGGCGCGGGCGGTGCAGCAGGAAAGCGAGGGCTCGTTGGAGACCATCACCAAGGAAGGCACGCCGGTCTACACCGCGTTCAGCCGCTCTTCGCTATCCGGCTGGACCGTTGCAGCCGGCGCGCCAATGAGCCTGCTGACCACCGACCTGTACCGCTCCATCGCCTGGATCGCCCTGGGTACCTTGCTGGCTTTCGGCCTGGGTCTGCTGCTGGCCCTGCGGCTCGCCAGCCGCCTGACTTCGGCCGTGCAGAGCCTGGTCGCGCCGGCGTTGGCCCTGGGCAAGGGGCACGCGGTGGCGGTGCCGGGCACGCGCGTCAAAGAGGTCGCGGAAGTGGGCGGCGCCCTGGTGCAGGCGTCCCGCATGCTGGCGCATGCCCAGCATTTGGCGCACTACGATCCGCTGACCGGCCTGTGCAATCGCGTGCTGTTCAGCGAACTGGTGCTGCGCGAGCTGGCGGTGGCGCAGCGCAGCGGCGAACCCTTCGCCATCCTGGCGATCGATCTTGACGGCTTCAAGGCGGTCAACGACCTGCATGGCCACGCGGCGGGCGATGCGGTGCTTCAGGAAGCAGCCGAGCGCATGGCCGACGCGATCCGCGTGTCGGACGTGGCGGCGCGGCTTGGGGGCGATGAATTCGCCGTGCTGCTGCTGGGGGCGGACAGGGACAATTCGCGGCGTGTCGCGCAGGCGCTGGTGGAAAGCCTGTCCCTGCCGTATCCCGAGGTCAGCGTCTCGGTATCCGCCAGCGTGGGCATCGCCATATATCCGCAGTCCGGCGTCACCGTGCGCGAACTGCTGGAACGCGCCGATATGGCGCTCTACAAGGCCAAGGGGCAGGGCAAGCGCAGGGTGGAGGCGGATCAATGATCCGGCCTGTCGCTCGCCGGTGCGCCGTCACGCGTCATGAGGCGGCGGGGCCAGGGCGGTAAGCACTTCGCCCGATTGCAGCCGGTACCGGTTCCGATCCAGCGGCAACACCCGCTCCCCTTCAGTGGTGCGGAGTATGTAGCGGGCCGCGTCAGGCCGGGCCGCGTCAGGCCGGGCCGCGTCAGGCCGGGCCGGCTCTTCCCGCCGCACGAACACTTCAATCCGGTAAAGCCGGCCCGATTCCGTGCTGGCCAGCACGTCACTCAGTCTGCGTGTGGATATGCTCATAAGCCGCTTGCTCCTTGTGCTGCATTGTTTTTGCGGGCATTCGGGTGGAGGCGCAGGCACTGCCGCATGCCGGCGGCTGACCGCGGGCCGTGCGGGTTTTCGCTAAACTGCCCGGCTTGGCGCCCCAAGCGGGCAATCGGAATCGGTAATGCAACTCTCCCTGAGCCGGAACACGGCAACTTCACTGGGCTTGCTGGCGGTGCTGCTGTGGGGCACCGTCGTCGGCCTGATCCGCGGCGTCAGCGAAAGCTTCGGCCCGGTCGGCGGCGCCGCGCTGATCTACACGACGGGTGCCGCGTTCCTGGTGTTGCTGCTGGGTTTCCCGAAGCTGCGGACCTTTCCGCGCTCCTATCTCATCGTGGGCAGCCTGCTGTTCGTCGCCTACGAAATCTGCCTCTCGCTCTCTTTGGGCTACGCCGCCAACCGCGGGCAGGCGATCGAATTGGGTATCGTCAACTATCTCTGGCCCTGCTTCACCGTGATACTCGCCATCCTCATCAATGGCCAGCGGGCCAGTGCGTGGGTGGTGCCGGGCATATTGCTGTCGTTGTGCGGCATTGTCTGGGTCCTCGGCGGATCGGGCGGACTTTCCTGGGACCGCACCATCGCCAACGTGTCCAGCAATCCCCTCAGCTATGGACTGGCTTTCAGCGGCGCCATCATCTGGGCCGTCTATTGCAACGTGACCACGAGATTCGCCGACGGCAAGAATGGGGTCGCCCTGTTTTTCATGCTGACCGCGGCTGCCTTGTGGACCAAGTACCTGTTGGGCGCAGAGCCCGCCTTGGCCTTCACCTGGCCCGCCACGCTGGAATTGCTGGTGACGGGCGGCGCCATGGCCGCAGGCTATGCGCTATGGAACGTGGGAATACTCAAGGGCAACCTGACCTTGCTGGCCACGGCGTCCTACTTCACTCCGGTCTTCTCGACGTTCTTCGCGGCCGTGTGGTTGTCGACCCGCCTGACCGCATCATTCTGGCAGGGCGTGGCCATGGTTACCGCGGGGTCGCTGCTGTGCTGGGCGGCCACGCGCGGCAAGGCCGCCCGGGGCGGATAGCCCCGGGACGTACATGTCGTGATCAAGGAGTTATTCGATCAGCACGGTCTGCGCGACCGCGTATCCGAGCGGAATCAACAAGAGTGAAGCGAACAAGGAACTGGTGATCGCCGCCGAGATTCTCAGCCAGGGTTCGGACCCTGCGCTTTGAACCGTTTGAATCACCAACGCGACGATACCCACAACCATCAAACAGCTGATAACCACTGCTACATAAGTCATGTTGTCTCCGTCCTCGCCTGATTAAAGGGGAATGCGGCTGCCGCTGTGCGGTCTAGATGTTTGTGTCGATTGTGCGCCTGTATTTGCGCAATAGGCCCTAGGGTTTTCCTGACGCGAGATGGGGTTTGTGGCGTTTTTGCCGCGGGGTGTGCAGCATGAATCCATGTGCGGGCGCAGCATTTCTCCGCGGGTTCCCGGCGACGCGTTTTGCGCCGGCGCACCTTGCGCTACGATGGCGGCGTCGAATCATGCTAAAGGCCTACCCATGCCGCAACTGCGCCCAGGCACGCGCGCCACGTTGCAAGTCAGGCAATTGATGCCGGGAGAATTCGCCTGGATCATCACCTTGTTCGATCCCGAAACCGGCAATGTGCGCAGCACCAATTATTCGCCCAGGCGTTACGCCAGCCAGGATGAGGCCTCCGCCGCGGGCAAGGCTGCCGTCGTCGAATTCCTCGGCAACGGTAGCCAGAAAACCGCCGACCCGGCCAGGGACGTCAAGGGCAAGCCCTGACCCTGGCCGGCCGCGCATGCCTGAATGCCCTCGCAAGAGGGCTTTTTTACGGCAGCCGGCAGCGTGCCGGGAATGCGGTTTGCTGATGGGACGCGACGGCGCGCCACGCGCCGCTTGAGGAGAACGTCATGTCCCAGTCCATGCATCGCGAACCCGGCGGGGGCGACCAGCCCGTGCCCGACGACCCCGCATTCCCCAGTAATCCGCCGCCCGACGATCCGCCGCAGGATCCGACGCGGCCGCGCATCGATCCCGACGTCATCCGATCCCGTGCAGCCGCCGCCGAATCCGCGCGCGCCCGGCACGATCGACCTGGCCTGAGCGCCGCGCGCGACGCGCAGGACTTCATTCAAGGAGGCTATATGCGTTCCATCTTGTTGTGGCTGTTGGGCGTGCCCATTCCCATCATCATCCTGCTGGCGCTTTTCTGGCATTGACCCGCGAGGCTTTACCGCCGCGGCGGCGCGTATCGGCGCGGCCGCGCTGAACCGTGAACAAGGAACAGATCCATGGAAAACGCATCTTCATTGAGCCAGCCATACCCCGCCGGCATGCCGCCGAGGGAATCCGCCATCTCCGCCGTGTCGTGGGCCGCCGTGATCGCGGGCGCGGTCATTGCGGCGGCCCTTACGCTGGCCTTGTTCGCCGGCGGCACGGGCCTGGGCTTTCTTTCAGTGTCGCCCTGGAGCGGCGAAGGGGCGAGCGCGCCCGCGGTAGGCATAGGCCTTATCGTGTGGATGCTGGCCACGCAGATCGTCGCCTATGGCATAGGTGGCTACGTCGCGGGGCGGCTGCGCACCAAATGGGTCGACGTGCATTCGGATGAGGTCTATTTCCGCGATACGGCGCACGGCTTCCTGGTGTGGGCCTTGAGCGCGGTCGTAAGCGCAGTGCTGCTGGGCGCGTCCATCGCGACGCTGGCGTCCGGCGTGGCGAAAGCGGGCGCCGCGGTGGCGGCAGGGGCTGGCACCGCGGCGACGGCCGCGGCGGCTGCGGGCGGAGGCGACGGCATGGCGCAGATGCAGGGCTACTTCTCCGATGCGTTGCTGCGATCGGAACGGCCGGACGCCGGCGGCGACCGCAACGGCGCAAGAGAGGAGGTGGGCCGCATCGTGGCGATGAGCGTGGCGCGCGGCTCCATGACCGGCGAAGACCGCGACTATGTCGTGAAGGTCGTGGCGGCACAGGCCGGGCTGGAGCCGGCTGCGGCGCAGCGCCGTGTGGAGCAGGCCGTGCAGAACGTGAAGCAGGCCGCGGACGACGCCCGGCAAAAGGCCAAGGAGGCCGCGGACCAGGCGCGCAAGGCCGCGGCCGCATTCGCGCTGTGGGGCTTCGCTTCGATGCTGATCGGCGCCTTCGTGGCCAGCCTGGCGGCCACCTGGGGCGGCAGGCGGCGCGATGCGGTTCGGTTGCCTTAGCCGAGAGGCGGGCGCCGGGCCGCTACTGTCAGGGAGTGACCAGCGCCGGGCGCCTTTCTCCGAAAATGAATACGTGCGCATAGCTGTCGTTCATGGCATGACGGGCCTGCGTGACTCCTGGAATGGCCGGAGTCGTGGGAGCAAACAGATCCCGCCACGCGATGTCCACTTCAAAGGGAGCGTGCTCCGGCGTGTCGTTGTATCCAAGGATCAGAAGCCCGGCAGGCTTGAGCACGCGATGGCATTGCTCCATCAAGCGCTCGAAATCGGCTCTCTTGTTGAGGCCCCAGCCGATCACGCCATTGGCCACCACGACGTCGAACGAAGCTTCGGCGTAGAACTCCGACATGTTCGTTGCGCTTCCGATGGTGTGCCGGCCGGTAGGGCCGTAGATGGCTTGTTCAGGATCCATATCCAGAGAATGGAACTCCATCTTCAGCAAGCGGGGGTAATGCCAGGTGTACTCATGCATGCCGACGAACAGGCATCGCATCGGCGTGTCGGTTCGGGTAGCCTGCTGGTTCAGGTAGTCGAATATCTGCTGCTCCAGGAAACTGCGATTTGGAGCCTTCAGCCGGAAATCAAAGCCGCAACGCGCGGCTAGTTCAGGAGACCAGTGGAACAGCCCTTTTTTTGCTCTATGGATAAGTCGACGCAAGGAAATTTGATCGCTCCTGAGGGGACTGGATAGCGGCCACCAAGTTGGTTGCCGTGTAGCGTCCGTCTACCAGCGGCGGGCGCCGCGTCGTAAGACTGGCTCCCCGCGCGAAGAGTTCCAATGCGCAAAACGAAAAGGGCGCCCACTTGCGTGGGCGCCCTTTGAATTCCTGGTGGCGCATCCCTGATTCGAACAGGGGACCTGCGGATTATGATTCCGTCGCTCTAACCGGCTGAGCTAATGCGCCATTTCGGTCAATCTCTGCATTTGCGCCACATCTGTGTTGCAAGCAGTGATCAACGAAGAAAGAAATTCTAGCACGAAAATTTTGGCGTGCGCAAGCGATCCAAGATCAAATTTCAAGGAAGTGCTTTCAGGCATCCCGCGCCAGCCGGATGCCCGAGAACTGCCAGCGGGCTTCGGGCGGGAAAAAATTGCGGTAGCTGGGGCGGATGTGGTCCCTGGGCGTGGCGCAGGAGCCGCCGCGCAACACGTATTGGTTGCACATGAACTTGCCGTTGTATTCGCCCACCGCACCGCTGTCGGGTTTGAAGCCCGGATAGGCGTCATAGGCGCTGGAGGTCCATTCCCAGGCGTCGCCGAACAGTTGCACGGGGCCGCCCGAACCGTTGCGCGTGGGGGCGGGGCGGGTGTCCAGGTGGCCGTTTTCCAGCATGTTCGCGCGTCCCGCCAGCAGGCCTTCGGGCAGTTGGCGGGCGGCATGCTCCCATTCCGCTTCGCGCGGCAGCCGCACGCGCGCCCAGCGGGCGTAGGCGTCGGCCTCAAAGTAGCTGACGTGCGTCACCGGGGCCTGCAATTCCAGCTCCTGCACGCCGCGCAAGGTGAAGATGCGCCAGTCGTCGCGCTGCCCTTCCCAGTAGAGGGGCGCGCGCCAGCCTTCGGCGCAGACCATGTCCCAGCCCAGCGACAGCCAGAGTTCGGGCCGCTTGTAGCCGCCATCCCGGATGAAGGCCAGGTATTCATGCTGGGTCACCAGCCGGTCGGCCAGATGGAACGGGGCCAGCAACACGTCGTGGGCGGGGCCTTCGTTGTCGAAGCCGAAGCCGTGGCCGTCATGGCCGACGCGGCTGATGCCGCCGGCATAACGGGTCCAGCCGGCCGGCGTGGCAGGCGGCAGCGCGGGCGGGCCTGGGGCCACGTAGGCCGGTTTGAGCGGATTGGCCGACAGCATGTGCTTCAGGTCGGTCAGGATCAGTTCCTGGTGCTGCTGCTCGTGATTCAGGCCCAGCTCCAGCAAGGCGTCGAAGGCGGGATCGTTGCCGCCCAGGCGCGAGATCAGTTCGTGCATGGCGCCGTCGACGTGCCGGCGGTAATGCTGCACCTCCGCCAGCGCGGGGCGCGACAGCAGGCCGCGGCGCGGACGCGGATGCTTGGCGCCGACGGCGTTGTAGTAGGAGTTGAACAGCATGCGGTACTGCGGATGGAAGACCGAATAGGGCGGATGAAAGCGCGTCAGCAGAAAGGTCTCGAAGAACCAGGTGGTGTGGGCCAGATGCCATTTGACCGGGCTGCAGTCGGGCATGGACTGCACTTGGCAATCCTCGGGGCTCAGGGGGGCGGCCAGGGCCGTGCTGGTCGAGCGCACGGCGTCGTAGCGGTCGTGCTGTCCCGCCTGGCCGGCAGCGTAAGATCCGGTGGCGGGGTGAGTCAGCAGGCACGCAGGTTCCATGGCGATCCTCCAGTGGCGTTGATGGCGAGCCCGCTTTATGCGCGGGCGCTGAAAATCGAGAACCAGCCGCGGGAATCCGACCAGTGCGCGACGTCGCGGTAGCCGGCGCTTTGCAGCAGGTCGGCGAAGGCCGGTGGCGTGAACTTGTAGGAATTCTCGGTGTGGATGCGTTCGCCGGCGCTGAATGCGCGCGCGCCGCCGGGCCAGGCCACGCGTACCGCGCGCCGCGCTTCCAGATGCATTTCGATGCGCGAGCGGGCGCTGTTGAAGAGCGCCACATGGCGCCAGTCGTCCACGTCGAAATCGGCGTCCAGCACGTTGTTCACGTGCCGCAGCAGGTTCAGGTTGAAGGCCGCCGTCAGATGCAGCGCGTCGTCGTACGCGGGTTCCAGTACCTGTTTGGGCTTGACGCGGTCCACGCCCACCAGCAGTCCGCCGCCCGCGCATTGTTCTCGGATTCGCTGCAGCATGGCATGCGCGTCCTCGGGGCTGAGATTGCCGATGCTGGAGCCGGGATAGAAGAACAGCCGCTGTTGGGGCGGAATGCTGTCGGGCAGGGCCAGCGCGTGGGTAAAGTCCTGGCCGATGGGAGTGATCCGCAGGTCGGGGTACGACAGTTGCAGGCGGCGCACCGCCGCTTGCAGGTAGTCGGCCGAGATGTCGATCGGCACATAGTGGCGCGGACGCAGGCTGGGGAACAGGCGTTCGGCCTTGACGCAATCGCCCGCGCCCAGATCTATCATCGATAGCACCGGCCCGACGTGGCGCGCGATGTCGGCGCCGTGGCGCTGGAAGATTTCCGACTCGCAGCGCGTGGGGTAGTACTCCGGCAGCTGCGTGATCGCGGTGAAGAGCGCCGAGCCCAACGCGTCATAGAGGAACTTGGGATCGATATGCGCATGGCGCGCCAGCAAGCCTGCGCGCAGTTCGGCCTGCTCGGCGCTGGGAGGCTGCGGTTCTTGCGCGATGAATGTCGGCGCGGCGGGGGCAAACAGTGCAGAAGGCGAAACCATGCGTCCTGTTCCTTTTCTGTCGCTGGGACGCCCGGCGCGAACACGTCCCGGATGGGGCGGGTGGCGGTCGGGAGGCGCGGCGTTGGGAGGCTCAGACCAGGCGGTTCTGGCGCATTGCAAAAGTCTATTGTGGCCGTCAGGGCGGGGCCGGTGTCAAGCGCCAAGCCGCTGAATGCAATGGACTTTTACGAATTCGAAAGGCGCTCGCAAGCGCCAGCGCCGGCGCCCGGACGTGCGCTGCCGATACCTTTGCTTGCGTTGAAATATCGGTTTACGGCTGGTTGCCAAAGCTCTGGCGGGGGCGGCCGATGATGGTCACAATGAGACTCTTCAATGCGCAGCCCAGTCCGGGAACGGGGCTTGCTGCATTGCGTCAGGCGGCCTGACTCCGCGAGGCCCAACAACGACAAGGAGCGACCATGAACCGAAAGCACCAACGCGCCGAAATGTCCCTGCACCGTGAACGCGTCAGCGACAGCTTCCACGAGCTGCTCGCCGGCACGGAAGACCTGTTGCGGTCGACGGCCACATACACTGGTTCCGAGATCGAGGCGGCGCGCACGCGCCTGAAGCGCCAATTGGCCGAGGCGCGCGAGTCCGCGGGGGACTGGGAGGGCGCGGCGCGGGAGCGCGCGCGCCGCGCGACCGCCTATGCCGACGAGTACGTGCATGAACACGCCTGGAAGTCGGTGGGCGTGGCGGCGCTGGTGGGCGCCTTGCTCGGTTGCTTCCTGGCGTCGGGCGGCCGCCGCTAAGCCGTCATGCCATGAGGCCGCCCGGGGCTGTGCGCTGGCCGTGGCTGGCCGGCGTGCGCCGGTGGCTGCCGCCGCTGGTGTGCGCGGCCTTGCTGGCGGCGTGCGCCAGCGTTCCCGACACCCAGGAGCGCCGCGCGCGCGAATCGCAGGCCACCCTGTCGGCCGACGCGGCGTTGCAGAGCTATCGCCGAGGGCAGGGCATTGCCGCCGATCCGCAAACACCCAAGGACGACTTCCTGGCGCGTCACCTTGCCGTCGAGCAGGCGGTCAGCGGCGCGCCGCTGGTGGCCGGCAACCGTGTCCGGCTGCTGGCCGACGGCCCCAGCACCTATCGCGCCATGCTGCATTCCATCGCGCAGGCCCGCCGATACGTGCACATGGAAACCTATATCTTCGATGACGATGCCGAGGGCTCGCGCTTTGCCGAGGCCCTGATCGCGGCGCGCAACCGTGGCGCCGAGGTGTCCTTGATGGTCGACGCGGTCGGCACGATCAAGACGCCCGACGCCTTGTTCCAGCGATTGCGCGATGCGGGCGTGCAGGTGGCGGTCTTCAATCCAGTCAACCCGGCCAGCGGCCGCGCGGGCTGGTCGCCGAACCAGCGCAACCATCGCAAGGTGCTGGTCGTGGATGGCAGGGTCGGCTACTTGGGCGGCATCAACGTCAGCAGCGTCTACCAGTCTTCGCCGGGCGCAGGCTCAGGATCGGGAAGCGGGAGCGGCGCCGGCAAGGCCGACGCGCCGGCGGCCGCCGACGCCAAGGTCGCTCCCTGGCGCGACACCCATCTGCGCATCGAGGGGCCAGCCGTGGCCCAGCTGGAGCAAGTCATCCGCGCGGGCTGGGAGTCCCAGTCCAAGGAGCCGATCAAGGGCGGAGACTCGCAGGTGGCGCCGCCCGCGGGTGCCACGACCGTGCGGATACTGGCCAACCAGCCGGACCGCAGCGACGGCTATACGGTCTATCTGACGCTGATGTCGGCGTTTGAAAGCGCGCAGGAATACATCCATGTCACCATGGCGTACTTCGTGCCGGATCCGGCCTTCATCGAAGTCCTGACGGACGCGGCCCGACGCGGCGTCGACGTGGCGTTGGTGCTGCCCGGCTTCAGCGATTCCTCGCTGGTGTTCCATGCGGGGCGTTCGCACTACGCGGACCTGCTCGAGGCCGGCGTGAAAATCTACGAGCGGCGTGATGCGCTCTTGCATGCCAAGACGGCGGTGGTGGACGGCGTATGGTCCACGGTGGGGTCCAGCAACCTGGATTGGCGCAGCTTTGCGTTGAACTACGAAATCAATGCCGTCGTGCTGGGGCCTGAATTCGCGGCCGAGATGGAGTCGCTGTTCCAGCGCGACGTCGCCGATTCGGTGCGGATCACGCCCGAGGCCTGGCGGGCCAGGGGCGTGGGAGACCGCTCGATGGAGTTCTTCTCGCGCATGTTCGAGCGCTGGCTGTAGCGCCCGGCGCCAGCCGGTTCAGACCTGTGCGGCGGCCGGCGTGGCATGGGCGGCGTGTTCTTGCGCCAATGCGGTGGTGATGTCGTGGGTGGGCTGGAACGAATTGGCCTGGGCCATGGCCCAGCCCGCGCGGAACACCTGGTGGCGGAATTCGCCGCGCAACAGTTCGCCGGGGGCGAGTTCGGGGAACAGCGCCGACAGCAGCCGGATTTCGCTGGACGAGATGCGGCGCGCGATATGGTGCGGGCGCAGCTGGCCCGGGTGCGTCAGGCCGGCCGCCGCCAGCAGTTCCGCCAGCGCATGCAGCGTGTTGCGGTGGAAGTTCGCCACGCGCTGCGCCTTGTCCGGCACTACCAGCGCGCGCTGGCGCAGCGGATCTTGGGTGGTGACGCCGGTGGGGCATTTGCCGGTGTGGCAGGCCTGGGCCTGGATGCAGCCGATGGCGAACATGAAGCCGCGCGCGGCGTTGCACCAGTCCGCGCCCATGGCCATGACGCGGGCCATGTCGAAGGCCGTGATGATCTTGCCGGAGGCGCCCAGCTTGATGCGGTCGCGCAGGTTCACGCCAATCAGCGTGTTGTGGACCAGGCGCAGCGCTTCGCGCAACGGCGTGCCGACGTGATCGACGAATTCCACCGGCGCTGCGCCGGTGCCGCCTTCGGCCCCGTCCACCACGATGAAGTCCGGCGTGATGCCGGTTTCCAGCATGGCCTTGACGATGGCGAACCACTCCCACGGATGGCCCACGCAGAACTTGAAGCCCACCGGCTTGCCGCCGGACAGTTCGCGCAGGCGTGCCACGAACTTCATCAGGCCGAGGGGCGTATCGAAGGCGGAATGCGTGGCCGGCGAATTGCAGTCCTGCCAGGCCACCACGCCGCGCGCCTCGGCGATCTCCGGCGTCACCTTGCCCGCGGGCAGGATGCCGCCATGGCCGGGCTTGGCGCCTTGCGACAGCTTGATCTCGATCATCTTGACCTGCGGCGTACAGGCATTCTTGACGAAGGCCTCTTCGGAGAACGCGCCGTGTTCGTCGCGGCAGCCGAAGTAGCCCGAGCCGATGTTCCACACCAGGCTGCCGCCCGGCTGGCGGTGGTAGCGGCTGATGCCGCCTTCGCCGGTGTCGTGCGCGAAGTCGCCCTGGCGGGCGCCTTCGTTCAGGGCCATGATGGCATTGGCCGACAAGGCGCCAAAGCTCATGGCCGACACGTTGAACGCGGACATGGAGTAAGGCTGTTTGGAATCGGGACCGCCGACGGTGACGCGGAAGTCGGTGTCGGGGATCTGCGAGGGCGACATGGAATGGTTGATCCATTCGTAGCGATCGCCGTAGACGTCTTCCTGGGTGCCGAAGGGACGCTTGTCGATTTCGCGCTTGGCGCGCTGGTAGACGATGGAGCGCTGCGCGCGCGAGAACGGCGCGGCCTGCGTGTCGTCTTCCAGGAAGTACTGGCGGATCTCGGGCCGGATGAATTCGAACAGGAACCGCAGATTGCCCAGGACCGGATAGTTGCGGCGGATGGCGTGGCGGGTCTGCGCCAGGTCATAGACGCCCAGTGCGGCCAGCAGGGTCAGCGGCACGGCCAGCCACAGCCACCAGGGCGAGCTGGCCGCGGCCAGGGCGGCGGTGACCGCGGCGCCGATCAGGGTCAACAGAAAGGCCGTGTAGCGGCCGAAAATCCAGCTCATGTCCATCTCCGTATTTCGGGATGGAGCAACCATACACCAGGAGTTGTCGCCCCGTGCCGGGCGACGGTCCTGGAATACTGTTTCTCAGCAGCTGGACGCCGCCGGGGTCTTCTCGACCGCCAGGCCGAACGCGGGGCGCAGGCGCACGCCCAGGGCGCTGCCGGCGAAGGCGGCCGGCAGCCACAGCCAGGCATGCAGGCTGCCCGACAGAATGCCGCTGAAGTAGGCGCCGATATTGCAGCCAAAGGCCAGGCGCGAACCGTAGCCCAGCAGCAGGCCGCCGATGACGGCGCCGGCCAGCGAGCGGGCAGGCACCTTCCAGATGGGGGCGAACTTGCCGGCGGCGCTGGCGGCGGCAAGCGCGCCCAGCATCAGGCCGATGTCCATGACGGTGGTGACGTCCTGGCGCAGCGGCGCGGCCAGCGAGGGCTGCTTGGCCCAGTAGGCCCAGGTGGCCACGTCGCCGCCGAAGGCGTCCAGGGTCTTGGCGCCCCACAGCGCGAAGGCGGACGTGATGCCCCAGGGGCGCCCGGCCAGCGCCAGCGTGGCGAAGTTCAACGCCACCAGCGCCACGCCGCCCCAGATCAGCGGCCAGGGGCCTTGCAGCAGGGACGCCGGGCGCGCGGTGCGCGAGGCGAACGAGATCACATGGCCGTGGCGGCGCTTCTCCAGCGCCGTGGCCGCCCACGCGATCAGCGCGAACACGGCCAGATTGATGAGCAGCGCGGGCGCCAGGCCCCAGGTCTTGATCAGCGAGGTCGGGGCCAGCGCCGGCAGGTTCGACCACCAGCCGAAATTGGCGGTCGCGATGACCGAACCGATGATGAAGAACAGCAGCGTGACCACCATGCGGGTGTTGCCGCCGCCAACGGCGAACAGCGTGCCCGAGGCGCAGCCGCCGCCCAGCTGCATGCCGATGCCGAACAGGAAGGCGCCCAGCAGGACCGAGACGCCCGGGGGCGACACGAAGCCGCTGACGGGTTGGCCGAACAGCGTGCCCGCCGCCAGGAAGGGGAAGAACAGCAGCACGCCCGCGGCCAGCATCAGCATCTGCGCGCGCAGTCCGGCGCCGCGGCGGTCGGACACGAAGACGCGCCAGGCTTGCGTGAAGCCGAACGAGGCGTGGTACAGGGTGACGCCAAGTGCCGCGCCGACGACCCACAGCGCGCCCTGGCGCCAACTGACCGTCTGGTTCAAGTACAGGGCGCCTGCCAGCACCAGCAGCAGGGCGATCCAGAGCGGCTTGCGGTTGATCTGGATGGGCGGCAAGGCGGAGGGAGGCAGGGGAAGGGTCGAGGCGTTGGTGCTCATGGGCGAGTCCCTGGGATTTGATGCGTAAGAAAGCAAAACGGGCGCGCGCAGGCACCCGTCGATGTTTGGAAGTCTAAAGCGGCAAGCGCCTGGCTCAAAACACCAATTAATGCCTTTTAAATAACTAAAAGTAATATAAAAATGTTTATTGCAGCCGCCACGCCAGGGCGGCCAGCGTCAGCAGCAGCACCGGCAGGGTCAGCACGATACCGACCTTGAAGTAGTAGCCCCAGGTGATGCGCAGGCCCTTGCGCGCCAGCACATGCAGCCACAGCAGCGTCGCCAGGCTGCCGATAGGCGTGATCTTGGGGCCCAGATCGCTGCCGATGATGTTGGCGTAGATCATCGCGTCCTTCACGGCTCCCGTGGCGCTGGTGTCCGCGATCGATAGCGCGCCCACCAGCACGGTAGGCAGATTGTTCATGATGGACGACAGGAAGGCGGTGATGAGGCCCGTGCCCATCGCCGCGCCCCAGACGCCGTACTCGGCGCAGCGGTCCAGCACTTGCGCCAGATGCGCGGTCAGGCCGGCGTTGCGCAGGCCGTACACCACCAGGTACATGCCCAGCGAAAACACCACGATGTGCCAGGGCGCCTCGCGCATGATGCGGCGCGTGCCGACGATGTGCTGCCTTCCGGCGATCAGCAACAGGCCCAGCGCGCCGACGGCGGCAATGGCGCTGACTGGGATGCCCATCGGTTCCAGGATGAAGAAGCCCGCCAGCAGCAGCGCCAGCACCACCCATCCGGCGCGGAAGGTGGTCAGGTCGCGGATGGCGGATGCGGGCGCCGGCAGCTGGCTCACGTCGTAGCGCGGCGGAATGCTGCGGTGGAAGAACAGCAGCAGCACCGCCAGCGTGGAGGCCACGGCCATCAGGTTCACCGGCAGCATCACCGATGCGTACTCGCCGAAGCCGATGTTGAAAAAGTCGGCCGACACGATGTTGACCAGGTTGGACACGATCAGCGCGATGCTGCCCGTGTCCGCGATGAAGCCCGCGGCCATCACGAAGGCCAGCGAAGCGCCTGGGCCGAAGCCCAGCGCCACCAGCATTTCCATGACGATGGGCGTGAGGATCAGCGCCGCGCCGTCGTTGGCGAACAGCGCGGACACGGCCGCGCCCAGCAGCACGATCAACACGAACAGCAGCCTGCCCCGGCCGCCGCCCCAGCGCGCCACATGCAGCGCCGACCATTCGAAGAAGCCGGCCTCGTCCAGGATCAGGCTGGTGACGATGATGGCGATGAAGGTGGCGGTGGCGTTCCAGACGATGCGCCAGACGTCCGCGATGTCGGCCAGGTGGACCACGCCCGTGGCCAGGGCCAGCGCGGCGCCCAGCACGGCGCTCCAGCCTATCGACAGGCCCCTGGGCTGCCAGATGACGAGCGTGATGGTGAGCACGAAAATGGCGGCGGCGAGCAGCATGATGAAAAACGTCAGGAAATCGGGTGGGCGCTGATCCAGGCGACCAGCAGGCTGACTGTCAGCACCGACGCGACGGTGGAGACCAGGATGGCGCGCGAGGTCACGCGGGCGTCGCGGCCGTACATCTGGGCCAGCATGAAGGGACCGGTGCCGATGGGCAGTGCGCTCATCAGCACGGCGGTCCAGGCCCATACTGGCGGCATGCTGAAGACGTAGAAGGCCAGCACCGCCGTGACGGCGGGCTGCAGCAGCAGCTTGCCGGTGACCAGGCGCATGACGCCCGGCCCCGAACTGGACGTTTCCGTCTGCGCCAGGAACAGGCCGATCGTGACCAGCGCGCAGGGGCTGGCGGATGCGCCCAGCAGGGCCACGTAACGGTCCACGCCTTCAGGCAGGGCGAGGCCGGTGAAAGCCCAGGCCAGGCCCAGCAGCGGCGCCGCAAGCAGCGGATTGCGCAGCAGCGCGCGCCCGACCTTGAGCAGGGTCAAGGAAAGATTGGGCGTCTGCTGGCGGTCGAACTCGATCAAGGCGATGGCAAAGCCGAACAGCACGCTGGCGGTGAGCAGGGTGGTGAACGTGGCGGGCGCCATGCTATCGGGGCCGAACAGCGCCAGGCACAGCGGAATGCCCATGTAGCCGGCGTTGGCGTAGGACGCGGCCAGGCCCTGGATGCCGCGATCGGTCAGCGCGCGCTGCGAGCGGCGCGCGCCGACGAACGAAGCCAGGAACGTGACCGCGATGCCGCCCGCGAAGGCGCCCACGAAACCCCAGTGCGCCATGTGCGCCAGGTCCACCTGCGTCATGGCTCGGAACAGCAGTGCGGGCAGCGACAGATAGACAACGTAGCGGTTCAACGCGTCGGTGGCGCCGGAGCCCAGGATGCGCCAACGGGCGGCGAGCCAGCCGGTCAGGATCAGCGCGAAGACCGGCAGGGCGGAGGTAATGACGGCGTTCATGGACAGAGACCTGGAGGGGCGCTCATTCTACTTGGAGGCTGCAGGCGCGGTGCGCGTCACCAACAGGATGCCGAGCGCCGCCAGGGCCATGCCCGGCCAGGCCAGCGCGGGGATGGCTTCGCCCAGGATGATCAGCGCGATGAGGGCAGTGCAGGGCGGCACCAGGAAGAACAGCGCGGACACGCGCGAGGCTTCGCCGTAGCGGATCATGGTCAGCAGCAAGGTGATGGCCACCAGCGAATTGCCCACGACCAGGTAGGCCAGCGAGCCTAGCAGGGGCCCGGTCCATTCGATATGCATGGGTTCGAGCCAGAACGCCAGCGGCGCGGTCGCGATGAGGCCGACCGCGTACTGAACCATGTTGGAGGTGGCGGGATGCGTCTGCACGCCGTAGCGTTTTTCATACAGCGTGCCGCCGGTAATGCAGAGCAGGGCGCTGATGGCGAACGCCAGGCCCAGCGGAGAAATCACGTCGATCGAAGCCTTGGCGATGATCACCAGCGCGGCGCCCGATACGCCCAGGCCCAGGCCTGCCCAGCGGCGCGCATCCACCTTCTCGTGCGCGATGGCCGGCGCCAGCAGGCCGATCAGGATGGGTTGCAGCGACGTGATCAGCGCCACGGCGCCGGCCGACATGCCCTGCTTGAGCGACAGGTAGGTGAAGCAGAAGTAGCCTGCCTGCAACAGCAGTCCGACCATCGCCAGGTGGCCCCAGGCGCTGGCGCCGCGCGGCAGCGGCGGGCGCAGGAACAGCATGAAGGGCGCAAGTATCAGCACCACGCAGGCGTAGCGCAAGGCCAGGAATGTCATGGGGTCGGCATAGGCCAAACCCACCTTGAGCACCACGAAGCCGCTGGACCAGAGCAGCAGGAAGAGCGCGGGCGCGGCTTTCAGCCAGGCGGGAGGAGCGGCAGGCGGCATGTGGCGGAACCTGGGCGACGTGGGCAAGCCGCGATCGTACCCCCTTTTGGCCGTTCTTCATCCCTGCCAAAATGCGGCGTAGGATTACTTTTATTCATTTGCTGCACGCGAGGGATGGACATGTCGACCAACAAACAAGCTACGGTGCGTATCGCCCTGGGAACCTGGGACCGCTTGCGCGACGACGCGTATTCGGTGCGCCACGAGGTGTTCGTCGTCGAACAGAGAGTGCCGCCCGAGGTCGAGCTGGACGACGACGACGCCGTGTCGGTGCACGCCGTGGCGTATGGCCCGGACGGCACGCCGATGGGCACGGGCCGGCTGCTGCCCGACGGCCATATCGGCCGCATGGCGGTCCACAAGAAGGCCCGCGGCATGGGCGTCGGCAGCCAGCTGCTGGACGCATTGATCGAACAAGGGCATGGCGACGGCCACCGCATGCTGGTGCTGCACGCGCAGACGCATGCGGCGGGCTTCTACCAGGCGCATGGCTTCAATGTGGAAGGCGAGGAATTCGTCGAGGCCGGTATTCCGCACGTGGTCATGACGCGCGTGCTGAAGTAGGGCGGATTGCCCGGCTCCAAGGATTTGCGAGCCGGGCAAGCAAATGGGCCGGACAAATAAAAAACCCCGGACGCTTACGCGTTCGGGGTTTTTTTGGCGCATCACGCAGGTACCTCGTGATGTAATAATTGGTGCCCAGGAGAGGACTCGAACCTCCACACCTTGCGGCACACGGACCTGAACCGTGCGCGTCTACCAATTCCGCCACCTGGGCGCTGATGCTTTACTTGTCGCTTCGCTTTCGCGTTGTTTCTTGTTCAGCAGCAGAGGAATGAGATTATGCACACTTTTTTTGAAGTGTGCAAGTCGTGTGGGTTTTTTTCATATTTTTTTGCTGCCGGGCCGCTTTCGAACTTTCGATATAGTGTCGCCCCATGTCCCGTACCCTTTGCACGCGTTGCCTGCGTCCTCGATCGCACTGTCTGTGTGCGCTGATTCCCTCGCTTTCCTGCCGCACTCAAGTGGTGGTGCTGCAGCATCCCAGCGAGGCGCGCCATGCCTTGAACACAGCGCGATTGGCCGTGCTGGGCCTGGCCGGCGCGCGCCGCGTAGTCAGCGAATATTTTTCGGAAGACGATTGGGCGCTGTCCGGCTATCTGCCCCGCCTGCTGTTTCCCGGCGAGGACGCCGAGGTACTGACGCCGGGCTATGGACAGGATCTCGGCGCGCCCATCAGGTTGATCGTGCCCGACGGCACCTGGGGACACGCGCGCAAGCTGCTGCATATCAATCCCGGGCTTGCCGCCTTGCCGCGCGTGATGCTGCCCGCAGGGCTGTCCACGCGTTACCGGGTGCGCCATGCCGACGTCGATGGCGCGCTGTCCACGATAGAGGCCGTGACGCATGCCTTGAATGCCATCGAGGCGCCGATGAATTTCGATGCGTTGCTAAAGCCCTTCGAGGCCTTGATCGATGGTCAGATCGACGGCATGGGCGCCGACCTGTACGCGCGGCATCATTTGAATCGCAAGGTGCCGTGGCGTTGAAGCGGCGAGGGTGGCAGGGCGCAAAGCAAAAGCCCCGGAAATCTTGCGATTTCCGGGGCTTTTTAGCTCTTGCCATCAAGACCGTCTTGCATGGTCTTGATTGAAATTCCGTGGTGCCCAGGAGAGGACTCGAACCTCCACACCTTGCGGCACACGGACCTGAACCGTGCGCGTCTACCAATTCCGCCACCTGGGCACTGAGAGATACTGTCAGAAGTATGTGATACGCTGCCTCTCTAGTTGCATCGCTTCAGTTAAAACACATTAACTAAAGCATGCGTCCAAAGTGCAGTTGGTTCTACAATACGGTTTTCAAGCAACACTCGCTTTAAACCACCCTCTGACCTTTTTCTGCTTCAGTGTTCAGCCTTGGGCGAACCACAGAAGCTGCGCATTATATACGGAAATTTTAGCTTTGGCAAAACGATCGAATAACGAATCGAATAACAACAGATCAACACCCTTGCCCGAAGCGCCGCCGGACTTCGATCCCGATGTCCCGTCCCGCGAAGCCATCCTGAAAGCGCTGCGCGCCGCAGGCTCGCCGCTTTCGCCGGTGGAACTGGCCGAACGCATGGGCGTCGAGCGCGCCGCGACGATGGTGGGCTTCGAGCGCCGCCTGGGCGCCATGGAGCGCGACGGGCAACTGATGCCCAACCGCAAGGGCGTGTTGCTGCTGGCCACCAAACTGGACTTCGTTGCCGGCAAGGTGCTGGGGCACCGCGACGGCTTCGGCTTCCTGCTGCGCGATGATGGCGGGCCCGATCTGTTCCTGTCGCCGCGCGAAATGCTCAAGGTGCTGCATGGCGACCGCGTGCTGGTCAAGCCCACTGGCGAATATCGCGGCAAGCCGGAAGGCACCATCGTCGAAGTCATCGAACGCCGCACCAACAAGCTGGTGGGGCGCTTCCTGCACGAACACGGACTGTCCATCGTCGTGCCCGAGGACCAGCGCATCAAGCATGACATCCTGATTCCGCCCAGCGATACCAACGGCGCCCAGCACGGGCAGGTGGTTGCGGTTGAAATCATGGAGCAGCCCACGCGCCACACGCAGCCGCTGGGCCGCGTGGCCGAGGTGCTGGGCGAGATCGACGATCCCGGCATGGAAATCGAGATCGCGGTGCGCAAGTTCGACGTGCCGGTCGATTTCTCCGAAGCCGCGCTCAAGCAGGCCGCGCGCCTGCCGGACGTGGTCAGGAAGGCCGATCTCAAGGACCGCGTCGACCTGCGCGACGTACCCCTCATCACCATCGACGGCGAGGACGCGCGCGACTTCGACGATGCGGTCTACTGCGAACCCGTGGAACTCGGCACGGGCCAGCGCAAGCGTCCAGGCTGGCGCTTGCTGGTGGCCATCGCCGATGTCAGCAACTACGTGCGTCCGGGCGACGCGCTGGACGACGACGCGATCGAGCGCGGCACCAGCGTCTATTTTCCGCGCCGGGTCATTCCGATGCTGCCGGAATCGCTGTCCAACGGCCTGTGCTCGCTGAACCCGGACGTCGACCGCCTGGTGCTGGTTTGCGACATGGTCATCCCGGCCAGCGGCGCCAAGGCCGGCACGGTCACGGCCTACCAGTTCTATAACGCGGTCATGCACTCGCATGCTCGCACCACCTATACGAACATCTGGGCCGCGCTGCAGCAGCCGGGCGGTCCGGCGGCGCACGCCATGCGCAGCGTCATGCCCCAGGTCCAGCACCTGTACGAGCTCTACCAACTTCTGGCGCAGGGGCGCAAGAAGCGCGGCGCGATCGACTTCGACACCGTCGAGACCAAGATCGTCTGCAACGAACTCGGCCGCATCGAGCAGATCGTGCCCTCGGTGCGCAACGATGCCCACAAGCTGATCGAAGAATGCATGCTGGCCGCCAATACCTGCGCGGCCGACTTCATGACCCGCAGCAAGCATCCCGGCCTATACCGCATCCACGAAGGCCCCACCCCCGAGCGCTTGCAATCGCTGCGCGAGTTCCTGCGCACCATGGGGTTGTCGCTGGGCGGCGGGGAAACGCCCACCGCCAAGGACTATGGCGACTTCCTGGATTCCGTGCGCGGACGCCCCGACTACCAGCTGCTGCAGACCATGTGCCTGCGCTCCATGCAGCAGGCGGTCTACAGCCCCGACAACATGGGCCACTTCGGCCTGTCCTATCCCGGCTACAGCCACTTCACCTCGCCCATCCGCCGTTATCCCGACCTGCTGACGCACCGTGTCATCAAGGCGCTGCTGGCCGGGCAGCGGTACGTGCCCAGCCTGGAAGACCAGCCGGTCGTGATAGGCCGCACGCAACGCGAACACGAACACGCCATCTGGGAAAAGATGGGCTTGGTGCTGTCGGCCAGCGAGCGCCGCGCCGACGAGGCGTCGCGCGACGTCGAGGCCTGGCTCAAGTGCTGGTTCGTCAAGGAGCGCGTGGGCGAAGACTTCAGCGGCACCGTTACGGGCGTCGCCAGCTTCGGCATCTTCGTCACGCTGGATACCCTGCACGTCGAAGGCCTGGTGCACGTCTCCGAATTGGGCGGCGAGTACTTCCAGTTCAACGACGCCCTGCACGAACTGCGCGGCGAGCGCACCGGCATGCGCTATCGCCTGACCGACAAGGTCCAGGTCCAGGTCTCGCGCGTGGATCTGGAAGCCCGCCGCATCGAGTTCCGCCTGGTGCAGGGCACGAGCTTCGACGCCTTGCGCAAGGCCTCGGCGCGCGGACCGGACGAACCTTCCCGCCGTGTGAAGAAGGCGGCGTCGCCCAAGCCCGCCGCCTTGAAGGGCCAGACCGCCAAGGAGCGGCGCGCCGAGGCCAAGAAGGCCAGCAAGCCGCCCCGGGCGCCCAAGGCGTCCAAGCGCGCCGCGCCGGCCAAGAAGGCCGCGCACAAGCGCCACTGACGCTTCCTTATGGCGAGGCCGTCGTTTGGCGGCCGAGCCATAAGGGGTAACATTGCATCTATGGCCGGCTTGGTCCGGTAGCCCGCCCCGCTCTGGGGCGGGTATTCGTTTATCTAAAGGTATTGCATTTATGGCGTCGACCCAAGTCCTGGCCGGGTTTCACGCGGTTGTTGCGCGGCTGCGCCACGCGCCCGACTCGATCAAGGAAATCTATGTAGAAGCGTCGCGCCGCGACAAGCGGATGCAGACGTTCATCGAACAGGCTGAGAAAGCCGGTTGCCGCCTGCATCCGGTCCCCATGGAGCGCCTGGACGGCCTGTCCCGCGGCACCCGCCATCAGGGCGTGGTGGCGCTGGCCGAGGAGCGCCAGCTGGCGGTGGACGTGGACGAAGTGCTCGACGTCATCGAAGGGCCGCCGCTGTTGCTGATATTGGACGGCGTGACCGATCCGCACAACTTGGGCGCCTGCCTGCGCACCGCCGACGCAGCCGGCGTGCACGCCGTCATCGCGCCGCGCGACCGGGCCGTGGGCCTGAACGCAACCGTGCAGCGCGTGGCCTGCGGCGCGGCCGATACGGTGCCCTATCTGATGGTGACCAACCTGGCGCGCACCATGCGCAGCCTGAAGGATCGAGGCGTGTGGCTGGTGGGCACCGACGACCAAGCCACCGACAGCATGCATCAGATCGATGCGCGCCAGCCCATGGCCTGGGTCATGGGCGCGGAAGGCGAGGGCATGCGCCGCCTGACGCGGGAAACCTGCGACCAGTTGGTGAACATTCCCATGCTGGGTTCGGTGGAAAGCCTGAACGTCAGCGTGGCCAGCGCCGTCTGCCTCTATGAAACCGTGCGCCAGCGCCGTTCCTGATCCATTCGTCTTGCTTATCTTGTAGACCACCTCCTCTTCGCGTCAGCCCATCATGCACCAGAACGGCTTTACCACCACGATCCTCCATTCCGACCGCAAGCAATCCGTCGAGCACGGAGCGGTGCACAAGCCCATGCATCCGTCCTCGGAGTTCGCTTACGAAGACGCGCGCGAACTGGCCGCGGTCTTTCAGGGCAAGGCCGGCTTTACCTATGCCCGCCAGGGCACGCCCACCACCACCGCGCTGGAGGCCAAGGTCAGCCAGATGGAAGGCGGCAAGGGCACGGTCAGCTTCGCGACCGGCATGGCCGCGCTGGCCGCCATCTTCACCACGCTGCTGCGCCGCGGCGACCACCTGGTGTCCAGCCAATACGTCTTCGGCAACACCAACAGCCTGCTGGGCACGCTGCTGGACCTGGGCGTGGAGATCACCTTCGTGGATGCGACCGATTCGGCGCAGGTGCGCGCCGCGATCCAGCCCAACACCCGCATGGTCTTCACCGAAACCATCGCCAACCCGGGCACGCAAGTGGCTGACCTGGCCGTGATCGGAGAAATCTGCCGCGAGAAGGGCTTGGTCTACGTCGTCGACAACACGCTGACCACGCCCTGGATGTTCCGGCCGGCCTCGGTCGGCGCGTCACTGGTGATGAACTCGCTGTCCAAGTACATCGGCGGCCATGGCAACGCCTTGGGCGGCGCCGTGACGGACACCGGCCTGTACGACTGGTCGGGCTACTCGAACATCTACGAGGCCTATCGCAAGGGGCCGTCCACCGGCTGGGGCCTGACGCAGGTCAAGAAGAAGGGCCTGCGCGACATGGGCGGAACCCTGGCGGCCGAGCCCGCGCACCGCATCGCGGTGGGCGCCGAGACCCTGGCCCTGCGCATGGCCAAGCACTGCGCCAACGCGTTGGCGCTGGCGCGCTTCCTGGAAGAGCATCGCGGCGTGGCCAAGGTGCATTACCCGGGCCTGGCCAGCCACCCGCAGCATGCGCGCTCGGCGGCGCTGTTCGGTTCGCGCTTCGGCGGCCTGCTGGGGATTGAGCTGGCCGATGGGGTGGACTGCTTCGATTTCCTGAACCGCCTGCGCATCGTACTGATGGCGACTCACCTGGGTGATACGCGCAGCCTGGCGCTGCCTGCCGCGCACACCATCTATTACGAGATGGGCGCCGAGCGCCGCAAGCAGATGGGCATCGCGGACAGCCTCATCCGCGTGTCCGTGGGCATCGAAGACGAAGCCGATCTGCTGTTTGATTTCGATCAGGCGCTCAACGGCTGCCTGCAGGGATAATGCGGCACGCGTGCGGCCGTTGGCCGGCCGCGCCTGCAACGCAATCGGGATAGCCCCCATGCTTATACAGATCGCAGAAGTTTTTACGCCGCAAGAGGCGGCCGAGATCCGGCGCCGCCTGGACGCCGCCGATTGGATCGATGGCAAGGTCACGGCCGGCCATCAGTCGGCCGAGGTCAAGCGCAACCGCCAACTGCCGGAACAACATGCCCTGGCGCAGGAACTGGGCAGCCTGATCCTGCAACGCCTGGCGGGAAATAACCTGTTCATGTCGGCTGCCTTGCCGCGCAAGATATTCCCGCCGCTGTTCAACCGCTACGAAGGCGGAGAGTCCTTCGGCTATCACGTGGACAACGCCGTGCGCGGCATCGCCGGCACGGCCGAGCGCGTGCGCACGGACCTGTCGGCCACGTTGTTCTTCTCGGAACCTGACTCCTACGATGGCGGCGAACTGGTCATCGACGACACCTACGGTCCGCGCGCGGTGAAGCTGCCTGCGGGGCATATGGTGCTGTACCCCAGCACCAGCCTGCACAAGGTCAATCCGGTGACGCGCGGCGCGCGCGTGTCGTCCTTCTTCTGGATGCAGAGCCTGGTGCGCGAAGACAGCCAGCGCGCGCTGCTGCTGGACATGGATGTGGCCATACAGCGCTTGAATCAGGACGTCGCGGGGCATGCTTCCATCGTGCAGCTCACCGGCATTTATCACAATTTGCTGCGCCGATGGGCCGAGGTCTGACGCAAGTTAACTATCGTGCCCAGGGGTGTCGCGCAAACGCCGAAATGCGTGTTTCTGTTTATTGCGAAAAGGTCTAAAAGCTAGTATTGGCGCGGGTTGTAGTGAGGTTTTCGCTTGACAGCCGCGCCACGCCAAGGCCTAATACACGTCTGCGTCGCTGACGGTTTGAAGGCAATTTGCCCTTGAATCCAGGCGGCGCAGCAGTTTAAAAGTTGTGCTTCGCAGCGCAAGAAAAAAGTTTATCCACTGTCTGTTCGTCGTTTGTCGGGTCTTGCGTCTTCTGTGGCGTCCATCATGACGGCCATGAACTGCACTACCGGCAGACTCCATACCTTGTGAGGGGTACACCTGAATGAACAAAACCGAACTCATCGATCACATCGCCAGCAAGGCCGACATCTCCAAGGCTGCCGCTGGCCGTTCGCTCGACGCCCTGATCGGTGCCGTCAAGACCACCCTGAAGAAGGGCGGTACGGTTACGTTGGTTGGCTTTGGCACGTTCGCTGTGTCGGCTCGCGCCGCTCGCACCGGCCGTAATCCGCGCACCGGCGAAACCATCAAGATCAAGAAGGCCAAGGTGCCGAAGTTCCGTCCGGGCAAGGCCCTGAAGGACGCCGTCAACTAATGGACGGCGGGCAGGTCGCAGGCCCGGCCCTGGCGATTTGCCCACAAGTGCGCGGTCCGGTATACTCCGGCCCGCGTATTGCTTTTGAGTGCCCCGGTTGGCAGTTGCTTGTACGGATTTTTCGCGAATTTCGTCTTGAAGCTGCATCAGAAAGGGTGCTTAGCTCAGTTGGTAGAGCGGCGCCCTTACAAGGCGTAGGTCACAGGTTCGACCCCTGTAGCACCCACCAAAAGCACGCACTGCATCCGATACGCGCTCCGCTAAAAACCCGCACACGTCATGGTGGCGGGTTTTTTGTTTTGAGGGTCAGGTGTTCTCATTCATTGGCGATCGGCGCGCGTTGCGTGAGCGGCGTTGCTTGCGCCCATGATCGTGGTCAAGAAGTAGGACCGGATCAGATGAAATAGGACGTGCGAATCATTCGCATTTAAGATATTATTGTGGGCTTGTACCGGTCAGCCGGCGTCGCCATCGCGTGTGCGTCTTTCCTGGCTGGCCGGATAAGTCAATGCACCCTGGCTGATTCATGCCTAGTTTTCAACGCGGTTGGAATTCTTCTTCGCGCTCTTCATTCGGTATACGCGCAGGCGCTGGCCTGACGGTCCTGGCGCTGCATGCGGCAGTGATTGGCGCCATCTTCATGGCGCCCGAGAATCGTCCTGAACTCGAGGAGCCCGAAGCCATCATGGTGAGCGTGGTGGATGCGCCCATACCCCAGATCGCCAAGGCCGAACCTACTCCCGAGGAGCCGCAGCCGGTGACGGAAACGCCGCCCGAGCCGCCGCAACCCGAAGTCGAACCTGAGCCCGAGCCGGAGCCCGAACTCAAGCCCGAGCCGGAGCCTGAACCCGAACCGGAGCCGGTGGTTGAAAAGCCGCCGATGCCGGCGCCCAAACCCAAGCCCAAGCCGCAGCCCAAGCCTAAACCCAAGCCCGAGCCCAAGCAGGACGTCAAGGTCGAGCCCAAGCCGGATGCGCCAAAGGCGCCGCCCAGCGGCGCGCCCGAAGGCACGCAGGCGCCGCAAGGACCGCAGCAAGGGCCGCCGCCGGATCAGCCGGTGCTGGTTTCCAGCATCGAGTTCCAGGGCGCTCGTCCCATGCCCAACTACCCGATGGCTTCGCGCCGCATGCGGGAAGAGGGCCGGGTGGTGGTGCTGGTCGAGATCAATACCCAGGGGCTGGTCGAGCGGGCAACCATCGACGCATCCTCGGGCTTTCCGCGCCTGGACGAATCGGCGCTGGCAGCCGCCCGCAAGGGCCGTTTCAAACCGTATACCCGTAACGGCGTGGCCTATCCCGCCAAAGCCAAAATTCCGTTCGATTTCGTAATGAGGAACTGAGATGTCCAACGCACTGCATAGCGCCACCCTGGTGGCGCAGGCGACCACCAGCCCGGCTGTGCCGGCTGCCGCCGCCGCTGCGCCTGCCGCGGCCGCGGCCGCGCCCGCAGCCCAACAAGCCGCCTCGACCGTCGGCGCCGTGGCTCAGCAAGCCGCTGGCGCTGTCCAGCAATCGGCCGACGCGCTGCAAGGCGCCGCCGCCGCGCTGCCCTCGGCGCTGCCTGCCGCGCCGGCTCCCGCCGCGGTCCCGGATATGGGCTTTCTGCACTTCATCGCGCAGAGCGACTTCGTCGGCAAGAGCCTGTTCATCATTCTGATCCTGATGTCGTTGGTGACCTGGTACCTGATCCTGGTCAAGGTCGCCAGCAACGTCAGCATGCGCAAGCGCTCGGCGGATTTCCTGAACAAGTTCTGGAACGCCAGCTCGCTCGAGCAGGTCGAAAACGAAATCGTCACGCACGGCGCGCGTGATCCGTTCTCGCACCTGGCCAGCCACGCCATGCACGCGCAGGCGCATCACAACAAGTTCGGCGCGACCAAGCTGGAAGAGGCCGGTAGCAATACCGATTTCGTCACGCGCACCATGCGCAAAGTCATCGACGAAGAAACCGCCAAGCTGGAAAACGGCCTGACCGTGCTGGCTTCGGTGGGTTCGACGGCGCCTTTCGTGGGCCTGTTCGGCACGGTGTGGGGCGTGTACCATGCCCTGGTCGGCATCGGCCTGTCCGACGGCGTGACCATCAACCGCATCGCCGGTCCGGTGGGCGAAGCGCTGATCATGACCGGCCTGGGCCTGGCGGTCGCCATTCCCGCGGTGCTGGCCTACAACACCTTCGTGCGCAACAACCGCGTGTTCCTCTCGCGTCTGGATGCTTTCGCGCATGATTTGTTCGCGTTCCTGACCACCGGCCAGCAAGTCGCTCTGTCCGACGGCAAGGTGCGCGCACTGCGTCGCCAGAACGGCAACGGCGCTGCGGCTCAACGCGGGAGCGAATAATGGCCTTTGGCAGCTTCGAGGGCAAGGGATCCGGAAGCCATACGGTTTCCGAGATCAACATGGTGCCCCTGATCGACGTGATGCTGGTGCTGCTGGTGATCTTCATCATCACCGCGCCGCTGCTGGCGCATTCGATCAAGATCAACATGCCCCAGGTGGCGGCCGAGCAGATCGAGGAAGAGCCCAAGACCGTCGACCTGGCCATCGATGCCAGCGGCGCGCTGTTCTGGGACGAGAAGCCGGTCAATATCGACGACCTGCCCAACCGCTTCAAGTCGATCGCCGGCACCAAGCCGCAACCCGAGATCCGCATCCGCGCGGACCAGAACACGCGTTACGAGACCCTGGCCAAGGTCATGGCTTCGGCCCGCCGTTCGGGCATGACGCGCATCGGATTCGTCACCACGCCTCCTTCGGGCGGCGCCGCGGGCGCGGCAGCCCCCGCAGCAGCGGGAGCCGCCCCGGCTCCGTCCGCACCTTGAACGCTTCCCGGCCCCGGGGCGTATTTCACGCCCCGTTCCGGCCGGGATCGCGCTAGAATCGCCGCATGCGAGTTCTGGTAATCGAAGACGACACCACCCTGGGCCACGCGCTCCAGGAATTTCTGGCCGACCAAGGCTATGCGGTCGACTGGCTGACCGAGGGCGACCGGGTTCTGGGCGCCTTGGCAGGCCAGCCTTACGACCTCATGCTGCTCGACCTCAACCTCCCCGGCATGAGCGGGCTGGATGTGCTGCGGCAATTGCGCCAGGACGGCAACCAGGTCCCCGTGCTGATCCTCACCGCCCGCGATGGCATCGAGGACCGCGTCGCCGGCCTGGACGCCGGAGCGGACGACTACGTCACCAAACCTTTCGAACTGCCCGAGCTGGCGGCGCGCGTGCGCGCCTTTGGCCGGCGCCGTGCCGGACAGGCGCAGCCCCTGATCGAAGTCGGCCCGCTGGTGTTCGACACCGTCGGCCGCGAAGTCCGGGCCAATGGCCAGCGCCTGTCCCTGTCGGTGCGCGAGCTTTCCGTGCTGGAAATGCTGATGGCCCGCGTCGGCCGCGTCGTGACCAAGCGCCAGATCGTGAACTCGCTGTCGGCCTGGGATGCCGATTTCAGCGAAAACGCCGTCGAAGTCTACGTGTACCGCTTGCGCAAGCGCCTCGAAGGCACGGGCGCCAGTATTCAAACGGTGCGCGGCTTTGGCTACATGCTGGATGTGGAAACGGCCTGACGGGCCGGCTGCGGCCGCGTCGCGCCGGCCGAGCGCATCCATACGCCTAGGCGAGGGCATTGCGTCATGATGCAGGAACGCACTCCTACCGCTGCTCCGGCTTCCCGCCCCTTGCTTCCCTCCCGTTCGCTGGCGCGGCATCTGGTCATCCGCCTGATGCCGCCGATCCTGCTGCTGGTCCTGCTGGACCTGGCGGCCACCTGGGTCATCACGCACAAGATCGACATGTCGCTCTGGATGCTGGAAGACTTTTTCTGGCTGATGGTGGTGGGGCAGGTCGCGCTGATCGCGCTGTTCACCTGGGTGGTGGTGCAAGGCGTGCGTTCGGGGCTGCGTTCGGTCAATCATCTGTCCGAAGAGATCCGGCAGCGCTCGATCGACGACATGCAGCCGCTGGAGGTGGCAGGCGTGCCGGTCGAGATCGAGCCGCTGGTCACGCACACCAATGACTTGCTGCTGCGCCTGGACGCCTCGCTGGCGGCGCAGCGCCGCTTCATCGGCCACGCCGCGCACCAATTGCGCACACCCTTGGCCGGCTTGCGGCTGGAATCCGAACTGATGTTGGCGCGTCCCTTGCCCGACGACGTGCGCGCGCGGGCCGAACGGATCAAGGCCGTGAGCGACCGCATGATCCGCCTGGGGCAGCAATTGCTGGTCCTGGCGCGCGCCGACCCCAACGCCCGTCCGCAAGACAGCTTCGTGCGCATCGACCTGTGCGAATGGGTGCGGGCGCATGGCGCGGAATGGTTTCCGCGGGTGCGCGAGGCGCACTATGACCTGGATCTGGTCGCGCCCGACGCACCCATCTGGATCGACGCCGATCCCCTGTTGCTGGCCGAACTGCTGGGCAATCTCATCGACAATGCGCTGCGCTATGGCAACAAGACCGGCCGCATCACGCTGATCGTCGGCGCCAATCCGCCTTCGCTGACCGTGGAGGACGATGGCCCGGGCATTTCGCCGGATGAACGCGAACGCGTGTTCGAGGCCTTCTACCGTTCGCCCACGGCTACCGCGGGCGGGTCGGGCCTGGGGCTGGCCATCGTGCGGGAAATCGCGCATGCGCATGGCGCCTGGTGGAAGCTCACCAGCCGTCCGGACTTTTCAGGAACACGGCTGTCGGTCGTGTTTCCCGGCCCCCGCAAGGGCGCCCAACTCACTCGTCAAGAACCTACATCATGAGCCAGGGTTCGGTCAGCGTTCCTTCGTCGTCCAATGGGCAAGCACTAGGCGGACACGCGCCGTCGTCGCGGGCCGCCCTCATCATGGGGGCGCTGGGCGTGGTGTATGGCGATATCGGCACCAGTCCCTTGTATACGCTGCGGGCCTGTCTGACGGGGCTGAGCGTGCACACCGACCTGGAGCCCGCCCACTTGCTGGGCGTGCTGTCCATCCTGTTCTGGATGCTGATGGTGGTGGTGTCGTTCAAGTACGTGACGCTGATTCTGCGCGCCGACAACCGCGGCGAAGGCGGCACGCTGGCCTTGCTGGAATTGGCGGTGCGCGGGCGCGAAGGCAAGCTGCGCTGGGTGCTGATCGTGCTGGGGATCTTTGGCGCGGCGCTGTTCTATGGCGACAGCATGATCACGCCGGCGATCTCGGTGCTGTCAGCGCTGGAAGGGATAGGCATCGTGTCGCACCAACTGGACGCCTGGGTGGTGCCGCTGGCCCTGGTGGTGTTGATCGCGTTGTTCGCGATCCAGTCGCACGGCACGGGCGCCATGGGCAAGCTGTTCGGTCCGGTGATGCTATTGTGGTTCGGTACGCTGGCCGCGCTGGGCGGCTGGCAGATATGGCAGACGCCGGAAGTGCTGCGGGCCTTGAATCCGATGTGGGGCCTGCGTTTCATCATCGAGTTTCCGTGGATCAGTTTCGTGCTGCTGGGCGCCGTGGTGCTGGCGCTGACGGGCGCCGAGGCGCTGTATGCCGACATGGGCCACTTTGGCCGTCCGGCGATTCGCCGCGCCTGGTTCAGCATGGTGCTGCCGGCCCTGACGCTGTGCTATTTCGGCCAGGGCGCGCTGCTGTTGCGCGATCCGACGGCGATACGCAATCCGTTCTTCATGATGGCGCCGGAATGGGGGTTGGCCCCGTTGGTGGCGCTGGCCACCATCGCGACCATCGTGGCGTCGCAGGCGGTGATATCGGGCGCCTATTCGGTCACGCGCCAGGCAGTGCAGCTGGGCTTCTGGCCGCGCATGCAGATCCTGCATACCTCGGCGGTGGAGAAGGGCCAGATCTATCTGCCGCAAGTCAACGCGTTGCTGCTGTGCGCGGTGCTGATCCTGGTGCTGCTGTTCCGCAATTCGGACAATTTGGCCGCGGCGTATGGCTTCGCGGTCACGGGGACGATGTTCACGACGTCGGTGCTGGCTTTCGCGGTGCTGCCGCGCGGCTCGACCGGGGTGAAGCGTGTGTTGTGGCTGGTGGCGCTGGGCCTGCTGCTGTTGTTCGACGTGCTGCTGTTCTCGGCCAACGTGTTCAAGATCCACGAGGGCGGCTGGCTGCCGCTGCTGGTGGCGATCGTGGTGTTCACGCTGATGATGACCTGGCGCCGCGGCCGCCGGCTGCTGTCCGAGATGCAGCAGCGGGATCGCCAGCCGCTCAAGGAATTCATGTCGCAGCTCGAGGAGTATCCGCCGTCGCGGGTGCCGGGCACCGCCATCTTCATGACGATGAATTCGGGCAATGTGCCGCCGGCGTTGCTGCATAACCTGAAGCACAACAAGGTGCTGCACGATCATGTGCTGTTCCTGACGATCCTGGTGGCGGACGTGCCCTATATCTCTGAAGAAGAGCGCTTCTCCGTGACCAAGTTGTCGGCGTCGAGCTGGCAGGCGACGATCAACTACGGCTTCAAGGAAGATCCGGACGTGCCGGAGGCGCTGCGGCTGGTGGCGGAGGCTTATCCGGAGATCGATCTGGAGCCGATGAGGACTTCTTACTTCCTGTCGCGGCAGACGGTGGTGGCGGCGAAGAAGCCGGCGTTGTGGCGCTGGCGGCGGGCGGTGTTTTCGTTCATGGCGCGGAACTCTACTCGGAGTACCAAGTTCTTTAAGATTCCGGCTAATCGGGTGGTGGAGATGGGGATGCAGGTGGAGCTTTAGGCTCTTGTTTGTTTGCCTTGGGGGCGGTGTTCGGGTTCTTATGACGCCTGGGGCGAGGGGTATGGCGATGGATCTTGCGGCGCTCGCCCCCGGCCGGCCGCGCGGGCGGCCTTTGGGAGCTTTGGCGGTTTCTTGCGATTGATGTTGTTCAAACAAAAAGCCCTTCGGCGTGTCGAAGGGCTTTCTGGTTTTGGGCGTTGAAGAATTACTTCTTCTTGCCGTCGTCGCTCAGCTGGGGCAGCGAGCTGCCGGAGGAGGCGAGCAGGCCGGTCTTCACGTAGGTGAAGAGCTTGCCGCGGGTGTCGACGATGTCGAGGTTGCGCATGGTGAGTTGGCCGATGCGGTCCGCGGGCGTGAACGGGGCGTTTTCGACCTTTTCCATGGACAGACGCTCGGGGGCGTAGGTCAGGTTGGGCGATTCGGTGTTCAGCAGCGAGTAGTCGTTGCCGCGGCGCAGTTCGATGGTGACTTCGCCGGTGACGGCGCGGGCGACCCAGCGTTGGGCGGCTTCGCGCAGCATGATGGCTTGCGGGTCGAACCAGCGGCCCTGGTACAGCAGGCGGCCGAGCTTGCGGCCGCTTTCGCGGTACTGCTCGATGGTGTCTTCGTTGTGGATGCCGGTGACCAGGCGCTCGTAGGCGATGAACAGCAGGGCCAGGCCCGGGGCTTCGTAGATGCCGCGGCTCTTGGCTTCGATGATGCGGTTTTCGATCTGGTCGCTCATGCCCAGGCCGTGGCGGCCGCCGATGCGGTTGGCTTCGAGCATCAGTTCGACGGGGTCGCTGTATTCCACGCCGTTCAGGGCGACCGGGTGGCCTTCCTCGAAGCGGACGGTGACTTCCTCGGCCTTGACGGCGACGTCGTCGCGCCAGAAGGCGACGCCCATGATGGGCTTGACGATGCGGATGCCGGAGTTCAGGTGCTCCAGGTCCTTGGCTTCGTGCGTGGCGCCCAGCAGGTTGGAGTCGGTGGAGTAGGCCTTTTCAGCCGACATCTTGTAGTCGAAGCCGGCCTGGCGCATGTACTCGGACATTTCCGAACGGCCGCCGAGCTCGTCGATGAAGCGCTGGTCCAGCCAGGGCTTGTAGATCTTCAGGTCCGGGTTGGTCAGCAGGCCGTAGCGGTAGAAGCGCTCGATGTCGTTGCCCTTGAAGGTGCTGCCGTCGCCCCAGATGTTGACGTCGTCTTCCTTCATGGCGGCCACCAGCATCGTGCCGGTCACTGCGCGGCCGATGGGGGTGGTGTTGAAGTAGGTGATGCCGGCGGTCGAGATGTGGAACGCGCCCGACTGCAGGGCGGCGATGCCTTCGGCCACCATCTGCGCGCGGCAGTCGATCAGGCGGGCCTTTTCGGCGCCGTAGGCCATGGCCTTGCGCGGGATCTCGTCGTAGTCGGACTCGTCGGGCTGGCCCAGGTTCGCGGTGTAGGCGTAGGGGATGGCGCCGTTGTTGCGCATCCACAGGAGCGCTGCGCTGGTGTCGAGGCCGCCGGAGAAGGCGATGCCGACCTTCTGGCCGGTGGGAAGGTTCGGGAGGATAGTGGTCATTGTTTGAAGTGAGACGCCAACAGGACTTGGACAGCAGACTTTGACAGCTGCTAGCCGCCAAACAAGAAAAACGGACTCTATTTTAACTCTTTTGCCGCGGGCGGGCCGCCGGGGCGAACAGGGCAGGCAGCTCCAGCCGCCGGATCAGGAGCGCGGTGGCGGCGGCCAGGCGGGTGGCGGGGCGGTGGCGGGCGCTGGCCAGCACCAGGTCGTTGGTGATGGTCGGCTCGACGATGTCGCACAGCGACAGTTCGTGTTCCGCGGCGGGGCCGCGCGCGGCCGAGCGCGGCAGGATGGCGTAGGCGTCGCCCTGGGCGGCCAGTTCGACGATGGTCTGGACGGCGTCCACCTCGACGGCGATGGTCAGGCGCACGCCCTGGGCGCGGCACACGCTCTCGACCAGAGTGCGGATGGCGTTGGGCAGGCTGGGCACCACCAGCGGGTAGTTGCCGAGTTCCGCCACGGCGATGCGCGGGGGCAGGGCGGGCCGGTGGCCGGGCGCGGCCACCAGCACCAGGTCTTCGCGGAACAGCGATTCGTAGGCCAGTTGGGGCGAGGGCGCGGGGTCATAGAGCAGGGCCAGGTCGACGCGGCCAGCCAGCAGCCATTCGCGCACCTGGGCGCTGAGACCCTCGGCCACGGCGATGGAGGCCTCGGGGAAGCTGCGGCGGAAGGCCTGGACCAGCGGGGGCGTGAGCACGCGCGCGATGCGGGGCGGCAGGCCCACCACGACCTTGCCGGTGGGTGTCTCGCGCAGGGTCTGGAGGTCTTCCTTGGCGCGTTCGGCCAGGGTCAGCAGGGCGCGGGCATGCTCCAGGAAGCGCAGCCCGGCCTCGGTGGGCTCGGCGCCGCGTCCGTTGCGGTAGAGCAGGTGCTGGCCCAGCTCCAGTTCCAGCAGGCGCACCTGGCGGCTGAGCGTGGGCTGCGCCACGTCCAGCATTTCGGCGGCGCGCGAGAAACTGCGTCTCTCAGCTACCCGCAGGAAGTATTCGATCTGCTTGAGATCCATCGGATATTCTAAAAATCTATATCTGAAATCAAAGATATAGCATTGTTGGGCGGCGGGCAATCCGGGACCATGGCGTTTTCAACGCAGGAACCCGCCCGTGCCCGATTGCCGTCCTCCGCTAGCCGCGCCGTCCCGTCCCCGCCACGCCTTGCCGCCGGGCGCCTGCGATGCGCATTGCCACGTGTTTGGGCCGGCGGACGTGTTTCCGTATGCGGAGGGCCGTTCGTACACGCCGCCGGATGCGCCTTACCAGGCCATGGCGGCGCTGCACGGCCGCCTGGGCGTGCAGCGCGCGGTGGTGGTGCAGGCCAACTGCCATGGATCCGACCACCGCGCCTTGCTGGATGCGCTGACCCAAAGCGGCGGCCGCTATCGCGGCGTCGCGCTGCTGGGAGCGGACGCGACCGAGGCCGGCGTCAGGCAATTGCATGAGGGCGGCGTGCGCGCGGCCCGTTTCAACTTCGTGCCGCATCTGGGCGGCGCGCCCGATCCGGCGGTCTTCGACCATGTGGTGGCGTTGATCGCGCCGCTGGGCTGGCATCTGTGTCTGCATCTGGATGGCGCGATGCTGCCTGAACTGTTGCCGCGCCTGGCCGCTTTGCCGTTGCCTTTCGTGGTCGATCACATGGGGCGGTTGAAGGCGGGTGATGGCCTGGAGTCGCCGGCGATGCTGGCGCTGTTGGGCTTGGCGCAGGTGCCCCAGGCCTGGGTCAAGGTGTCGGGCATCGACCGCATCGCGTCGGGCAAGCGTCCATACGCCGAGGGCCTGCCCTTCGTGCGCGCGCTGGCCGAGGCGTTGCCCGACCGCTGCCTGTGGGGTACGGACTGGCCGCATCCGAACGTGGCAGGCGACATGCCGGACGACGGCGAACTGGTCGACCTGTTTTTCGAAGCTTGCCCCGATGCGGCCCTGCGCCAGCGCATCCTGGTGGACAACCCGGCGCGGCTGTACGGATTCGAGTAGGCGCGGCAAACGCGGCTGCCATCAGGCGGCGCGCGAACGACAAGAAAATTCCATTCAATCAGGAGACACCATGTTCAAGAAAATACTGTCCGCCGGCCTGCTGAGCCTGGCCGCCCTGGGACCTGCCCATGCCGATGGGCCGGTGCGCCTCATCATTGCTTTCCCGCCTGGCGGGCCCGTTGATCTGGTCGGCCGGGTGCTGGCCGAGCAACTGGGCAAGGAACTCAAGCAGCAGGTCATCGTGGAGAACAAGGCCGGCGCCAATGGCAACATTGCGGCAGCCTACGTGGCCAAGGCGCCCGCCGACGGCTCGGTGCTGTTCCTGACCAGCGTGGGCGCGGTCGCGATCAGCCCGGCGCTGTACAAGGACCTGCCGTATGACCCCGTGCGCGATTTCGCGCCGGTGTCCAAGGTGGTTAACAACGCCACGGTGTTCGTGGTGAACCCGTCCAATCCGGCGGTCGACGCGGCGGACTTCGTCAAGAAGTCGCAGGCGGCCTCGCAGTCGGTGGCGATCGGCTCGTCGGGCATAGGCAGCATTCCCCACCTGACGCTGGAAATGTTTGCGGACTCCAGCAAGGCGAATGTGATGCATGTGCCCTACAAGGGCGCGGCGCCGGTCATCAACGACGTGATGGGCAACCAGGTGTCGGGCTTCTTCGGCGACGTGCCGGGCTTGATCGGCCATATCCAGGGCGGCAAGTTGAAGCCCCTGGGCATCGCCGCGCCGACCCGCCACCCGCTGCTGCCCGAGGTCAAGACCCTGGCCGAGCAGGGCATTGCCGGCGTGGAGTCCAACAACTGGTACGGCATCGTGGCGCCCGTCGCCACGCCGCCGGCCACGATCGACAAGCTCAACCAGGCCGTGCGCGCCGCGCTGAACACGGAGAGCGTGCGTGCGCGCCTGGAAAAATTCGGAGCCCAGGCCGCTCCCGGCAGCCCGCAGGAACTGGCTGCCCTGATCGCGTCCGACCGCGAGAAGTGGACCGCGCTGATCCAGCGCAAGAACATTCGTCCGGAGTGAAGATGAAGGCATGCAGAGTAGGGCTGGTAGCGCCGGGCAGCCGGCCGGAACTGGCGGACATCGAGGCGCGGATCGCGGCCGCGCGGGGGCGCATTTCGCCGCTGTACCAGGTGCTGCTGAACAGCCCGGCCGTGGTCCAGGGCTGGGAAGCCATGCTGACGGCGATCCGCCTGAACACCGCGGTACCGCCGCGCCTGCGCGAGCTGATCATCCTGCGCGTGGCGACCTTGAACAACGCGCCCTACGAGTTCGAGGCGCACGTACCGCACGCGCTGGCCGCTGGCATGCCGCAGGCGCTGGTGGACGCGTTGCGAGACGGTCCAGCGGCGTCAGGCCTGCAGGGCCTGGAAGCCGGCGAGGTCGACGTGCTGGTGCTGACGGACGCCATGACGCGCGACATCGAGGTGCCGGACGCCGTGTTCGCGCCGCTGCGCGCGCGCTACGATGACACGCAACTGGTGGAGCTGGCGGCGACCGTGGGCGCGTACAACATGGTGTCGCGCTTTCTGGTGGCCTTGCGCGTCGGACATTGAACAGGAGACTGGAGTGCAGGAAACCGTATTGCTGGTGTCGCTGGGCGAACGCTTCGACGAGGCGCGCGCGCGCGAACTTGAACAGACCTTGACCCAAGGATTGGCAGGCCTGCGCGCCGCCGCGTACGCCGCCGTGGAAGAGGACGAAACCTACGTCTATCTGCGCGGATCGGCGGCGGCCTTGCCGGAAGCGCAGGCGCGCCTGGCCGAGAGCTTCCCGGGCGCGCGCAGCCGCGTGCTGCACCTGACGCTGGACTTGGCAGGCGCTTCGGCGGGGCAGGACGCGCCGTGGCACTACATCGTAGAGACCGACGTGCTGCCCGAGGCCGAAGCCGACCTGAATGCCTGGTACGACCAGGAGCACTTGCCGGGCCTGGCATCGGTGCCTGGCACGGTGCGCGCCATGCGCTATGAATGCCGCGACGAGTCGCCGCGCTATCTGGCCTGCTACGACCTGCACACGCGCGAAACCTTCGGCAGCCCGCCCTGGCTGGTCGTGCGCGCCAGCGACTGGAGCAGCCGGGTGCGGCCGTCGTTCCGCAATACGCGCCGGACCATGTTCAAGCGGCTCCTGTAATTGCGCGGCGTCCGCCGCATCGGATTCGAATGCGGGTGTGCCGCGCCCATGAAAAAAGCCTGCGCATCGCAAGATGCGCAGGCTTTTCCGTATTCGGGCGGCTTTACTTGAGCTGGCCCAGCAGCAGGAACTCCATCAGCGCCTTCTGCACGTGCAGGCGGTTTTCGGCTTCGTCCCAGACCACGCTTTGCGGGCCGTCGATGACTTCGCCGGTGACTTCCTCGCCGCGGTGGGCGGGCAGGCAGTGCATGAACACGGCTTGGGGGTCGGCGGCGGCCATCATTTCGGCGTCCACGCACCAGTCGGCGAAGGCGGCGCGGCGCTCTTCGTTTTCGGCTTCATAGCCCATGCTGGTCCAGACGTCGGTGGTGACCAGGTGCGCGCCTTGGCAGGCTTCCATGGGATCCTTGAACTGGCGCAGCACCGTGGCGGGCGGCGTGCCGATGCGCGAGGCTTCGAGCTCGTAGCCGGCCGGCGTGGACACGTGCAGCGTGAAGCCCAGCATTTCCGCGGCCTGCAGCCAGGTGTAGGCCATGTTGTTGGCGTCGCCCACCCAGGCCACCGTCTTGCCGGCGATGGGGCCGCGGTGCTCGATGTAGGTGAAGATGTCCGCCAGGATCTGGCAGGGGTGGAATTCGTTGGTCAGGCCGTTGATCACGGGCACGCGCGAGTGCGAGGCGAAGCGCTCGATGCGGGTCTGCTCGAACGTGCGGATCATGACGATGTCGACCATGCGCGAGATGACGCGCGCGGTGTCTTCGATGGGCTCGGAGCGGCCCAGTTGCGAATCGTTGGAGGTCAGGTTGATGACCGATCCGCCCATCTGGTACATGCCGGCCTCGAACGAAACGCGGGTGCGCGTGCTGGCCTTTTCAAACACCATCGCCAGCGTGCGGTCGTGCAGCGGCATGTGGGGTTCGTAGCGTTTGAATTTGTCCTTGATCAGGCGCGCGCGGTCCAGCACGTAGGCGATCTCGGCGGACGAGAAGTCCTTGAACTGCAGGAAGTGCCGCAGCGGGCCGTTTTGAGTCGTGGGAGGTGTCATGGTGATGTCGCAGGTCATGGGGCCCGGCCAGGCTCATGGCCCGGGCGGGACGTTGATTTTATGGTGTTTCGGCCAGGAATTCCTGGATGAGCGGAACCAGGATGGCGACGATGCGGTCGGCTTCGTCGCGGTTGAGGATCAGCGGCGGCAACATGCGGATCACGCGGTCGCGCGTCACGTTGATGAGCAGTCCGGCTTCCATGGCGCGCAGGGCCAGCACGCCGCAGGGGCGGGCCAGCTCGATGCCCAGCATCAGGCCGCGGCCGCGGATCTCGGTGACGCCGCGGGTGCCGGCCAGCGCATCGGCCAGGGCGGTTTTCAGGTGGTTGCCCACGTCGTGGGCGTTGTCCAGCAGTTTTTCGGATTCCAGCGCGTCCAGCACGGCCAGCCCGGCCGCACAGACCAGCGGGCCGCCGCCGAAGGTGGTGCCGTGGCTGCCCGGCGTGAGCACGCCCGCGGCGGGGCCGGCGGCCAGCATGGCGCCGATGGGCACGCCGCCTGCCAGGCCCTTGGCCAGGGTCATGACGTCGGGGACGATATCGGCCCATTGGTGGGCGAACCACTTGCCGGTGCGGCCGATGCCGGACTGGACTTCGTCGATCATCAGCAGCCAGCCGCGTTCGGTGCACAGCCGGCGCACCTCCTGCAGGTAGGCGATGTCGGAGGGACGGATGCCGCCTTCGCCTTGCAGGACCTCCAGCAGCACGGCGGCCACGCGCGGCTCGGCGTCGCCCGCGGCGCGCACCGCGTCCACGCTGTTGTACGGCACCTGGATGAAGCCCGAGGGCAGGGGCTCGAAGCCCTTGCGCGCCTTTTCGCTGCCCGTGGCCGCCAGCGTGGCCAGCGTGCGGCCATGCCAGGACGAATCCATGGTGATGATGTGGGCGTGCTTGTTGCCGCGCTGGTAGGCGTAGTAGCGCGCCAGCTTGATCGCGGCCTCGTTGGCCTCGGAGCCGCTGTTGTTGAAGGCGACTTCCTGCATGCCGGACAGCTGCGTCAGGCGCGCGGCCAGCGCGGTCTGCTGCGGCACTTCGTAGATGTTCGAGGTATGGATGACGCGGGCGGCCTGCTCGCTGATGGCGGCCACCAGTTTTGGATGGGCGTGGCCCAGGCAGGACACCCCGATGCCTGCCAGCGCGTCCAGGTACTTGCGGCCTTCGGCGTCCCACAGCCAGACGCCCTGGCCGTGCGTGAACGATACCGGCAGCCGGGCGTAGATATTGGCCAGAGGCGAAGTCATCGCGGATCCTCCCGTGGATGAAGCGGATTGCGCCGGGACTCGGCTGGAGTTCCCGTGGGATGCCGCCGCGTTTGGCAGCCCGGGCAGCTCGTTTTCCCAGGCGAATCGCCTTTTGAAAGAGGGCAAAGGATCAATCATATACAATTCGCGGCGCAGGGCGCATGTTTGATCACGCCGAAGATCCGGCTTTCGTGAAGGGCGCGCTGTAGTGAAGAACTCATGGCAACTCGCGTCAGACAATTCGTAATTCATGGCGTTACCGAAAGCGGTAGCCGCTTTCGCCCCAGCGATTGGGCGGAACGGCTCGCCGGCGTAATGGCACAATTCCGGCCCGCCGGCTGTGCCGGTAACCACCTCACCTATTCGCCCTATGTGCTGCCCGTCGTGATCGACGGCGTGCGCGGGATCGTGGTCGATCTGCGTTTGCGCGATCTGGAACCGCTGGCGTACAAGTTCGTGGTGGATTTCGCCCGCGACAACAACCTCAAGACGGAAGAGCGCGAAATCTAGGCTCCCCAACCAAAAAAGCGCCCTCACCGGGCGCTTTTTCGTTGGAGGACGCCGCACGCCCCTACGTGCCGTATCGGTCCAGGATCTTGCGGATATCGCGCACGCCCTGGCCGTCCGCGGTCAGCAGCGCGCGCGCGGTCACCGATTCCAGGTGGTGCTCCAGCAGATGCAGCACGTGCTTCTCGTCGCGCGCGCGCAGGCCCGCCACGATCTCCATGTGCTCGCTGACCGCGCATTCGCTCGAATGCGGCCGGCCATAAAGCGCCAGGATCAGCGAGCAGCGCGACACGATCTCGTTCACGTAGCGCGCATACACCGCATTGCCCGACAGTTCCGCCATCAGGATGTGGAATTCGCCTGACAGCCGGATGGACTCGTTGGTGCTGTTGCGCTTGCGGGCTTCCTCTTCCTGCGCCACGTGCTGTTCCAGCCGCGCCAGCCCGGCCTCAGTGATGTGCTGCAGCAGCCGGCGCGTCACGTCGCGCTCCAGGCAGCGGCGCGCCTCGAAGATGTCGTGCGCTTCTTCCAGGCTGGGGCGGGCCACCGCAGCCCCCCGGTTCGGCCGCAAATCCACCAGGCCCTCGCTGAACAGGCGTGTCAGGACGCTGCGGACGATGGTCCGGCTGACGCCGAAGCGCTCGCCGATGATGTCCTCGGGCAGCTTGTCGCCGGGCAGCAGGGCCTGCTCGATGATGGCTCTGCGCAAATTTTTGTATACGATTTCGTTGCGGCTGATGTCTTTCTTGGCGGGCTCGTCGGCCGGCGGCGCGAGGGACTTCATCTTCTTGTTGGCTCCTATGCCTGCGCGCTTTTCAGGGTGTTGGAATGGTCCGGCTGGCGCTGCCGGCGCGCATTTTTCTCTGTGCTGGAAAGCATACTACACCCGCGGATAAGGGTTAGCGATAGCTTGTCGCCGAGATTGTGCGGAGTACATTGGCGACATAAATCGTATACAAATTTTTATACAAAACAATCTTGGTTGTTCTTAATCTATCTAATTGTTTGTATACAAGTTCACAAAGGCTGATCCATGTCCGCTGTACCCCAGGCCGCCGCTACCGAGCTGTCCCTTTCCGCGCCTTACCGCCTGCTGGTGGTCAACGGCAACACCACGTCCGAGCTGACGACCAGCCTGGCCAGCCAGGCCGAGGCCTTTTACGGGGACATGGTCCGCATCCATGCGGTCACCGCCGGGTTCGGCCCCGCCTACATCGCCAGCCGCGCGGAGGCGGCCATTGCCGCCCATGCCGTGCTGGACGTCGTGGAGCGCGCGGCAGGCGAAGCGCCGGACGGCGGATTCGACGCCTGCCTGCTGGCCTGTTTCGGCGAGCCCGGCATCGGCGCGGTGCGCGAACGCCTGGACGTGCCGGTGGTGGGCATGGCCGAGGCCTCCATCCTGAGCGCCCTGCAGCGCGGCGACCGCTACGCCATCGTGACAGTGGGGCAGCGCTGGCCCGGCATGCTGCGCGAACAGATCCGCCAGCTGGGGCTGGAGTCCCGCTGCGCCGGCATCCTGGCCCTGCCGGGCAATGCCCTGGACTACGTGTCGCGCTCGGCCGAGTCTGCCTTGCAGGTCAGCCGGGCGCTGGATGCCGCAGTGGCGCAGGGCGCGGACGTGGTCATCGTGGCGGGCGCCGCGCTGGCCGGCTACCTGCCCAGCCTGCCGCGCCTGCCGGCCGTGCCCATCATCGATTCCTACCGTGCCGCGCTGGCCCAGGTGTTGGCGCTGGCGTCCCTGGAGCGCGCGCAGCGGCTGTCGCTGATCCGTCCGGGCGCGCATTCCTAGTCTTTTCGTCTTACCCACCGCGCCGGGCCCGACCCCGGCGAGTTCAGACAGATACACAAGGGAGAGTTGCAGCCATGAAGACTTTGCTCAAGTGGACCGCGGGCGCCGTGATCGCGCTGTCGGCCATCACGGGGGCCAACGCCGCCAACACGCTGAAGTGGGGCGCGGCCCGGGACCTGGATTCGCTGGATCCGTATTCCTACGGCAGCACCTTCAACCTGGCGTTCCTGAACCATGTGTACGAAGCGCTGATCCGCTATGACGACAAGTTCAACATCACGCCCGCGCTGGCGGAGTCCTGGGAGACGCCGTCGCCCACGGTGCTGCGCTTTCATTTGCGCAAGGGGGTGAAGTTCCACAACGGCGCGCCGTTCTCGGCGGACGACGTGGTGGCGTCGATGACGCGGGTCTCGGACGAAGCCTCGCCGCTGAAGGGCAATCTGCCGGCCTTCAAGGCGGTGCGCAAGGTCGACGACTATACGGTCGACATCGAAATGACGCATCCGTATCCGCTGATGCTCAACGACCTGACCAACATCTTCATCTTCAACCGTCAGTGGCTGGTGGACAACAACAGCCTGAAACCGACCGACGCCGCCAAGAAGATCGAAGGCTACGCCACGCACAATGCCAACGGCACCGGCCCCTTCAAGGTGGAGTCGTACCGTCCGGACACGCGCACCGTGCTGGTGGTCAACCCCGGCTGGTGGGACAAGCCGCGCCACAACCTGGACCGCATCGAATTCACGCCCATCGCCTCCGCGCCCACGCGGGTGGCGGCGCTGTTGTCGGGCGACATCAATTTCACCGAGAACGCGCCGTTGCAGGACCTGGATCGGCTGCGCGCGGCGTCCAACGTCAAGGTGCTGGCCTCGACCGAGTTGCGCACCCTGTACTTCGGCTTCAACCTGGGCGACAAGCTGGTCGGCTCCAACATCACCGACAAGAATCCGCTGAAGGACTTGAAGGTGCGCCAGGCGCTGTACATGGCGCTGTCGCCGGAACTGATCCAGAAGCGCGTGATGCGCGGCCTGTCGCGCACCACGGGCGCATTGGTGGCGCCGTCCATCCCGGGCTACGAGCCCAAGCAGGAGGAGCGTCTGCCGTTCGACGCCGCGCGCGCCAAGAAGCTGCTGGCCGAGGCCGGCTATCCGGACGGGTTCACGGTGTCGCTGCTGTGCTCGAACGACATGTTCGTCAACGAGGAGGAAATCTGCCAGGCCGCCGCCTCCATGTGGGCGCGCATCGGCGTGAAGGCTTCGCTGGCCAGCGGCCCGCGTTCGCTGCAGAACCCCAAGCGTTCGCGCGGCGAGTTCGACATCACCATCCATGGCTGGGCCAACGAGCCGCAGATCGACGCGCTGTCCATCCTGCTGCAGGTGATGCACAGCCGCAGCGGCCCGGCGGGCGTCTTCAACTGGGGCCAGTGGGGTGATGCGGCGCTGGACGCCAGGATCGACGCGGCCGCAGCCGAGATGGACCGCCCCAAGCGGGTGCAGATGATGGCCGAGGTGTTGCAGACGCTGCATGACGATGTGCGCTTCCTGCCGCTGCACCAGCAGCCGATGGCCTGGGCCGTGGGCAACAAGGTCGGCGAGGTGCTGCAGATGCCGGACAACAAGGCGCGCCTGTGGACCGTGCGCATGCAGTGACGCCGCGGACCGCCGCCCGCCGGCGGTCCTGGGAATGACTAGGGTCTGAAGGGGAGCCGCACATGCTGGCATTCATTGTGAGAAGGGTCTTCAACGCGGTCGGCGTCATGCTGGCGGTGGCGCTGTTGGCCTTCGTGATTTTCCGGTTCGTCGGCGACCCCGTCGACATGATGCTCAACGAGCAGGCCTCGCAGACGCAGCGCGACGAACTGCGCGAACGCCTGGGGCTGAACGCCTCGGTGGGCATGCAGTTCGTGCACTTCGTGACCAACGCGGCGCAAGGCGAATTCGGCATTTCCTATCGCAACCAGCAGGACGTGTTCGCGCTGGTGGCCGAACGCTTTCCGGCCACGTTCGAACTGGTCCTGATGGCGACCTTGCTGTCGCTCGCCATCGGCGTGCCGGCGGGCGTGCTGACCGCCATCTACCGCAAGTCGCGCCTGGCGCAGGCGCTGCAGTTCGTTTCCATCCTGGGCATATCGCTGCCGAGCTTCGTGGTGGGGATCATGCTGATCCTGATCTTCTCGGTGCAGCTGGGCTGGCTGCCGGGCTTCGGGCGCGGCGACACGGTGAAGATCGGCTGGTGGACCACTGGCCTGCTCACGCCCTCGGGGCGCGCCGCGCTGGTACTGCCGTCCATCACGCTGGCGCTGTTCCAGATCACGCTCATCATGCGCCTGGTGCGGGCCGAAATGCTGGAGACGCTGCGCACCGAGTTCATCAAGTTCGCCCGCGCGCGCGGCTTGCCCGACCGGATCGTGCATTTCCGCCTGGCCCTGCGCAACTGCCTGATGCCGGTGATCACCGTGACCGGTATGCAGATCGGCAACCTGATCGCCTTCGCGCTGATTACCGAAACGGTCTTCCAGTGGCCCGGCATGGGGCTGCTGTTCATCCAATCGGTCATGTTCGTGGACATCCCCGTCATGGCCGCCTATCTGGTGATCGTGTCCTTCATCTTCGTGGCGTTGAACACGTTCGTGGACATGATGTACGGCGTGGTCGATCCGCGCCTGCGCAGCCAGCACGTCAAGGGAGGCGCCAATGCTCACTAAACCAATTTCCGCAACGAGGCAGGGCCGGCTTGCCCGTTTCCTGCGCAGCGACCTGTGGTGGAGTTTGCGGCAGGACTATGTGGCCATGGGCGCGGGCATCGTGCTGCTGGCGGTGGTGTTGCTGGCCGTGTTCGCGCCCTGGATCGCGCCGCAGAACCCGTACGACCTGGCTCAGCTGGACCTGTTGAACGCGGAGCTGCCGCCGGTCTGGGAGGCCGGCTCGGATCCGCAGTTCCTGTTGGGCACGGACACGCAGGGCCGCGACGTCTGGTCCGCCATTCTGTACGGCTCGCGCATGTCGCTGGTGATCGGGCTGGCGACGGTGGTGCTGTCCCTGGCCATCGGCCTGCTGGTGGGACTGGCGGCCGGCTATTTCGGCGGCTGGGTCGACAACGCGTTGATGCGCCTGGGCGACACGCTGCTGAGCATCCCGACCATCCTGGTTGCGATCCTGGTGACGGCGGTGTTCCGCCAGTTGCTGCCGCCCGGCCTGCGGGAAACGCTGTCGGCCGTGATCCTGATCCTGGCCATCTCCATGACCAACTGGGTGCAGTACGCCCGCACGGTGCGGGCTTCGGCCCTGGTGGAGCGCGGCAAGGAATACGTGCAGGCGGCGCGCCTGATCCGCGTGAGTTCGCTGCGCATCATGCTGACGCACATCCTGCCCAACACGCTGACGCCGGTCATGGTGACCGCGACGCTGAACCTGGGCCTGGCGATCCTGATCGAGGCCACGCTCAGCTTCCTGGGCGTGGGCATGCCGCCCACCGAACCGTCGCTGGGCACGCTGATCCGCCTGGGCAACCAGTTCCTGTTTTCGGGGCAGTGGTGGGTGGTGGTGTTTCCCGCGCTGTACCTGAGCCTGATCGTGCTGGTGGTGAACCTGCTGGGCGACTGGCTGCGCGACGCCCTGAATCCCCGTTTGCGCTGAACGCAAACCGACAAGAGTAGAACCATGGAAAACGCAACGCTGTATACCCAAGTCCGTCCCGCAGGCGGCGAGATGACCTCGGTGCTGGTGCGCGACGGCCGCATCCAGGCGCTGGGCGGGCCGGCGCCCGCCGGCGTGCCGGTGGTGGATGGGGGCGGCGCGCTGATGCTGCCGGGCCTGATCGACGCCCACGCGCACCTGGACAAGACCATGTACGGCATGCCCTGGTACCGCAACGAGGTCGGCCCGCGCCTGATCGACAAGATCGAGAACGAGCGAGCCGAGAAGAAACGCCTGGGCATCGATCCGTACCGGCAGTCGGCGCGTCAGCTGGTGATGTCGATCGGCGACGGCACCAGCCATATCCGCAGCCATGTGGACGTGGACACGGACATTGGACTGGGCGCGATCGAAGGCGTGATGCGCGCCCGCGAGCAGTACCGCGACCAGATCGACGTGGAGATCGTCGCGTTTCCGCAGAGCGGGCTGCTGATCCGCCCGGGCACGCTGGAACTGATGGACGAGGCCTTGCGCATGGGCGCGGAAGTGGTGGGCGGGCTGGACCCGGCCGGCATGGACCGCGATCCCAAGGGGCATCTGGACGCCATCTTCGGGCTGGCCCAGCGGCACGGCAAGCCCATTGACATCCATCTGCACGAAGCGGGCGAACTCGGCGCGTTCTCGATGCAGATGACCATAGACCGGGTGCTGGCGCTGGGCATGCAGGGCAAGGTCACCCTGTCGCATTCCTTCTGCCTGGGCATGCCGGACACGTACGCAGTGCAGGCATTGACCGAAGGCTTGCTGAAGGCCGGCGTGCACATCATGACCACGGGCTCGGCCTCGCGGCCGGTACCCAATGTGGCGAAGCTGCACGCGGCCGGCGTCACGGTCTGTACGGGCAACGACGGCATGCGCGACACCTGGGGCCCCTACGGCAAGCCCGACATGCTGGAACGGACCATGCTGGTGGGCTTGCGCAACAACTTCCGGCGCGACGACGAGCTGGATCTGGCGCTGCATGTGGCCACCTATGGCAATGCGCGGGTCATGGGCTTGTCGGACTACGGCCTGGCGCCAGGTTGCCATGCCGACTTCGTGCTGGTGGACGCCGAGACGGTGGCCGAAGCCATCGTCTCGCGCCCGCAGCGCAAGCTGGTCGTCAAGGGCGGGCGTGTGGTCGCGCGCAATGGCCGCGCGCTGGCGGAGGCGCCGTGATGAGCGCGCCGCAAGGCCCCATCCTGCTGACCGCCCGCTGGGTGGTGGGCCACGAGAACGGCCGCCATTGCCTGTACGAGAACGGCGAGGTGGTGTTCGAGGGCGACCGCGTCATCTACGTCGGCCACCGCTATCCGGGGCAGGTCGCGCAGCGCCGCGACTACGGCCGCGCGCTGATCGGCCCGGGCTTCGTGGACCTGGATGCGCTGTCCGACCTGGACACGACCATCCTGGGCTTCGACAACTCGCCCGCCTGGAAGAAGGGCCGCATCTGGCCCGAGAGCTACATGAAGCGGGGGCCGTACGAGATGTACACGGCGGCCGAACTCGCATTCCAGAAGCGCTACGCCTTTGCCCAGCTGATACGCAACGGCATCACGACGGCGCTGCCAATCGCGTCGCTGTTCTACCGGGTGTGGGGCGAGACCCGCGATGAATTCCTGTCTGCGGCCAACGCTGCTGGCGAGCTGGGCCTGCGCGTCTACCTGGGACCGGCCTATCGCAGCGGCCACACCTATGTGGACGCGGACGGCAAGATCCGCTGCCACTACGACGAGGCGCGCGGCATGGCGGGACTGGAGGCGGCCCTGGCCTTCTGTGACGAGATCGAAGGCCGCCACAACGGCCGCGTGCGCGCCATGCTGTCACCCGACCGCATCGAAACCTGCACGCCGGCGCTGCTGCGTGCTTCGGCCGCCGCATCGCGCGAACGGAATATTCCGATCCGGCTGCATTGCTGCCAGTCGCGCCTGGAGTACGACCTGGTGCTGGAGCAGCACGGCATGAGCCCGCCGGAATGGCTGCAAAGCCTGGACTTCCTATCCGAGCGCGCCTTGCTGCCGCATGGCACCTACGTGTCGGGCTCGCGCCATATCGAGCGGCCCGGGCGAGACATGGAGATCATCCGCGATGCCGGCGCCAGTATCGTGCATTGCCCGCTGGTGTCGGGGCGGCATGGCGCCACGCTGGAATCGTTCGCGCGCTATCGCAAGCTGGGCGTGAACATCGGCATGGGCACGGACACCTGGCCGCCCGACATGGTGCTGAACATGCAGGTGGGCATGATGCTGTGCCGCGTGGCCGATGGCTCGACCGAGGCGGTCCGCTCCGAGGACTACTACGACGCCGCCACGGTGGGCGGGGCCGATGCGCTGGGCCGCCCGGACCTGGGCCGGCTGGCCGTGGGCGCCAAGGCCGACATCGTGGTGTTCGATTTTTCGCACGACCGCAACGGCCAGCTGATCGACCCGATACAGACCTTGATGGTGAGCGGCAGCGGCCGCGACGTGTCGCAGGTCGTGATCGACGGCCGCTTCGTCATGGTGGACGGGCGTATCCCCGGCTTCGATGCGCGCCTGGCGCAAGAGCAGGCGCAGACGCAATTCGACGGGCTGGTGGCGCGCTATCCCGACCGCACCTGGGGCCATCCGCCGGTCGAGCAGATTTTTTCCTCCAGCTATCCGCGTCCCGCAAGGAGTCCGTCATGATGGCCATCGTACCCAACACCACGCAGCCGCCGGCCGCGGCCAACGTTGCGCCGACCCTGTCCGTGCGCGGCCTGTCGGTCGAATTCCCCACGCGCCACGGCGTCCTGGTCGCCACGCGCGACATCAGTTTCGACATTCAGCCGGGCGAGATCCTGGGCATGGTCGGCGAATCCGGCGCCGGCAAATCGCTGACCGGCATGGCGGTGATCGGCCTGCTGGAGCCGCCGGGCCGGCTGGGCGGCGGCGAAATCCATCTGGCGGGCAGGCGTATCGACAATCTGCCGCCCAAGGCGCGCCAGCGCCTGCGCGGCAAGGAGATCGGCGCGATCTTCCAGGATCCGCTGACCAGCCTGCATCCGCTGTTCACGGTGGGCGACCAGTTGGTCGAGACGATCCGCCACCATGACAAGGTGACGGCGCAGTCTGCGCGCCAGCGGGCGCTGGAGCTGCTGCTGGCGGTGGGCATCCCGGCGGCGGACAAGCGCATCGACCACTATCCGCATCAGTTCTCCGGCGGCATGCGCCAGCGCGTGGTGATCGCGCTGGCTCTGGCGGCGCGGCCGGCGCTCATCATCGCCGATGAACCCACCACGGCGCTGGACGTGTCGGTGCAGGCGCAGATCACGGCGCTCTTGCGGCGCCTTTGCCGCGAACAGGGCACCTCGGTGCTGCTGGTGACGCACGACATGGGCGTGATCGCCGAGACCGCGGACCGCGTGGCGGTGATGTACGCGGGCCGCATCGTCGAGATCGGACCGGTGCTGGAGGTGCTGCGCCGCCCGGGCCATCCGTACACGCAGGGCCTGATGAACGCGATTCCCGGCCTGCGTCAGCGCGCGGCCCGGCTGAACCAGATCGACGGCGCCATGCCGCGCCTGTACGCCATGCCCGAGGGCTGCGCCTTCCATCCGCGCTGCGCCATGGCGGGACCGCGCTGCGGCCAGCAGCGCCCGCCGCTGGCCGCATCTCCGGCCGGCGCCACCGTCAGCGCCTGCTGGCTGCATCAAGGAGGAGTCGCCCATGCCGCGTAACGATGATGTGCTGTTGCGGGCCGAAGACCTGGCCTGTTGGTTCGACGTGTCGCCGCCCTGGCTGGAACGCACTTTGTCGCGCCAGCCCGAGCAAACCTTGAAGGCGGTGGACGGGGTGTCGCTATCCGTGCCGCGCGGCACGACCCTGAGCATCGTGGGCGAATCCGGATGCGGCAAGTCCACGCTGGCCAAGCTGCTGGTGGGATTGGTTGCGCCGACGCGCGGAACGCTGCGCTACGGGCGCAACTGCAAGGGCGGGGTGCTGCATCCGCAGATGATTTTCCAGGATCCATATGCCAGCCTGAATCCGCGCTGGCGGGTGGGCAATATCGTGGCTGAACCGATCACGACGCTGGGTTTGCGAGCCACGCAGGCCGAGACGCGGCGCCGGGTCGACGAGCTGCTGGAACTGGTGGGCCTGTCCGCCAGCGACGCGGGCCGCTTCCCACACGAGTTTTCCGGTGGCCAGCGCCAGCGGATTTCGATTGCGCGGGCGTTGGCGACGGAGGCGGAATTCCTGGTGTGCGATGAGCCCACCTCGGCGCTGGACGTGTCGGTGCAGGCGCAGATCCTGAACCTGATGGGGGATCTGCAGAAGGAGTTCGGGCTGACTTATGTCTTCATCAGCCACAACCTGTCGGTGGTGCGGCATGTGTCGGACAGCGTGGCGGTGATGTATCTGGGGCGCATCGTGGAGCAGGCGCCTGCGGATCAGCTGTTCGATGCGCCACAGCATCCGTATACGCGGATGCTGCTGGATACGATTCCGGACCTGGATGATCCGCGGCGGGATCGGGAGCCTATGGGGGGCGAGGTGCCGAATCCTATTTCGCCGCCGTCGGGGTGTACGTTTCATCCTCGGTGTTCGATGGCGCGGGAGCAGTGCAAGGTGGAGGCGCCGATGGTTGCCAGCGTTGGCGGACGTCAGCTGCGGTGTCATGCGGTGACTTGGGATGTGGTTCAGGCGGCCTGATAGTTGTTTGCTTGTTGCGTCCTGGTTCTTAAGGCGCCAGCCACGCCGTGGGCCTGGGGCGAGCGGGGCAACGATTGCGGTCCGGAGCCTTCGCTCCGGACTGCCCCGTCGTCATCGTCGTTGCCGCCTACGGCGGCTGCCTTCCGATTCCCTCGGGCTTATCGACGCCCCGCTCGCCCCAGGCCCACGGCGCGGCTGGCTCCGGCGTTTGAAAATTGACGTCAGTCGGGGTGGGCGGTGTTCTTGGCATTCTGGCCACGGACGATGGGGTATGGCGGGTCTTGCGGTGCCCGCCCCATGCCGGCCGCCCGGGCGGCCTCGTGGGGCTTACACGGTGTCTTGCGATTTGCGATGACGCTGCGCGCTGTCGGTGAATGATTTTGGATGCCAGCGAGCATGGGCCAACCAACATCGTCATTTCAACTCCGCCGCCGGATGGGTGGCGCGCGCGTACGGATCTCGACGCGCAAGCAGGTGTGCGCCGCGCGCCACCCATCACCGCCCACACCCCAAATGCCGGTGTCACTAACAAGCAGCTCGCCGCATTCGCGCAAGCGCAGACAGCCACGACGCCCATCAACACGTATGCTGCTTGCGGCCGCCCGCGCGGCCGCAAGCAGCGGGCGACGCAAGACTCGCCACCGACCACAGCTCTAGCAGCGCAACAGGCCAAGAATCCGGTAGCTCGCCGGCGCGGGCGCCTGAGGGGCGAGCAACCTCGATGCGCCCGACGGAATCCGAAGGAGTCGCCGAAGGCGAGGACGAGGATGAGGATGGGGCAGTCCGGAGCGAACGCTCCGGACCGCAATCGTGGGCGCTCGCCCCTCAGGCGCACGCGCCGGCGGGTGGCCTACGAAGCCAACTCGCCAAACAAAGAACAACTACTTAGCGTAGACCAGATCCCGCAACCCCAGCGACAACCCCGGCCAATAAGTAATGATCATCAGGCAAACAATCACCACCCCCACAAACGGAATCAACGGCTTGATCAACCTCTCCAACGGCAACTTCGCCACCGCGCAAGCCGCGAAAAGATTCACGCCGAACGGCGGCGTAATCATCCCGAGAGCCAGGTTCACCACCATGATGATCCCGAAGTGCACCGGCTCCACGCCGAACTTCAGCGCCACCGGCAACAGCAAGGGCGCCAGCACCACGATGGATGCCGAGGTTTCGATGAACATGCCGATCACGAACAGCGCCGCGTTCACGCCCATCAGGAAGGTGAGCTTGGTGTCGAAGATCTGCGCCAGCCACACGCCCAGCGCGTCCGGAATGCCCGCGCGGTTGAGCAGGAAGCTGAAGATGCCGGCGTTGGCGATCACGAACATGATCACGGCCGTAGACACCACCGACTTGTGCAGCGTGGCGGACAGTTGCTTGAAGCTCAGGCGCCGGTAGATGAACTTGCCTACCACCACGGCGTACATGACGGCCACCACCGAGGCTTCAGTCGGCGTGAAGATGCCGCCGTAGATGCCGCCCAGGATGATGACCGGCATCAGCAGTGCCAGCCAGGCGTTCTTGAACGCCGGCCACAACGGCAGGCGGCCTTCGCCGTCGCGCTTGCCCAGGTTGTTGCGCTTGGCGTAGAACCAGACGTAGAACATCAGCGCCACGCCGATCAGGATGCCGGGCATGACGCCGGCGATGAAGAGTTCGCCGGTCGAGGTGTCGGTGGACACCGCGAACAGGATCATCGGGATCGACGGCGGGATGATCACGCCCAGTTCCGCCGCGCTGGCCTGCAATGAGGCCGCGAAGGGCGCCGGGTAGCCGTGCCGGATCATGGCGGGAATCAGGATCGCGCCCACCGCGAAGGTGGTGGCCACGCTGGAGCCGGCCACGGCGGCGAAGATCATGCAGGTCAGCACGCAGGTGCAGGCCAGGCCGCCCTGGATGCCGCCCACCACGCTCTTGGCGAATTCCACCATGCGTTCGGAGATGCCGCCGGCTTCCATCAGGTTGCCGGCCAGGATGAAGAAGGGGATGGCGACCAACGGGTATTTGTCCAGCGCGGCGAACAGTTGCTGGGCGACCACCACCCAGGGCAGGCCGGCGGCGCCGACTCCCGCCAGGCTGGCCAGGCCGATCGACACGGCGACCGGCACGGACAGCCCGAAGAAGATCAGCATCGAGACAATCATTAATTGGGACATGGCGATATCTGCTGCTTATGTTCGATGGGGGACGGCTCAGCCTTGCGCGTCGTTGCGCACGGGGACGTCGTCTTCCTCGCCGGCGCACCAGCGGGCCAGCACGGCGATGGCTGCCAGGGTGGCGCCCACGGGAATGGCCAGGTAGATCCAGGAGATCGAAATGTCCAGGCTCGGCACGTTCTGGAAGCGCACGCGGTAGGTCATGTTGCCGCCGATCCAGGCCAGAAAGCCCAGGAATCCGGCGCAGATCAGGCCGATCACGGCTTCGAGCACGCGGCGGCGCGTGCCGCCCAGCAGGTTGCGCAGCAGCTCCACGCTGATCATGGCGCCGTGGCGGAAGGCCAGGGCCACGCCCAGCAGCACGGTCCAGATCAGGAGGGCGCGGGTCAGCACCTCGCTCCAGTCGGCCGGGGAGTGCAGCACGAAGCGCGCGATGACTTGGTAGAAGGCGGCGGCCGCGGCGGCGACCAGCAGCAATTGGGCAAGGACCGAGACCACTTTGAACAGGATGCGGTCGAAGGCGCAAAGCAAACGCATGATGAATCCCGTTGGCGATGTACGCAAAGGATTGGAACGAAAGCGGCGGGACCGGGATCCCGCCGCCAGGGGCGATGCGCCCCGGGTCGGGGCGGGGCCCTGTTTACTTGGTGTCGCGGATCGAGTCGATCAGCTTCTTGTCGAACTTCTTGTAGTACTCGGGGTAGGCGGGCTCGACGGCGGCGGCGAAGGCGGCGCGGTCCACCTCGGACACCTGCATGCCTTCCTTCTTCAGCTGTTCGACGCCGGTCTTCTCGATGTTGTCGACGTAGGCGCGCATGGCCTGGGCGGATTCCTTGCCGGCCTTGTCGAAGTTGGCCTTGTCCGCGGCCGACAGGCCCTCGTACACGTTGGCCGACATCAGCACCAGGGCCGGGCCATAGACGTGGCCGGTCAAGGACAGGTACTTCTGCATCTGCGACAGCTTGGCCGAGGTGATCACCGACAGCGGGTTCTCCTGGCCGTCGATGGTGCCTTGCTGCAGGGCGGTGGCGACTTCAGGCCAGGCCATGGGCGTGGGCAGGATGCCGATCTGGCGGAAGGCCGTGATGTGGATCGGGTTTTCGGTGGTGCGGATCTTTAGGCCCTTGGCGTCGGCCGGGGTCTTGACCGGGCGGACGTTGTTGGTCAGGTGGCGAAAGCCCTGTTCGCCCCAGGCCAGGGCGATGATGCCGCGGCTGGGGAACTTTGCCAGCATATCTTGTCCGATCTTGCTGTCGAGCACGTTGCGGGCGTGCGGCAGGTCGCGCAGCAGGAAGGGGATGTCGAAAACGCCGGTTTCAGGCACGAAGTTCAGCGTGGCGCCGGTGGACACGATGGCCAGGTCGATGGTGCCGATCTGCAGGCCTTCGATCACTTCGCGTTCGCCGCCCAGCGCGCTGTTGGCGAATTGCTGTACCTTGTACTTGCCGCCCGTGGACGCTTCGATGGACTTGGCCAGCGCGTCGGCGCCGGCGCCGTAGTGCGAGGACGTGGACAGCGCGTAGGCCATCTTCAAGGTGTTCTGCGCCACGGCGGGCAGGGCGGTTGCGGCCGTGCAGGCGGCCAGAATCGTGGCGGCAAGCCAGGATTTACGCATCGTCTTCTCCAGGTTTTGAGTATCTTTATGGGTGGCTTTGCCTCCCGCCCCGGGATGATATCGGGATTCGGCCCCGATCTAGGCCGTTGGTTAACATTGTGGAATGATGGATTTCCCTGATACGTCACGGGCCAGGCGCCCAGGTTTTTGGTCCACCTTGCGCCAGGGCGCCAGGATGATGATGCGCGACGCCCGCGCCGGCGAGCTGCGGCTGCTAGTGCTGGCGCTGGTCGTGGCCGTGGCCGCGGTGACCAGCGTCGGCTTCCTGGCGGACCGGGTCGGCCGGGCGCTGGAGCGCGACGCCGGGCAGATGCTGGGCGCCGACCTAGTGCTGGACGCCGACGAGCCGGTGCCCGCGGCCTTCATGGACCAGGCCCGCGAACGCGGCTTGGCCGTGTCCAGCACGTGGCAGTTCCCGTCCATGGTCGGGGCCGGCGACGGCGCCCAACTGGCCGCGCTGAAGGCGGTGGAGCCAGGCTACCCGCTGCGCGGCGCCCTGCGCGTGGCAGGCGCGCCCTTCGAGCCCGACGCTGCAACGCGCGATGTGCCGCCCGAGGGCGCGGTCTGGGTGGACGCGCAATTGCTGTCCCTGCTGAACCTGAAGGTCGGCGACACGCTGAACGTGGGCGACGCCCACCTGCGCGTGGATCGCGTCATTACCTATGAGCCGGACCGCGGCATGCAGTTCGTCAACGTGGCGCCGCGCGTGTTGCTGCGCGCCAGCGACCTGCCCGCCACCGGCCTGATCGCGCCGGGCAGCCGCATCGGCTACGCCATGCTGGTTGCGGGCCCGCCCGATGCCGTGGCCGGCTACTCAGCGTGGCTCAAGCAGAACCTGAAGCGCGGCCAGAAGGTTGCCACCCTGGAGTCCGGCCGGCCCGAAGTGCGCCGCACGCTGGACCGGGCGCAGCGCTTCCTGTCGCTGGTGGCGCTGCTGGCGGTGCTGATATCGGCGGTGGCCGTGGCCCTGGCGGCGGGCCGTTACATGACGCGTCACCGCGACGGCATCGCGGTCATGCGCTGCCTGGGGGCGGTGCAGTCGCAGGTGTCGCGCATGCTGACGCTGGAATTCACCCTGGTCGGCCTGTTCTCGTCGGCCGCGGGCTGCCTGCTGGGCTACGCGGTGCATCAGGTACTGGTGATGCTGCTGGGCTCGCTCATCGACACCACCTTGCCCGCGCCCTCGGCCATTCCGGCCTTGCAGGGGCTGCTGACCGGTCTTTTGCTGTTGCTGGGCTTTGCCTTGCCGGCGCTGGCCCAGCTGCGCCACGTGCCGCCCGCCCGGGTGCTGCGGCGCGATGCCGACACGCTGAGCGCGCGCAGCGCCCTGGGGTACACCTTGGGGGCCGCGGGCTTTGCCCTGCTGATCTGGTGGTTTGCCGGCGACGCCAAGCTGGGGGGTGTGGTGGCGGGCGGCTTCCTGGGGGCCTTCGCCGTGTTCGCGTTGGTGGCCTGGTTGAGCATCCTGGGCCTGGCGCGGGTGCGCCGGCTGGCGGCCGGCCTGCCGGCGTTGCGCTTCGCGCTGGCCGGCGTGGTGCGCCGGCGCGCGGCCACCATCACCCAGGTCTGCGCGCTGGCGGTGGGCCTGATGGCGCTGCTGTTGCTGACCATGACGCGCACCGACCTGATCCAGGGCTGGCAGCGGACCCTGCCGCCGGACGCGCCCAACCGCTTCCTCATCAATGTGCAGCCGGACCAGCGCCAGGCCGTGACCGACGCGCTCACCCGCGAAGGCCTGGGCCGCATCACGCTGGCGCCGATGGTGCGCGGGCGGCTGATCGCCATCAACGGCAAGGCCGTGGGGCCGGACGACTACGAGGAGCCCCGCGCCAAGCGTCTGGTGGACCGCGAGTTCAACCTGTCCTATGGCGACGAATTGCCATCCTCCAACCGCATCGAGCAGGGCCGCTGGCTGGAACCCGGCGCGGCCGAGGTGTCGCTGGAGTCCGGCCTGGCCAAGACCCTGGGCCTGGCGCTGGGCGACAAGATGACCTTCGACGTGGCGGGCCAGCAGGTCGAGGTGGCCGTTTCCAGCACCCGCCGGGTCGATTGGGATACGATGCGCGTCAATTTTTTCGCCATCCTGACCCCTGCCGCGCTGGCCGACATGCCCCAAAGCTGGATCACTTCCTTCTACCTGCCGCCCGAAAAGGCCTCGGTCCTGCCCGCGCTGGTGCGCGAGTTCCCGAACCTGACGGTGTTCGACGTGGGCGCCATCCTGCAGCAATTGCAGTCCGTGCTGAACGAGGTGGGCAAGGCGGTGCAGTTGCTGTTCCTGTTCACGCTGGCTGCCGGCGTGCTGGTGCTGTCCGCGGCGCTGACCGCCACGCGCGACGAGCGCATGCGCGAAGCCGCCGTGCTGCGCGCGCTGGGCGCGACCCGCAGCCAGCTGGCGCGCTCCCAGCGCATCGAGCTGTGGGCGGTGGGCGGCCTGGCCGGCCTGCTGGCGGCAGCCGGCGCCACCGCGATCGCTTGGGCTTTGTCAACGCAGGTCTTTGATTTCACTATTACTCTCAGCCTCTGGCCGTGGCTGGCGGGCATTGCCGCGGGCATGCTCGGCGCCTGGGCGGGCGGCGCCCTGGCCCTGCGCGGCGTGTTGCGCACGCCGCCCCTGGTCACCCTACGAGAAACCTGATGACAGCCCGCGTCCATACGATTAGCGAACCCGTGGAAAACTCCAGCAGCATTTTTGACCTACTAGGCGGCGAGCCGGGCGTGCGCGCCCTGGTAGACCGCTTCTATGACCTGATGGACATGGAGCCCGACCTGAAAGAGCTGCGGGCAGCCCATGGCCCCAGCCTGGACCAGGCGCGCGACAAGCTGTTCTGGTTTTTGTGCGGCTACTTCGGCGGCCCGGACCACTATATAGAACGCTTCGGCCATCCGCGGCTGCGCGCCAGGCACCTGCCGTTCTCGATCGGCGAGGTCGAGCGCGACCAGTGGGTTATCTGTATCGGGCGCGCCATGGAAGACCAGGGGATCGAGCCGGCCCTGGTCGAACGCCTGCTGCAGTCCTTCTACGGCGTGGCCGACTGGATGCGCAACCGTGAAGGCTGAAGGCGATTCCCGCGCCGGCGAACGGCGCCTGGCCTGGTCCGGCCCGCTGGGCGGAGCCATGCTGAGCGATCCCTTGCGGCTGGCCGAGGCCGGCCCGGACCTGTTCAACCCGGCGCACTATGGCGACCGGGCCCGGCCGGTGGATGCCGGCGGGCGCCAGGCGGCCTGGTTCGTGCAGGGGGCGGGCTGGCAGGGTGTGTTGCGCCGCTACCGCCGCGGCGGGATGATCGCCCGCATCAGCCGCGACGCTTATCTCTGGAACGGCGAGGCCCGCACCCGCAGCTTCCGCGAATACCGCCTGCTGGCCGCGATGCGCGCCCAGGGGCTGGCGGTGCCCGCGCCGCTGGCCGCCGCCTATTGGCGGCAAGGCCCGATCTACCGCGCCGCCATCGTGGTCGAGCGCATCCCGGGCGTGCGGCCGCTGGCCCACATGCTGGCCGAGCCGGTCTGGCAGGCGGCGGCCGAGGCCATCGTGCGCATGCACCGGGCCGGCGTCTGGCATGCCGACCTCAATGCCTTCAACATCCTGGTGGGCAGCGACGGCCGCGTCTGGCTGATCGATTTCGACCGGGGCACGCAAGGCTCGCTATCGGACCGGCAGCGCGAAGCCAACCTGGAACGCCTGCGCCGTTCGCTGCGCAAGGTGGCCGGGGAAGAGGGCGAGCGCTTCTGGCTGCGCCTGCGCGACAGCTACTGGACGGCCTGGGGCGTGGGAATCCAGCCCTGACCGGGCGGGGGCGGCCAATTGCCGCCATCTGGCCCAAATCGCGCCAATCGCCCGGCAAAGTTGGGCAGGTCCTCGCTAAAAAGCTTTATCATTTCGCCTTTTGGTACTCCTGTCACATACGGCATAACGCAAGGGGGCTGGTGATGAAATTACGGGCGGGTATGCGCTGGGCGCTTGGGGCGATGCTGGTCACGGCGGCCTCTTCGGCGGCGGTGGCGCAGAACAAGGTCGTCAACGTCTATAACTGGGCCGAATACACGGCTCCGGACACGATTCCCGGTTTTGAAAAGGAAACCGGCATCAAGGTCCGCTATGACGTCTACGACAGCAACGACACCCTGCAGGCCAAGCTGTTGGCCGGCAAGTCGGGTTACGACGTCGTTGTCCCGTCCACGCATTACGCCTCGCGCCAGATCGAAGCCGGCCTGTTCCAGAAGCTGGACAAGTCCAAGATCCCGAACTGGAAGTACCTGGATCCGGAAGTCATGGCGCTGGTCGCCACCGTCGATCCCGGCAACGAGTACGCCATTCCCTGGGGCTACGGCACCAACGGCCTGGGCTACAACGTCACCAAGGTCAAGCAGATCATGGGCGACGGCGTGGACCTGGCCAACTGGGACATGATCTTCAAGCCCGAGAACGCCGCCAAGCTGAAGGAATGCGGCATCTCGATGCTGGACGAAGCCGCCCAGGTGTTCCCGGCCGTGCTGAAGTACCTGGGCAAGGATCCCAACAGCACCAACGCCGACGACTACAAGGCCGCGCTGGACGTGCTGATGAAGATCCGCCCGTACATCCGCCAGTTCAGCTCGTCGGGCTATATCGACGAGCTGGCCGTGGGCGACCTGTGCATGGTCTACGGCTTCTCCGGCGACGTGATGATCGCCCGCAAGCGCGCCCAGGACGCCAAGAAGTCCTATGAAGTGAACTACTTCATTCCGAAGGGCGGCGCGCCCGCGTGGTTCGACCTGATGGTCATCCCCAAGGATGCCCCGCATCCCGAAGAGGCGCTGGCCTTCATCAACTACATCGAAACGCCCAAGGTGCACGCGGCCATCACCAACACCATGTTCTACCCCAACGCCAACAAGGAGGCGCGGCAGTTCGTGGTCAAGGACGTGGCCGACAACCCCATGATCTACCCGCCGGCGGAGGTCTCCAAGACCCTGTACGTGATCAAGGCGCTGCCCTTGAACATCCAACGCCTGCAAAACCGGATGTGGTCCGAGCTGAAGTCTGGAAGATAAGTCATCATGAGCGATAGCCGTTACTCGGCGCAGCATTCGGCCGATCCGGACGAGTTCGTCCGGATCTCCGATGTCGTAAAGATCTTCGGCGATGTGGTCGCCGTCCGTTCCGTCAATCTCTCGGTCAAGCGCAACGAGATCTTCGCCCTGCTCGGCAGTTCAGGCAGCGGCAAGTCCACCTTGCTGCGCATGCTGGCGGGCTTCGAGGAAGCCACCTCGGGCCAGATATTCCTGGACGGCGAGGACATCACGCACGTGCCGCCGTACCGCCGGCCCGTGAACATGATGTTCCAGTCGTACGCGCTGTTCCCGCACATGACGGTCGAGGCCAACGTGGCCTTCGGCCTGAAGCAGGAAGGCGTGGACCGGGCCGAGATCCATGACCGCGTGTTCGAAGCCCTGGACCTGGTCCAGATGGCCGGCTATTCGCGCCGCAAGCCCAACCAATTGTCGGGCGGGCAGCAGCAGCGCGTGGCGCTGGCGCGCAGCCTGGTCAAGCGGCCCAAGCTGCTGCTGCTGGACGAGCCCATGTCCGCCTTGGACAAGCAGATCCGCCAGAAGACCCAGATCGAACTCGTGAAGATCCTGGAGCAGGTCGGCGTGACTTGCATCATGGTCACCCACGACCAGGAAGAAGCCATGACCATGGCCCACCGCCTGGCCGTCATGACCGAAGGCCAGATCGTCCAATGCGGCACGCCGCAGGACGTCTACGCCTTCCCGAATTCCCGCTTCGTCGCCAGCTTCATCGGTTCGACCAACATGTTCACCGGCACCATCGTGGTCGATGAACCGGACCACGTCGCCATCGAGTGCGGCGAGCTGACCCGTCCGCTGTTCGTCAATCACGGCGTGAGCGAACCGCTGGGCATGGAGGTGCACGTCTCCATCCGCCCCGAGCGGCTGGTGGTATCGCGCGAGCAGCCCGAAGCCGAATACAACTGGGCCCATGGCATGGTCAGCCACATGGCGTGGATGGGCAGCTACGCGCTTTATCAGATCCGCCTGGATTCCGGCAAGACGGTCGAGGCCAGCGTGCCCAGCCAACTGCTGGCCCAGATGGACGCGCCCGGCATCGACGAAGAAATCTTCGTCAGCTGGGACGCCGACAGCGCCACGGTGCTGGCGTCATGATCCGGTTTTCGCCCCGCGACTGGTTGCCGTCGGGCAGGGCGCTGGCGGTGGTGCCGCCGTTCGCCTGGCTGGTGCTGTTCCTGCTGGTGCCGTTCCTGCTGGTCCTGAAGATCAGTTTCGCCGAGCTGAAATTCGGCATTCCGCCGTATACGTCGCTGGCGGAATTCAAGGACGAAGCGGTGCAGTTCAGCCTGCACCTGCGCGGCTACATCCTGCTGTTCACGGACAGCCTGTACTTCGCCACGTATTTGAATTCGGTGAAGATCGCCGCCGTCACCACGCTCTTCTGCGTGCTGATCGGCTATCCCATCGCCTACTACATCGCGCGTTCGTCGCCCGCGGTGCGCAACCTGCTGCTGCTGGGCGTGATCCTGCCGTTCTGGACCTCGCTGCTGTTGCGCGTGTACGCCTGGGTCGGCATCCTGCGCAACGACGGCCTGCTCAACAACCTGCTGCAGGGGCTGGGCATTATTTCCAGTCCGCTGGAAATCTACCGCACCGACGTCGCGGTCTATATCGGCATGGTTTATGCCTACCTGCCGTTCTTCATCCTGCCGCTGTACGCCACGCTGGTGAAGATGGACCTGCGCCTGCTGGAAGCGGCCTACGACCTGGGCGCCAAGCCTTGGCAGGCGTTCTGGCAGATCACCGTGCCGCTGTCGCGCCAGGGCGTGATCGCGGGCGCCATGCTGGTGTTCATCCCGGCGGTGGGCGAATACGTGATTCCGGAAATGCTGGGCGGCGCCAATACGCTCATGATGGGCCGCCTCATGTGGAATGAATTCTTCAACAACGCCGACTGGCCCATGGCTTCGGCCGTGACCTGCGTGATGGTGCTGTTGCTGCTGTTGCCGCTGGTGTATTTCCAATACAACCAGGTCAAGCAGCAGGAACAGCCGGGCGGAGGCAGCAAATGAACGGGCCCAACAAGACTTTGCGCGCCGTCGTGCTGGGGCTGGGGTACTTCTTCCTGTACGTGCCCATCATCAGCCTGATGGTGTTCTCGTTCAACGAGTCGCCCACCGTCACGTCCTGGACCGGCTTCTCGTTCCGCTGGTATCACTCGCTGTTCAACGACGACGCGCTGCTGCGCGCGGCCTGGCTGTCGTTCCGCATCGCCGCCATGACCGCCACCGCCGCGGTCATCATCGGCACCTGGGCCGGCTACGTGCTGGGCCGCATGGGGCGCTTCCGCGGCTTCGCGCTGTACGTGGGCATGCTCAGCGCGCCGTTGGTCATTCCTGAAGTGGTGCTGGGCATTTCCTTGCTGCTGATGTTCGTGGAACTGCGCGGCAGCCTGGGCTGGCCCGCGGAGAACGGCATCTTCACGATCTGGGTGGGCCACGTGACCCTGTGCATGGCCTTCGTGGCGGTGGTCATCCAGACCCGCATCCGCGACCTGGACCGTTCGCTGGAAGAAGCCGCGCTGGACCTGGGCGCCACCCCGATGACCGTGTTCTTCAAGATCACGCTGCCGCTGATCGCGCCGGCGCTGGCCTCGGCCTGGCTGCTGTCCTTCACCCTGTCGCTGGACGACGTGGTGTTGGCGTCGTTCCTGTCCGGCCCCAGCTCCAGCACGCTGCCCATGGAAGTTTTCTCGCGCGTGCGCCTGGGCTTGAAACCCGAGATCAACGCGCTGGCGACGCTCTTCATCCTGGCGGTCGGCACTTGCGTGATCCTGGCCAACCGCATGCAATGGCGCAAGGAGTCCGAATCCAAATGAAGCAAACCACCCTGTACGGCCTGACCAAGTGCAGCACCTGCGTCAAGGCGCGCGACTGGCTGAGCGAGCATGGCGTCGCCCACGCGTTCGTGGACTACCGCGACAACCCGGTGCCCGCCGCCACGCTGAAGTCCTGGGCGGACCAGGTCGGCGGCTGGGAAAAGCTGGTCAACCGCACGTCCATGACCTGGCGCAACCTGCCCGAAGAGCGCAAGACGGCGCATACCGATGCCCAGTGGAGCCAGCTGATCGCCGAGTATCCGGCGCTGGTGCGCCGCCCGGTCACGGTTACGCCCGATGGCGAGGTGAGCGTTGGCTTCAGCGAAAAACGCTACGGCGAACGTTTCGCCTGAGGCGCCGGCCCTGGCCGGCCTGGCGCCAGGCGCGCCCGGCCGGGCCTTGCCCGACGCCTTCTTCGACCGCGACGCCGCGCAGCTGGCGCGCGAGTTGCCGGGCAAGATCATCCGGCATCGCGTGGGCGGCCTGTGGCTGTCGGCCCGCATCATCGAGACCGAAGCCTATTACCTGGCAGAGAAGGGCAGCCATGCGTCGCTGGGCTACACCCACAAGCGGCGCGCCCTGTTCATGGACGGCGGCACGGTCTACATGTATTACGCCCGTGGCGGCGATTCGCTGAACTTCAGCGCCGGCGGGCCGGGCAACGCCGTGCTGATCAAATCCGCCTATCCTTGGACGGACGCGCTGTCCGGACCGCAGGCGCTGGCCCGCATGCTGCAGTTGAATCCGGATGCGCAGGGGCGGCCGCGGCCGGTCTCCGGCCTGTGCGCCGGCCAGACCCTGCTGTGCCGGGCGCTGGGCCTGAAAGTGCCGGACTGGGACGCGCGCAGTTTCGATCCGCAGGCACTGTACGTGGAGGATGTGGGGGAATCGCCCGAGGCCCTGATCTGCACCACGCGCCTGGGCATACCCCTGGGGCGGGACGAACATCTGCACTACCGCTTTGTCGACCCGGGCTACACCGCCTTCTGCACGCGCAATCCGTTGCGCCGCGGACAGCGCGCCGGCCATGACTATGTCTGGGTGGACCGCCAGGGCGTGGTGTTGCGGCAGGCGCCGCAGCCCTAGCTGATCGGAATGCGTGCTGGCCGTGGCTGCGGTGGGCGCCTCAGAACCCGTTCGTGGCAATGCGTTCGGCCAGGGCCGCGCGCATGCGCATGTACTTGCGCTGGATGCGCCGAGTGTTCAGCCGTTTGCTCCAGGCATAGATCGGGATCAGCGGCAGCCCGCCGAAGCCATCGATCAGGTACAGGCCCTGCTTGCCGTCGGCGTTCAGGCCGCAGGCGATGTTGCTGGCGGAGACGTCATGCAGCACCACGTGGGCATCGGCCAGGTCCTGGAAGAATTCGTCGAGCTGCGCGCTGAGGGCGTCGTCCAGCTTGCCTTGCTTGGCCAAGTCCGTCACGGTGGGAGCGATGTTGCCGTTGGCGTCGCAGATTTTTTCGACCACCAGGCCCAGGCCCAGCGTGGTTTGGGCAACGCCGAGTATGCGCGCCATGGGCACCTGCCATACGCCAGAGGGGCGGGTGGTGGTGGTGACGTATTCGTAGAGTTCGGTCAGGTAGACGCGGTACGCGCTTTCGCGCTGGTACTGCTTGTACCAGCGCTTGAACGGGCGGGCTTCCAGGTAAATCGCGCGGGCGCGCATGTCCATGACCTTGACGAGCAAGGACGGCATGTTGGGGTGCTGGAAGATGTGCCGGTCATGGCCGGAGGCGAGCGGCGTGGCGGCGTTCAGGTCCAACGGCCCGAAGATGGACTGGAAAGACGCCGCGGGCGTACAGAGAGAGGGATCTGCGGGGTTCAAGAGGAGATCAAGCCTGTTTGGATGCTCCCGAGTTTAATCCTTGAGCCGGAGCATGGGTCCGCCAGATGCCGAGTCTCTGTTGGATTTACCAGGGAAGACGTTGCCGGAGTCCTACAATCCCGGCTTTGGAGACGCATCTTTTGAACGACATTCATCTGCTTTGGATCGCCGCGGGCGGCGCCGTTCTGGCCTTTTTGGCGGCCTTGCTGGCATGGCTGCGCCCGCCTGCGCAGGACGCCCGGTTCGACACGCTGCTGGAAAGCCTGGAACGCAGCGAGCGCGCGCTGCGTTCCGACATCGCGGAAGGGCAGCGCGGCCTGCGCAGCGAATTCGCGGACTCTACCCGCGCTCTGCGGGTGGAGCTGTCGCAGTCGCATGGCGATCTGCGCGCCGGGCTGTCGCGCGACGCCCAGGCCGCGCGCGCCGAGTCGGCGGAATCCCTGGCGCGCTTTGCCGCTGGTTTCTCCGAGCAGTTGCAGGGCCTTATCCAGATCAACGAACGGCGCTTGATGGAAGTGCGGGCCACGGTGGACCAGCGCCTGCAATCGTTGCAAACCGACAACAGCGCCAAGCTCGACGAGATGCGCCGCACCGTGGACGAAAAGCTCCACGCCACGCTGGAGCAGCGCCTGGGCGAGTCCTTCAAGCTGGTGTCGGACCGCCTGGAGGCCGTGCACAAGGGCCTGGGCGAAATGCAGGCGCTGGCGGCCGGCGTGGGCGACCTGAAACGGGTGCTGACCAACGTCAAGTCGCGCGGCACCTGGGGCGAAGTGCAACTGGCCAGGCTGATCGAAGACAACATGACGCCGGACCAGTACGCCAGCAACATCAAGCCCGTGCCGGGCAGCGACGCGGTGGTGGAGTTCGCCATCCGCCTGCCGGGGCGCGGCGATGGCGGCGAACCCGTCTGGCTGCCGATCGACGCCAAGTTCCCCAAGGAAGAGTACGAGCGCCTCATGGATGCGCAGGAAGCCGCCGACATCGAAGGCGTGAAGAGCGCCGGGGCCGCGCTGGGCCGGGCCGTCGAGCTGCAGGCGCGCCTGATCGCGGGCAAGTACGTGGCGCCGCCGCACACCACCGACTTCGCCATCATGTTCCTGCCCACCGAGAGCCTGTACGCCGAGGTGCTGCGCCGCCCGGGTCTGCTGGACAAGCTGCATGACCTGCGCATCAACGTGGCGGGTCCCAGCAATCTGGCGGCGCTGCTCAACAGCCTGCAGATGGGCTTTCGCACCTTGGCGATCGAGCAGCGCTCGTCCGAGGTCTGGCAGGTGCTGCGCGCGGTCAAGACGGAGTTCGGCAAGTTCGGGGAATCGCTGGCCAGCGTCAAGAAGACCCTGGACACCGCCAGCAACAAGCTCGGCCAGACGGAAGTGCGCACCCGCGCGATGCTCAAGAACCTGAAAGCCGTCGAGGCGCTGCCTGAAGCCGACGCCCGGCTCCTGCTTGGCGCCGCGGACGAGGGCGACGCCGGGGACGACGAGGGCGACCAGGGCGACCAGGGCGACCAGGGCGCGCAGGCCGCAGGCCAGAACTGATCCGGTGCCGGCGGCATCGCAGGGGCGTGAGCTTGTTGCCCGCTGCGACTGCCGATATCCTGGCGCTAGCGGCAATCCGCCGTCAGACACCTGGAGCATTGCAAGCATGAGCACCGCTGAACGCCATGATTCCTCCACCCTGGACGCGACGGCGCTGGGCGCCGATATCGCACAAGGGGCCACCACTGCGCTTGTTGCGATGCAGCAGGCGGTGGACCGGGTGGCGGCCCGCAATCCCACGATCAACGCGGCCTGCGGCCTGCAGGCGGAAATCGGCCTGCGCCTGGCGCAGTCGCTGGACGAGGAATTGGCCGGCTTGTCGCAGGAACAGCGGCTGGCGCAGTTGCGCAAGCGTCCGTTCCTGGGCGTGCCGACCTTGCTCAAGGACCTGGGCACGGCGGCACTGGGCCTGCCCAGCGCCATGGGCTCGGTGTTGTACGGCCAGGTGGAATGGAACGTCGACGCCGAGATCGTCAAGCGCTACCGCCGCGCTGGCCTGATTCCGTTTGGCCGCACGACCAGCGCGGAACTGGGCCTGAGCCCCACCACCGAATCGCCGGTCTACGGACCGGCCACCCAGAACCCCTGGAAGGCCGGCCACAGCGCCGGCGGCTCCAGCGGCGGCGCGGGCGCCGCGCTGGCCAGCGGCATGGTGCGCATCGCCCATGGCAGCGATGGCGGCGGGTCGATCCGCATTCCCTCGTCCTGCTGCGGCGTGCTGGGCCTGAAGCCCTCGCGCGGCCTGATGCCGTTGGGCCCGCTGAAGGGTGAAGGCTGGGGCGGCCTGGCCACCGAACACATGATGACCTTGTCGGTGCGCGACTGCGCCGCGTCGCTGGACATCAGCGCCGGCGCCGACGTGGGCGCGCCTTATGCCGCGCCGGCGCTGCCGGCGGATTCCTATCGCGCCGTGGTGGCGCGCGTCGCCGCCGATCCGCAATCGGCCGCGCGGCGCCGTATCGCCTTCGTCAATACGACCTACGAGGGGGAGGCCATCCACCCCGAAGTGGCGGCCGCCGTGGACGAGGCCGCGCGCCTTTTCGCTTCGCTGGGCCATGAGCTGGCGCCTGCCGCGCCGCCGGTGGGATCCGAGGAGGTGCTGTCGCCCATGCTGCCGCTCATCGCCAGCGCGGCGGCCAACGCCATCGACGCCTTCGTGGCCGCGCGCGGCCGCCGGCTGGCCGCCGACGAACTGCAGCCGACCACGCTGGGCGCGCGTGAGTACGCCCGCGCCATCTCGGGCGCGCAGTACGTGGCCTGCGTCGATACCTGCCACGAGATCACGCGCCGGGTCGGCCGCTTCCTGGAACGCGACGGCGCGCATGGCTACGACCTGTTCCTGAGCCCGGTGCTGGCGCAGCCACCGGCGCCCATCGGCCGCTACGCCATGGACAACGCCGATTACCTGGCCTACCGTCTGGGCAAGAAGGGCGTCATCGGCTATTCGCCTTTTGCGCCCCTGGCCAACCTGACCGGCATGCCCGCCATCTCCATCCCCTTCGGCATGTCGTCCGACGGCCTGCCGATCGGCATCCAGCTCATGGGGCCGTTGGGCAGCGAGGCGCTGCTGCTGGAATTGGCGGCGCAGGTCGAGGCGCTGCGGCCCTGGGCCCTGGTGGCGCCGATGGCCAGATAGGCCCGAAGGGGCAGACCGCGCCGGGGCGGGCGGCGCATCAGAGGACCGATCCAGGGAGCAGCCATGTCATCGTTTGCGACGCACAACGTATCCAACCAGGTGCCGCCCCTGGAGGACTACTCCTTGTACGAGACCGACCCGGCCTTGCGCGAGGCGGTGCGGCGCGAAGGCGCGCAAGCCTGGGCGACTGATCTGGCGGCGCATGGCGCCTGGCTGGGCCGTGCACAGACGCTGGAAGCCGGCGCGCAGGCCAACCGCTGCCCGCCACGCCTGATCAGCTACGACCGCGGCGGCCATCGCATCGACCGCGTCGAATTCCACCCGTCCTGGAATCTGCTGATGGGCGGCATCATGGCGCGCGGCCTGCACAGCCGCGCCTGGGCGCAGCCCGAGCCGGGCGCGCAGGTGGCGCGGGCCGCGGCCTATCTCATGCAGGGCCAGGTCGAGGCGGGCAGCCTGTGTCCCACCACCATGACGTTTGCCGCGGTGCCGCTGCTGCAGCGCGAACCCGCGGGTGTCGTGGACTTCGGCGGGCAGTGGCTGAACGCCCTGTATTCACGGGAGTTCGACGGCGCCGACGCGCCGCTGGCCGCCAAGCGCTCGGCCCTGATCGGCATGGGCCTGACGGAAAAGCAGGGCGGTTCGGACCTGCGCGCCGTCACCACGCGCGCCACGCCGGTAGGCGCGCCCGGCCGCGGCCGCGCCTACTTGCTGGTCGGCCATAAATGGTTTTTTTCGGTGCCGCAGGCCGACGCGCACCTGGTGCTGGCCCAGACCGACGAAGGGCTCAGCTGCTTTTTCGTGCCGCGCTGGATACCGGACGGACCGCGCAATGCCGTGCGCGTGCGCCGGCTCAAGGACAAGCTCGGCAACCGCAGCAACGCCAGCGCGGAGGTCGAGTTCGAGGATGCCTGGGGCGTCATGGTGGGCGAACCGGGCCGTGGCCTGGCGGTGCTGCTGGAGATGGCCGCCACCACCCGGCTGGATTGCGTGCTGGGCAGCGCGGCGTTGCTGCGGCAGGCGCTGGTGCAGTCGGCCCATCATGCGCGCCACCGCCACGCCTTTGGCAAGCCCTTGATCGAACAGCCGCTGATGCGCAACGTGCTGGCCGATCTTGCGCTTGAAAGCGAGGCGGCCATGGCGCTGGGCCTGCGGCTGGCGCGCGCTGTGGACGAGCGTGGCGATGCCAGCGCGCGGGCCCTGGTCCGCGTGGGCACGCCGGCCGCCAAGCTCTGGGTCTGCAAGCGGGCCATCGCCGCGGTGGCTGAATGCATGGAAGTCTGGGGCGGCAACGGCTACGTGGACGACGGTCCCATGCCCCGGCTTTACCGTGAAACCCCGGTCAATTCCATCTGGGAAGGCTCCGGCAACGTGATGGCGCTGGACGTGTTGCGGGCCTTGCAACGCGAGGCCGGCGCGCTGCCCGCGCTGGAGCGCGAGTTCGCGCAGGCGGCGGGCCAGTACCAGGACTTCGACGACGCGCTGGCGCGTTGGCGGGCCTTGCTGGCCGACGGCGCCCAGGCCGAGTTCCAGGCGCGCCGCATTGCCGCCGGCCTGGCGCGGTTGTGGCAGGCGGCCTTGCTGATCCAGCATGCGCCTGCGCCGGTGGCTCGGGCTTTTGTCGCCAGCCGCCTGAGCGCGGGCGGCGGCGTGTTCGGCGAACTGGCGGCGGACGCGGATGCGCAGGCCATCCTGGCGCGGGCGTGGCCTGCCGCCGCGTGCTAAATTTCCTGGCTCAAACAACCTTCCCGCATTTTTCCGCCATGCTTTCCCAGCAAGAACTCAAGCAGCAAGCCGCCGACGCGGCCCTGGAATTCGTTGAACAGGTCGCCGGCCCGGACGCCATCATCGGCGTGGGCACGGGCTCCACGGCGGATCTCTTCATCGACGGCCTGGCCCGTTTCAAGGGCCGGATCGCCGGCACGGTGGCCAGTTCCGAGCGCAGCGCCGCCCGGCTTGCCGGACATGGGCTGAAGGTGCTGGACCTGAACGACATCACGACGATGCCGATCTACGTCGACGGCGCCGACGAGATCGACGCCAACCTGCACATGATCAAGGGCGGCGGCGGCGCGCTGACGCGCGAGAAGATCGTGGCCTCCGTCGCCGAGCGCTTCATCTGCATCGCCGACGAATCCAAGCTGGTGCAGACCATGGGCAAGTTCCCGCTGCCGGTCGAAGTCATTCCCATGGCCCGCGAGTCCGTGGCGCGCGCCCTGGCGGCGCTGGGCGGCCAGCCCAAGCTGCGCGAGGGATTCGTCACCGATAACGGCAACATCATCCTGGACGTGTCCGGCCTGTCCATCACCGACGCGCTGGGCCTGGAAGCCCGGGTCAACAACCTGGCGGGCGTGGTGACCTGCGGCCTGTTCGCGATCGCGGGCGCCGACGTGGCCCTGCTGGCCACGCAGAACGGCATCCGCCGCCTGGACCGCCGCGCCTGATTCCGCTTCCGGCGATCTCCGGCATGGCCCCGGCCGGCCCGCCTTGTGGCCGCCGGGGACCGCATTCATAATCCTGTCACACTTGGGTCATAACCTTGCGGGTTGTGCAAGCCCACCCCCGTAATATCCTTTTATCAGGGCAGTGCAATGAGACCAACCACGCAGGGAGCCCGGATGTCGGAGCATACAAACAAGCAGTTCGATGCGGACCTGGAAAGCGTCCGTTCGCAGTTCCTGCAAATGGGCGGCTTGGTGGAAGCCATGATCCAGGAGGCCATCGACGCGCTCGCCAGCGGCGACATGTCGCTGGTCGACAAGGTTCGCGAGCGGGAAAAGGAAGTCAACCGCCACGAAGTCGAAATCGACGAGAGCATCAGCCGCATCCTGGCGCGCCACCAGCCCACCGCCATCGACCTGCGCATGCTGATGGCCGTGTCCAAGATGCTGACCGACATGGAGCGTTCCGGCGATGAAGCCGAGAAGGTCGCCACCGTCGCGCGCCGCATCCACGAAGCCGAGCTGCGCCACATCCCGGTGATCGAGCTGCGCCACATGGCCGCCAATGTGCGCACCATGCTGCATCAGGCGCTGGACGCGTTCGCCCGCCTCGATCCCATCCAGGCCGCCGCCGTCGTGCGCAGCGACAAGGAAGTGGACAAGGAATGGAAGGGCGCGCTGCGCCACCTGATCACCTACATGATCGAAGACCCGCGCACCATCTCGCGCGCCATCGACATGATCTTCATCGCTCGCGCGCTGGAACGCATCGGCGACCATGCCAAGAACATGTCCGAACGCGTGATCTACATGGTCAAGGGCGCCGACGTGCGCCATACCGGCGTGAAGAACACCGAACGCCTGGCGCGCGGCGAAGAAGAAGACACGGAAGAGTAATCGCCGCAGTCTGACGCCCGGCGGCCTCGCCGGGCGTCTGGCTTCGGAGATTGCGTCGCGGCGCCGCCAAACGCCTTGCGTCAGTCCAGCGGCAGCGCCGCCCCAGCTTGTAGGCGGGGGTCCGGCAGGCCGGGTTTGCCGGCGTCGATGCGGCCCGCCAGCCTGCGGCCGAAGGCCGGCATGGCGGGCGCGCTGACCTCCAGGTCGTACCATCCCTGGCAACCGCCATAGGCGAGTTCCAGCGAGCCGTCCGCCTGCACGTGCGCCATGGCGCACCAGCCGTCGCCCATGCGCGACTCCACCTTTACCGGCTGCGGCGTTTCGCCGCGATTGACGAGGCGCAGGGTCAAGCCTGCCGCCGCGTGGATGACTTGCGCCTCCAGCGTGCCCGCATCGCGCGCATCGCCGCGGAATTGCCGGTGCAGGCCGTCGGGACCCAGCAGCCACAGGTCATAGGAGCCGCCCGCGTGCAGGCGCCAGCCGTCGTCCAGCCGTGCGCCCGCGCCCACGGTGTAGCGGCGCGGAGCGTGTTCCAGTGCGTGGCGGTCATACACCTGCAGCACCGCGCCCGCGACGCCGGGGTTGCGCAGGGTCAGCCGGTAATGCCCGCCGTCGGCAGCCATCCTGCCCTGGACATCCAGTGCATAGGGAATGGCGCAGGCCTGGCGGCGGCCTTCGGCGTGGGCGCCGCGGTCGGCAGCGAAGTCGAAGGCCGAGGTGAGGTCGCCGGCGATCTCGCGCCGCCAGGCGCTGATATTGGGTTCGAGCACGCCGAAGCGCGCCTCCAGGAAGCGGATCACCGAGGTGTGGTCGAACACCTGCGAGTTGACCCAGCCGCCGCGGCTCCAGGGCGAGACCACCAGCATGGGCACGCGCGGCCCCAGTCCGAATCCGCGGCCGTGCAGGCCCGCGGGATCGTCCCGCGTGGCGGCGCTGGGACCGTGGCGCGCGTCGTGGTACTCGCCGTCCAGCTCGACCGTGGACAGGCCGCCGGGCAGGCCGCCGGCCGCGCGGGCGGGCGGCGCGGGTGGGGGCATGTGATCGAAGAAGCAGTCGTTCTCGTCATAGGTGACGAAAAACACGCAACGGCTCCAGACCTCCGGATTGCGCGTCAGTATCTCCAGCACGCGTTCCGTGTAGGCGCCGCCCCGCGCGGGCGAGGAGACCTCGGGGTGCTCGGAGTCGGGGGTGGGCGCGATGATCCACGACACCTGCGGCAGCGTGCCCTGGGCGACGTCGCGGGCCAGCTCGTCCAGCGTGTAGGTGGACAGGCCGCGGTCGCGCAAGGGGGCGTCGGCGCCGCCGTCCGCGTGCTGCCGGCGGTACTGCCGGAAGCCCGCCAGCGGGTTGTCGTGATAGTTGTCGGCCATGTCCTGGTAGATGCGCCAGTCCACGCCGGCAGTCTGCAGACGTTCGGGATAGGTGGTCCAGGCGTAGCCTTCGCTGGCGGAACCCAGGCGATCGTAGGTGTTGACCAGGGCCGGGCCGCCGGCCAGGCCCTGCGGATCATTGGTGCCGGTCCACAGGAACAGGCGGTTGGGATTGGTGCCGGCGTGGATCGAGCAATGATAGGCGTCGCACAAGGTAAAGGCGTTTGCCAGCGCGGTCTGGAACGGTATCTCCGCGCCGCGATAGGCGCCCATGCCCAGGCGGCTCTTGGCGGGCAGCCATTGGTCCATGCGGCCGTCGTTCCAGGCGCGCTGCGCATCATCCCAGGTGTGCGGCGTGATGTAGCCCACCTGCGCATCGCTGGCGTATTCCGCCTGCAAGGCATAGGGACGAACCTGTGTTGCGCCGTCAGCCTGCGTCAGCACGTTGCCGGCCAGCGTGGGTGCGGGATGCGGATCCGCGAAGCCGCGCACGCCGGGCAAGGTGCCGAAATAATGGTCGAAGGACCGGTTTTCCTGCATCAGGATCACGACGTGCCGCACATCCTGCAGGGTGCCCGTGCGGCGGTCGGGCCCGATGGCTAGCGCGCGCTCGATGGGCGAGGAGGGGACGGCGGAAGGGGACAGGCTCGATTCTTCTTTCATGACAGCGATGATACGGCCAGCAATACTTGAATCTTAAGGCCGGCGCCATGGCGGGAGCGGGCGCCGGAAATGAACAGCCCCTCGCGGGCGAGGGGCTGCATTGGGTCGGCCGCTATCCGCTTGCGGCCGGAAAGGCGCTGCCGGATCAGGCCGACGGCGGGACGTAGCCCTGCGCTTCGACGGTACCGTCTTCGAACAGGAAACGCTCCATCTGTTCTTTCAGGTACTTGCGGGCGCGCGCATCCGCCAGGTTCAGGCGGTTTTCGTTGACCAGGCGGGTCTGGATGCCCTTCCACTCTTCCCAAGCTTCCTTGGAAATGCTCTGCCAGATCTTGGTGCCGAGTTCGCCGGGATAGGGCGGAAAATCCAGCCCTTCGGCTTCACGCTTCAATTTCACACAGTTGACGATACGGGCCATGGTTCGCTGCCGGAAGAAATGAGTAATCCCGCATTTTAACGGGCTTGGCGCCGTGGCGGCGCCAAGCCCCTGCGGGCCCTGCGGGTAGCCCGGCTGTTACAGCTTCTTGATGAAGACCAGGCTGTTGCGCGAACGGTTGTAGTTGTGCTGCTTTTCGCGCGGCAGGTCGGCGATGCCGCCCTGCACGAACCCGCGCTTCATGAACCAGTGCGAGGTCCGCGTGGTCAGCACGAACAGGCGCTTGGCGCCGGTGGCGCGCGCGCGCGATTCCATGTGGCGCAGCAGGATTTCGCCTTCGCCCGAGCCCTGCCATTCCGGATGCACGATCAGGCAGGCCATCTCGGCCATCTGCTCTTCGGCGAAGGTATGCAGGGCAGCGCAGCCATAGATCACGCCGTCGTGCTCCAGCACGGTGAAGTTTTCCACGTCGCGCTCGACCACGCTGCGCGGGCGCGGCACCAGGGTGCCATCGGCTTCCAGCGGTTCGATCAGGCTGAGGATGGCGCCCACGTCGTCGATGGTGGCGGCGCGCAGGTCGTCCAGCGTGTCTTCCACCACCATGGTGCCCACGCCGTCGTGGGTGAAGATTTCCAGCAGTACGCTGCCGTCCAGCGCGAACGGCAGCAAGTGGGCGCGGGCCACGCCGCGCTTGACCGCCAGCGAGGCGTATTGCAGGAAGGCATGGGTTTCTTCGTCGAGCTCGCCGCCGGCCAGCAGCGCATCGGCGTCCACCCGGGCCAGTTCGGTGTCGAGCGTGCCGTCGTCGTTCAGCACGCCCTGCGAACTGGAAAGGAAGATCAGCTTTTCGGCGCGCAGCGCCACCGCGACGCTGGTGGCCAGGTCTTCCATGGCCAGATTGAAGGCGTCGCCGGTGGGCGAGAAGCCCAGCGGCGACAGCAGCACCACGGACGAGCCTTTTTCGATGGCGAACTTGAGCGCGTCGATGTCGATCTTGCGCACCTGGCCGGTGTGTTTGTAGTCCACGCCGTCCAGCACGCCGGTGGGGCGGGCGGTGACGAAGTTGCCGGAGATCACGCGGATGTGGGCGTGCGACATGGGCGTGTTCGGCAGCCCCTGGCTGAAGGCGGCCTCGATGTCCAGGCGGATTTCGCCCGCGGCTTCCTTGGCGCATTCCAGCGCGGCGGCGTCGGTGGGCGACAGGCCGCGGTCGAACTGCTGGGTAAAGCCCTTCAGGCGCAACTGCTCATTGACCTGCGGACGCGAGCCGTGCACCAGCACCAGGCGGATGCCCAGCGAGGACAGCAGCGACAGATCCTGCACCAGCGCGTTCAGCGCGCCGGCCTGCACCAGTTCGCCGCCGAACGCCACCACGAATGTCTTGCCTCGGAACGCATGCACATAGGGCGCCACTTCTCGGAACCATCGGACGAACTGGGCGGGTGCGAATTCTGGGGCTTCGAGGGCGGAGACGGTGTCTGGTTCCAGGTCGGGCATGATGGGTGGAAGGATTCCTGAGAGTAAGCAAAAAACGCGGCGCCGTGCCGCGCCATAGCGCCGTCGGGCGACGGCGTGGCGAAATTATATGACCGTCGCGCCCCGGCGCAGGGGGAAAAGAGTGCCAATTTGGTGCCGGATTTTCCGTTTTGCGCCCGGCGGGCCGGCAGGAGGTCCGCGGAAATTTATAATGCCGGGCTAACCGGACAAATCGTACATGCCTGAATCCTCCAGCCCGCGCGCGCCCAAGAGCGCGGACGCGGCGGCCCCGGCGGCGGCCAACGCGCGCAACGCGCCCCGCGCGCCGCGTCCCGAGCGGCCCATCCCCGTGGTGACCTACCCCGAAGACCTGCCCGTCAGCGCGCGGCGCCAGGAGATCGCGCGCGCCATCGCCAATCACCAGGTGGTGATCGTCAGCGGCGAAACCGGGTCGGGCAAGACCACCCAGCTGCCCAAGATCTGCCTGGAACTGGGCCGCGGCCGCCAGAAGATGATCGGCCACACCCAGCCGCGCCGCCTGGCCGCGACCTCGGTGGCCAAGCGCATCGCCGAAGAGCTGAACACGCCCATGGGCGAGGTGGTGGGCTACCAGGTGCGCTTCAACGACCGCACCGGCCCCAACGCGTCCATCAAGCTGATGACCGACGGCATCCTGCTGGCCGAATCGCAGCGCGACCCGCTCTTGCGCCGTTATGACACGATCATCATCGACGAGGCGCATGAGCGCAGCCTGAACATCGATTTTCTGCTGGGCTACCTGAAGCAGCTGCTGCCGCGCCGCCCGGACCTGAAGATCATCATTACCTCGGCCACCATCGACGCCGAGCGCTTCGCGCGGCACTTCGGCGCCTCCGAGGACAAGCTGGCGCCCGTCATCGAAGTATCCGGCCGCCTCTACCCCGTCGAGGTCCGCTATCGCCCCGTGCGCGAGGAACTCCCGGAAGACGAGGCCGCGCCGGCCAAGCCCGGCCGCGACCGCGAGCGCGTGTCGGGCGACGAAGAGCGCGACCTGATCGACGCCATCGTGGACGCGGTGGACGAATGCGCGCGCCACGGCCCGGGCGACGTGCTGGTGTTCCTGCCCGGCGAGCGCGAGATCCGCGAATCCGCCGAGGCGCTGCGCAAGCGCCATCCGGCCGGCACCGAAGTCCTGCCGTTGTACGCGCGCCTGTCGCAGGCCGAGCAGGAGCAGATCTTCCATCCGCGCACCAACGCGCGGCGCATCGTGCTGGCCACCAACGTGGCGGAAACCTCGCTGACCGTGCCCGGCATCCGCTTCGTGGTCGACAGCGGGCTGGCGCGCATCAAGCGCTATTCCTGGCGCAACAAGGTCGAGCAGCTGCGCATCGAGCCGATCAGCCGCGCCTCGGCCAACCAGCGCGCCGGCCGTTGCGGCCGGGTCGGGCCGGGCGTCTGCATCCGGCTCTACGACGAGCTGGACTTCAACAACCGGGCGCCGTTCACGGACCCGGAAGTGCTGCGCTCGTCGCTGGCCTCGGTCATCCTGCGGATGAAGTCGCTGAAGCTGGACGACATCGAACAGTTCCCCTTCGTCGAGGCGCCTCCGGGCCGCGCGGTGGCCGACGGCTATCACCTGCTGCAGGAGCTGGGCGCGATCGAGCTGGTGTCCGCCTCCGACGACGATGCCGAGGCGTCCCGCACGGGCTCGTCCTTCGCGTTGACCCAGACGGGCCACGAACTGGCCAAGCTGCCGGTGGACCCGCGCATCGGCCGAATGATCCTGGCGGCGCGCGAACACCAATGCCTGGCCGAAATGCTGATCATCGCCTCGGCCCTGTCGGTGCAGGACGCGCGCGACCGCCCCATGCAGGAACGCGAGGCGGCCGAGGCGGCGCACGCCAAGTTCGCCGACGACAAGTCCGAGTTCATCTCTTTCCTGAAGCTGTGGCGCTGGTATGGCGAGCAGGTGCAGCACAAGGCCTCGCAGCGCAAGCTGGTGGCCTTGCTGCGCCAGAATTTCCTGTCGCCGATCCGGCTGCGCGAATGGCACGACGTGCACACCCAGCTGGCCGCGCTGGTGGGCGAGCAGGGTTGGCGCCTGAACCAGGCCGAGGCCACCTACGAGCAGCTGCACATGGCGCTGCTGTCGGGCCTCCTGGGCAATATCGGCTTCAAGAGCGACGAAGGCGGCCACTACCAGGGCGCGCGCGAAATCCGCTTCCATATCCACCCCGGTTCGCGGCTGGTGAAGAAGGCGGGGCGCTGGATCGTGGCGGCCGAACTGGTCGAGACCACGCGGCTGTACGCGCGCTGCGTGGCGCGGATCGACCCGGTGTGGCTGGAAAAAATCGGCGCGCACCTGATCCGCAAGAACTGGTCCGATCCGCGCTGGGAAAAGAAGGCCGGGCAGGTGGTGGCCAACGAACGGGCCACGCTGTACGGGCTGACCATCTACACCGGCCGGCGCATCCAATACGGCCGGGTCAATCCGACCCACGCCCGCGAGCTGTTCATCCGCCAGGCCCTGGTGCCCGGTGAGATCGACACGCGGCTGGCGTTCGTGGCGCACAACCGCAAGCTGATCGCCGGCATCGAAAAGCTGGAACATCAGACCCGCCGTCCGGACATCCTGGTCGACGACGAGCTGATCCACGCCTTCTACGACCGGCAGCTGCCGGCCGACATCTCGCAGACGGCCTCGCTGGAAAAGTGGGTGTCGGGGCTGGACAAGGCCTCCGCCGCCAAGCTCATGCTGACCCGCGACGAGCTGATGCGGCACGAGGCCGCGGGCGTCACGACCGATGTCTTCCCCAAGAAGGTGGAATGGCAGGGCGTGTCGATGGCGCTGGATTACCACTTCGAACCCGGTTCGCCGCGCGACGGCGTGACCCTGTCGGTGCCGCTGTTCGCGCTCAACCAGATCGATCCGGCGCGCTGCGAATGGCTGGTGCCCGGCATGCTCAAGGAGAAGGTGCATCTGCTGCTGAAGTCTTTGCCGCAGAAGCTGCGGCGCCATTGCGTGCCGCTGCCGGACTACGCGGCGGGTTTCTACGAGCGCTGGTTCGAGCGCCAGGCCGATCCGCAGCAGGGGCTGGTGGACGCGATCATCGCCGACATGTGGGACCAGGTGCAGGTGCGGCCGGCGGCGGGCGACTTCAAGCTGGAGACCTTGCCGGCCCACCTGTTCATGAATTTCCGGGTGGTGGACGAGCACGGCCGCATGCTGGCGGCGGGGCGCAACCTGGCGCAGTTGCGGGCCGAATTCGGCAAGCAGGCGCAGGCCACGTTCCAGCAGCTGGCGGCCAGCGACACCCAGGTCGCCCAGGCACTGGCGCACGAGAACCTGACCTCCTGGTCCTTCGGCCCCTTGCCGGAGATCATGGAGATCAAGCGGCGCGGGCAGTCGGTGATCGGCTATCCGGCGCTGGTGGACCGCGGCGCGCACTGCGACCTGGACGTGTTCGACGACCCGGACGAAGCGCGCAAGCACCATCGCGCGGGCCTGCTCAAGCTGTTCCGGCTGGGCTTGCGCGAGCAGGTGAAGTTCCTGGAAAAGAACCTGACGGACCTGACCAAGATCAGCATGCTCTACATGACGCTGGGCACGCAGGAAGAGCTGCGCGACCAGATCATCGATTGCGCGCTGGGGCAGGCTTGCCTGGCCGATCCTTGGCCGGTGAACGAGCAGCAGTTCGAGGCCCGGCGGGCCGAGGGCAAGGGCCGGCTGGGCCTCCTGGCGCAGGAAGTGGCGCGGCTGGCGGGGGCGGTGCTGACGGAATGGGCGGCGGTGCAACGCAAGCTGCCGCAGGCCAAGCCGCATGCGGCGGCCTATGCGGACTTGCAGGCGCAGTTGGGGGCGCTGATGCCGAAGTGGTTCATCCGCGATACGCCGTATGCGCAGCTTGCGCATTTCCCCCGCTATCTGAAGGCGGTGCTGGCGCGCATCGACAAGTTGCGCGCGGATCCGGCGCGGGACGCGAAGCTGGTGGCGGAGATGGCGCCGTTGCTGACCCAGTATCAGCGCGCGCGGTCGGCCTTGAAGGGGGCGCCGGATCCGCGGCTGGATGAGTTCCGCTGGCTGCTGGAGGAACTGCGGGTGGCGTTGTTCGCGCAGGAGTTGCGCACGCCCATGCCGGTTTCGGTGAAGCGCCTGATGAAAAGCTGGGAATCCCTGAAGCGCTGACCGCGCCGGGACGGTGCGAGCCGTCCCGGATTACCGCCGGATTTCAGGTCGTTTTCCGTTCAGAGACGCGTCATCTGGTTATGCTTCAATGCGCGGGCCTTTCCTCGCAGCTCCCAGGAGCATAGCCGCCATGTTCGAGCTTTTCAGCACGCGCACCCGCCCGGGAGCGGCGTCCCGTTCGACCCCGAACCGCTGGGACTGGGCGCTTTTGCCCCTGGTGCTGGCCGTGCTGGCGCTGATGGCATACGGCGCCTCCCAGATGAGCCGCCCCTTCGCCATCGGGGAAGAACTGCCGATTTCGCTGGACCCGGCCTACCTGCCGTATTACCTGCTGCGCACCATCCTGCGGATGTTCACGGCGCTGGCCTTTTCGCTGTTGTTCAGCTTCGTCTTTGCCGCCATCGCCGCCAAGTACCGGACGGCGGAAAAGGCGATGATCCCGATGCTGGACATCCTGCAGTCCGTCCCCATCCTGGGCTTCCAGGCCATCGCCATTGCGCCGTTCATCGCGCTGTTCCCGGGCAATCTGCTTGGAGTCGAATGCGCGGCCATCTTCGCCATCTTCACTTCCCAGGCCTGGAACATGGCGTTCAGCCTGTACCAGTCCATGCGCACGGTACCGTCGGAGCTGCACGAGGCGGCGCGCATTTTCCGGCTGTCCGGCTGGCAACGGTTCTGGCGGCTGGAGCTGCCTTACGCCACGCCCGGCCTGCTGTGGAACATGATGATGTCGATGTCCGGGGGCTGGTTCTTCCTGGTCGCGGCCGAGGCCATTTCGGTGGCGGGGCAGGACATCAAGTTGCCCGGCATCGGCTCCTACATCGCGGTGGCGATCGAGGCGGAAAACGGCCGCGCCATCGCCTGGGCCATCGGCGCCATGATGGCGGGCATCCTGCTGTACGACCAGCTGTTCTTCCGGCCGCTGCTGGCCTGGGCCGACAAGTTCCGCTTCGAGGAATCGCAGGGCGATGCCGCCCAGCAGTCCTGGCTGCTGGACTGGACCCGCCGCAGCCGCTGGATGAAGGCGCTGTCCGATGCGTTCTGGGCGCGCATGCGGCGCGCGCTGGGCTGGTTCAGCGTGCCGTACGACGGCACCTCGGTCCGCGCCCGCGCCAAGGCGCCGGATCCGCGCTGGACGCGGGTCTGGGATGCGCTGCTGGCGGCGGGCGCGCTGCTGGCCACCTACAAGCTGGTGCGCTTCGTCCACGAGGACGTGGGTTGGGGCGAGGTGCTGCACGTGCTCGGGCTGGGAGGCATCACCCTGGTGCGCGTCATGCTGCTGATCACCCTGGCCTCGGCGGTCTGGGTGCCGATCGCGGTCTGGATCGGGCTGCGGCCCAAGTATTCGCAGCGGGTCCAGGCGGTGGCGCAGTTCCTGGCCGCCTTTCCGGTGAACCTGCTGTTCCCGGCGGTGGTGTTCGTGATGGTGGCGTTGAAGCTCAACCCCAACATCTGGCTGAGCCCGCTGATCATCTTCGGCACCCAGTGGTACATCCTTTTCAACGTGGTGGCTGGGGCCTCCACCATCCCCAACGAATTGCGCCTGGCCGCGGGCAACCTGGGGCTCAAGGGCTGGCTGCTGTGGCGCCGTGTCTACCTGCCCGCGGTCTTTCCCAGCTTCATCACCGGCGCCATCACCGCCAGCGGCGGATCATGGAACGCGAGCATCGTGGCCGAGTACGTGACCTGGGGCAACACGTCGCTGGTCGCGGACGGCTTGGGCAGCTACATCAAGCAGATGACGGAGCTGGGCGACTTCCATCGCATCGCGCTGGGCATCGGCGTCATGAGTATTTTCGTGATGCTGCTGAACCGCTTTTTCTGGCGCAAACTGTATTTGCTGGCCGAAGACCGCGGCCGCTAGGAGTCTCTAGTCATGGGTTCCAATTCCCTGATCGAACTGCACGACGTCGGCAAGTCGTTCCGCGCCGCCGACGGTACCCAGCGGCATGTGCTCGAACACGTGGATTTCACGCTGAAAGAGGGTGAAATCGTCGCCTTGCTAGGCAAGTCCGGCTCGGGCAAGTCCACCCTGTTGCGCATCATGGCGGGATTGGTCAACGCCGACCAGGGCACGGTGACCTATCGCGGCCAGCCTGTGTATGGCCCGGCGTCGGGTATCGCCATGGTGTTCCAGTCGTTCGCGCTCTTTCCCTGGCTGACCGCCCAGCAGAACGTCGAGTTGGGCCTGGAGGCCCAGGGCGTGGCTGCGGCCGAGCGCGCCAGACGCGCGGACGCCGTGCTGGATCTGATAGGCCTGGGCGGCTTTGGCGGGGCCTTGCCGCGCGAACTCTCGGGCGGCATGCGGCAGCGTGTCGGCATCGCCCGCGCCCTGGTCATGAATCCCGACGTGCTGCTGATGGACGAAGCCTTTTCGGCGCTGGACGTCCTGACCGGCGAGACGTTGCGCGACGACATGCTGGAGCTATGGGAAGAAAGCCGCATCTCCACCAAGGGCATCCTGATCGTCTCGCACAACATCGAGGAAGCAGTGATGATGGCCGACCGCATCATCGTGTTCTCCAGCGACCCGGGACGCATCCGCAGCCAGGTCATGGTGGGCCTGCCGCGGCCGCGCGACGTCGATTCCGCGCCGGTGCGCGCGCTGATCGACGAAGTCTATGCGCTGATGACGATGCGGCCTGCCCACGACGTGCCCACGCCGCTGCAGCAAGGCCTGGGTTACCGTTTCCCGCAGACCGAAGTCGAGCGCATGGAGGGGGTGTTGGACGTGCTGGCCGAAGCGCCGTTCAATGGCCGCGCCGACCTGCCCAAGCTGGCCGAGGAGGCCGAGATTTCTGACGATGACCTGCTGCCGGCCTGCGAAGCGCTGGGCCTGTTCGGCCTGGCCCGGATCGATCGCGGCGATATCTTCCTGACGCCGCTCGGCCAGCGCTACGTGCTGGCCGAACAAGCCCAGAAACAGGTGATTTTCGGCCGCCAGCTGCTGGCGCACGTGCCGCTGGCCGCCCACATCCGCCACAGCCTGGAGCAGGAACCTGCCGGCGCGCTGCCCGAGAAGAACTTCCTGGATTCGCTGGAGGAGTTCCTGAAGCCCGACGAGGCCGAACGGGTGCTGAAGATCGCGGTGGAGTGGGGGCGCTATGGCGAGATCTATGGCTACGACTACCATACCGGGCTGCTGACGCTGCCCGCGCCGGACCCGGCCTAGACCCGGAAAATGCGAACCGGCGCCCGGGCCTGGACGGGCGCCGCTGACCGCTACAGAGCCAGGAATCCCAGGACGGCCAGGACGATCAGGCCGTACTTGGTGGCCTTGTAGACCTTGCGGTTCCAGGCCTTGAAGGCCTTGCGCTTCTGGTCGATGACCCAGTGGGCGTGGGTCAGCTTGTTGATGGCGCCGGTCTGGTCGCCGCCGTCGTTGGGCGAGCTGGCGGCGGACATGACGACGCGGCCGAACCAGCGGTTGAAGGCTTCGGCCCAGCGCCACTTCAGCGGACGCTCCACGTCGCAGAACAGGATGATGCGGTTCTGGTCGGTGTGGTTGTAGGCTTCGTGCACGTAGGTTTCGTCGAACACCACGCTTTCGCCATCGCGCCAGCTGTAGTGTTCGCCGTCGACGATGATGTGGCAGCCGTCGTCGTTCGGGGTGACCAGGCCCAGGTGGTAGCGCAGGGACCCCGCGAACGGGTCGCGGTGCGGGTTCAACTGGCCGCCCGGCGGCAGTTCGGCGAACATCGCGGCCTTGACCTTGGGCAGGGTCTTCAGGATGGCGACGGTCTTGGGGCAGAGTTCCTCGGCCGACGGGTGGCGGGCGTCGTACCACTTCAGGTAGAAGCGCTTCCAGCCGTACTTGAAGAAGGAATTGAAGCCGATGTCGTTATGGGTGTCGGCGGCCTTGATGCGGCGTAGTTCCGCCATCTGCTGGGCTTCTTCGCGGATCGTTTCCCAGTTGTCGTCCAGCACCTTGAGCTCGGCGATTTCGCTCGTGGTCAGGTAGGGCGTGGTGGGAACCCGCGAGGTCAGCACCATGAAGGCGTTGACAGGGGCGAGCAACACCGAATGGTCCAGCAGTTGCCGGCCCAGCGGCAGCTTGACGCGGCCGCGGAAGTGCGCAAACAGGATGGCGCTGAGCCAGATCCCGGGAATTAGCCATTTCATAGGTGAATCTCGTGCGTAAATCTCATGTCAACAATGAAGGATGACGTGCAACGTGTATTGTTACACAGGCGCCCGCGTGGTCCATTGCGCAAGCGCAGGGGCCTCGGCTTGGACCGCGTTGACTAGGTACAATTCCCTTTATGTCCGAAGAAGCCGTAACAACCCCGTCCCCATTTGTTCACCTGCGCGTACACTCCGAATTTTCGGTCGTGGACGGCCTTGTGCGCATCCCCGACCTCATCAAGCGCGTGGCCAAGCTGGGCCAGCCCGCAGTCGCCTTGACGGATCTGTCGAACCTGTTCGGCCTGATCAAGTTCTACAAGGGCGCGCGCGGCGCCGGCATCAAGCCCATCGCCGGCTGCGATGTCTGGCTGTCCAACGATGACGATCCCGGCAAGCCGTTCCGCCTGCTGCTGCTGGTGCGCAACCACCAGGGCTATCTCAATCTCTGCGAATTGCTGTCCAAGGCCTTCCTGACGAACCAGGGCAAGGGCCGCGCGGAGATCCGCCGCGAATGGCTGCAGGGGCAGGAAGGCCTGATCGCCCTGTCGGGCGGGCGCGGCGGCGACGTGGGCCAGGCGCTGGACGCCGGCAACGCCGTGTCGGCGCTGGCGCTGGCGCGCCAGTGGGCGCACCTGTTCCCGGGCAGCTACTACATCGAGTTGCAGCGCGCCGGCATGGACGGCGACGAAGCCTATACCCAGGCCGCCATGCGCCTGGCGAGCGAGGCCGGCCTGCCGGTGGTGGCGACGCATCCGGTGCAGTTCCTGGACGAATTCGAATTCCAGGCGCACGAGGCCCGGGTCTGCATCGCCGAAGGCGAAATCCTGGCCAACCCGCGCCGCGTGCGCCGGTTCAGCAAGGAGCAGTACCTGCTCAGCTCCGAGGAAATGGCGCGGCGCTTCGCTGATGTGCCCTCGGCGCTGGCCAACACGGTGGAAATCGCCAAGCGCTGCAACCTCAGCCTGGTGCTGGGCAAGCCGCGCCTGCCCAACTTCCCCACGCCGGAAGGCGTGGGTCTGGACGACTACCTGGTCCAGCTGTCGGAAGAGGGCCTGGAAAAGCGCATGGAGTTCCTGTTCCCGGACGCCGCCGAACGCGCCTCCAAGCGCGAGCAGTACTACGAACGCCTGCGCTGGGAATGCAAGACCATCATCCAGATGGGCTTCCCCGGCTACTTCCTGATCGTGCAGGACTTCATCAACTGGGGCAAGAACAACGGCGTGCCGGTGGGGCCGGGCCGGGGTTCGGGCGCGGGCTCGCTGGTGGCCTATGCCCTGGGCATTACCGACCTGGATCCGATCCGCTACGACTTGCTGTTCGAGCGCTTCCTGAATCCGGAGCGGGTGTCCATGCCCGACTTCGATATCGACTTCTGCCAGGACAACCGCGAACGGGTCATCGACTACGTCAAGGAAAAGTACGGCCGCGCCGCCGTGAGCCAGATCGCCACCTTCGGCACGCTGGGCGCCAAGGCGGTCGTGCGCGACGCGGGCCGGGTGCTGGACATGCCCTACATGTTCTGTGACGGCCTGTCCAAGCTGATCCCGTTCAACCCGATGGATCCCTGGACTCTCGAACGCACCCTGAAGGACGAACCGGCCTTCAAGGACCGCTACGAACAGGAAGAAGAAGTACGCGCGCTGGTGGATCTGGCCAAGCCGCTGGAAGGCCTGACCCGCAACATCGGCATGCACGCCGGCGGCGTGCTGATCGCGCCGGGCAAGCTGACGGACTTCTGCCCGCTGTATTGCCAGCCCGGCCAGGAGAACAGCGCGGTCTCGCAGTTCGACAAGGACGACGTCGAGGCCGCCGGCCTGGTGAAGTTCGACTTCCTGGGCCTGCGCAACCTGACCATCCTGGACTGGGCGGTGCGCTACGTGCGCCAGTTCAACGAGGACAAGCGCGACTTCGACGTCATGGCCCTGGCGCTGGACGATCCGGCCGCCTACAAGATCCTGTGCGACGCCAACACGACCGCGGTGTTCCAGCTGGAATCGCGCGGCATGAAGGAGCTGCTGAAGAAGCTGCGGCCCAACACCTTCGAAGACATCATCGCCATGCTGGCCCTGTACCGTCCGGGGCCGCTGGAATCGGGCATGGTGGACGACTTCGTCAACCGCAAGCACGGCCGCGCCGCGGTGGATTATTTCCACGACGACCTGGAGAACACCCTCAAGAGCACCTACGGGGTCATCGTCTACCAGGAACAGGTGATGCTGATCTCGCAGATCATCGGCGGCTACTCGCTGGGCGGCGCCGACCTGCTGCGCCGTGCCATGGGCAAGAAAAAGCCCGAGGAAATGGCCAAGCACCGGGAACTGTTCGAGCAGGGCGCCAAGGAAAAGGGCCACGACCCGGACTTGGCGGTCAAGCTGTTCGACCTGATGGAGAAGTTCGCGGGCTACGGCTTCAACAAGTCGCACTCGGCCGCGTACGCGCTGATCTCGTACCAGACGGCCTGGCTCAAGGCCTACCATCCGACCGAATTCCTGGCCGCGACCATGTCCTCGGACATGGACGACACCGACAAGGTCCAGATCTTCTGCCGCGACGCCCAGGACAACGGCGTCGAGGTGCTGCCCCCGGACGTCAACTTCTCGGGCTACCGCTTCGAGCCGGTCGCCGACAAGCACACTGAAAAGGGCAGGCCGCCGCGCACCATGCGCTACGGCCTGGGTGCGGTCAAGGGCACGGGGCAGGGCGCGGTCGAGGACATCCTGCGCGCGCGCAAGGAAGGCGGCCCCTTCCTGAACCTGTTCGACTTCTGCCGCCGCGTCAGCAAGCAGGCGGTCAACCGCCGCACCATCGAAGCCCTGATCAAGGCCGGCGCCTTCGACACCATCGAGCCCAACCGGGCGGCGATGCTGGCTTCGGTGCCCACCGCCATGGAAGCCGCCGAGCAGGCGGCCCGCAGCGCCAACCAGGCCTCGCTCTTCGGCGACGACAGCGGCGACGTGGTGGCCGGCGAACTGGCCAAGGTCGCGCCCTGGGACCTGCACAAGAAACTGACGGAAGAAAAGTCCGCGCTGGGCTATTACTACAGCGGCCACCTGTTCGACGCCTGGCGCGACGAAGTGCGCCGCATCGTGCCGATGCAGCTGGTGCGGGTCGAACCGCAGCGCGACCTGCAATGGATGTGCGGCGTGCTGGCCAGCGTGCGCGTCATGATGACCCGCCGCGGCAAGATGGTCTTCGCGGTGCTGGATGACGGCACCGCGCAGGTGGAAATCTCGGTCTTCAACGAGCTCTACGAGAAGCACCGCAACCGCCTGCGCGAGGACCAGCTCGTCATCGTCCAGGGCAAGGTCAGCAACGACGACTACTCCGGCGGCATGCGCATCGTCGCGGAACAGCTCTACGATTTGCAGCTGGCGCGCGAAGCCCGCGCCAAGTCCCTGCGCGTCAAGCTCAACGGCAGCGCCGACGCCGCCCGCCTGCGGCAGATGCTGAATCCGTTCCGGGCCGAACCGGAGAACGGCATTCCCGGCGTGCCGGTCGATATCGTCTATACCAAGAATAATTTCCTGTGCACGGTCCGTCTGGGCGAGGAGTGGCGCGTCCGCATGGCCGACACGCTGCTTGCCAACCTGAACGACTGGACCAAGCCGGATGGCGTGGAGGTCACCTATTGATGCCTATGCGTATCGTTCACTCGGAAGCCGCAACCAGCTTTGGCGGCCAGGAAGGCCGGATCTTCAAGGAGATGACCGCCATGCGCGCGCGCGGCCATCACATGGAAGCCATCTGCCAGCCCAAGGCGCTCTTGGCCGAACGCCTGTCGGATGCCGGCTTTCCCGTGCACACCCTGGAAATGGATGGCGCGGTGAATTACCTGAAGGGCATCGCCACCATCCGCGGCATCCTGCGTGAAGGCCGCTTCGACGTGCTCAATACCCACAGCCGGCGCGACACGGTCATAGCCGCTGCCGCGGGCCGGCTGGCGGGGACGCCGCTCATCGTGCGGACCCGCCATCTGTCCAACAAGGTGGGATCGCTGTGGTCCTACACCTGTTTGCCGCACAGGGTCACGACGGTCAGTGACCATGTGCGCCAGCATCTCATCGACCGCGGCGTGCCTGCCGGCAAGGTGGCCACCGTCTATTCGCCCATCGTGCTGCCGCCGCCCGTGGAACGCTCCACGCTGCGCGAGGAACTTGGCCTGGCCGACGACGACATCGTGGTCGGCTGCGTGGCCGTCATGCGCGCCACCAAGGGCCACAAGGACCTGATCGACGCGATCGCGCCGCTGATGGCCAGCCGGCCCAAGCTGCACCTGGTGTTCGTCGGCGGCGGTTCGCCGGTGTTCGAGCAGACCCAGGCCTATGTGGCCGAGCTGGGGCTGCAGGACCGCATCCATCTGATGGGCATGCGGCGCGACGTGCCCAATCTGCTGGCGGGTTTCGATCTGTTCGCCCTCGCCACGCAGCAGGAAGCGTCCGGCACCGTCTATGTCGAGGCGCAGGCCAGCGGCCTGCCCGTGGTCGGCACGGACGTGGGCGGGGTGTCCGAGATGTTCCGCGATGGCGAGACCGGCATCCTGGTGCCGCCCAAGGATCCCGAGGCGCTCACCGCCGCGCTGGTGCGCCTGATCGACGACGCCGATCTGCGGCGGCGCATGGGCGAAGCCGGCCGCAAGATGGTCTGGGAAGAGGGCGTGTTCTCGCCCGCCCGCCTGGCGGAAACCACCGAGGCCGTCTATGCCAAATGGCTGGCGGAGCGCGCGGGATGAATGCGCCCAATGTCCCGGTGCTGATGTATCACCACGTCACGCCGGCCGGCGGCATGATCGCCGCGACGCCGGAGGTGTTCGAGGCGCAGATCTCGCGCCTGGCCCGGGCTGGCTACCAATCGTTGTCCGCCGATCAGTTCGCGGCCTACCTGGCCGGCGGGGCCGCGCCCGAGCGCTCGGTGCTGATCACCTTCGACGACGGCTACCTGAACAACTGGGTGCATGCGCATCCGGTGTTGGCGCGCCACGGCATGCGCGCCGTGCTGTTCACCATCACCGGCTGGATCGGCGACGGGCCGGTGCGTCCGCATGCCGGCCAGGGCGGCCCCTTGCCCGCCACGCCCGACCACGACGCCTGCAAGCAGCTGGTGGCGGCCGGCCGGACCGACGAGGCCATGCTGCGCTGGAGCGAGATCGAGGCCATGCAGGCGGCGGGCACCTTCGAGTTCCATTCCCACACGCACACCCATACGCGCTGGGACAAGGTCTGCGGCGCCGACGTTGACGCCAAGCGCGGCCATATCGCCCAGGAATTGCAGGAGTCGCGCGACACGCTGACAAGCCGCCTCGGCTCCGCCAGCGACCATCTCTGCTGGCCGCAAGGCTATTTCGACGCGGACTACGTGGCCGCGGCGCGGGCGGCCGGATTCCGGCACTTGTACACTACCGACCCTTTCGGCCAGAACACCCCCGGCGCGGATCCCGAACACATTTATCGTTTCGCGGTGCGCAACCAGGGCGGCTCCTGGCTGAACCGGCGCATCTGGCTGTCGCGCGATCCCTTCTGGGGGCCGCGCTTTCATGCCTGGAAAGCCTGGAAAAAGCGTCTCAGGAATCGCGGATGAAGCTATCTGTCATCATCATCACCAAGAACGAAGTGGCGAACATCGCCGCCTGCATCAAGTCCGTGGCCTTCGCCGACGAGTTCATCGTGGTGGACTCGGGCAGCACCGACGGCACCGTGGAAGTCGCGCGTGCCCTGGGCGCCCGGGTGGAAGTGACCCCGGACTGGCCTGGCTTCGGCCCGCAGAAGAACCGCGCGCTGGATCTGGCGACGGGCGACTGGGTGCTGTCCATCGACGCCGACGAGCGCGTCACGCCGGAACTGGCCCAGGAAATCCAGGAAGCGCTGCGCGCGCCGCGCGCCGACGCCTACGAGATCGCGCGCCTGTCGAATTTCTGCGGCCGCGACATCCGCCACAGCGGCTGGTGGCCCGATTACGTGCTGCGCCTGTTCAGGCGCGGCACGGCGCGGTTCAACGACGTGGCCGTGCATGAGCGCGTGGTGCCGGCCAACGGCAAGCCGCTGCAGATGCGCGGCTATTTCCACCACTATCCCTACGACAACCTGGATGCGCTGATCACCAAGGTCAACCGCTATTCGTCCGACGCCGCCGCCATGATGTACGCGAAGGGCCGGCGCACCTCGATCTTCGGCGCGCTGGGCCATGGCTTCTGGACCTTTGTGCGGATCTACCTGATCCGGCGCGGCTTCCTCGACGGCAAGCACGGCCTGGTGCTGGCGGTCGTGGCCTCGGCCGGCAGCTTCTTCCGCTATTCGAAGCTGATGTTCCTGGCCGAGAAGAAGAAGTGAAGATCCTCTACACCAACTTCCACGCCGGCAATGGCGGGGGGCACGTCACCTACATCATCAATCTGGCCAAGGCCCTGTCCAAGGACCACCAGATCACGATCGCGGCGCCGGCCACCAGCCGCCTGTACCGCTACGCCAAGGCGATTCCGGGCGTGGCGGTGGAGGACATGCAATACACCACGCGGCCTTCGTCCTGGTTCAAGGACCGCGCGCGGCTGCGCCGGCTGATCAAGGCCGGCGGCTTCGACATCATCCATGCCAACGGCTCGGCCGACCACAAGCAGGTCATGCTGGCCACGCTGGGCATGCGCGGCCGTCCGCGCATCGTCTTCACCAAGCACAACGACCATCCGCTGACGAGCTTCGGCCATCAGTTGCGGGTGGCGCTGGCGACCGACCACGCCATCGCGGTCAGCGACTACGTCCACGGCCTGATGCAGCAGTCGCCCTACGGCAAGCGTCCCATCACCACCATCCGCCACGGCATCGACACGAACTTCTTCGCGCCGCCGCCGCCGGAAAGCCTGGACAAGCTGCGCGCCATCTTCTTCGGGCCCGACTGGCAGGGCAAGCTGCTGCTGGGCAGCGCCGGCGGCACCGACTACGACAAGGGCTGGCTCGACCTGGTGGCGGCCGTCGCCGCCTTGCCGCCCGAGGACCGCGCGCGCGTCCTGCTGATGGTGGCGGGCGATCCGCCCAACGAAGCCAAGCTGGCGCGGGTGCGCGAACTGGGCATGATCGACCAGGTCCGCTTTCCCGGGCTGCTCGACGACGTGCGGGCGGCGCTGGCCTCCTGCCATGCCGGCTTCGTGCTGTCCTACCGTGAAGCCCTGTCGTTCGCCTGCCGCGAGATCATGGGCCTGGGACTGCCCGCGCTGGTCAGCGACGCCGGCGGCCTGCCCGAGAATGTCACCGATGGCGTCGACGGCTGGATCGTGCCCGCGCGCGACGTGCCCGCCATCACCGCCAAGCTGCGTTTCATGCTGGACCATCCCGACGCCGTGCGCGCCATGGGCGCCCAGGCCAGGGAAACCAGCCTGCGGGATTTCAACCTGGACCGTTTCGCCGCCGCCACACTGGACGTATACCGACGCACGCTGGGATAGGACCGGGCTTTATAATCCGTCCCTATGTCTATCCCCATACTCATGTACCACCAGATCGGCGAACCCAATCCCAAGGGCACGCCGTTTCGCGGGCTGACGGTGCACCCCGACAGCTTTGCCCGGCAGATGCGCTGGATGCGCAGGCTGGGCTATCGCGGCCTGTCCATGCGCGACGTCATGCCCTATGTCCGCGGCGAACGCCAGGGCAAGGTATTCGGCATCACGTTCGACGACGGCTACCGCAACGTGCATCACAACGCCATGCCGGTGCTGAGCGAACTGGGCTTTACCGCCACCAACTATTTCGTGGCGCGCCAGTTTGATGGCGGCAACGTATGGGACCTGGAAAAAGGCATTCCGTTTTCGGCGCTGATGACCGTGAACGAAATGCGGGAATGGGCCCAGGCCGGCAACGAAGTCGGTTCGCACACGCTGGACCACGTGCACCTGCCCCAGATGTCGCCCGACGAGGCGCGGCGCCAGATCGTCCAGTCCAAGGATGAACTGGAGCAGGCGCTGGGCGCGCCGGTCACCGCCTTCTGCTATCCCTACGGCGACCATGGCCCCGAACACCGCGCCATGGCGCGCGAGGCCGGCTACGACAACGCCACGCTGACCCAGCGCGGCCTGGCGGCGGCTTCGGACGACCCCTACGGCTTGCCGCGGGTCACGGTCTCGCGTTCCACCAACATCATCCGTTTCCTGCAGAAGTGCCTGACCCGGTATGAAGACTCCCGCCGGCGCGGCTGAGCGGCGGCTGCGCATCGCGCTGCTGGTCGACCGCTTCGGCAATCGCTTTGGCGGCGCCGAAGCCTATGGCGTGGAACTGATGCGGGTGCTCGGACAGCGCCACGACGTCTCCATCGTGGCGCGCGACTTCGACAGCGACCTGCCGTTTCCCTTCCTGCCCGTGCGGTTTCCCGGCTGGCTGCCCAGCTGGATGCGCGTGCTGTACTTCGCCTGGCGCGCCGACCGCCTGACCCGCGGCCGCTATGACATCGTGCATTCCCACATGAACGGCTGGGCGGGCGAAATCCAGGTCATGCATGTGACGCCGGTGCGCTACAACCGGCTGACCCGCGTCAAGCCGCTGCAGCGCCTGACGGCCTGGCTCAGCCCGCGCCTGGCCACCTATCTGCTGCTGGAAAAGCTGCGCGTGCGCCAGGCGCCGGCGCGGCGCGTGGTGGCGGTGTCGGGACTCATCATGGACCAGCTGCACCGCAGCTATGGTCCGCAGCTGCCGGTGGACATCATCGCGCCGGGGGTCAAGCTGCCGACCGCGGCGCAAATGGAAGGCCGCGAGGCCACCCGCGCTAGCCTGGGCTGGGACGCGGGCACCATCGGCTGTCTGCTGGTCGCCCGCAACCCCTTGCGCAAGGGGTTGCCGGCGCTATTGGACGCGTTGGCGCAATTGCCGCCTCAGTACCGGCTGCTGGTCGTGGGCGCGGACGAACCTACCCGCGAACGCGTGCGCGCGGCCGGCGCCGTCGCCAGCCGCGTCACCCTGATCGATCCCACGCCCGATGTCGCCCGCTACTTCAGCGCCGCCGACATCTACGCGCACCCGACGCTGAACGACAGCTACGGCATGGCGCCGCTGGAAGCCATGTCGCACGGACTGCCCGTGGTGGTGAGTTCGCCCGCTTACTGCGGCTTCGCCCAGTACCTGTCGGCGGGCAAGGATGCGCTCATCCTGCAGGATCCACGCGACGGCGCCCAACTGGCGCAGGCGCTGGAGCGGCTGGGCTCGGAACCCGGCTTGCGGGCGGCCCTGGCCGAACGCGGTCTCGAGATCGCCCGCGAGCAAAGCTGGGAAACGGTGGCGGCGCGCTACGAGGCGCTGTACGACCAGGTGCTGCAAGAGCGAGCCTGAGAGACGGACGGCGGCGCCACGGCTTCAATGGCCGGGGGCGGTCGCCTGTTCCAGTTCGCCCAGCCAGCGGATGGCATGTTCGCGGTCGGTGCCGCACATCTCGGCCTGGGGCTGCAGCCCGCCGCAGAAATCCGGACGCGAGGGCTGGCCGAAAATCGCGCAACGCATGTCCGGCAGCAGCTGGATACAGGGCACGCCGGCGGGCTTGCCCCGCGGCATGCCGGGTATCGGCCGGGTGATCGACGGCGCGATGCAACAGGCGCCGCAGCCGGGCCGGCATTCCAGCGCGGCCGCGGGCGTCGACATCAAACCCATCCGCGCAGCCAATAGACGAACAGGCCGGCGTATTCCTTGATGATGGAGCGGCTTGCGTCGAACGTGCGCTGGTCCGGGAGCCACAGCGTCAGCGATCCGTCCGCGGGCGCCACGATTTGCGGCGCCGCCGGGGCGGCGATGGCCTCGACGCCCTGTTTGGAAAAGGCCGCCATCGCGCGCGGCATGTGCAGCGCGGAAGTCACCAGCAGTATCTTGCCGATGCCGCGAGCCTTGAGCTGGTCTTCGGTCAGGGCGGCGTTCTCGTAAGTGGTACGGCTGGAGTTTTCCAGGATCAGCGCCGTTTCCGGCACGCCTTGCTGGCGGATGGCGTGCGCCATGCCGCGGGCTTCGCTGACGTCGCCTTCCAGCGCGCCGCCCGATAGCAGCACCTTGGGCGCGCGGCCCGCCAGGTACAGCTGGGCTGCGGTGTCGACGCGCACCACCGCCGTGTCCTTGTCGTAGGGCAGGAACCAGTTGGCGCGGCCGTTGGCGGTATTGCCGCCAAGCACGACGATGGCATCGGCCGTGGGGGACTCCGCAGGCGCCAAGTGCGGATAGCGGGATTCCAGCGCGCCGCCCAGCCACAGCGAGGTGATGGGCAGCGACCAGGCCAGCGCCCACAGCAAGCCTGCGACGATGAGGGCGCCGCCGGTCTTGCGCAGCCGGAACAAGCCCAGCACCAGTCCGATGACGACCAGGGTCAGGCACAAGTTGTAAGGAATGATCAGATTCGTGAGATAGCTGGACAAGGTCATTTCGAAACAATCCTGATTACTGCGTCTCGTCCAGCAGGAGGTTGGCCTGCTGCTCAACTTCCTCGACGGACGGCCATGCGTGCTCCGAGCCTACGCAGACGGCGCGCGGCGACCATGGGCCGGTGCGTCCTGGACGCGTTACGCCGAACAGGGTCAGCTCCCTGGCGTTGGCGGCAGCGGCCACGTGCGAGACGCCGGAATCGTTACAAATCACCAGCGCCGCCCGCGCCGTCAGCGCCGCGAACGCGCCCAGGGACAGGGGCGGCAGCAGGAGCGCCGTGGGGGCATTGCGCCGCGCCTCCTCGGTTTCGGCCGGAGGGGGGCACATTACCACGGTATGGCCGCGGGCCTGCAGGGCGCGGGTAAGTGTATCGAATCCGGGCCAGACCTTGATCTTGCCCTTGTGCAGGCCCGTGGCCGTCGGCGCGATCAGGACGAAACGCTGGCCCGCCAGCCCGGCGGCTTCAAGCGCCAGGTCCGCGGCGCCCTGGTGTGCGGGCGTCAAGGGCAGGTCCAGGGTCGGGCCGGGCTCGGCGGGGCCGCTGGGCAGGCCCCAGCGGGTCAGGGCCTCGCGGGTCAGGTGATGCCAGGACTGCACCGCGTGCAGCGAGTCGCTGGGTTTGGAATAGGGCCAGCGCAACAGGAAGCTGCGGCCGTCGTCGCGATAGCCGGCCGAGGGCAGCCCCGCCAGCCGGAACACCAGCGCGCTGGACAGCGAGTCCGGCAGCAGCAATCCGCGGGCGCGGCGCCCCTGGGCGCCCAGGCTGCGCCGGTGGGCGCTGACCGCCGCCCGGTCCGGCCCGACCTTGCCGCGCATGGGGATGAAATCCTGCTTGGCCACGCCGTCGAGCAGGTCGCGGGCCCAGGGCCGGGCGCAGATCACCAGGGGCAGGCCGCTGGCGTGCAAGGCGCGCAGGCTCGGCAGGCTCATGCAAACATCGCCCACCCAATTGGGTAACCGGACGTACAAGCAGCTGATATCGGACATGGAAGGGCGCTGGGCGCGTTAGGGCTGAAAGGACATGGCCCGGACGGCGACTTGTCGCGCAGCCGGTACAATTCTCGCCACAATTGTATAAAAGCGAGTGATCCCTTTGAATTCTGCCGCACGCAACGCGCCCGCGAGTTCCCAACCCGTCAAAGCTGAACTCTGGAGTCGGATCTACAGCCGCGTGGGCTCCTACTGGAAGGGATTGTTGCTTGCCGTCCTGCTGATGGCCGGCGCGGCCGCCACGCAACCGGTGCTGGCAGTCATCATGAAGCCGTTGCTGGACGGCGGTTTTTCGGGCGCCAAGCCGTACTACGTCTGGGCCTTGCCGCTGGCGGTGGTCGGCCTGATCCTGCTGCGCGGCATCTGCAACTTCTTCAGCGACTACCTGCTGGCCTGGGTGGCCAACAACGTGCTGCTGGGCATGCGCCGCGACATGTTCGAGCGCCTCCTGGGCCTGCCCGACGCCGACTTCAAGCAAGGCGACACCGGCCGCCTGCTCAACCGCTTCACCATCGACGCGGGCAACGTCACCGGCTACGCCACCGACGTCATCACCGTGCTGGTGCGCGAAACCCTGGTGGTCGTCGCCCTGATCTGCGTGCTGCTGTACATGTCCTGGGTGCTGACGCTGATCATCCTGATCATGCTGCCCGTGTCGGTGCTGATCTCGCGCTTCTTCATCAAGCGCCTGCGCCGAATCAACCGCGAAACCGTCAACATGAACGCCGAGCTGACCCGCGTGGTCGGCGAAGGCATCGACGGCCAGCGCGTCATCAAGCTGTTCGACGGCTACGAAGTCGAGCGTGGCCGCTTCGATTTCGTCAGCCGCCGCCTGCGCCGCTTCGCCATGCGCACGGCCACGGCCGACGCCGCCCTGACGCCGCTGACCCAGGTCTGCATTTCCATTTCGGTCGGCGCGGTCATCGCCGTGGCGCTCAGCCAGGCCAACCATGGCGCCCTGACCGTGGGCAGCTTCGCCTCCTTCATGGCGGCACTGGCCCAGATCTTCGACCCGATCAAGCGCCTGACCAACGTCGCCGCCCGCATGCAGAAGATGCTGGTGTCGGCGGAAAGCGTGTTCACGCTGATCGACCAGAAGCCCGAAAACGATACCGGCACCAAGGAACTGGCCGAACCTGTGCGCGGCAAGGTGGAATTCCGCAGCGTCAAGCACCGCTTCCCCGATGCCGAGCGCGACACGGTCAACGATATTTCCTTCACCGTGGAGCCCGGCCAGACCGTGGCCCTGGTGGGGCGGTCGGGCAGCGGCAAGACCACCCTGGTCAACATGCTGCCGCGCTTCGTGCTGGCCGACAGCGGCTCCATCCTGGTGGACGACACGCCGATCGACGAACTGACGTTGCGCAGCCTGCGTTCGCACCTGTCGCTGGTCAGCCAGGACGTGGTGCTGTTCGACGACACCATCGCGGCCAACGTGGGCTACGGCGCGCTGGGCAAGTCCAGCGAACAGAAGGTGCGCGACGCGCTGGCGGCGGCCAATCTGCTGGAGTTCGTCGAAGGGTTGCCGCAGGGCCTGAACACCCCGGTGGGCGAAAACGCGGCGCGCCTGTCCGGCGGCCAGCGCCAGCGCCTGGCGATCGCCCGCGCGCTGATCAAGAACGCGCCCATCCTGATCCTGGACGAGGCCACGTCCGCGCTCGACAACGAATCCGAGCGCCAGGTCCAGGCCTCGCTGGAACGCCTGATGAAGGGCCGCACCACGCTGGTCATCGCCCACCGCCTGTCCACGGTGCAGAACGCCGACCGCATCATCGTGCTGGACGCGGGCAAGATCGTCGAACAGGGTCCCCACGCCGAGCTGCTGGCCGCCAACGGCCTGTACGCCTCGCTCTACAAGATGCAATTCCGCGACGATTGATCCAGCCCGCGCGGCCGCGCTGCTGTTTTTTCCTGTCGCATTTCCGGATTGCCAAGAGCCCGGATTGCCGGAAAATGGAGCCGGGCCTGCCGGCAGGCCCGGCCCCCGCCCGCTGCGGGCGGGGCGGCGCCGCCAGGCGCTTTGGTCCGCCGTGCATCTGGAGCGCCCCATGTCCCTGCCTGCCGAAGGCAATCAGCTAGTCAATGTCGTCGTCCTGCTGGGGGCTGCGGTCGTCGCGGTTCCGCTGTTCAAGCGGCTGGGGCTGGGATCCGTCCTGGGATACCTGGCCGCCGGCCTGGTGATCGGCCCCTTTGGCCTGGGCTTGTTCTCCGATCCCAAATCCATCCTGCACGTGGCCGAACTGGGCGTGGTGATGTTCCTGTTCATCATCGGCCTGGAGATGCAGCCCTCCCGTTTGTGGAAGCTGCGCGGCGAGATCTTCGGCCTGGGCGTCGCCCAGGTGCTGGCCTGCGGCGGATTGCTGACGGTGGTGGGCCTGCTGGCCGGGCTGTCGGGCCCGGCGGCTTTCATGGCCGCCATGGGCTTCGTGCTGTCGTCCACCGCCATCGTCATGCAGATCCTGGCCGAGCGCGGCGACACCGCCAGCGCGCAGGGCCAGCGCATCGTCTCCATCCTGCTGCTGGAAGACCTGGCCATCGTGCCGCTGCTGGCGCTGGCGACCCTGCTGGCGCCGGCCGACAACGCCAGCCATGGCGATCCCTGGACCCAATCCGCCATCGCAGTGGCCTGCATCCTGGCGCTGCTGGCCGCCGGCCGCTGGCTGCTCAACCCGCTGTTCCGCCTGCTGGCCGCCGCGCACGCGCGCGAGGTCATGACGGCGGCCGCCCTGCTGGTGGTGCTGGGGGCGGCGCTGCTGATGGAGCTGGGCGGGCTGTCCATGGCCATGGGGGCCTTCCTGGCGGGCGTGCTGCTGTCCGAGTCCACCTTCCGCCACCAGCTCGAGGCCGAAGTCGAGCCGTTCCGCGGCATACTCCTGGGCCTGTTCTTCCTGGGCGTGGGCATGTCGCTGGACCTGTCGGCGGTGGCCCGCGAATGGCCGCTGATCCTGGCCGCAGTGGTGGTGTTCATGCTGGTGAAGTCGGTGGGCGTCTACGTGGTGGCGCGGGTGCTGCGGGCTTCCCACGCCGAGGCCATGACCCGTGCGGCCTTGCTCGCCCAGGGCGGTGAATTCGCCTTCGTGCTGTATGGCGCGGCCGCCGCCGCCGGTATCTTCGATGCGCATACCGGCGCCGTGCTGACCGCGGTCGTCATCATTTCCATGGCGCTCACGCCGTTGTGCGTGCTGGCGCTGCGCTGGCTCCTGCCCAAGCCTGCGCCTTCGATGGAAGACGTGGACGTGGCCAAGGACCTGGAAGGCTGCGCCCTCATCGTGGGCTTCGGACGCTTCGGGCAGATCGTGACCCAGGCGATGCTGGCGCGCGGCCTGACGGTCTCCATATTGGATACCGACACCGACGCCATCCGGGCGGCCGCCAAATGGGGCGTCAAGGTCTATTACGGCGATGGCACCCGCATCGACATGCTGCGCACCGCCGGCGCGGAGAATGCCTGCGTCATCCTGATCTGCATCGACGACCCCAAGGCGGTCAACCACATGGTCAAGCTGATCAAGGCCGAATTCCCGCTGGTGCGGGTGGTGGTGCGGGCCTATGACCGCATTCACTCGCTGGCGCTGGCCAAGGAAGGGGTGGACTACCAGGTGCGCGAAACCCTGGAATCGGCGCTGGCCTTTGGCGAGGCCGCGCTGCGCGTGGTCGGCGTGCCGGCCGACGAGGCCGCCGAGGTGGTGCAGGACGTGCGCAGGCGCGACACCGAGCGCTTCGACCTGGAGGTGGCGGGCGGGCTGTTCGCCGGCCGCTCGCTGCTTTACGGCAATATGACCAGCGCTCCGGACGGCCGCAACGACCAGCCCGACCGGGAAACCGAGAGGGCCGCGGCCAGCCCGACCGCGTAACCGACTATTTCCATATCGTTGCATTACTTTTCGCATCATTTCACGCGCAGGCACTCATGGCTGAGGTAGATTTATCCGCACTGACTCTTCATCCATGACGAGCATTTGCCAGGGGGACTGCCATGCTGCAATCGGATCGGATTTCCACGACGCCGCACGCTGTGGGTGTAGAACTGGCGCGGCGGCAGGCCTCGGCCTTGCGCTGCGGATTTTCGGCGGGTTCCATGCGCCAGCTGGTGTCGCACACGGGCGGAGCGGGCCCGGCATGGTCCATCGGCGCGCACCGCGAAACCGACAAGGCCAGAGGCGCCAAGGCCTTTCCCTTCCGCATTGCGGCGGTCGCGGCGACCTGAGCAAGCGTCCAGGTGGGCGGCACGGGGTTTTTTTTTAGGGCCGGATCTTGCGTGGCGGGTTTGGCGGCGGCATCATCAGCGGCAGAAATGTTGGCCGTCGTGATCCGCGTCCCCCCGACGTCCCCTGCGTAGGAGCGCCGTATTGAAGTCCCGCGGGTTTGTGCATCGCGCGCTGTATGCGCTGGCGGTGCTCGTCGCAATCGGCATCTGCGCGGCCGCGGTCGCGCTGCTATGGATCGACCGCCGCGCCACCTGGGACGCCGCTCACGCCTCGGCGCGCAACATCACCGGCGTCCTGTCCGCGGATATCAGCCGCACCCTGCATGTCTATGACCTCTCGCTGCAAGGCATGGCCGAACGTTTGCGGGAACCGGGCCTGGACAAGCTCGCGCCCGAAACCCAGCACCGCTTCCTGTTCGACCGGCCATCCACCGCGGAATACCTGGGCGCCGTCGTGGTGCTGGATAAGGACGGCAACATCCGCTACCACTCCGGGGCCCTGGACGCGCCGGATGTGAGTTTCGCCGACCGGGATTTCTTCCAGGTGCATCGCGATGCCGACGACGTCGGCATGTATGTCAGCAAGCCATACCGCAGCCGCCTGCGCGGTGGCGACGAGAGCATCGCCATCAGCCGGCGGCTGTCCAATCCGGACGGCAGCTTCGCCGGCGTGGTGGGCGGTTCGCTGCGCCTGGCGTATTTCCGCGACCGCTTTGCGGCGCTGTCGATCGGCGAGCGCGACGAAATCAGCGTCTTCCGCAACGATGGCCTGGTGCTGCTGCGCGCCCCGTATTCCCTGAACGACCTGGGCAGCGACATCGGCATGGCGCTGGACTTCCAGCAATTCCTGATCCGCCGCGAAGGCTCGTTCGTCGGCGCGCTGTCTCCAGATGGCGTGAACCGCTACTACACCTTCGCCAGCATCGAGGACACGCCGCTCATCATCGACGTGGCCATGGACGTGGACGAGCTGCTCGAGCCCTGGGACCGCCGCGCGCTCTTCATCATCCTGGTGACCACCGCGCTGCTGCTGTCGGTCGCGGCGCTGATCGTGCTGTTCAGGCGCGAGATGGCGCTGAGGAAGGCGGTGGAGACGCAGCTGGCGATACAGGCGCACACGGACGGACTCACCGGCCTGGCCAACCGGCGCGCCTTCGACGAGGCGCTGGAGCGCGAATGGCAGAATGCGCGCCGTGAACACGTGCCGCTATCGCTGCTGTTCCTGGATGCGGACCATTTCAAGCGCTACAACGACCGCTACGGCCATCAGCAGGGAGACCAGCTGCTCGTGGCGTTGGCGCGCGCGCTCAAGAAAAAGGCCCGCCGTCCGCGCGATCTGGCGGCGCGCTATGGCGGCGAGGAGTTCGTCGTGCTGCTGCCCAATACCAGCCGCCAACGCGCCACGGAGATTGCCGAGAGCATCCGGCGGGCCGTTGCGGGCCTGAAAGTGCCGCACGCCGACGCCGCTGCCGGGATCGTCACCATCAGCGTCGGGGTCGCGACCGCGGTGCCGCAGGCCGACGATACGGTAGCCAGCCTGGTGGAGGCGGCCGATGCGGCCGTCTACCAAGCCAAGGAGTCCGGCCGCAACCGCGTGGCGGTGGCCGGGACCTGATCCGGCGCCGCATGAAAAAGCCCCGCCGCGCTTGATCGCGCGGCGGGGCTTTTTTCAGCACTGCGTGGCTTAGCGTCCGACCATGACGGCCTGCATGCGCGTCTGCGCCTGCTGCACGTTCTTGGCTTGCGCGTTCAGGTCCTGCAGCAGCTGGTTCAGCTCGGCCTGCACGGCGGGATCCTGGACCTTGACGACGGGGCCGGAAATGTCGATCTGCGCGGCATGCGCGGCAACATAATCGGCGATCTTCAGGCTGCTGTCAAAGGTCGCGTTCAGTTGCGGCAGCACGTCGCGGAAGGTGTCGGCCGGCAGGCTGACGGTCTTCTCGTAGGCCTTGTCGTACACCGCCTTCAGGTCTTCCGGCTGCTTGAGCTGCGCGCGCGCGGCGTCGGCCCGGGCTTGCTGTTCCTTGAGCGCCGCGCCCATTTCATTGAGCGAGGCTTGCACGGTCTTGAGGTCGTCGCGGCGGGTCACGATGTCGTTCAGCGAACGCATGGAGCCTTTCTGCATGATGCCGGACAAGGGCTTCACCGAAGCGTCCATGCCCGCGTTGAAGTCCGTGATCACCGCATACTGCGCCGCGTAATCGCCGAAGGACTTCTTCTCTTCGTCCGTCAACTGCGGAACGCGCACGCCGGGCTTGTCGACGATACGGGTTTGCAGGAACTGCGTGAACGCGGCACGCTGTTCGGGTTCCTTGTTGCCGCAAGCGGCCAGCATCAACGGCAGCGCTGCGGCCAGTACCAGGAACGGACGGAATAGGGACTTCATCGCATCGAACTCCTAAAAGCGAAATAGATAATTGTTCAGGGTATACCCTGAAGGCGCCCGCAGCTTATCGGGTCGTCCTCCTTATCGCCATCGCTTTCAGAATTGTTTGCAATCGAATCGTTAAGAAACACAATTCACACATAATGAAGTGAAATCGCGACGGCTACCTGTTACGCGTGCGCGCGTCGCGCCTTATTCCTGGACGGCTATTTCCCGCAATGCCGCGGTCAGCAGCTCCGCGGAACGGGACAGCGAGCGGCCCGCGCGCCGCAGGATGCCGATGTGCCGGTATAGCGGCGGGCTGCTGATGGCAACACAACGCAGACGGTTGGTATCGCCTTCGCGGGCTGCCAATTCAGACAGGATGGCCACGCCCAGTCCCTGTGCCGCCATTGCCAGCACGGTCGAGTTGTAGACCACCTCATACGCCGCCGGCAGCGAAATCTTCAATTTATCGGCCGCCGCTTCGATGTGCGTGCGGATGCTGCTCTCCCGCACCGGCAATATCAACGGATGCTCGGCCAAGTCCTTCAGCGTCACCGTGTCCGGCGCGGCCCAAGGATAGTCATGCGCCATATAGGCGCAGAAGCGGTCGGTCACCAACTGCTCCCAGACCAATTCCTGATCGCGTTTGATCGGGCTGCCTATTCCAAAGTCGACCTCGCCACTACGGGTCATGTCGTTGACCCGGGAGGCCACCGTATCCCGCACACAGACGGTAATGCGGGGGTAGTCGCGGTTCAGCCTGTGGATGGCCTGCGGCAGCAGGCCGGCGGCCAGCGAGGGCAGGACGGCGACGGTTACCGTGCCCCGTTCCCGATCGCTGGTGTCGCGGGCATGGGTCACCAGGTCTTCGATCTCGGCCACCAGCTTCTCGATCCGCGGAAAGAGTTCCTGGCCCCGGGGCGTCAGGCTGACGCTGCGGTGGTTGCGATCGAACAGCCGCGTGCGCAGATGGGACTCGAGCTGCTGGATCTGTATGGTCAAAGCCGACTGCGAAATGTTCAGTTCGTGAGCCGTCCTGGTGAAGTTGCCCAGACGCGCAATCGTGAGGAAGGCGCGCAACTGCTTGAGATCACTCAACATTATCGAAACTCCGGTTCAAGGCAGGACGATTCAACAATCGTTTTTTTAGAAAAGAATGTTCTGTTATTTGAATTTTACGAATCGCATGCCGCTGAGTATATTGCCTATCGAACGCCTGGCTCAAAAAGGCGGCGAATAAATAAATGAGACAAAGAGGGAGGGCTCCGCATGGCCGGACATTGTGCCTCACACCAGAGGCTTCAAATGCTGCAGCGAATAATGGATTCGATAAACGCCGCAGCTGAAAAGTGCGCCGGACTTTTTCTTATAGGAATGGTCCTGGCTATTTCAATTTCTGTATTCGTACGGCTGCTCTACACCTATACGGGTATTCCTTTTTCAACGCCCTGGGCGGAAGAACTGGGCCGCTTCATGATGGTCGGAAGCGTCTTCATCGGCGGCGCCGTCGCGACCTATCGCCTGCGGTTGATCGGCGTCGATGCCTTCATAGGCATGGTGCCGGAGTCGGTCGCCCGCTGGCTGCGCGTGGTGGCGCATATCCTGACCTTGATGCTTGCGCTGCTCTTGGCCTGGAAATCGATCAGGCTGATAGAACTCGGCATGCGGCAGACATCGCCGGCGATGGAAATGCCCATGGCATACATCTACATATTCATGTTTATTGGCTGCGTGCTCATGAGTCTGAATACCTTCACGCACGTCATCAAGGAATTGCTGAGCGTTGAAGTATCGCAGCAGGGCGGCGAGGCGGAACGAGTTGCCGCCGCCATGCAAAACAGTGAAGGAGGGGCGCTGTGATTCCGGTTCTGTTCTTGTCATTTACGGCGATCCTGATCATCGGTGCGCCCATCGTCACCGCCCTGGGCATGTCGGCCGCGTTCGCCTTGCAGGCGGGCGACCGGTCGCTGCTCATCGTGGCGCAGATGGCGTTCCAGTCGCTGGATTCGTTCAGCCTGATGGCCGTGCCGTTCTTCATCCTGGCCGGGCATCTCATGTCCTCGGGCGGCGTGGCTACCAGACTGGTGCAACTGGCCAATGCCTTCGTCGGCTGGATCCGGGGCGGCCTGGGCGCGGTCGCGGTGCTGACCTCGCTGCTGTTCGCGACGGTTTCCGGTTCGTCGTCCGCCACTACCGCGGCGATCGGCTCCGTGCTGATTCCGGAAATGGAAAAGAAGGGCTATCCGAGATCGTTCGCGGCCTCCATTGCCGCATCCTCGGGCGAGCTGGGGGCGATCATTCCGCCGTCGATCCCGATGATCGTGTACGCCTTGACGGCCAACGTATCGGTCGGGTCGCTGTTTCTCGCGGGCATCCTGCCGGGGCTGCTGATCACCGTGTCGCTGATCCTGACGGTCTGCCTGGTTGCCCGCATCAAGGGCTTCGACGAAGTCAGCCCGGTGAGCTTCGGCGGCTGGCTGAAAGGCGTGATGGTAGCCCTGAAGGATGCAACGCTGGCGCTGATGATGCCGGTCATCATCCTTGGGGGAATCTACGGCGGCTTGTTCACCGCCACCGAAGCCTCCTGCATCGCGGTGCTTTACGGGCTGGCGCTCGGGCTGTTCGTCTACAAGGAAATAACGGTCAAGGATCTGCTCGGCATTTTCGCGCGCTCCGCGGTGATGTCTTCCATCATCCTGCTGATCGTGGCCTTCGCCGCCGTGTTCGCGTACCTGCTGACGATCAACCAGGTGCCGCAGCAGGTCGCCGCCATGCTGGGGTCGGTCACGACCAATCCGATCGTGTTCCTGCTGCTGGTGAACGTCATGCTGTTCCTGGTCGGCATGTTCATCGAGGCATTGGCGGCGATCCTGATCATCGTGCCCATCCTGGCGCCCATCAGCCTGGCTTTCGGCATCGATCCCATCCACTTCGGCATGATCGTCATCACCAATCTGGCGGTCGGCATGGTGACGCCTCCGGTCGGCGTGAACCTGTTCGTGGTGTGTGAAGTTGCCCAGCTGAAAATGCACCAGTTGGCGAAGTACCTGGTTATCTTCCTTGCCGTGCTGGTGCTTGATGTCCTGATAATTTCTTACGTGCCCGCCATTAGTACTTTTTTCTTATAAAAAATAATCCGGCCGCCTGACGGCAGCGCCTGTCGGGGGGCTGGAAAATCGAGGAGATGGATGTGAAGCTATTCAAGAAACTGTTTGGCGCCGGCGCCCTGAGCGCCCTCATGTTTGCCGCGCCGTCGCATGCCCTGAACATGGATGTGGGGCACACGCTCACGACGGACAGTCCGTTTCACGTGGGGGCGCAGAAGTTCGCCGACGTGCTGAAGGCGAAATCGAACGGGAAAATCACGATTTCCGTGTTCCCGCATTCGCAACTGGGCGGCGAACTGACCATGATCCAAGGCGCCGTGGCCGGCGCCACCGACCTGGTCATCACGGGTCAGCCGACCTTGAACGGCATCGTCAAGGAATTCCTGGTCTTTGACTCGCCGTTCCTGTTCGACAGCGTCGAGCAAGCCAACCAGATCCTCAACGGGCCGGCGGGCGACAAATTCATGGAAGTCCTGCCCAAGTACGGCCTGGTCGGCCTGGGCTGGTTTTCGGCGATCGAACGCAATGTCTTCGGCAACCGGCCCGTCAATTCGGCCGAAGACCTCAAAGGCATGAAGATCCGCGTCATCCAGTCGCCGGGCTATGTCGAAAGCTACAAGGCCCTGGGTGCGCAAGCCACGCCCATGGCCTATTCGGAACTGTATCTGGCCCTGCAGCAGAAGGTGCTCGATGGCGGCGAAACGACGCCGGACCAGTTCGTCTCTGACAAATTCATCGAAGTCTCCAAGTACTTCAACATGACCCACGTCAATATCCATCCGGCGCTGCTGCTCATGTCCAAGGACCGCTGGGACCGCTTTTCCCCCGCGGAACAGAAAATGATCAAGGAGTCCGCCGACGAGGCCATGGCCTATGCGCGCGACTATTACAAGAAGGTCTACGACGAGGGCATGAAAACGATGCAGGCCAAGGGCGTGTCCATCGTCTACCCCAGCAATCTCGATTCTTTGGTGCAGGCCACCAGGCCCGTCGTGAAAAAGCTGGTCGGCGAAGCCCCCAATGGCCAGGCGCTCTATGACGCGCTGATCGCGGCCAAGCAGAAGCAGTAAGGGGCGCAAACGGCATCGGCCCCGGCGCATTCATATTCAAGAGAAACTGGACAGATTGATGACACCCTTCAACCAACCCCAAAACCTGCGCGTGCTGATTACCGGAGCGGCCGGCAACATCGGCCTTTGCCTGCGCTCGCAGCTGCGCGGCCGCTATGCCTTGCTGCGCCTGGCCGACATCGCGCCGCAGGAACCGGCGCAAGCCGGCGAGGAAATCTGCACGATGGACGTCCGGGACATCGAGTCCCTGGAGCGCTGCATGGAGGGGATCGACTGCGTCATCCATCTGGCCGGTATACCCGGCGCCGATGTCTGGGAAAAAATCCTGCCCATGAATATCGAGGGTTGCTACAACGTATTCGAGGCGGCCCGGCGCCAGAACGTGCGCCGGGTGGTTTTCGCCAGCTCGAACCACGCCATCGGCTATCACCGGCGGGAAAAATTCCTCGACGACACCGTCCAGCCCAGGCCGGATTCGCTGTATGGCGTATCGAAGGTATTCGGCGAGGCCCTGGGCCGGATGTATGCGGACAAGTACGGCATGTCAGTCGCCTGCTTGCGGATCGGGACGTTCCGCACGCCCGACCGCCCGAGCGAGGCCAGGCAGTTGCTGACCTGGCTCAGCCATCGCGACATGGCGCAACTGGCGGCGCGCTGCGTCGAGCACGAGTCCTACCATTTCACGGTTGTCTACGGCGTGTCGAACAACCTGCGCAACCGCTGGGACAATTCCAACGCGAAATTCCTGGGCTATGCGCCGCAGGACGATTCCGAGGTGTTCGCCCCGGAAATCCTGGCCCAGAACATCCCCGAGGATCCCATTGCGGCCCAGTTCCATGGGGGCTTTTATTGCCCCTTGGAGTTTGTCGGGACCACGGACAGGATTTCCTGAGGTCAGACCAGGATGATGTCGTACTGTTCTTGCGAGTAAGCGCCTTCCACCTCCAGCGAAATGCGCTTGCCCACGAAGTCACCCAGCATCGCCAGGTGCTGGCTTTCTTCTTCGAGGAACAGGTCGACTACCTCTTGCGAGGCGAGGATGCGGAACTCCTTGGGATTGAATTGCCGCGCCTCGCGTAGGATCTCGCGCAGGATTTCATAGCAGACCGTGCGCGGCGTGCGCACATTGCCGCGCGCCTCGCACATGGGGCAGGGCTCGCACAGCTGATGCGCCAGCGAATCGCGGGTGCGCTTGCGCGTCATCTCCACCAGGCCCAGCTGTGTGAAGCCGTTGACCGTCATGCGGGTGCGGTCGCGCGAGAGCGCCTTCTTCAGTTCGGCCAGCACCGTTTCGCGGTGCTCCTGTTCCTCCATGTCGATGAAGTCCAGGATGACGATGCCGCCCAGGTTGCGCAGGCGCAGTTGGCGCGCGATGGCCTGGGCCGCCTCCAGGTTGGTCTTGAAAATGGTGTCGTCGAAATTGCGGCCACCCACGAAACCGCCGGTATTGACGTCGACCGTGGTCAGCGCCTCGGTCTGGTCGATGATGAGGTAGCCGCCCGATTTCAGATCCACCCGGCGCGACAGGGCCCGTGCAATCTCGTCGTCCACGTTGGCAGTGTCGAACAGGGGGCGCTCCCCGCTGTAGTGCTGGATGCGGCCCACGACCGAGGGCGTATAGATGCGCGCCCATTCCAGCATTGCCGCGCTGGTCGTGCGGGAGTCCACGAGAATGGTGCCGGTGTTCGGACCCACCATGTCGCGCAGCACACGCTGCGCCAGGGTCAGATCTTGATGCAAGAGGGCGGGGGCGGGCTGGGTGCGGGCCGCCGCCTGGACGCTGGTCCAGAGTTTGCGCAGATACTCCAGATCGGCCGTCAGCTCCTCGTCATTGGCGCCTTCGGCCTGCGTACGGACGATGAAGCCGCCTTTTTCCTCGGCGGGCATCAAGGCCTGCAGGCGCTCGCGCAGCTGGATGCGCTCGGATTCGTCGTCGATCTTCTGCGAAATGCCGATATGAGGGTCGTGGGGCAGGTAAACCAGCATGCGGCCCGCCATGCTGATCTGGGTCGAAAGCCGCGCGCCCTTGGTGCCCAGGGGATCCTTGACCACCTGGACCATGATGGTCTGTCCCTCGAACAGCAGCTTCTCGATCGGCGTAGGGGTGAGCCCCTGGCTTCTTTCGCCGCGGTTCTCACGCAGATCGGCAATATGGATGAAGGCCGCGCGCTCCAGTCCGATATCGACGAAGGCGCTCTGCATGCCGGGCAACACACGCACCACCCGCCCCAGATAGATATTACCGACGTGGCCCCGCTGGATGCTGCGTTCTACGTGCAGTTCCTGTACCGATCCTTGTTCCACCTGCGCAACGCGGGTTTCGAAGGGGGTGACATTGATCAGGATATCTTCGCTCAGGGCGATGGCTGGGGGCATAGCGTGTTCGTCTCCAGTAAGGTACGGCGTACAGGCGAATAGTAAACGTAGGGCAAAGCGGACGAGACAACTATCTCTATGGGGTGGCCGAGAGCGTCACCACTATATGTAGGGTAGGGCAAGGTTTGGCTGTTGCATGAATTCCAGAACCGCCGTGCTCCAACACGCCTGGAAATATGTGCTATAGTCTCGCTCCTTCGCAGTTCAGACAGTTTTGAACCGCGA
>NZ_MTLG01000056.1 GCF_002192695.1 Achromobacter xylosoxidans
ACCGCCACGGATTCCTCTGGCGCAACAACTTCGCAGAAGTTCGACTGGACCATCGCCAATCCCGCGCCCATCGCGGCTGGCGATTCGGACGCAGCCAGCGAGGACTCTGCCCTCGACATCAGTGCCCAGGACGGCGTGCTGGCAAACGACAGGGATCCAGATGGCGATGCGCTTACCGTCTCGCAAGTCAACGGCAACGCGGCCAGCGTGGGCGCCGCCATCGCGGGGTCCCATGGCGGCACGTTCACGCTGAACGCCGATGGCTCCTACCGCTTCGACCCAGGCCCTGCATTCCAGCGCCTCGGCGCCGGCGAAAAGACCTACAGCTCGATCACTTACACCGTCTCCGACGGCGAGGGCGGTACAAGCACGGCCACCCTTACGGTAGAAATCACCGGCGCCAACGACGGCCCGGTCTCCACCGCCATTTCCGACACCTCCAGCCTGG
>NZ_MTLG01000057.1 GCF_002192695.1 Achromobacter xylosoxidans
GGCCGACTGCCTACTGAAGCTATCGTCAGGGGATCGCCGTCCGGGTCTACGTCGTTCGCGAGCAGGTTGCCGCGCACGTGGCTGTTTTGATTGCCGTGTCCTGCGTCGTCCCGCGCGGCGGGGGCGTGATTGACGCCGACGGGCGTGGGCGGCTCCTCGTCGCCGGGGACGGGACGAATGCCGGACATGCGTGGCAAGACTGCGTCATCGCGAGCGGGATTCGAGTAGGCCAGGTCTAGCGGGCTGGTGGTTTCAAGAAGGCGGGCCAGGCGGACAAAGCTGCTGCCGCCACCGCCGCCACCGCCAGCCACGACGGCGGCGGTGGGATCGAGTTCGTCGAACAGGTCGCGGCCGTCGCGCAGGGCGGCCAGCAATCGGTCGGAGTCGGTGCCTGTGGGCGGCGCTACCGCCGCTTCGGACGCGTCATCCAGAGTGCCGGTCATTTCGCTGGTCAGCGCGACTTGGCGGCCCTCGCCGATGATAATGGGTGTGCTGTTTTCAACCTGAAGAGAAACCGTGGCGCCCGAGGCCGTGACGACATCGCTGCCGGCGGGGACCTTGCTGCCCAGGTGCAGTTCAGTCAGGGATCCGTCGCTATGGCGCAGCCACGCGCGACCGGAGATTTCGTTGACGATTGCGGCGGAAGTGTTGGCCATGTCGGTCTCGTTTCAGAGTGTTGTCCAAGATGGCTTGATGCTAGATGGCGTTGCTGCCGCTCGATACTGCCAATACTGATAGTGCTAAGCATTTAGGTAGCGCAATGACGGAAAGTGCCTCATGCCAAGAGGCCATTGCGGATCCCGTCTGGCCTTACTGCTTAGCTGTGATCAACGTTCAACTTTCCCTTCTGCAGCAGGTCGTTGATGATGGCCTGGTTGTTCATGAACTGGCCGTAGGCATCGTGGGTGAGGTCGACGTTTTCTAGCACGATCTTCTGATCCGCGCCCTGGGTGCCAAGCTTGCCCTGGGTATTCACGTCGATGACCGTGTCATAGCCTTCCTTGCGGAAGTCCAGGTACTTGGTCAGTGTGCGGTCGCTTTCGCCGACCAGCAATTCCTGCAGATCCAGGATGTCGCCATCTTCGACAGGTTTCAGGATCGAGAAGTCCTGGACTATATCCACTGCCGGGGCGGTGATTGTGCCCTGATCGTTGAATTCCCACTTGAACGTGTCGCTGTCGACGCTATACCCGCTGCCGTCCAGTCTATAGAAGTCAATGCCATCACCGGCCATGATGTCATTGCCCATGCCGCCAATCAGGACATCGCTTCCTCCGTTGCCTTTCAGAATGTCGTCGCCAGTGCCGCCCGACAGGATGTCTTGGCCACGGCCGCCTGAGAGCTCGTCGTTGCCGCCTTGGCCGTAGAGGATGTCATCGCCTTCATTGCCAACAAGGAAGTCCTGTCCACCACGTGTATCGCCGTGCACGTCGAGCATGTCGTGGTTGTCCGAGATGAACCGGTAAAGATTGGCATCCGTAGGTGGCACGCCATTCTTGAGAAGCAAGAATTCCTTGAGCGCCCACAGACCAGACCCATCGAGCAGGCCCTTAGGCCTGGCCGGGTTGCCATCAACGCCCCAGGGCAGGAAGTCCGTGTTGATGGCATCGCCGAAAAGAATGTCTGAACCGCCCATGCCGAAGAGCTTGTCGTTGCTCAGCGGAGCCAGCACATGGTCCAAGCTGCTCTTTGCGTGGGCCTCCCACTCGGAAGGGTCCGGCAAGACCAATCCGCCGAGAGAGTGTGGTAAGGGAGGAGGAATCATCCCCAGTACGCCGCCCTTGTCGCCCAGTATTACGTCTTTACCGCTGTCGCCTATCCAATAGTAGATGTTGTTATCCGGAGTGTTGATGTCGCCGAAATAGTTGTTGCCGGCGATAAGCTCGCCAGTACTCAGCTTGAACGTCTGCTGATATGAGGTGTCCTGGCCGCCGTTGGCGGTGCCACCGGTATCCTTGACACGGAATTCGAAGGACGAACCGTCGCTGCGGCGGAAGTCTCGGCCGTCGGGTTGAAACGTCAGTTTGCCGTTGGCCAGGTCTTCCAGGCTGATTTCACGTCCTGGCGCGATCGCTTCGCCGTTCAGGAGCAGCGTGCCGAATAAGGGGAGAGAATCTATGATCACCGACTTTAGCGAATGGCCCTCCTGCGGATCGGAGAACGGGAAGTCATTCAGGCCAAATACGTAGAGGTCGCCAGCTACCGCATTGTCGGGGTTGTCCTGCGACAGCGGCGCATCGTTGACGGACAGGACGCCAATGTCCAAGGTGGATGACGTCGTGACAGAGCCATCCGTCACGGTATAGGTGACCTGCGGCACCGCGCCGTTCCAATCCGCGTCCGGCGTGAATGCATAGCTGCCGTCGGCATTGATGAGGATCGAGCCCACGCCCGCAATGTATGCCGTGTTGCCCGCGAGGTACTTCGCGCCGTCGACGGCGTACGTGACAACGCTCAGCGCATCGTTGTCGGCATCGGCCGCGCCGCTGAGCACGTTGCCAGAGGCTGAGTGGTCTTCCAAGACCTGGTCGGCATGGGGCAGGATTACCGGCGTCTGGTTGGTACCGGTAATTTCGACCGTGAGGGTCGCCGTGCTTGTACCGCCCTCGCCGTCGGAGACGGTGTAAGTGATTGAGCTGTATATTTTTTCGCCCGCGCTGAGGCGCTGGAATGCAGAGCCTGGGTCGAATCTGTAGGAACCGTCGGCGTTTAGCGTGAACGTGCCACCATGGGAGCCCGCGATGGCGGCGCCTACGTTGGCTGCGTTACCGTTGACTTGAGAGACGGTAAGCTCGTCGCCGTCAGAATCCCTGTCGTTCGCCAGTACGCCGTTCTGAGCGCTGACGTCGAGGGTCGAGTCCTCGCTGGCAGCGCCCGAGTCGCCAACCGCGACGGGCGCGGGATTGGCGATGGCCCAGTCGAACTTCTGCGAAGTTGTTGCGCCAGAGGAATCCGTGGCGGT
>NZ_MTLG01000058.1 GCF_002192695.1 Achromobacter xylosoxidans
CAATGAAAAACCCCTCGCAGGCAGACCCTGCGAGGGGTTTTGTTTTTGCGGGAGTGGTTCTCGCGCTTTCAGTTGTCTATTGCTGCGTGTATTGCTGGCGGTCGATGCCGTGGCGCTGCAGTTTGTCGTAGAAGGTTTTGCGCGGAATGCCCAGGGATTCAAGGGTGGCCTTGATGTCGCCCTGGTGGGTCTGGAGCGCGTCGCGGATGAGCTGGGCTTCGAAGCGTTCCATCCGTTCCGGCAGGCTTGCAACTGCGCCGGAGCTTGCCGCGGGTTCAGGGGTGGGCGTGTTCAGTACGCCAAGCACCACGCGTTCCGCGAAGTGCGCAAGTTCACGCACGTTGCCGGGCCAGTCATGCGTCATGACATGCTGCTTGATGGATGCCGGCATTTCGGGAATGTCGCGCTGGAAGCGGCGCGAGGCGTGGCCGAGATAGTGGGCGAACAGCAGCGGAATGTCGTCGCGGCGCTCACGCAGTGGCGGAATCCGGATGGTGACCACATTTAGCCGGTAGAACAGGTCCTCGCGGAATTTGGCGCGTATGGCCGGGCTGCCCAGGTCTTCCTTGGTGGCGGCGACCACCCGCAGGTCCAGGTTGCGCACTTCGTTGCTGCCCAGGGGCGTGATCTGGCGCGATTCGAGCACGCGCAGCAGCTTGACCTGCACGGCCAGCGGCATGCTTTCGATTTCGTCCAGGAACAGGGTGCCACCGCTGGCATGCTCGATGCGGCCGATGCGTTTTTTCTGGGCGCCCGTGAATGCGCCAGCTTCGTGGCCGAAGAGTTCGCTTTCGATGACGCTTTCCGGCAGGGCGCCGCAGTTGATCGCCACCAGCGCGCGGTGCCTGCGGCGGCTCAGGCGGTGCAGCGCGGTGGCCACGACCTCCTTGCCGGTGCCGGTTTCGCCTTCGACCAGCACGTCCACATCCGCATCGGCGATGTGGCGCAGCGTCTGCTTGATGCGCTGCATGGCGGGCGTGGTGCCGATGAACGCAACCTCGTCCGCTTCGACCGCAAAGGCTGCTTCGCGCAGGCGGCGGTTTTCGAGCACCAGGTGGCGTTTCTCCGCGGCGTGCATGATGGCGGTGATCAGCCTGTCGGAGGCATAGGGTTTGGCCAGGAAATCGTAGGCGCCATCGCGCATGCATTGCACCGCGGTGGCGATGTCGCCATGTCCGGTGATGAGGATGACGGGGATGTCGGGATCGATTTCGCGCACGCGCTGAAAGAGCTGCAGGCCGTCCATGTCGGGCATGCGGATGTCGCTGACGACCACGCCGTCGAAATCGCGGGTGAGCGCCGGCAGCGCCGCGCGCGCGCTGGCATGGGCATCTACCGCGATGCCGTGGAGCTTGAGCGTCTGGGCATTGGCGCGCAGCAGTTCCTCGTCGTCGTCGATGAACAGCGCGCGCGGCATGAACGGCTGGCGCGGGCTGGGGGCGATGGAGCTGTTTGCGTGGGACGGGAGTTCAGGTGCGCGGGTCATGATGGAGATTCGTGGCGTTGTCCTGGCCGGGCGCCTTGCGCAAGGTCAGGATGAACATCGCGCCCTTGCCCGGACCATGCGGAGCGGGAAAGGCGGGATCGGAAGGGCCGGCGGCGATCAGGTCGCCGCCGAATTCAGCGACGATGTCGCGGCATATGACGAGGCCTAGCCCCAGTCCTTCAGGCTTGGTGGTGTGGAACGGCGTGAACAGGTGCGCACGGGTCTCGGGGGACAGGCCGGGGCCGTTGTCGCTGACATGGATCTGCACCGTGGCGCCCAGATCCTGCAGGGCGACGACGATGCGGCCGTCCGGCAGGCCGTCGAGGGCTTCCATGGCGTTCTGCAGCAGATTCACCAGCACCTGTTCCAGCCGCACTCGGTTGGCCAGCACGTGGTAGTTCTGATCCTCGGGCGGACGTTGCAGCGCGACGCCCTGGCGCCGCGCGCGCGGCGCGACCAGCAGCAGCGCGCCTTCCAGGCAATCCTTCAGGCTGGTCGGCCCCACCGAGGCGCCGGCCTTGCGGGAAAAGGCGCGCAGTTCTCCGGTGATGTGGCCGATCCTGTCGGTCAATGCGGCGATGGTGCCCAGGTTTTCCTGCGCCGAGCCCTCATCCCGCCGACGCAGGAACTCGGCCGCGTTGTCGGCGTAGGCGCGTATCGCGGCCACGGGTTGATTGATTTCGTGGGCCACGCCGGCGGCGACCTGGCCGAGCAGGGCGAGCTTGCTGGCCTGGACCAGTTCTTCCTGCATGGTGTGCAGGCGGGCGGCCGTGCGCTGGCGTTCGTCCATTTCATCGACCAGTTGTTCGTTCACCCGCAACAACTGAGCCGTGCGCTCGTCTACCAGCGAGGCCAGCTGTTCATGGATGGCGGCCTGCTGTTCAGCGCGTTCGCGATTGCGGTGGCGGCGAAAAAGCACGAGGCCGGCCAGGGCGGCCAACGCGCTCTGCGCCAGCAGTGCGCCCAGCTGCGCGTTGGCCGTGGCCTGGTTGATCGCCGTCTGCACGGGCGACAGCAGATGCAGGGTCCAGCCGGGCGATTCGACGATGGGCAGGGTGGTGTGCAGCAAAGGGGCGCCGGCGGGGATTTGCGGCAGCGTCGCTTCCGAGCGCACCAGTTGGCCGTTGCTGACAGGCTGCAGTTGGGGCTTGAGCGGCAGGGGCTGGAAGAGCGCATCGCCGAACTGCAGGCTGGTGCGCAGCGTGCGCGCCAGGGTGGGCGCGAGCGGCGCGAGCACGTCGAAGCGCCACTCGGAGATGCTGCCCAACAACACCACGCCGTGCTCGTCGGTGACGAAGATGGGCGCATTGGACTGGCGCCAGTCTGCCTCCAGGTCGCGGAAGTCCACTTTCAGCACCACGACGCCCAGCATCGCGCCGTTGGCGTCGTCCACGCGCCGCGACAGGTACAGCCCGGCTTCATGGCTGATGGTGCCCAGGGCGAAATGCTCTGCCGAGCCGCGGGCGACTGCGCCCTGGAAGTAGGGCCGGAACTGATAATCGACGCCGACGAAGGTGGCCGGTTCACGCCAATTGCTGGCGGCGATCGCCAGGCCTTTCTTGTCCAGTACATAGATTGCGGACGCGCCTACGCCGCGGCTAAGCGTATCGAGCTTTTCATCCAGGGACTCGATCTGCCGGGTCGAACGGTCCAGCAAGGCGCCCCGCACGTCGACGTCGCGCGTCAGGACGAAGGGCAGCGCACGGAATTTGTCCAGGTTGTTGCGCAGCAGGGCGGCGTTGATCTGCGCCGCGCCGCGCGCCTGCGCCGCCGCGTTCTTCAGGGCGCCGTCGCGCGCCCAGAGCGTGGCGGCATGCAGCACGCCGAAGACGACGGCGATGCCCAGCAGGATGGCGGCCGCGCGCCAGGGCCAGGGCCACGTAGGCGCTGGCGCGCGGCGGGCTGGCCGCTGTGTCCGGTCCGGATCGGCGCCAGGGCTGCGGGATGTGGTTCGGGTTGACATGAGTTGTGCGGTTTTTCGCACATTCTATATCTATTTTGTGTGAAATTCCGCCAGGCTATTCGGCCCTAACTTGCTTTCCTGAGGAAATAGTCATTTCCAATCAATGGCTTGGAAACACCGAGCGACGCGCTTGGCCTTGGCACGGGTCTTGCATAGAGGAATCCAAGCCCCGCGGTATCGAACGCGGGGTGAAATCGGCCCGCGCAGACAGGCGCGGGCCAGAAAACAGATAACGCCCCGTCGCCCGCGCCTCACTGCCCGGAGCAAGGGGCCTTGGTGGGGACAATCCCAATGATCGACGTGGATCAAGTCGCGCCCGCGCGCAAGCTCAAGTTCTATCAAATCCTCTATGTGCAGGTGATTTTCGCCATCGTGGTGGGCGTGCTGCTGGGCGCCTTCAAGCCCGAACTCGGCCAGCAGATGCAGCCGCTGGGCGATGCCTTCATCAAGCTGGTGAAGATGATCATCGCGCCGGTGATCTTCCTGACCGTGGCCACCGGCATCGCCGGGATGAGCGACCTGAAGAAGGTCGGCCGCGTGGCGGGCAAGGCCATGCTGTACTTCCTGGTGTTCTCGACGCTTGCGCTGATCGTGGGCATGATCGTCAGCCATATCGTGCAGCCGGGCGCCGGCATGCACATCGACCCCAAGACCCTGGACGCGAAGGCGGTTTCGGGCTACGTGGCCAAGGCGCATGACTCGACCATCACGGGCTTCCTGATGAACGTGATCCCGACCACGATCTTCAGTCCGTTCGTGGGCGGCGACATCCTCCAGGTGCTGTTCGTGGCGGTGCTGTTCGGCATCGCGCTGGCCATGGTGGGCGAGCGCGGCCAGCCGATATTGAACTTCATGACCGCGCTGGCCCAGCCCGTTTTCAAGCTGGTCGCCATCCTGATGAAGGCCGCGCCCATCGGCGCCTTTGGCGCAATGGCCTTCACCATCGGCAAGTACGGCATCAAGTCTGTCATCAACCTGGCGATGCTGGTGGGCACGTTTTACGCGACCTCGGTGCTGTTCGTGGTGGTGGTGCTGGGCCTGGTTGCACGTTACAACGGGTTCTCCATCCTGAAGCTGGTGCGCTACATCCGCGAAGAGCTGCTGCTGGTGCTGGGCACCAGTTCGTCCGAGGCCGCGCTGCCTACGCTGATGCAGAAGATGGAGCGGGCCGGGTGCTCGAAGTCGGTGGTCGGGCTGGTCGTGCCCACGGGCTATTCCTTCAACCTGGACGGCACCAATATCTACATGACGATGGCGGCGCTGTTCATTGCGCAGGCTTGCGATATTCCGCTGTCGCTGGGCGACCAGATCCTGCTGCTGCTGGTTGCGATGCTGAGTTCCAAGGGCGCGGCGGGCGTGACCGGCGCGGGTTTCATTACCCTCGCCGCCACCCTGTCGGTGGTGCCTTCCGTGCCGGTTGCCGGCATGGCGCTGATCCTGGGCGTGGACCGCTTCATGTCCGAATGCCGCGCGCTGACCAACCTGGTCGGCAATGCCACCGCCGCCGTGGTCGTGGCGCGCTGGGAAGGAGAGCTGGACCAGGAGCAGCTGCATGCCGCGCTGGAGGGCGAGCTTCAGCCCGCGCCGGTTCCCGCCGCAGTCCCGGTCCAGGAAGCGCCGAGGGTTGGCGCCATGCCCATGGGCCAGCCGATGCAGCATGGCTGAAGCAGCGTAGATCCGAAGTTGCCCGCGCGTTGCCGCGGGCGGCAGCCGCGAAGAGCGGGATCGCCCCGCGACAAAGAAAATCCCCCGGGACCTTGCAGGCCTCGGGGGATTTTTTCGGCCGAACGCCGCGGCTCTCAGGGCACTGGTATACCCGCAGCGCGCAGCAGGTTGGCGGTCTCGAACAGAGGCAGGCCCATCACGCCGGTATAGCTGCCGGCGATGTGCGAAATGAACGTGCCCGCCAGACCCTGGATGCCATAGGCGCCGGCCTTGCCGTAGGGCTCGCCGCTATCGCAGTAGCGGCCGATTTCCGCATCCGCCAGCTCGCGCATGCGGACTTCGGTGATGGACACGGTTTCCAGCAAGCGGTCGCCGGTCCAGACGGCGACGGCGGTATGCACTTCGTGCGCCGAGCCGGACAGGGCGTGCAGGATGCGCATGGCGTCGTCGCGGTCGGCGGGTTTGCCCAGGACGGCGCCTGCCAGGATGACCGTGGTGTCGGCGGCCAGCAGCGGCAACTGAGGTAGGTCCCGGCCGAGCATCCAGTCGCGCCCGCGCAAGGCCTTGTCCCGCGCGGTGCGCTGGACGTAATCGGCGGCGCTTTCACCGGGATGCTGGGGTTCGTCCTCGCCCGGCGGGGCGGGTACCAGCAGGACTTCGTGGGCCAGGCCGATCTGGGCCAGCAGCTCGCGCCGCCGGGGACTGGCCGAGGCAAGGTAGAGACGCGCGGAGTTTGCAGTGTGGGTCATGCGTCAGCGAGATGGGCGCCGGCCCGGCCAGCGGTCAGGCGCGGTGGTAGGGATGATTGGTCATGATGGCCCAGGCCCGGTAGAGCTGTTCGGCCAGCACCACGCGCACCATGGGGTGAGGCAGCGTCAGCGAGGACAGGCGCAACTGGCCGGCGCAGGAGGCCTTCAGAGCGGCATCCAGGCCGTCCGGGCCGCCGACCAGAAAGGCGACGTCCTGGCCGCCGGCGCGCCATTGCTCCAGCTTCTGCGACAGGGCCATGGTGGTGAGGTCGCGCCCGCGCTCGTCCAGCGCCAGGCGCAAGGCGCTGGCAGGCAGGGCGGCTTCGATCCGCTTGGCTTCCGCCGCCATCATCTGGGCGGGCGTCTTGCCGGTGGTGCGGGGTTCGGGCTTGATCTCGCGCAGTTCCAGCGCGCAGTCGGCCGGCAGGCGTTTGGCGTAATCGTCCCAGGCGGTTTGCACCCAGTCCGGCATGCGCGTGCCCACGGCCACGACGATCAGCTTCACGGCGCGCTCAGTACTCGGCGTCGTGCGCGCCGTCGTTGGCGACCGGCGCGGGGCGGGTGGACTCGGGCAGGAGCTTCACGCGCACCGGCTTGCCGCCCCAGATCTCTTCCAGGTTGTAGTACTGGCGGATGGCGGGCTGCATGATGTGCACGACCACGTCGCCCAGGTCGACCACGACCCATTCGCCGGTGTCTTCGCCTTCGATGGTGATGCCGGACAGATCGAGCGCGCGGCCGCGGTCCGCCACGCTGGAAGCGAGGGCGCGGGTCTGGCGGTTGGAGGTGGCGCTTGCAATCACGACGCGATCGAACAGGCTGGTCAGATGCGTGGTGTTGTAGACCTTGATGTCTTGCGCCTTGACGTCTTCGAGGGCATCGATGACGGCGCGTTGGAGTTTTTGTATATCCATAGCTGCAAATATAACCCGCGCGTGGACAGCGGATGCTGGCCCCGTGGCGTTTTCAGACGCCGGCGGGTGAGGGTTTATCGGTAAAGATGGTGCGCCGCAATATAGGCGGCGACCGGCGCGGCGAGCAGGCCTTCGGTGGATTCGCCTTGCGCCAGCCGCTGGCGGATCTGCGAGGCCGAAACCGGCATGGGAGCGAAAGGCAGTTCCTGCAGTTCGCGTCCCTGGCCGCGCAGGTGTTCGGCCAGCGCCGGCGGCGCGCTGAGCGCGGTGCCCGGGCGGGTGGCGACGGCCAGGTCCACCAGGCTGGCGATGTCCTGCCATTCGCGCCAGGTGCAGAAATTGGCCAGCTGGTCGGCGCCCAGCAGCCAGACATAGCGCGCGTCCTGGGGCAGGGCGCGCAGTGTGTCCATGGTATAGGTTGGGCCGCCGCGTTCGATTTCGATGGGGTTGACGACCAGGCCCGCGTGGCCGGCAATAGCCAGCTGCAGCATGTCGCGGCGCTGGTCGGCCGTGGCGTGCAGCGCGGCACGCTGCCAGGGATTGGCGGCGGGAATGAGCTGCACTTCGGCCAGGCCTAGCGTCCGCAAGGCGTTTTGCGCCAAGGCGACATGTGCGACGTGGACGGGGTCGAAACTGCCGCCCAGGAGACCGATGCGCTTCAAGCCCAGTCCCGCGGTTTCAGGTAGGCCGCCAATTCGGCCTCGGGCGTGCCGGCTTCGGGTTGCCAGTCGTAGCGCCACTGCGCCAGCGGCGGCATGGACAGCAGAATCGATTCCGTGCGTCCGCCGGACTGCAGGCCGAACAGCGTGCCGCGGTCGAAGACCAGGTTGAATTCGACGTAGCGTCCGCGGCGGTAGGCCTGGAAGTCGCGCTCGCGTTCGCCGTAGGCCAGGCCGCGGCGGCGCTCCACGATGGGCATGTAGGCCGGCAGGAAGGCGTCGCCCACCGAACGGGTCAGAGCGAACGAGGCGTCAAAGCCGGGGGCATTCAGGTCGTCGTAGAAGATGCCGCCGACGCCGCGCGTCTCATTGCGGTGCTTGAGGAAGAAATACTCGTCGCACCAGCGCTTGTAGCGCGGGTAGTAATCGGCGCCGTGGCCGGCCAGCGCATCGCGGCAGGCGGCGTGGAAATGGCGCGCGTCTTCCTCGTAGGGATAGTAGGGCGTGAGGTCGATGCCGCCGCCGAACCAGAAGACGTCGGTCTCGTCGTGGCCCGGCCGGGCGGCTGCCAGGAACATGCGCACGTTCATGTGCGTGGTGGGCACATGGGGATTGCGCGGGTGCAGCACCATGGACACGCCCATGGCTTCCCATGAGCGGCCGGCCAGTTCGGGGCGGTGTGCGCTGGCCGATGGCGGCAGCTTGGTGCCCTGGACGTGGCTGAACAGCACGCCGGCCCGTTCGAACAGCGAGCCGCCTTCCAGCAGGCGCGACAGTCCGCCGCCGCCCTCGGGCCGCACCCATTCGTCGCTGCGGAAGGCCGCGCCCTCGGCGGCTTCCAGGGCGCCGACGATGCGGGCCTGCAGGCCGGTGAGGTAGTCCCGGACAGAGGAGACGGGCAAGGCGTTCATTGCGGTTCCGGCTAGGCGTTGGGCTTGAGCTTCTGCTGCGAGGGCTTGAGCGCGCGCCAGCCGATGTCGCTGCGGTACTGGCGGCCGTCGAAGTGGATGCCGTCGATCGCTTCGTAGACGCGGTCGCGGGCCATCTTGACGGAGTCGCCCAGCGCCGTGACGCACAGCACGCGGCCGCCGGTGGTCTTGACTTCCTCGCCGTCGAGCTTGGTGGCGGCGTGGAACACCATGCAGTCCTCGGCATCGGCGGGCAGGCCGCGGATGACGTCGCCGGTGCGCGGCGTGTTGGGGTAGTTGTGCGCGGCCAGCACGGCGCCCAGCGCGGTGCGGCGGTCCCAGACGATGTCGGCCTGGTCGAGCGTGCCGTCGACGGCATGCTCCAGGGCGTCGAGCAGGTCGCTCTTGACGCGCATCATGATGGGCTGCGTTTCCGGGTCGCCCATGCGGCAGTTGAATTCCAGGGTCTTGATCTCGCGGTCGGGATCGTCGCCCGGGGCGATCATCAGGCCGGCGTACAGGAAGCCCGTGTACGGGATGCCGTCGCGCGTCATGCCCTGCACGGTCGGCAGGATGATTTCGCGCATGATGCGGTGGTGCAGTTCCGGGGTGACGATGGGCGCGGGCGAATACGCGCCCATGCCGCCGGTGTTGGGGCCTTGGTCGCCGTCCTGCAGGCGCTTGTGGTCCTGGCTGGTGGCCAGGGCCAGCACATTGCGGCCGTCGCACATGACGATGAAGCTGGCTTCCTCGCCCACCAGGCATTCCTCGATGACGACGCGCGCGCCGGCAGCGCCCATGGAACCGTCGCCCAGCATGGCGTCCACGGCGGCATGCGCTTCCTCGAGCGTGGCCGCGACCACGACGCCCTTGCCCGCGGCCAGGCCGTCGGCCTTGATCACGATGGGAGCGCCTTCCTGGTCGATGTAGGCGTGCGCCTGGGCCGGATCGGTGAAGGTTGCGTAGCGGGCGGTCGGGATGTTGTGCCGGACCATGAAGGCCTTGGCGTAGTCCTTCGAGCTTTCCAGCTGCGCCGCGGCCTTGGTGGGGCCGAAGATCTTCAGGCCGCGGGCGCGGAACACGTCCACGACGCCGGCAGCCAGCGGGGCCTCGGGGCCGACCACGGTCAGGGCGACGCCTTCGCGTTGCACGAAATCAGCCAATTCCTCGGCACTGGTGAACGGGACGTTCTCGATCTGTTCGGCGCGCTGGGTCCCGCCGTTGCCCGGAGCGACGTATACCTTGTGGACGCGCGGGGAGCGGGCCAAGCGCCAGGCGAGGGCGTGTTCACGGCCGCCAGAGCCAATTACCAGGAGTTTCATGTTGCGTGGTTCTTAAGGTTGCCAGTCGAGCGCCGCAAGGCGCCAGCCCGTGGAGTAGGCCAGGATCCGGGCGGACCCGGATCCGGTGACAGCGTGGCGCCGGGCAGGCAAGGCCCGCCCGGCGCCGGGGTAATGGGATTACTGCGCCTCGTCGAAAACGACGTTCGTATAGACTTCCTGCACGTCGTCCAGGCCTTCCAGGGCGTCGAGCAGTTTCTGCATCTTGATGGCGTCTTCGCCGGCGAGTTCGGTTTCGTTCAGGGCCTTCATGACGATGCCGTCCACTTCGGCCTTCAGGCCGGCGGCGTCGAAGGCGCCGCGCACGGCGGCGTAGTCGGCCGGCGCGCAGACCACTTCGATCACGCCTTCCTCGTCGGTCGTCACGTCTTCGGCGCCGGCTTCAAGGGCGGTTTCCATGACCTTGTCTTCGGAGGTGCCGGGGGCGAACACGAACTGGCCGCAGTGCTTGAACATGAAGGCGACCGAGCCTTCCTGGCCCAGGTTGCCGCCGTTCTTGGCGAAGGCGTGGCGCACTTCGGCCACGGTGCGGGTGCGGTTGTCGGTCATGCAGTCGACGATCACGGCCGCGCCGCCGATGCCGTAGCCTTCGTAGCGGACTTCCTCGTAGGCCTCGCCGTCGGCGCCACCCGCGCCGCGCTGGATGGCGCGCTGGATGTTGTCCTTGGGCATGTTGGCGTCGGTGGCCTTGTCCCAGGCCATGCGCAAGCGCGGGTTGCTGTCCGGGTCAGGGCCGCCGGCACGCGCCGCCACGGTGATTTCACGAATGATCTTGGTCCACAGCTTTCCGCGCTTGGCGTCTTGGCGCCCTTTGCGGTGCTGAATATTGGCCCATTTGCTGTGTCCGGCCATGGCTTCCCAGGGTAAATTGTCTGCAAAGATGGCATTTTACCGTGCCGGCGCCCGGCGCGCCCGGGGGCGGACCGCATGTGTCCATATTGCCACGCGCACAAGCGGCGCGGCAGGCTCTACACTTGGGCATCCATCTGATTCCCTGGTCCGGAGAGCTGCACATGCCCAACCCCATCGTCATCGCCAAGAATGCACAGACCGAGTTGGCGCTGCTGCCCGCCCTGGCCAATCGCCATGGCTGCATTACCGGGGCCACGGGTACCGGCAAGACCGTCACCCTGCAGGTCCTGGCTGAATCGTTCTCCCGTATCGGCACGCCGGTGTTCATGGCCGACGTCAAGGGCGACCTGACTGGCATTTCCCAGGCCGGCGCGGCCACGCCCAAGCTGCTGGAACGCCTGAAGAACCTGGGCTTGAGCGAACCCGCTTGGGCGGCCAGCCCCGTCACGCTGTGGGACGTGTTTGCCGAGCAGGGGCTGCCGGTGCGGGCCACCGTGTCGGACATGGGACCGCTGCTGCTGTCCCGCATCCTGGAATTGAACGACACGCAGGAAGGCGTGCTGACGCTGGTCTTCAAGGTTGCCGACGACGAAGGCCAGTTGCTGCTGGACCTGAAGGACCTGCGCGCCATGCTGCAGAACGTCGCCGACCGGGCCTCGGAGCTGAAGACGCGATACGGCAACGTGTCTGCCGCCAGCATCGGCGCCATCCAGCGCGGACTGCTGGCGCTGGAATCGCAGGGCGCGGAGAAATTCTTCGGCGAACCCATGCTCGACGTGGCCGACCTGATGCGCACGGACGCGCAGGGCCGCGGCATGGTCAATGTGCTGGCTGCCGACAAGCTGATGCAGGCGCCGCGCTTGTATGCCATCTTCCTGCTGTGGCTGCTGGCGGACCTGTACGAGAAGCTGCCCGAAGTCGGCGACATGGACCAGCCCAAGCTGGTGTTTTTCTTCGATGAAGCCCACCTGCTGTTCAATGACGCCCCGCCCGCGTTGCTGAACAAGATCGAGCAGGTGGTGCGCCTGGTCCGCTCCAAGGGCGTGGGCGTCTATTTCGTGACCCAAAATCCGCTGGATATCCCCGACACCGTGCTGGGGCAGTTGGGCAATCGGGTCCAGCACGCCTTGCGGGCGTTTACGCCACGCGACCAGAAGGCCGTGAAGACGGCGGCCCAGACGATGCGTCCCAATCCGGGGCTGGACATCGAGGCCGCCATCACCGAGCTGGGCGTGGGCGAGGCGCTGGTTTCCTTGCTGGATGCCAAGGGACGGCCGATGCCGACCGAACGCGCCTACATCGTGCCGCCGGCAAGCCGGATTGGCCCGGCGACCGATGCCGAGCGGCAAGCGCTGCGCCAAGGCAGTCCGCTGGCGTCGAAGTATGAGAAATCCATCGACCGCGAATCCGCCTATGAAGTGCTGGCCGGGCGCGCGGCCAAGCCGGTGGACCAGGCCGGCGCGGCGAAGAACGGTTCCGCGCAGCCGGAAGGCAAGGGCGCCGCGGAAGAGTCGGGCGGCGGTCTCATGGACAGCCTGAATGAGGTCCTGTTCGGGTCTACGGGCCCGCGCGGCGGCAAGCGCGACGGCGTGGTGCAGACCATGGCCAAGAGCACGGTCCGGTCGATCGCGCGCGAATTGACCCGTGGCATCTTGGGATCCCTGTTGGGGTCCAAGGGCAGGCGCTGAGTTTCATGGAGTCCGGCCGCTAGGCGGCGGCTCGTTCCGTGCTTTGGCAACACGAGCAGCGGGGCGTATATTTCTGCAACGATCCAATTACTGCGCCGCGGCATTCCTGCCTGCGATGCCGGGCGGTATATCAAAGCAAAACAGAGGAAGACGTGGTGGCAAAGAAACACAAGATTGCGGTGATTCCTGGAGACGGCATCGGCAAGGAGGTCGTGCCCGAGGGCTTGAAGGTGCTGGACGCGGTCGCAACGCGATTCGGCATCGATTTTCAGTGGGACCATTTCGACTGGAGCTGCGACTATTACGCCAAGCACGGCAAGATGATGCCGGACGACTGGCAGGCGCAGATCGGCCAGCACGAAGCGATTTTCTTCGGTTCCATCGGCTGGCCCGCCACGGTGCCTGACCACGAAGCGCTGTGGGGCTCGCTGTTCAAGTTCCGCCGCGAGTTCGATCAGTACATCAACCTGCGCCCGGTGCGCCTGATGCCTGGCGTGCCTTCCCCGCTGAAGGACCGCCAGCCCGGCGAGATCGACTTCTTCATCGTGCGCGAGAACACCGAAGGCGAATACTCCAATAGCGGCGGCCGCCTGTTCGCGGGCACCGAGCGCGAAGTGGTCATCCAGGAAAGCGTCTTCACGCGCATCGGCGCCGACCGCGTCCTCAAGTTCGCCTTCGAATTGGCGCGCAAGCGCGGCAAGCACCTGACCGCGGCCACCAAGTCCAACGGTATTTCGATTTCGATGCCCTGGTGGGACGAGCGCGTGGCCGAGATGGGCGAGAAGTACCCGGACGTGCGCTGGGACAAGTATCACATCGACATCCTGTGCGCCCATTTCGTGCAGCATCCCGACTGGTTCGACGTGGTGGTGGCGTCCAACCTGTTCGGCGATATCCTGTCCGACCTGGGGCCGGCTTGCACCGGCACGATCGGCATCGCGCCTTCGGCCAACCTGAACCCGGAGCGCAAGTTCCCGTCGCTGTTCGAACCGGTGCACGGTTCGGCGCCGGACATCTACGGCAAGGGCATCGCCAACCCGATCGGCCAGATCTGGAGTGGCGCGTTGATGCTGGATTTCCTGGGCTATCCGGACGCTTCGGCGGCGGTGGTCAAGGCCATCGAAACCGTCCTGGCGGAAGGTCCGCGCACCCGGGACATGAAGGGCACCGCCTCCACCGCCGACGTCGGCAGCGCCATCGCCGCGCTGATCGCCGCGGGCTGAGGCAAGTCCTCGCCAGACCTTCGGCTAGTCAATGGACGAATCTGGCTTTTCCTTCTCCGCTACCCACGTGGGTAGCGGGCGGGCCGACCGTTTCGTGCGCAAGCTGTTCCGCGTGCTTCGGTCGCGCACGCAGAGGCATAACCAGCACTTGTGGCCTTTCGTCCGGATTCGCAGGGATAGGTCAGGCGCCATCTGCGGCTTTCGCGCCTTTGGCCGGCCGCAGCCAGTCACGCCGTTGGCTCAAGGGTACGATTCCGCCGACCAGGAAGTGCATTTGATCCTGAGCGGCCCGTCGGTCGCGCAGATACCTTACGACCGGCTCGACATCCGGGCGGCGATGGGCGTGAATGGCGCCATCATGCTGGCGCGCAAGTTCGACCTGCCGTTCAAGTATTACTGCATCATCGACCAGAACTTCGTGCGCGAGCGTATCGACCTGGTGCGCGAGATCGTGTCGCGCGACCTGACCCTGTACGTCTTGCCCGAGGTTCTGCGCTACATCATGCAGGGGCTGCCGCAGGAGTCGATCCGCTGCCGCATCTGCGTCATTGAACTGATCTCCGCACGGGCCTACCAACGCATCTCCGCGCCAGCCGTGCTCCAGCGCATGGCGGCGGCCTCGCCCGACGTGCAGTTGCTGGACGCAAAACAGGCCATGGGATTCAGCTTCAACGTGGCCTTGGGCGTGTTCGACGCCGATACCGTGGCCTATGCCGCCTTGCAGGTGCTGGTGTCCAGCGGCGCCCGCAAGGTCTACGCGCACGGGCTGGATCTGACGTTGCAAAATGGCGTGCGCTTTTATGATGAAGGGACCTTGCCCCAGTCGAGCAGGCTGGCGCGCAAGTTTTCGCAGCTGATCGAGCCGTCGTTCCGCTTCGCCGCCGCGCAATGGCGCGCTCGCGGCATCTCCGTGTTCAACCTGTCGCCCATCAGCGCCTTGCCGGCCGACATCATGGAGCGCGCCGACTGGCAGGTCCTGCTGAGGCAATGAGGCGCTTTACGGCCCGATCCCGGACGCAGCCGCCGAGGATCGGGCCGGCCGCGCCTCAGTGGGCGCCGGCCGCCGCTTCGGCGGCCCCGCCGCCGCCCGACTTGGTCGATCGGGGGCGGGCGAACCAGACCAGGCCGGTCAGGGCCAGGAAAATGATGGCGGAGGCATAGAACACATCCACCGCAGACATGGTGAAGGCTTGCGCATTGATCAATCCGTCCACCATGGTCAGCGCTTGCTGATGCGACATCCCCAGCCCGTTTTGCAGCGCCGTCATGGTCTGGTCGAACGCCTGTTGGCCGGGCTTGGCGACTTCGGTCAGTTGCGAGTGGTGCATGGTCGCGCGGTTTTCCCACAGCGTGGTGGCGATGGACGTGCCGAACGCGCCCGCCGTCAGGCGCAGGAAGTTCGACAGGCCGGAGGCCGCGGGAATGCGCCACGGTTCGATGCTGGACAGCGTGATCGAGGTAAGCGGCACGAAGAAGGTCGCCATGGCGGCGCCCTGGATGATGGTCGGAACCATCAGCGTGCGCACATCGGTCTGGGTGTTGAAGCCCGAGCGCATGAAGCACACCAGCGCGAAGATCAGGAACGCCACCGTCGCGATCTGCCGCGGGTCGCGCGTGGCCAGCATCTTGCCGACGATGGGCGTCAGCAGGATCGCCAGCAGACCCACCGGGGCGGTCACCAGCCCCGCGTAGGTCGCGGTGTAGCCCATATTGCTCTGCAGCCACAGGGGCAGCAGCACCACGTTGCCGAAGAAGACGCCGTAGGCCACCGCCAGCGTCAGCGCGCCGACGGTGAAATTGCGGATCTTGAACAGGCGCAGGTCGACCACGGGGTGCGCGTCGGTCAGTTCCCAGATCAGGAAGAAGACGAAGGCCACGAAGGCGGTCGCGGCCAGCGCGATGATGGTGCCGCTGGCGAACCAGTCCAGCTCCTTGCCCTTGTCCAGCATGATCTGCAGCGCGCCTACCCACACCACCAGCAGCGCCAGGCCGACCTTGTCGATCGGCAGCTTGCGCGTGACCGATTCCCGGTCGCCATAGATGCGCCAACTGATCCACGCCGCCAGCAGGCCCACCGGCACGTTGATGTAGAAGATCCACGGCCAGGTGTAGTTGTCGGAGATCCAGCCGCCCAGCAAGGGCCCGGCGACGGGCGCCACCAGCGTGGTCATGGACCAGACCGCCAGCGCCATGCCCGCCTTGGACTTGGGGAAGCTCGCCAGCATCAGCGCTTGCGACAGCGGGATCATGGGGCCGGCGACCGCGCCTTGCAGCACGCGGAATGCGATCAACGCTTCGAGCGAGGGCGCAAAGCCGCACAGCCATGACGCCAGCACGAACAGCAGCGTGGAGATCAGGAATAGCCGCACCTGCCCGAAGCGCTGCGTGAGCCAGCCCGTGAGCGGCACCGTGATCGCGTTGGCCACGGCGAACGAGGTGATGACCCAGGTGCCCTGGCTGGTGCTGACGCCCAGATCGCCCGAGATGGTCGGGATGGACACGTTCGCGATGGACGTGTCCAGCACATTCATGAATACCGCCGTCGACAGCGCGATGGACCCGATGATGCGGGTCGCGCCTTCCAGCGGCGGGTGGGCGCCCGGCGGGGGCGCCGGCGCGGCGGCGGGCTGCTTGGCTGCGCTCATGATGCGAGATTGGCCTCGATGATCTTGCTGATCATGGCGTCGACTTCATCATGGGCCGGCTCGAAGGCGCGCGTCGACCAGACCGGCTCCTTGCGTTCGGCCTGCGTCAGCGGTTCTCCTTCCTGCTTGCCCACGTCCACTTCCACGTCCATCGACAGGCCCACGCGCAGTGGGTGCTTCTTCAGGTCTTCGGGATCCAGCGCGATGCGCACCGGCACGCGCTGCACCACCTTGATCCAGTTGCCGGTGGCGTTCTGGGCGGGCAGCAGGGCGAAGGCGCTACCCGTGCCGGCGTCCAGCCCGGCGATGGTGCCGTGGTAGGTGACCGCGCTGCCGTACAGGTCGGCCACCATCTTGGCCGGCTGGCCGATGCGCATCTTGCGCAGCTGGCCTTCCTTGAAGTTGGCTTCGACCCACACCTGGTCCAGCGGCACGACCGTCATCAGGGCCGAGCCGGGCGCGACGCGCTGGCCGACCTGCACGCTGCGCCGCGCCACCACGCCGCCCACCGGGGCCGGCAGCACGGTGCGCGACTGCGCCAGCCAGGCGTTGCGCAGGCCGGCCGCGGCCTGCTGCACGTCGGGATGGTCGGCGACCGTGGTGCCCTGCGTCAGCGCCTGGTTGGTGGCCAGCTTGGCGCGCGAGGCGGCCAGCGCGGCGCGGGCTTGCGCCAGGCCGGACTGGGCGGACTTCAGCGCGGCTTCGGCGTGCAGGATTTCTTCGCCGCTGACGCCGCCCGACTTGGCCAGTTGCTGGCGGCGGTTGACGTCGCTTTGCGCGCGGGTCAGCTCGGCCTGGGCGCGCAGGATGTCGGCGTTGCGCAGGTCGACGTCGGCGGCCAGGGCGTCGTTCTGGACGTAGATGGTGCGCACCTGGCGCACAGTCTGCGCAAGCTTGGCCTGGGCCTGCTGCAAGGCGACGTCGGTGTCGGCCGGATCCAGGCGCACCAGCGGCTGGCCGGCGGCGACGGTTTCCGTGTCGTCGGCCTCGATGGACACGACCGTGCCGGGCACTTGCGGCGTGATCTGCACCAGGTTGCCGTGGACGTAGGCGTCGTCGGTGCTTTCGAAGTGGGCGCCGAACAGCGCCCACCAGATGCCGTAGGCGATCGCGATGAGGATGAAGGCCCCGGTGGCCAGCAACAGCAGGCGTTTGCGGGCGGGGTTGGCGGCGGGAGTGGCTGCGGTCATGACGTCTGAGTCCGGGGAGCGTTCAATGGGTGGGGTTCGTGGCGGGGGCCGGCTCGGCTGCGGGGGCGTAGCCGCCGCCCAGCGCAGTGGCGAGGCTGGCGTCCAGTTGATAGGCGCGGATGCGCAGATCGGTGTCCAGCCGCGCCTGGGTCAGCACGCCGGTCTGCGCGATGAGCACGGAGATGTAATTGCCCATGCCGGCCTTGTAGCGCTTGACCGCCAGGTCATAGGCGGCGTCGATGGCTTCGCGCGCCTGGCGTTGCTGGGCCTTTTCCTGGTCCAGCAGGCGCAAGCCGTCAAGCGCATCGGCCACCTGGTGCACGGCGTCCAGCACGGTCTGGTTGTAGTCCGACACCGCGAGGTCGGCGTCGGCGCGGCGGCCCGCCAGGTTCGCGTTGAGCTCGCCGCCGTGGAAGATCGGCAGCGTGACCGCCGGGCCGAAACCGGCCATGCGCGCATCCGCGCCCAGCAGGTTGCCGGTGCCCATGGCCTGGAAGCCGACGAACGCCGCCAGGTTCACGTTGGGGTAGAACTCGGCGCGGGCGCTGTCGATGGCATGGCCGGCGGCCTCGGCGCGCCATTTCGCGGCGGCCACGTCGGGGCGGTGGCCCAGCAGGTCCAGCGGCACGCTGGCGGGCACGCCGCCGGCGGGCGCGGTCAGCGCCACCGGCTGCAGGGATTGTCCGCGCTGCGGGCCGGCGCCGGCCAGCGCGGCGACCTGATTGCGCAACTGCGCCAGCGTGGTGTCGGTCTGGGTCAGTTCCACCTTGCCGGCGGCGAGCGACGATTCCGCCTGCTTGACTTCGACCTGGGTGTCCAGCCCGGCCTTATAGCGGCCCTGGGTCAGCGACAGCACATCGGCGCGTTGGGCCAGCACGCGCTCGAGCACGTCGCGCTGGGCAAAGGCGTTCTGCAGGTTCAGGTAGGCGCGGACCGTGGCGCTTGCCAACAGATTGCGCGCCGCCTGCGCGTCGGCCGCGGCGGCGGCCTGTTGCGATACCGCCGCTTGCAGGCGCGAGCGGTTCTTGCCCCAGAAATCCAGCTCATAGCTGAAGTCCAGCGCCAGGCGATTGTCGCTGACGACCGAGCCGCCCATGGGCGCGGGGTAGATGTAGTCCTTGGACAGGTGCTCGCGGGTCAGCGTGTAGTTCGCGTCCACGCGCGGCAGCAGCGGCGCGCGGGCGATGCCGACGGCGGCGTTGGCCTTGGCCAGTCGGGCTTGCGCGGCGCTCATTGACGGGTTGTTGGCCAGGGCCTCGTCCAGCAAGGCATTGAGCTGGGGGTCGCCGTAGCGCTGCCACCATTGCGTTTCAGGCCAGGCCGTTTCCTGGCTGGTCAGGCCCAGCTTGGCGCCATCCAGTGCAGCCACGGGCTCGGAGCCGGGTTCCATCAATGCGCAACCGCTCAGGGCCAGCACCAATACGGTAGTGAGAAGGCGTTTCATCCTGACTGTTTGCTGAAAGTAGTTGATTAATCTGTATTTGCCTAGGCAGCCATTATGCCAAATAAAACCCCGGAAGCCGGGGGTGCTGGCAGCCCTTAGCGGTTTTGGGGGGCCGACGAGGCGGAACCGTTGGCGATCATCCGACGCAGCAGGTGCTTGAGCTGCGCAACTTCGTCGCTGGAGAACCCGCGCAGGTGGTAGTTCAGTACTCGCGCGATATTGGGCGGGATCGCGCGCGCCTTGGCTTCGCCGATCTCGGTAAGTTCGATCTTGACGACCCGGCGGTCCGTCTGGCATCGGTTGCGGCGCAGCAGGCCCTTGGCTTCCAGCCGGTCCAATGCGCGGGTCATGGCGCCCGTGTCCATGCCGGTGAGCCTGGCCAGCTCCGCGGGGGTGTCGGCGCGGCCCTGGAAAACCAGGAGGACGGGACGCCATTGCATCGCGGTGAGTTCCAGCGGGGCCATTTCCTGGTCCAGCATCCGGTTCAGGGAATTGGAGACCAGCTTGATCAGGAAACCGGCGTTTTCATCCATCACGCAGCTGGCATCTGGGCGGTAATGGACGGGGCCGTCGGGCGGAGTTTGGGAAGGCGCGGAAGTCATATGCGCCAAATTTTACTGCCTAGTCAGTTATTGTCAAGGCTGTGTTTTCGCCGCCATGTCCGGCTGTGCGGCGGGCGCCTGCTTGCGCAGGCCCGACCAGACGATGGCGGCCACGATCAGGGCGGCGCCCGCCATCATGCGCGGCGTGGGCTCCTGGCTGAACAGCACCCAGGCGAAAGCGATGGCATAGACCGGTTCCAGCGCGATGACCAGTCCGGCGCTGCGCGCGTTCAGCCGCGTCAGGCTGGACACGAACAGATAGTGCGACAGGCCCGTGCAGAAGATGCCCAGCAGCGCCAGCCAGAACCAGTCCAGCGCAGGCAGCGCGGGCAACTGGGACACGGCGAAGGGCAGCATTACCAGCGCCACGATCAGGTTCTGCCAGCAGGCCACCTGCATCGGATCCATGCCCGAGGCCGAACGGCGGTTGCTCAGCGCCAGCAGGGCGAAACTCAGGCCCGACAGCAGCCCCCAGGCCAGGCCGATGGTGCCCTGGTCGGCCAGGTCGAACGCGGGCGTGACCAGCACCAGCCCGGCCGTGACCAAGCCCAGCAGCAGCCATTCCGTCGGACGGATGCGTTCCCGGAAGAGCAGGCCCTCGAACAGGGTGATGAAGGCGGGGAAGCTGGCGAAACCCAGGGTGGCGATGGCGATGCCGCCGACCTTCACGGCGATGAAGAAGGTGACCCAATGCCCCGCCAGCAGGGCGCCCGAAACCACCAGCACGAACAGCTGCGCCGGCGTCAGGGCGCCCAGGAGCGGCTTGCGGCGCATGCGGGCGAACAGCCCCAGGGCGAGCACCGCGAAGATGGCCCGGCCCAGCGTGATCACGGCGGCGCTGGCCTGGATCAGTTCGCCGAACACGCCGGTCAGGCCAAAAAGCACGGCGGCAACGTGGATGTAGGTGAGGGCGCGGTGTCGGGTCATGCGTGAGGCAAGAATATGGCCGGGTAGGCGTGGGCAAAGGCGTGCGGTGTTTTCGCACAGAACATAAAATCATCGCATGAATCGCCTTGCCAAGCTTTCGCCGTCCTTCCGCCTTTCCAGCCGCGCAGCCGGCTTCTTCCTGGCGACCCTGGGCGCAGTCCTGTTCTCGGCCAAGGCCATCGTGGTGAAGTTCACGTATCGCTACGGCATCGACGCCGTCACCCTCATTGCCTTCCGCATGCTGTTCGCCATGCCGTTCTTCGCGGCGGTGGCCTGGCATCAGTCGCGGCGCGCGGCGCGCGGCGAAATCCCCGTCATGACCTGGAAGGAACGCGCGCAGGTCTGCGTGCTGGGCCTGCTCGGCTACTACCTGTCCAGCTTCCTGGACTTCCTGGGACTGCGTTACATCACCGCCAGCCTGGAGCGCCTGATCCTGTTCCTGTCGCCTTCGCTGGTGGTGCTGCTGTCGGCGTTCTGGTTCAAGCGCCCGGTCGAGCGCCGCCAGTGGATGGCCATGGCGCTGTCATATGCCGGGGTGGTGCTGGTGTTCGCCCACGACCTGTCCTTCGGCGGCGGCGAGGTATTGTTAGGGTCTTTGTTCGTTTTCGGGTCGGCCGCAAGCTATTCTGTGTACCTGATCTGTTCGGGGGAACTGGTCAAGCGCTTGGGGGCGACGCGCCTGGTGGCGTATGCCATGCTGGTGTCCTGCGTGGCCTGCATCATCCAGTTCTTTGCCGTGCATCCCCCGTCCATGCTGATCCAGCCTGCCGGGGTCTACGGGTATTCGGTGATACACGCCACGCTGAATACCGTGGTGCCGGTGTTCATGCTGATGTGGGCGGTGGCGCTGATCGGCGCGCCCACCGCATCGCTGCTGGGCATGATCGGGCCGGTGTCGGTGCTGTTTCTGGCGTCGTGGTTCCTGCAAGAGCCCATCACGGTGTGGCAGATGGCGGGAACCGCGTTGGTGCTGGCTGGGGTATTCGTGCTGATGGGGGGCGGGGCCGGCAGGCTGGCGTCCGCCAGGCAGGGCGAGACCCGGCCATCGCGTTGAATCTGGTTTTTCTCGTTCAGGGGCCGCGGACAGGCTCTCGTTAGCATTTTTTCCAATGAAAGGAGGCCAGCATGGCCAGCAATCTCGTCAAGGCAATTCGTATCGAGCAGCACGGTGGTCCTGAGGTCCTGAAGCTGGTCGAGGTGGAAGTGCCTCCGCCCGCCGCCAATGAAGTCACGATCGAGCAGCACGCCGCCGGCCTGAACTTCATCGATATCTATTACCGCACGGGCTTGTATCCCCACGCGCTGCCGCACGGCCTGGGTTTCGAGGGCGCGGGTGTCGTGACCGCCGTCGGCGCCGACGTCACGCATCTGAAAAAGGGCGACCGCGTCGCCTACGGCCAGAGCCCGATCGGCGCCTACGCCAAGGCGCGCAACGTGCCGGCCGCGCAGGTCGTCAAGGTGCCCAAGGGCATCGGCTTTGACGAGGCCGCGGCCCTGATGCTCAAGGGCCTGACGGTGCAGTACCTGTTCCGCCAGACCTACCGCCTGCAAGGCGGCGAGACCATCCTGTTCCACGCGGCCGCCGGCGGCGTGGGCCTGATCGCCTGCCAATGGGCCAAGGCCCTGGGCGTGAAGCTGATCGGCACCGTCTCCAGCCCCGAGAAGGCCGAACTGGCCCGCGCCAACGGCGCCTGGGAAACCATCGACTACTCGCGCGAGAACGTGGCCGAGCGCGTGCTTGAGCTGACCGGCGGCAAGAAGGTGCCGGTGGTGTATGACGGCGTGGGCAAGGACACCTGGGAAACCTCGCTGGACTGCATCGAGCCGCGCGGCCTGATGGTCAGCTTCGGCAACGCGTCCGGCCCCGTGTCGGGCGTCAACCTGGCGACGCTGAACCAGAAGGGCTGCCTGTACGTGACGCGCCCGTCGCTGGGCCTGCACGTCAACACGCTGGCCAAGCTGCAAGCCGCCTCCGAAGAGCTGTTCGACCTGGTCCTGAAGAAGAAGATCAAGGTCCGCATCGACCAGCGCTACACGCTGGAGCAGGCCGGCGAAGCCCAGACCGCGCTGGCCGCGCGCAAGACCACCGGCGCCACGGTGCTGATGCTGGACTGATCCAAGGTCCATGATGCGCGGGTCCCGCAGGGGCGCCGCGCCAGGCCCGGCACCGCGCTGCGCGCGTTGCCGGTTTTTTTATTGCGCCGTGCGCAGAATGACAAATCGCCATGCACGGACCGACAAGCCTTGCGGAAAGGCCGTTGCTATCCTCGCTTCAACCATTTCGTTGGAGCTTCGAATGTCTTCAGCAAGCGCAAGCGCCGCCGGCCACGCCGCCTCCGACCGCCCGGAACTGGGCGCCATCCGGGAAGCCATGTTCATCGACGGCAAGCCGGTGGGCGTAGGGCAGGGCGCGCCGATAGCCGTCCATGACCCCGCCACCGGCGAGATCATCGCCCATCAACCCGACGCAGGGCCGCAGCAGGTGGACATGGCGGTGCAGGCGGCCAGGCGCGCCTTCGGATCCGGTCCCTGGCGCGACATGCTGCCCGTCGGGCGCGAGCGCCTGTTGCTGAAGCTGGCCGACCTGGTCGAGCTGCACGGCGCGGAACTGGCCCGCCTGGAAACCCTGAACAACGGCAAGCTGCTGGGCGTGGCGCAGGGCCTGGAAGTCGGCTCGGGCGCGCAGTGGCTGCGCTACATGGCGGGTTGGGCGACCAAGATCACGGGCGACACTCTGTCGCTGTCCATACCGTTTCCTCCCGGCGTGCGGTACAGCGCCCATACCCTGCCGCAGGCCGTGGGCGTGGTGGCGGCGATCATTCCCTGGAATTTTCCGCTGCTGATGGCGATCTGGAAGATCGCTCCCGCCCTGGCTGCGGGCTGCACCGTGGTGCTCAAGCCGGCCGAGGAAACGCCGCTGACGGCGCTGCGCCTGGCCGAGCTGGTGCTGGAAGCGGGCTTCCCGCCCGGCGTCGTCAACGTCGTGACCGGCCGTGGCGAGACCGCCGGCGCCGCGCTGGTCGCGCATCCCGGCGTGGACAAGATCGCGTTCACGGGTTCGACCGAAGTCGGCAAGCTGATCGGACGCGCCGCGATGGACGACATGAAGCGGGTATCGCTGGAGCTGGGCGGCAAGTCCCCTGTGATCGTGCTGGACGATTGCGACGCCGACCGCGCCGTGCAGGGAGCGGCAGCCGCCATTTTCTTCAACCAGGGGCAGGTTTGCACGGCGGGCTCGCGCCTGTATGTGCAAAAGAACCTGTATGCCAAGGTCGTCGAGGGATTGGCCGATCTGGCCGCCGGCATGAGGCTCGGGTCCGGATTCGATCCCGCCACGCAGGTCGGCCCGCTGGTGTCGGCCCGCCACCAGAAGCGCGTCATGGATTACATCGATATCGGACGCAGCGAGGGCGGACGCATCCTGGCGGGAGGGGGGCGCGGAGCCGGCTCCGGCTACTTCGTGCAGCCCACTGTTTTTGCGGACGTGCCGGCGGGCGCGCGCATTGCCCGCGAGGAAATCTTCGGCCCCGTCGTGGTGGCGCAGCCTTTCGACACTCTGGACGATGCCGTGCGGCTGGCCAACGACAGCGCCTACGGCCTGGGCGCCAGTCTCTGGAGCAACGATCTCTCCCGCGTGCAAAGCCTGATCCCGCGCATCGATGCCGGCACCGTCTGGGTCAATACGCACAACATGCTGGATCCCAACATGCCTTTCGGCGGATTCAAGCAATCCGGCATCGGCCGCGAGCACGGCCGCGCCGTGCTGGAAATGTACCTGGAACGGAAATCCGTTTGCATCGCTTACTAGAACGGTGATCGCGCGGCCCAAGCCGGGAAATACCGGTGGCCGCGCCTTCACGACACCAAGGGGAAGACATGGCAGGCAGGACAGGGAGCCGGGCCCGCAGGCGGGCGGCGCTGCTGCTCGCGTGCGCGGGAGCGTCGCAGGCGGCATGGGCGGGAGACCCCAGCGCGCGCGACTGGATACCCGCGCCGGTGGGCACCAACATCATCGCAGGGTACATGGCCGGGCTGAGGTCCTCGGGTTTGTATGCCGAAGGCTCGCGCGTGGACGGCGGGTCGGTCGACGTCAACACGCTGGTCTATCGGCAGATGCACTATCGCGACTTCTACGGCAAGACGGTCCAGCTGGAATTCATCGTGCCCATGATCCGGACCTCGCAGGACCTGCCGGGCATGGCGGGCGACCACCAGACCGGCATCGGCGACGTGACGCTAGGTTCGGCGATCTGGTTCTACAACAACCAGCAGACCCGGACCTGGTTCGCCTGGGAACCGTTCGTCGTGGCGCCCGTGGGCCGCTACGACGGTTCGCGCCCCGATGTGTCGCCGGGCAAGAACCGCTGGTCCACCGTCCAGGATTTTTCCTTTGTGCAGGGCTTTGGCGAATCCACTTATCTGGAAGCCATCGCGGAAGTGGAGATCTACGGCCGCAATACCGATTGGCATGGGCAGACGCTGAAGAAGGATCCCTCGTTCCGTTTCTTCGCACTGGCCTCGACCAACCTGACGCCGGACACCTATACCGGCATCCGCTACCGCTATGAGACAGGCGGGAAGGAAACCGCGTCCGGCGAGACCGTTGCCACGCGGGCGCGCAATCACCAGCTGGCCGTCGAACTGACGCATCAGATCAACGACGCCAACCAGATCCAGATGCAGTACATCCACGACCTGAAGGTCGAGAACGGACCGCGGATGCGTGGCGTGCAGTTGCGCTACGTCTACGCGTTCTAGGAGAACAGGACCATGAGACCAGGAGAATATCGATGAACGCGCCTCGCGCCAGATCATGCGCATCGCGGGCCGGACGGTGGGCGCTGTGCGCCGCCTTGGCGGCGTCGGCAGGCCTAGCCCGGGCGGACCTGCCCGTGGAAGAACTGAAGGGCGGCACCCGCCTGCCGCCGGCCACGCCGCACCGGCTGTACGTGATGGACGCCGTCTTCAACCACCTGGTCGACAGCCGGGTCAACATCTATGACGGCGACACCCTGAAGTTCCTGGGCCTGGTGCCTACGTCGTTCAACGGCCACATGACCGTGTCCGCGGACGGCAAGGACATCTATGTCATGACGACCTACTACGAGCGCTTGAACCGCGGTAAGCGCACCGACGTGGTCGAGGCCTGGGACGCCGAAACGCTCACGCCCAAGTACGAGGTGCCGATCCCGCAGAAACGCGCGCAGGCGCTGAACTACCGGAACTATCTGCAGCAGAGCGCGGACGGGGAACTGCTGTTCGTGCAGAACGCCACGCCTGCGTCCTCGGTCACGGTGGTGAACCTGAAGACACGCCAGTTCGCCGACGAGGTTACCGCGGCCGCGGGTTGCTGGAGCATCATCGTGCTGCCCTCGCGCCCGCGCAGCTTCGCCAGCATCTGCGGCGACGGCGCGCTGCTGACCGTGGACCTGGACCAGGCCGGCAAGCCGGCGGGGCAGCAGCGCAGCCAGCCCATGTTCGACCCCGAGAAGGACCCCATCTTCACGCACACGGAAAATCTGGGCGATACCTACTACTTCGTGTCCTACAACGGCAACGTCTACAGCGCCGACTTCAGCGGCAAGGACGCCGTGTTCGGCAAACCTTGGTCCTTGCTGGACGCATCGGGCAAGGACCAGGGCTGGCGCCCGGGCGGCTACAACCTGCTGGCCGTGAACCAGGCCAGCAAGCGTCTGTACGTGGGCATGCATCCGAATGGGGCCGAAGGTTCGCACAAGACCCCGGCCGCCGAGATCTGGGTCTATGACCTGGCCACGCACCGGCGGGTGGCGCGGGTGCCGGGCCAGAATGCCTTGTCGATGTCGGTCTCGCAGGACGACCAGCCGCGCCTGTACACCATCGACGGCGGCAACGTGAGCGTCTACGACGCCGCGCCGGCCGCGCCAGTCCTCAAGGGCACGATCCAGGCCGCCGGTGAAACCGCGCTGCAGGTCGAACCGCAACCGCGAGGCGCGCGATGAACGATCCCGTGTTGCTGTATGCCGCGAGCGCGGCGCTGGCCTGCGTGCTGCTCCTGGGCGCGCTGGAAAAACTGAGGGACATGGCGGGCTTCGCCGCCATCGTGTCGGCCTATCGCATCCTGCCGGGCGGGTGGAGCAGCGCGTTCGCGTGGCTTTTCGTGCTGACCGAAGCGCTGGCCGGCGCCTTGCTGCTGGTGCCGTCGCGGCAGGCGGCGGGCGCGCAGCTGGCGCTGCTGGTGCTGGCGGCGGCCACGCTGGCGCTGGCTTTCAACCTGGTGCGCGGCCACCGCGACATCGATTGCGGCTGCGGCGGCCCTGCGTCCAGCGGGCCGGGGCGCGGCGCGCGGCGGGGAGGGCTGTCGTGGTGGCTGGTGTTGCGCAACGCGGTGCTGGCGCTATGGACCGCGCCGGCGCTCATCGCCGCGGCGGGCCAGTCCCGCGGCCTGCAGTGGACCGATTCCGCAGCCGTTTTTGGCCTGACCATCGTCGCCGTGGGCCTGTACTTCACCGCCAACCACCTGTTGGCCTCACACCTCAAGTTGCGCAATTTCTGAAGGAATTCACATGGATGCCTTGATCATTTCCAATTTCCTGCTGTGGGGCGTGGTGCTCTGCCTGGTGCTCGTCATCCTGGCCTTGTCCAGACAAATCGGCGTGCTGTACGAGCGCGTGGCGCCGATGGGGGCGCTGACGATGGACAAGGGCCCAGGCGTGGGCGAGCCCGCGCCGCGCTTCGAGCTGCCGGATCTGCTGGGCCGCCGCATCGTCGTGGGCGAGCGCGGCCAGCACAGCCAGCTGCTGTTCTTTCTTTCCCCGACCTGCCCGGTCTGCAAGAAGCTGCTGCCCATCCTGAAGTCGGTGGCCAGCACGGAAAGCGCCTGGCTGCGCATCGTCCTGGCCAGCGACGGCGAAATGCCCGAGCACCTGGCCTTCTACAAGCAGGCGGGGCTGGAGCGCTTTCCGTATTTGCTGTCGACTGAGCTGGGCATGAAGTTCCAGATCAGCAAGCTGCCCTATGCCGTGCTGATCGATGAAACCGGAACCTTGCGCGCCAAGGGCTTGATCAACTCGCGTGAACAGCTCGAAAGCCTGTTCACGGCGAAGGAGCTGGGCGTGGCGTCGGTGCAGGAATTCCTGGCCGCCGGCACGCTGGAAGAAACCCGGATTTCCCGCAAGGAGAGCGGCAATGCATTGGCTGGATAAACTCGCAGAGCGCGCCGCGCGTTCGGTCGCGCACACCACTTCCCGGCGCAGCGTGCTCAACCGCATCGGCCGGGTCCTGGTCGGAACGGCATTCCTCGTGCCGGTGCTGCCGGTGGCGCGTTCCGCGCCCGCGGATCCCAAGAAGCCGCAGATGGATGACACGGCATGCGATTACTGGCGCTATTGCGCGGTGGACGGCTTTCTGTGTTCATGCTGCGGCGGCAGCATGACGTCCTGCCCGCCCGGCACCTCGCCTTCGGCCGTGTCGTGGGTAGGCACCTGCCACAATCCGCTGGACGGCAAGGACTATCTGATCAGCTATAACGACTGCTGCGGCAAGGCCGCTTGCGGCAAATGCATGTGCGCATCGGCCGAGCGCGAGCGGCCGGGCTATCAGATGTTCCTGCACAACGATGTGAACTGGTGCATGTCCAACGAGTCCTCCATCTTCCATTGCACCACGTCAGTGATCGTGGGCCTGGCCAAGCCCAAGCCGAAATCATGATGTCAGCGCAACGGCCGCGGTGGCAGGGATTGCGCAGGCTCGGTGCCGCTGCGGTCCTGCTTTGCGCGGGCCCGGCCGTTGCGCAGGTGGCGGCGGCCGATGCCGCGGCGGCCGGTGCCGCCTCCGACCGGCTGCGCCAGGCCGTCCGTGCCGACTATGTGCTGCAGTGCGCGGGTTGCCATCGGGTGGACGGGCGCGGCAGCGGCCGCCATGGCATTCCGGACTTCCGCAATTCGGTGGGTTCGTTCGTGCATTTGCCGCAAGGCCGGGAGTATCTGGTGCGCGTGCCGGGAGCGGCGCAATCGCAGCTGAGCAATGCCGAACTCGCGGCGGTGCTGAATTGGATCGTGGAGGAATTCAGTCCCGCGCAATTGCCAGAGAACTTCCGTCCCTACACCGAGCAGGAGGTGGCGCAGGTGCGTCCGCGCCGCTATGAGGACGTGGTGCCGGTGCGCCACGGACTGGCGCAGGCCTTGACAGGGCTGGGCTTGCCCTTGGCCGACTATTCCTATGGCAGCGACAGAAAACCCTAGCGGCCCGGCAACTTAGGGGTTGTCACCGATACTCCCTCGCGCCGGCCGGTGCTAGAAAGAGGCAGCATTCCATTCAACGCTGTAGCTGTGTTGCCGGGCTTGCCGCCCAGGCAGAAAGGCACGGAGTCGCCATGTCCCCATCCCTTTTGCGCAGCGAGCCCAGGCATTTCCTGGACTGCGCAAGCTGGCAGGAAAATGTCAGCGATACCTTTGTTCCCCTGGAAGTTTCCGCGGTGTTCCCAACGCGCTTTCGCAACAGCGTGGCGGTGGATTCGCTAGGCTGGATGCAGGTCTGTGAATTGCGCAGCAGCGCCCAGCGCGTGCGTCGCAGCAAGCTGCTGGCCGACCGCTCCGAAGCGCCGGGATACAAGGTGACGCTGCAGCTCGCGGGCCGCAGCGAGATCCGCCAGTCGGGGCGCAGCGCCTTGCTGGTGCCGGGCGAATGGAGCATCTACGACACCACCCGGCCGTACGAGGTCGAGGTCGACGATGGCGCGCATTTCCTGGTGATGCAGGTGCCCGGCAAGCATTTCGACGCCTGGCAGTCCTTCATGCAGCATGCCGTGGCGCGCAACTTCAGCGCGCGCCAGGGTTGCGGCCGCATGGCGATGGACCTGCTGCGCGTGGCGCTGACCGAGCACGCGCACCTTTCCGAAAGCGCCTCGCGCGATGCCGCCAATGCGGTGCTGCAGATGATGGGGTTGGACATCAGCGAGCGGGCGGGGGCGCAGGCCGAACACGACCAGGCCGAACTGCGGCAGGCGCAATTGCGCCGGGTGCAGCAGCACATACTTGAAAACCTGCATGATCCGGCGCTGTCGCCGGCGGCCGCGGCCGCGGCCTTCCGGATGTCGCGCCGTTATCTCTACAACCTGTTCGCCCAGGCTTGCACGACCCCGGCCGACTTCATCCTCAGCGCGCGGCTGGAGCGTTGCCGCGACACGCTGTGCGACCCCGCGCAGGCGGCGCGGCCGATAGGCGACATTGCCTATCGATTCGGTTTTTCAGATGCGGCGCGTTTCAGCCACGCGTTCCGCAAGCGTTTCGGCGCGTCGCCGTCGGAATACCGGCGCCATGGACGCCCGTCCTGATCAGAGCTGTTCCTCGTTGATCAGGTCTTCCTTGCCGTAGAACTTCACGCCGATGTGGATGCGTTCGCGGCCCTGCGAGCGGCGGTGGCGGTTGGTGTCGCGCAGCGAGTAGACGCAGCCGCAATATTCCTGCTGGTAGAAGTTCTCGCGCTTGCTGATTTCGATCATGCGGGCCGAGCCGCCGCCCTTGCGCCAGTTGTAGGTCCAGTAGATCAGATCGTCGTAGCGCGCCGCGGCGCGTTCGCCGCAGCCGTTGATCTGGTTCATGTCCTTCCAGCGCGAAATGCCCAGCGAGCTGGTGATGGTGTCGAAACCATGCTCGTGCGCGTAGAGCGCCGTGCGTTCGAAGCGCATGTCGAAGCAGGCCGTGCAGCGTTCGCCGCGTTCGGGGGCGTCTTCCATGCCCTTGACGCGGTCGAACCAGTTGTCCATGTCGTAGTCGGCGTCGATGAACTCGATGCCGTGCTGCTCGGCGAAGCGGATGTTCTCCTGCTTGCGGATTTCGTACTCTTTGACCGGGTGGATGTTCGGGTTGTAGAAGTAGATGGCGTAGTCGATGCCCGAGGCGGTCATCGCTTCCATGACTTCGCCGGAACAGGGCGCGCAGCACGAGTGCATCAGCACCTTGCGGCGGCCGGCGGGCAGGTCGAGTTTGGGGCGCACGAGTTCGGACATGGCTTGCAGGCAAAGATAACGGAAAACCCCTTATTTTACGCTGAGTTGCCGCCGAAGGGGGGACGCCCCGTCCCCCTATGCCTTCAGCCCAGCACGGCGTCCCAGAGTTCGCGCACGGCGGCGCGTTCTTCCTGCAGCTGGTCTTGCGGGACGCGCGCCTTCTCCACGCCCTGCAGGCGCATCTGGTGCTGGACGCGGCGCAGGGTGCGGTAGGCGTCGCCGGCGCGCGCGGCCAGCTCGGGAGCAATCAGGCCCGCCTCGCCGGACAGGCGCAGCAACGCGATATTGCCCAGGTTGCGCACCAGCACCGGCTGCGTGCCCGAGTGGCACAACACCAGGTATTGCGTGACGAATTCCACGTCGACCATGCCGCCGCGATCGTGCTTCAGGTCGAACAGCGGGCTGGTGTTGGGATGGCCCGCATTGATTTTTTCGCGCATCGCCAGCACTTCCTCGCGCAGCTTGGCGGCGTCGCGGGGCAGCACCAGCATGTCCTCGCGGATCTGCTCGAAGCGCGCGCCGACGCCAGCGTCGCCCGAGGCGTAGCGGGCGCGGGTCAGCGCCTGGTGTTCCCAGGCCCAGGCATGCTTGTGCTGGTATTGCTCGAAAGCTTCGACGGATACCGCCAGCAGGCCGGCGTCGCCGTCGGGCCGCAAGCGCAGGTCGACCTCGTACAGGCGGCCGGAAGACGTCATGGTCGACAGCCACGACGTCATGCGCCGGCCCAGCTTGGCGTAGACCTCGGCGGCGTCGTCGCGGGGGTCGTCGAACAGGAACACCAAGTCCAGGTCCGAGGCATAGCCCAGTTCCTTGCCGCCCAGCTTGCCGTAGGCGATGACGGCGAAGCGCGGTTCGGCGCCCTCGGCCTTGTTCACCAGCGGCCAGGTGCGGCGGATGGTTTCGGTCAGCAGCAGATCGGCCAGCGCGGACAGCTGGTCAGCCAGCTTTTCCACGGTGAGCTCGCCTTCCAGGTCCTGCGCCAGCAATTGGAAACTGGCCTGGCGCTGCATGTCGCGCATCAGGTTCATCTGGCGTTCGATGTCCGGATCGCCGTCGGGCAGCCGGCAGGCGTCCAGGTCCGCGGTCAGCTGGCGCGCGAGCTGGGCGAAGTCCAGCGGTTCGAACAGCGTGCGCCAGTCGATCAGGCTGTCCAGCAGCAGGGGGTGCTGGGTCAGGTATTGCGCGGCCCAGGGGCTGGCGGCGACCATGCGCGCCACGCGCGCCAGGGTGTCCGGATACTCGGCCAGCAGGGCCAGGTACGCGCTGCGTTGGGCGATTTTTTCGATCAGGTCGAACAGCCGCACCGTGGCTTGCAGCGGAGCGGGGGTCTGCAAGGCGGCGCGCAGGGCGGCGGGCAGCAGGGCGTCCATGCGCTTGCGGCTGCTCTCGGGCAGGCTGCGCACCCGGTGGCTGCCCAGCAGGGTCTCGGTACGGCGCAGCAGGTCCTGCGCGTCGTCGCCGAAGGCCTGGCGGATCTGTTCGGCCAATTCGCTGTTGCTGTCGGGTTCGTCCGGGCCGGATCCGGGGTCGCTGGCGCCGGGCGCGGGCGCCGGCACTTCGGCGTCGCCCATGCCCACCAGGCGGAACACGTTGCGGAAGGTCTGCGAGACGAATTGGCGGTGCGCGGCCAGCGTGCTTTCGAAGTCCGCGTGACTCATGCCCAGCGCGGCGGCCAGGGCGGCGCGCTGCTCGGGGTCGCCTGGCAGCAGATGGGTCTGGGCGTCCTCGCGGTATTGCAGGGCATGTTCGGTGCGGCGCAGGTAGCGGTAGGCCTCTTCCAGCCGGCGCGCGTCTTCCTCGGGCACCAGCCCGGCCGCGCTTTCCGCGTGCAGCGCTTCCAGAAGGCCGCGCTTTTGCAGCGCGGGCATGCGGCCGCCGCGGATCAGTTGGGCAAGCTGCACCACGAATTCGATCTCGCGGATGCCGCCGTCGCCCAGCTTGATATTGTTGGCGCTGTCGATGCCGTTGCGCGCGCTGGCGCGCCGCTGCCAGTCCTGGCGGATGCGTTCGCGCAGGGCACGCAGGGCCGAGAGCGCGTCGAAGTCGAAATACTTGCGGTAGACGAAGGGCACGCGCAGGCTTTCCAGCTGGCGCGCCTGGGCGGCGCTGTCGCTGCCTTCGAAGGCCTGGGCCGGGATCAGCCGGGCCTTGAGCCAGGCGTAGCGTTCCCATTCGCGGCCCTGGCCGATCAGATAGTGCTCCAGCGCGTCCAGGCTCCAGGCCAGGGGGCCGGCGTCGCCGTCGGGACGCAGGCGCAGGTCGGTGCGGAACACCTGGCCGTTGGCGTCGACTTCGGACAGCACCGGCATCATGCGCCGCGTCAGTCGGCCGTAGAACTCATGATGGCTGATGCGGCGCGGGCCGTCGGTTTCGCCTTCTTCGCCGTACAGCATGATCAGGTCGATGTCGGACGAGACATTCAGCTCGCAGCCGCCCAGCTTGCCCATGCCCACGATCAGCATTTCTTGCGGCTTGCCGGTGGCCGGATCGCGCGGCACGCCATGCACGGCAGCGAGGTCCGCGGCCACGCTGCGATAGGCCGCCGCCACCGCGGTGTCGGCCAGCGTGGTCATGGCGCCGACGACTTCTTCCAGATCGGCCTGGCCGGTCAGGTCGCGCACGATCAGCGCGTTGAAGACCCGTTCGCGCAGCTTGCGCAGCACCATGCGGCAGGCATCCACGGGGAGCGTGTCGCCTGCCTGCGGTCCGGCCAGCTCGGCCTGCCAGCTTGCGATCTGCGCGGGCGTGACGGGTTCGCGCACGGCGTCGTCCAGCCATGCGGCCAGATCCGGATGGGCATCCAGTCGGCGGCGCAGATGGCCGGACCAGGCGAGGGCGGGGGCGAGCGTAGAGGGCGTGGACATGGCGAAAGGGGCGGCAGAATAGGCGCGTTTCAGGTATAAGTGGGGACGATACCGCAAGACCTATTTTTCTGCCCACCGATCCGTGTCTGTTTCAAAAAAAGTGCTCTGCTGGGTCTTCTGGGCCGTGCTGACCGTCTATGGCGTCGTGGCCCTCGGACTGCTGGGCGTACGCTATTGGGTCCTGCCCCGCGTGGACCAATGGCGTCCCCAGATCGAAGCCTACGCCAGCAAGGCGCTGGGTTCCCGAGTGACCATCGGCTCCATCCAGGCGAACTGGCAAGGCCTGAACCCCAAGCTCGATCTCACCTCCGTCCAAGTCTACGACGACGAGGTCGACCCCGTGTTGTCCTTGCCTTCCGTTTCGGCGGTGCTGGCCTGGCGCAGCATCCTGGTCCTGTCGCCCAAGCTGCTGCGGCTGCAGCTCGATCGGCCCGAACTCCTTTTGCGGCGGGATTCCGCCAATCACCTGTGGGTCGCGGGCCAGGACATTGATCTCAATGATGGCGACCAGCGTTCCGACCTGGACCATCCGGCGCTGCGCTGGCTGGGCGCGCAGCGCGAGCTGCGCATCCGCGGCGCCACCATACGCTGGCAGGACGAATTGCGCCGCGCGCCCGAGCTGACCCTGACGGGCGTCGACCTCCTGGCGCGCAACGGCAGCCTGTCGCACCGCTTCGTGCTCAAGGCCGCGGCGGGCGACGCGCTGGCGCGCAACGTGGAGCTGCGCGGCGAATTCAACCGCAGCCTGTTCTCGGTGAGCGCGGCCAATCCCGGCAACTGGGGCGGCCAGCTGTATGTGCAGCTGGACGACGCCGAGCCGCTGGCGTGGCAGCCGTGGTTCGACGTCCCGGCGGTGGCGGGGCGCTTGAGCGGACGGGCATGGCTGCAGCTGGAACGCGGCAAGTTCACCGATCTGACCGCGGACGCCGCGACGCGCGGCCTGCAATGGACGCAGCCCGCGCAAGGCGCGCAGGCCCCCGGCTTCAAGGCTGGCTACGTCCAGGCCCGCATCCATGGCCTGCCGGGCGACTTCATGCAACTGGACAGCGTGCCCCTGGCGCGCAGCCCTGGCGCGCCGGCGGTATCGGTCAGCGGCAAGGTCGAGCAGTTGGGCCTGAGCTTGCCGGGCGTCTTCGAGCAGCCCGACCTGGCGGTGCGCGAAGTGGCGCTGGATGCCGCCGTCAAGGGGCCGGACGCCGATCACTGGTTCGTGGACGTGGGCCAGCTGCAATTGGTCAACGACGATCTCGATGTGCGCGTGCAAGGGCAGTGGCGGCCCGAGGGCAAGACAGCGGCGGGCAGCGTCGACATGCGCGGCGTGATGGCGCGCGGCGCCATGTCCGCCATCCACCGCTACCTGCCCCTGGAGGTCAACGCCGACGCCCGCGAATGGCTGGCCATCGGTTTGCCGGCAGGCGAAATGCAGTCCGCCTCCATCACGCTCAAGGGCGATCTCGACGAGTTTCCTTTTGGCGCGCCGGCGTCCCAGGGCGAATTCGTGATCGCCGGCGCATTCAGCGGCGCCAAGGTCGATTACGCGCCGGCGCGCGAGCGCCGCAAGGGCTGGCCGATGCTGGAGAACCTGTCGGGCAATTTCCGCATCGACAAGGTCAGCCTGGCGCTGGACAGCGCGGGCGGCGCGGTCGCCCATACCGGGTCGGGGCATACCGTGACGCTGGGAGCGGTTGCCGCAACCATTCCCAACATGGAAGAGAACTCCGAGCTGCTGTTGACCGGCGAGACCGCCGGCACCGTGCCGGCCTATCTGGCGCTGGCGGCCAACTCGCCCTTGGGCGAGCTGCTGGACGGCGCCCTGGACGAGGCGCGAGGCACCGGCGACTGGCGGGTGAGACTCAAGCTCAAGGTGCCCCTGCTGAACACCGATGACACCGAGGTGCAGGGGAATATCCTGTTCGCGGGCAACACCTTCACTTTCATGCCGGAGATGCCGCTGCTCAGCCAGATGCACGGCGACCTGGCGTTCTCGGAAAAGGGCGTCGAGGCCAAGGATCTGCGGGCCCAATTCCTGGGCGGCCCGGCGCGGATGTTCGGACGCCTGGCGCAGAGCACGGACGCGCTGCGCTTCGAGGGCACGCTGGCCGGGCCGGCGCTGACCCAACTGAGCAACACGCCGTCCATGTCGCGCTTTTCGGGCAAGGCCGCCTACAAGGGCCGGGTGGGTTATCAGCGCGGCGGCGCGGTGGACATCTCAGTGGAGTCCGATCTGGTGGGCATGGCGATCGACATGCCTGCACCGGTGGGCAAGCCGGCCCAGGCGTCCCAGTTGCTGAAGGTGCAATGGTCGCCCGCCCAGGACCGCGGGGCGCAGAACCGGCGCTGGCTGACCGCCAGCCTGGGCGATGGCGTCAACGCCCTGTTCGAGCGGGCACCGTCCGAAGGGACGCCGTCCTATTTCGCGCGCGGCGCGCTGGGCATCAATCGTCCCGCGAGCCTGCCGGAACGCGGTTTCAGCCTGAACGCCAGCCTGCCCGAGCTGGACGTGGATGCCTGGGAGAACGTGTCCGATGGCTTCAGCGCGCCTGCCGGCAAGGGCCGTGCCGCGGCCAAGCCGATGCTGCCCGCAGCCGAACGCATCAGCCTGGCGGCGGGCGTCCTGCGGACCGGCGGCTTTACCCTGAACGACCTGACGCTGTACGCGACCCGGCCGGGTCCCGCGCAATGGCGCGTGGATCTGCAGTCCAAGCAGGCCACGGGCTCGCTGGAATGGCGCGAAGCCTCGGGCGCCATCGCCGGCCAGATCACCGCTCGCCTGAAGCATCTGTCGCTGGGCGGCGAGGGCGACACCAACAAGGCCGACGAGGCGCTGTCCTCCGGCAACGATCTATCCGACATCCCGGCGATCGACCTGCAGGCCAAGGAATTCCTGCTGTATGGCAAGAATGTGGGCGAACTCCAGGTGATGGGCACGAATCTGCAGCGCGGCCGCGAATGGCGCCTGGACAAGCTGTCCATCGTCAACGACGCGGCCTCGCTCAACGCCACCGGCAACTGGAACCTGGAGGGCCAGGGCCGCGGCCTGACCGTGGACGCCTCGGTCAAGTTCGAAGACGTGGGCAAGTTCCTGGACCGCATCGGCTTCGAGAAGGTGGTCTCGGGCGGCAAGGGCACGATGCAAGGCAAGGCTACCTGGCGCAATCTGCCCTGGACCCACAAGATCGAAGACCTGACGGGCGAGGTCGACGTCAGCCTGGACAAGGGCCGCTTCATGCACGTCAACTCCCGCACCGCGCGGCTGCTGGAGCTGCTGTCCCTGCAATCGCTGCAGCGGCTGGCGCGGCTGGACGTGAACCCCACCAATCTGCTGCGCGATGGTTTCCCCTTCGACACCATCCGAGGCAAGGTCAAGCTGGCAGACGGCACGGCCTCGACCGAGGGCTACAAGATCAATGGGCCGGTGGCGGCGATCGTGCTGGCGGGCGGCGTCAACATCATCCGCGAACGCTGGGACATGAAGGCCGTGGTGATTCCGAACCTGGACGCCAGCGGCGCGGCCATGGTGACGGCGCTGGCGGTCAATCCGCTGATCGGCCTGGGGGCCTTCGTGACGCAATGGCTGCTGAAGCAGCCGCTGGCGCGAGCCATGACCATGGAATACGCCGTCACCGGCAGCTGGGACGATCCCAAGATCGAGCCGATAGACTCATCCGGCAAGCCGACGGGCGACAAGCAGACCCCGCGCCCGGCGCCGCAGCCCGGCACGCTGGAGGAGTTCATGGGGGGGCAGTGAGCCGCGCAGGCGGCCCGTTCGCCCCATGAAAAACGCCCTGGAGCGCGCTTGGCGCCCAGGGCGTTTTTCATGGCCGGATCCAAGGCGCAGGCGCCGTGGACCGCGACGGGGCTTACTTCTTCTTCATCATGTCGAAGAATTCGGCGTTGGTCTTGGTGGCGCGCATCTTGTCCAGGATGAATTCCATGGACTGGACTTCGTCCATGTCGTGGATGAACTTGCGCAGCACCCAGACCTTCTGCAGCAGGTCCGGGGCGATCAGCAGCTCTTCGCGGCGGGTGCCGGACTTGTTCAGGTTGATCGACGGGTAGACGCGCTTTTCAGCCAGGCGGCGCTCGAGGTGGACTTCGGAGTTGCCGGTGCCCTTGAATTCTTCATAGATGACTTCATCCATGCGGCTGCCGGTTTCGATCAGCGCCGTGCCCAGGATGGTCAGCGAACCGCCTTCTTCCAGGTTGCGGGCGGCGCCGAAGAAGCGCTTGGGGCGTTGCAGCGCGTTGGCGTCCACGCCGCCGGTCAGCACCTTGCCGGAGGCCGGCACCACGGTGTTGTAGGCGCGGGCCAGACGGGTGATCGAGTCCAGCAGGATCACGACGTCCTTCTTCATTTCGACCAGGCGCTTGGCCTTTTCGATGACCATTTCCGCGACCTGCACGTGGCGGGTGGCGGGTTCGTCGAAGGTCGAGGCCACCACTTCGCCGCGCACTGTGCGCTGCATTTCGGTCACTTCCTCGGGGCGCTCGTCCACCAGCAGGACGATCATGACCGCATCGGGGTAGTTGGTGGTGATGGCATGCGCGATGTGCTGCATCATCACCGTCTTGCCGGACTTCGGGCTGGCGACGATCAGGCCGCGCTGGCCCATGCCGATGGGGGCGAAGACGTCGAGAATGCGGCCAGTGAGGTTTTCCTCGCTCTTGATGTCGCGTTCCAGGCGCATGTTGCGGTTCGGGTGCAGCGGCGTCAGGTTTTCGAACATGATGCGATGCTTGATCGCTTCCGGCGCCACGCCGTTGACCTTGTCCACCTTCACCAGGGCGAAATAGCGCTCGCCGTCCTTGGGCGTGCGCACTTCGCCCTCGATCGAGTCGCCGGTGTGCAGGTTGAAGCGGCGGATCTGCGAGGGCGAGATGTAGATGTCGTCCGTGCTGGCCAGATACGAGGTCTCGGGTGAGCGCAGGAAGCCAAAGCCGTCGGGCAGGACTTCCAGGACGCCGTCGCCGAAGATCTGCTCGCCTTGCTTGGCGCGCCGTTTCATGATGGCGAACATCAGCTCCTGCTTGCGCAGGCGGTTGGCGTTCTCGATTTCCAGGCCGGCGGCCATTTCCAGCAGCTGCGAGACATGCAGCGCCTTCAGTTCGTTGAGGTGCATCGCGGTGGGATTTTGGGGGAAAGTGAAGGAGAGTTCTGGCGGCGCGCCACGGACGGGCACACGCGGTATTGAATGAGCGCCGCCCCGAGGGCGGCGCCTTCGTCACGGCACGCGGCTTACAGCGCGCCGTCCAGGAATGCGGTCAGTTGCGACTTCGACAGCGCGCCAACCTTGGTGGCGGCAGCCTGGCCGTCTTTAAAGAGCATAAGGGTGGGAATGCCGCGGATGCCATACTTGGTGGCGGTACCCTGGTTTTCGTCGACGTTCAGCTTGGCGATCGTCAGGCGGCCAGCGTACTCCGTGGCGACTTCTTCCAGGATCGGGGCAATCATCTTGCAAGGGCCACACCAGGCAGCCCAGTAGTCCACCAGCACCGGCTGGCCGGATTTCAACACATCGGCATCGAAGCTGGCGTCACTGACGTTCTTGATTTGGTCGCTCATGATGGTGATTCTCGGTTCGGCAGCAAAAGGCGCGTAAAAAGGACGCGCCTTGCGTTGTTCTTGTTTGTGGATGGCCTCAAGCATACCACTGTCAATAACACCAGGCATACCACTGTTAATAACCACTGTTAATAACAACAGGAGTTGCTGGATTTGTGTAGGATGTTGCGGCGCAGTTGTCGCGATCCGGGCCGTACCGACCCGATGCGCTGGCTGTGACTGTCATCATCCTACCGAATTTGGAGCTGCTCAGGTCGTGCTCATCCCACTGGGAGCCGCGCAGAATCTAGGCTTATCCGTAAAATGTCGGTTTTTTTCCACAGATGTTGGGGATAACTTGGCCACTCCACGTTACACCGAGGCGTCCATACGCGTCCTGAAGGGACTGGAGCCCGTGCGCCAGCGCCCGGGCATGTACACCCGAACCGAAAACCCTCTGCACGTCGTGCAGGAGGTCATTGATAACGCCGCAGACGAGGCATTGGCCGGCTACGGCAAGCAGATCCAGGTCACGCTGCACATCGACGGCAGTGTTTCCGTCGAGGACGACGGGCGCGGCATTCCCGTCGGCTTGCATCCCGAAGAACACGCTCCCGTGGTGGAGCTGGTGTTCACCCGCCTGCACGCCGGCGGCAAGTTCGACAAGGCGGGCGGCGGCGCCTATGCCTTCTCCGGCGGCCTGCACGGCGTCGGCGTGTCCGTCACCAACGCCCTGGCCACGCGCCTCGAGGTGGTGGTGTGGCGCGACGGCGCCGTCAACCGCCTGGTGTTCAAGGGCGGCGACGTGGCCGAGCCCCTGGCGCCCTACGACCAGGGCGGCCGCAAGAAATCCGGCACCCGCGTGCGCGTGTGGCCGGACGCCAAGTATTTCGACAGCCCCAACATTCCGCTGGGCGAGCTGACGCACCTCCTGCGCAGCAAGGCCGTGCTGCTGCCGGGCGTCAAGGTGTCCCTGGTCAATGAGAAGACCGGCGACACCAAGACCTGGCAGTACCAGGACGGCCTGCGGGGCTATCTGTCCGAAGCGCTGTCCGGGGCGGAGCTGATGGTGCCGTTCTTCGAAGGCGAACAGTATGCCGGGGCCGACCATGAGAACTTCGCCGAAGGCGAGGGCGCCCAGTGGGTGGTGGCCTGGACCGAGGACGGCAACGCCGTGCGCGAGTCCTACGTCAACCTGATCCCCACGCCGGCCGGCGGCACCCATGAGTCCGGTCTGCGCGAAGGCCTGTTCGGCGCGGTCAAGGGTTTCGCCGAGCTGCACAGCCTGCTGCCCAAGGGCGTCAAGCTGCTGCCCGAAGACGTGTTCGCGCGCGCCAGCTTCGTGCTGTCGGCCAAGGTGCTGGATCCGCAGTTCCAGGGCCAGATCAAGGAACGCCTGAACAGCCGCGACGCGGTGCGCCTGGTCGGCGGCTTTTCCAAGAGCGCGCTGGACCTGTGGCTGCACAGCAACGTCGAGTACGGCAAGAAGCTGGCCGAACTGGCCATCCGCCAGGCCCAGGCGCGCCAGCGCTCGGCCCAGAAGGTCGAAAAGCGCAAGAGCTCGGGCGTGGCCGTGCTGCCGGGCAAGCTGACCGATTGCGAGTCCAGCGACGCGACCCGCACCGAAGTCTTCCTGGTCGAGGGCGACTCCGCGGGCGGTTCCGCCAAGATGGGCCGCGACAAGGAATTCCAGGCCATCCTGCCGCTGCGCGGCAAGGTGCTCAATTCCTGGGAAGTGGACCGCGACCGGCTCTTTGCCAACAACGAAATCCATGACATTTCCGTCGCCATCGGCGTGGACCCGCACGGCCCTGGCGACACGCCGGACCTGTCGGGCCTGCGCTACGGCCGCATCTGCATCCTGTCCGATGCGGACGTCGACGGTTCGCACATCCAGGTGCTGCTGCTGACGCTGTTCTACAAGCACTTCCCCAAGCTGGTCGAAGCCGGCAACGTGTTCGTGGCCAAGCCGCCGCTGTTCCGCCTGGACGTGCCGGCGCAGGGCAAGCGTCCGGCGCGCAAGATCTACTGCCTGGACGAAGGCGAGCTCGAGGCCGCGCAGGACAAGCTGCGCAAGGAAGGCGTGCGTGAAGGCGCGTGGGCCGTCAGCCGCTTCAAGGGCCTGGGTGAAATGAATCCCGAGCAGCTCTGGGAAACCACCATGAACCCGGATACGCGCCGCCTGCTGCCCGTGGGCTACGGCGACCAGACGCCCGAAGACACCACCCGCATGTTCGACATGCTGATGGGCAAGGGCGAGTCCTCGCAGCGCCGCGCCTGGATCGAAGAGAAGGGCAATCTGGCGGAGCTGGACATCTGATGGCCGCGTCCGCGCCCGGCTCGGCCCGCATGGACGTCCAGATGACGGCAGACGACTACGCCGACTTCGCCGCTTATGTGTACAAGCGGCCGGAATTGCGCCGCCGCCGCTACCGCTCCCATCTGCGTTTCGCGGTCCTGATGATCGTGGCCCTGCTGGCCTACCTGATCTGGCAGACCTGGGACGGCAATGCGCCGAACTGGGGGCGGATCCTGCCCGTGTACTTCCAGGGGCTGGCGGTGGGCCTGGGCATCCTCGCGCTGCTGGCGCTGGCCTACGAGTATGTCCTGCCCTCGCTGGTCAGGATGAACACGCGCCGCATGCTGAAAAGGCAGCCCGACGAGCTGTTCCTGGGCCGCCATCAGCTGGATTTCGGCGCCGAGGGCATCACGGATACCACTGCCACCGCCTCCGGACGCATGGACTGGTCCGATGTGCGGCGGGTCGAGGAAACGCCGCAACATCTCTATGTCATTCTCGGCACCTTGCAAGGCGTGATCATTCCCAAGCGCGGGCAGGACGCCGCCACGCTGGATGCGGTGCGGACCCAGTTGCGCGCGCATGTCGCCGATACGCAGCTGATGTCGTCCGCGCAGGCGTTGTGACGCCGTTTCGATGAAATTGTCTACCTGAATACATCATGACCGACAGCAATCAACCCGGCTTGTTCGATTCCAACCCGCCCGGCGGCGATGGCGACGGCGACGCCGCCATCACCCTGGCGCGCTACGCCGAGCAAGCCTATCTGGACTATGCCGTTTCCGTGGTGCGCGGCCGCGCCCTGCCGGACGTGGGCGACGGGCAGAAACCCGTGCAGCGCCGCATCCTGTACGCCATGCAGGCGATGGGGCTGGCGGCCGGCGCCAAGCCCGTGAAGTCCGCGCGCGTCGTCGGCGACGTGCTGGGCAAATACCATCCTCATGGCGACCAGGCCGCCTACGACGCAATGGTGCGGATGGCGCAGGACTTCTCCCTGCGCTATCCGCTCATCGACGGCCAGGGTAACTTCGGTTCGCGCGACGGCGACAACGCCGCGGCCATGCGATACACGGAAGCCCGCCTCACGCCCATCGCCAAGCTGCTGCTGGACGAGCTGGACGAGGGCACCGTGGACTTCGTGCCCAACTACGACGGCAGCCAGCAGGAACCGCAGATGCTGCCGGCGCGCCTGCCCGTGATGCTGCTCAACGGCGCCTCGGGCATCGCGGTCGGCATGGCCACCGAGATCCCGCCTCACAACCTGCGTGAAGTGGCGCAGGCCTGCGTGGCGCTGATCAAGCATCCGCAACTGCCGGACGCCGAGCTGCATGCCCTGATTCCGGGCCCGGACTTCGCGGGCGGCGGGCAGATCATCACCCCGGCCGCGGACATCGCCCAGATCTATGCGGGCGGCCGCGGCTCGCTCAAGGTGCGCGCGCGCTGGCAGTTCGAGGAAATGGCGCGGGGCCAGTGGCAGCTGGTGGTCACCGAACTGCCGCCCGGCACCTCGGGCCAGAAGGTGCTGGAAGAGATCGAGGAAATCACCAATCCCAAGGTCAAGACCGGCAAGAAGAGCCTGACGCCCGAGCAGACGCAGGCCAAGGCCGTGATGCTGAACCTGCTGGACGCCGTGCGGGACGAGTCGGGCAAGGACGCCGCCGTGCGCCTGGTCTTCGAACCCAAGACCTCGCGCGTGGACCGCGACGAATTCGTCAACACGCTGCTGGCGCAGACCAGTATGGAAAGCAGCGCGTCCATCAACCTGGTGTGCATCGGCACCGACGGCCGGCCGCGCCAGAAGGGCCTGCGCGACATCCTGGTCGAGTGGCTGGCGTTCCGCACCAATACCGTGGTGCGCCGCACGCGCTTCCGCCTGGACAAGGTCATCGACCGCATCCACGTGCTGGAAGGCCGCATGGTCGTCTACCTGAACGTGGACGAAGTGATCCAGACGATCCGCGAATCCGACGAGCCGCGCGCCGCGCTGATGGAACGCTTCAAGCTGTCCGAACGGCAAGCCGAGGACATCCTGGAAATGCGCCTGCGCCAGCTGGCGCGCCTGGAAGGCTTCAAGATTGAACAGGAACTGGCCGACAAGCGCGAAGACCAGGTACGCCTGCAGGAACTGCTGGACAATCCCGCCACGCTCAAGCGCCTCTTGATCAAGGAGATCGAGACCGACGCCAAGCAATACGGCGACGACCGCCGCACGCTGATCGAGACCGCCGAACGCGCCGTGCTCGAAACCAAGGTGCTGGACGAACCCGTCACCGTGATCGTGTCGCAAAAGGGCTGGCTGCGCGCCCGCCAGGGCCACGGCCACGACGCCGCGCAATTCGGCTTCAAGCAGGGCGACGATATGTACGGCGCCTTCGAGTGCCGCACCACCGACACGCTGATCGCCGTGGGCGACAACGGTCGCGTCTATTCGGTGCCGGTCGCCGGGCTGCCTTCGGCCCGCGGCGACGGCCAGCCGGTCACCACCATGATCGACCTGGGCAGCGGCACGCGCATCGTCCACACGATAGCGGCCGCGGCCGACAGCCGCTGGCTGCTGGCCACGCGCGGCGGCTATGGCTTTGCCGCCAAGCTGTCCGACATGGTCAGCCGCCAGCGCGCCGGCAAGCAGTTCATCACCCTGGAAGAGGGCGACGAACTCCTGCGTCCGGTGCCGCTGTTCGATGGCGCCAAGCAATTGGCGCTGCTGTCGCACAAGGGCAAGTTCCTGGTCTTCGGCCTGGACGAGGTCAAGACGCTTTCCGGCGGCGGCCGCGGCACCATCCTGATGGGGCTGGACGGCACCGACAAGCTGGACCAGACCGTGCCCATCGGCGCGGGCGGCCTGCGCGCCGCGGGCATCTACCGCAACAAGCACACCGAGGACATCCTGGCGGGCGATGCGCTGGCGCCTTACATCGGCAAACGCGCCCGCAAGGGCCGGGCGCTGGACGTGCGGCCCAAGCAGCCGGTGCTGTCGCCGGTGCTCGGCTAGGCATTTGGACGGACAGGCAAGGGAATGGCGGGCTGTGGCCCGCCATTTTTTCGTCTGTTGACTGGCCCTATGATCCCGGTATTTAATAGATAGACCATTCAGTCTATTAATAAAATGCGCAAGATCGACCCCATCAAGCAGCAGGAGCGGCGCAGCCAGATACTGGCCGCCGCGGCAGAGTGCTTTGCCGAGCAGGGCTTCCATTCGACCTCCACGGCGCAGATCTGCGCCCGCGCCGGCATGAGCCCGGGCAACCTGTTCCACTACTACGGCAGCAAGGCCGAGATCATCGAAGCGATGATCGCGTCGGATACCGAGTCGGCGCGCGAGCTCATGCGGCTAGCGTGCGCCGCGTCCGACTCCAGGCGGGCGCTGGCGGACTGGGTCGCCGCGCAGCTGGCACAGCATCAGGATCCCGCCTACGTCCGGCTGGGCATGGAGATCCTGGCCGAGGCCGTGCGCAATCCGCGCGTGCATGCGCTGGTGATGGAGAACGAGGCCGAGCGCAAGGCTGGCCTGGTGGCTTTGCTGGAAACGCTGTGGGCGCAACGCACGCCGCCGCAGCCCGCGGCCGAGATGGCCGACACGCTGTTGCTGCTGCTGGACGGCGTCTACAGCCGTTCGGTGGTGGATCCCGCGTTCGGCGCGGCAGCGGGTAGCCGGCTCCTGGAGCAGGCCTTGCTGCGCTGCCTGCCCGGCGACGCCGAGCCGGACGCAGCCGCAGGGAGGCAGGCATGAACGCGCCGGCAACCCACGCGCGGCTGGCACAGGTCGATGCGCTGCGCGGCTTCGCGCTGTTCGGCATCCTGGTGGTCAACATCGGCGTGTTCTCCTCGCCGTTCTACGGCGCGGGCATCGCCGACCCGGCCTATTCGCAGCCGCTGGACCTGGCCGTGCGCTGGCTGATCGCCTGGCTGTTCGAGACCAAGTTCTACCTGCTGTTCTCGTTCCTGTTCGGCTACAGCTTCACCCTGCAGATGGCGGCCGCCGAACGCAGCCAGGCGGCTTTCGCGCCGCGTTTCCTGCGGCGGCTGATGGGCCTGGCTTTGCTGGGGATGGCGCACGCCGTGCTGTTCTACCAGGGCGACATACTCCTGACCTATGCATTGCTGGGACTTGCGCTGCTGTTGTGCCGACGGATGGAGCCGCGGCGGGCGCTGCGCATTTCGCTGTGGCTCATCGTGCTGACGGCGGCGCTGTGGGCCATCCTGGGCGCGCTGAGCTATCTGGACCCGGTGCCGCCTGGGTACGAGGCGCAGTATCACGCGGATGCCCTGGCGGCGATCGACGCGTACCGCGGCACCGTAGGCACGACCATCGCGCAGCATGTGAAGGAACTCACCGGCGGCGTGTGGTTCACGGTGCTGTTCGTGCAGGGGCCGTTCGCGTTCGCCATGTTCCTGGCGGGCTATGCGCTGGGCCGCCGCAACGCGCTGGCGGATCCCTGGCGCGAGCCGCGGGCGCTGTGGCTGCTGTGCGCGTTGGGCCTGATACCGGGCCTGGCCGGTTCCGCGCTATATGCCTTCACGTCGCTGCCGTCGGCGGGCGTGGCCTGGGAATTGCCAGGGCTGGCGGCGGACCTGCTGACCGCGCCGCTGCTCAGCATGTCATACGCGGCGGCCTTGCTGCTGGCCATGCGCACGGGGCCCGGCGCGCGGCTGGCGGGCTGGCTGGCGCCGGCCGGGCGGATGGCGCTGAGCAACTACCTGATGCAATCGGTCGTCTGCGCCTTCTTGTTCACAGCCTGGGGCCTGCGCCTGTTCGCCTCGGTCTCACCGCTGGCGGCGTTCTGCATCGCCGTGGCGCTATTCGCGGCGCAGTTGCCGCTGTCCGCCTGGTGGCTGCGGCGCCACGCCTACGGTCCGGTGGAGTGGTTCCTGCGCGCGCTCACCATCGGCGCGTGGCCGGCCTGGTGGCGCGCGCGGGCGGACTGATCAGACCGGCTTGGCGCGCAGCTGGCCGACGGCGGCGCCGCCGTCGCGCCGGCCCTGGCGCGCCCACATGCCCGCCAGCAGCAGCAACGCGGGCACATAGACCCAGAAGTCGGACCAGCGCTGCGGGTTGGGCGCCTTCACTTCCAGCACGTCCCAGCCTTGTTCCCAGCCGGCGCGCTGGGCGCGGCTGCCAAAGCGCACGCCGCCGATCTGCATCTGGTCGCCCAGGCTCATCAACGTCAGCCCGGCCTCGGCCAGGCGCTTGCGGCCCGCGTCCTGCCCGCCTGGGTTGTCGGTCAATTCGGGCAGGGCGACGGCCACGGTCTTGGTCAGCTCGTCGCTTTCCAGGTTGATGCCGCGCAGGACTACCGTCAGCCGTCCGTTGTCGGGCAGCGCGCCCGCGATGGCCTGCATCTCGGACGCCGGGCGGCTTTCATGGCGCGGCGCAAAATGGTCCATGAACCAGTCCGGGCGGAACAGCATGAACGTGACCAGCAGCAGCACGCCGACTTCGGCCAGGGTGCAGCGCACGCGGAACCAGCGCATGGTGGCGGCGGCGAAGGTCAGCGAGGCCAGCGTGGCGCCAGCCACCACCAGGGCCAGCTCCCAGCCATAGGTGACGTCGATCAGCAGCAGCATGGGATTGAACACGAACATGAACGGCAGGATGGCCGTGCGCGCCGCGTAGGTCACGCCCTGGATGCCGGTCTTGATCGGATCCTCACCCGAGATGGCCGCGGCCGCGAACGTGGCCAGGCCGACGGGCGGCGTAATGTCGGCCATGATGCCGTAGTAGAAGACGAACATGTGCACCGCGATCAGCGGGATCACCAGGCCGCTCTGTGCGCCCAGTTCCACCACCACGGGGGCCATCAGCGTCGCCATCAGGATGTAGTTGGCCGTGGTCGGCATGCCCAGGCCCAGGATCAGGCACACCACCGCGGTGAAGATCAGCATCAGCAGCACGTTGCCCATCGATACCAGCTCGACTAAGGCCGTCATGCGCAGGCCCAGGCCGGTGAGGGTAATGGCCCCCACGATCAGTCCCGCGGTGCCGCAGGCGATGGCGATGCCTATCATGTTGCGGGCGCCGTCCTCCAGGCCGCCGATGGCGTCGCGCCAGCCCTGGCGCCAGGGCGCGGACAGCGGCTGCTGACGGAACCAGGCGATCAGCGGCCGCTGCGTCACCATCTGGAACAGCATCGCCATCGCCGCCCAGAACGCCGACAACCCGGCCGACAGTTCTTCCACGCTCAGGCACCAGACCAGGATGCCGATGGGAATCAGGAAGTACAGCCCGGCGCGCACCGTGGGCCAGGGCTGCGGGCGCACCGGATGATTGATGTCGATGTCCTGCGGCAGGTCCGGGTGGCGCGCCGCCACGCGCAGCAGCCAGAGATAGAGCACGGCCAGGATGGCCAGCAGCACCCAGATGGCGGCGGCGCCCGCCAGCGCCTGCACGCCCGTGCCTATCCAGTAGACCGCGCCCATCACCAGCAAGGTGCCACTGATGCCCATGCCCCAGCCGGCCAGCTTCTGCAGCGCCGTGCGCGCGGGCCCCGAGGCCATCATGGGCTGGATGCCCAGTTTCAGCGCTTCCAGGTGGACGATGTAGAACAGCGCGATGTAGGAGATCGCGGCCGGCAGGATCGCGTGGCGGATGATGTCGGTGTAGGGGATGCCGACATACTCGATCATCAGGAAGGCGGCAGCGCCCATGACGGGCGGCATGATCTGGCCGTTGACGGACGAGGCGGTTTCGATGGCCCCGGCGCGCACGCCGCCGTATCCGGCCTTCTTCATGAGCGGAATCGTGAAGATGCCGCCCGTCACCACGTTGGCCACCGAAGACGCCGACACCAGGCCGTTGACGGCGGAGGACACCACCGCCACCTTGGCCGGCCCGCCGCGCAGGTGCCCCAGCAGCGCGAACGACACCTGCATCATGTAGTTGCCGGCGCCGCACTTGTCCAGCATGGAGCCCAGCAGCACGAAGATGAAGATGTACGACACCGACACGCCCAGCGCCACGCCATAGACGCCTTCCGTTGTCAGCCACATGTGCGACATCAGGCGTTCCAGTGAAGCGCCGCGGTGCGCCAGCACGTCGGGCAACCAGGGGCCGGCCAGGGCATAGGCGACGAACACCAGGCCCAGCACCGTCATGGGCAGGCCGAGCGCGCGGCGCGTCACTTCCAGCAGCAGCGCCAGGCCGATCGCGGCAGTGGCCACGTCCATGGTCGTGGGCTGGCCGGGACGGCCCGCCAGTTCGTTGTAGAACAGGTACAGATAGCTGCCGCAGAAGCCCGCCATCAGCGCCAGCGCCCAGTCGTACCAGGGCATGCGGTCGCGCGCCGAGCGCTTGCTGGCGGGGTAGGCCAGGTAGCCCAGGAACATCGCGATGCCCAGGTGCAGGGCGCGGGCCTCGGTATCGTTGAAGATGCCCCAGTTCAGCGAGAACGGCAGCGGCGATGCGTACCAAAGCTGGAAGACGGACCAGATCAGCGCGCCCGCGGCCAGCGTGGCGCCCGCCAGGCCGCGCACATTGCGGCCTCCGCGGTCGGCGTCGGCGACCAGCTGTTCCAGGTCCGGGGCCGGCGTATGCGGCTCTTTATTCATGAAATTCCCCTACGTGTCATGGCGCGCGCCGGCGGCGCGGCGCGCGTTGAGTCCCCGCGCTTGCTGTGCGCCAGGGACGGCAGCCTGCGTGGCCGGGCCGGGCCGGGCTCCGCAGGCGTGCCGTTTCAGCGGCCCTGGGGCCCGGGCCTCAGAGCAGGCCCTTTTCCTTGAAGTACTTCTCGGCGCCCGGGTGCAGCGGCGCCGACAGCCCGTTCTTCACCATGTCCGCCGCCTTCAGGTTGGCGAACGCGGGATGCAGCTTCTTGAAGTCGTCGAAGTTGTCGAACACCGCCTTGACCACGGTGTAGACCGTGGCCTCGGGCACGTCGGCCGAGGTGACGAAGGTGGCGGTCACGCCATAGGTCTTGGTTTCGGCCGGGTTGTTCGGATAGAGCCCGGCCGGAATCGAGGCGTGGGCGTAGTACGGGTACTTCTCGACCAGCTTGTCCACGGCGGGGCCGGTCAGCGACACGAGCTTGGCGCCGCAGCTGGTGGTGGGGTCCTGGATGTTGGCCGAGGGGTGGCCCACTCCGTAGAAAAAGCCGTCGATCTTGCCGTCGCACAGTGCCGAGCCGTGTTCGTCGGGGCGCAGCTCGGACGCCAGCGAGAAATCCTTCAGCGTCCAACCCATGGTGCTCAGCAACTCCTCCATCGAGGCGCGCGTGCCCGAGCCGGGGTTGCCGACGTTGAAGCGCTTGCCCTTCAGGTCTTCGAAGCTCTTGATATTGGCTTCCTTGCGCGTCACGACGGTGAACGGTTCGGGGTGGATGGAGAACACCGAGCGCAGCTTGGCGTATGGCCCGGCCTGCTTGAACTGGCCCTCGCCCTTGTAGGCGTTGAAGCCCACGTCGGACTGCACCACGCCCAGGTCCAGCTCGCCGGCCTTGATGGTGTTGGCGTTGAACACCGAGCCGCCGGTCGATTCGACCGAGCAGCGGATGCCGTGGCTGGAGCGGTCTTTATTGACCAGGCGGCAGATGGCGCCGCCGGCGGCATAGTAGACGCCGGTGACGCCGCCCGTGCCGATGCTGACGAACTTCTGTTGGGCGGCGGCGGGCGCCGGCGCCGTGGACAGCAATGCCGTGGCAAGGCCCGCGGCTGCGAGCGTCCAGGCGTTGCGATGGCCCAAGGGGTGTTTGACGGACGTGGTCATGCAAACTCCTTTTGGGGTTTTTCCCCGTGATATTGCCGGTCTTGGCCGGCGGTTGGTGCGCCCCGCGAGCCGCGGAGCACCCTGTGCGTATCATCACGAGCCCGCGTCAGGCGGGCGGCGCGGCGCAATCCCTTGCGCCGCGCTTGCAGCAGGCGGCTAGGCGCGCGCCTGCGCGATAGCGGCGTCGATGGCGCCGCTCAGACGTTCGGTCAACTGGTCCAGCTCATCGTCGGAAATGATGAAGGGCGGGGCGAGCAGCACGTGGTCGCCCTGGCGGCCGTCGATGGTGCCGCCCATCGGATACACCATGAGGCCGCGCGCCATGGCCTCGCGCTTGATACGCGCGTGCAGCGACAGCGCGGGATCGAAAGTCTGTTTGCTGGCGCGGTCCTGCACCAGCTCGATGCCCATGAAGAGGCCCCGGCCGCGGATGTCGCCGACGTGCGGATGCGCGCCCAGCGCGCTGTCCAGCCGTTGGCGCAAGCCCGCGCCCTGCGCTTGCACGCGCGCCAGCAGACCGTCGCGCCGGATCACGTCCTGCACGGCGAGCGAGGCCGCGCAGGCGATCGCATGGCCCAGATAGGTGTGGCCATGCTGGAAGAAGCCGCTGCCTTGCTGCATGGCGTCCACGATGCGCTGCTGCACCATCACCGCCCCGATGGGTTGATAGCCGCCGCCCAGGCCCTTGGCGATGGTGATCAGGTCGGGCGTGACGCCTTCCTGCTCCACGGCGTACAGCGTGCCGGTGCGGCCCATGCCGCACATGACTTCGTCGGCGATCAGCAGCACGCCGTGGCGGTCGCAGACTTCGCGGATGCGGCGGAAATAGCCCGGCACCGCCGTGACGGCGCCGGCGGTGGCGCCGACCACGGGTTCGGCCACGAAAGCCATCACCGTGCCGGGGCCCAGGCGCTCGAAGGTCTGCTCCAGCTCCTGCGCCAGGCGTTCGCCGTATTGTTCGGCGCTTTCGTCCTCGCGCTGGTCGCGGTAGGCATAGCAGGGCGACACGTGCTCGACTTCGATCAGGAGCGGCGCGAACTGCGCGCGGCGCCAGGCGTTGCCGCCCACCGCCAGCGCGCCCAACGTGTTGCCGTGATAGCTCTGGCGCCGCGCCACGATGTGGCGGCGTTCCGGCTGGCCTATTTCCACGAAGTACTGGCGCGCCATTTTCAGCGCCGCCTCGACCGCTTCCGAGCCGCCCGAGACGAAGTAGGCGTGGGAGATGCCTGGCGGCGCGTCGGCCACCAGGCGTTCGGCCAACCGTTCCGCGACCTCGGTGGTGAAGAAGCTGGTGTGGGCATAGGCCAGCGCGTCGATCTGCGCGTGCATGGTGGCCTGGATGTCGGGGTGGTTATGCCCCAGGCAGGAGACCGCCGCGCCGCCCGAACCGTCGAGGTAGGAGCGGCCGGCGCTGTCATAGACCCACACGCCCTGGCCGCGTACCGCGACGGGGGGCGTCTGGCGCAATGAACGATGCATGACGTGGGTGTGGCTCATGGGGCAATTCCGCAATGCAGGAGGTTTGAAGGCGAATTCGGGCAGGGTGTCAGGCGGGGCGGCGCGGCGGGGCGCTGCTCCAATAAACGTTGTCGTTGAGCAGGCGCTGTTCCACCTCGGTCAGGCGGTTCAGCACCTCGTCGCCGCCGCGGGCGGTCAGACGCGCGATCAGGTGTTCGGCCAGGCCCAGCAGGCCGGCCGTGGTGTGGAAGAACGAACCGGGCCCCTGGCGCGCCGGGCGGGCCCGCACGCCTTCGCGGTCCGGGGGCGCGAAGCGCAGCACATGCCGGGCTTCGACGGCCAGCGGCGACAAGGGATCATCGGTCAGCGCGATGAGCGCCACGCCGCGCTGCGCGGCCTGTCGCGCCAACTGCACGGTGGCGGTGGGATAGGGCGCTTGCGAAATCACGATCAGCGCGTCGCCGGTTCCCAGGTTGTCGGCCTGCTCGGCCGGCGCGCCGCCCAAACCGTCTATGAGGACGCTGTTGCGCCGCACCAGCTGGTAGGCGTAGCGCATCTGGAAGGCAATGCCGAAGGCCGAGCGCGTGCCCAGGAAGCCGACCTGCCTGGCTTGCAGCAGGGTCTGCACGGCGGCATCGAAGGCGGAAGGCGGATTCAGCGCGCAGACGGAACTCATGGCCTGGATCTGGTAGTCGGTGAGCACGTCGTGCCCGGGCGCGGCGGGGTCTCCCGCCGCGGCCTGCAGGGCGGCCGCGCGCTCGCGCAGCCCCGGCGCGGCTTGCCCCGCCAAAGCCTGCTGGAACGGCTGGCGGAAGTCCTCGTAGCTGGAAAAGCCGACAGCCCGCGCCAGCCGCAACATGGTTGCCGGCGCCACCCCCAGGGTCTGCGCCTGGCGCCGCATGGACCACAGGCCGACCTCGGCGGGATGCGCCACGACCCAATGCGCCGCCCGCTGCAGTTCCGGCGGCAGTTGTTCCAGTTTTTCCTGGAGGGTCAGAAGGAGTTCGGACGGCAGGGACATCTACGGCGGCAGGTTTTCATAAAAAACAGATGATAAATCTGCGTTGTATAAAAAAACATATGTTTTTCTAGGGATTTCCACCTAGAGCAAAGAGCCGAACAGCTAAGGCGCCGCGCAGGTAAGTCCTTGAAATTAGCTGTCATCCTCCGCAAATCAGCATCCATTTACTTACATCGTGCAACGGGATTTTTGTTTGACGGGAATGAATCGTGCGCATATCATTTGTGTAGAAATGAATTTGACCGAACCTTCTTTTTCCCATGACTGACGCCGCGAAATCCGATCCTTCACAGCAATACGATTTGCGCATCTTGCGGGCGCTGCGCCGCATCACGCGCTCCATCGCCTTGCATTCGCGCCAGCTGTCCGCCGTCAGCCACATCACGGCGCCGCAGTTGATGTGCCTGCGCACCGTGATCGCCAACGGTCCGATGACGGCCACCGCCATCAGCCGCGAAATGCACGTCAGTCCGAGCACCGTGGTCGGGATCCTGGATCGCCTGGAGGACAAGGGCTTGATCCGCCGCGAACGCGGCCGCGAAGACCGCCGCATCGTATTCGTCACGGCCACCGACGCGGGCCGCGACCTGGCGCAAGGCGCGCCGTCGCCGCTGCAAAAGCACCTGGCCGACGCGCTCAACGCCCTGCCCGAACTGGAACAGGCCACCATCACGCTGTCCCTGGAGCGCATCGTGGCGCTCATGGAACAAGATGGCCAGGCCGCCGTCGACACGCATGGCGACGTGTCATCGCCCATCCTTGAAGTGCCCACGGGCGGGGCGCCCCCTGAATCAGGAATCGTTGCATGAGAAAAAACGAACTGGATACCCCAACCCTCTCAAGTGCCGTGGCGCCGGCGGTCAGCGCGCAGACCCATACCATGCGTCTGCCCGACCGCAAAGACGGCGCCGCCATCCACCGCCTCATTTCCGAGTGCCCGCCGCTCGACCTGAATTCCCTCTACGCGTACTTGCTCCTCGCTGAGCATTTCCGCGACACCTGTGTCCTGGCCGAAAGCGCCGGCGGACGCATCGACGGTTTTATCTCCGCATACGTGATCCCGGACCGGCCCGACACCTTGTTTGTCTGGCAGGTCGCGGTGCACACCCGCGCACGCGGCCATCGACTGGGCCGCGCCATGCTCCGCGAGCTCTTGCGCCGCAAGGGTCTCGAGCATGTCCGCTATCTCGAAACCACGGTGGGGCCTGACAACCAGGCATCGCGCCGCAGCTTTGCCGGCCTGGCCGGCGAACTCGGTGCCCACGTCTCCGAGCAGCCGTTCTTTGACCGGCAGCTTTTCGGCGGCGCGGACCATGACGACGAGATGTTGTTGAGGATAGGTCCGTTCGCCTTGCCGGCGCCCTAGGGGCGGCGCAAGCCCAGCGGTCTTATCGAATTACCGGGATGGTTGGCCGATCCGGATGCGCAAGCGCACCCGGAGGGGTTCTGGCCGTCCGTCCACTCATGAGATGAAAAGGGAGGATTAATCATGGACTTGAAGATCTTTGACCGGATGGAGTCGGAGGTACGGGGCTACATCCGGTCGTTCCCCGTGATATTCAGCCAGGCCAGGGGCTCGACCCTGATCGATGAGGACGGCACCGAATACATCGATTTCTTCAGCGGTGCCGGCACGCTGAACTATGGCCACAACAATCCTGTTCTCAAGGAAAAGCTGCTGGAGTACGTCCAGTCGGACGGCGTGGTGCATGGCCTGGACATGGCCACCAGCGCGAAGAAGCGTTTCCTGGAGACGGTGGACCGCGTGCTGCTCAAGCCGCGCAACTGGCAATACACCTTGCAGTTCACCGGCCCCACCGGCACCAACGCGGTCGAAGCCGCGCTGAAGATCGCGCGCCAGGTGAAGGGGCGTCCCAACGTCATCTCTTTCACCCATGGTTTCCACGGCGTGAGCGGCGGCTCGCTGGCGGTGACGGCCAACATGAAGTTCCGCGAGGCGTCCGGCTATGCGCTGGGCAACACCACCTTCATGCCCTACGACGGATACTTCGGTCCGGACGTGGACACCATGGCCTATCTTGAACGCATGCTGGAGGATCCCAGCAGCGGCATGGACAAGCCGGCCGCCGTCATCGTGGAGACGGTGCAGGGCGAAGGCGGCGTCAACGTGGCGACGCTGCGCTGGCTGAAAGAACTGGAAAAGCTGTGCAAGCGCCACGACATGCTGCTGATCGTGGACGACATCCAGGTCGGCTGCGGCCGCACCGGCACCTTCTTCAGCTTCGAGGCCGCCGGCATCCGGCCCGACATCATCACCTTGTCGAAGTCCTTGTCCGGCTTCGGCCTGCCGATGTCGCTGGTGTTGATGAAGCCCGAGCTGGACGTCTGGAAGCCCGGCGCCCACAGCGGCACCTTCCGCGGCAACAACCTGGCTTTCGTCACGGCGACCCAGGCGCTGGAAACCTACTGGGCCAACACCGCCTTCACCGCCGAGATCCAGCGCAAGGAGCGCCAGGTGCGCGACTGGCTGGAGAACCTGGTGCACAGCTATCCCAACGCCGGCCTGTCGGTACGCGGCCGCGGCCTGATCCAGGGCCTGGTGTGCAACGCCACGCCCGCGCTGGCCAACCGCATCGCGCAGAACGCCTTCAAGAAGGGCGTCGTGATCGAAACCTCGGGCGCGCACGATGAAGTGCTGAAGCTGCTGCCCGCCCTGACCATCGAGGAAGAGCTGCTGGGCAAGGGCCTGGACGTGATCGAAGCCAGCGTTGCGGAAGCGCTTGCCGAAGAAGGGCAGTCCGCCCGCATCCTGAAATTTGGAGGAAAACGTCAATGATCGTACGCAATGTCAAAGATGTGATCGGCACCGCCGACGAAGTCCGCACCGACACCTGGGTCAGCCGCCGCGTGCTGCTGAAGAAGGACGGCATGGGCTTCTCCTTTCATGAGACCACCATCTTTCCGGGCGGCCGCACCCACATCCACTACAAGAACCATCTTGAAGCGGTGTGGTGCATCGAAGGCGACGGCTCTATTGAGACCATCGCCGACGGCAAGAAGTACGAATTGGGGCCCGGCGTGGTCTACGCCCTGAACGAAAACGACGAGCACTGGCTGTGCGGCGGCAAGGAGCCGCTGCGCGTCATCTGCGTCTTCAACCCGCCGCTGACCGGCCAGGAAGTGCATGACAAAGAAGGCGTCTACGCCTTGCCTGAAGCCGAAGCCCAAGCGGCCTGAAATACAAGGAGGTTCGCATGATCTCACCTGCACAGGATCCGTACGCCTCCCGTACGGATCGAAGTTCCGCCATCATCGCCCGCCAGGATCCGGTGGTCTATGAAAACGGCCAGTACGCTGGCGCATTGAACGCCGGCCAGGTCGAGCAATACGAGCGCGACGGCTTCATCCTGCTGGAGAACCTGTTCTCCGAAGATGAAATCCGCGCGTTGTCCACCGAGGTCGAGCGCATGACGCGCGACCCCTCGATCGTCCGCCGCGAAGAGTCCATCACCGAGCCGGGCAGCAATGCGGTGCGCTCGATCTTCATGGTGCACGTGCTCAACCCCATCCTGTCGCGCCTGGTGCGCGATCCGCGGCTGGTCAACGTGGCGCGGCAGATCCTGGGTTCCGAGGTGTATATCCACCAGTCGCGCGCCAACATGAAGCCCGGATTCAAGGGCAAGGAGTTCTACTGGCATTCCGACTTCGAGACCTGGCACGTCGAGGACGGCATGCCGGCGATGCGCGCGCTCAGCTGCTCGGTGCTGCTGACCGACAACAACGAGTGCAACGGCCCCCTGATGCTGGTGCCTGGATCGCATCGCCAGTTCATCTCTTGCGTGGGCGAAACGCCGAATGAACACTACAAGCAGTCGCTGAAGAAGCAGGAATACGGCGTGCCGGATCCGGTCAGCCTGCAGCTGCTGGTGGAGCAGGGCGGCATCCGCTCCATGACGGCCAAGGCTGGGTCGGTGGTGTTCTTCGACTGCAACACGATGCACGGCTCCAACAGCAACATCTCGCCGTGGCCGCGCGCCAACGTGTTCATGGTCTACAACAGCATGGAAAACACGCTGAACCCGCCCAAGTACGGCCTGACTCCGCGTCCTGAGCACATCGCGACGCGCAAGGGATTCAAGGCGGTCACGCCGCTGGATACCCTGAAGCTGGTCGGAGGCTGAGCCTCCTGTGAAAATGCCCAGGCGCCCCCTGGGCATTTTTCTTGCGGGCGTCTGCTATTCTCTGCGCACTTCGCCTCATCGAGATCCCGCACGTCATGTCCGCCCGCATCCTCAGCCTGCACATCTACCCGGTCAAATCCTGCGCGGGCATCGCGCTGAACGAATCGCCCATCGACCGCGCAGGACTGGCCCACGACCGCCGCTGGATGCTGATCGGCGCCGACGGCCAGTTCATGACGCAGCGGCAATGGCCCGCGATGGCGCTGATCCGCACGGCGCTCACCGCACAGACCTTGCGCCTGTCCGCGCCGGGCATGCCCGATCTGGACGTTGCCCTGGACGGATCGGGACTGGAACAAGAGGCGCAGTCCGTGGCCGTGTGGAGCGATGCCACTTCCGGCCGGCGCGAAAGCGCGGCGGCCGGGCAGTGGTTTTCCGACTTCCTCAAGACGCCGTGCCGTCTGTACAAGGTGGACGCGGCCGCGCAACGCAACGCCAAGCCGGACTGGGTGTCGCGCTGGGTGGATGCGCATCCCGACCTGGCCGAACCGTTCGCGGGCCAGCATTGCTTCGGCTTTGCCGACGGTTTCCCGCTGCTGGTGGCCAACCAGGCGTCGCTGGACGATCTGAACGCGCGCCTGCGGGCCAAGGGCGTGGCGCCGGTGCCGATGGACCGCTTCCGGCCCAATATCGTGGTCGAGGGCGAATGGGAAGCCTTTGAGGAAGACCACACCGCCATGATCGAGGCTGCGGGCGTGAAGATGGCTTTCGTCAAGCCTTGTACCCGTTGCTCGATTCCCGATATCGACCAGAACACCGCCCAACAGTATGAAGAGCCTGGCCGCACACTGGCCGGCTACCGCAATCTGGAAATCGGCGTGGTGTTCGGCCAGAACGCCATCCTGGACGCGCCCGAGGGCGCGCGCCTGAAGGTGGGTGACGAGGTCGGGATCGAACTCGATTTCTGATCCCGGCCCCGCTGCCGAGGCGGCTACACGCCCATTTGCTTGGCGATGATGCTGCGCATGATCTCGCTCGTGCCGCCGCCTATCGGGCCTACCCGGGCATCGCGGAAGTACATCTGCATTTCGTTCTCCATCATGTAGCCCGCGCCGCCCATGATCTGGATGCCCATGTCGGCGCACTTGCAGTTGTTTTCGGTCGCGACGACCTTGGCGATCGCGGTCTCGGAGGTAGGCTGCAGGCCGGCGTCGAGCATATCGGCCACCCGGTAGGTCAGCACCCGCGTGGTCTCGGCCATGATCTGCATGTCGGAGAACTTGTGCGCCACCGCCTGGTATTGGCCTATCGGCTTGCCGAACTGCGTCCGGCTGTCCGCGTATTCCTTGGCGGAGTCGATGATGCGCTGGATGTTGCCGCTGGCGGCGGCCGACAGGCAGAGGCGTTCCAGATTCAGTCCGCGCATCAGGCCGTTCCAGCCGCCATTCAGGGTCCCGAGCATGTGCGCGGCAGGCACCCGGACATTGTCGAAAAACACCTCGTTGGTATGGATCATCCGCCGGCCCAGGGCCTTGAGCGGCTGGATCGTTACCCCCGGCGCGTCGGCGTCGACCATGAACAGGGTGATGCCATGGCGCCCCGCGTCGCGGTCTGTCTTGGTTGCAACCACCAATTGGTGGGCGACATGCGCGCAGGTGATGAATACCTTCTGGCCGTCGATGACGTAGTCGTCCGCGTCCTGCACCGCTCTCGTGCGGATGGCGCTGACATCGGATCCCGCCTCGGGTTCCGTCAGGCATAGGGCCATGCGCGTCTTGCCGCTGATGATGCGGGGCAGGATCCTGTTTTTTACCGCTTCCGATGCGCCATGGCTGATCTGCATGCCGCCATAGACCACGGTCGCCAGGTATGCCGACGCCATCTGCGCATTGTGATAGGCGACCGCCTCGATGAAGATCGCCAGATCCTTGAAGGAGCCGCCGCTGCCGCCAAAGTCCGCGCCATAGGGCAGGCCCATCCAGCCGGCCCGCGCCAACGCGTCGTAGGCTTCGAAAGGGAATTCGCTCGCATCGTCGAGTTCGCGGATCTTCTCCCGGGGCAGCGCCTGTTCAAGCAGGGGCAGCACGCTGGCGCGGATCATGCGCTGAAACTCGGTCAGTTGGTAATCGTCGGGCAGGCTCACGTTTCTTACTCCCATTGATGTGGTGCCGATCTGGTATGCAAGTACCGTGCCACCCGCGTCCTTCTGCCAGGGAAGGGGCGGTTCAACGAGGGGAAAGGGGAGATGCGCGGCGACATGTGCGCCGTGCGCACATTCGTGTCGCCGGGAAGAAACGGGGCTGGCAGGCGGCAGGGACCGCGCCGCCCGCCGCCGGGGCCTTAAGCCGAGGACAGCTTCAGGCCCACCAGGCCCAGCACGATGAGGGCGACGCTGGCGATGCGCATCCAGCTGGTGGACTCGCCGAACAGCACGATGCCGGCCACGAAGGCGCCGATGGTGCCTATGCCCACCCAAACCGCATAGGCGGTGCCCAGGGGCAGGGATTTCATCGCCACCGCCAGCAGCCAGACGCTGATGGCCATGCCCCCGGCGGTGATGGCCGACGGCCAGAAGCGGGTGAATCCGTGGGTGTACTTCAGGCCTACGGCCCAGACGATTTCGAACAGGCCTGCGAGTACCAGGATGATCCAGGTCATTGCGACTCCTACGCGTGGTTGCCGGCATGCCGCCGGCGCGAGGGGCCGTCCCCAGAATCAAACGCACCGGCCGTCCGGCCGCGCACGGCAACGGGCCGTCCCGCTGCGGCAAAAATTATAGAATACCGGGTTCATACGGCAAAACCGGGTGCCGGGCATCACTCTTGCAACACTTCGCGTTCCGGGCGCGAAACCAGGATATTTATCATGCAACGCATCATGCTGCGGGCAAAACTGCACCGCGCTACGGTCACCGAAGCCGACCTTCACTACGAAGGGTCTTGCGGCATCGACGAAGACTTGCTCGACGCCGCCGGCATGCGCGAGTTCGAACGCATCGAGCTCTACAACGTCACCAACGGCGAACGCTTCGATACCTACATCATCAAGGCGGCCCGCGGCAGCGGCGCCATCTCCTTGAACGGCGCCGCCGCGCGCCGCGCACAGGTCGGCGATCTGCTGATCATCTGCACCTACGGCCCGATGTCCGAAGCCGATTCGGCCACGCACAAGCCGCAGGTGGTCCTGCTGGACGACGCCAACCGCGTCAAGGAAATCCGCAAGTTCCCGGCCTGAGGCCGGCCCGGGCGGAGCGCTTCGCGAGGGGCGTTCCGCCAAAACCCTGAACCGTTTCATCATGAGCTTCCAGGTCATCATCCAACCCAGCCAGCACCAATTTCCGGCCGAACCCGGCCAGACCGTGCTCGATGCCGCGCTGGCCGCTGGCATCGTCCTGCCGTACAGCTGCCGCAACGGCGCCTGCTCCACCTGCAAGGGCCGCGTGGTGTCCGGGGAGTTCGATGCGGGGCAGTATCCCGCGCAGATTCTTTCGCCCGAGGAGCTGGCCGACGGCTACACGTTGTTCTGCCAGGCCCGGCCCGAATCCGACATGGTGGTCGAATCCACCGAAGTCCGCCTGGCCAGCGACATCCAGATCCGCAAGCTGCCTTCGCGCGTGCAGGCGCTGGAGCGCGTGGCCCCGGACGTCACGGTGATCAAGCTGCAGCTGCCCGCCTCCGAGCAGTTCCGCTACTACGCCGGCCAGTACATCGAGGTCATCCTGAAGGACGGTCGCCGGCGCAGCTATTCGATGGCCGGCGCGCCGCACACCGGCAGCCCGCTGGAACTGCATATCCGGCACATGCCGGGCGGCGTGTTCACCGACCACGTGTTCGGCGCCGGCGACACGCAGATGAAAGAGCGCGAAATCCTGCGCCTGGAAGGGCCTTTCGGCTCGTTCTTCCTGCGCGAAGACAGCGACAAGCCGGTCGTGCTCCTGGCGAGCGGTACGGGCTTCGCCCCGGTCAAGGCCATCGTCGAGCACATGATCCACAACAACATCAAGCGTCCCGTGGCGCTGTATTGGGGGGGACGCCGTCCGCGCGACCTCTACATGGACGCGCTGGCGCAATCGTGGGCCGGCATGCTGCCCGACTTCCGCTACGTGCCGGTGGTGTCCAATGCCCTTCAGGAAGACGGCTGGACCGGGCGCACCGGCTTCGTCCACGAAGCGGTCTTGCAGGACATCGCCGACCTGTCGGGCCATCAGGTCTACGCCTGCGGCACGCCGCTGATGGTGGATGCGGCAAGGCGCGAATTCAGCGTCCAGAACGGGCTGCCGCCAGAAGAGTTCTACGCCGATGCCTTCACGTCCGAAGCGGACCTGGCGCGGGCCGCGGCCCAGTCTTGAGTAACAGGGCATGAGCGAACGGGGGTGGAACGAGCGGGCCTGGAAAGGTTTGTGACTTCCGCCCCTTTTTATTCCGTAGGCGCGGGCAAAGCGCCAGGGTAAACTGCCGTGGCAGCAGCTTGCCATGGATCGTGGACATAGGGTCGGCGAACCGAGCTGGCACGCAAGGAGCAATGCGGGCATGAAAGTAGCGGTATTGGGTGGCGGCATCATCGGAATCTCCAGCGCCTGGTGGCTGAACCAGGCCGGCCATGACGTCGTGGTCATAGATCGCTGCACCGGTCCCGCCCAGGAAACCAGCCTGGCCAATGGCGCCCAGATCTCGGTGTCCTACGCCGAACCGTGGGCCAACCCGCAAGCGCCGCTCAAGCTCCTCAAGTGGATGTTCCAGGATGACGCCCCGCTGCTGTTCCGTCCGCAGCTGGACTGGCGGCAATGGATGTGGGGCCTGGCGTTCCTGCGCGAGTGCCTGCCCGGCCGCCTGGCTCCCAATATCCGCGCCATGGTCCGCATGGCGGAATACAGCCGGGCGACCCTGCGCGGCATGCGCACGGAACTCGGCATCCAGTACGACCACCTGGAACGCGGCATCCTGAATTTCTACCGCGATCCGCACGAATTCGAAAATTCGCAGCGCGCCGCGGGCCTGATGCGCGATTTCGGCGTGGAGCGCCGCGTGGTGTCGGCCGATGAGGTCATCGCCATCGAGCCCGCGCTGGCGCCGCACCGCCAGACCATCGTCGGCGGCGACTACACGCCCGAGGACGAAAGCGGCGACGTGCACCTGTTCACCGTGGCCCTGGCCGAGCGTTGCGCCCAGGCGGGCGTCGAATTCCGCTACAGCACGCGCGCCACGCGCCTGCTGACCGCGGGCGGCACGGTGCAAAGCGTTGAAATCATCGAACCCGACGGCCGCTACGGCGTCTTGTCGGCCGATGCCTACGTCGTGGCGATGGGCAGTTTCAGCCCGTACCTGCTGCGGCCGCTGGGCGTGCCCTGCAATGTCTATCCGGCCAAAGGCTATTCCGCGACTTTCCCGGTAATCAAGCCGGACGCCACGCCCACGGTCAGCCTGACGGACAGCAGCCACAAAGTCGTTTTCTCGCGCCTGGGCGACCGGCTGCGCATGGCTGGAACCGCCGAGCTGTCGGGCTATTCCCGCAGCCTGAACACCGGACGCTGCGAAGCCATGACCCGCCTGGCGCGCGAACTCTTTCCCGACGCGCTCGATTTCGAGCGCGTCAGTTACTGGTCGGGCTTGCGCCCGTCCACTCCCTCGAACGTGCCCATCATCGGCCGCAGCCGTATCCCCAACCTGTACGTCAACACAGGACACGGTACGCTCGGCTGGACCATGGGCGTTGGCTCGGGCCGGGCCTTGGCCGATCTGCTCAGCGGAAGGCGGCCGGAACCGGAATTTCCTTTTCTTGGTCTGTGAACCTATGAAGAATCTGCAATTGGCGGGCGTTGCCCGCGCGATGTTCGCCAGCCGGCGCGCATGGTTGTTCGGCGCCGCCATGGCGATGGCCGGTGCGGCGAATGCCGCGGCGGTCGAGATCCAGGTCTGGCACACGCTGACCGACGCAAACAAGGCCGAGTTCGAAAAGCTCGCCAAGCAATACAACAAAGAGCAGGACCAGGTCCGCGTGACGCTGCGCGGCTTCGCCTCGTCCAGCGCGCTGGAACAGGAAGCCGTCACGGCGGTCAAGGCCAAGAAGGGCCCGAACCTGCTGCAGCTGACCGATAACCACTCGCCTGAAGTCGTCGCCCAGCACAAGGCCGTGCTGCCGCTGTACGAACTGCTGGCCAAGTACCCGATCAAGGACCTGAACTGGTTCGTGCCCGCCACCAGCAGCTTCACGCGTGACAGCAAGGGCCGCCTGCTGGCCTTCCCCTGGATGGCCGAAGTGCCGGTGATGTTCTACAACACCGCCGCCTACAAGAAGGCCGGCCTGGATCCCAACAAGCCCGCGCGCACCTGGACCGCCCTGCAAGGCGAGCTGCTGAAGCTGCGCGACGTGGCCGACATCGACTGCCCCTACGCCTCCAGCGACCAGGTCACGGTCCATCTGGAGAACCTGGCGCCGATCAACAACCAGCAGTTCACCAGCAACAACAACGGGCTGGATGCGGTCACCAAGAAGTCGGCCGCGCCGGCCATGCAGTTCGACACGCTCTACATGCGCCACATCTCGCTGATGGTGAGCTGGAAGCGTTCGCTGCTGTTCATGGCGCATTCGGGCGACAACGCCAGCGACAAGCTGTTCGCCAAGGGCGAATGCGCCGTGCTGACGGCGAACACTGGCGCGTTCGGCCAGTTCCTCAGCACCAAGTCGCTGTCCTTCGGCGTGGCGCCGCTGCCGTACTACGACCAGGTCACCAAGGACGGCGGCAAGCCCTTCGTGAGCGGGTCGGCGCTGTGGGCGCTGGAAGGCCATCCCCAAGCCGAGGAAAAGGCCACCGCCCAGTTCCTGGCCTGGCTGTCCAAGCCCGTCATCGCGGCGGAATGGCATCAGCGCACTGGCTACCTGCCGCTGACCGAGGCCGCTTTCCGCGCCTCGGACGTGTCGTTCTATGACCGCATTCCGGGCGTCCAGGCGCTGATTGCCTCCATGCGCACCAACCCCACGGCCAACAGCCGCGGCTTCCGCATGGCCAACTACGAGCGCATCGAGCCGGTGTTGAACCAGCAGCTCAACGAGGCTTTCGAAGGCAAGGTGCCGCCGGTCGCGGCGCTGAACAACGCCGCCACCCAGGCGCGCAGCATCGCGGCGCAACGCTGATCCAGGCGGGCGGCGCAAGCGCCGCCACGTTCTGATGCAAACCCGGTCTCTGGACCGGGTTTTTTTTCGTCCGGCCGCCGCGCGACCAAACCATCCATGCGTACATGCCAGTCTGGTGACCCTGGGGCCGCTCATCCACCATGCCTCCCATGCGTATCGATTCCGGTGCGCCCTACGTTCGCGGTGAGGCATGGTTCGTTTCTTCATTCTGGCGGCAGGGGTGTCCTGCCTGGGGGCCTGCACTGGGGCAGGCAAGAGTCCGGCCGCAACGTCATGGGAAGCCTCGCGGCAGGCTGCCCAAGGCTTCCGCTTCGACTGGCAGTTGTCCGGCGATCCCGCTGTCGCGCCGATGCAGGTGTTCGACGACGGCAAGGAGACCTGGCTGCAGTTCGCGCCGGGCCAGCCGCTGCCGGCGATTTTCGGCATAGGCAGCGACGGTGAACGCGCCTTGCCCTACTTGCGGCGCGACCCCTATGTCGTGCTGGCCGGAGGGTGGAGCGGCCTGCTGTTTCGCGGCGGGCGGCTGACCGCCCGCGCGCAGCGCCTGCCGGCGGTCGCCGATGCCAGAACGGCGGCCGGGGCAGGGGCCAGGCCGCCAGATGAGCCTGCACCGCTGGCGCCGGTCGCCGCGGCGCAACGCATCGGTCCGGCGCGGCCGGCGGAGTCGGCGCCGCCCGCCATCGGTGCATTGCAGGCCGCCGGACCCTTGGCAGGCGCGGCGCCAGCCGTTGGCGGGACAGCGGCGCCGCCATCCGCGCCGACGCTGGTCTACCGCGCGGCGCCGCCGGACGCCACGCTGCGGGCCGTTCTCGCGCGCTGGGCAGATCTGGCGGGCTGGACCTTCCAGCCGCAGCACTGGGCCGTTGACGTGGACATTCCCCTGTCGGCCACGGCCGAGTTCACCGGCGATTTCAAATCGGCCGTGCGCGAACTGCTGGGCGCCACGGAACTCGCCGAAAAGCCGCTGCAGCCATGCTTCTACGGCAATCGTGTGTTGCGCGTGGTGCCGTTGGCGCAGTCCTGCACGCGCATGGCCGCGCCACAGGGAGCCGCAGCATGATGCGCAGACTGTTCTTGTTCGTGGCCGCCTGCGGGGTCTTGGGCGGCTGCGGCGTGTCGCAGCAGGTTGCCGATCAGCGTCGTGCCGCGTACACGCGGCAGGCCAAGGTGGCCGACATTCATCAGGCTTTCACCGAGGGGCTGTCGGACCGCGCCGCGCGCGTCGCCGCCCAGGACGTCGCCGCGCCGTGGCTTGCCGGCAAGCCGCAACCGCTGGCGCGAGAGGTGGCGCTGCCGCCCGCACTGCGCGAAAACGTGCGGACCACCCTGATACTGGCCGACGACGCCGACCTGCCGGCGCTGGCCCAGCGCCTGACCGCGGCCACCGGTATCGCCGTGCGCGTGCGGCCGGATGCCTTGCTGCCGCTGGAAATGTTCCTGCCCCGGCTGGCCGTCAACGGCGCCTTATCCGTTCCGGCCCCGGCCAGCCTGGAGATCCGCGCGGGCGCGCAGCCCCTGGCCGACTTGCTGGACACGCTGGCCGCGCGTTTCTCGGTGCATTGGCGCTACGAACACAACGCGCTCGAGTTCTACCGCACCGAGACCCGTGTGTTCGATTTGCGCGCCTTGTCGCTGACCAGCAAAGTGGACGTGCGCCTAGGCCGCGAAGGCAGTCCGGAGGGCGAGGGCTTTGAAAGCACCTCCAACACATCCTTGTCGGCGGGGCAGCACGACGCGATGGCCGTCCTGCGCGCCAACATCGCGCCGTTCCTGACGCGTTCCGGCGTGGTCGCCGAAGCGGTCGAAGGCGCCACTTCGATCGTCGTCACGGATACGCCCGAGGCGCTGGAGCGCGTCGCCCGCTACCTCGAGCGCGAGAACAAGGCGCTGACCCGCCGGGTGCGGCTGGTGTTCGAGGAAATCACGGTCGTCGCCAACGACGCCGTTTCAGGCGGCATCGACTGGAACATCGTCTACGCGGCGGCGGGAGCGGCGGCGCGGCTGGCGCTGCCCGGCGCCGGATCGGGCGGGGGCAGCCTGGACGCTTCCGTGGCCAGGGGGCCATTCCAAGGCTCGCAGGCCATCATCTCCGCGCTCAGCACGATGGGCGCCGTCGTGCGGCATAACAAGGTTCCCATCCTGACCTTGAACCGTCGTCCGGTGACCCACGCGGTAAGAACTACGTTCAGCTACATCGACCGGGTGCAGAGCACTGCAGTCCCCGGCACGACGGCGGGAGGCGTCAACGGTACGCTGCCCGCGGTGTCCATCAGCCAAAAGGAAGAAACGGTAGGTTCGTTCCTGACGCTGTTGCCGGACATCCAGGAGGACGGTCAGATCCTGTTGTCGCTTGCCTATGACAACGCGGTCGCCCAACCCTTGAAGACCATCACGTTCGGCGAACGCGGCAACCAGGTGCAGGTCCAACAGGTCACGATCGATGGCAACGGCACGGTGCAGCAGGTCGAGTTGCGTCCCGGCCAGCCCATCATCGTTTCCGGTTTCGACCGCAGCCAGGAACAGCATGACCGCCAACGGCTCGCGCCGGGGCTGCCGCTCATCGCGGGCGGCCTGGACAGCGCCGCCTCGGAACGCACGACGACCCTGGTGCTGGTGACCGCCCAGGTCGAGGAAGGGTACTAGGCATGGAACGCCTTCCTCCCACCTTGTTGCTCGACGTCCCCGACACGGGCCGCACCTTGGCCTTCGGTCTGCGCTGGTTCGCCCTGATCGGCTCCAACATTCCCGCGCTGGCCCGCTCGCGAGGGCGCCGCTTGCGGGCCAGCCACTATGTCGTGGGCGGGGCGCCGGCCATGGTGGCCGGTTATGGCCGCATGCGCCCATCTTGGCGCGGCGGCGCGCGGGCGGGGCGGAGCAGGCATGCGCACATCCAGGCCGCGGCCCAGCTGTACGCCCTGTTGTACCCGGATGGAGGCTACAGCCTGATCCGCTTGCCCAGCGGTGGCCACTGGCTGGTGGCGGCGCAGCGCGGCACCGTGCTGTCGCAGGCGGACAGGGTGTACGCCACGCTCGACGAGGCCTTGCGCGAGCAGGCGCTGTTGCGCGCCCAGCGGCCCGCATTGCCGGCGCAGGCCGCCGATGAAGCCTGGGCCTTGCTCATGCAGGCGGCGGACCCGGCTGCCCGCCTGGTCGGGCTGTCCTCGCGCTGGGCCGAACTGCCGCTCGCATTCCGTTTGTTTCTGGCCTGCGCGGGGCTTGCCGCCATTGCTCCACCGCTATGGGAGCGCGTGATTGCGCCATGGTCGGGCCGCGACTCGTCCAGTTATGCCGGTCCGGAAGATATTTCCTCGCAGCCGGATCCGTATCTGACCCTGCTGCGAAACACGGTGGTCCACGCCCCTGCCGAGGTCACCCGCTTGCTGGACGGCTTGGGCAGGCTGCCCATACAAGTGCGCGGCTGGGCGCTGAGCCGCGCGCGCTGCCTGGCCGTGGAGCAGGCCTGGAATTGCTCGGCGGTCTATGTCCGTGCTCATCCGCTGGCCGCCAACGATGTTCTGCACGCGCTGCGGCCCACCGGCTGGCAGGTGACATTCCAGCCGCTGGAAGAAGCCACGCTGTCATGGCGCATGGGCTCCTCGCCGGTGGGGCTGGCGGACCTGGTCCTGCCCACTGCGCTGCAAGTCGACACCGGGCTGGTCGCCGCGTTGCAGCGCATGCGGGCGGCTTTTACTTCCGTGATCCTTGCGTCGGCGTTGCCGCTGTCCTTGCCGCCACAACCTCAGCCCGCCGCCGGCCACACGGGCGCCACGATTGCGGCCCGGCCTGCCATCCGCAGCCGCGCCATTACTTTGCGGGGGCCGTTGCGTTCCTTCGCGTTGCTGGACGGCGCCGTTGCGGCGGCCAGATGGTCCCGCCTGTCGCTGGACCTCCAGGCGCTAGCCAGGCCCACGCTGGTTTCCAGCACGCTGGTCGCCGAATTACAGGGAGAACTTTATGAACAGGAATAGGGGCGCCGTTGCGCATTCGAATGCCGCGGCAGGATTCATCGGGCGTCTGCTCTTGTCGGCCGCCTTGGTGCCGGCCGCTCATGGTCAACCGTCACTGCAAAGCGCCGAGGAGCCGCGGCCCTGGCCAGAGACGGAAACCGTGCGCGCCTTGCTGCGCGTGGACGCCGCGGCCGCCTTGGCGGACTGCCGGGTCCCGGGTCTGTGCCGTCCGGGACCCGAGCCCGTGACACAGGCTGCGCCGCCCGCCAGGGCATCCGACGATATCCGGGTGATGGCCATCTTCGGCCTCGCGCGGCGCTTGAGCGCCGACATTGCCGTCAATGGCGCCGTACTCCGCTATCAGGCGGGCAGGGGTGAACCCGTCGCGGGGGGCGCCGACGCCCGCGCCTACCAGTTGCTGGCTATCGACGACAGTTGCGTGAGGCTGCGTCGCGGCGATACCGAACGCATCGCCTGCGTCGACGCGGGCAGGGGCCAGCCATGACTGTGCATGCTTTGCAGCCCGTCGCGGCGCATCCCGCTGTGGAGGCCTGGGAACCGCCCCAGCTCCGGACACCCGAAGACGTCGCCCGCTTGCACCCCGCATTCGTGCGGGCGCTCGGACGCGATTTCGATCTTGCAGCGCTCGCCGGCAGGTTGTGTCCCGTGCTGCTCGAAAGCGGCGAGGTCGCCGTGTTCGCGGTAAAGGACTACACGCTGGGCGACCAGATCGACGAAGTCGAGCGCATGGTGCAGGCGCAGGGTTACCGGCTGGCGCAAGTGCCGCGCTACCAATTGCCCGCGCCGCTGCTGCTGATGATCGCCCGCGGGCAGTTGGCGGCGCCTGGGCTGGCCGGCCGCGGCAAGGATCGACGGGAGGAGCGTGCCTCGGCCCTGGCCGCGCTGTTCCTGGACATCGTGCGCTGGGGCGTGGGCCAGGGGGCGAGCGACGTGCACATCAACGTCAACCGTCGGCGTGAATCCTGCGAGATCCGCTACACCATCGGCGGGGAATACGTCGGCACGGAACGCTTTGCAGGCCTGTCCAACGCGACGCTGCTGGAGGTCCTGGCGGTGGCCTGGATGGATGTCAGAGGCGGCAACGGCGCGGTGTTCGACCCGGCGCTGGAGCAGCAAGGACGCATCGGGCTGGACATCGATGGCGTATCCATCGTGCTGCGCTGGGCTTCGCTGGCCACCGATGCCGGGCCTTCCGTCTGCCTGCGCATCTTGCGGTTGGACGCGACCGCCAACGCCGATCTGCTCGCATTGGGTTATCTGCCCGCGCAGGTCGAAACCCTTGCCCGGGCGCGCGAGCGCGAAGGCGGGGCCATCGTGTTGGCGGGCGTGGTCGGTTCCGGCAAATCGACCACCATCGCGACGCTGATGCGCGGTATCGCTCCCACTCGCAAGGCCATCACCCTGGAAGATCCGGTCGAGTACATCATCGACAATGCCTTGCAGAACACGCTGGGCGGCGCTCTGGCTGAATCGGCCTGGCCGGCGTTCGATGCCAAGCTCAAGACCATCAAGCGCTCGGCGATGAACGATCTGCTCATCGGCGAGATCCGGGACATTGATACCGGCCGCGCGTTCATGGACCTGGCCGGTTCTGGCGTCAGCCTGTACACCACCACCCACGCCGCTGGCGCCGTGCTGATACCCGAACGCCTGGCGTCGGACGCGATCGGCGTGTCGCGCGATTTTCTGGCCACGCCCGGCATACTCAAGCTCCTGGTCTACCAGACCTTGCTGCCGCGCCTGTGCAGCCATTGCTCGCTGCCCGTGGACAGTCTTTGGTCCAGATCCGCCGGCGGCGGCAAGCGCCCTGATTGGCGGGCATGGTTGAAGCGGATGCAGCAAGAGTTCCTGCTGGACTCCACCACGCTCAGGGTCAGGAATGCCGCGGGTTGCAGCGCTTGCAGGCGTGCGCAATTGCCTGAATTGAACGGCATCGCAGGCCGCAGCGTGGCGGCTGAAATGCTCGAACCCGAGCGCGTCGAGGGCTTTCTCGAGCGCGTGCGTGCGCGCGATAACGTGGGGCTCAAGCGCCAGGCCGAGGCCGCCGGACCCGTTGCCTGGCGCAGCGATGCCACGCGCGGCGCGCTGGCGCGGGACTGCGCCCTGTACAAGGTCAGCCGCGGAGAAGTCGATCCCCGCGCGTTGCTGCGCCGCTTCGATGTTCCCGCGGCCTTGCCCATGCCTGGCGCGCGATCCGCCGGGGGTAGCCATGGCTAGGCCGTTGCCACTGCGCACTTACTGGAGCGCGCCCTCCGGTCGATCCCTGTTGCTGCGCCTGGACGCATTGCGCTTTCGGGCGGGACGCGCGGACTACTACGAGTATCTGGCGGACCTTGTTGAAGGAACGCAAGGCCGCAAGAACCTGCGCGACGTCTTCGAGGACGACGCGCGCCGTCATGGCGAGGATACCGTGCGCGGCCGGCTGTCGAGGCATTGGGCGGCCATGTATCTGGACGCCGGCGGCGATCTGGGCGCGGCCTGGGCGGACACGCTGCCCTCCAGCGAATGCCTGCTGCTCAGCTGCGTGCAGGAAGAGGGCGGCGATCTGCCCGCCGCGTTGCGCGATGTGGCGCGGGCCGTTCGGTTGGCGTCGGATGCGTGGCTGGCGCTGGTTTCGGCGGCGATGGCCGGCGTCGCGGCGGCGGCCGTCGCATTCGCCTTGCTGTGTGCCATCCCCTTTTTCAGTGTCCCGCGCTTGCAGCAGGTGTTCCAGGCCGTGCCGGTGGAAGACTACGGCCGCCTGACCCGTGCGCTGTTTGCGCTGGCCCAGGGCCTGAGGCAATGGCTGGCCCTGTGGCTGGTATTGCTGCTGGGCCTGGCCTTGTTGAGCCTGTGGTCGCTGCCCCGTTACATCGGAGCCTTGCGGCCGCGGCTGGACCACTGGCTGCTGTGGCGGCTCTACCGGGATTTCCACGCCATCCGCTTTCTTGCGCTGCTGGCCGTGCTGGTCAGGCAGCATGGCGCGGCCGACACCCGCCTGCGGCGCGCGCTGGCCGTGCAGGCCCGGGATGCGGCGGCCTGGATGCATGCGCATCTGCAGGACATGCTGGGGCGGATAGACGGTGGCCAGACCGGCCCGGAGATCTTCGGCACAGGCCTGCTCGATGCGGACACCTGGTGGTACATGGCCGACATGATGGATGCCCTGGGCATGGAGGCCGGACTTGCGCAGGCGCGGCTGCGCATCGAGTCGCGCCTGCTGGCGCGGGTGCGTCGGCAGGCATCGGCGTTGCGCTGGTCGCTGCTGCTCTCATCCCTGGCCGCCGTGCTGGGCATCACGCTTTGGCACTACGGCGTGATCGACGAATTGCGCCATGCCCTGACCAATTTCTACGCCAGCCAATAGTGGCTATGTCAGGCAAGCGGCGCTTGGCAGCCCGCTCGCCTTATCTCACGAGGAAAGCAACCATGCTCCATGTTCATGCAGTCCCATTCCGCGCAAGCCGGCAGCTCGGCTTTTCGTTGATGGAAGTGTCCATCGTCACCGCCATCGTTCTGTTGATCGCGATCGTCGGCATTCCGGCCATCGGCGCCTACGTGGTTGAGAACAAGGTTCCCAAGGTGGGCGAGGAATTGCAGCGTTTCATCGCCAGCATGAAGACCAATGCGCAAGGCGGCGGGATCACGCCCTACGCCGGCCTGGACACAGGCGCCATGGCCAATGCCCTGCGGGAATCCAGCGTCCTGGCCGTCGACGGGACTGGGGGCGCGGCGCGCATCGCCCATGGCCTGGGCGGCAGCGGTGTCGGAGGCAACGGGGTGGTCGAGGTCGCGGCCGCCTCGTTCGGCAGCGCGGGGCAGGGTTCGGCATTCTCCATCAAGCTGAGCAATGTCAGCCAGGCCGCATGTCCGTCGCTGGCCTCGGTGCTGCAGCGGATGTCGGAGACCATCTCGATCGGTGGCGCGGGAGGCGGCCTCAGGATCGTGAAGGACGCGTTCGCAACGCCCAGCGTGCCTTACCGCGCGGCCTTGGCCCAGGCCCAGTGCAGTCCGGGCGACGTCAACACCTTCCTATTCGTCGCAAAATGAGGCGGCTCGCGCGTGCCATGACTGTTCGGTCGCGGGCTCCCGCGGCGCGGTTGTCTCAGCTCGGATTCTCTTTGCCGGGCCTGGTGGTGGCGCTGGCCTTGAGCGCCATGGCGGCCATCTGGGCGTCCGGCCAGGCGGTGCAGCGGATCGAGGACGCTGCAGCCCGCGCCGCCGGCGTATGGTTGACGCAGATCCGCCTGGCGGTGGTCGAGGTGCTGGGCCGGCATGCCGCAGTCCTTGCCAAGGGGGACGCGCCTCGCAGCGAAAAGGGAGACCCGCTGTTCGCGGATCCGCTCGCGCCCACCATCGGCGAATTGCGTGGCATGGGACTGCTGCCCGCCGATTTTCCCGAGCGTTCCGCCATGGGTTTCGCCGCGCAAATCAGGATCGTCAGGTCGCAGGCATGTCCCGGCGAACGTTGCCGGGTGGACGGGCTGGTCTATAGCGCCACGCCGTTGACTAAAACAGGGACGCAATCACCGGATCTGACCGGCATCGCCGCCGCGATCGAGGCCGCCGGTGGATATGGCGGGGCGGTGTGGCCGGCGTCGCCGGGCCTGGTGCGCGGCGCGGCCTTCAGTTTCGCCAATCCCCTGGCGTCCGGTGGGCCGGCCTATGCGCCCGGTACGGTCGCCCTGTGGGCGGGAGCCGGGGCCGGGGGGCTGGATCCGGATCGCTACGTCAAGATCCGCGATACGCGCGATCCGCAGCTGCAGGGGGATCTGAGCGTTGCATCCTCGGCTCAGGTGGGTGCCTACTTCAAGGTCGGCGCGCGCGCCAGCGCGGGGCAGCAGTGCGGCGTTTCGAACGGCACCGTGGCCACCTCGGAACAGGGGGAACTGCTGACATGCCAGTCCCAGGTGTGGGCGCCGGCAAGCGGCGGTTTCGGCGGGGCATACAGCTTCAACCACCCGCTGGGTTGCTACCATTACAGCGGCACCTCCACTGCGAATCCCCGGACCGGCGCCTGCTCGTGTCCTGCCGGCTACCAGGCCGTGATTGTTTCCGCCGGCGGCAAATGGACCGAGACGGAAGGCTGGACCACAGGCTACGTCTGCGTGCGCTGAAGCCGCCGCGAAGCCTCTTTTCCTGGGATGCCCGCCAACCCTCTATAATCAAAAATTCGCCTAAATTCTGCTTCGCCCACGATGAAATCCTCCGAGATTCGCCAGCAGTTTCTGCAATTCTTCAAGTCCAAGGGACACACCATTGTTCCCTCGTCGTCGCTCGTCCCGGGCAACGACCCGACCTTGCTCTTCACCAATTCGGGCATGGTCCAGTTCAAGGACGTCTTTACGGGCAAGGAATCGCGGTCCTATACGCGTGCCACGTCGTCCCAGCGCAGCGTGCGCGCCGGCGGCAAGCACAATGACCTCGAGAACGTGGGCTATACCGCCCGCCACCATACGTTCTTCGAAATGCTGGGCAATTTCAGCTTCGGCGACTACTTCAAGCGCGACGCCATCCAGTACGCCTGGGAGCTGCTGACCCAGGTCTACAAGCTGCCCGCCGAGAAGCTCTGGGTCACGGTCTACCAGGAAGACGACGAAGCCTACGACATCTGGGCCAAGGAAGTCGGGGTGCCGACCGAGCGCATCATCCGCATCGGCGACAACAAGGGCGCGCGCTACGCCTCGGACAACTTCTGGCAGATGGCGGACACCGGTCCTTGCGGCCCGTGCTCGGAAATCTTCTATGACCACGGTCCCGAGATCTGGGGCGGCCCCCCGGGATCGCCCGAGGAAGACGGCGACCGCTACATCGAGATCTGGAACCTGGTGTTCATGCAGTTCGAACGCGATGCGGCCGGCAACATGCCGCGCCTGCCGCGTCCCTGTGTCGATACCGGCATGGGCCTGGAACGCATCGCAGCCGTGCTGCAAGACGTGCATTCCAACTACGAAATCGACCTGTTCCAGCACCTGATCGCCGCCGCCGCGCGCGAAACTGGCATCAAGAACCTGGAAGACAACTCGCTGAAGGTCATTGCCGACCACATCCGCGCCTGCTCGTTCCTGATCGTCGACGGCGTGATTCCCAGCAACGAAGGCCGCGGCTACGTGCTGCGCCGCATCGTCCGCCGCGCGCTGCGCCACGGCTACAAGCTGGGCCAGACCAAGCCGTTCTTCCACCGCCTGGTGCCGGACCTGGTCGCCGAAATGGGCGAGGCCTATCCGGAATTGGCCGCCACTGCCGACCGCGTCGCCCAGGTGCTCAAGCAGGAAGAAGAGCGCTTTGGCGAAACGCTGGAACACGGCATGCGCATCCTCGACTCCGCCCTGGCCAATGTGCCCAAGGGCGGCCAACTGGATGGCACGACCCTGTTCACGCTGTACGACACCTACGGGTTCCCGGTGGACCTGACGGCCGACATCTGCCGCGAACGTGAAGTGGACGTGGACATGGCAGGCTTCGAGGTCGCCATGGAACGCCAGCGCGACCAGGCACGCGCCGCCGGCAAGTTCAAGATGGCCGAAGGCCTGAGCTATGAAGGCGCGGACACGCGCTTCGAAGGCTACGAAAAGCTGGAGCTGGCTGGCGTCAAGGTCACGGCCCTGTACGTGGACGGCACGCAGGTCCAGCAGGTCAAGGCAGGCCAGAGCGCGGTCGTGGTGCTGGACGCCACCCCGTTCTACGCCGAGTCGGGCGGCCAGGTCGGCGATACCGGCCTGCTGGAAGCCGACGGCGTGCGTTTCGCCGTGGCCGACACCCTGAAGATCCAGGCCGGCGTCTTCGGCCACCACGGCGAGCTGGAGTCCGGCACGCTGTCCGTGGGTGACACGCTGCTGGCGCGCGTGGACGCGGTCCGCCGCGCCCGCACGGTGCGCAACCACTCGGCTACCCACCTGATGCACAAGGCGCTGCGCCAGGTGCTGGGCGCGCACGTGCAGCAGCGCGGCTCGCTGGTGGATCCCGACAAGACCCGCTTCGACTTCGCCCAGGATGCGCCGCTGACGGCAGAGCAGATCGCTCGCGTCGAAGCCATCGTCAACGCCGAGATCCTGGCCAACCAGCCCACCGTGGCGCAGGTCATGGGCTATGACGACGCCGTCAAGGGCGGCGCCATGGCGCTGTTCGGCGAAAAATACGGCGATACCGTCCGTGTGCTCGACATCGGTTTCTCGCGCGAACTCTGCGGCGGCACGCACGTCAGCCGCACGGGCGATATCGGCCTGTTCAAGATCGTGTCCGAAGGCGGCGTGGCCGCGGGCGTGCGCCGCGTCGAAGCCATCACCGGCGACAACGCGCTGGTCTGGGTGCAGAACCAGAACGCCTTGCTGACCCAGGTTGCGGGCATGCTGCGCAGCACGCCGGCGGACCTGCCGGCGCGCATCGCGCAGGTGCAGGAACAGGTCAAGAGCCTCGAGAAGGATCTGGAACAATCGCGCAACAAGCTTGCCGCCAGCGCCGGCAATGACCTGGCGACCAGCGCCGCGGTTGAGGTCAAGGGCATCAAGGTCCTGGCCGCCAGCATCGGCGACGTGGATCCCAAGGCCTTGCGTGGCATGGTCGACAACCTGAAGGACCGCCTCAAGCCCGCAGTCGTGCTGCTGGCCACGGGTTCGGCCGACGGCAAGATCAGCGTGGTGGGCGGCGTCACCGCCGACCTGACCAGCCGCGTCAAGGCGGGCGACCTCGTCGGCTTCGTCGCGGCCCAGGTGGGCGGCAAGGGCGGCGGCCGTCCTGACATGGCCATGGGCGGCGGCACCGACCTGGCAGCCTTGCCCGCGGCGATCGCCAGCGTGCAGAAATGGGTGGATGAGCGTCTGTGATGAGCGGGGCGGATACCGGTCTTGATGGCGGCGCGCAGGCGCCGTCCTTCGAGCAGGAAGTCGATGCCAGCGGCCTGACCTGCCCCTTGCCTATCCTGCGCGCCAAGAAGGCGTTGGCGCAGATGGCCAGCGGTGAAGTGCTGCGCGTCATCACCACGGACCGCAACGCGATCCGTGACTTCCAGGCGTTCGCCCGCCAGACCGGCAATGTGCTGGTGGCGCAACAAGAGGTCGATGGCCGCGGGGTGCATTTCCTGCGGCGGCGCTGAGCGGCTTGCGAGCCTTCCGCGCCACGTAAAAGGGCCCGCCGCGAGGCGGGCCCTTATGCATGGGGACGAACCTCAGTCTATTTGCGGATGGCGGCGGCGACTGCCCGGGTGATGGTGAAGTCCACCAGATCGCCTTCCTTCAGCTGCTGCAGGCGTGCCTGCAGGGCGGGATCCTGGACCTGGATGGTGCGCATGCCGCCCTGCGGTCCCTTCAGCGTCACCAGATTGGCGCTCTTGTTGATGTGCCAGATTTCGGCGGTGATGGTGGTCTGGCGGCCGGCTGCGCCGCCGGGCATGGCTCCCTTGGCGCTGCGGGTGGCCGCGGTTTCGGTCTTCACTTCCGGAATGCCGGATCCGGCGGGGCGCACGTCCACCGCCACCGACTCGTAGTAGTCGAGCGTCAGCGTGTCGCCCGGCTTGATCTGCTGGAAGTTGCGGATATCGGGGCCAGCTTGGATGTCCACGCTATTGCCGTTTTCGCCCTGCAGCGTGATGGTCCGGGTGGCGGGATCCACCGCGGTAACCTTGCCGGAGGCGGTCGTCAGGGCGGCGCCCACGACGCGGGCCGAGGCGGCAAGCGGCATGGCCAGGGTACCCGCCAGCAAGCCCGCCAGGGCCAGGCGCGCAACAGGGGTGAAGACTGATTTCTGGTTCTTCATGGTGGTGCACCCTCCGGTTAGAGGAAGTTGGGGGAAAACCGTTGGAACAAGCAGAGTCGCGCGGCGGTCGGGCCGCCGTCAGGGGGATGGCTTGAAGCAGGTGCGGTGGCGGCGCCGTGGGCAGGCCGCAGGGAGGATCGAAGCGCGGGGTCTTGCGTAGGTCGACATAAAACCGATCTCCTCAATCGGGTTATTTCTTCACACGCACTGAGTTCTTACGCACTAAGACAGGCACGAGAGGGGCAGGGCGGCTACACTTCGAACTGCGGCGCGGGCCCCGGCCCGTATTTGGTGTTTGTAGAATACCCGGATGTGGTGTTTTAGGATACAAATCACGCCGTTACGCACAATTCAGCACAGCCATTTGCCAGCAGGCTCGTTTAAGTGCTAGAATTTCCCGTTTTTCACAACTAATTCAAGGGATTACCTATGGTGGTGATTCGCCTGGCCCGCGGTGGGTCCAAGAAGCGTCCGTTTTACAACCTGGTGGCCACCGATTCGCGTAACCGTCGCGACGGCCGTTTCATCGAGCGCGTGGGTTTCTACAACCCCGTAGCCAGCGAAGGCACGGAAAACCTGCGCATTGCGCTGGACCGCGTGCAACACTGGACCGGCAACGGCGCCCAACTGTCGCCTGCTGTCGAACGTCTGGTCAAAGAGTACTCGGCCAAGGTTTCCGCCGCGGCTTAATTGCCCGCGTCGCATACCTGGCTCTGCGCTTTAACAGCTGCCATTCATAGCTGCTTCATAGTTACCAAGAGCACGATACATGCCTGATGCCGCAACCTCCAACGCGGCGCCGACGGATTTGATCGAGCTGGGCCGCATCAGTGCAGCCTACGGTGTGAAAGGCTGGGTCAAGGTGCAGCCACATTCGGCCAATGCCGAAGTGCTGCTCTCAGCATCTCAATGGTGGTTGACTCGCCCTGTGCCTGAATTGGCGCGGGGCGTTGTCGCGTCTGCGCCTGTCGCATACAAGGTCGTGCAAGCCCGTTCGCAAGGGGCCACCGTGGTGGCCCAGCTGGCGGGCATTGCGGATCGCGATCAGGCCGAAGCCCTGCGCGGTTGTTCCGTGCAGGCGCCGCGGGGATCCTTCCCCGCGCCCGAGGAAGACGAATACTACTGGGTCGATCTCATTGGTTGCGCGCTGTATACCAGTGCCAACGGTGAGCCCGCGCTGCTGGGCGTGGTCGACGAGGTCCTCGACAACGGCGCCCATGCCGTGCTGAGGGTCTTGTGCCAAAAGGCTGGGGCTGAAGGCCCCGAGCCCGTCCTGAACGCCAAGGGCCGGCCCACCGAAATGCTTGTTCCGTTCGTGCGCGCGCACATACACGCCGTCGATCTGTCAGCTCGCCGCATAGACAGCGACTGGCCGGCGGATATTTGATGCGTATAGACGTCGTTACGCTCTTTCCCGAAATGTTCGGGGTGGTGCGGGACCTGGGTGTCACCGGCCGGGCGCATGCCCAGGGCCGGTGGTCCCTGCATGCCTGGAATCCCCGCGATTTCACGCACGATGTGCACCGTACCGTGGACGATCGCCCCTACGGCGGCGGCCCCGGCATGGTGATGATGGCGGGTCCTCTGGAAGCCGCCGTCAATGCCGCCCAGGAAGCGCGCGCCGCGCTGGGCCTGGGCCGCGCCCCTGTCGCGCTGCTGGCTCCGGTCGGCCGGCGCTACGATCAGGCGGGCGCCGAATCCCTGGCTGCAAGCGAGGGTCTGATCCTCATTTGCGGTCGCTACGAGGGCGTGGACCAGCGCTTCATTGCGCGCTGCGTCACGCAGGAAATATCGCTGGGCGACTTCGTGTTGTCGGGCGGAGAGATCGCCGCGCTTGCCGTTATCGACGCCGCCGTGCGGCTGCTGCCCGGCGTGCTCAACGATGGCGAGTCCGCGCTGCAGGACTCATTCAACGACGCGTTGTCAGGTCTGCTGGACAGTCCGCATTACACGCGGCCTGAAGTCTACGAAGGCGAGTCCGTGCCAGTGCCCCTGCTTAGCGGGCATCACGCGAACATTACCCGCTGGCGGCGTGAGCGTTCGCTCGAGCTGACTGTTGCCCGGCGTCCCGAGCTGATCGAGGCTGCCCGCGCAAAAGGGATGCTGACCCTGGCCGATGAGCGCTACCTGGCCGAGCTGGCGGGTACTCCTCTGCCCGAGCCGGCCAAGCGGCGCCGGCCCTCCCGGCCCAAGCCGCCCAAGGCTTCCTGAGGCGTCTTTGCCCGCGTGTTCGGCGGCGATCCTTGCGCCGTGCGTGTCTTGCCGCGACAGGCAAACAAAAACCCCGGAACAGAGTCCGGGGTTTTTGTTTTCAGCTCAGCGACCGGGTTCAGTTGCCCAGCTTGGCGCGCTGTTCACGCACCTTTTCCAGCGTTTCGCCGAATTGCGCCATGCGCGCCTTTTCCTGTTCGACCACGGCGGCCGGTGCGCGCTCGACGAAGCTGGCGTTCGACAGCTTGCCGTTGGCCTTGGCGATCTCGCCTTCCAGGCGCGCGATTTCCTTGTCCAGGCGCACGCGTTCCGCCGCCACGTCGATTTCGACGTGCAGCATCAGGCGGCTTGCGCCCACGACCTGGACCGGCGCGCCGGCGTCGGGCAGGGCGTCGAGCACGTCGACCTGGCTCAGCTTGGCCAGGGCGGCCAGGTACGGCGCGTTGCGGGTCAGGGTGGGCGCATCGCCCTGGGCGCACAACGGCACCTTCTGGGCGGGCGACAGGTTCATCTCGCCGCGCAGCGCGCGCACGGCTTCGACCTGGGCCTTCAGTTCGGCGACGTCGGCTTCGGCCGCGGTGTCGACCGCGGCGGGGTTGGCCTGCGGGTAGGGCTGGACGCTGACGCTGTCAGCGACGCCTTCCTTGCGCTTGCCGGCCACCAGCGACACCTTTTGCCACAGCTCTTCCGTGATGAACGGAATGATCGGGTGCGCCAGGCGCAGCACGCCTTCCAGCACGCGGATCAGCGTACGGCGCGTGCCCAGCTGCTGGGCCGGCGTGCCGGTCTGGATCTGGACCTTGGCCAGTTCCAGGTACCAGTCGCAGTACTCGTCCCACACATAGCGGTAGAGCGAATTGGCGATATTGTCGAAGCGGTAATCGGCAAAGCCGCGCGCCACGTCGGCCTCCAGCGCCTGCAGCTGGCTGACGATCCAGCGGTCCACGAAGGACGTTTCGCCGGCTTCCGGGCCGGTCAGGTCGTGGCCTTCGGTGTTCATCAGCACGAAGCGCGTGGCGTTCCACAGCTTGTTGCAGAAGTTGCGGTAGCCCTCGCAGCGCTTCAGGTCGAAGTTGATGTTGCGGCCCAGCGTGGCGTAGGCGGCCATGGTGAAGCGCAGCGCGTCGGTGCCGAAGGCCGGGATGCCGTCCGGGTACTGGCGGCGCGTGGCCTTTTCGATGGCGCCGGCCTGTTTGGGATTCATCAGGCCGTAGGTGCGCTTGGCCACCAGTCCGTCCAGGTCGACGCCGTCGATCAGGTCGACCGGATCCAGCGTGTTGCCCTTGGACTTGCTCATCTTCTGGCCGTCCGCGTCGCGGATCAGGCCGTGCACGTAGACGTGCTTGAACGGGATCTGGCCGGTCATGTGGGTGGTCAGCATCACCATGCGGGCGACCCAGAAGAAAATGATGTCAAAGCCCGTGACCAGCACGCTGGACGGCAGGTAGCGCTGCAGGTCCGGCGTGTTTTCGGGCCAGCCCAGCGTGGTGAAGGGCACCAGGCCCGACGAGAACCAGGTGTCCAGCACGTCCGGGTCGCGCTTGAGTTCGCCGGTGACGCCGGCCGCGCGGGCCTGGGCCGTGGCTTCGGCTTCGTCGTGCGCCACGAAGATCTGGCCGTCTTCCGAGTGCCAGGCCGGGATCTGGTGGCCCCACCAGAGCTGGCGCGAAATGCACCAGTCCTGGATGTTGTTGAGCCACTGGTTGTAGATGGTGGTCCAGTTGTCCGGGTAGAACTGGATGCGGCCGTCGGCCACCACTTCCAGGGCGACCTCGGTAATGCTCTTGCCCGGGTTCAGCGTGCCTTCCGGTGCGGGCTTGCTCATGGCCACGAACCACTGGTCCGTCAGCATCGGCTCCAGCACGACGCCGGTGCGGTCGCCCTTGGGCTGCATCATCTTGTGCGGCTCGACCTTGACCAGGTAGCCTTCGGCCTCCAGCTGCGCCACCACGGCCTTGCGGGCCTGGTAGCGTTCCATGCCCTGGAACTGCTTGGGGCCGTTCTCGTTGATGTGGGCGTCCAGCGTGAAGATCACGATCAGGGGCAGATCGTGGCGCATCGCGCAGGCATAGTCGTTGAAGTCGTGGGCGCCGGTGATCTTCACGCAGCCCGTGCCGAATTCCGGGTCGACGAAATCATCCGCGATGATGGGGATGTTGCGGTCGCACAGCGGCAGCTCGACTTCCTTGCCGACCAGGTGCTTGTAGCGCGGGTCCTCGGGGTGCACGCACAGCGCGCCGTCGGCCAGCATGGTTTCCGGGCGGGTGGTGGCGATGGTCAGGCCGCGCAGCGTGACTGTCTGGCCGTCCTTGTCGACGATGGTTTGCGGGCCGTCGACGAAGGGGTAGAGGATGTGCCACATGTGGCCGTCGGTTTCCTCGGACTGGACTTCCAGGTCGGACACGGCCGTCAGCAGCTTCGGATCCCAGTTGACCAGGCGCTTGCCGCGGTAGATCAGTCCCTGTTTATGCAGGCGCACGAAGGTTTCCACCACGCCGCGCGACATGCGCTCGTCCATGGTGAAATACTCGCGCGGCCAGTCGGCCGAGGCGCCCAGGCGGCGGACCTGGCCGGTAATGGCATTGCCGGACTTTTCCTTCCATTCCCACACCTTTTCCACGAATTTTTCGCGGCCCAGGTCGTGGCGGGAAACCTTCTCGGCGTCCAGTTGTCTTTCAACCACGATCTGCGTGGCGATGCCGGCGTGGTCGGTGCCCGGAATGAATACGGTGTCGTCGCCCAGCATCCGGTGGTAGCGCACCAGGCCATCCATGATGGTCTGGTTGAAGGCGTGGCCCATGTGCAGGGTGCCCGTCACGTTGGGCGGCGGGAACTGGATGACGTAGGGCTGGCTTTCGGTCCCCGTTTTTACGTGCTGGCCCGCCTGGAAGTACCCGCGCTTGTCCCACTCGGCGTACCAGCGGGATTCCAGTTCGGAGGGTTCGAAGCTCTTGGAGAGTTCCTGGGTGTCGCTCGCGGCATTCGCGGCGTTCGGGGGAGCAGCTTGAGTCATTGCAGGGTTCCGGCAAACAGGGGCGCCCGGGCTAGGGACGCGGGGCGGCAAACCGCACATTTTAAGATGTATTGCGGTCTTCTCAGCGTGTTAGAATACCGGGTTACTGTAAACCTTTTAGAAGTCCCTGAATTCATTGAGGATTCCGGGTGAGTCCGACAGGTAGGCAGTGTCGAATCCCTGCCTTGGTCCAGTGGTTCGGGACGGCCCGAAACATGCATTCGTTTCGGACCGCCCGTGCGCCAACAGCGCGATGACGCTTCAAGGGTGATACCGACAAGCGCAGAGCCACGCCAGGCAATTCATCAGAAACCAGTCAGAAATCAGTTTTCGGAGTTCTTATGTCCATTCAACGCACCCTCTCGATCATCAAGCCCGACGCCGTCGCCAAGAACGTCATCGGCCAGATCGTCGGCCGTTTCGAGCAAGCCGGCCTGAAGGTCATCGCCGCCCGTCTGGTCCAGCTGTCGCGCGCCGACGCCGAGCGTTTCTACGCCGTGCACAAGGAACGCCCCTTCTTCAAGGACCTGGTCGACTTCATGATCTCGGGCCCGGTGTTCGTGCAAGCGCTGGAAGGCGAAGACGCCATCCTGAAGAACCGCGACCTGATGGGCGCCACGGACCCCAAGAAGGCGGCTCCCGGCACCATCCGCGCCGACTTCGCCGACAGCATCGACGCCAACGCCGTGCACGGCTCGGACGCTCCGGAAACGGCCGCTGTCGAAATCGCCTTCTTCTTCCCCGAAATCAACATTCACAGCCGTTGATTTTCGCGGAACATCTGTTCTAGCTTTTGAGTTTTACCCAGGTCATGGAATCCGTCGAACGAATCAATCTGCTGGGGCTTGACGGCTCCGCCCTGTCCGAACTGGTCGGAAAGTGGGGCGGCAAGCCGTTTCGGGCTCGCCAGTTGCAGCGCTGGATGCACCAGCGCGGCGCCGATTCGTTCGACGCCATGACCGACCTGGCCCGCGATTTCCGCGGCCAGCTTGCGCAGCATTGCCGTATCGAGGCTTTGCCCGTCAACATCGAGCAGCGCTCGACCGACGGCACCCGCAAGTGGCTGTTCGACGTGGGGCAGGGCAATGCCATCGAGACCGTCTTCATCCCCGAGGACGACCGCGGCACACTATGCATTTCCAGCCAGGCCGGATGCGTGGTGAACTGCCGCTTCTGCTCGACCGGGCACCAAGGCTTCAACCGCAATCTGAAGACCAGCGAGATCATCGGCCAGCTGTGGTGGGCCAAGCGCGTGCTGGAGGCCGACATCGGCACCGCCCGCCTGGAAAGCGCCCGCGCCACCGAAGACACCCGCGTCATCAGCAACGTGGTCATGATGGGCATGGGTGAACCCCTGCTCAATTACGACCAGGTTCTGCCCGCCTTGCGCCTGATGCTGGACGACAATGCCTATGGGCTGTCGCGCCGCCGCGTCACCGTATCCACCTCCGGCGTGGTCCCCATGATGGACCGGCTGTCGCAGGACTGTCCCGTGGCGCTGGCCGTGTCCTTGCATGCGCCGAACGACGCATTGCGCGACGAGCTGGTGCCGCTGAACAAGAAGTACCCGTTGAAGGAGCTGCTGGCTGCTTGCGAACGCTATCTGGCGTTCGCCCCGCGCGACTTCATCACTTTCGAATACTGCATGCTGGACGGCATCAACGACACCGACCAGCACGCCAAGGAACTGATCCAAATTGCACGCCAGCTGCGCTGCAAGCTCAATCTGATTCCGTTCAACCCCTTTCCCGAGTCCGGCCTGAAGCGCTCGAACTCGGCGCGGGTGAAGGTGTTTGCCCAGCGTCTGATGGACGCCGGCATCATCACCACCGTGCGCAAGACCCGGGGCGACGATATCGATGCGGCCTGTGGCCAACTGGCCGGAGAAGTGCGCGACCGTACCCGGATCACCGAACGGAACGCCGCACAGCGCCAGACCATACCAATTAAACAGGTGCACGCATGACGCAGGATTTCGCTTCTGCAGTTTCAGAAACGCCCGCAGGCGCTGTGGGAGGCATCGGCTCGGCATTGCGCGCGCTGCGCCAGTCCAAGGGCTGGTCGCTCGACGAAGTGTCCAGCCGCATCAAGTTTTCCACGAAGCAGATCGAAGCCCTGGAAAACGAGCAGTGGGCCAACCTGCCCACCGGCGTTTCGCTGCGCGGCCTGGTGCGCAACTATGCGCGCCTGCTGGGTGCGGACTCGCAGGCCATCGTGGATTCGCTCGATCCCAAGGCGCGCGTCACCGGCCCGGTGAAGCTCAGCCCGGGCGCCCTGCATTCGGCGCACTCCATTCCCCAGTCCGGCGCCGACGACGACCGCTCGTCCTCGACCTCCTGGGGTTGGCTCATCGCCATCGTGCTGGTGCTGGCCGCCGGCGTGGCGTATGCCTTCTGGCAAGGCTGGCTGCCGCAGCACTGGCTGCCGTCGGACTGGCTGCCGAAGTCGACCAAGTAACAACCCGGTTCCACCGATGCAAGAATCCTCTCTGCCTTGCCAGGACGCTCCACCTCCCTCCGTGGGGGCGGCAGAGCGCCGCGCCACGCGTTCGGTGGCGGTGAAGTGGGGCGACCGTGTCGTGAAGATCGGCGGCGACGCCCCGGTCGTGGTGCAGTCCATGACCAACACCGACACGGCGGACGCCATTGCCACCGCAATCCAGGTCAAGGAGCTGGCCCAGGCCGGCTCCGAGCTGGTGCGGATCACGGTGAACACCCCTGAAGCCGCGCGCGAAGTCATCGCCATCCGCGAACAGCTCGACCGCATGGGCGTGAACGTGCCGCTGGTGGGCGATTTCCACTACAACGGCCACAAGCTGCTGACCCAGTTCCCGGACTGCGCGCAAGCGCTGTCCAAATACCGCATCAACCCCGGCAACATGGGCGGGGGCAAGCGGCGCGACGACAACTTCGCGCAGATGATCGAAGTGGCCTGCCGCTACGACAAGCCGGTGCGCATCGGCGTGAACTGGGGCAGCCTGGATCACGAGCTGATGGCGCGCAAGATGGACGAAAACAATCTGCGCGCCCAGCCCTGGGAAGCGCAGGCCGTGATGCGCGACGCGCTGGTCGTGTCCGCCATCAGCAATGCGCAGCGCGCCGAAGAACTCGGCCTGCGGCGCGACGCCATCATCCTGTCCTGCAAGGTCAGCCACGTGCAGGACCTGATCGCGGTCTATCGCGACCTGTCCGCGCGTTGCGATTATCCGCTGCATCTGGGCCTGACCGAAGCCGGCATGGGCAGCAAGGGCATCGTGGCCTCCACCGCGGCGCTGGCGGTGCTGCTGCAGCAAGGCATCGGCGACACCATCCGCATTTCGCTCACGCCCGAACCCGGCGGCGACCGCAGCCGCGAAGCCATCGTGGCGCAGGAAATCCTGCAGACCATGGGCCTGCGCGCGTTCACGCCCATGGTCGTTGCCTGCCCCGGCTGCGGCCGTACCAGCAGCACGTTCTTCCAGGAGCTCGCCGACAGCATCCAGACCTACCTGCGCCGTCAGATGCCGCTCTGGCGCGCCCAGTATCCCGGCGTCGAAAGCATGAACGTCGCGGTCATGGGCTGTGTGGTCAACGGGCCGGGCGAAAGCCGCCATGCCGATATCGGCATCAGCCTGCCCGGCACCGGCGAAGTGCCGGCGGCGCCGGTATTCGTCGACGGCGAACGCACGGTCACGCTCAAGGGCGACCGTATTGCCGAAGAGTTCCAGGCCATTGTCGAAGACTACGTCGCGCGCCGCTATGGCGCGCCCGCCTCTCATTAAAGTAAGGGTGTGGCCGCTAGCGCGCTTGCAGGCGCGCGATGCGGCATGATCAAGATGACTCAAGCTTTCCAGAAAGTCGCCGCCATACGCGGCATGAATGATCTGTTGCCAGGGGCCAGCGCCCGCTGGGAGCAATTCGAGGAAATCGTGCGCGGCTGGCTGCGCGGCTACGGCTATCGCAATGTGCGTACGCCCGTGCTTGAGCATACGCGCCTGTTCGCGCGCGGCATCGGCGAAGTAACCGACATCGTCGAAAAAGAGATGTACACCTTCACCGATGCGCTCAATGGCGAATCGCTGACCATGCGTCCGGAAATGACGGCCGGCATCGTGCGCGCATCCATCGAGCACAATCTGCTCTATGACCGCCCGCAGCGCGTCTATTCCATCGGTCCCGTGTTCCGCCACGAGCGTCCGCAGCGCGGCCGTTACCGCCAGTTCCACCAGATCGACGTCGAGGCCCTGGGCTTTGCCGGTCCCGACGTGGACGCCGAACTCATCGTCATGCTGGCCCGCCTCTGGAAGCTGCTGGGCCTGACCGACGTGCGCCTGGAGCTGAATTCGCTGGGCCAGCCGGCCGAGCGCGCCGCGCACCGCGCCGCCCTGATCGAACACCTGGAAAAGCACCGCGACATCCTGGACGAGGACGGCCAGCGCCGCATGTACAGCAACCCGCTGCGCGTGCTGGACACCAAGAATCCCGCCATGCAGGAAATGGCCGACAGCGCGCCGCGCCTGTTCGATTTCCTGGGCGAAGAATCGCGCGCGCACTTCGACGGCGTGTGCCAGCGCCTGGCCGACGCCGGCATCGAGTACCGCCTGAATCCGCGCCTGGTGCGCGGGCTGGACTACTACAACCTCACGGTGTTCGAGTGGGTCACCGACCGCCTCGGCTCCCAGGGCACCGTGTGCGGCGGCGGCCGCTATGACGGCTTGATTGAGCTGCTGGGCGGCAAGCCCGCGCCCGCCGTCGGCTTCGCGATCGGCATGGAGCGCCTGCTGGACCTCTGGGAGCAGAGCGTGCAGGTCGACCAGCCGGCCGAGTGCGACGTCTACGTCGTGCACCAGGGCGAAGACGCGCAGCGCCTGGCCGCCCGGGTCGGCGAAGACCTGCGCGATGCCGGCCTGTCGGTCATCGTGCACGCCGGTTCCGCAGGCTTCAAGTCGCAATTCAAGCGCGCCGACGCCAGCGGCGCCCGGGTTGCGGTTATTCTTGGCGCCGACGAAGTGGCCGCGCAGACCGCCAGCATCAAGTTTCTGCGCGCCGATGCGCAGGGCGAAGCGGCCCAGCAGCAAGTCCCGTTGGCGGGATTGGCCGACGTATTGAATAACAAGGGTTAATGCATGGCATACGATCTCGAAGAACAGGAAAAACTCGACGCAATCAAGGCGTGGTGGGCGCGTTACGGCACCCTGATGGTCACGCTGGTGGCGGCGGTCGCGCTGGCCTCGGGCGGCTGGTGGGGCTGGAAGGCCTATCAATCGCACCGCGCCAACCAGGCGATGGGTTACTTCGAAGCGCTGGAAGATGCGGCCCGCCTGGGCGGCGCCGACTCGTCGGTGCGCATCAAGACCGCCGCGGCCACGCTGCGCGAACAATATCCGTCCACCGGCTATGCCACGCGCGGCGCGCTGGTGGCGGCCCAGGCGCTGCAGGCGCAGAAGGACGAGGCCGGCGCCCGCGAGCAGCTGGAATGGCTGGCCGGCCAGGGCAAGAACCCGTCCATGCAAGCCGTCGCGCGCCTGCGCCTGGCCGGCATGTTGCTGGACCAGAAGCAATACGATCCGGCCTTGGCGCAACTGAACAATCCGCCGGCAGCCTTCGCCGCCTTGTTCGCGGATCGCCGCGGCGACATCCTCGCCGCGCAAGGCAAGCGCGAGGAAGCGCGCGCCGCATGGCAAAGCGCCATTGATGGCCTGGGTACGGCAAATCCCCTGACCCAGGTTGTGCAACTGAAACTGGATGCCCTGAGCGGAGCGTGACTGTAATGCGTAAATTTGCACCTGGTCGTACGTGGCGTGGCGCCGTTTGCCTGGCGGGCTTGCTCGCCCTGGGCGGATGCGGCATGTTTTCCAATGATGACGGCCGCTACGATCCCGCACCCCTGACCGAATACAAGGCCGGCATGTCCGTGCGCCAGGTCTGGAGCGTCTCGGTCGGCAGCGGCTCGGGCCTGGGCTTTGCGCCCACGGTGCTGGGCGATGCCGTCTACGCCGCCACGCCGGATGGCTCGGTCGGCAAATTCGACCTGCAGAGCGGCCGCGCCATCTGGAAGGCCAAGGTCGACGGCAAGTTGTCTGCCGGCGCCGGCAGCGACGGCACCACCACCGCCGTGGCAGCGCCGAACGGTGACGTCATTGCCTTTGACGACACCGGCAAGGTGAAGTGGAAGGTCCGGGCCACCAGCGACGTGACCATTCCGCCCGTCGTGGGCTATGGCATCGTCGTGGTCCGCAGCGGCGACTACCGCATCCAGGCTTTCGACGCCAACAGCGGCGAGCGCGTCTGGAACGTGCAGCGCCCAGGTCCCTCGCTGGCCCTGCGCAGCGTGTCGCAGATGGTCCTGGCCGAAGGCCTGGTCATTACCGGCCTGCCGGGCGGCAAGCTGATGGCCATCGCGTCCAATAGTGGTAACGTGCAATGGGAAGGCACCGTCGCGACGCCGCGCGGCGCCAGCGACCTGGAGCGCCTGACCGACGTGGTCGGCGCACCCCGTATCGCGGGCAATCTGCTTTGCGGCGTGGCCTACCAGGGCCGTATCGTCTGCTTTGACGTCACGGCCGGCGGCCGCCCGTTGTGGGCCAAGGACTACTCCAGCGTCAGCGGCCTGTCGCTGGACGAGCGCTTCGCCTATGCGGCGGACCAGAACAGCGTGGTCAATGCATTTGCATTGGATAATGGCGGGAATGTCTGGAAACAGGCAGCATTGAAGAACCGCCAGGTCACCGCGCCCGCCATGCTGGGCGGTGCGTTGGCAGTCGGCGACCTGGACGGCTACGTGCATTTCCTGTCGCGCAGCGACGGCAGCCTGATGGCGCGCCTGTCGGTGGGCGGTGGTCCCGTGGTTTCGCCGCCGCAGACCACTTCCCAGGGAGTGCTGGTCCAGACGGGGAATGGCAACCTCGTCCTGATCGGCGCCAACTAAAACCTATAGAACAAAGCCTTACACCGTGTCTTTCAAGCCTGTCGTCGCCCTGGTCGGCCGCCCCAACGTGGGGAAGTCGACCCTATTCAACCGCCTGACGCGATCGCGCGCCGCGCTGGTGGCCGATTATTCCGGCCTGACCCGCGATCGCCATTACGGCGAGGGCAGGGTAGGCGAGATCCCCTTCATCGTCATCGATACCGGTGGTTTCGAACCCGTCGCCAAGGACGGCATCCTGCTGGAGATGGCCCGCCAGACCCGGCAGGCCATCGCCGAGGCCGACGTCGTGGTGTTCCTGGTGGATGCCCGCGCGGGCATCAATGCCCATGACCACGAAATCGCCCAGCTGCTGCGCAAATCCGGCCAGCAGCGCGTGCTGCTGGCGGTGAACAAGGCGGAAGGCATGGGCGCCGGTTCGGCCATCTCCGAATTCCATGAACTCGGACTGGGGCAGCCCTATCCGATTTCGGCGGCGCACGGCGACGGCATCGTCGACCTGATCGAGCTGGCCCTGAAGGACCTGGCCGAACCGCCCGCCGAAGAAGACGCGCCCGAAGAGGGCGAGCACGACCACCGCATCAAGCTGGCCATCGTCGGCCGTCCCAACGTCGGCAAGTCCACGCTCATCAACACCTTGATGGGTGAAGAACGCGTGATCGCGTTCGACATGCCGGGCACGACCCGCGACGCGATCGAGATCGACTTCGAGCGCGACGGCCGCCGCTATACGCTGATCGACACCGCGGGCCTGCGCAAGCGCGGCAAGGTGTTCGAGGCGGTCGAAAAGTTCTCCGTCATCAAGACGCTGCAGGCCATCGAGGCCAGCAACGTCGTGCTGTTGATGCTGGACGCGCAAACGGAAATTTCCGAGCAGGATGCCCACATCGCCGGCTTCGTGCTGGAAACGGGACGCGCCGTGGTCGTGGCCATCAACAAGTGGGACGGCCTGGACGGCGAAGCCAAGGAGCGCATCGAACGCGAGTTCCAGCGCAAGCTGCGCTTCCTGTCGTTCGCGCGCATGCACACCATCTCGGCCTTGCGCGGGCAGGGCGTCAAGCCCTTGCTCAAGTCCATCAACGCGGCGCACGCCGCGGCTTTTGCCAAGCTGTCCACGCCCAAGCTGACGCGCGAGCTGCAGACCGCCGTCGAGCAGCAGCAGCCGCCTCGCAAGGGCATCTTCAGGCCGAAGATGCGCTATGCGCACCAGGGCGGACAGAATCCGCCGCTGGTCGTCATCCACGGCAACGCGCTGGACGCCATTCCGGACTCCTATCGCCGCTACCTGGAAACGCGCTTCCGCAACGCGTTCGACCTGGCCGGTACGCCGCTGCGCATCGAATTCAAGTCTTCGCACAACCCCTACACGCAGGAAAGCTGATCCATGAGCCGCTTCTGGAGTCCCGTGGTCGGGACGCTCAGTCCGTATGTGCCGGGCGAGCAGCCCAAGCTTCAGAACCTGGTCAAGTTGAATACCAACGAGCACCCCTACGGTCCGTCGCCCAGGGTGCTCGACGCGATCCGCTCAGCCTGCGACGACACGCTGAAGCTCTATCCGGACCCTTCGTCCGACCGCCTGCGGCAGACCATCGCCAGCACGGTCGGCGTGCAGCCGGGCCAGGTTTTCGTGGGCAACGGTTCCGACGAAGTGCTGGCGCACGTGTTCCTGGCGCTGTTGAAGCATGAGCGGCCGCTGCGCTTCCCGGACATCACCTACAGCTTCTATCCGGTCTATTGCGGCCTGTATGGCATCCAGTACGAAACGGTGCCGCTGACGTCCGATTTTCGTATCGACGTCGACGATTATCTGCCCGGCGGCAAGGGGCAGGCAGGCGCCATCATCTTCCCGAATCCCAATGCGCCCACCGGCCGCGCGCTCAGCGCGGCGGAGGTCGAGCGCATCGTGGCCGGCAACCCCGACGCGGTCGTCGTGGTGGATGAAGCCTATGTGGATTTTGGCGGAGAGTCCGTCATTCCTTTGGTGGAACGCCACGACAATCTGCTGGTCGTGCAGACGCTGTCCAAGTCGCGTTCGCTTGCGGGCCTGCGCGTTGGTTTTGCGGTGGGCAGCGCCGAACTCATCGGCGGGCTGGAGCGAGTAAAGAACAGTTTCAATTCCTACCCCATCGATCGTCTGGCATCCGCCGGTGCGGTAGCGGCCCTGGAAGATGCGGAGTATTTTGAACGGACTCGCCAGGCTGTGATCGAAACCCGGTCGCGGATGACGGCGGGCCTGGAGTCCCTGGGTTTCGAGGTGCTGCCGTCAGCTGCGAATTTCGTGTTCGCGCGGCACCCCTCCTGGGATGCTGCGGGCCTGGCGGCATCCCTGCGCGAACGCAGCATCATCGTGCGCCATTTCCGCCATGAACGCATCGACCAATTTCTGCGCATTACCGTGGGCACCGACGAGCAGTGCAAGCTGCTTCTGAAGGCGCTTGCGGAGGTTCTGCAGGCGTGAGCGGCCGGGGCTTCCTATTGGAAAACTCTGGTGTCACTTTTTGCATTCCGGCCAAGTAGCACGGGCCGGGAAAACCCTGTAGAGTACAAGTTTCGGCGTACCCCACCAGTACAGAAGTACGCCACCACTCAATAACAAACAATGGAGCCTGGCCAATGAGCAATAAAGGGCAAACTCTGCAAGATCCGTTCCTGAACACGCTGCGCAAGGACCATGTGCCCGTGTCGATCTACCTGGTGAACGGCATCAAGCTTCAAGGGCAAATCGAATCCTTCGACCAGTACGTGGTGCTGCTGCGCAATACGGTCACGCAAATGGTCTACAAGCACGCCATTTCCACCGTCGTCCCCGCGCGCGCCGTGAATTTTCAGGTGGAAGTCCCTGCTGAGTAATCTCGCTCCAGCTTTACCTTTTATTGCCCGCCGGACGGTCATCGTCGGCGGGCATTTTCGCTTTGGCTCCAATATGGTGCATGTATGCGCGCTCTGATTATCAGCGTGGATCTGGGAGATCCGGACTTCGCGGCCCATGCCGAGGAATTCGCCATGCTGGCCAAGGGCGCTGGCGCGGAAATCGTCGGCACCTTGACGGCTCGGCGCGACCGCCCCGACGCCAAATTCTTCATCGGTTCAGGCAAGGCTGACGAGGGCGTGGCCATGGCTCAGGCCTTGCTGGCCGACATCGTCCTGTTCGACCAGCCGCTGTCCCCCGCACAGCAACGCAATCTGGAACGCGCCTTCAATCTGCGCGTGGTCGACCGTGTTGCGCTCATTCTCGATATCTTCGCGCTGCGCGCGAAGAGCCATGAAGGCAAGCTGCAGGTCGAATTGGCCCAGTTGCAGCATCTGGCCACGCGCCTGACCCGCATGTGGAGCCACCTGGAACGGCAGCGCGGCGGTATCGGCATGCGCGGACCCGGGGAATCCCAGCTCGAAATGGACCGGCGCATGATCGGCGCCAAGGTGAAGGTGTTGCGCGAGCGCCTGGACAAGGTCGAGCGCCAGCGCGTGACCCAGCGCCGGGCGCGCGCCCGCGGCGGCGCGCTGTCGGTGTCGCTGGTCGGCTATACCAACGCCGGCAAGTCCACCTTGTTCAACGCGCTGACGCGCGCGGACAGCTATGCCGCCGACCAGTTGTTCGCCACCCTGGACACGACCACGCGCCGCATCTGGATCGAAGGGGCGGGCTCGGTGGTGGTGTCCGACACGGTCGGCTTCATCCGCGACCTGCCTCACGGCCTGATTGCGGCGTTCCGCGCCACCCTGGAGGAAACCGTGCACGCCGACCTGCTGCTGCATGTGGTCGATGCCGCCAGCCCGCAGCGCGACGAACAGATCTTCGAGGTCAACAAGGTTCTGGCGGAGATCGGCGCGGCCGCCATTCCCACCATTCTCGTATACAACAAGATCGACCTGGCCGGATTGGAGCCGCGGGTGGAACGCGATGCACATGGTACGATTGCGCGAGTATTTGTAAGCGCCACCGAGCGCGCCGGTTTGGATGCGTTGCGCGGGGCAATTGCGGAAACCGGACAGATTGTGGGAAACAATGCCGCGAATTATCAAACTCTTCAATCTGAATGACCCCGGCTGGGGTCGTGGGAACAACAATGGCTCCGAGCCGCCGCCCAAGCGGCCTCAAGGCAACGGAGACGGCCCACCCGACCTGGACGAGGTCTGGCGCGATTTCAACAATCGCATCGGATCCCTGTTCGGGCGCAAGGGCGGGGGCGGCAATAACCGCCCTGGCAACCGCGGCGGCATGACGCCGCCGTCGCCGCGCGGTGCGCGCATCGGCCTGGGCGTCATCGCCCTGGTCGCGGCCGGCATCTGGCTGGCCAGCGGTTTCTACATCGTGCAGGAAGGCCAGGTCGCGGTCGTGACACAGTTCGGCAAGTACAAGTCGACGTCGCAAGCCGGTTTCCAATGGCGCATGCCGTATCCCATCCAGAGCCACGAAATGGTCAACGTGTCGCAGCTGCGCACGTTCGAGGTCGGTTTCCGTGGCGGCGCGCGCAACAAGGTCTTGCCCGAAGCGCTGATGCTCACGACGGACGAGAACATCGTCGACATGCAGTTCGTCGTCCAGTATCGCCTGCGTGCCGACGGCGCGCCCGATTACCTCTTCATGACGCGCGACCCGGACGAATCCGTCCGCCAGGCCTCAGAAACGGCCATGCGTGAAGTCGTGGGCAAGCAGTCGATGGACTTCGTGCTCTACGAAGGCCGCACCACGGTGGCCACGCAAGTGCAGACCCTGATGCAGCAGATCCTGGACCGCTACCAGACCGGCGTGCAGGTCAGCACCGTCGCCATCCAGAACGTGCAGCCGCCCGAACAGGTGCAGGCTGCATTCGATGACGCCGTCAAGGCGGGCCAGGACCGCGAGCGCCAGATCAACGAAGGCCAGGCCTACGCCAACCAGGTCGTGCCGCTGGCCAGCGGCCAGGCATCCCGCATGACCGAGCAGGCCGAAGGCTACAAGGCCAAGGTCGTTGGCGACGCCCAGGGTAATACCTCGCGCTTCACCAGCATCCTCGGCGAATACGAGAAGTCGCCGCAGGTCATGCGCCAGCGCATGTATCTGGAAAGCATGCAGGAGATCTTCACGCGCGCCAGCAAGGTCATGGTCGACACCAAGAGCAACAACAACATGTTGTACCTGCCCTTGGACAAGATCATGCATCTGGCCGCACAGGACGCCAGCAAGTCCGGTGTCGCCGGTTCGGGTTCGCCCACGCTGGCTCCGCCCGCGCAGTCGCCGGCGCGCGGCAGCGCCGCGCCGGTGCCTCAGTCTTCCGGCAGCAGCAATAGCAACACGCTGCCCCGCGACCGTACGTCGCGCTAACCCGGAGGAGTCCTGATCATGCAACGTCTCATGCCCATCCTGGTCGGCCTGCTCATCGTGCTGGCCGCCCTTTCTTCCTGCGTCTTCGTCGTGCGCGAGCGCGACTACGCCCTGGTGTTCTCGCTGGGTGAAGTCCGCAGGACCATCAACGAACCCGGCCTTTACTTCAAGGCGCCGCCTCCGTTCCAGAATGTCGTGACGCTCGACAAGCGCATTCTGACCATCGAAACCAACGAAGCCGAACGCATCCAGACTTCCGAAAAGAAGAACCTGCTGATCGACTCGTACGTCAAGTGGCGCATCCTGGATCCGCGCCAGTACTACGTTTCCACCGGCGGCAACGAGCGCGTGGCGCAGGAGCGCCTGCAGGCGCTGATCCGCGACGCGCTGAACGCCTCGGTCAACGTGCGCACGGTGCGCGACGTGGTTTCGACCGAACGCGACAAGATCATGGCCGAAATCCTGACCAACGTCGCCAAGCGCGCCGAGCCCTTGGGCGTGCAGATCGTCGACGTGCGCCTGCGCCGCATCGAGTTCGCGCCGGAAATCTCGGAATCGGTGTATCGCCGCATGGAAGCGGAGCGTACGCGCGTCGCCAACGAGCTGCGCTCCATCGGCGCCGCCGAAGGCGAAAAGATCCGCGCCGAAGCCGACCGCCAACGCGAAGTCATCGTGGCCCAGGCCTACGCCAAGGCCCAAGGCATCATGGGCGAGGGCGACGCCGCGGCCGCCGCGATCTATTCGCAGGCCTACGGCAAGAACCCGCAGTTCTACACGTACTACAAGAGCCTGGAAGCCTACCGCGCTTCGTTCTCCAAGCCGGGCGACGTGCTGGTTGTCGACCCCAGCTCCAGCTTCTTCCAGTTCTTGAAGGACCCCACCGGCGACGCCCTGGCGCCGGTCACCGTGCCGGCCAAGTGATGCGGCGACGGTAATGCGGAATAAAAGCCCCTTGGAAATCCAAGGGGCTTTTTGCTTGCCGGCGCGGCGGCATCCTGAAGCCTGCGCAATAGGGGACAGTTTCGCGCCCATGGCAGCTCCGGCTGGCGTTGGCCGCCGAACCATGTACAATACCCCGTAAGCTAGAAAACATTCCGCAGCGGCTGAGCGGGCTTACGCCCCCTCAGCCGCTTTTTCGTTTGGGCGACGCCCACGCATCACTTGGCGTTCTTCAGGTAAACATTCATGGGTAACTGGTTGCTGCCCGAGAGCCTTGCCGACGTACTTCCGGCAGAGGCCCGGCGCATCGAGGAATTGCGCCGCGAACTTCTCGATCTGTATCGCACTTACGGTTTCGAGCTGGTCGCGCCGCCCCTGGTCGAATACATTGATTCATTGCTGTCCGGCACCGGCAGCGATCTGGATCTGCGCACCTGCAAGCTGGTTGATCAACTGTCCGGCCGCACCTTGGGCGTGCGCGCGGACATGACGCCTCAGGTCACGCGCATCGACGCGCACTTGTTGAATCGCGCGGGCGTTACCCGCCTGTGCTATTGCGGCAACGTGCTGCACGCTCGCCCGGCGGACCTGCTGTCCAGCCGCGAGCTGTTGCAGATCGGCGCTGAAATCTACGGCCATGCCGGTTTCGAGGCCGACCTGGAGATCATCCAGCTGGTGCTGGAAACGGTGGCGATCGCCGGCGTGCGCAACCCGAGGTTGGATCTGTGCCATCCGGGCGTATTGCGCGCTCTTCTGGAATCCGATCCGGCAGCGGCGGCGCTGTCGCAGGACGTCATCCTGCTGATGCGCGAGAAGGACGTTCCGGGGCTGGGCGAACTGGCAGAGCGGGCTCCCGGCCTGCGTGCGGAGACCCTGAAGGCCCTGCAGTTGCTGCCCAAGCTGTACGGCGGACCGGAAGTGCTGAAGGAAGCGCGCCGTGAACTGCCTTTGCTGCCGGGCGTCGTGGCCGCGTTGGACGCGCTGCAGTTGGTGGTTGATGCCATGCCCAATGTGGCGTTCGGCGTGGATCTGGCCGACGTAGGCGGCTATGGCTACCATTCCGGCGTGAAGTTCGCGCTGTATGCCGAAGGCTGGCGCGATGCGCTGGTCAGCGGCGGCCGTTATGACGATGTCAGCCGTGCGTTTGGCCGGGCCCGTCCCGCCACCGGCTTCAGTCTTGATTTACGCAAGCTGGCGGCGGGTTTGCCGCCGGCGGAAAGGGCGCGTGCGGTACGTGCGCCCTGGGGGCAAGCCCCCGCCCTGACCGAGGCGGTGCGCCGCCTGCGCCGGTCGGGGGAAATTGTCGTTCAGGTATTGCCCGGTCACGAGCAGGATCAGGACGAATTCGTTTGCGATCGCGAGCTGGCGCTGCAGGATGGCGCCTGGACGGTCAGAACGCTGTGACTAACTCCCTCTCGGCAACGAGAGGGCCGCGGGGAGATTTCCGGATTTCCCGAGAAACTCGATATTGATTCGTAACATGAGCAAGAACGTAGTCGTAATCGGCACCCAGTGGGGTGACGAGGGCAAGGGCAAGATCGTCGACTGGCTGGCGGAATCCGTCCAGGGCGTGGTCCGCTTCCAAGGCGGTCACAATGCCGGCCATACGCTGTGGATCAACGGCAAGAAGACGATTCTTCGCCTGATCCCGTCGGGCATCATGCATCCCGGCGTCACCTGCTTCATCGGCAATGGCGTCGTGCTGTCCCCGGAAGCCCTGCTCAAGGAAATCGAAGAGCTTGAGGCCGCCGGTCTGGACGTGCGTTCGCGCCTGCAGATTTCCGAGATCTGCCCGCTGATCCTGCCGTACCACGTCGCCATCGACAAGGCGCGCGAAGCGCGCAAGGGCGACGGCAAGATCGGCACAACCGGTCGCGGCATCGGCCCCGCGTACGAAGACAAGGTCGCCCGCCGCGCGCTGCGCGTGCAGGACCTGTTCAATCCCGCGCTGTTCGACGAAAAGCTCGCCGAAGTGCTGGATTATCACAACTTCGTGCTGACCAAGTACCTGGGCGCCGAGGCGGTTTCCGCGAATGAAGTGCGCGACCAGGCCATGGCGCTGGCTCCGGCCATCGCCCCGATGGTCAAGGACGTGTCGAGCAACCTGTACGCCATGCAACAGGAAGGCAAGCGCCTGCTGTTCGAAGGCGCGCAGGGCGCGTTGCTGGATGTGGACCACGGCACCTATCCCTTCGTCACCAGCAGCAACTGCGTTGCTGGCGCGGCCTCGGCCGGCGCGGGTGTCGGTCCGCAGCAGCTGGATTACGTCCTGGGCATCACCAAGGCCTACACCACGCGCGTCGGTTCGGGCCCGTTCCCCACGGAGCTGGTCGACGAGATCGGCACCCGCCTGGCCACGATCGGCAAGGAATTCGGTTCCGTCACGGGCCGTCCGCGCCGCTGCGGCTGGTTCGATGGCGCCGCGCTCAAGCGCTCGGTCCGCCTGAACGGCATCACTGGCCTGTGCATCACCAAGCTGGACGTGCTGGACGGTCTGGAAACCATCCAGCTGGGCGTCGGCTACCGCGTCAACGGCGAGTTCCGCGACGTGCTGCCCTATGGCGCGCATGCCGTGGCGCAGGCGCAGCCGGTGCTGGAAGAACTGCCCGGCTGGAGCGAATCCACCGTTGGCATCACCGAATACGACAAGCTGCCCCAGGCGGCGCGTCGCTACCTGGAGCGCGTGGCCGAAGTTTGCGGCGTACCTATCGACCTGGTGTCGACCGGCCCGGACCGCAATGAAACCATTGTGCTGCGTCATCCCCTGAAGGGCTGACATCGGGTTATTATTCGCAAGGCCGCCGCCGGTCTCATACCGGCGGCGGCCTTTTCGTATTTATTAAGCAGGAGATGCTTGCCTATGAGCACGCCGACCAATGATGACAGCCATCTGTGGGTGACGTGGGACGACTACAACCGCCTGATCGAGCGCCTTACCTTGCAGGTGCATCAATCGGGTTGGAAGTTCGACAAGATTCTTTGCCTGGCGCGCGGCGGCATGCGCGTCGGTGACGTTATGTCCCGTATTTTTGATGTGCCGCTGGGCATCCTCGCCACGAGCAGCTATCGCGAAGCGGCCGGCACCAAGCAGGGCGACATGGATATCGCCCAGTTCATCACCATCACGCGCGGCACCTTGTCCGGGCGGGTGTTGCTGGTGGACGACATGGTCGATACCGGCAAGACCTTCAGCAAGGTCTACGATCACCTGAAGAGCCAGTTCGCCGACATCACCGAGCTGCGCAGCGCGGTGCTGTGGTGGAAGGGCCATTCCCAGGCGACGCCGGACTACTACGTCGACAAGCTGCCGACGAATCCCTGGATTCACCAGCCGTTCGAAGACTACGACAGCCTGCGTCCGCATCAGCTCGAGGCCTGGATCCGCAAGGGCTCCAAGAGCTGAGCATGGTGTTTTGGCAGGAGAGGGCATTCTGGCCGCCCAGGGCGCCAGACTGTCCCTCCAGTAGTCAAAACAGCCATGACCATGCTAGAATCGTTGGTTATCGCTAAACCGAACTTGGCTTGTTACTCTTTGGGTAGTCTTTGGGTAACGGAAACAGCCAGCGGAAATCCGGGATGGGTCTGTGGTTCAGGGCTGCTAGCAGCGCTGCAATCGGAGTCCGGCGCCCGGATTGCGCTTTCAAGGTTCCCCGTTCGCGGTACCTGCCTCTGTTGGTATGATTTTGGTATCGACGAGGCCGTTTACGCGTACCTGGACCCGCGCAGCGTTGCTGGTAAGCAAGCCAGGTTTGTCATCAACTTTTGTTACCCTACAAGCAGGCCAATCACTTTATGCCTATCGTTCGACTGAAGGAAAACGAACCGTTTGAAGCCGCTCTGCGCCGCTTCAAGCGCACCATCGAAAAGACCGGTTTGCTCACCGAGCTGCGTTCGCGCGAGTTCTATGAGAAGCCCACGGCCGAGCGCAAGCGCAAGCACGCCGCCGCTGTGAAGCGCCACTACAAGCGCATCCGTAGCCAACAACTGCCCCCGCGCCTGTATTGATTTTTGATTCCCGAATCTATTGATTCCAGAATCATTCATCCAGGATTTGCTCGCCCGAGTCGACGTCGTCGACGTAGTCGGGCGATACGTGCAGTTGAGAAAGGGCGGGGCCAACTTGCTTGGCCTGTGCCCTTTTCATAACGAAAAAAGTCCCTCGTTCACTGTCAGCCCCACCAAGCAGTTCTATCACTGCTTCGGTTGCGGAGCGCATGGCAGCGCCATCACCTTCCTGATGGAACACACGGGCGCCAGTTTCCCCGATGCCGTGCGTACGCTCGCGGCATCGGCGGGAATGACGGTCCCCGAAGAAAATCGCAGTCCACGCCAGCAGCAGGAATCCGCGCGCCGCAAGGCCGAGGAATCCCGCCACACGCAGGTGCTGGATGCCGCTCAGGCGCATTACCTCAAGCAGTTGCGGGCATCGCCCGCGGCGATCCGCTATTTGAAGCAGCGCGGCCTGACGGGTGAAATCGCGGCGCATTTCGGCCTGGGTTGGTCGGGTACCGACCGCCACGGCCTGTCGCAAGTTTTTCCGAACTACGAGGACCCTGTCCTGGTCGAGTCCGGGCTGGTCATCGAATCCGAGGACGGCCGCCGCTACGACCGCTTCCGGGAACGGGTGATGTTCCCGATCCGCAATGCGCGGGGCAGTCTCATCGGCTTCGGCGGCCGCATCATCGGCAAGGGCGAACCCAAATACCTGAATTCGCCTGAAACCCCGCTGTTCTCCAAGGGGCATGAGCTCTACGGACTGTGGGAGGCGCGCCTGGCCATACGCCAGGAAGGCCAGGTCATCGTGGTCGAAGGTTACATGGACGTGGTCGGCCTCGCGCAGCAAGGCATCGCCAATGCGGTGGCGACGCTGGGCACGGCCACCACGCCGGACCATGTCAAGAAACTGCTGCGCGCCAGCGACAAGGTCATCTTCAGCTTCGACGGGGATGGGGCGGGCCGGCGCGCCGCGTGGCGGGCATTGCAGGCCTGTCTGCCGGTGCTGCGCGACGATATCGCGATCCGCTTCCTGTTCCTGCCCTCGGAACACGATCCCGACTCGTATGTGCGCGAATTGGGCGCGGAAGCCTTCCGGGCATGCCTGGGCGAGGCCGTGGCGCTGTCCCGCTTCCTGCTGGATGAGCTGGCTTCGCGGCACAACATGGACGAAGCCGAAGGGCGGGCCAGTTGCCTGCACGAGGCCAAGCCCTTGCTGGCAGCCATTCCCGAATGCGCGCTGCGCGTGCAGATCGAACGGGAAATGGCCAAGCTGGTGCAGCTGACGCCGGAAGAAATGGCCCAGGTGCTGGCTCAGCAACCCACCAAGCCTTTCGCGCCCGCGCCCAAGTCCAGCGCGGCGGGAGGCGAGACGGGTGCGGCTGCCGTGTCCGCGCGGGAGCACGAGGCGGGCTATCCGGACACGGGCTACGATTTCGCCGGCCATGATTTTCATGACATCCCGGTCGACGAGTCCGATTACGCGGATCAAGTCCATCTGCCGTCCCAGGGTTCCGATTTTGGCGGCGGCGGCGGTGGTGGTGGTCAGCGTAGCGGTGGCAAGCAGGAATGGAAGGGTAAAGGCGACTGGAAAGGCAAGGGCGATTGGAAGGGCGGCAAAGGCAACTGGAAAGGCAAGCGCGACAACGACGTCGGCGGCTTTGAAGGCCGCCGCACCATGCCGTCGCTGGCCAAGCGCCTGTTGGGCCTGTTGCTTGCGCACCCTGAACTGGTCGACTCCATGGGTGACCAGCAGCTTGAAGTCATCGACCACGGCCCCCATCTAGGTCTTGTAAGAGACTTGATCATGCTGGCGCAATCCAGCGGCGCGCGCCATGTCGGGGCTCTATTGGAGGCGGCGGAACCCGATTCGGATCTGGCCACGGTGCTGAAAGGGCTGCGGGCCGACCTCCTGTCCAAGGAAGATCTGCCAGACCCGCAAACCGAGTGGGACGATGCCTTGAGACGCATCGAATTCGATTCGGCCAAGCTGGAGATCGCCAAACTCGCCGCGGCGGGTTTGGCCACGGAAGAGGCGCGCAAGCGCTATCTGGAGCTTTCCAGCCGCATGGCTGTGCTGAAAGGTGCTGGAGTGCGCTAAATGCGCTAAAATCAAAGGTTGTCCGCTGGCGGAAGGTGCTCTTTGGCTGGCCGAGGCGGGGCGACAGGTGGTAGTTCGCGTGATGTTTTGGGCGAAACCTGTCTGATGTACTCGGATTGTGGTATTTGCAGTTGATTTTCGCTCGATTCTTGCTGAATTTGGCGGTAATCCTTGTGCCACGGTGCGTGGACGACAAGAAATGCATTCGGCGGGCGGAATCTATTCCGGCTGTCGGAATCTAATGGATGTATAGGGTTTGACGCGGGACCTGCGATCCGGACGCGACGGACGGTTTCCAGCAAATGGAACGTCGGGCGCGCAACGGCAGAAATAAAAGCGGATGCGCGCGTCAAATTTGTTACATAGTTAATTAATATAGCTGAGCGGTGAATCAAGCAGTTCGGCGGCGGTCATCTCCGCGTAGCGTTTGTGGTTTGGGTGCTGTGTCTACTCAGCTGCTTGGGGCAAAGGCCCGATAAGCAAGCAAAGCCTATTTATAGGCAGGCAGCCCCCCCGACGCCCGGGAGCCCCCGCAGAATGAGGCCATGCACGCAAGGCGCAGGTCCGGTATTGCACCGGAACGGCGCCAAGCGGGCTCGCAAGAGCCGGCGCTGCGAACAACGCAGCCGTGTGGCCTTGGCTGATTCACCAGATTTACCCGTATAAACCGCCGCGTTGGGCTGCCGTCCAAAGCGGCTTCATGCGGTGCAACATGCCCGAACGGGTTGCGACGACCACGGAAGCGACTATGACCAAATCCACCGGCAAATCCTCCTCTGCAATTGATGCGGCCGAGACCAAGGCCACTACGACCAAGCGTGTCGTAAGCATGGCAGCGGAAAAGGCGCCCGCCAAGACGGCGGTGAAGGTCGCCAAGCCCGCAGCCAAGACGGCCGCCAAGAAGGCGACCAAGGTTGCCGCGGCTGACAAGCCCGAGAAGGTGACCAAGGCTCGCGCCAAGAAGGCCGAAGACAAGCTCGCCGACCTGGTTGGCAGCGCGCGTCCCGTACCCAGCGGCCGCCGCCCGGGACGTCCCGCCAAGAACGCGAACAACGATTCCGACGGCTTTGACGACACCATGGACGGTGAAGGCGAAGTCCTGCCCGATCTGAAGCCGCCCAAGCGCGGTGGCAAGCGCGGCAAGGCCGATCCCAAGGATCTGATCGCCCGCGGCCCCGTGACGCCCGAAGAATACGAAGCGCGCCGCAACCGCCTGAAGCAGCTGATCAAGCTGGGCAAGGACCGCGGCTACCTGACCTACGGCGAAATCAACGACCATCTGCCTGACGACCTGGTCGACGCCGAAGCCATCGACGGCATCATCAGCACGTTCAGCGACATGGGTATCGCGGTCTACGACCAGGCGCCCGATGCCGAAACGCTGCTGATGAGCGAAAACGCGCCGGTGGCCTCCAACGACGACGACGTCGAAGACGAAGCCGAAGCCGCGCTGACCACGGTGGATTCCGATTTCGGCCGCACCACGGACCCCGTGCGCATGTACATGCGCGAAATGGGCTCGGTGGAACTGCTGACGCGCGAAGGCGAAATCGAAATCGCCAAGCGCATCGAAGACGGCCTGAAGCACATGGTCATGGCCATCTCGGCCTGCCCGACCACGATCAACGAGATCCTGGCCCACATCCTGCGCGTGCGAGAAGGCCAGGCCCAGATCGACGAAGTGGTCGACGGCCTGGTCGATCCGGAAGACGGCGAGGAATACGCCGGCGCCGGCGTCACCGCCGAGGAAGACGAAGGCGACGACGGCCCCGCCGGCGGCATGTCCAGCAAGCAGCTGGAAGACCTGCGCGTGAAGGCCCTGGCCAAGTTCGACGAAGTCGGCAAGCAATTCGAAAAGATGCGCCACTCGTACGAGAAGGACGGCTACAAGTCGGACGTCTACGTGCGTGCCCAGGAATCCATCCAGAACGAACTGATGGGTATCCGCTTCACGGCCAAGATGGTCGAGAAGCTGGCGGACACCCTGCGCCAGCAGGTCGAGGAAGTGCGCCAGCTCGAGCGCGCCGTCCTGCACACGTGTGTGGACCGTGCCGGCATGCCGCGCACGCACTTCATCAAGGTGTTCCCGGGCAACGAAACCAACATGCAGTGGGTCGTCGACGAAGTGGCCGCTGGCCACCCGTACGCCGAAACGCTGGAGCGCCAGATTCCCGCCGTGCAGGAACTGCAGCAAAAACTCATCGACCTGCAAACGCGCGTCGTGCTGCCGCTCAAGGACCTGAAGGACGTCAACAAGCGCATGGCCACCGGCGAAGCCAAGGCCCGCAAGGCCAAGCGCGAAATGACCGAGGCCAACCTGCGCCTGGTGATCTCGATCGCCAAGAAGTACACGAACCGCGGCCTGCAGTTCCTGGACCTGATCCAGGAAGGCAACATCGGCCTGATGAAGGCCGTGGACAAGTTCGAGTATCGTCGCGGCTACAAGTTCTCGACCTACGCGACCTGGTGGATCCGTCAGGCCATCACGCGTTCCATCGCCGACCAGGCGCGCACCATCCGTATTCCAGTTCACATGATCGAAACGATCAACAAGATGAACCGGATCAGCCGCCAGATCCTGCAGGAAACCGGCGCCGAGCCGGATCCCGCGACCCTGGCGCAGAAGATGGACATGCCCGAGGACAAGATCCGCAAGATCCTGAAGATCGCCAAGGAACCGATCTCCATGGAAACGCCCATCGGTGACGACGACGACTCGCACCTGGGCGATTTCATCGAAGACACGTCCACGCTGGCGCCTTCCGACGCGGCCTTGCACGGTTCCATGCGCGATGTGGTCAAGGAAGTGCTAGACTCTCTCACCCCGCGTGAAGCCAAGGTCCTGCGCATGCGTTTCGGCATCGAAATGAGCACCGACCAGACCCTGGAAGAAGTGGGCAAGCAGTTCGACGTCACGCGCGAGCGCATCCGCCAAATAGAGGCGAAAGCGCTGCGCAAGCTGCGTCACCCCAGCCGGGCCGATAAGCTGAAGAGCTTCCTGGAAGGGCAGTAATCGTTTTCTGGGCCTCTAGCTCATGCCTGGTTAGAGCAGCGGACTCATAATCCGTTGGTGCCGAGTTCGACTCTCGGGGGGCCTACCAAGAAAGTCCTGTTAATTCAGGCACCTACAGCCGCCAGTAATGGCGGCTGTTTCTTTTCCTGCGTCTGCTGTGACCAAAACGTGACCGTTTCGGCGTGCGCGGCCAGGTGTGTCGGGGCCAGGTGGGCGTACTTCTTGACCATCTCGATACGCTCCCAGCTGCCCAGCTCCTTCAGGACCATCAGTGGTGTGCCGGCCCGGACGTGCCACGATGCCCAGGTGTGGCGCAGGTTGTGAAAATGGACGTCCATCGATGCCGATGGCGCAGCATGCCCGCTCAAACATGCGGGTTCATTCGTAGCGCACGGTCTTGTTGAGCCGCTCGACGTAGGCATTCTGCTGTGGCTTTCCCGGCTGGATATATTCGAGCTTTATGCTCCATGCCCTGGCCCACTCGACAATTGCTGCGCTCAAGTATTCGGGTCCGTTATCGCACCGAATGGCTAAGGGCTTTCCCCGCCAGCCGATGATCTGCTTGAGCGTGCGGATCACGCGCTCGGACGGCAGCGAGAAGTCAACCTCAATGCCCAGTGCCTCGCGGTTGAAGTCGTCGATCACGTTGAGCGCGTGGATGCTGCGCCCATCGGCAAGCTGGTCATGCATGAAGTCCATCGACCATACCTGGTTTACGTTGGTCGGCACGGTCAGTGGCTCAGGCGTCTGTCGAAGCAGCCGTTTGCGCGGCTTGATCCGCAGGTTCAGTTCGACTTCGCGATAGATCCGGTACACATGCTTATGGTTCCAGCCGAGCCCTCGAACATCGCGCAGATACAGGAAGCACAGACCAAAGCCCCAGTTGCGGTGATTGTCGGTCAGACGCAGCAGCCAGTTGGCGATTTCCTCGTTCTCGGCGTCCAACTTGGCGACGTACCGATAGCAACTCTGGCTGACTCTGAACGCCTCGCGGGCCATCCGACTCGACATGCCGCGATCCTGCACGGCACGTTGGGCCATCTCGCGGCGGCGAGATGGCCTCACCACTTTTTTTCTAGCGCCGCTGCGCGGCTAGCTTGATCTCATCGTCGGCACCAGGCCCCTCAGTCCGCTAGAACAGCCGTCATCCGGGAAGGATGGGGAGATAGGGAGCTGTGGATCCCCACGGTAATAGGGGCGCCTGCCTTCATCGGACGTTTCGCCCAGAAAGTGCGCGCAGGTCCAGCAGCCGCGGGGGTTGCGTGAGGTTTTCCGCGATTCATGGTCTTTTCCGCAATTCGGCTTATCGCGTGGGCGCCGCCTTGTCGCCTTTGGGCGCTGGGGGGCCCTCTCGGTGGTCGTCGCCGAACCATGGCAGAGTTGCCCTGCTTCCTGTCGATCCCCGGCCTTGCCGGTCGAGTCGACTGCTCGGACGACCTTCGCCTACTGCTCTTGGAGTTTTGGCTCGCAGGTGGCCACTTCGCAAGTGACGAAGGGCTCTTGTTGTCTGTGTCGCGCTCTGTATCCAGCGAGTCACCTCAGGCTGGAGACTCTGTGACGCCGGGCGCTCGACGAGTTCATGATCGAGCTGTTCTATCGCAATCTTTAAGCGAGTGCGGAACGGTGGCTACGGCGAAGTTGGCTGAAGTGCTGCGAGTTGTCCCTAGTTTGGCGCCATTCCCTTGGGTACATCAGCGCTGGCAGGAGATGCGCAAGCAGCCATCGACGGATTGAGATCGATGGCTGCTTGCACAAAATCCACTGCCCATCACGTAGTCGCCGGTACGACAGCTGCCTGAGCGACTATTTTCTTTCTGGCGCCCAGTTTGCGCAGGAAATTACGAGATGGCCGCTCGATCAGATAGTAGGAAATCGTTGCTGTGCAAATCGCCAAGGATATCTTGTCCGCAAGGCGCAATCCTGCGATTTCGATCGACAGTACCACGTTGAGCAAGAAGTGCGTCAGATAGAGGGAGTAGGAGATCTCCCCCAGGAATACTGAGACCCGGTTTCCGAAAAGCAGGCGCCCCAGCCCTTTGTCGCAAAGTAGGCCGGCGATCAGCAGCAATGCACCACAGGTCATGATCCAGGAGTGGAAGGGGACGGTGCATGCGTAGGCGAATACGGCAATACCTGCGATGACCAGTCCATCAGAAACTGCCTTGGGGAGCTTATCGATACCTTCGATGACTCGATAAAGAGCGACCCCGACAATAAAAACAGATGAGAACTGAATCAGGAAATTCCCGTGAGCGAGTACGATGCCATTGACGTCTATCCCCGCCGCTCGAAGCAGTCTGACGTGCGGCATTTCGATGAGAAGCCAGACCGTGCCAGCCATCACCGCGGCCGCAAAAAACCTTGGAAGCTTGAACATCACAAGAGCGGCGAATGGGAACCAGATATAGGCGAACATCTCGACGCTAATAGTCCATGACAGCGCGTTCCATGAAAACTGGTTCACGAATCCCCAGGCCTGTATCAAGAGCAAATTGAGGCCAAAGGTGTACGCCGTTTCATTGGGGGTCTCGATCGGGTAGCCCGCTTTCATCAGCGCTAGAAAGGCGAATAGCGTTACCAAGTGCAGAGGGTAAATGCGGGCTATGCGCTTGTAGAAGTAGGCTCCGTATGGCGCCAGATTCACCGATTTTCTAAACTCCGGATAGACGTGGGCCATTACAAACCCACTCAGGACCAGGAAAACAATGACCCCAGAAAATCCATACAGCAGGACATGCATGAAAAGCCCATCGCCTTTCATACCCGCTCCCCACGTATAGTGCATCAGTACCACCCAAAGCGCAGCATATCCGCGCACGCCGGTGAGGGCGGGGATGTTTCGGATCATTTTTTTTCTCTATTATTTAGTTGTTATTTAAATTGTACATAGAGAAATTTTTTTGCTGCCCTCTAGGTGTTAACCATATGTCGAAACGGCATTTTCGGTGCAATGCGGTTTTTTTGTGAGGTTTGAAAATTTTATTGTTGAGTACGCCATCTGGAAATCGTATCTAAAACGTCCTATTGCTAGGGTGTTTCAGATCGTTCAGAGCGTTCATTCGGTGTATCCATAAGCGCGTTCTCCACGCCTGGCGGTGGATGACTTGGCTCCTTTTCGCTTCTCCAACCAGCCTCCCAGGCGTCAAGTTTCGCCCGCCGCCGCGAGGGTGAGCTGCACACAAAATCCTCACATTCCCGATTTCGCCGATCCGCCCCGCCGTCGCAGCAATCAATCGATGACTTCCGCGCAAGCATCCGTCGGCGCCGCAGCGACGTCGCCGACGACCGGCACGATCTTGATGGCGGCAGATGCAATACGGCAAGGGGCGGCTACCACGCCGCAACCGGACGCGAATAGGCACAGCATTGAAATCAAGATCCACTTCATTGGCCGTACTCGAAAATAGTTGACAAGGCGCAGCCCGGACAAGGGCTGGCGGTGCCGCATGGCGTCGATCTCGATTCTGTTCAGACGCGGATTCCCATCTGAAGAAAATATGCGCGATGCATGGTGAAGGCCGCATTCTGCTGTGCGTCTCTACGCCAATTAGTGGGCAAATGCTGGCCAAGTGTAATGACACTTGCTCGCCTTGGAACAGGAAGTAATGCGGACCTCGCCTGTATGGTGCCAAGGCCAGAAAATCCCCGGTAGGATGAGGGCGTTCCTGCCGGGCGCGTCCGGCAGGGCATCCAACAACAAGAAGGAGCGCTACATGCTTGATACTTTCCCCAAGGCAGGCCGTGCCGGTTTGATCGCGGCGATGCTGGGCGTGGCCAGCCTGGTGTTCACAGGCTGCACCACGACCACCGCCCAATCCTCGGCCACGGCCGCGGAAAAGCGCCAGGAACTCGATACCGCAGCCGATGCGACGCTGACCAAGCTCTATCAATCCTCGTCCCAGGCCAAGCAACTGGTGGAACGCGCACGCGGCGTGCTGGTGTTTCCGGGCGTGTTGAGCGCGAGCTTCATTGTGGGCGCCCAGCATGGAAGCGGCGTGCTGCGCGTGGGCGGCTCGGATACCGGCTACTACAGCATCACGGGCGGCTCCATCGGCCTGCAGGCCGGCGCGCAGTCCAAGGCGATGGTGGTGCTGTTCATGACGGATGGCGCCCTGGCCAAGTTCCGCGCCAGCAGCGGCTGGACGGTGGGGGCGGACGCGACGGTTGCGGTGGCCAATGTGGGCGTCAACGGCAGCATCGATACCTACACCGCGCAGCAACCCATCGTCGGTTTCGTGCTGAACAACGGCGGCCTCATGGCCGGGGTGTCGGTCGACGGCAGCAAGATATCTCCGCTGCTGCTGTAAGCGGCGCGCGCGTCCTTACAGCCCCATGGCCTTTTCCCAAGGCAATTGCGGCGGCAGGGCTTCTGTCATTGCATCCACGAAGGCCCGGATGCGCGGCGACAGATGCCGGTTCGGCAGATAGACCAGCTGGACCGGCGCGCCGGGCGCCATCCAGTCGGTCAGGATCAGCTTCAGGCGTCCGTCCAGCACGGCGGACTCCGCGATGAAGCTGGCCATGCGGGCGATGCCCGCGCCGGCCACCACGGCGTCCAGGATGGCTTCTGGATGGTTCACGTTCAGGTTGCCGCCGGGCGTGATCGTGTAGCGCTCATCGCCTTTCTGGAAATCCCATTCGTGATAGCGGCCGGTCTGCCATTGAACGTAGGCCAGGCAGTTGTGCCGTTCCAGCTCGTTGGGCGTGGCGGGCGTGCCATGCGCGGCCAGATAGGCGGGGCTGGCGCAGGTGACGTAGCGCAGCCGGGACAGGGTCTTGGCGATCACCCGCGAATCCGCCGTGACGCCGATCCGTATGGTGGCGTCCAGCCCTTCTTCGGCCAGATTGGGCATGCGGTCACTGAAATCGGCGTTGATCGAGAGTTCCGGATAGCGCGCGGTCAGCGATAGCAGCGCGGGCATGATGACCTTTCTGCCCAAGCCCACCGGCGCATGCACGCGCAGCTTGCCGCGCGGGCTCACGCTGGCTCCCGTTACTTCGGCCTCGGCGGCTTCGACTTCCAGCAGGATGTGGCGGCAACGCTGCAGCAGTAATTCGCCATCGTCGGTCAGCGACAGGTTGCGTGTGGTGCGGTTGAGCAGCTTCACGCCCAACTTGGCTTCCAGCAGCGAAACGCTCTTGCTCACCGATGCGGTGGATATGTCGAGCCGGTGCGCCGCGGCCGTGAAGCTGCCGCTGTCCGCGACGCGTACGAAATTCAGAACATGCTTGAGATGGTCTATCAGGATGTACATGGCGGCCGGGCTGATGGATGCACGCCATCTTAGCCATTCCCGCGCGCAAAGTTAAAGGTGATTTGCCCTCGGGCCCGTTTATCCGCCGCATGCCTGTCCCTACACTGAGCCGCAATGTTGGCAGGTTCAGAAGACGACACGACAGGAGGCATGGGTGGAGATCCAGAGCAGTGCGCAGGCAGTAGACGGACCCGAGCAGACTTATCTAGATGGCCTGGCGGCGGGCCGGTTTCAGATCCAACGCTGCGCCGATTGCAGTCAGGCGGTGTTCTATCCGCGCTGCGTATGCCCCCATTGCGGCGGTGCGGCATTGGATTGGTTCAGCCCCACGGGAGAAGGCGTGGTGTACGCCAGCACCACCGTGTATCGCAATGTGGAGCAGGGCGGCGATTACAACGTCTGTCTCGTGGACCTGCAGGAAGGCGCGCGGATGATGAGCCGTGTCGCGCAGATCGCGCCGGCGCAGGTGCGTATCGGCATGCGCGTCAGCGCCAGGATCGTCGGCGACGGCGAGGCCGCGCAAGTGGTCTTCGTGCCTTCGGGAGCTGGGCTATGACGCTGCGCGACTTGAGAGGCAAGACTGCGGTGGTCGGCGTGGGGCAGGCCGGACTGGGACAGGCGCGCGGTCACACAGAGCAGGAAGTGCTGGCGCAGGCCGCCATGGCTGCGATCGCAGATGCCGGCCTGAGCCTGAAGGACATAGACGGCATCACGACCTGCAGTTCCCTGTCGCCCATGTGGGCGATGTCGGTCGTCGAGTATCTAGGCATACGCCCGACCTTTCTGGATAGCACCATGATAGGCGGTTCCAGCTACGTGGCGCATCTGCTGCCGGCGATGCACGCGCTGGCGTCCGGGCAATGCAACGCGGTCCTGGTCTGCTACGGCAGCACCCAGCGCACCGCCAAATTCAACCGCGCCGATCTGACGCGCGTGCGGAAATCGATCGACCCGCAGCCTTACGAAACGCCTTATGACCCGCCCTTGCCGGTGGCGGCCTACGCCTTGGCCGCGAACCGCCACATGCACCAGTACGGCACCACGCGCAAGCAATTGTCGGAAGTGGCGGTGGCCGCGCGGAAATGGGCGCAATTGAACCCGGAAGCCTCCATGCGCGAACCGTTGTCGCTGGCGGATGTCGAGGCGGCGCGTCCTGTCTGCGAGCCCTTCACGGTGCGCGACTGCTGCATGGTCAGCGACGGCGCTGGCGCCTTCGTGCTGACGCGCTCGGATCGGGCCCGCGATTGCGCCAAGCCGCCGGTGTACGTCATGGGCAACGCGACCGCGGTATGGAACCGGCAGGTTTCGTCCATGCATGACCTGACGGTGACCGCGGCGCTCGAGTCGGGCAAGCGTTGCTACGAGATGGCCGGCGTCTCCGCGAAGGACATGGACCTGGCCATGCTGTACGACGCCTTCACCATCAACACCATCCTGTTCCTGGAAGACCTGGGTTTTTGCGAGAAGGGCGAGGGCGGCGCGTTCGTGGACCAAGGGGCGATCGCACCCGGCGGGCGGCTGGCGGTCAATACCAACGGCGGCGGCCTGTCTTGCGTGCATCCGGGCATGTACGGCGTGTTTCTCATGGTGGAGGCCGTCAGGCAGTTGCGCGGCGAGTGCGGCGCGCGCCAACTGAAGGATCCGAACCTGGCCCTGGTGCACGGCAACGGCGGCACTTTGTCCAGCCAGTCCACCGCGATCCTGAGCGCGCTGCCTGCGCTCTGACCGTCCAACAAGTCTGCGGCGGGGGCGGCGCGGCCGCGTCCGCCGCCATGGGGTAAGTAATGTTGAACAAGATCGTGCCTACTTTGGAGGCAGCCGTGGCCGGCGTGGCGGACGGCGCCACGCTGCTGATCGGCGGGTTCGGCGCGTCCGGCGTGCCAACGGAATTGCTGCAGGCGCTGCTGGAGACTGGCGCGCGCGAACTGACCATCGTTAATAACAACGCGGGCAATGGCGAGCCGGGCTTGAGCCAGTTGATCCGCGCGGGCAGGGTGCGCAAAGTGATTTGCTCCTTTGCACGCTCCTCGAATCCCAAGAAGCCCAACGCCGCGGCGTTCGGCGAATGGTATGCGGCGGGCAGGATCGAACTGGAGGTGGTGCCGCAAGGCACGCTGGCCGAACGCTTGCGTGCCGCCGGCGCGGGCATGGGACCGTTCTTCACGCCCACCGCCTATGGGACGCGGCTGGCGCAAGGCAAGGAAACGCGCGCCATCAATGGCCGGGGTTATGTGCTGGAAGAGCCGCTGCCGGGCGATGTGGCTTTCGTGAAGGCCCAGTACGGCGACAGCGCGGGCAATCTGACCTACCGCTACGCCAGCCGCAACTTCGGGCCTGTGATGTGCATGGCTGCGCGGCTGACAGTGGTCCAGGTCGACCAGGTGGTGCCTCTGGGGGCGCTGGCGCCGGAGCAGGTCATGACGCCCGGAATTTTCGTTCAACGCATCGTCGAGTGTCCCAATGAGCATCAATAGCCTGTCCCGCGAACGCTTGGCGCAGATCGTTGCCGACGACATTCCTCCTGCCTCCTACGTCAACCTGGGCATAGGCATGCCAACCTCGGTGGCCGACTACCTGAAGCCCGAGCGCGGCGTGGTGCTGCACAGCGAAAACGGCATCCTGGGCATGAAGGGCCTGCCGGCGGGCGCCGCGGTCGACAGGGATCTGCTCAACGCCAGCAAGGAGCCCGTCGCGCTGGATATCGGGGCCTCGATCACCGACCACGTGGTGTCCTTTTCGATGATGCGCGGCGGCCATATCGATCTCACCGTGCTGGGCGCCTTCCAGGTATCGGCCGAGGGCGATCTGGCCAACTGGGACACGGGGCGCGCAGACTCGATCCCGGCGGTGGGCGGGGCCATGGACCTGGTGGCGGGCGCGAAGCGCATCTTCGTGATGATGCAGCACGTGGACCGCGATGGCCGGCCGAAGATCGTGCCCGAATGCACCTATCCCCTTACCGGCAAGGCCGTGGTCGATCGCATCTACAGCGACCTGGCAATCATCGACATCACGCCGGATGGACTACGGGTGCGGGCGATGGTGCGGGGCCTGGATTTCGCGGCGCTGCAGGCGCGGACCGCGGTGGACTTGAAACTGGACGATGCGTGGATCGAACTGGCGCCCTGAATTTCAGGCCGACGCCGTCATGGGAGGAAGTAATGAGCTGGACGCAGGAGTTGGACGAACTGGCACGCCGCAAGGAGTTTTCCTTGGGCATGGGGGGTGCGGAGAAGGTGAAGCGTCAGCATGACGCGGGCAAGCTGGACATCCGCCAGCGGATCGAACGGCTGGTCGATGGCGGGTCGTTCGTCGAGGTGGGAGGACTGGCCGGCAGCGGCGAGTATGACGAACAGGGCCGCCTGGTCCACGTGATGCCCTCGAACGTGATCATGGGACGCGCGGCGCTGGGCAGCAAGAACGTCGTGGTCGTGGGCGACGATTTCACCGTGCGCGGCGGCGCCAACGACGGCGCCGTGGGCGACAAGATGATTTACGCCGAACAGATGGCGTTCGACCTGCGCATTCCGCTGGTGCGCCTGATCGACGGCACGGGCGGGGGCGGGTCGGTCAAGAACATCGAGAAGATGGGGCATGCGCTGCTGCCGAAGATGAAGATCTGGGCCTATGTGGCGCGCAACCTGGCCCAGGTGCCGGTGGTGTCGCTGGCCCTCGGATCGGTGGCGGGCCAAGGGGCGGCGCGCGTTGCCGGCAGCCACTACTGCGTCATGGTCAAGGACACGTCGCAGCTGTTCATCGCGGGGCCGCCGGTGGTGGCCAAGATCGGCCAGAACCTGGGCAAGAATGAATTGGGGGGGAGCGCGATCCACACGCGCAATGGCGTGGTGGACGACGAGGTGAGTTCCGAGGATGAGGCCTTCGCGGCCGCCAGGCGCTTTCTGTCGTATCTGCCCGCGTCCGTGCACGAGCTTGCGCCCAGGGGCGAGGTCCCGGCCGTGGCGGCGGAGCAGGACTGGCTGCGCACGGCCATTCCGAAGGACACGCGCAAGGTCTACAAGATCCGGCCGATCTTGGACACCTTGTTCGATCCGGGCAGCGTGTTCGAAATCGGCCGGCATTGGGGCAAGGCCATCGTGGGCGGGCTGGCCCGGGTGGATGGCTGGCCGGTGCTGTTCGTCGCCAGCAATCCTTATCACTATGGCGGCGGCTGGGACCGGCACACCGCCGAGAAATTCACCCGCCTGGTCGACCTGGCCGAAACCTTCCACCTGCCGGTGGTGAACATGGTCGACATCGCGGGTTTCCAGATAGGCCTGGAAGCCGAGAAGGACGGCGTGATGCGCGCCGGCGTGCGGGCGCTGACGGCGGTCGCGCAGTCGACGGCGCCGTGGTTCTCGCTGATCATGCGGCGGGCCTTCGGCGTGGCCGCGGGCGGCCATCAGAATTCCAGCCGCTTCAATTTCCGCTATGCCTGGCCATCGGCGCAATGGGGCTCGCTGCCGATCGAGGGCGGCCTGGAGGTGGCGTACCGGTCCGAGATCGAAGCGGCCGCCGACCCCGAAGCCAAGCGCGCGGAAATCGAGGAAAGAGTCCGCGCCCTGACTTCCCCCTTCCGCAGCGCGGAGGCCTTCGTCATCGAGGACATCATCGATCCGGCCTGCACGCGTGCGCGCCTGGTCGAGTTCGCCAATCTGGCCGCGCCGCTGCGCCAGCCCGGCATGATGGCCACCGGATACCGGCCTTGAGGGGATGCAGATGAAGAAGATCCTGATTGCCAACCGGGGCGCCGCCGCCGCCCGCATCTTGCGCGCCGCGCAGGCGCTGGGCCTGCGGTCCGTGGCGGTGTACTCCGAGGCCGATGCCGACCTGCCGTATGTGCGCCAGGCGGATGAGAGCTTTTGCATCGGGCCGGCGCCGGCACGGGCCAGTTATCTCAACCAGGACCTGCTGCTCGAGGTCATGGCGCGTTGCGGCGCTGATGCGCTGCATCCGGGCTACGGATTCCTGTCCGAGAACGCGCAGTTCGCGCGCAGGGTTGAAGAGGCGGGGCACTGCTTCATCGGGCCTTCGTCCAAGTGGATCGAGGTGCTGGGCAACAAGGCCAGCGCGCGCGAGTTGATGCAACGGCATGGCCTGCAGGCAGGCGGCAGCACGGGCATCCTGCCGCGCAATGACATGGCGGCGGTACGCCAGGCGGCCGAGGCGCTCGGCTATCCGGTGCTGATCAAACCCGCAGGCGGCGGCGGGGGCATAGGGATGATCCCCGTCCATGATCCCCTATCGCTGCCCGGCTGCTGGGAACGCGCCAGCGGCATGGCCGAAAAGGCGTTCGCCAATCCCGCCCTGTACCTGGAGCGATTCGTGCCGTCGCCGCGGCATATCGAATTCCAGTTCCTGGCGGACAGGTTCGGCAACGTCCTGTCCCTGTTCGAACGGGATTGCTCCACCCAGCGCAGATACCAGAAAGTGATCGAGGAAGCGCCGGCGCCGGCCATCGACCGCCAGGCGGTCGCCGGCATGGCCGAGCGGCTGTCGGCCATCCTGGGAGAGATCGGCTACGACGTCATCGGTACCGTGGAGATGCTGTACACGCCGGGCAGCGGCTTTTCGTTCCTCGAGGTCAATACGCGGCTGCAGGTCGAGCACGCCATCTCGGAAGCGGTCACCGGCGTGGACATCGTGCAGGCGCAGATCCGTCTGGCCGCGGGTGAAAAGCTGTCCTCGGTGATTGGCGGGCAGCCTGCCGTGGCCGGGCACGCGATCGAGGCGCGCGTATATGCCGAGGATCCCGTGCGCTTCCTGCCTTCGCCGGGCGTGCTGAAGACATTCGAGCTGCCGCAGCCGCGTCCCGGCCTGCGGATAGAGACCGGCTACGCGCCGGGCAACCGGGTTTCCAGCCACTACGACCCCATGGTCGCGAAGGTCATCGCGCATGCGGCTGATCGCGCCGCCGCGATCCGCGAGCTGAGCGGCGCGCTGGGCGGCATGCGGGTAGAGGGCATCAAGACCAACATTCCGATGATTCTTCAGGTGCTCGCGTCGGAGCGGTTTCAGGCCGGCGCGATGACCGTCGACGGCTTGCAGGAAGTGATTTCAACAGAGTCGGTAAAGGAGCTGGCATGAAAAAAATAGTCTCCAACGTGGCGGGCCGCGTGGTCGCGTGTTGCGTGGAAGAGGGCGTGCAGATTCAGGCGGGCGACGAGGCGTTCAAGGTCGAGTCCATGAAGATGGAGATCCCCGTTGAAAGCGAGGCAGCAGGCCGTATCGCCAAGGTGCTGGTGGCGGTCGGCGATGAAGTGGAGGAAGGGCAGGATCTTGCTGTGCTGGATTGAGGCGCACCGCCTCTGAACCTGGATAAGAAAAGCGAGGAGACTATGTTCAAGACAATCAAAAAAGACGCGCCCGCAGCCATTGCGCGCAAGCGTCCCCTGAAGGTCCTGGCGCTGCTGGGATGGGCAATCCTGCTGGGCGCTGGCACGGCTGGCGCGCAGACGGCGCAGGGCTTTCCCAACAAGCCGGTGACGATAAACGTGCCGTTCTCGGCGGGCGGCACCACCGACATCCTGGCGCGCGTGATAGGCCAACGCTTGAGCGAGCGCTGGGGCGTGTCCGTGGTGGTCGAGAACAAGCCCGGCGCCGGCGGCAACATCGGCACCGCGCAGGTGGCGCGCGCCGCGCCGGATGGCTACACGCTGGTGATGGGCACGATAGGCACGCACGCCATCAATCCCAGCCTGTACAAATCCATGCCCTACGACGCGATCAAGGATTTCGCGCCGATCACGCGTACCGCCATGGTGCCCAACGCCCTGGTGGTGCCCAAGAACGCGCCATACGACACCGTCAAGGAGCTGATCGCCTATGGCCGCGCCCATCCGGGGAAGCTCACCTTCGGCTCTTCCGGACATGGCAGCACGCTGCACATGTCCGGCGAGACTTTCAAGATGATGACCGGGGTCGACATGGTGCATGTGCCCTACAAGGGCAGCACGCCGGCGGTGACGGACCTGCTGGGCGGCCAGATTTCGATGATCTTCGACAACCTGCCCTCTGCGCTGCCGCACATCAAGGCGGGCCGGCTGAAGGTGCTGGCGGTGACGTCGGCCCAGCGCAGCGACCAGCTGCCCGACGTGCCCACCGTGGCGGAAGCCGGCGTGCCCGGCTACGAGGTCGTGTCGTGGTTCGGCCTGTGGGCTCCGGCCAAGACGCCGGACGACGTCGTATCGGAGATCAACAAGCAGGTGGTCGCCATCATTCAGACGCCCGACATGCAAAAGCAGATCCGGGACCAGGGAGCGGTGCCCAATCCCGACACGCCCGCGGAGTTCGCCGCCTTCATCGGCAGCGAAGGCAGGAAGTGGGCCGAGGTGGTGCGCCGCGCCAACGTGACGACCGAGTAGGCAATCGACAGCACCGGGCCTGCCGCATGCAGCCGGCAGGCCCGTTTTGAGGAGACACAGGCATGGAACGCATGATGGAAGGCAAGGTAGTGGTGGTGACCGGGGCGGGCGGCGGCATCGGCCGCGAGGTGGCCCTGCAACTGGCGGCCGAGGGCGCCAGGGTCGTGGTCAACGACATCGGGGTGGCGCTCAATGGCGATGATCTGTCCGCTGCAGTGGCGCCGGCGGACGCCGTCGTGGCCGAGATCCACGCCGCGGGCGGCGTGGCCGTCGCCAGTTTCGATTCGGTCGCGACGCACGCGTCCGCCAATGCCATCGTCCAGTGCGCCATGGACCAGTTCGGACGCATCGATGGCGTGGTCAACAACGCAGGCAACCTGCGCGACCGCTCCTTCCACAAGATGAGCGAGGAAGAGTGGCGCGCGGTCATCGCGGTGCATCTGGATGGCACCTTCTTCGTCAGCCGGGCCGCGGCCACGCACTTCCGCGAACAGGAGGGCGGCGCGATGGTGCACATGACCTCGACCTCCGGGCTGATCGGCAACTACGGCCAGGCCAATTACGGGGCGGCCAAGCTGGGCATCGTGGCCTTGTCCAAGATGATTGCGCTGGACATGGGCCGCTATGGCGTGCGCTCCAACTGCATCGCCCCGTCGGCCTGGAGCCGCATGACCAGCTCCATCCCCACCGACACGCCGCAGCAGCGCGACCGCGTCGAAAAGCTCAAGAAGATGGAGGCGGGCAAGATCGCGCCGATGGCCGTGTATCTGCTGAGCGATGCCGCGCGCGAAGTCAGCGGCCAGATATTCGCGGTGCGCGCCAACGAAATCATGCTGATGAGCCAGCCGCGACCCTTGCGTTCCGTGCACTTCAGCGACGGCTGGACGCCGCAGCGCATCGCCGAGGTCGCCATTCCGGCGATGCAGAAGCACTTCTATCCCCTGGAACGCTCGCCCGACGTGATGAGCTGGGATCCGATCTGACCCCCGGGTCATGGATGTGTCTTCGAGGCAAAGCGGAGGAGCGTCATGCGCTTGAGCTATGAGCAGCTGTTGAACCATGAACTGCCTGAGATCAGGCAACGCTGTACGGCGCGCGACGCCATGCTGTACGCGCTATCGGTGGGCCTGGGACAGGATCCCGTGGATGCGTCCGACCTGGCCTACGTGGGCAGGCAGCACGATCCGCTTGTGCTGCCCTACATGGCCGTGGTCCTGGGCTATCCGGGCTTCTGGCTGAACGCGCCGGATATCGGAGCCGATACGGTGCGGCTGCTGCACGGCGAACAGGGCATGGAACTCTTCCATCCCATTCCCGCCGCGGGCGAGCTGATAGGCAAGACCCGCGTCGTGGAGGCGGTGGACAAGGGCGAAAAGGGACTGTTGCTGTATTCCGAAAAAACGTTGACGGATGCCGCCACGGGACGGCTCATCGCGCGGACTTCCGCGACCCACGTGCTCAGGGGCGATGGCGGCATGGCGAACGCCGGGAGGCAGGCGCGCCCGGCGCACACCATGCCCGGTAGCCCGCCGGACTGGACCGTGCAGGTGCGCACCCGGCCGGAGCAGGCGTTGGTGTATCGGCTCAATGGCGACTACAACCCGCTGCACAGCGACCCCCAGGTTGCCCGGGCCGCGGGATTTCCGCGGCCCATACTGCATGGCCTGTGCACGTTTGGCATGGTGTCGCACGCCGTTGCCAGACGCTTGCAGCCCGCGGCGCAAGGGGCGGTGCGTGCCGTGTCGCTGCGCTTTTCGGGGCCGATGTATCCCGGCGAGACGCTGAGCGTGGACGTCTGGCGGGACGGGTCCTTCCGGGCGAAGGCCATGGAACGCGACGCGGTCGTCATCGACAACGGGGTGCTGCGGGTTGCCTAGGAAGGGGGCGGGGATGGCGGCCAGCTTCCGGGCCGCATTCCCGAGGACGACGCGCATTTGCGCGCGGCAAAATGGAAGAGCGCCCCAGCTCAAGGTGAGTCTGAGGCGCTCCTGCCCGGCTTCGCACGCGATGGGTGTCAGACAGCCCGGCAACTCAAATCTACTGCTGAGCCATAGGTCCGGCAATAGGGAAAACCCTTGAATATTAAAGGGTTACAAGATTCGTGCCTCCCGCGCGGCGGCTGGCCTGCGCTGGCCGCCGCCGCAGTCCGTCAGCTGTCAACGGACCCGTGACCACTTTAGCCGCCTCGGCATCCGCGAATGGCGAGGCCGGGGCCGGACGCCGACACTGAAGCCTGTCTTCACAGTGTCGGAGAACGGATATGTCAGGGTTGCGGAAGCGTCAGTTGGGACAAGGCATGACCGAATACATCGTGGTCGTGGCCTTGGTCGCGGTGGCCGCCATTGCGGTGTATCAGTACTTCGGCCAAGTGGTGCGGTCGCAGACCGCCGCCATGGCTCGCGAACTTGCCGGCGAGGACGGCGGCGCACAGAGCCGTGCGGCGCAACAGGCCGCACAGAAAGCGCGGCCCAGACCAAGGCCCGTACGCTCAAGTCCTTCACCGGCAACGCCACGGACGCGAAGTGACTACGCTTTCTTGCGCATCGCCAGTCCAACAGCGGGGCCAGGCGCTGGTCCTGGGCCTGCTGATGGCGGCGGCAGGGGGCATCTCCCTGGTCGTTCTGTACAACCTGGGGCAGACCGTGGGTGCGCGCCAACGGCTGACGCATGCCGCGGACGCGGCGGCGTATAGCGGGGCGCTGGAACAGGCGCGTGCGCTCAATGCCCTGGCCTACATCAACCGGACGCAGATCGCGCATCAGGTCGCCATGGCGCATCTGGTCACGCTGGCTGCGTCCGCGCAGTATGCCCGCACCATGCAGGCACAGCGCAGCCGTGGCAATCCGCCCGCTGGCCTGATCGCCATGCTGTTCGGCCCCGATGTGGGGGCGGCTTACCAAACGGCGCGGGCCGTGCCCGATGCCGAACAGCGGCTCGCATCAGCGTTTGGCGAGCATGACCGAGTGGTCCACCAGGTCCTGGAAGCTAGTGCGGCGTCCGCTGTCGCCGGTCTGGCGGCTTCGCGCGAGCGCATCATGAACAAGGTGTTGTCCGCCAATCTGTCGGACGACGCCCCGGCGTCCGGCGCCGGCGCTGCGACTGGCCGGGGCGCGAGCCTGCGGCTGCTGACCGATGGCTGGCCCGGCTACGTGGCGCGCCGGCTGGCCACGCGGGCAGCCGGCCTGCGGCCCGCGGTAGAACAGGCGGTGCAACGCCATGGTTTTCTCAACAGCCGCAACGCCACGCGCCGCAATCCTTGGATGGTCCGTCCGCTGTGCCCCTTGCATCGCCATGAGCTGCGCCGCCGCGGCTACACGTGGCTGGGGCCGGACGGACGCTGGGGCGCTCTTGATACGCAGTCCTACCATGCGCTGCGCTTCAACCGCTGGCGGGGCTGCTACTTCCGCGAGTACGCCATGGGCTGGGGCACGGCGCAGGGCCAGAAGATCAAGGCTCCCGAAGGTCTTGAGTACGTCGATGAGCCTCCGCTAGATTTTTCCGACCAGGATTTCTGGCGCTGGGTGGAGCTGTCGACGAACTGGGATCTGCTCAAGGACATCAGCAATCCCATGGCCAATTCGTACGCCATGGCAGCCGCCCAGCGCTGGCCGGGCCGGGGCCTGCCGGCTTATCGCGACATCGCCTTGCCGCGCAGCGGCGAGCCCCTGCGCTTCGCGGTGGCCGTCCGGCTTGTCGGTTCTTCCTTGAAAACCACGGATGCGGACAGCGCGGTCCGGGCGCCCTTGGGGCGATTCCGCTATGCCGCCCTGGGGCCGGAGGACGCTGTCACGGTGACCTCGGCGGCCGAGACCTACTTTGCACGGCCGGAGCGCCGTGCCGATGGCCGGGATGAACTTGCCACGCTGTTCCGTCCTTACTGGCAAGCGCGCTTGTCCGCCACTACCGCTGGCGAGGCCGCGCAGGCAAGGCGGGCGCCATGAACCGGATACTCACCCGGCAGCAAGGGCAGGCCTTGATCGAAGCGTTGCTGATGCTGCCGCTGCTCGCCCTGCTGCTTTGGGCGGGCTCCTGGATAGGCGGATTGCAGTTCGCGGCGCTGGAAACGGCACAGGCCAGTCGCAAGGCCGCGATGGCTGGCGCATTGGGACAACCCATGCAGAACCAGCACGCGCCGCGGGGCATGGCGCTGTCGGGCAAAATCGGGACGCTGTCCGGTATCGCGCCGTCGCAGGTTGCTGCCTTGCAGGACGAATGGTTCGGCGTGGATCTGAGGCTGCTGTCGGCGACCGCAAGCACCGCCCGCCTTGATCATGACAGCGCGGCCTGGCTGCACATCACTCGCCGCACGCAGGTGGCAAGCGGCGCCGGATATGCGCACGGCGATGCCGATACGCAGCGTCGCATCGCCCGGGCGCCCACGTCCTGGCGCAAGGCGGAAAGCGCCTCGCTGGCTGAGGCTCGGCGCTTGAAGCCTGTCGTCGATCGCCTGGACGGGCCGTGGCGCAGGCCTGGCCTGTCGCTGGACTGGCTGTCCCAATGGGCGGATGTGGTGCCTGCGGACCGGCTCGCCAGCAGCAAGGGGGCGGGAAAATGACCGGATTGTGCTTGTCGGCATCTTCTGCTGGTCTGGCTGCGCCTTGGGGAAGCGGTTGGCGGACCCTGGCCATGGCACGGACCCTGCGCCTGTTGCTCGCTGGCGCTCTGGCTGTGGCGGCCGTGGGCTGGCGCAACGTCGTCGCGGGACAGGATCTCGCGGCCGAGGGCGGAAAAGCCGGGACTGCCGGCAGGACCACGCCCGGCGTCACCGCGCTGGAGGCCTTGCGGTTTCCCGCGGGTTCGCAGCGCGGCCTGCTGGCGGAGAGCATCTGGCTGCATGGCATCCCGGCGCGGGTGCTCATATTCGACACGCCGCTCACCACGCCCGAACTGATCCGCTACCTGTCTGCCCAGCAGCCCGCGCTGGCCGACCTCAACGTGTTGTCCGGCCAGGCCATTCTGTCCGGCCAGGTGGGGCAGGAACGATGGGTCGTCCAAATGGAAGGACTGGGCGCACGCCGAACGGTCGGCAGCATTTCGGCGGTCAGCCTCCTGGCTGCGCCGGACAGCCCGTCGCCTGCCTGGCTCCTGCCTGGCGCGCGTCTGAGACTGGACGTAGCGGTGATGGAAAACGGCTTGCGGGTTTCCGAGAGCATCTGGCAATACGCCTTGCCGCCCGGGCAGTTGGCTCCGCTGCTGGAGGAGCGCCTGTCCCGGCATGGCTGGCGCCGCGTGCCGGCGTCCGAGGAGTCGGGTCATTGGTGGGTCCGCCCGGGCGCGCGCATGCGGCTGTCGCTGGTGCCGCTGGAAGGCGGCAGCGGGCTGCTGGTCAGCGGCAGAACGCCATGATGAACTGGCTTACCCATGTCCTGCAGCGCCTGCGCAGAACGGGTGTGTATGCCATCGCGCTGATCGCGGGGCTTGTGTCCGCGTGGGCGGTGCGGGAGCACGTGCAGCAGCGGGTCCAGGCGCTCGAGGCCGAGGCGCGTACACCCATGGTCAGCAGGCTGGTCGCGGCGTATGACCTGCCCGCCGGCACGCAGCTCGAAGAAATGCATCTCGCCGTGCGCGAGATTCCGCAGCCATGGGCTTCGCGGGCCAGCATCGACCCCTTGGATCTATCCAGCCTGCTAGGCGCCACCTTGCTGGCCGATGTCGCCAATGGTGAACCCTTGCTCCGGGGGCATCTGACGTTCACGGCGCCGGCGCCGGCCCTGGCGTCCCGCCTGCATAGGGGGCAACGCGCGTTGACGGTGGCGGCGGCGGACCTGGGCGGCCTGGCGGATGTGCTGTGCGTGGGCGATGCCATTGATATCTACGTGAGCTTTGCCCATCGCCAGCGGGAACTGACCGTGCCTCTTTTGCAAGGCATGCGTGTGCTGATGGTCGGGGGCGAAGCCGATGGCGAAGGCAAGGGCGGCAACATCACCTTGGCTGCGACGCCCGAGGAGGCGATGCGCTTCGTGGCGGCGCGGCAGAGCGGGGCGCTGACCGCCATGCTGCGCCATCGCGACGATGCGGCAGTAGTCAGCGGCGCAGTCCAAGGCGACCTTGCTTCGTTGATAGGGTTGGACTCGGGGCCGTCAACCGCGCCTGGCGTGACCATCCTGTACGGCGATCGGCTGGAGTCCAGGATAGGCGAGGGTGCACCAGATCTGGCAGCGGCTGTCCGGGAGACCGGATTCAAGAAGGAACGGCCATGAAGCATACCCTCGTCAAACTGTTCACCCTGGGGCTCTGCCTGCTCAGCCACGCTGCGTGGCCGCAGGACGAAGTGATCGAACTTCAGGTGGGCGAAACGCGAATCCTGTCGCACCCTGGAGTCAAGCGCGTGGCGATAGGCAATGGCCAGGTAGTCGGCGCCATCGAGACCGAAGGGCGCGAGGTCGTGGTGTTCGCTCGCGCCGAGGGCGTGTCGTCCATGCATGTCTGGGCGAATGGTGGCCGTGCCAAGGCCTATGAACTGAGGGTCGTGCCTGCCGGGGCGCCGCGCCTGCGGGCCGAAGTCGAGGCCTTGCTTGCCCGCATCCCCGGGGCGCGCAGTACCGAGGTGGGCGGCCGCATCCTCATCGAGGGCGACGACCTTTCCGATGACGACCGTTTGCGCATCACGGCGCTGGCGGACCGCTATCCCGCCGTGCTGGACTTCACCGGGCAAGTGGGCTGGGATCGCATGGTGCAGCTGGACGTGCAAGTCGTGGAGATCCCCACCTCAAGGCTGAGAGATCTAGGCGTGCGCTGGGACGGGCTGTCCCAAGGTGGCATCAATGCCGGCCTGGCCTGGGACGCCGGGTCACGGGGGCGCATGAGCCGCCCGGGAGAAGGGATCATCGAAACGGTGGGGCCGGCTTCGTCGGCGGCCGGCTACTTCGGCGTCAACGCCCTGTTGTCGTCCCGCATCGCGATGCTGGCTCAAAGCGGCGAAGCCGTCATGCTGGCCCAACCGCAATTGCTCGCGCGCAGCGGCGCCAGCGCTACCTTTCTGGCCGGCGGAGAGGTCCCTTACTCGTCGACCGACACGCGCGGCAATTCGAACACCTTGTTCAAGCCCTACGGCGTCATGCTCAGGATTACTCCTCGCGTCGACCGCAACGGAGTCATCCGGTCCCTGATCGAGGTAGAGGCGAGTTCGGTGGACAACGCGCTGAGCGTGCCCGGCGGGCCGGCGTTGCGCACGCGCCGCGCCTCCACCGAATTCAACGTGCGGTCCGGCGATACGCTGGTCATCGGCGGTTTCCTGTCGCGCGAGCGGGACGAAGAAGCCGACGGCCTGCCATGGCTGAAGGACATTCCGGTTCTGGGCGCCTTGTTTTCTTCGCGCCGATATCAGTTGCGGGAAACCGAGCTCGCCATATTCGTGACACCCAAGCTCATTACGCAGGCCGAACCTTCCATGGCGGACCGTGTGCGGCGGGGGCGGGGCGTGCTGGAGGCGGCTTTTCCCGTGCCGCCGCGCCTGGGAACGGCGGTGCCCGCCGCGGCAGGATGGGATGCCTACTCGGGTGCGGGTTCGCAGTGGGGGACGCCACAAGACGATGCCCCGATTTCTCTACCGGAAGCGAGGCCATGATCGACATAGAAATGATGTTCGAGGACGCCACCGTGCACCGATCGACGATGGCCCCTCCGGTACTCATCGGACGTGGAGCCCATTGCGGGCTGCGCATCGTGAATTGGCGGGTGGGGCGTCAGCATGCGCGGCTGTCGCGGGAGGAATCCGGGATCGTTCTCGAAGACCTGGGCACGCTGGGGGGAACCTTGGTGAACGGCGAGAGGATCGTGCGCCACGCGCCAGTACTGCCCGGCGACGAAATACTGATAGGGCCTTGCCGACTGCGGGTGTCGCTGACGTTCATCCCGGAGCAGGCCGCGCTATCGAGCGCCCCGACGTCTGACGGCGCCGCAAGCGATGGCGCAGCAGCGCAGGAACCGCCGATGCTACCCGCGCCGGCGACGTCGTTGCCGCTACGCTTGCCGCAACATCGGTTGCAGGACCGCCGGCGCCTGCATGCGGCTCTGCTGGCGGCGCTGGATTTGCGCCGGCGCGACGTGGCGGGCATGAGCGACGTCATGCTGCGAGCCGAGGCCGAGCGGCTGCTGACGCACATCGTCGCTACCGACGCCGACTTGCCCGCGGGCGCCGATCGGGCCGCGCTTTGCCGCGAGGTGCTGGACGAAGCGGTTGGCCTGGGACCTCTGGAGCCCCTGCTCGCCGCCGCGGACATCACGGAGATCATGGTCAACCGCCATGACGAGGTCTACGTCGAGCGTGGCGGCCGTTTGTCACGTCATCCGGCAGCCTTCACCAGCGAGCAATCGCTGCGCTGGGCCATCGAGCGCATCGTCACGCCATTGGGGCGGCGCATAGACGAAAGCTCCCCCATGGTGGATGCCCGTCTGGCTGACGGATCCCGGGTGCACGCCATCATTCCGCCGGTGGCCCTTAGGGGGGCGAGCCTGACCATACGCAAGTTTCCGTTGCGTCGCCCGGGGATGTCCGATCTGATCGCGGCGGGTTCTCTGAGCGGCTCCATGGCGCAATTCCTGGCGCTCTGCGTGAGAGTGCGCAGGAACCTGGTGGTATCCGGAGGCACTGGGGCTGGCAAGACGACGTTGCTCAACATCCTGTCCAACGAGATTCCCGATGGCGAACGCGTGGTCACCATCGAAGACGCGGCGGAGCTGCGCCTGAACCACGATCATCTGGTGGCGCTGGAGGCGCGGCCCGCCAACCAGGAAGGGCGCGGGCGTATCGACATCCGCGAACTCGTGCGCAATGCGCTGCGCATGCGGCCAGACCGGATCGTGGTGGGCGAGTGCCGTGGGCCGGAGGCGTTCGACATGCTGACCGCCATGAACACCGGCCACGAGGGATCCCTGACGACACTGCACGCCAACTCGCCTCGCGATGCGCTGGGGCGCCTGGAATCGATGATCCTGATGGCTGGCCTCGACCTTCCTCTGACGGCCGTGCGCGAACACATCGCGGCCAGCGTGGACATCGTGGTGCAGCAGGCCAGGCTGGCCGACGGGCGGCGCGTGGTGACGTCGATCGCGGAGATCGCCGGCATGGAAAGCGGGCGCATACAGCTCCAGGACCTTTTCCGATACGACCGCGTCCGGGGCTTTACGGGCTGTGGCGCCTTGCCCGGTTTTGCGCGCGAGGGGGCACAGGCCGATGAGGCCATTGACCCCGCCTGGTTCTCCAACACAGAGAAGGCGGGGCCGGGAATTGCTGTTTTTTCGCAAGGTACGCCATGATCTGGCTGGCGGCGGGGGCCGCCATGATCTCCGTGCTGCTGCTGGCGTGGCGCGCCCAGAGCTGGTTTGCGCCGGCGCTGCGCCGCTACCGCGAGGTCTACACCCAGGAGGCGGGCTTGCGCCTGAGCGAGGTGTTCCTGTTCATAGACCCGGCCCAGTTGTGGGCAGGCGCCGTGGCTTGCGCCGCGATGGCGGCAGGACTGGCTTTTGCCGCGACGGGCAGCGGCCTTGTGGCCGCCTTGGCTGCGGCGTTCGCTTCGCGATTGCCTCGGGCGCTTGTGAACGCGCTGCGGCGCCGACGCGCCAGGCGGTTTGAGCAGCAATTGCCGATGGCGCTGTTGATGCTTGCCTCCGCCCTGCGAGCGGGGGTGGCATTGACGACCGGCCTGCGCCACGTCGTCGAGCAGAGCGGCGCGCCCTTGGCCCAGGAGTTCGGCTTGATGCTGCGCGAGCAGCGCATGGGAGTCCCATGGGATGCCGCGCTTGAGAACCTGCGCGACCGCATGCCGGCCGATTCGATCGCGCTCGTCGTGGCGGCCATGCGCATCGCGGCGCAGACGGGCGGCAATCTGGCCGAGGCGCTCGAGAGCATCGCCCAGACCCTGCGTGCCCGGCTGCAGTTGCAGGCAAAGCTGCTGGCGCTGACCTCACAGGGGCGATTGCAGGCATGGATCGTAGGGGCCCTGCCCCTGTTGCTGCTTGCCGTGCTGGATCGCCTGGAGCCGGACATCATGGGCTTGTTGTGGCATACGCCCGTGGGTTGGGGCGTGCTGGCCATCGTGGCGGTACTGGAAACCGTGGGCATGCTGCTGATCCGGCGCATCATCCGGATCGATATCTGAGGGGAGCGGGAGCGATGTGGCTGTACTTGAGTCTGTCGATGGCTGCGCTGGCCGCGGGGTGGCTGGCGTGGGTGGTCTTGAAGCCCTTGCTGCTGGACCGCCAGGGCGCGTCGTCGGCCTTGCCGTGGTGGTGGCGCGCGGCCTGGCCCTGGGTCTCGGCGGTGGCGCCCCTGGCGGGACCATTGTGCACCTGGCGTTGGCGCATCCGGCTGACTCGCGCGATCGAGCGGGCGGCACTTCCTGCGGGCATCAGCTACGCACATGTGGCGGCGCTGTGCTGGAGCGCGGCGGTGGCCGCCGGTGGGCTGACGGCGACGCTGGTCATCGTGTTGGCGCAGGCGCAGCCCTGGGGGTGGATCCCATGGACGCTAGTGTCCGCCCTGACGGCCGGCGTCGCGCCAGGACTCTGGCTGCGGAGTTTGAGCGTCAAGCGGCGGCGCAGCATCGAACGCGACCTGCCCTTCGTGTTCGACATGATGACCTTATGCGTGGAGGCGGGGCTGAGCGTGCACGGGGCCTTGCAGATGGCGGCGCAAAGCGGGCCGCCAGGCGTGTTGCGCGACGTGCTCGCCGACGCGCTGGCGGAGATGCGCGCGGGAGTCTCCAGGACGGCGGCGATCAAGGCCCTGGCGGAGCGCAGCAACAGTCCGCTTGCGCGCAACTGGGCCGCGGCCTTGGCGCAGGCCGAAGCGCTCGGGATAAGCCTGGGGCCGGTGCTGCGCGCGCAGGCGGCGCAAAGCCGCGGCGATCGCCACTTGCGGGCGGAACAACAGGCGATGCAGGCTCCCGTGAAGATGCTGCTGCCGCTGATAGGCTGCATCTTTCCCTGCACGTTCATCGTGCTGGCCTTTCCGGTCATGGTGCAATTGCTGCAGAGCGTGCAATGAAGAACGGCCAGCCGGCGCCGCCGCGGGGCAGGATCAGACTGCTCAAGGTCGCCAACTGCTGCGGCCGCGCGCGCGGCTTGCTGGGACGCAAGCCGCCTGGACCGAGGTCCGGCATCCTGTTGATGCCTTGCGCCGCGGTGCATACCTTCGGGATGCGTTATGCCATCGACGTGGCATTCATATCGCGGCGGGGGCAGGTGCTCGCGATGCGCAGGGCGCTGGCGCCCTGCCGCGTGGCGCTATGCCTGGGCGCTGTTGCCGTCGTCGAGATGCGCGCCGGCGTTCTCGATGCCGAACACGGAGGTATAGGCAGGATAGAAGCTGCAGTACAGCACGCCACCCGCGGCGATATTGAAGGGAATCTGCAGCGTGCCGGCGAGCTGCGGCGACAGGCCGATGGCGACTAGAAGGCCGGCGCAGAGGTCGATGAAAAGAAACACCAGGATCCAGGTGGCGCCGTAGACCAGGAAGGGCAGCTTGTTGCGCCAGCAGGCGATGCCGGAGAAAAACAGCGCCTGGGCCAGCCGCAGCCCATGCCAGGCGACCAGCACGGGGGCGTGCCAGAACAGCGCCGCGATCACGACGTATACGATCGCGAACAAGGTCAGCGGGACGGCCATGGCGGACAGGATGGGTTCCATGGACTTTTCCACGGAGGCGATGCGCATGCCTTCAACCATGGCGTCGGTGAACGGCAGGAAAATGATCAGGCCGGTCGCGATGCACAGCGCCGCGTACAGCAGACCCATCAGGAACAGCTTTCTGAACACGCCGGGCTGCTTGAGCGGTTTGGCCCACATCGAGGGCAGCATGACGCGGTCGGCTTCGACATGCTTGCACGCCGATAGCGTCATCAGCGTGATGATGGGCATCAGCGCCACCACCAGTATGGGTCCGACCGGCGGCGTCGCGGTGGCGAAGATGACCAGGAGGCTGATGGCCATGGCCCAGGTGAACATGGCCAGTGGTTGCTTGCGGAACAGACGGAAGCCGTCTCGGACCCATTGCCAGCCGGATGACGCGGGTAGGAATGCTGCTTGCATGGCTATTTAAAGGGGGTGATCTCTCAAAAAGGGACGCGCTATCCCCATTATGGGGGGAGCAACGGTTACGGCAATATTGGCAGACCTGGGCGGTGGCGCGCTTGCAACACTCTTTCGAAATGCCGGGGGTCGTGCGGTTTGAGGGTTTGCGCCGGCCGCGGCAGGAAAAAGTCGTACAGGCGCGATATCCAGAAGCGCAGCGCGGCGGCGCGCAGCATCTGTGGCCAGACCTCGCGCTCGGCGTCGGTGAAGGGACGCACGGCCGCGTAGGCAGCCAGCCAGGAATCGACCAGTTCAGGCACGAACTCGCCCGTCTCGCGCTCGATGCACCAGTCATTGACGCTTACCGCCACGTCGAACAGCCAGGTGTCGCAGCCGGCGAAGTAGAAGTCAATGATGCCGCCCATGAGCGGATCCTCGAAGGTGCCGGCAAACAGGACGTTGTCCCGGAACAGGTCGCAGTGCGCCGGGCCGGTCTGCAGCGCCTGCCAGGCCGGCGTCGCGGCGGCGGCCTGTTGGTCGGTCAGTTCCGACGACAGCAGCTGAGCCTGGGCTGGTTCCAGGAAGGGCATGACCTTGGGGGCCGTTTCCAGCCACCAGGACAGTCCGCGCAAATTGGGCTGGTGCAGCGGGAAGTCGCGCGCCGCCAGGTGGGCGCGGGCCAGGGTGGCGCCGGCCAGGGCGCAATGCGCCACGCCGGGGGCGGGTTCGTAACCGCCGGGCAGGCGCGAAACGATGGCGCAAGGTTTGCCGTGCAGGGTCGTCAGGCGGGTGCCGTCGCGCAGGGTCTGGGGCCGGGGCACGGGAATGCCGCGCTCGGCCAGGTGGTACATCAGCTCGATATAGAACGGCAACTGGGCCTGCGTCAGCACCTCGAACAACGTCAGCACGTATTCGCCGCGGGTCGTGTACAGGAAGTAGTTGGTATTCTCGATACCGGCCGTAATTCCCCGAAGCGAGACAAACTCGCCCAGATCGAAATGCGCCAGTAGGGCGCGAGCGTCGTCTTCGGAGACTGGGGTGAATACGGCCATTGATGTGCGGAATCTAGGAGTTAACGGACGCGCGCGCATGCCTGTTTTGGCTGCGGCGGCGCAATTTTAGACCACAAGGCGGGCAGACCTGGCCGCGGTTCGGCGCAGAGTCCGGAGCCGGCGGCCGGACACAAAGCCGCCAAGCACCGTAAAATACCGCATCCCCTTGTTTTGTAGAGTGATTCTTGGACTCCCCCGACTGGCGGCTGTGCGTCGCCCCGATGATAGATGTGACCGACCGCCATTGCCGCTTTTTCCATCGGCTGCTGGCGCCGCGCGCACGCTTGTACACGGAAATGATCACCACCGGCGCGTTGCTGCATGGCAATGTCGAGCGCCACCTGGACTTTGACGAAGCCGAGCATCCCGTGGCCCTGCAGCTTGGCGGCAGCGAGCCCGATGCGCTGGCGCATTCGGCCCGGCTTGGCAAAAAGTGGGGGTACGACGAGATCAACCTGAATTGCGGTTGCCCGTCGGAGCGGGTGCAGAAGGGCGCGTTCGGCGCTTGCCTGATGGCGGAGCCGGCCCTGGTGGCCGATTGCATGAAGGCCATGCAGGATGCCGTGGATATCCCGGTCACCGTCAAGCATCGGCTAGGCCTGGATTATGAAGAATCCTATGAGTTTGTCCGTGACTTCGTCGGCAAGATCTACGACACGGGCTGCCGGGTGTTCATTGCCCATGCCCGCAACGCGGTGCTCAAGGGCCTGACGCCCAAGGACAACCGCGAGATTCCGCCCCTGCGCTATGACGTGGTGCGGCAATTGAAGCGCGACTTCCCGGATTGCACCTTCGTGCTCAACGGCGGTCTGGCGGACGCCGAGCAGTCCGTGCGCGCCGCAGGCGATTTCGACGGCGTCATGCTGGGCCGGGCCGCCTGGCACACGCCGCGGGTGCTGTCGGAAGTCTCCCTCCAGCTGTGGCCGTCGCTGCGGTTGCCCAGCGACGCGCAGGTGGTGGACGCCATGATGGAATATGCGGCGCGGCAGGTTGCGCGAGGCGTGCCGCTGCGAGTGATGACGCGGCCCATGCTGGGGCTGGTGAATGGTCAGTCCGGTGCGCGCCGCTGGCGCCGCATGCTGTCCGATCCGGCCCTGCTGGCCGCGAACAACCCTGAACTGATCTACGACGCCTGGCGCAGCCAGCGGCATGCGCCGGATATGCGCGGCGCCGCGATTGAAGCGGCGCCGGCTGGGGTGTGACGGCAGGCCAGCGTGGCTGGCCTGCGGGACTCAGGACTTGGCCGGCTCGGCGCTTTCCGTGGGCCAGTCGCGGATGTAGGCCTTCAGCATGTTGTTTTCGAACTGCTGGGCAGCCACGATGGCCTGGGCCATGTCATAGAACGAAATGACGCCCATCAGGGTGGGGCCGTCCATGACCGGGATGTAGCGCGCGTGCTTTTCGAGCATCAGGCGCTGCACCTCGTCGGCGCTGGTGTTGGGCGACACGCTGACCGGGGCATCGTCCATGATCGAGCGGATGGTGGTGTCGCCGGCGCCGCCATGCGCATGCATGTGGCGGATGATCTCGCGGAACGTGAGCATGCCGGTCAGCGTCCCGAATTCCATGATGACCAGCGAGCCTATGTCCTGCTCGCTCATTGTTTGCACGGCCTGGGACACAGGCATATCGGGCGACGCCGTATAGAGCGTATCGCCCTTGACGCGCAAAATCTCGCTGACCTTCAACATCGGTTCCTCCTGGGCGGTTTGCGCCCTAATGCTATTTGCTAATTCTTTTTCGCTTCCAGTTGCAGTACGGGAGCGATTCCATTTTCGGTATTTTGCGCTTCTCCGCAGACTTCTTCCAGCGTGGGCGCATTTTGCTGGGAAATCACGGCCGAGGCGACTCGCAATATTTCCGGGTCATTGCGGACCCTTGGCTGGCCGCGGTCCAGCAGAAAACGGTCCACCACCGGTTCCATCGAGGTTTTCCGGGCGTCGCAGGTCAGCACCCAAAGGCCTTCGGGGCTGCGCGTCGCCAGTCCCATTTCAGCCAGCGTTTCCAGGACTCCGTTCAGTTCGTCCTGGTGCAGCCGCAATTGCGCGGCCAGGAGATTGGCGGGCAATCCCGGCGGATTGGCCGTCTGCGCTTGGCGCAGCGCGCGCAGCGCGTCCACGGCGTCCACGAAGGGCGCGCCCGGATAGCGGTTGATTTCCCAGCGGCCCAAGCGGATCAGCGGCGCGCTGGATGCCAGGATGGCTCCCAGCAGCACGGCCAGCCACGACAGGTAGATCCAGAGCAGGAAAATCGGCAGGGTGGCGAACGCGCCGTAGATGACGGTATAGGTGGGAAAACGCGTCAGGTAATAGGCGAACGCCGACTTCATGATTTCCAGCACGATGGCCGTCACGCAGCCGCCAACCAGGGCGTCGCGCCAGAGGACCTCGCGGTTGGGCACCATGACGAACAGCGCGGCGAAACCGAGAGCGGTCAGCACCAGCGGGATGAACGACACCGCGACGCTGACGGCTTCCGGCACGTCCCGCACCAGGCCCAGCGATTCGCGCGCCACGAATGAGGTCGCCCAAAGGCTGGCGCCGGCCACTACCGGTCCCAGCGTGATGATGGCCCAGTACACCAGCGCGCGCTGCCGCAGCGGGCGCTGGCGGGTCACGTGCCAGATGTCGTTGAACGCCTTGTCGATCGTCATGATCAGCAACAGCGAGGTGATCAGCAGGAACACGCCGCCGATGGCGGTCAGGCGCGAAGCCTGGCGCGCGAACTGGTTCAGGTAGTCCATGATGTTGTCCGACACGGACGGCGGCATCAGGCTGTTGGTCAGGAAATCCTCGAGCGCGACGCGGAATTCCTGGAACACCGGAAAAGCGGTGAACAGCGACAGGACCACGGCCAGCATGGGCACGATGGCCAGGACGGTCGTGAAGGTGAGGCTGGACGCGACTTGCAGCAGTTTCTCTTCGCCGGCGCGTTCGGCGCTGAAGCGCATGACGCGTCCGGCCCTCGCGATCCATGAAGAGCGCGGGGGCGAATGCTCGGTGGCCGCCGGCGTGGTGGCGGCAGGCTCGGCAGGGCGATTCATCAGGCGATAATAGCAGCATGAACCCTGAACTCAACCCCCGCTTGCGCCTGTTGGCCTCGGTTTCGCTATTCGCCCTGATTGTGCTTTGCGTCACCTGGGAAACCGTGGTGGCGCCGGTGCGGCCGGGCGGTTCCTGGATGCTGCTCAAGGCCCTGCCGCTGGCGTTTCCCTTGCGCGGCGTCCTGCGCGGCAATCTCTATACCTACCAATGGGCCTCGATGCTGTCGCTGCTCTACCTGATGGAGGGCGTGGTGCGGGCCATGTCGGATCCTGCTCCGCTGTCCGCGCTGATGGCCTGGGGCGAGATCCTGTTGTCGACCATTTTTTTCCTTAGCGCCATTTTCTACGTGCGGCCCGCCAAGCGGGCGGCCAGGAGGCAACGCGCATGAGCGCCCATACGCTACGCGATCTGCGCGTCGTCAATTCCTTTGCCGCATTGCCCGCGGCGTTCTACACCCGGCTTGCGCCCCAGGCTCTGAACAATCCCCGTTTGCTGCACGGCAATGCGGATGCGGCCGAACTGATCGGCCTGGACCCTTCCGTCCTGTCCACGCCCGAATTCCTGAGCGTGTTTTCCGGCGCCCAGCCGCTGCCGGGCGGCGACACGCTGGCGGCGGTCTACAGCGGCCATCAGTTCGGCGTCTGGGCCGGCCAGTTGGGCGACGGCCGCGCCCACCTATTGGGCGAGGTCGAGGGGCCGCGGGGCAATTGGGAACTGCAGCTGAAGGGCTCGGGCATGACGCCGTATTCGCGCATGGGCGACGGCCGCGCGGTGCTGCGCTCGTCGGTGCGCGAGTACCTGGCCAGCGAGGCCATGCACGGGCTGGGCGTGCCCACGACGCGCGCGCTGGCGCTGGTGGTTTCCGACGATCCTGTCATGAGGGAAACCGTGGAGACGGCGGCCATCGTGACGCGCATGTCCCCCAGTTTCGTGCGTTTCGGCTCTTTCGAGCATTGGTCGTCGCGCCGCCAGCCCGATATGCTGAAGACGTTGGCGGACTACGTCATAGACCGCTTTTATCCGGAATGCCGGGAATCAGGGACGGGGGAGTCCTCGAGCGACGTGACGCCCTATATCAACCTGCTGCGCGCCGTCACGCGGCGCACCGCGCTGCTGATGGCGGACTGGCAGGCGGTGGGTTTCTGCCACGGCGTGATGAATACCGACAATATGTCCATATTGGGGCTGACGCTGGACTATGGCCCCTACGGTTTCATGGATGGTTTCCGCCTGGGCCATGTCTGCAATCACTCTGACTCGGAAGGGCGCTATTCCTGGAACCGCCAGCCGTCCGTGGCCCTCTGGAACCTTTATCGCCTGGGGGGCAGCCTGCACGCGCTGGTGCAGGATGTTGAAGGCCTGCGGGCCGTTCTGGACGAATTCGAGGCGGTTTTCACGCGCGCTTTCCATGACCGCATGGGCGCCAAACTGGGTTTGGCCGCATGGCGGCCGGCCGATGAAGCGCTGTTGGATGACCTGCTCAAGCTGATGGACGCCAATCAGGCTGACTTTACGCTGACCTGGCGGCGCCTTGCCGACGCCTTGTCGGGCCAGCGCAGGGCGTTCGAAGACCTGTTCATCGATCGGCCCGCGGCGGGGGCCTGGCTGGATCGGCTGGTGGAGCGGCATGCGCAGGACGGCCGGCCGGTGCAGGATGTCACCGCAGGCATGAATCGCGTCAATCCACTCTATGTGCTGCGCAATCACCTGGCGGAAGAGGCGATCCGGGCGGCCAAGGCGGGCAGTGCCGGCGAAATCGACACCCTGATGAAGCTGCTGCGCAACCCCTACGAGGCCCAGCCCGGACATGAGCGCTATGCGGCATTGCCGCCTGATTGGGCCGGTAGCCTGGAGGTCAGCTGCTCGTCTTGATATTGGCCGCCAGCCGTACGAACCAGAGAATGCGAAAGCGATTTTCCCGGGATTTACGGGAAAATAACCATTTGGACAAGGAATATCGCAGTTTTTTTCATTGCAATCATTCGTTTCCATTGTAAAAGACGTAAGATTGTCGCCAACGGAATACCCGGGACTCTGCGTCCGCGGGGCATTTGTCGATAATCTTCAAAATAAAGCACTCTAAATATGGCTGGCGCAGATGGTTTGCTGTGTATCGGTCTGCTTGAGGATGACGCCGACTTCCGGGAGGAGTTGGCGTTAGGCTTGGGTGGCTATGGTTTCCGGGTGGCATTTGCCTGTGATAATGCCGCGGCGTTTTATCGGCGGTTGCAGGAGCAACCCTGCGATATCGTCATTCTTGACGCCCATCTGCCCGGAGAAGACGGTTTCTCCGTGGCGACCCGCCTGCGCGCTCTCAGTCCCGTCGGTATCGTCATGCTGACTGGCCGCAGCGCGCTGGAAGACCGGGTGCGCGGCCTGGAGGGCGGCGCCGATGTCTACATGACCAAGCCCGTGGATCTGCTGGAACTCAGTTCCGTCATCCGCAGCCTGGCTCGCCGGATGCGTCTGGCCAAGGCGCCGCGTCCGGTGGATGCGGAAACGCGCGCCACCGCGGATACGTCTTGGTCCCTGCAGGACGGCGGCTGGATTCTGGTTGCGCCCGACGGCGCTTCGTTGCACCTCAGCGCCCAGGAGCGCACCTTTCTGGTTGCCCTGATGGATGCCGCCGGCAGCGCGGTCAGCCGTCAGGTCCTGGCGGAATTGTTCCTGCCGGACAGCCCGGGCGGCTTTGAATTGCGCCGTATCGATGTGCTGGTCAGCCGTTTGCGCGCCAAGGCGCAAAGCGCGGGCCTGAAGCTACCCGTGCTGTCGGTTCGCGGCCAGGGCTACGTGTTCGCGGCCTGAACTCGCCCGCGGCGGTCAAGCCGCCGGAGCGCTTGCCGGCAGGGTGACGACGAAGCGCGTGCCTACGCCCACTTCGCTTTCCATGGTCAGTGAGCCACCCTGGTTCTGGCAGATGCGCCGGGCCAGATAGAGGCCGATGCCCATGCCTTGCGTCTCCCGGTGCGCCGAGCGCCGGAAATGTGGTTCGAAGATCTTGGCCTGCTCCTCCATGCCGATGCCCGGACCGCGGTCGGTGACCGCCACCCAAGCCATCGGAATGGCCCCTACCCGGGTTTCGCCGGTCTCGATGCGGACGGGTTCATTCGCCGGTGAATACTTGATGGCGTTGTGGATGAGGTTGCGCACCACCACGCTGGTCAGGGGGCGATCGCAGTAGACCGGCAGGGATGCGCCGGCCTGCAGCATCAGCGCATGCGCCGTATCGGGCTGCATCGCGGTGACCACATCGCGCACCAGATCCGCCATGTCGGTTTGTTCGCCGCGAGGCGTCCATGCCTGCTCGCCCAGCCTGTCCTGATTCAGCAACTGATCCATGAGTTCGGTCATTCGGGTGACCGAGCGATGAATGCGCGCCAGGCGGTTGTCCACGGCTTCGCCGCTCTCGGCAAGTATCATGTCCAGGGACTGGGCTGCCGCGCTGACGGTGGCTAGCGGTGCGCGCAATTCGTGGGAAATCAGCGCATTCATCTGACGCTGCGTATCGAGCGCTCCGGCGAGTTCCGCCAGCCTCAGCTCACCTTGGGCAAGGTGCTCCGCATCGGTGTGCTCGTGGCCCGCGCTTTTCGCTCCCGGTTGCGGGCGGCCGTGTTGATTGATTGCAAGCAGGGTCAAGGCGCTAGACACGAGCAGCAGTCGCGCCAGCTCGACCATCGCGCCGGCCCCGCTCTGGGGCAACCAGGCGTCGTGCCCAAGCAGCCAGGCCGAGACGCCGTAAGCGCCGGCCAAGGCCAGCGCGGCCGCGCGTGCGGGAGTCCTGCCTGCGGCGCGGATCAGGAACCAGATGGCCAGCGGCAGGCTGGCGATGGCGCAGGCGCCGGCGATCGCGGCGGACGCGACGCCGTTGCCTGGGTCGTCGGCGATGATCAGTGCCAGTATCGACACTATAGCCAACGCCGCGCTGGCCCAGCGGCAGGCCGTCGCCAGCTTGGTGGCGCACGCTCCCGCAAGAATAGGCGTGGTGAGCGCCAGCAAGGCTGCATAGGAGCCCGCTTGCAGCGACGCGGGCGGCAGTAGCGTGGGCATGGAGCGGAACACGCCTTCGAGCAGCATGAATGCCAGGCCCGCGCCGTAAATGGCATTGCGGGTGGCCGCCCACGCGACGGCACAGGCCACGGCACAGGCCGTGGCGACACCGGCCGTCAGGCCCAGATGCAGGTCTTCATAGGAAACGCCCGGGCCGTAGGCCAGGGCGGCGTCGGGACCGAGCAGGGCGCACAACAACCCCAGGCGGTGCAGCATGGCTTGCCGAACCGCGGGGGCGCCAACAGTGCGGCGCGGGCGCAAAGGCCAGCGGACGCGAAAAAGCCAACAGATGCGAAGCAGCATGCCTTCCGTCAACTGGAAACCCATGGATGATCAGGTGCGAGGTCGTGCGTCTGGGCGCAGTTTACGACAGGCCCGCGCATGGCGTGGACGCCGAGGCCCGCCAGGACATTCTGCGTGGCGATGTCAGGCACGTCTTCGGCATAGACCGCGATATCCAGCGCGGCGGCTGTCGCCACTACCGTGGCCGCGAGGTGCTGGCTGCCCGGGCTGTGGAGCAGCCCGGTGATGAAGCCGCCACATAGCTTCAGGTACGACAAGGGAAACTCGTGCAGATGCTCGATGGCGCCGAACTGGTACGACAGCCGGCTTACGCCGACCCGGGCGCCGGCGGCCACGATGATGTCGCAAAGCGGATGCAGGTCCGCCCCTTGCGCGGCCAGGGCAGCCGCGTCGATTTCCACGATCAGGCGCGCGCTCAGGGCCGGGCGGTCGGCCAGCATGCGTTGCAGCCTGGACTGAAACGAAGGTTGGGCGATCGATGCCAGCGAAATCGGCACCGCCAGTGCGCCGGGGCGCGCGAACAGCCAGTCCAGCCCCAGGCGGATGGCCTGTATGTCGCATTCTGCGGAGAGGCCAAGGCGGACGGCGGGGGGCATGAAGATCGAGGCCGGCACGGGATCGGCGCCGCTGGTGTCATGCAGGGTCAGGCTGGCTTCCTGGTGCAACAGCGCGCCGGAAAGGTCGTGCAGGGGCTGCACGGACAAGGAGAACCTGTGCTGTTCGAGCGCCGTAATCAGCGCGTCGTGCCAGCTGTATTCGCCGATGTGCGTGCTGTCCGGCGCGCGGCTGGCCGGCGCGATCTGGTCGTCATCGGCGCTTTCCGCGCACATCAGGGCGTGGTCCAGCCGCGCCAGCGTGTCGCTCATGCCATCTCCTGGCGCGTAGGAGGCCAGTGCCAGGGCCCAACGGCAGGACTCGTGCTTGTCCATGGGTACGCGCAGCGAACGCAGTTCGCGCCGCACCCGCTCGGCCAGCAGGCTGGCTTGCGGCGCCGAAGTGCGCGGCAGCAGCAACGCAAAGTCCGAACCGCTGATGCGCGCGAGCATGGCTGCGGGGCCGCCGAATTCAGCCACCAGCTTGCGCAGCCGGTCGGAGGATGAGCGCAGCCACTGGTCCGTGAAGGCGCGCGAGAGGTGGCGGTTGATCTGCGCCAGATCGCGTTGTCGGAACATCAGCAGATGGCCGCCCGCTTCGGGATCCTTGTCCGCCAGCGCCAGCCTGAACTGATCGACAAAATACTTGCGGTTGTGCAGTCGGGTGATGGGATCCTTGTAGATCTCGCTCTGAAGCGATTCGATCCGGGCATTCTGTTCCTGGACGGTGGCGGCGACCATGCGCTGGGCGTCCACCAGCGCCTGGTCGACGCCCGCCAGTTCGCACGAGCCGTTCAATGTCTTGCGGTTGCCAGGGGCCAGCGCACGCAGGCGTTCGCAGATGTCGCGCGAAGTGTGCGCTTCCATCCGCCGCGCCAGGTTCAGGGATAGCAGGACCCATAGCAGCCCCGCGGCCAGTACCAGCCCCAGAACCCGCACGCCGCCTTGCCACAGGGTGTCGCGGGCAGTCCGCGAATCCGCCTGCACGGTAACGGTGCCTCGCGAGCTGCCGTCCGCAGCCACGTATGGCCGCGACACGGCGGGCGCTTCCATGTTCAGCCAGGTATCGCGCCAATCGTGTTCACGGGGCTGAAGATCAGTGTGTTGCGCTCGGCGCTCGATGGCGGGGAGGCCATTTTCGGGGGTGATGCGCACCAGCGCGTAGCCGCCTCGCGCGTACAGTTCATCCGCCAGCGCGGCCAGCTCGCCGGGGACGCCAGCGGCATGCGACAGCGCCCAGGCCAGGGAGTTGGCGCCGTCGTCGCTGCGTTGCGCCAGCTGCGAAGTCAGATAGCGGTGCGCGGCCAGCATTCCCACCGTCTGCGCGCCCAGCAGAACGAGGCCGATCAGGAGAGCGGTGAAGAAAAGTAGCCGGCGGAATGTGGACATGTATTTGGAGGTTCCCTTCCTGGCCGCCGCGCGGCCTGAACTGAGGACTGCCAGTGTGGAGTGGCGTCGGATCGCGATCAGCGCTGGAAGGCCTGGATACGGGTGTGATACGAACCACTAATACATCAGTGGTACAGCAATTCTACATGTCACAGAACGTGCCGAATATTACTAAATTCATGCCATGAGGGGCCAAGCTGTGCAATTATTTCGATGCTGTCCGATTTTGAATGACAACTATCGAGACACGGTGTATTAATTTTTCGGGTGTAGCTGTCGTAAGTAGTAGGGCGAGCATGGCGCAAAGGGCGGGCGCAAGCCTTTCGTGGTCATCCGAACCTTCCGCGAGCAACCAGAGTAACCGTAGGAATACAGGGAAAAGAGGTGCGTTGCCTCTGAAGTGTGGCGTTTTTTTGCGAAAATAATGCATATCTTAAAAAATGTTACAGTCCTTGGGTTCCCCGTCGAACCGCAACGCCAGGGGCTTATGGATAGGGGGCTTCGTGCGTGAGAGTTACCTGCTCGCACTGTGCCTGACGCTAGCGGGCGCACTTGTAGCAATGTGCTGGGTCTTCGTGCGCAGGGAACGCCTGTTGCGTCAACGCCTGACACGCGATGAACTGACCGGTGTCCTGAACCAGCAGGAATTGCACCGGCGCGTCCGTGCCTGGCTCAACCATGCCGAGGGCCACTCGCGCCGCGGCGCTTTTTTCCTGGTGAGCTTCGAGCAATATGCCGAGATCAGCGCCATGTTGCGCGCGGGCGAAGACCAGGCCCTGCTGGTGCAGGTGGCCAACCGCCTGGGCCTGATCTGCCGGTCCATGGGCGGCATGGTGGCGCGCACCGGGGCGGATGCATTCACCGTCTGCGCACCCGATGTGGACGAAGCGGGGGCGGCGCAAGTGTCAGCCAAACTGCTGGAAGCCCTGAGCGCACCCTACGAGTTGGGGGGCCGCCCGTTGATGGCCATATTCCGTGTCGGCGCGGCCTTGTATCCCGAGCATGGCCGCAGCGTGGAAGAGCTGCAGCGCTGTGTGCAAGTGGCCCTGCTGCCGCTGAAGGAGCGCGGCGGGCCGGGCTGGAATCTGTTCGATTTCCGCATGCTGGCGCGCCAGCGTGACCAGCAGGGCCTGGAAAACGACCTGCGACTGGCGTTGACCACGCCGGCCATGGAGCAGTTTGAACTGTATTACCAGCCGGTCTGCGACAGCGGTACCGGCATGGTGCAGGGATGCGAGGCGCTGCTGCGCTGGCATCATCCCGTGCTCGGTAGCGTATCTCCGGCCGTGACCATCGAACTGGCTGAGCGCAGCGGCCTGATCGTGCCGCTGGGAGCCTGGATCCTGGAGCGGGCATGTACGCAGGCGGCGCTGTGGCCGGCGACCTGGCGCGTGCATGTGAACCTATCGGTCAAGCAGATGAACGAGGACGGCTTGGTCGAACTGGTGTCGAATGCGTTGGCGGTCGCTAATCTGGCGCCGCGCAAGCTGGTGCTGGAGATCACGGAATCCCTCTTCATCCTGCACTATGAACGGCATGTGAAGATCCTGAACACGCTGCGGGCGATGGGCATCGGCGTGGCCTTGGACGATTTCGGCTGCGGCTATTCCAGCCTGAACCACCTGCGCTGCCTGCCCATCGACTGGGTCAAGATCGACCGCAGCTTCATTTCCGCACTGGAATCCGATGCCGGCAGCCGCGAGGTGGTCTCGGCACTGTTCGGGCTGTGCCAGGCGATGCATCTGCCGGTGGTGGCTGAAGGCGTCGAAACCGAAGGCCAGCGCGAGATCCTGAAGTCCCTGGGATGCCGGGTGATGCAGGGTTTCCTGTTGGGACGGCCTGCGCCGGCGTCCGAAATCCAGGCTTTGGCCTCGGCGGTGTCATAATCGGGGTTGCTTGCAAACCCGACCCGTTGACTCCCTATGCCCGGCAATACCCTAGGTACCCTCTTTACCGTCACCAATTTTGGCGAATCCCACGGGCCGGCCATCGGTTGCGTCGTGGACGGCTGTCCTCCGGGGCTGCCGCTGGATGTCTCCGACATCCAGCTCGAACTGGACCGTCGCCGCCCAGGCACATCCCGCCACGTCACGCAGCGCCAGGAAGCCGATCAGGTCGAAATCCTGTCGGGCGTATACGAGGGAGTGACGACGGGCACGCCCATCGGCCTGCTCATCCGCAACACGGATGCGCGCAGCAAGGACTACTCCAATATTGCCGATACCTTCCGTCCGGGCCATGCCGACTACGCCTACTGGCGCAAGTTCGGCGTGCGCGACCCGCGCGGGGGCGGCCGTTCCTCCGCGCGCTTGACGGCGCCGACCGTCGCGGCGGGCGCCATCGCCAAGAAATGGCTGGCCGAGCAATACGGCGTCAAGGTGCGCGGCTACATGAGCCAGCTTGGCCCCATCGCCATCCCCTTCGTTTCCTGGGACGACGTTCCCAATAACCCGTTCTACGCGCCCAACGCAGCGGTCGTGCCGGAGCTGGAAGCCTACATGGACCAGTTGCGCCGCGACGGCGACTCCGTGGGCGCCCGGATCGAGGTCGTGGCCGAGAACCTGCCCGCGGGCTGGGGCGAACCGATCTACGATCGCCTGGACGCCGACATCGCGCACGTGATGATGGGCCTGAATGCCGTGAAGGGCGTATCGATCGGCGCGGGCTTCGACAGCATCGCGCAGCGCGGCTCGGAACACGGCGACGAAATCACGCCGGACGGTTTCCTGACCAATAACGCGGGCGGGGTATTGGGCGGCATTTCCACCGGCCAACCGGTCACCGTGTCGCTGGCCATCAAACCGACCTCCAGCATCCGGGTCGAGCGCCGCTCCGTGAACCGCGCCAACGACCCGGTCATGGTGCAGACGCTGGGCCGCCATGATCCTTGCGTCGGCATCCGCGCCACGCCTATCGCCGAAGCGATGCTGGCGCTGGTCCTGATCGACCATGCCCTGCGCCACCGCGGCCAGTGCGGCGATCCGGTAGTCTGATACGCTGTCGTTCTTCGAATTGCCTGGGAGGCCCGCCATGAACCGGAAACGTCATCTACTGCGCAACGCGGGCGCGGCGCTCACGCTGGCCGTCCTGGCGGGCTGCACCGGCATGAACACCACGCAGTCCGGCGCCATCGGCGTCAACCGGACCCAGTACATGTCCAGCATGGTGCCTTCGCAGGCGCTGGAACAGGAAGCGACCCAGCAGTACGCCGACATACTCAAGCAGGCGCAGGCCAAGGGCCTGCTGGATCGCGACGCCCAGCAGGTGGCGCGGGTCCGCGCCATTTCCCAGCGCTTGATCGCTCAGGCGGGCATCTTCCGCCCCGACGCCGCCAGCTGGAAATGGGAAGTGCATGTGCTGTCCAGCAACGAGATCAACGCCTGGTGCATGCCGGGCGGCAAGATCGCCGTCTACACGGGGCTGCTCGCCAAGATCAAGCCCACGGACGACGAGCTGGCGGCGGTGCTGGGCCACGAAATCTCGCACGCCTTGCGCGAGCATGCGCGCGAGCGCGTATCCCAGCAGATGGCCACCAACCTGGGATTGTCGGTGCTGGCGATCGCGACGGGGTCGTCAGCGGCGTCCGATCTGGGCGAACAGTTCGCCAGCGTCATGTTCACGCTGCCCAATAGCCGTACGCACGAAACCGAAGCCGATCGCATGGGCGTGGAGCTGGCGGCCAGGGCGGGCTATGACCCGCGCGCCGCCGTGACGCTGTGGCAGAAGATGGGCGCGGCCGACCAGGGCAGCGCCCCGCCCGAAATCCTGTCGACCCACCCGTCGGCCGCATCGCGCATCAGCGATCTGCAGGCCGCCGCGCAGCAGGTGCTGCCGCTGTACGAACAGTCCAAGGGCAAAGCCTCCCGCTGAGGCCGCCGTGGCGGCCGCAGCGGACACGGTCGCCTTGGTTGTGGGCCTCGTTGACCGGCCCCCTGGCCGGTCAAGAAAGCCGGTCGCCTTGGCCGGCCGTTTTATGCCGCGGCTGTCCTGACGCCAGGGCCGCGCATGATGCCGATGCCCAACTTGGCCAGGATGCGCTGCGTTTCGGCGTCCGGCACGTCTTCGGCGTAGACCGCTATTTTCAAGCCGCGCGCGGTTTCCAGCACTGAAGCCGTCAACTGCTGGCTGCCGGGGCTTTGGGACATGCCGCCCACGAAGCCACCGCCCAATTTCACGTACGCCAAGGGCAGGGTGTGCAGTTGCGCAATCGCGCCGAATTGCTGCGCCAGGCGGCGCACGCCGATATGCGCGCCAAACTCCGAGGCAACACGGGCCAGCGTGGCGATCTGTTCGTGGCATTCCACCAGACCATGCGCGTCGATCTCGAGATACAGGCGGCGTGCCAAAGGCCGGTGCTCGGTCAGCAACAAGGCCAACTGGCGGAAGAACTTCTGGCCTCGCAACGAGGGCAGGGCCACCCGCACGGCGAGTTCGCCGGAGTTGGCTGCCAGCCAATCCAGTCCCAGGCTCACGGCTTCCAGGTCGCAATCGGCCACCAGGTCCAGACGCACGGCAGGCGGAATGAACAGCGTGGCGGGGATCGGCACCTGGTCGGCGGCGGTGCGCAGCATCAGCATTGCCTCGGTACGGACGGTGCTGCCGTCGGTGGCTAGCAGGTTTTCCGTGGCCAACTCGAAGCGGCGTTCTTCCAGGGCGGATTGAATCGCGTCCTTCCAGGCGCGTTCGCCCGACTCCGAAGGCGACTGCATGTCGGTCGCGCCCGCGATCACGACCTGATCGTTGCCGGCGCTTTCCGCCCGCATCAGTCCGAAGTCCAGGCGCGCCAGCACCGGGCCGGCCTGACTGCCGTGGCCGTAGTCGGTCATGGCCTGCGCCCAGCGGCACAAATGCCCTTCACCCACGGGAATGCGGGATGCGTGCAGGTCGGCGCGCACCTGCTCGGCCACCATCATGGCTTGGGGCGCCGCGCAGCCAGGCAGCAGCAAGGCGAAGTCCGAGCCGTTCAGGCGGGCCAGCAGCGGCGTAGCCACATGCATGCTCTTGAGCGTGCCGCGGATGCGTTCGCAGACCGTGCGCAGCCATTGGTCGATGAACTCGCGCGGCATGTGGCGGTTCAGGTCGGCCAGGTCGCGCTGGCGGAATACCAGGACGTGGCCGCCGTCGATGCCGCGCCCGGTCGTGACGGTGGGCGCTTCCAGCGCACGGCGGAACTCGTTGACGAAGTACTTGCGGTTCGGCAGGCCGGTGACCGGATCCTGGTTCAGCTCCAGTTCCAGCGATTCGATCTTGGCGTTCTGTTCCTCGACGCTGGCATGGATGCGCTCCCGGGTCTGGTTCAGGGCCTGCACTACCCCGGACAATTCAGGCACGCGCGCTTCGACCTGGGCCGTCGGGGATTCCTGACCGATGCTGCGCACGTGGTCGCTGATTTCGCGCAGCAGGCGGTTCTTGATCCAGCCCACCAGCATGAAGGCGAACACCGCCCACAGAATGCCGGCGCCCACCACCAGTGCGATCATCTTGAGGCTGCTGCGCCACAGGGCTTCCCAGGCATAGGCGTCGTTGGCGATCAGCGTGACTTCGCCGATCTGGCGCCAGCCGTCGCTGACGGCATGGCTGGCCGATTGCGTGGTCAGGGGCGCCAGGGCCTGGAACCAGGCGGGAACCGACGCCGCGGTGGCCGTGGATTTCCGTTCGATCAGGACCTTGCCTTCCGGATCGCTCAAGCGCACCAGCGAGAAGTGCCCGCCGTCGTACAGCGCCGATACCAGCAACTCCTGCACGACCGGGTCATTGTTCGCCGGCTGCGAGAGCGACAGCGCCAGCGATACGGCGGCATCGGTGCTCTGCACCTGTAGTTGGCCGGACAGGTACTCTCTGGCTGTATTCACGCTGAGCGCGAGCGTGCCCAGCAGGATGACGCCGATGGCGAGGGTAACGCTGAGCAACAACTGTCGAAGTATGGACATAGTCTTATTTCCGGACATCAGGGGCGCACGCCTTCCCGTTCCATGCGTTGAAGTAGATCACGCCAGCGGCTGAGACGGTCAACCGGCGCGGCGGGTTTACCGTCCACATAAACGCCATCGGCATTGAAACTGAATACCGGCGTCAGGTCGCGGCGCTGCGTGGCGGGCAAAATGGTCGAGATCAGGTTGTCCAGCACCAGCGGCACAGCGTTGGGGGTTTCGTAGTAGCCCAGCACCATGTGGGCGATCTGGGTGCTGCTGGCCGCTCCGCCGATGCGCGCGCGGACATAGATGAAGCGCAGCTTGTTGGCCGGCACGCCCAGCGCCAGCAGCGTGAAGTACTTGCCGATGACGTAGTCTTCACAGTCGCCGGCGCCTCTGCCCAGCGATTCTAACGGCGTGGCCCAATAATCGGCCTGCTTCCAGATGGTGATGTCCTCGCCGGACATCAGGGAGCGGTTCCAGAAGTCATTGGCCTGCGTCAGCGCACCTCTTTCCTGGGCGGGGGCGGGGCTGCGCATCAATTGCAGCCATTCCGATACCGCCTTGGAGCCTTTTGCGCCATAGCGGCTGGCCGACAGGCTTTGCAGCCGGTCGGCATTGACTTCCAGGGCGGAACTTCCGCCCCAGCCGCAAGCCAGGCATAGCAAAGCCAATCGGCACAGATTCAGCGTGCGGCGGAAACGGCGGGACGATGGCATGAAACGGATTTTCACATTTTTCCGGGCATCTTAGACGTGCCCAGGGAAAAAATGCGTCATGTAGGTCGGGGAGGGCCGCTGCGGGCCGTCCCCTGGGGCTATTGCCTAACCGTGGTCAACGATCAGCTTACCCTTCTGCAGCAGGTCGTTGATGATGGCCTGATTGTTCATGAACTGGCCGTAGGCGTCGTGGGTGAAGTCTACGTCTGTCACCACGATCTTCTGATCCGCACCCTGGTCGCCCAGCTTGCCCTGGGTATTGATGTCGATGACCGTGTTGATGCCTTCCTTGTGGAAGTTCAGGTAGTTGCTCAGGTTGCCGTCATTCTCGCCGACCAGCAGTCCCTGCAGATCCAGGATGTCGCCGCCATCGGCCGGCTTCAGGGTCGAGAAGTCTACGATCCAATCCACGGCCGGGGTGTCTATGGTGCCTTGGTCGTTGAGTACCCACTTGAACGTGTCACTTTCATAGCTGTCGGGCACGAAGTCGCCGGCCAGGATGTCACTGCCCATGCCGCCGATCAGGATATCGTTGCCAGCTCCACCTTCCAGGCGGTCGTACTCCGTGCCGCCCGACAGTATGTCGTTGCCATCGCCACCTTCCAGCTGGTCCCCGCCACCTTGGCCGTAGAGAATATCGTCGCCTCGACCGCCACGCAGCCAGTCGTGGCCGCCGCGCGTGTCACCATGCATGTCGAGTGTTTCGTGATTCTCTGAGATGAACTTGTGCAGGTCGGCGTCGGTGGGCTGCGAGCCGTTCTTCAGGAGCAGGAACTGCTTGAGTGCAAACAGGCCGGATCCGTCGAGCAAATTGGCGGGCTTGGCGGGGTTGTCATCGATACCCCAGGGCAATCGATCCGTGTTGATCGTATCTCCGAACAGGATATCCGAGCCGTCATTGCCGATGAGCGTGTCGTTGTCCGGCCGAGCTAGCACATGACTCGGCCAACTTCCGGCTTCAGCTTCCCGGCCATGCGGATCGATCAGCCAGCCAGCAGGATTTGGGGGAGGAGGGGGGAGTCCCAGTACGCCTCCTTGGTCGCCCAACATTACGTCGTTGCCGTGACTGCCCTCTTTCTTAGTGTATTTCTGCCCACTACCGTTGTCGTTGTCGCCGACGATGAAGTCACCCACATTCAGCCTGAACGCGTGCGGATGCGACGTGTCCTGCCCCCCGTTGGCAGTACCGCCCGTGTCCTTGATTCGGAAGTTGAAGGATGAAGCGTCGCCGTCGCCGTAGGTGGCGCCACTTGCATGGAACACCAGCTTGCCGCTGGCCAGATCCTCCGCACTGATCTCTTGCCCTAGTCTGATCGCCTTGCCGTTCAGGAACAGCGTGCCATCCAAGGGTAGCGAGTCGATGATCAACGACTTCATCGAATGGCCTTCCCCAGAATCGGAAAATGGAAAGTCATTCAGACCGAACGTGTAGCGATCGCCAGCCACCACGTTGCCGAAGGCGTCTTGCGATATCGGGGCGTCGTTGACCGACAGAACTCCAATGTCCAAGGTGGACGAGGTCGTGATCGTGTCGTCCGTCACGGTGTACGTGATCTGTGGGACGTTTCCGTTCCAGTTCGCGTCCGGTGTGAACACATAATTGCCATCGGCATCGACGAGGATTGAGCCTACGCCTTCCACGTAGGCAGTGATGCCGGCCGCGTAGGTTGTGCCGTTGAAGGTGAAGGTCGTGACAGTCAGCGCATCGTTGTCGACATCGACCGCTCCGATTAGCACGTTGCCAGATGCCGCATGGTCCTCCAACACCTGGTTGTCGTGTGCCTGGAGGATAGGTGCGTCGTTGGCGCCCGTGATCTCGACTGTCAAGACAGCGGTGCTGGTACCTCCCTCGCCGTCGGAGACGGTGTAAGTGATCGAGCTATAGGTTTTTTCGCCGGCGCCGAGGTGTTGAAAGGCGGAGCCTGGGTCGAAACTGTAGGAGCCGTCCGCGTTCAGCGTGAACGTGCCGCCATGGGAGCCCGCGATGGCGGCACCCACATTGGCTGCGTTGCCGTTGACCTGAGAGACGGTAAGCGCATCGCCGTCAGAATCCCTGTCGTTTGCCAGCACGCCGTTCTGAGCGCTGACGTCGAGGGTCGAGTCCTCGCCGGCAGCGCCCGAGTCGGCAGTTGCGACGGGTGCGGGATTGGCGATGGCCCAGTCGAACTTCTGCGAAGTTGTCGCGCCAGAGGGATCCGTGGCGGTAATGGTGATGTTGTAGACGCCGACACTGCCGCCTTGCGAGGCCGAGGGGTCGATGTTGCCGGTAATGATGCCGGTGTGCGGATCGATGCTCAGGCCGGGCGGCAAGCCGGTTGCGGTGTAG
>NZ_MTLG01000059.1 GCF_002192695.1 Achromobacter xylosoxidans
GGCCGACTGCCTACTGAAGCTATCGTCAGGGGATCGCCGTCCGGGTCTGAGTCGTTCGCGAGCAGGTTGCCGCGCACGTGGCTATTTTGATCGCCTTGTCCAGCATCGTCCCGCGCGGCGGGCGCGCGGTTGACGTCGACGGGCGTGGGCGGTTCCTCGTCGCCGGGGACGGGACGAATGCCGGACATGCGTGGCAAGACTGCATCATCGCGAGCGGGATTCGAGTAGGCCAGGTCTAGCGGGCTGGTGGATTCGAGAAGGCGAGCCAAGCGCACAAAGCTGCTGCCGCCACCACCGCCACCGCCAGCCACGGCGGCGGTGGGATCGAGTTCGTCGAACAGGTCGCGGCCGTCGCGCAGGGCGGCCAACAATCGGTCGGAGTCGGTGCCTTTGGGCGGCGTGACGGCCGCTGCGGGCGCATCATCCGGCATGCTGGTAATTTCGTTGGTCAGCGCGACCTCGCGGCCCTCGCCGATGATGATCGGCATGCCGTTTTCAACCTGAAGGGAAACCGTAGCGCCCGACGCCGTGACCACGTCGCTGCCCGCAGGGACCTTGCTGCCCAGGCGTAGTTCGGTCAGGGATCCGTCGCTATGACGCAGCCACGCGCTACCGGAGATTTCGTTGACGATTGCGGGAGACGTATTGGCCATGTTGGTTCCCTTTTCAGGGCGTTATCCAAGATGGCCAGATACTAGATGGCGTTGCCGGGGCTCGATACTGGCAACACTGATAGCGTCAAGCAGCAATGCAGATGCTTGATGGAGAGTGCACCGCCGGGAAGGCCGTTGCCGGCCTTCCCGGGGCTTGTTGCTTAGCTGTGGTCGACGTTCAGCTTACCCTTCTGCAGCAGGTCGTTGATGATGGCCTGATTGCTCATGGCCTGACCGTTCGCGTCATGGGTGAGATCGACGTTCTCCAGCACGATCTTCTGATCCGCGCCCTGGGAGCCAAGCTTGCCCTGGGTGTTGATCTCGACGAGCGTATTGTTGGAGTTGGCCGGATCCTGCTTGAAGTTCAGGTACTGCGACAGATTGCCGTCCTTCTCGCCCACAAGCAGGTCCTTCAGGTCAAGCACATCCCCGCCGTCGGCGACCGATGCCTTCGAGAAGTCCTTGATCGTGTCGATCGCGGGCTGCGCCGTGGTGCCCTGGTCGCCGAGCTGCCACTTGAACGTGTCGCTGCCGCCATCACCCCACATGGTGTCGTTGCCCTTGCCGCCGACCAGGATGTCGTTGCCGGCGCCGCCGTGGAGCTCGTCGTTGCCGGTTCCGCCATAGAGCTTGTCGTTGCCGTCATCGCCCCACAAGACATCATTGCCGCCCTGGCCATAGATGATGTCGTCGCCCTTGCCGCCGTGCAATTCGTCATTGCCGCCACGCGTGTCGCCAGCCGCATCGAACTGTCCCGGATTCTGCTTGATGAACTCGTATATCCGTTCGTTGGTCGGCGCGACGCCGTCCACGGCCGTGAGGTAGTCCTTCAGCGAGTCGAGACCGCCACCATTGTGGGATCCCGCGGGATTGCCGGTCCACGCCAGGTGGTCGGTGTTGATCGCGTCACCGAAGATGATGTCGTTGCCGTCGCCACCGTAGACGGTGTCGTGGCCGACTTCAGCCGGATTGCTCGTGCTGCTGCCTCCCTTGAGCGCGGCCGCCAGGTCGTTTGCGGTGTTGACGATGTCAATGGAGCCAGTTTTGCCAGAGACGGCTGTCCATTCAATAGGGGTTCCCCAGATGTTCCACCTCGTCGGAAAACTGATCTGGCCGTCGCCGGCGCTGTCTGTATTGTCGAAGAAGCGCAGGATGTTGCTGTCGATGCCAGTCCCGATGCCGATGCCGTGGACCTTGCTGGCGCCACTGAGGGCCTTGAAGGCGTCGACGGATTCCTTCATGGTGTTGTAGTCGGTATCGTTACCCGGTCCGTCCACCCCCTTCTTGTCGTTGTAGTAGTACTGCGTCGGGTTTCCGTCGGTCAGGAAGAACGTCAGATTCTCGAACTTCGTACCGCTGGGATTCGCTTTGCCCTGATCGGCGAACCACTTCACGGTCGCGTTGAAGGCGGCTTCGTAGTTGGTCCCCGCAGTGTTACCCGTCGCGATAGTCAGATCGTTGATCGCCTTGATCAACTGGCTCAGATTGTCCTTCGTGAGGTTGTTGATCGTGATCGGATCTTGAGCATGGGTTGCGAAGCCGATCAGCGATACATTGACGACGCCGTCGTGGTGCTCGAGATCGTTGGCGAGCTTGACCAGCGCGTCCTTGACCAGCTGCATGCGGTTGACACCGGAACCGGATTGCGCGGACATGCTGCCCGAACGGTCCACCACCAGCGCAATGTTGTAGTTCGTGCCGGGGTTGACGTGCGTGACGTAGCCGCCCTGGTCCGCCAGGATGATGTCATCGCCCGACCCGCCGTTCAGCGGCGGCTTGCCGCCGCTGCCGCTGTTGTCATTGCCGTTGGTCACCAGGTGATCGGCGGAGATGACGAACTTGTGCTCGGTCGAGGTGTCGCTGCCACCATTCGCCGTGCCGCCATTGTCCTTCACTTGGAAATTGAAGGAGCTGTCCTGCTTGTCGGCGCCCGGAGTGAACTTCAGCAGGCCTTGTTCGATGGCCGACTTCGGAATCTCCATGCCGGCCGTGACCGGCTTGCCGTTATAGGTCATCGTGCCGCTGGTGGGCGGTTGGGTGATGATGACGCTTTGCAGGCTGTTGCCTTCCGCTCCATCGTCGAAGCGGAAATCGTTCAGCGAGAAGACGTACTGCTTATCGCCAGCTTCCAGGTTCGCGGAACCATCCTCGGTCGTGGGCGCGTCGTTGACACCATTGATGGTGATGGTGATGGTGCTGGTGGCCGAACCGTCGGCGGACGCGACCGTGTAGGTCTCGACGATGCTTTCGCCCGCCTTGAGGAACTGGATCGCGGCGTTGTTGACGTTGTAGGTGTAGGTGCCATCGGCTTTCATTACGATGACGCCCAGCGCTCCGCCGGCATGCGTGCTGTTGGTGAGCTTGAGGGTGGCGGTGTCGAAGGTCGACTGGCCGGCATCGGGATCCGTGATCGTGACCGCGCCCTTGACGGTGAGATTTCCGCCCGTGACGTTCACATCTTCCGTGACCGACCGGAAGTCGTTGGTCATCACCGGCACGTCATTGGTGCCATTGATCGTGATGGTGATGGTCGTGGTGCTGAAGTCGCCGTCGGAATCGCGGATGGTGTACGAGAACACGTCCGAGAGCTTGTCACCTTGCCCCAGTGCATTGACGCGCGGATCGGTGTTGTTCAGGGTATAGGTATAGGAGCCATCGGCGTGGATGGTGATCTTGCCGTACACGCCATTGACCTCGGCGTTGACGTTGCCTTCGATCGCCTTGTTCTGGTTGGCCGAACCCTTGGCCACGCCGACCACGGTGGTCACGTCGGCGCCCACGGCGTCCGCACCGGTGCCGGTGATGACGTTGCCCGTGGCTTCCAAGACCTTGTCTTCCGTCACGCTGGCCGTGTCCGGCTTCGCCTCGGGCGCGCTGTCGGTGATCTGGATGGTCAGCTTGCCGCTGCTGCCGTGGCCGCCAGCATTCTTGGCGGTCACGGTGAAGTCGTCATGCACACTGTCCTTGCCGTTAGAGTGATCCTGGGATTTCCCCTTCTCGGTATAGGTGTAAGTGAGCTTGCCGGTAGCCGGATCGTAGCCGGTGATCTTCAGCGTGCCCTTGCCCGTGGTCAGGCTGACCGGGTTGGCATTCGTCGCCTTGGTGACGTCCACGCCGTTTACGTCGACGCTCACGATGCCCAACGCTGCGGAGATCTGCATCGTTCCCGTAACGGTGTCGCCAGTGGCTTCCGCGACCTTGTTCGTCGCGTTCGTAACGGCGGACTCCGCGGTGGAGGTCACGTTGAAATGCGTGTTCACCTTGTCGCCGTCGCCATCCGTTCCGGTAACGCCAACCGTGAAGTCCATCGGGCCGGCGGGAACGCTTTCCGTATAGGAGCCGGTCGTGAGGAAGGACATCTTGACGTTGCCGCCCGCAGCGATCTCGATGCTATCGAATTGAGAGAACGAGGGGGTGCCCTGGCTCAACATCTCCTTCGTGATGTGGATGGCGCCAGTCGTGTTGTTCACGGGTATGGCGATGACCTTGGAAACGCCATCGCTCCATATCGTGACATTGAGCGTGCCGCTTCCCTTGACTTCCGCGACATTCAGCGTGAAGTCCGAAAGGGCTTTCTTGAAGTCCATGCGGAAGCTTTCGCCCGAGTCGAAGGAGGTGTTGCCGATCCCGAAAGAATTCCCGTTGCCGAACGTGTTGGCGTTGAACGTCTTCCCGCCGCCGGCGCTCAGCGTCGCATAGCCGAGATCATAGGTGGTTTGGGGGTTGTTGCGGATCGAGGAGGCCAGGTCGATCGACTCGGTCGTTCCGGGCCGGGCTTCGTGCTGGGTGACGGTATAGCCGCCCTCCGGATTCAGGGTCACCGTGAAGATCTTGGTCCCGTTGGGCGAGAAGATGTCGACCGAAGACTTGTTGAGCGCGCTGGTCGTCCAGTTCTGCGGCAGCTGACCGACAGACGACACGACCAGCGTGGCGCCCACGGCGTCGGCGCCCGTATGGAATTCCAGGGTGCCGGTGGCGCTGGTGGCGGCATTCTCCATCACAGTATTGGAGACGGCGCCGAATTCCGGACTGTCATCCTCGATATTGATCGTGATGGTGCCGTTGCTGGTGGCGTGACCATCGCTGACCTGCACGCCGATACCCAGCTGGAGCACGTCCTCGACCGAGTTCGTCGGGTGATCCACTTGGCCCGACAGGGTTACGGTGTAGCCGCCCGCGTCGGTCATCGTGACAGTGATGACGGAGTTTCCGTGGAAGTCCTTGCCGACCAGGGTGTGGCCATTGTCCGACAGGGTCCAGACGACAGGTTTTCCTTGTGAGGTCAGGGCGTTGTCCGCCGGCTTGACCAAGGTGACGGTATGGGTGTCCTTCACATCCAAATCGGAGATGGTCAGGTTGCCGGAGTAGGTGACAGCGTTCGTCGTATCCGTGGTGCCATTGCTGTCAGGTATGCCGTGCGGCAGGCCTTCTTCGGACAGGTTGATGCTGGCGTTGCTGATCGAGGGCAGATCGTTCGTGCCGGTGATCGTAATCGTCAGCACGGCCTCGCTCTTGTCGCCGTCGGCATCGGTGATGGTGTAGCGGATGGTCTCGGTCAGCAATTCGCCCGCCTGCAGCCCCTGGACAGCTTGCAGGCTGTTGTTGAGCTGATAGGACCAGGTGCCGTCGCCATTGTCTACCAGCGTGCCGTACTTGGCGTCGCCGGTAGTGATGACCGTCGTGACTGCATCGGCGCCGAGCGTGTCGTTGCCCAACAAGTTGCCGGAGATGGGGGCGGTCGTGCCTTCCGTGATGCCCGCCGTGTCGTTCTTGGCCTCAGGAGCGGTGTCGGTGATGAGCACGACCAGGTCGTCGGACTTGACCTGGTTGGCTGCGTCGGTGACGGTAATAGTGAACTTGTCGGTGACGGAGTCGTCGCCGGCAGTGTGGTTCTTCGAGGTACCGTCCTGCTGGTAGCTGTAGGTGATCTTGCCGGTGGCCGGGTCGTAGCCAGTCAGCGTGAGCTTGCCCTCGGCGCCGTCGATGACGCGCGGGGTGGTCGGGCTCAGCGCCTGCAGTTCGGCGACGGTGAGGGTGGTGTCGCCGATCTTGACGGTGGCCAGGCCT
>NZ_MTLG01000006.1 GCF_002192695.1 Achromobacter xylosoxidans
CTTCGGATTCCGTCGGGCGCATCGAGGTTGCTCGCCACCCAGCCGTCCGCGCCGACGAGCTACCTGAATCTTGGCCTGTCGCGCCGCTGGAGCCGTGGTTAGGGGCGAGTCGTTACTTGCCCGTCATGTTTGGCCGCGCGGGCGGCCAAACATGACATACGTGATTTCTTGAATTTCAATTGTGTTCGCTTGCGCGAATACGGTCAGCCGTTAGCTAATGGCCGCCAGCTCACGGGGGTGGGCGGTGATGGGTGGCGCGCGATGGCGAGCCGTTTGCGCATGCTGACCGTCGCGCGCGCCACCCATCCGGCACTGACGTTGAAATGACGATTGTTAGCCAACCGGCGCGCTTCAGCGACCTGCATACGAATCCACTCCCCACCAGCGCGCAGCGCCATCACGCGACGCAAGACACCGCGTAAGCCCCAAGAGGCCGCCCGCGCGGCCGGCCTGGGGCGGGCCCCGCAAGACACGCCAC
>NZ_MTLG01000060.1 GCF_002192695.1 Achromobacter xylosoxidans
AGACCCGGACGGCGATCCCCTGACGATAGCTTCAGTAGGCAGTCGGCCCATGACCTCGGACGGCATTACGGTTGCGGGCAGCAACGGCGGCACGTTCACTGTCCTGCCAGACGGCAGCTATGTCTTCACGCCGGGAAACGCATTTGAGCGCCTGGCCGCGGGCGAAACCGCTATCAGCACCATTTCTTACACCATCACGGATCCCAGCGGAGCCACCTCCACGGCAACCGCCATCGTGACGATCACCGGCACCAACGACGGCCCGGTCTCCACCGCCATTTCCGACACCTCCAGCCTGG
>NZ_MTLG01000061.1 GCF_002192695.1 Achromobacter xylosoxidans
AGTACCTGCCGCACCCGAAGTACTTGCCGCACCCGAAGTACCTGCCGCGCCCGAAGTACCTGCCGCGCCCGGAGTGCCTGCCGCACCCGAAGCGCCTGCCGCGCCTGAGGTCCCCGCGGCAGCGCCCGAAGCCCCGCCCGAAGCGTCCTGCTGCGCCACTGCCTTGTTCAAATCATCGACGTTGCTTTGCAGCTGGCTCACGCGCCCCTGGACATCGGCCATGGCGCGCTCGGTCGACGTCCGGGCATCGGCGCGCGCCTCGGCTTGCACCGACGCATTGTCTTGCGCCTGCCCCGAGGACAGGCGCACGCGATCCTGCGGTTGCGATGCGCTCGCCACGCCAGCATCGGCGGGAGGAGCCACGCTGCCCGAAGCCGCGCCCTGCCCTTGAACCACGGACGGGTTCGCTCCCGCAGCCGCGCCGATGCGCGCGCGGTACTTCGCGAACGCTTCGGCATGTTCGTTGAAGATGCGGCGCGCCTCGGCCGGGTCCACGGCGCGGACGGTGGCCGCATCCGGAATCGTCAGCTTCTGCCCCGCCTTCACCAGATTCATATTGTTCTGGATGAACGCCTCGGGGTTGGCGCGCCACAAGGCCACCAGCATCTGGTAGACCGACGCGTTGGGCACGGCATTGCGTTGGGCGATGGCGAAAAGATTGTCGCCGGACTTCACATTGACCGAACGCGACCCGGCCGAACGGGCCGGCGTACCGACCGCGGCAGGCGTCACGTCCGCAGTGGTGCCGCGCAAGGGCACCAGAATACTGACCTGCACCTGGCGCTGCCCCGAACTGGAGCTGATATCCAGCAGCAAATCGACTGCGCCGCTGACCGGCGGTTGCGAGGCCCGCACACGCAGATTCTTGCGCGTCGCGTCCAGGCCATCTTCGACACGGACCACCATGCTTGCCAGCGGAACCGGAGGCTTCAGGCCCGCACGCTGCCAGGCGGCCTCGTCCGCCACCGATACCTTGAGCGTAGCGATCTCTTCGGATGTCAGTTCCTGCAGCCCCACCACCGCCTGCAACGGCGCGCCCGGCACGGAAACCACCCGCGAATGCCCCACGCGCATGGCCATCGCGGTACTGCACACGCTTGAGCCAATCGCCAGCGCAATCGCCCACTGCAGGGCTTTTAAACGGCGGGCATGCTTCACTTGGCGCGAACGCTGGGTCATAAGCTGGAATTCCGTCTTGTAGTCGACTTGCGGGCTGGGGCCGGCTCACGCCATATGCATGGCTGAGAACAGGCATCAATTCACGGGAAAAGTGTAATGGATCATGCGCATTTCACAAACCTGAAAGGCCCGGCCGCGTTTGTTGGCGGGCCTGTCCGCCGACATGGCGCGAACAAGCCGCGCAAACGACAAGGGCACCCTGAGGTGCCCTTGCTTGCCTTGCATATTTGATCAGACGGCGGCAAATACCGCCTGCAACGGCATCAGGCTTCGGCCAGCGCGATACGCAGCATGCGGCGCAGCGGCTCGGCGGCGCCCCACAGCAGTTGGTCGCCCACGGTGAAGGCGCCCAGGTACTGCGAGCCCATCGACAGCTTGCGCAGGCGGCCCACCGGAATATCCAGCGTGCCGGTGACGGCGACCGGGGTCAGCGCGGAAACCGTCGCTTCCTTGGTGTTGGGCACGACCTTGGCCCACTGCGTGCCTTCGGCGATCAGCGCTTCGATCTCGTCCAGCGGCACATCGCGCTTGAGCTTGATGGTCAGCGCCTGGCTGTGGCAGCGCATCGCGCCGATACGCACGCACAGGCCGTCGATCGGCGTGGCGGGCGTGCCGAAGGCGGCGCCGCGACCCAGGATCTTGTTGGTCTCGACCTCGCCCTTCCACTCTTCCTTGGACATGCCGTTGCCCAGATCCTTGTCGATCCAGGGAATCAGGTTGCCGCCCAGCGGCACGCCGAAGTGCTCGTGGGGCAGCGCCGGATCCTTTTGCTTGGCCAACACGCCGCGGTCGATTTCCAGGATGGCCGACGCGGGGTCGTCCAGCAAGGACTTGACCGATTGATTGATCTCGCCGAACTGGGTCAGCAGTTCGCGCATGTGCTGCGCGCCGCCGCCGGAGGCCGCCTGGTACGTCATGGAGGTCATCCATTCCACCAGGTCGTTGTTGAACAGGCCGGCCAGGCCCATCAGCATGCAGCTGACGGTGCAATTGCCGCCGATGAAGTTGCGCACGCCGCGCTTGAGCGCCGCGTCGATCACCGGACGGTTGACCGGGTCCAGCACGATGATGGCATCGTCAGCCATGCGCAGCGTGCTGGCGGCATCGATCCAGATGCCGTTCCAGCCCGCGCCGCGCAGCTTCGGATAGACCTCGGAGGTGTAGTCGCCGCCTTGCGCGGTCACGATGATCGGCAGTTTTTTCAGAGCATCAATGTTGTAGGCGTCTTGCAGCGGACCTGCGCCAGTGGCCCAAGTGGGCGCGGCGCCGCCAGCGTTGCTGGTGGAGAAAAACACCGGTTCGATCAGTGCGAAGTCGTTCTCGTCGCGCATGCGTTGCATGAGCACCGAGCCGACCATACCGCGCCAGCCGACAAGGCCTACTGCTTGATTCATTTCAATCGCTCTTTAAAGGTGTGGAGACTAGGGTCCAGGGGAAAAAGCCGTGCAATTCAACAATTTATCAGAATGCACGGCCGGATGTTGCGGCGCAGCTAGAAATAATAGGGGCCGCAGTGGATACAACGCGCTTTCGCGGCGACGCCACAACAGCAAAACCAGGGGCGGCCCGGCTGGGCCGCCCCTGGTCTGGTGCCGACTCGGCCGCCGTAAACGGCGGCTGGATCCCGCGAAAGATCAGGCCAGCGCCTTCAGCACCGCGTCGCCCATCTGCGACGTGCCGACCTTGGTCGTGCCCGGCTCGAAGATGTCGGCGGTGCGCAGGCCGTCGGCCAGCACGCGGCGCACGGCGGCCTCGATGCGGTCGGCCTGCGGCGCCAGATTCAGCGAATAGCGCAGCAGCATGGCCGCGGACAGGATGGTCGCCAGCGGATTGGCGATGCCTTGGCCGGCGATATCAGGCGCGGAGCCATGGCTGGGTTCATACAGGCCCTGGCCGCCGGCGTTCAGCGAAGCCGAGGGCAGCATGCCGATCGAGCCGGTCAGCATGGCGGCCTCGTCCGACAGGATGTCGCCGAACAGGTTACCGGTCACGATGACGTCGAACTGGCGCGGGTTGCGCACCAGCTGCATGGCGGCGTTGTCGACGTACATGTGCGACAGCTCCACGTCGGGATACTCGCGCGCCACTTCGATGACGATGTCGCGCCAGAACTGCGAGGTCTCCAGCACGTTGGCCTTGTCCACGCTGCACAGCTTCTTGCCGCGCTTGCGGGCCGATTCGAAGCCGATGCGCGCGATGCGGCGCACTTCGGATTCCGCGTAGCGCATGGTGTCGTAGCCTTCGCGCTCGCCCGTGAAGGCGCCGTCGGGCGACGAGCGCACGCCGCGCGGCGTGCCGAAATAGATATCGCCGGTCAGTTCGCGGATGATCAGGATGTCCAGGCCGGACACGATCTCGGGCTTGAGCGACGAGGCGCTGGCCAGCTCCGGATACAGAATGGCCGGACGCAGGTTGGCGAACAGGCCCAGCGCCTTGCGCAGGCCCAGAATGGCCTGCTCGGGGCGGAACTCGCGCGGCAGGCTGTCGTACTTCCAGTCGCCCACGGCGCCGAACAGCACGGCGTCCGATTCCTTGGCCAGGTTCAGCGTGGCCGGCGGCAGCGGGTGCTCGAACGCATCGAAGGCGGCACCGCCCACGGGCGCTTGCTTGATCTCGAACGAGACGTCCAGCGCCTTCAGGACGCGCACGGCCTGCTCGACGATTTCCGGGCCGATGCCGTCACCCGGCAAGACTGCGATGTTGTGAGTCATACGAAAACGATCCTGTAATCAGAATAATGGCGGCATCAGGCGATGGGGCGGCTTTCCAGCCACGGGTGGCGAGCCAGGCGCTCCGCCTCGAAGGCGCGGATCTTGTCCGACTGGCGCAGGGTCAGGCCGATATCGTCGAAGCCATTGAACAGACAGTACTTGCGGAAGGGTTCGATGTCGAAGCCCATCTCTCGCCCGTCCGCCGCCACCACGACCTGGCGGTCCAGGTCGACGCGCAGCTTGTAGCCGGGGAAGGCCTTCACTTCGTCGAACAGGCGCGAGACTTCCAGTTCGGACAGGACGATCGGCAAGAGGCCGTTCTTGAAGCTGTTGTTGAAGAAGATGTCGGCATAGGACGGCGCAATGATGGCGCGGAAACCGAACTGCGTCAGCGCCCAGGGCGCGTGCTCGCGGCTGGAGCCGCAGCCGAAGTTCTTGCGCGCCAGCAGCACGGAAGCGCCCTGGTAGCGCGGCTGGTTCAGCACGAAATCCGGATTCAGCGGACGCTTGCTGTTGTCCATGCCGGGTTCGCCGTGATCCAGATAGCGCAGCTCGTCGAACAGATTCGGGCCGAAGCCGGTGCGCTTGATGGACTTGAGGAACTGCTTGGGGATGATGAGGTCCGTGTCGACGTTTTCGCGATCGAGCGGAGCCACCAGGCCTTCGTGAGTGGTAAATGCTTGCATGATGTCGGTACTCGGTGCTTGACGCTTAACGGAAAGTGCGGACGTCGACGAAATGGCCGGCGACAGCGGCGGCGGCGGCCATGGCCGGGCTGACCAGATGGGTGCGCCCGCCCTGCCCTTGGCGGCCTTCAAAGTTGCGGTTCGAGGTCGAAGCGCAACGCTCGCCGGGTTCCAGGCGGTCGGCATTCATCGCCAGGCACATGGAGCAGCCCGGTTCGCGCCATTCAAAGCCCGCCTCGATGAAGATCCTGTCCAGCCCTTCACGCTCGGCCTGTTGCTTGACCAGGCCCGAGCCCGGCACCACCATGGCCTGGCGCACATTCGACGCCACATGCTTGCCGCGCGCCACGGCGGCGGCCGCGCGCAAGTCTTCAATGCGCGAATTGGTGCACGAGCCGATGAACACGCGGTCCACGCGGATGTCGGTAAGCGGCGTGTTGGGCTTCAGGCCCATGTACTGCAGGGCGCGCTCCATGCCGCTGCGGCGCACGTCGTCTTTTTCGCGATCGGGATCGGGCACGCGGGAATCCACCGGCAGCACCATTTCGGGGGAAGTGCCCCAGGTGACTTGCGGCTTGATGTCGCGGGCATTGATTTCCACCACGGCGTCGAACTTGGCGCCCTGGTCGGTGTGCAGGGTGCGCCAGTAGCCCGCCGCCTGGTCCCAGAGCACGCCCGTGGGTGCAAAGGGACGGCCGCGGAAATATTCGATGGTCTTGTCATCCACCGCCACCATGCCGGAGCGGGCGCCGGCTTCGATGGCCATGTTGCAGACGGTCATGCGGCCTTCGACGGACAGGGCGCGGATCGTGCTGCCGGCAAACTCGATGGCGTAGCCCGTGCCGCCGGCCGTGCCGATGATGCCGATGATGTGCAGGACCACGTCCTTGGCCGTACAGCCAAAGGGCAATTCGCCGTCGACCTTGATCAGCATGCTCTTGGCTTTCTTCATGAGCAGCGTCTGGGTCGCCAGCACGTGCTCGACTTCGGAGGTGCCGATGCCGAAGGCCAAGGCGCCCAGGGCGCCGTGCGTGCTGGTGTGCGAGTCGCCGCAGACGACGGTCATGCCAGGCAGGGTCGCGCCCTGCTCCGGGCCGATCACGTGCACGATGCCCTGGCGCAGGTCATTCATGCGGAATTCGGTGATGCCGTACTTGTCGCAGTTGGCGTCCAGCGTATCCACCTGCAGGCGGGAAATCGGATCGTCGATGCCCTGGGCGCGGTTCAGCGTCGGCACGTTGTGGTCCGCCACCGCCAGGTTGGCGCCCGTGCGCCACGGCTTGCGACCGGCCATCGCCAGACCTTCGAACGCCTGGGGACTGGTGACTTCATGCACCAGGTGGCGATCGATATAGAGCAGACAGGTGCCGTCTGATTCCTGATGGACGACGTGGGCGTCCCAGAGTTTGTCGTAAAGAGTTTGGGCCATGGATGCGCTCTGCAAATAGACAATCCGGCTCGTGCCGCGCGCGGTTCGAAATACGACCCCCGAGCGCCAGCCACTGCGGCATGAACGAATTATGCACAGGGTCTCAACCTAGTACAATTACACCTTATATACCAGTATCAACACTACCATGCTAGGAAATCACAGGGGGTCAATTCGTCCTACTTCCCTACCCCAAGCGAACCACAGCCAAACAGTTACAGATACAAATTCGGGTATTTAAAACAGATACAAAATTATCAAACCGATATAATCGTTGTTCATTGTGGTCGCCCAATTTGCGAAATAAAGCGCAATAAACCGCATTTATCCTGCATTAAACCGGATCAAAAATCCGGGATACAGCGAAATTAGTGCAAATTCAAGCTAATTAAGAGATGATGCGCGAAGAAACTCAAACTGCCGACTGGAAAACTTCGTCAAGAATTAACAAATATTGACTCGTCAAATCTGACATTTCCACACAATATGGCGGCCATTAATTCCTAACTCGACTCGCGAATAATCACTATGGCTTCGTTTTTGCTCAAAAGCACGACTTCGGTCCTTGCCCTGGCATTCGTTCCTGCGGCATTTGCACAGTCAGCCGCTCCCGGTTCCGGGACAGCTGGGGTCACCCTGAACCAGGTTGTCGAACAGACCCTGCTCAGCAACCCGGAAATCCAGGCCAAGTACCACGATTTCCAGGCTTCGCTGGAAGGCCAGGCGGTTGCTCGCGGCGCGTTCTTCCCGCAGATCAATGCGCAAGGCTATGTGGGTCGCGAGTACCGCAACAACGTGCCCGGAGTCGGGTCGCAACAATGGAGCCGCCCCGGCTACAGCGTGGAACTGCGCCAGCTGATTTTTGACGGCTTCCGCACCAGCAACGACGTCAAGCAGGCTGGCTTCGACAAACTGGCGCGTTTCTACGACTTGTTGGCCACCAGCGACAACACCGCATTCGGCGCGGTGCAGGCCTACATCGACCTGCAACGCTACCGCGACATGGAGCTGCTGGCCCGCCAGAACTACACCCTGCACGAAGAAACGCTCAAGCAGATCAATGAGCGCGCCGAATCGGGCGTGGGACGCCGGGTCGACCTGGAACAGGCCGGCGGGCGCCTGGCGCTGGCCCAGACCAACCTGATGACCGAGACCGCCAACCTGCTGGACGTGCAGCAGCGCTTCCAGCGCGTCACCGGCGCCCTGCCCCCTGAATCGATGCAGCCCACGCCCGATATCAGCGGCAAGCTGCCGGTCAAGCCGGCCAACTTCAACGAGTCGCTGCGCCGCAACCCCAGCTTCCTGTCCAAGCAGGCCGGTTTGCAGGCTGCACAGGCTGGCGTCGCCTCATCCAAGGGCGCGTTCTCGCCCAAGTTCGAATTCGTGGCCGCCACCGGCCGCGACCAGAACGACCCGACGCCGCAAAACCGCGACATCCAGAACTCCAGCGTGCAGCTCGTCATGAGCTACAACCTGTATCGCGGCGGTTCCGATTCCGCCCGCGTGCGCCAGACCTCGGCGCAGTCCTACGCCGCGCGCGATATCCGCGACTACACCTGCCGCAATGTGCAGCAGGACCTGGCCGTGGCCTGGAACAACGTGGCCAGCCTGAATCAGAAGCTGCCCTTCCTGCGCGACCACGAAGTCGCCACCACCAAGGTGCGTGAAGCCTATCGCCAGCAGTTCCAGATCGGCCAGCGTTCGCTGCTGGACCTGCTGGACACGGAAAACGAACTGTTCGAATCGCGCCGCGCCCTGACCAACGCCCTGTATGACCTGCAGATCGCGCAATACCGCTGGCTGGCACTGTCGCACGCGCTGCTGCCGGCCCTGGCGCTGCAGCCGGCGCGCAATGAAATGCCAGAGGAAAACGGCAAGCTGGAAGTCTCCGACGACGTGATCAAGCTCTGCAATTCGACGATCCCCGACTCCGCCCGTCTGGCGCCCGTGCGCGTGCAATACAACGAGGGCAACCTGCCGCCGACGTTCATCCCGGTAAACTCGCCCAAGGCCAAACCCTAGGCGAAGCAAGCGCAAGGAGACCATATGCAGAAACAGGGCAACGATTTCTCACAACTGGACGCGGACTTCGTCCGCGTCCTGGAAGACCTGATCGACGCGCTGATAGCCAATGGCACCTTGCGTATGACTGACCTGCCTATCCAGGCTCAACAAAAGCTGACCCAGCGCAAGCAACAGCGCGCGCGCCTCTCCGAACACCTCGACCTGCTGGATGACGAAGATGGACAAGTTATCTGAAATGGCGGCCCGGGAGTGGCGCGCTGACGCGCGCGCGGCGCACGACGATCCGCTGCTGGATTGCCTTGTTGAAATCACCCGGCTGCATGGCGTGACGGCGACGGCCCAGGCGCTGTCGGCCGGCCTGCCGCTGGAAGAACACAAGCTGACGCCAGCATTGCTGCCGCGCGCCGCCGCGCGCGCACAGCTCTCTGCCCGCGTGGTCAAGCGTACGCTGGACAGCATCTCGCAGGATCTGTTGCCAGCGATCCTGCTGCTCAACGGTGAGCGCGCCTGCCTTTTGCTGAAGAAAGACGGCGAAAACTACGTCGTCAGCCACCCCGAGCTGGGCGGCAGCTCGATGGAAATGAGCGCCGCCGAGCTGTCGGCGCAATACACCGGAGTGGTGTGTTTCGTCCGCCCGCAATTCCGCTTCGACGCGCGCGCGCCCGAAGTCGCCAAGGTCCGCGAGCGCCATTGGTTCTGGGCCGCCATCATGGAAAACCGGCGCCTGTACCGCGACGCCCTGATCGCCGCCCTGCTGATCAACATCTTCGCGATGGCGATGCCGCTGTTCACCATGAACGTGTATGACCGCGTCGTGCCGAACAACGCCGTCGAGACGCTCTGGGTGCTGGCCATCGGCATCACCCTGGTCGTAATCTTCAACATGATCCTGAGCACCGCGCGCTCCCACGTAGTGGACAGTGCCAGCAAACGGGTCGACGTGCGCCTGTCCGCACAGATCATGGAACGCGTGCTGGACCTGCGCATGGAAGGCCGGCCGGTATCGGTGGGTTCCTTCGCCGCCAACCTGCGTTCATTCGAATCCATTCGCGACTTCATCGCGTCGGCCACCATCACCACCCTGGTCGACCTGCCCTTCATTCTGCTGTTCCTGCTGGCGCTGGCCTGGATCTCGCCCTGGATGATCCTTCCGCCCCTGGTCGCGATCGTGTTGATCCTGCTGGTGTCGCTGGCCGCGCAAGCCCGCATGGAATCCCTCACCATGGCCTCCTACCAGGCCTCGTCGCAGCGCAACGCGACCCTGGTCGAGGCCCTGACCGGCCTGGAGTCCGTAAAGACGCTCAACGCGCAGGGATCCATCCAACGCAACTGGGAGCGCGCCACCGAGTACATCGCCCTGACCGGCGGCAAACTGAAGCTGATTTCGTCGTCGACGGTCGGCTTCGTGCAGGCGATCCAGCAACTGGTTTCGATCTCCGTCGTCATCATCGGCGTCTACCAGGCCCAGGAATCCGCCATTTCCATGGGCGGCATCATCGCTGCCTCCATGATCGCCGGGCGCTGCCTGGCCCCGCTCGGCCAAGTGGCCGGACTGCTGATGCAGTATCAGAACGCACGCACCTCGCTGGGTTCGATCGACAACTACATGAAGCTCCCGATCGAACGTCCGGCGGAAGCCGAATTCCTGCATCGCCCGGTCTTCCATGGCGGCATTGAATTCCGCGACGTGACCTTCAGCTATCCCGGCAGCAAGCAGCCCGTGCTGAAGAAAGTGTCCTTCAAGCTGAAGCCGGGCGAAAAGGTCGGCATCATCGGCCGCATCGGCTCCGGCAAGACCACGCTGGAAAAGTTGGCCCTGGCGCTGTATCAACCCACCGAGGGCGCGGTCCTGCTGGATGGCGTCGACGTGCGGCAGATCGATCCCGCCGACGTGCGGCGCGCCATCGGCCACGTGCCGCAGGACCCTTTGCTGTTCTACGGCAGCCTGAAGCACAACCTCGCCATGGGCGCGCCCTACGCCGACGACGCCAGCATCCTGGCGGCCGCCAACATGGCCGGCGTCACGGACTTCGCCAACCTGCATCCCGACGGCTTCGACATGATCATCGGTGAACGCGGCGAATCCCTGTCCGGCGGCCAGCGCCAGTCGGTGGCGGTGGCTCGCGCCCTGATCAACGATCCTCCCATTCTGCTGCTCGACGAGCCCAGCAGCAACATGGACCACCAGAGCGAAGCGCAGTTGCGCAAGCGCCTGGGCGAAGCCAGCGCCACCAAGACGATCCTGCTGGTCACGCACCGCACCGCGCTGCTGGACCTGGTCGACCGCCTGATCGTGATCGACAACGGCCATATCGTCGCCGACGGTCCGAAGGAGCAAGTTGTCGAAGCACTGCGTCAAGGACGCGTCGGACGCGGAAGCTGAGGAAACCATGCTGAACAATCCTGGCGAAACCCGGCACGGCCTGTTTGGAAGCTTGTGGCGCAAGCTTCGCGGCGTGTTTGTGTTCTTCTTCGACCGCCTGCTGGACGGAGCCGAAAAAGGCAAACCCCAGCAACGCTCCGACTACGTCGGCAACGCGGAATGGGTCATCCACGAATCGCAGGCGCGTGGCTCGCGCATTCTTCTGTGGGTAAGCCTGCTGGCCACTGGCGGACTGCTTTTTTGGGCCGGCACCGGCAGCATCGACGAAGTCGTACGGGGCGAAGGCAAGGTCGTGCCGTCGCGCCAGGTTCAGATCATCCAGAGCTTGGACGGCGGTATCGTCGAGGAAATCCTGGTGCGTCCGGGCCAGGAAGTCGAGGCCGGAGAAATCCTGCTGAAGATCGACTCCACCCGGTTCGCCTCGTCCCTGGGCGAAAACAACGCCGAATACCTCTCCCTGCTCGCCAAGGCGGCCCGTCTGCAGGCCCTGGCCACCGGCGAGCCCTTCGTGGCTCCCGAGGAAGTGCTGACGCAGGCGCCAGGACTGGTGGAAATGGAGCGCAATGCGTGGCAGGCCCGCACCACCGAATTGAACGCCACGGTCAACGTCGCCCGCGAACAGCTCAAGCAACGCCAGGAAGACCTGCGCGAAACAATAGCCAAACGCGACCAGGCCGCGGCCAGCTGCGGCCTCACCTCGCGCGAACTGCAGGTGACCCGTCCTCTGCTCAAGAGCGGCGCGGTGTCCGAAGTCGACCTGCTGCGCCTGCAACGCGACGTGGCCCGCTACTGCGGTGAGCAAAAAGGCGCCGAAGCCCAGATCGACCGCTTCCAGGCTTCCATCAAGGAAGCCGAAAGCAAGCTGCAGGAAGCCGAGCTGAACATCCGCAACCAGGCCCGCAACGAGCTGTCGGAAACCAACACCAAACTGGCCACCCTGCGCCAGGGCAAGCTGGCGTTGGCCGACCGCGTGAAGCTGGCCGAGGTCCGCGCCCCGGTGCGCGGCACGGTCAAGACCTTGTTCAACAACACGGTTGGCGGCGTGGTCCAGCCCGGCAAGGACATCATCGAGATCGTGCCCAAGGACGACACGCTGCTGCTCGAAGTCCGCATCCAGCCGCGCGACATCGGCTTCCTGCATGCCGACCAGAAGGCGGAAGTGAAATTCACGGCCTACGACTTCGCCATCTACGGCGGGCTGGAAGGCAAGGTGGAACAGATCGGCGCGGACACCGTGACCGATGAGAAAGGCAATTCCTACTATGTGGTGCGGGTCCGCACGGACCGCAGCACGGTAGGCGACAAACTGTTGCCCATCATCCCCGGGATGGTGGCGGAGGTTCATATCCTGACTGGCAAGCGCACGGTGCTGCAGTACCTGCTCAAGCCCATACTGCGCGCCAAGGCGAATGCCTTTACCGAACGTTAAAGGAGGGCTGCAAGGCTTTATGAAACCCGTTCCTGTTCTGTTGATTACGCACGACGACCTGTTGTGGCAGCATTGGCGCGGCCTGAACCCGGCCCGCTGGCTGGCGGCCCGCGGGCGCGGCCTGGCCGACCTGCAACGCTGGCGCGAACAGGGCCGCACGCTGGCGGTGTTGGATGCGGACCTGCCCCGGCTGCCGTCCTGGCAAGACCCCATCTGGACCACGACCCTGGCGGACCTGCACGTGGTTGTCGCCAGCCCCAGTCCGAACGACGAGCAAGGCACCCGGGCCCTGGGCGCCGGCGCCCATGGCTACTGCCATGGCTATGCCTCCGCTGCCTCGCTGTCGCAGGCGCTGGAAGTCGTCGCTTCCGGCGGCATCTGGATGGGCCGTTCGCTGGTGTCGCGGCTGCTCAAGCTGGTCGCCGAACGCGCCCAGGACGCGCACTCCTGGGACGGCGGCGTGCTGACGGAGCGTGAAATCACCGTCGCCCGCTATGCCTCCAGCGGCCAGGCCAATGCGCAGATCGCCGAAGCCCTGGGCATTACCGAACGCACGGTCAAGGCCCACCTGTCAGCCGTTTTCGAAAAGCTGGGCGTAACCGACCGCCTGCAGCTCGCCCTGCTCGTTCACGGCATTTCTGCCCCCGCCGACGCCAAAATCAAAATTACTTCCTGATACTGTCCTTGAGGACAATATCCCGCGCCGGCGGCGCAATCTAGTATCTGGCCATCTTGGATAACTCCCTGAATCGGAACCAACATGGCCAACACTTCTCCCGCAGTCGTCAACGAAATCTCCGGTCGCGCGTGGATACGCAATAGCGACGGTTCCCTGACTGAACTGCATCAAGGCAGCAAGGTCCCCGCAGGCAGCGACGTCGTCACTGCCTCGGGCGCCACGGTTTCGCTTCAGGTCGAAAACGGCATGCCTATCGTCATCGGCGAAGGCCGCGAGGTTGCCGTGACCGGCGACATGACCGGCCCCCTGGCCGACCCGTCCGAAGCGGCAGTGGCTCCGCCCTCCGGCACCGACTCCGACCGCTTGCTGGCCGCCCTGCGCGACGGCCGCGACCCGTTCGATGAACTGGATCCCACCGCTGCAGTCTTGTCCGCCGGCGGCGCCGATGGCGGCAGCAGCTTCGTGCGCCTGGCCCGCATCCTGGAAACCACCACGCCGCTCGACCTGGCTTACCCGAACCCCAGCCGAGGCCAGGAGATCCTGCCCCGCCTGTCCGGCACCGGCGCCGGCGGCGACGATGAGGCCACCCCGGCCACCGTCAACACTCCGCCCAACGCGCTGAACGATACCGGCAGCGGCGAGCAGAACAGCCTGGTGCGCGGCAACCTGCTGCTGAACGACTCGGATCCCGACGGCGACCCGCTGGCCATCGTCTCGGTCAGCGGCCGCCCGATGACCCCAGCCGGGATCACGGTCAACGGCAGCAACGGTGGCGCCTTCACGGTTCTGCCCGACGGCAGCTACGTCTTCAACCCGGGTAACGAATACGGCCACCTGGCCGTGGGCGAAACGGCCACCAGCACCATCTCGTACACCATCACGGATCCCAGCGGCGCCACCTCCACGGCCACCGTCGTCGTGACGATCACCGGCACCAACGACGGCCCGGTGTCCACCTCCATCGCCGATACCTCGGGCATCGACGCCCAGACCGGCGTGAGCTACAACGTCTCCAGCCATTTCTCGGACCCGGACACCAGCGACAAGCTCACCTTTACCGCCACCGGCCTGCCGCCCGGCCTGACCATCGACCCGAACACCGGCATCATCACCGGCACCATCGACCATTCCGCCTCGCAAGGCGGCAACAATGGCGTCTACACGGTGACGGTGACCGCCACCGACCCGTCCGGCGCCACGACGTCCCAGGACTTCAACTGGGACGTCACCAATCCCGCACCGACGGCGGCCAACGACAACGGCGCCACGGATGAGGACACCACGCTCAACGTCGACGCCCAAAACGGCGTCCTGGCCAACGACGTCGACCCGGACGGCGATACCCTGACCGTCTCGCAGGTCAACGGCGCCACCGGCAACGTCGGCACGCCGACGGCCGGCTCCAACGGCGGCACGTTCACCCTGAACCCCGACGGCTCGTACTCGTTCAACCCCGGCAACGCCTTCCAGCATCTGGCTGTTGGCCAAACGGCGACCAGCTCGATCACCTACACCGTCACGGACGGCCAAGGCGGCACCAGCTCCGCCACGCTGACGGTCGAAATCACCGGCACCAACGACGCGCCGACCGCAGTTGCCCTGCAGAACCAGGACAACATGGACGGCGATGTCGTCAACTACAACCTGTCCGGCTTCTTCAGCGACCTCGACGACGGCGAATCCCTGGTCTACTCGGTCGACCACATCCCCGGCGGCCTGAAGTTCGACCCCACCACCGGCACCTTCACCGGCCAGTTCGCCAACTGGGCGTCCGATCACACCAACACGGGCGTCAAGGGCGAGTACCTCATCACCGTAACCGCCACCGACAAGTCGGGCGCAACCGTCTCCCAGACCTTCGTCTGGACTGTGGGCAACCCCGTCCCGGTCGCCGCCAATGACGAAGGCACCACCGGTGAAGACAAGCCCCTGGTCGTTGACCACGTCACCGAAGGCGTGCTGGGCAACGATAGCGATCCGGACGGCGACAAGATCCACGTCTCGCAGGTCAACGGCGTCGACGCCGACGTCGGCCAGCCTGTCGTCGGCTCGAATGGCGGCACGTTCACGCTGAAGGCCGACGGCACATACACGTTCAATCCCGGCACGTCGTTCCAGTACTTGAACGACGGCCAGACGGCGACCACGTCGATCACGTACACCGTGTCCGACGCGCAAGGCGCGACCAGCACTGCCACCCTGACCATTACGGTAACCGGCCAGACCGACGCTCCTCCAGTGATCACGCCTGAGGACAGCGACGGCGACGTTACCGCAGGCCACAACAATGTGGCCGAAGCCTCTGGCGCCACGGTCACTGGCTCCGTGACCGTATCCGCCGAGGCTGGCATCAACAAGGTTACGGTCGGCGGCAAGGACGTCAGCAACGCCAGCGCCGCCAACCCGGTAGTCATCACCACCGACAAGGGGGTGCTGACCATCACCAATTACGACGCCACCACTGGCAAGATCACTTACTCCTACCAGGAGACTGGCGGAGCTGCCGATCACTCTAATGGCGACGATTCGGTCCGCGACCTCTTCCAGGTTTCCGTCACGGACTTCGCCGGCGAGACCCGTAGCAATGACCTGGTTATCCAGATCACCGACACCGTCCCTGAAGCCAAGCCCGACACCGCTTCCGTCACCGAAGACACCGCACTG
>NZ_MTLG01000062.1 GCF_002192695.1 Achromobacter xylosoxidans
TCGGGTGCGGCAAGTACTTCGGGTGCGGCAGGTACTTCGGGTGCGGCAGGTACTCCGGGTGCGGCAGGCACTCCGGGCGCGGCAGGTACTTCGGGCGCGGCAGGTACTTCGGGTGCGGCAGGTGCTCCGGGTGCGGCAGGCACTCCGGGCGCGGCAGGTACTCCGGGCGCGGCAGGTACTCCGGGTGTGGCAGGTGCTTCGGGTGTGGCAGGCACTCCGGGCGCGGCAGGCGCTTCGGGCGCGGCAGGCGCTACCGGGGCGGCAGGCAGTGCAAGCGCCCCAGGCGCCGCTGGCACATCTTCCGCCGCAACCGCTCCAGAGGCGTCCTCGTCGGACCAGGCTGCCGGCAAGCCGGCAGAGAAGGATCTCACCTCGGACATGCCTGCGTGGCTGGCCGATAATCTGCTCGTCATCGTCACGGCGGTGCTCGCGCTGATCGCATTCGCCATTGCATGGCTATTGCGTCGGGCGGGCGCGCGGCGTGGAGACGATGACGAGGAAACCTATGAATTCAACGAGCCAGCGCTGGATACGGCGGCGCTGAACCGCAAGCTCGGTAGCATCAATCTCGACCTGGACGAACCGCCCACGGACGAACCGCGCCGTGTCGGCGGGCCACGGGTTTGATACATGTCTAGAGTTGCATTGGGGCTGGCGTATGACGGCTCCGCCTGGCAGGGTTGGCAGACACAGCCGCACCGACAAACGGTGCAGGACACGCTGGAAGCCGCGCTGGGTAGTTTTTGTGGCGTGCAAGGGCCGGTCGCGACGATTTGCGCTGGCCGCACGGATACCGGCGTGCACGGCGCGATGCAGGTGGTCCATCTGGACACCGGGCTTGACCGCCGGATGGAATCCTGGGTCCGGGGGGTGAACGCCTTCCTGCCGCCCAGCATTTCGGTCCAGTGGGCGCAGCCCGTGTCGGACGAATTCCATGCGCGTTTTTCGGCGCGCGCCCGAACCTACGTGTACTTGTTGTGGCGCGGCCGGGTGCGGCCAGCGCTGTGGGCCGGCCGGGCGGGTTGGTGTTTCCAGCCGCTGGACGTCGATGCCATGCGGACCGCGGCGAACGCCTTGCTGGGCGAGCACGACTTTTCCAGCTTCCGTTCTTCGCAGTGCCAGGCCAAGCATCCCGTGCGCCATCTGTACCGGCTGGACATCGATGAGCGCGGGCCGTTCCTGGTGTTCACGCTGAAGGCCAATGCCTTCCTGCATCATATGGTGCGCAACATCATGGGCGCGCTGTTGCAGATCGGGCAGGGGCGCGAGCCGGTGGACTGGATGGCGCAGTTGCTGTCCTGGCGCGACCGCAAGCTGGGCGCGCCGACGTTCGCGCCCGATGGGCTGTACCTGTCCGCCATCGATTATCCGGAAGAGTTCGGTTTGCATGAACTCGACGGGGGATCGCAGTTGCTGTCGCCGTTTACTCAAACCTATTAGGGATGCCGCCGGCAACGGCGATACCTGCCCGTATCCAATGGAGGCTCTTGCCATGCAACGCCGCGCGTTTTTGAAGCAGACTGCCTTGGGCGGCGCCGCCCTGGTCGCTCCGGCGTTCGCGCAGGAAGTTCCGTTGGCCGAGGAAAATGCCAGCCCGGCTCCGTCGGAACCGCCGTCGGGTCCGCAAGAGGCCGCGCCCACCCCGCCGCCGGCCCCGGCCCCGGCCGCCGCGCCCGAAGCGCCGGCGGTGGTGGCAGCCCCAGCCAAGGTCGCATGGCGGCTGGCCTCCAGTTTTCCCAACGAGTCTCCGACCTTGTTCGCTGGCGCCGAAGACGTGGCGCGCTACGTGAACGAGGTGACCGACGGACGCTTCAGCATCGAGATCTTTCCCGCCGGCGACCTGGTGCAACCGGGCCAGGTGCTGGAAGCCGTGCAGCACCGCGTTGTCGATTGCGGCCATACGGCATCGACCCGCTACTTCGATATCGACCCGGCGCTGTGCTTTGACGCCGGCGTGCCTTTCGGTTTGAACACGCGGCAGATGAATGCGTGGATGACGCAAGGCGAAGGCCTGGCGCTCACGCGGGTGCTGTTCGACAAGTACAACATCCTGAACTTTCCCTGCGGCTATACCGGCGCGCAGATGGGCGGCTGGTTTCGCGGGGAAATCAAGACCGTGGACGATTTGCGCGGGCTCAAGGTGAAGGCCGGCGGCTTTGCCCGCCATGTGCTGGCGCGGATGGGCGCCACGCCCGTGGACGTGCCGGTGGCCGAAGCGTATGCCGCGCTGGAGCAGGGCGTGGTGGACGCCGTTGCGTGGATAGGTCCCTATGACGATGAGAACCTGGCGCTCTACAAAGTGGCCAGGAATTACTACTTTCCGGGTTGGTGGGCGGGCACGCTGCAATTGTCCTTGTATGTGAACCAGGACGCTCACGATGAACTGCCCAAGCCGTATCAGTCCGCCCTGGCGCTGGCGTGCCGCATGGCGACTGCCAACATGATCGCCAAGTATGATGCCGGCAATCCGGACGCGCTGCGCCGCCTGGTTTCGCGCGGCGCGCAGTTGAAGGCGTTTCCCAAGCCGGTCCTGCAGGCGAGCTACGAGGCCTCGCTTGCCGCCTACCAGGAAATGAGCGCCAAGGATCCCATGTTCAAGAAGCTCTACGACAGCATGGCGGCGTTCCGCGACAAGGAAACTCCCTGGTTCCGCCTGGCCGAAGGCAGTTTCGACAATCTCGTGGCCACCCTGGGCCAGCCGGCCGCGTAGGCGCTGCCTGCACGCCGGATATACTGAAGTGACCGGCCGCGCAGGGCGGCCAGGAAGCGAAGAGTTTCATGCGCACACGCATCAAGATCTGTGGATTGACCCGTGAACAGGACATCGACGCCGCCGTGGCGGCGGGCGTCGATGCGATCGGCTTTGTGTTCTACGCCAAGAGCAAGCGCTGCGTGACGCCCGCGCGCGCGGCCCAGTTGCGGCGCATGGTGCCGGCCTTTGTCGATGTGGTGGCCTTGTTCGTGAATCCGGAGCAGGCCGAGGTGCAGGCCGTGCTGGACCAGGTCAAGCCGGAGCTGCTGCAGTTCCATGGTGATGAAACGCCGCAGGACTGCGCGCGCCATGGCCATCGCTTTCTGCGGGCATTCCGTGCCGGCGCGCCCGGCCTGGATACCGCGGAAAACCTGGCCTCCACCTGCCGTGCCTACGGCGAGGCCGCAGGCTGGTTGTTCGACAGCTACAGCGCGGGCTACGGCGGCAGCGGCCATGGATTTGACTACGCCTTGCTTGACGAGGTGAGGGCCGATCCGGTGTCGCGGCCCCTGATCCTGTCCGGCGGCTTGAACGCTGAAAACGTCGGCCAGGCCGTTGAGTTGGTGCGTCCTTGGGCGGTCGATGTGAGTAGCGGGGTGGAGCTTGAGCGAGGAATCAAAAGTTCTGATAGAATCTCGTTCTTCGTTGCTGCGGCGCAAGCGGCAGACGCGAAGCTGAAGGGAAATTAGTAGTGCGGTGCAGGCGGTTTGAAGCAGTGCGGCAAGGCTGAAAAGCGGCGCCCCGGGTTCTCAGAACAGGCTCTTCAAAACGCGTTGCGCGAGAAGCTTGAAGGCATATGCAAAGCAAACGCCGCAAACTTCGAAGCGCAATAAAAAATGCAAAATGTCTTCCAAGACGATTTGCATAGTTTAAAAAAGCACTATATAATTCTTCTTCTTTGCAGGCGGTTAGCTCAGCTGGTTAGAGCGCCACGTTGACATCGTGGAGGTCGTTGGTTCGATTCCAATACCGCCTACCAAATTCCTGCAAAGTGCTGTCAAGCACGGCAAAGAGAAAGCCGCTAGATCGATGATCTGGCGGCTTTTTTGTTTGGGTTTTACCCGGAGCATGCCAAGCTCCATGCATTCGGACATGGTTTTCGCGGGCAATGGCAAATGCGCGAAGACTCTTCCGCTACCCGCGTAAGCCGTTGGGTCCGCATTAACCCAAGCCTGTGCGTTCTGCGCAGTTCACAGTAAATCACCGAATTATGTTGAAGTAAGCCACGCATAATGGAAACATGGCGGTTCATTATTGTGTGGCGGAATGGTTTGCCCGCGTTCCGTTGATCGGCCGGGCCATTCCTTTCAACACGATTGGCGGATTGGCCGATGATTGCCAAAGCACGTTGGTTTGGACCAGGGGACCGTGTGAGCGAAGAATTGTCGCGACAAGGCAGACGTGAACGGCAGAGCCGGTCCCTGGTGCGTCGCGTGACGCTGGGTCTGGTTTTGGCGTGGCTTGCGTTGGTGATAGGTATTGCACGATGGATGTCTCAGGGAACGGAGGCATCACGGCTGGACAGTCTCGCTGCCAGCGCTGAATACGAAGCAAGAATTACCGCGCGCGTCATGGACCGGTTATTTACCGAGATGGTCAGCGTGGCGAACATGGTGGCTCGCCAGGGCCAAGTGATCCAGCTTGCCATTCGATACCGCACGGATCCACCCGGCGTAGCCGACTTGTCCCGAGAGCAGCGAGCCGCCCTGTTTACGCGGGATCCATTGGTGCGCAGGGTGGGCGACTTCATGAATGAACTGGCCGGCGACCTGCGATACGCCCGTATTTATATGAACAATATGTCGGACGATACGGTGACGGCCAGCAACTGGGCAGAACCCGATAGCATCGTTGGCATGATCTACTCGGGCCGGGCCTATCTCGAAGACGCATTGCGCGATGGCTACGGCAGCTATTTCGGTATTGCCCGGCTGAACAAGAGCCCATCGTATTTCGTCGCCAGCCGTATCGAGGACGCGAATGATGTGCCGCAGGGCTCAGTGACCGTAAAGTTCGACGCGCCAGATGTGGCTCTCTACCTGGCCGGGCGACATATTGCCTTGGTTGTGAATCGCCAGGGAAGAGTAACCACGGCCTCGTCCGAGCCGTTCATGCTGCGTAATGTCGCAGCGCTTTTACCTGTTGGTTCGGTACTGCCTTCCGATGGCGATGAAGACCCGGGCGAACCCCTGGATATTCGCGCCATGCCCGGGTCCATCCAATCCGGCCGTTGGTTCATCGATGGCAGGCCATATCTGGTGAGACGGCAGGCGCTGGCGAATGGGCAATACCACTTGATCACGCTGGCCTCGCTCGAATACCTGGCGCCTATGCGCAAGCGACATATCTGGGTGACGGGATTGGTGGCGATGGTCGGTCTGGTCCTGATCCTTCTCTCCAGCCATGTGGTCGCGCAAATGGTGAGCCGCCGCCAGGATGAACGGCATGCCGCCAACCATGATGCGCTTACCGGCTTGCCGAACCGGCGCGCGATCATGGCGGAGTTGGAGCGATATTTCTCGGAAGCGAATCGGACGCAGCGGTCTGTTCAAGTCGCGTTTATAGATCTGGATGGGTTCAAGACGATTAACGATACCTACGGCCACGACATCGGCGACAAATTCTTGATCGAGGTTGGCCGGCGTCTGTCGGCTGGCCTGCGTTCTGGGGAGGTGCTGGGTCGATGGGGGGGCGACGAATTCGTCGTCGTTGGCTTGGGCCGAAGGTCAGGGCCAACGGCTGATGCTGTGGTTGAAACAATGCGCACACGGCTAGCCCCGTTGCTAAGCGGCATGTACACCTTGGACGACTGCAGTTTTCACTACGCTGGCGCGAGCTTTGGCATTGTGAACGCCGACCCATCGGCCAGCGCGCTGCAAGCCGTCCTCAGGGAAGCAGATCAATTGATGTATGCAGACAAGCAGGCGCGGCGTGAGATGCAGATTGCGTAATCGCTTGCCGGGCTGAGTCCAGGAATACCTGCATCCGGCAATCTCCGCAACACCCCTTGCCGTCATGCTGAGGCTTCATTTACTGTACAAATATACAGTATATTTGACGTCGGCAGCAGCGCAATTCGGCCCGGTTTCGGCCGAGAGGGGACGGAGCATGATCGACGAGGAATGGACGCAGCGGGACGACTATTACTGGCAGGGGCCAACGGGCTGGACGATCTCCCGTGTCTTCGTGGACGGGATGTGGCAGTACGAACTATGGTTCAGCCGTGGCGGCGGTGGCACGATTTACGGAATGCGCGCTTCATTGGAGGGCGCGCAAGAACTCTATCAGCAAAAGCTGCGGTAGGTTCTGCCTGTCTGCAGGGGAGCGCCACCCGCGGTGTGGCTTCTATCCGCGGCGGCTGCTCGTTTCGCGCATCGGAAGCCCGACTTTTCCTAAAGCCCGTTTTTGGGCGCATTAAGAATAAGCCGCAAGCCCAACGCCGAAATAACCCCCGCCGCTGCCCGGTCTATCCATTTCTTCGCCCGCAAGTAAATCTCGCGCGGGCCCTTGGTGGAAAAGCAGAGCGCCACGATTGCATACCAGCCGAATTCGACCAGAAACACCAGGGGCGGCAGCGCGACATAGGTCCATGCCGGCGGATGCTGGGGCAGCAGGGCGGCGAAGATGCTGCCATACCAGATGGCCGTCTTGGGGTTGCTCAACTGGGTCGTGAGACCGATCCAGAAGGAACGACGTCCATTGCGCGATGCTGGCGCGCCGCTGCCGGGCATTGAAAAAGGCTGCCTGGCGTTGCGCCAGATGCCGGCAGCGACGTAAAGCAGATAGGCGCCGCCGGCGATTTTCAGCGCGACGTACAGCCATTCCACGCTTTGCAGCAGGGAATACAGGCCCGCCAGCGCCAGGCCGGCGAACAGCATCCCGCCCGCACCCATGCCGAAGGCCGAGGCCAGGCCGTCCCAGCGCGACTGGCCGATGGCCTTGCGCGCAACGATGATGAAGCTTGGCCCCGGCAACATGGCTCCGAGCCACAGCGCACCGAGGATAGCGAGTATGGAAGCAAAGGGAGTCATGGTCGTGAGGGGGCTGGAGCCATGGGAGACAATGATTCTTCCATGAAAGCCCAGCCCTGCAAAGGACGGTGAAGCGCCTGCCGGCGGCAGGCGTTTCGCGCAATCCTGGCCTCAGCCGCCGGCCAGGGCCAGCGGCGCGGCGCGCCCTGGAGCGGCCACCCTCGGGGCGGACGGCGTTTCCGGCTGCCGTTCATCCTGCAGGCGGAACACGCCCACGGCTTGCAGCAGTTCGGCCGCCTGCGATTGCAGGGACGCCGAGGCGTCGGCGGCCTGGGCCACCCGGGCCGCATTCTGCCGGGTCAGTTCGTCCATCTGGGTCACGGCCTGGTTGACCTCGTCGATGTCTGTGCTCTGGGCCCGGCCCGCGTCGCCGATTTGGCCGACGATGGCCGCAACGCGTTCGATGCTGGCCACGACCTCGCGGATCACGCCGGCGGCATGGTCGGCCTGGCGGAAACCGCTGCCGGTTTTTTCAAGAGAGCCGTCGATCAGGGTGCGGATTTCGCGCGCGGCGCTGGCGCTGCGCTGGGCCAGCGCGCGGACCTCGGTGGCGACGACCGCAAAGCCGCGCCCGCTTTCGCCGGCGCGGGCTGCTTCCACCGCGGCGTTCAAGGCGAGGATATTGGTCTGGAACGCGATGCTGTCGATCAAGCCGGTGATTTCGGAGATCTTGTTGGCTTCCTGCTGGATTTCTCCCATCACGGATGCGACGCCCGCGACCGCGGCGCTGCCCGTGTCGACGATGCGGCGCGCTTCGTCGCTCAGTTGCTGGGCCTGAAAGGCATTGCTGGCGTTGTCGTGGACGTTGGCGGCCAGGTCGCGCATCGATGCCACGGTCCGCTCCAGGGAGTCGGCCTGGGTCCGGGTGCGTTCCTCGAGTTGCTGGTTGTCCTGCATGATGTCGCGCGAGGCGGCGGAAAGGGCGGTGGCGGTGCTCCTTACGCCGCTCAGGGTCCGGTGCACAGCGTCCATCGTGGCCTTGAAGCTGCGGCCCAGGCTGCTGTCCATGCTCATGCCGCCGAAGCGCAGGTCGAACACGCCGGCCTCGCGGCCTATGTGCGCGCTGAGCCGGGCCAGTTCCTCGGCCGCCACCGCGGCCCGTTCCATTTTCCAGGCCAGCCAGCCTAGCGCGGCGGCCTGCACCACGACGTAGGCCGCGTGCAATAGCACCATGGGCAGGCTGGGCTCGGTGAAGCAAATGGCTCCATAACCCCATTGCTGCAGGAAGTTGAAGGACAGGTGATGCAGCGCGATGACTACCGCCGCGCACAGGATGGTGCGCCAGTCGCGATAGGCCAGGAGCAGTGAGAGCAGCACGAAGATGCCGAAATGGATCTCGGCCATGCCGGACATCAGATGGATGTGGAGCGCGGCCAGCACCATCAGGCTACAGGCCACCACCAGGCGGGTGCTCAGCCGGCCGGGCCGCCAGAGTATCAGGAGCGACGGTATGCCTGCGGCGGCCAGGCCGATTCCGAGCGCGGCGCCCCATCGCCCGTACTGAGGGGCCATGCACAGTCCGACCGCAAACAGCAGCCAGAGCAGGGGCAGCATCGCCCGGTCGGTCCGGCGGTACAAGTCTTCCAGCAAATCGCTTGCGTTGCGCATGGCTTGTCCTTGCGACGGGAAGCGCGGAGCCCCGCGCACGCTCGATTTTTATTCAATAATTCCAATTTGTGAATATATATTCCAAATTATTCTGTGTTGTTGCCGCGGCGCTACCGAGCGGTCCGTCCGGCGGCTGTAGGTCTGGAAACGGAGGCTTTGCGCGGCGAGTTTGAAGCGAGCGGAAAACCTGGGATATCCTGCTGCCCATCATGATGAGAGTACTGTGGCTCTGCCTGGGTTGCCTGATGCTGGCGTTGGGTGTGATCGGCGCGTTTCTGCCCGTCATGCCTACGACCATATTCCTGATCCTGGCGGTGGCTTGCTTTTCGCGTTCTTCGCCGCGCTTGGAGAAATGGTTGCTGGATAGCCCGACCTACGGTCCCGCCCTGCGCGCGTGGCGGGACCAGGGGGCCGTGTCGCGCAAGGGCAAGACCTATGCCTGCCTGGGCATGGCGGTGGGCTACGTGCTGTTCTGGTGGGGCGCGCATCCGTCGTGGATGCTGGCCGCCGCCGTCGCGGTGTTCTTCCTGGCCAGCGCCGCCTACGTCGTCACGCGGCCGGCGCCGCAGGATCCGCAGTCCGGCGGCGGACAAGCCCCATAGCCGCCGGCGTCAATGCGAATGCCGGGGATCGCCGCGCGTTTCCACGACCCTCAGATACAAGGTGGCGGGCTCAAGGCAGCCGCCGGTTGAAAGCTGACCGACCAGTTGCCGGTACAGCTCTTGCCACGGCGTCTGGGACTCCGGCGCCTGGTAGGGCGGCTCCAGTTTGCGGCGTTCCATTTCGGTTTCGTCCACCAGGGCGATGACCGAGCGCTGGTTCAGGTCGACGCGGATGCGGTCGCCCGTGCGCAACAGCGCGAGGCCGCCGCCCACCGCGGCTTCCGGCGACATGTTCAGGATCGAAGGGCTGGCCGAGGTGCCGCTCTGGCGGCCGTCGCCCAGGCAGGGCAGCGAGTCTATGCCGCGCTTGAGCAGATGCGAGGGCGGCGCCATGTTGACTACCTCGGCGCTGCCGGGATAGCCCACGGTGCCGGCGCCGCGGATCACCAGGATGCAATGCTCGTCGATGTTCAGAGCGGGGTCCTCGATGCGCGCGTGGTAGTCCTCGGGACCTTCGAACACGATGGCGCGCGCCTCGAAGGCGTTCTCCGAACCCGGCTCCGACAGATAGGCGCGGCGGAAGGCTTCGCCCACGACCGACATCTTGATGATCGCGCTGTCGAAGAAATTGCCCGACAGGACGATGAATCCGGCGCGGTGTTTGAGCGGCGCGTCGCAACTGCGGATGACGTCGGCATTGTTGGTCTTGGCCGTCGCCGCGATCTCGCCGATGGTCTTGCCGGACACGGTGGCGCAGTCCGCATGCAGGCGGCCGGCCGCCGCCAGCTCATGCAGCACGGCAGGGACGCCGCCCGCGCGGTGGAAGCCTTCGCCCAGATGTTCGCCCGCGGGCACGCAGTTGACCAGCAGCGGCACGTCTTCGCCCAAGCGCTGCCAGTCGTCCAGGCTCAGGTCGATGCCGGCGTGGCGGGCCATGGCGATGAGGTGCGGCGGGCAGTTGCTGGAGGCACCCAGCGCCGAGGCTACGACGATGGCGTTCTCGAAGGCTTGCCGCGTCAGGATTTGCGAGGGGCGCAGGTCTTCCCGCACCATGTCGCAGATGCGCAAGCCGGTGGCATACGCCATCTGGCCGCGTTCGCGATAGGGCGCGGGGATGCTGGCGCAGGTGGGCAGCGACATGCCCAGGGCTTCGGCCAGCGAGTTCATCGACAGCGCCGTGCCCATGGTGTTGCAGTGGCCGATGGACGGCGACGATGCCGTGGCCAGCGTCATGAAGCCTTCGTAGTCCAGTTTGCCCGCGGCCATCAGGTTGCGCGCATGCCAGATGACCGTGCCGGAGCCGACGCGCTGGCCGTCATGCCAACCGTCCAGCATCGGTCCGCCGGACAGCACGATGGCGGGAATGTCGACGGTGGCCGCGGCCATGAGGCAGGCCGGCGTGGTCTTGTCGCAGCCGGTGGTCAGCACCACGCCGTCCAGCGGATAGCCGTGCAGGATTTCGACCAGGCCCAGGTAGGCCAGGTTGCGGTCCAGCGCGGCGGTGGGCCGCCGCCCCTGTTCGGCCAGCGGGTGCACGGGAAATTCCATGGGGATGCCGCCCGCGTCGCGGATGCCGGCCTTGATGCGCTCGGCCAGGGCCAGGTGATGCCGGTTGCAGGGCGCCAGGTCGCTGCCGGTCTGGGCGATGCCGATGATCGGCCGTCCCGATTGCAGTTCCTGGCGCGTCAGGCCGTAGTTGAGATAGCGCTCTACATAGATGGCCGTCATGTCGGCGTGAGCGGGGTCGTCGAACCACTTCTGGCTGCGCAGCTTGCGGGGAGTCTGGGACATGGGATTCTCGTTTACAGCGGTTGCGTGGCGGCCCGGCGCGCGTCCGGGCCGCAAAAGGCCTAGTTGCGCGCCTTCTGGATTTCGTCATTGAGTTGCTTGACCAGCTCGGGGCCGAGGTCCTGCGTGTACTTGTCGACCACCGGCTGCACCTTCTGGCGCATGCGCGCGATCTCTTCGGGCGAGACCGTATTGATCTTCATGCCGGCCTTTTCCAGCGTGGTCATCGCCTTCTGCGAATCGGCGCGGCTGTCCTGGCGTTCAAAGTCGCGCGAGGACGCGGCCGCCTGGCGGATCAGCTTCTGTTCTTCTGGCGACAGGGTGTCCCACCATTTCTTGGATGCCAGTACCACCCAGGGCGTGTAGACGTGGCGGGTGATGGTCAGATAGGGCTGCACCTCGTAGAACTTGCTGCTCTGGATGGTGGTGATGGGGTTTTCCTGGCCGTCCACGGTGCGGGTTTCCAGCGCGGTGAACAGTTCGGAGAACGGCATGGGCACGGCGTTGGCACCCAACGTATTGAATACGCCCAGCGCGATCTGGTTCTGCATCACGCGCAGCTTGATGCCTTGCAGGTCTTCCGCGCGGGCGATGGGGCGCTTGGAATTGGTCATGTTGCGAAAGCCGTTTTCCCAATAGACCAGGCCGACGATGCCCTTGGCTTCCAGCTTTTTCAGCATGTCCTGGCCCATCGGGCCGTCCAGCACGGCGTCCGCTTCCTTTTCGCTATTGAAGAGGAAGGGCAGGTCGAAAACGCCGAACTCCTTGACCATGCCGGCCAGGGGCGCGGTGGACCCCACCATCATTTCCTGCACGCCGCCCACCAGCGCGCTTTGCATCTGTTCGTCCGAGCCCAGGTTGGCCGAGCCGAAGGTCTTCATCTTGAGCTTGCCGCCGCTGATTTTTTCCAGTTCCTGCGCCAGGTGGCGCGCGGCGCGTCCCTGGACGCTTTCCTCGTTCAGGCCATAGCCGAAACGGATCAGGCGCGGTTTGACGTCGGCGGCGGACGCGACGCCGGCGATGGCGCAGGACAGCGCCGTCGCCAGGACAAGAATGCGGGTCTTGAAACGGGTGATCATGGTGCTCCTCCTTGGGGTTTTTCTAATGCATCCAGCGTGCGGGGACGGTGATCAGCTCGGGGAAGATCACCAGCAGGACCAGCAGTAGCGTGTAGGCGACGACGTAGCGCCACACGCCCCTGCAGATGGTTTCCATATTGATGCGGGCGACGCCGCAGACCACGTTGAGCACGGTGCCCACCGGCGGCGTCAGCAGGCCCACGCAGCCCACCATGACGAACATCACGCCGAAGTAGACGGGGTCGATCCCGGCCTTGGTGACCACCGGCATCAGCACCGGTGCCAGGATCAGGATGGTGGGCGTCAGATCCATCACTGTGCCCACCAGCGTCAGCAGCACCAGCAGGGCGAACATCAGCAGCTTGGGCTGGTCCAGCACGGGTTCCAGCAGCGCGATCAGGTCCTGCGGCATATCGGCCAGGGTGATCATGTAGGACGAGACCATGGCGGCGGCCACCAGGAACATGACGATGGCGGTGGTGCTGGCGGCGTTGATGAAGAGCGGCGCCAGGTCGCGCACGCCGATTTCGCGGTAGACGAACAGGCTGACCAGCAGCGCGTAGACCGCGGCGACGACGGCGGCCTCGGTCGGCGTGAAGATGCCGCCGCGCAAGCCGCCGATGATGATGACGGGCAGCATCAGGGCCCATAGCGATTCGCGCAGTGCCTTCCAACGCTTGCTCCAGGGCTCGCGCGGCGAGGGCTTGATGCTGCCGTGCTTGCGCGCCACCCAGGTCCACACCGCGACCAGGGTCAGGCCCATCATCAGGCCGGGCGCGATGCCGGCGAAGAACAGCTTGGTGATCGACACGTTGGTGGCGACGCCGAAGATGATGAAGGATATCGAGGGCGGAATGATGGGCGCGATGATGCCGCCGGCTGCAATCAGCCCCGAGGCCTGGCCCGCGTCATAGCCTTTTTCGCGCAGCATGGGGATGAGCAGCGAGCCCAGCGCCGCGGCATCGGCCACGGCCGAGCCCGACAGGGCGGCCAGCAGCACGCTGGCGAAGATGGCCACATAGCCCAGGCCGCCCTGGATGTGGCCCACGAAGGTACTGGCCAGATTGACGATGCGGCGCGAGATGCCGCCGGCGTTCATCAGTTCGCCGGCCAGCATGAACAGCGGCACCGCCATGAGGGTGAAGCTGTTGGCGCCGGACAGCATGTTCTGCGCCAGGATCTGGGTATCGAAGAAGTCCAGCTGGAACATCATGGCGATCGCGCTGAGCAGCAGCGCGAAGGCGATAGGCATGCCCAGGGCGATCAGCCCCAGCAGCACGAGCAGGAAAACGGTCAAGATCATTGGGGGCGTCCGGGCGGGGTAGGGGAGTTGGAGGCGGAGCCGTCAGACCAGCGGGTCTTCGGGGCTGGATTCCGCCGGCAAGGGCCCGCCCGCAAGGACGCGCACCAGATCGATCAAGGTCAGGATGCCCATGGCGGCAGCCGCATACAGGGCCGCGGCGTTGAAGATCGCCAGAGACATGCCGGTCACGGGCAGCACGGTGTCCAGCCCGATGACGGTCTGGGTCCAGCTGCCTTGGGCCATCAGCCACAGCACCCACAGCGTCAGCAATTGGCAGAACACATGCGAGGCGCGACGGGCGGCGGGGCCGAAGCGTTCGACCAGCATGGTGACGCCGATGTGCTGGTGCGAGCGCAGCGCAATCACCGAGCCCAGGAAAATCATCCAGACGAACGCTAGCCGGGCGATCTCGTCGGATACGTTGATGCCGGAATTGAACAGGTAGCGCAGCGCGACGTTGCCGAACAGCAGCACCACCATGACGGCCAGACAGGCCACCATCAGCCAGGTCTGCAGCGCGAAGCACCAGTTGGCGGCGCGGGCCAGCGGCGTACCGCCGGGCCGCCCCGGTGGGGAAGCTTGCATGCTTGTCTCCTATCCGTTTCCCGGAATTTTTTAGGGTTATGCTGTGCGAAATGTTAGCGCTAACATTTTGCGTTTGGCAAGCCCCAGTTTTTTACGTCAGACTACGCGCTCACCAACCGATGCCGAGGACCGATGTCCATCCGTAAACCCCGCAGTTCACGCGCCGGCCGCGTCACCATGCAGGATGTCGCGCGCCGCGTGGGCGTGAGCGCGATCACGGTATCGCGCGCGTTGCGCACGCCGGACAAGGTGGCGGAAGAACTGCGGCTGCGCATCGCGCGGGTGTGCCAGGAACTGGGCTACGTGCCCAACCATGCGGCCAGCGCGCTGGCCTCGGCGCGCTCGCAGACCATCGTGGCGCTGATTCCATCCCTGAGCAACGTGGTGTTCGTCGACATCATCGCGGGGATCAAGGAAGAGCTGGACCGCCACGGCTACCACATGCTGATCGGCGTGACCGGCTATTCGCCGGACGAAGAGGAGGCCCTGTTGCGCAAGTACCTGCAGCACGCGCCCGACGGCCTGATCCTGACCGGCATCGATCACAACCAGGGCGTATGGGACTTGTTGGACACGCAGCGCATTCCCACCGTGCACACGATCGAGACCCTGGACGGTGGCGAGCACATGAGCGTGGGTTTTTCGCAGTTCGATTCCGGCTATGCCGCCGGCCGCCATCTGGTGGACCGGGGTTACCGCCGCATCGGCATCGTCGGCGCACAGCTGGATCCGCGCTCGCTGCGCCGCTGCGAAGGCTGCCGCCAGGCATTGCGGGATGCGGGCCTGTATGACCCGGCGCTGGAAATCATGACGCCGGAGAAATCATCCATCGCCCTGGGGGCCTCCCTGCTGGAAACACTGCGCGCGCGCAATCCCGACTGCGACGCGCTTTTCTTCTGCAACGACGACCTGGCCCAGGGCGCGGTGTTCCAGTGCGGACGGCTGGGCGTGCCGGTGCCCGAACGCATGGCCATTGTCGGCTTCCACGACGTGGCGGGCACGGCCTGGACCACGCCGCCCTTGTCGACCATCGCCACGCCGCGCTACCAGATCGGCGTATCGGCCGCGGGCTTGCTGATGCGGCATCTGGCGGGCGAACCTGTCGCCGAACGCCACGTGGACCTGGGCTTCAAGCTGGTGCAGCGCGAAACCAGCTGAACGCAAGCCTCAGGCCCGGCGCAGCGCCAGGAACACGCCCGAGGCGATGATCAGCGCCATGCCGGCCAAGGCCAGCGCGTCCGGCGGACGCTGGAACCAGAAGGTGCTGAACAGCACCGCCAGCAGCAGCTGGAAGTAGTTCAGCGGGGCCAGTGTCGCCGCGGCCACGCGCTGAAAGGCGGATATCAGGAAGATCTGCGCCAGCCCGCTGCAGGCGCCCAGGCCGACGATGAAGAGCATGTCGGCAAGATCCGGCCACGGGTCCGGCAGGAAGAACGGCGCCGGCAGTCCCGTCACGATGAGGCAGATGAAGGCGGTATACGCATACTGGACCGGTCCGGGCACCTTGCCCGAAAGCTTGCGCGTCAGCACCTGGAACACCGCGTAGCTGACCGCGGACACCGCCATCAGCAGCGTGCCCAGCCAGGGCAGGTCCGAGCCCGGCCGCACGATCAGCAGCATGCCCGCGAAGCCCGCCGCCACCGCCGTCCACTGGGCGGGACGCACCCGTTCGCCTAGCAGCCAAGGCGACAACGCCACCATGATCAGGGGCGAGGTGAAGTAGATGGCCGTGGCTTCCGACAGCGGCATCCAGATCAGTGCCGTCATGAAGCAGGTGCCTACCGTGGCCAGCAGCAGGCCGCGCAGTATCAGCAGGGGCTTTTCGGCCGCATCGCGCAGCCGCGGTCCGCCGCGGTGCCGCCATAGCAGCGCCACCGCCAGCACGACCACCGCCGAGTAGCGCATGATGTTCAGGAAGGGCGCGGGGTAGCGCGCCAGCATGTGCTTGGACCCCGCATCGAAGGTGGCGAAGGCCACCAGCGCGGCGAAGAACAGCAGGATGCCGGTCTGGCGCGCGGCGGTCGGCGAGGGCAAGGCGATGGGAACGGAACTCATGTCTGCGGCCGGCCTCAGGCTGCCGCCCGGCCCGCGCCCTGCAGGAACGCGTCCAGCGCGGGGCCGATGGCCTCGACCATGTAGCCGCCTTCCTGCACGATCACGGTGGGCAGTCCCAGGCTGGCGACGCGCGCGCCGATGTCGCGGTAGGCATCGATGTCCAGTTTGAGCACGCTGATGGGATCGTCCTTGTAGGTGTCAAAGCCCAGGGCCAGCACCAGCGCCTGCGGCGCGTAGCCCGCCAACGCGGCGAGCGCCGTGTCCAGCGCCCGCAGGAAGGCGTCGTTGCCCGAGCCATGCGCAAGCGGCAGATTCAGGTTGCAGCCTTCGCCGGGTCCGTAACCGCGCTCATGCGCATAGCCGGTATAGAAAGGGTAGTAGCCGGCGGGGTCGGCGTGCAGGGACAGCGTCATGACGTCGGCGCGTTGGTAGAAGATGTTCTGCGTGCCGTCGCCATGGTGGGCGTCCACGTCCAGCACCGCCACCTTGGACCAGGTCTGCAGCAGCCGGCTGGCGGCGGCCGCGCTGCTGTTCAGATAGCAGAAGCCGCCTGCGCGGTCGCGGTGGGCGTGATGGCCCGACGGCCGGCACAAGGCATAGGCCATGCCCCCGGTGCTGGCGACGTGGTCGGCGGCGGCCACCGCGCTATGGGTGGAGCGCAGCGCCGAGCGCCAGGTCTGGGGGCCGATGGGACAGGACAGGTCGCTCAGGTAGTAGCCGGTCTGCGCCACGATGGAGGGCGACGGGCAGGGGCCGCGGCCGGCCAGTTCGGCGCGGCCGTTGTAGTAGGGCGACAGATTGGGCAGCACTTCGGGGCCGGGATCCACCGCGGTCGACCGCAGGGCCTGCCAGCGCGCATAGGCCGTTTCCAGATAGTCCAGGTAGTCCGGGCTGTGGATGTCCTGCAGCGGCTTGCGGCCGTAGTCGGCCGGCGCCTGCACGCCTATGCCGCGCGCCGCCAATGCGCCTTGCAGGCTTTCCGCGCGCGCCGGCAGGTCGGTCGGGGCGCTGATGCGTCCCAGCCGCATGAATTGCTGCGGCGTATGCAGCAGCTGCTCTTCCGAGAAAAACGCCTTCATGGCTGCCTCGCTGGCGTTATGCGTGTTTGAGTTCGATTTCGACGAACACGAATTCGGTGTCGCTGGGGTTGATCACGTTGTGCTCCACGCCCACCGGCCGGTAATAGGCCACGCCGGTGGTGAGCTGGCTGGTGATCTCGCCGTTGGGCGTATCCAGCAAGAGCGGGCCGGTGGTCTGCGGGACCACCACGTAGTTCATGCCGTGGCGGTGCCATCCGGTTTCGCCGCCGGGCGGAAAGCGCCATTCGGTGACGGTGACCATGTCATTGTCGATCTGCACGGTCGGTATGGCGGCGGGGCGTTGCATGAGGCGTTCTCCTTGGTGAGTATGGATATTCTTGTGCGTTCAGGCCGCTTGCGCCTTGGTCGGGTCCCAATGCTGGCCGGGGACCGCGGCGATCAACTGCCGCGTGTAGGCGTGTTGCGGGTTGTCGAAGATCTGCGCGGGCGAGCCGTACTCGACCACCTTGCCGCGATGCATGACCAGAACGGAATTGCAGATCTGGGCCGCCACGCGTAAATCGTGGGTGATGAAGACCAGCGCAATCTTCAGGCGTTGTTGCAAATCGTGCAATAGCTGCAGCACCTGCGCCTGGACGGAGACGTCCAGCGCCGAAACCGATTCGTCGGCCACCAGCACCTTGGGCTCCAGCGCCAGCGCACGCGCGATGCCGATGCGCTGGCGCTGTCCGCCCGAGAACTGGTTGGGATAGCGGTCGAAGGCGGAGGGATCCAGCCCGACCAGCGACAGCAGCTCACGCACCCGTGCTTCGGCCTGGGCGCGCGGCACGCCGTTGGCGACGGGGCCGTCGCTGATGATGCGGCCCACGGTGTGGCGCGGGTTGAGCGAGGCGAACGGATCCTGGAAGATCATCTGGATGTCGTGGCGCAGGGGCCGGAAACGCGATTCCGGCATGGCGGCGATGTCCTGGCCGTTGAAGATCAGCTGGCCGCCGTTGATGCCCACCAGCTTGAGCAGGCATTTGCCGATGGTGGACTTGCCGGAGCCCGATTCGCCCACGATGCCCAGCGTTTCGCCGCGCCGCACGCTGAAGCTGACGCCGTCGACCGCGTGAACCTCGCGCTTGCCGCCCAGCCAGCCGCGGCCCACCACATAGGTCTTCTTCAAGTCCCGCACGTCCAGCACGGGCTGCTCGTGCGCGGCGGATTCGCGCTCGGCGCCGCGGCGGTGCGGTACGGCCGCGATCAGGCGTTGGGTGTAGGGGTGGCGGGGGCGGTTCAGCACTTCCTCGGCCGGCCCCTGTTCGACCAGGATGCCTTTTTCCATGACGGCGACGCGGTGGGCGATTTCGGCCACCACGCCGAAGTCATGGGTGACGAACATCACGCCCATGCCTTTCTCTTTCTGGATGCGGGCGATCAGCGCCAGGATCTGCGCCTGGGTGGTGACGTCCAGCGCGGTGGTGGGTTCGTCGGCGATCAGGAACGCGGGTTCCAGCGCCAAAGCCATGGCGATCATCACGCGCTGGCGCTGGCCGCCGGATAGCCGGAACGGGTAGACATGGTAGAGCGTGGCGGGGTCGGGCAGGCCCACGAAGGCCAGCAGCTCCAGCGTGCGGGCCATGCGCTGCGCGCCCGGGTACGCGGTGTGCACGCGCATGACTTCGCTGATCTGCTCGCCCACCGTCATCAGCGGGTTGAGCGCCGACAGGGGCTCCTGGAAGATCATCGCCATGTCCTTGCCGCGCATGGCCTGCAGGGTGGCTTCGTCCTGCCGCAGCAGGTCCTGGCCGCGGAACAGGATGCGGCCCTGCTGCGGCGTCAAGTAGTCGGGCAGCAGGCCCATGATGGCGTTGGCGCTCATGGACTTGCCCGAGCCCGATTCGCCGACGATGCAGAGGATTTCGCCTGCGCGGATGTCGTAGGACACGTCCTGCACGGCATAGGGGCGGTCGCCGCCCTTGGGCAAGGCGATGCTCAGGTTCTGGATGGACAGCAAGGGGGCGGAAGCGTTCATGTCGTCCTCCTATTCGCCGCGCTTGCGCAGCTGCGGGTTGAGGGCGTCGTTCAGGCCTTCGCCGATCAGGTTGATGGCCAGCACGGTCAGCAGGATCGCCACGCCGGGCCAGACGCTCATCCACCAGGCTTCGCGGATCATGGTGCGCGCCGCGCCGATCATGAAGCCCCAGCTCATCAGGTTGCGGTCGCCCAGCCCCAGGAAGGACAGCGACGATTCCGTCAGGATGGCGGTGGCGACCATGAACGACGCCGACACGATGATGGGCGACATGGCGTTGGGCAGGATCTGGGTGCTGACGATGCGCGCCGGCGTCTGTCCGATGACGATGGCGGCCTGCACGAACTCGCGCTGCTTGAGCGTCATGAACTCCGAGCGCACCAGGCGCGCGGCCGGCGGCCACGATACGACCGCGATGGCGCCCATGATGGAATAGACGGACGGGCTCAGGATCGCCACCAGGACCACGGCCATGGCCAGCTGCGGGATGGTCTGGAAGAACTCGGTGAAGCGCATCAGCGCGTCGTCCACCCGGCCGCCGCAATAGCCCGCCACCGAGCCGACCACGATGCCGAAGACCAGCGCCACGGCGGTCGACAAGAGGCCTACCATCAATGAAACCCGGGCGCCCCAGACCAGTCCTGCCGTGATGTCGCGGCCCAGCATGTCGGTGCCGAAGGGGTAGTCGGCGTTGGTGAACGGCGGAATCAGCGGATCGGCCACCATCATCCAGGGGGATTCTTCATACAGCAGGGGCGCGGCCAGGGCCACGAGGACCACGACCAGCATGATGGCCAGTCCGGCCACCGCTCCGTAATTGCGCATATAGCGCCGGGCAAATGACTTCATGCGGCGGCTCCTTGCTGCGCGCCCGCGCCGATGCGCGGATCGATGAGTCGGTACAGCACGTCGGTCAGCAGGTTGAACACCACCACCATGATGGAAGTGACCAGGAAGATGCCCAGCAGCAGCTGGTAGTCGCGCTGCAGCAGCGCGTCGAACATCAGCCTGCCTATGCCGGGCCAGGCGAACACGGTTTCGGTCAGCACCGCGCCGCCCGCCATCTGGCCCAGCTGGATGCCGGCGAAGGTAATGACCGGCAGCAGCGCATTGCGCAGCACGTGGGCGCGGATCACGCGGCCGGGGCTCACGCCCTTGGCGCGCGCCGTCTTCACGAAGTCCATGCCTATCACTTCCAGCATGGAGGCGCGGGTCAGCCGCACATAGACCGCCATGAAGAAGCAGCCCAGCGTCACGGTGGGCAGGATCAGGTGCTGGGCGATGTCGCCCGCGCGCGCCCAGCCCTTCAGGTTGGCGCCCACGGTCTCCATGCCGAAGGCAGGCAGCCAGCCCAGCACCACCGAGAACAGCAGAATGCCCATCAGCGACAGCCAGAACAGCGGCGTGGCGTACAGCACCAGGGCGCCCGTCATGACGGAGCTATCGATCCAGCGGCGCTTGTTGCGGTAGCGGGCCTTGGCTGCCACCACGCCCAGGAAGACGCCTAGCACGATGGAGAACACGAAGGCGCAGGACATCAGCAGGAAGGTGGCGGGCAGGCGTTCCAGGATCAGGTCCAGCACCGGCACATGGTTGCGGTATGAGAAGCCCAGGTCCAGCTGCACCACGCCCTTCAGGTACAGCATCAGCTGGGTCAGGATGGGCTTGTCCAGGCCGAAGGCCACGCGCAGCTGTTCGACGTAGGCGGCGTCGCCCGCGCCGGCCTGGCCCGCCAGCACGGCGGCGGGGTCGCCGGGAGCCAAGCGGATCAGGAAGAAATTGATGATCACCACGCCCAGCACGACCACCAGGGCCTTGCCGATGCGGGAAACAAGGAAAGACAGGAATTTCATGCTCGGGGTCCTCTCTGGTCGGGCGCGGCCTGCCTTGGGCAGCCGTTGTCCGGCCGGCATTCGCCGCGGCGGCAGGCCAGCCGCCGCGGCGTCCTGCGGCGCTTACTTCTCGATGTACACGTCGTCGAAGGTCTCGTTCAGGCCGATGGCGGTCTTGACCAGGTTCTTCACGTTGCCGCGGTAGAGCGTGGGGAACTCCATGTCCACCAGGAAGCCGTTGGCGATCTCATTGACCAGCGTGGTCTGCAGCTTGGTGTAGAGCTCCTGGCGCTTGGCGGGATCCACTTCCGAGGCGGCGGCTTCCCATTGCTTGTCGGTCTCGGGGTTGCTGTAGCCCTGCACGTTGGCGAACGGCGAGCCCTTGACGATGTTCGACGAGATATAGAGCCGCTGCACGCCCAGCGCGGGGTCGCCGTACTGGTAGGTGAAGGTGGTCGTCATGTCGAAGTCCCAGTTGCCCGTGCGGCTGGCCCAGCCGCCCGCGTCGGTGGCTTCCAGGTTGACCTTGAAGCCCAGCTGCTCCAGCGCCTGCTTGGTGTATTCGCCCAGGCGGTCCCAGGTGGAGCCGTAGGGGAAGCTCAGCTGGCGGATCGTGTAGTCCTCGGGCTTGATGCCGGATTCCTTGATCAGCGCGCGCGCCTTCTTCATGTCGAACGCCAGCGGCGGCATGTTCTTGTCGTAGAACATCTCGGTGGTGACGAAGGGGCTGGTGGAGACCTTGCCCAGGCCGAAGAAGATGTTGTTGACGACCATGTTGCGGTTGATCGCCGCCATCACCGCCTGGCGCACCTTCAGGTTGTCGAAGGGCGGCTTGCGCATGTTGAAGATCAGGTAGGCCTGGGGCGAGAACATCTCCCAGCCGGCCGTGGTGTATTCGACCTTGGGTAGGGCGCGCAGGCGCTTGATGTCGACGTTGTCCACGTCGCCGCCGCGCAGCACGTCCACGCTGCCGCGCTCGAAAGCCACCGCGCGCGAGGCCGAGTCGGGAATGATGTTGAACACCAGCTCATCCAGATAGGGCTTGCCCGGCTTCCAGTAGTCGGGGTTGCGGGTCAGCTTGATGTATTCGCCGCGCTTCCATTCCTTGAACATGAACGGGCCGGTGCCTACCGGTTTCTGGTTGGCCGGGTTGGTCATATAGTCGGTGCCCGCGTAGATGTGCTTGGGCATCATGGGGGCAAAGCCCGGTTCGAACATCAGCATGAAGGCGGGGAAGGGCGTCTTCAGCTTGACGACGACCGTCTTGGCGTCCGGCGCCTGCACCGATTCCACGAACTTGTTCAGGATCACGCGGGCGCGCGCATGGGTCTTGGGCAGCATGTCCGCCAGCGAGAACACCACGTCCTCGGACGTGAAGGGCTTGCCGTCATGCCACTTGACGTTGTCCTGCAGGTGGAAGGTATAGGAGAGGCCGTCGGCCGAGGCCTCCCACGATTTGGCCAGGCCGGGCAGCGGCTTCAGGTCGGTGGAGTAGGTCAGCAGGCTCTCGTAGATCTTGCCGGCGACGAATTGCGTGGGGCCCTGCTGGTTGATGGCGGTGACGATCACCGGCGGTTCGGGCTGCACGATCATGTTCAGCGTGCCGCCCATGGTCTGCGCCAGGGCTTGCGTGGCGGGCAGCGCGGCCGCGAGGACCAGTGCGCCGATGCTTAGAGAGAACCATTTTTTCGATTTCACTGCGAGCCTCCGGGCTGGAAAGGGTCTGACAGGTGTCCGCGTCGCGGATGCCGTGCACTGGCAAGCAAACCTCATGCCACCTGTGTTTTCAGGGGTACTGCGGGTGGAGCCGCTACAACAATGCTTCGTACAGGTGCTTTTCAGCGCGCCGCGCACCATTGCGGCGCGCCGTTGTCTTCGCCAAAGTCCTCGCGCAGGCGCGCCAGGATGCCCAGCAGATGCGCATGCATGGCGTGCCGCGCGCGGATCGGGTCGCGCGCCTGGATGGCCGTCAGGATGCGCTGGTGCTCGGCATGCGCGATCGCCCAGACTTTGGTGTCGACGAAGTAATCCTCCATGCGGCTGTACACGGGGCTGGCCTGCGTCAATTCCCACAGGTGGGCCACCGAGGCCGCCACCGCGGCGTTGCCGCAAGCCGCGGCGATGGCGTTGTGGAAATCGCGGTCGTGGCGGCCCGGCGAGTTGCCCAGCGACATGCCTTCGTGGGCGTCGCGGATGGCGGCGATCTGGGCCGGCGATCCGTGTTGCGCGGCCATGCCGGCGCATTCGGGCTCGATCAGCATGCGCGCTTCCAGCAGGTCGAACGGACCGATGCCGTCCTGTCCCGGCGTGGCGTGACCGGCGGCGGGGGCGGCGGCTTCGCGGGCGGCGGTGACGAACACCCCGGTGCCGACGCGCACTTCGACATAGCCTTCGATTTCCAGCGCGATCAGGGCTTCGCGGATCGACGCGCGGCTGACTTGCAGTTGCTCGGCGAGCTCCCGTTCGGAAGGCAGGCGTGCGCCGCGGGGAAATTCCCCGGCGCGGATGCGGCCGGCGATCTGGTCGGCGATGACGCGGTACAGGCGGGTGACGGCGGCGGCTTGGAAGGTGTTCATCGGCGGGTGAGGCGGGAACTTCGGGCCAAGTGGTCAGGCCACCAAATATAGGCATCTCGCCCTTGAATAAGAAGGGAAATTTCGCATTTCAAGGGAAAACGATCACAGGGATTTCACGTCTTTCTTTAGGGTGGTCAGGCCAGTTAGGAAAGCCTCGATCCCTTTACAGTTTCCAGACAAATCCCGCACAGAACCCCCGCTGTTGCGGGCTGACGCCATCCCATACTCCGTCCCGCCCGAGTACGGGCATGAAGCAAGGCAGCGCGCTGCGCCGGCAGGAAGGGAGAGGGATGTGAAGGAAGTCGCGGAACGGGCGTTGCGGCCCGAGGGCTGGCGGATCGGCCTGGGCATGGCGCTGTTCGCTCTGGCGTGGCTGTGGCTGCTGGACTGGGCGGCCTTGGCGCCGCCCACCGACAATATCGAGCAGCTCACCTGGGTGCGCAGCCTGGAATGGGGCTACTACAAGCATCCGCCGCTGCCGACCTGGCTGCTGTGGCCCGCGGTGCAATTGCTGGGCTGGTCGGCCTGGACGAGCTACATCGCCGGCGCACTCTGCACCCTGGGCGCTTTCGCGCTGCTGTGGCGCTGGCTGCGTGACATGCGCGGCGGCGGCTACGCGCGGATCGCGTTGCTGGCCGGCCTGTGCATCACCTTCTACAACGGCCGATTGCATTTCTACAACCACGAGATCGTGCTGATTCCGCTGGCGGTGGGCTGCGCCGCCGCGTGCTGGAAAGCCTGGACCACGCGCCGGATCGGCTGGTGGATCGTGCTGGGCTCCTGCCTGGGCCTGGGCGGCTTGTCCAAGTACCAGAGCGCGGTGGCGGGCGCCGCCGTGCTGGCGTTCTGGCTGAGCCAGCGCGGCTGGCGCGATCCCATGCACCGCTTTGGCCTGCAGGTGGCCGCGCTGACCGCGTTGGCGGTCTTTGCGCCGCACCTGTGCTGGCTGGCCTACAACGATTTCGAGCCCCTGAATTACGCGATGGCTTCATCGTTGGCCGCGGGCCTGCCGTCGGCCGGCCGCGTGGCCGAAGTGGCGCGGTGGTGGAGCGATCAGCTGCTGAACCGTGCGCTGCCAGCGTGGGTGTTCCTGGGCGGCTTGTGGTGGCTGGTCCGCCGCCGCGCAGCCGCTGGCGCGGTGGAGAGGCAAGCGCGACCGCGCGATGCGGGCCATGCGATTCTGCTGTCGTTCGGTTTGACGCCGCTGGTCTTCGTCAGCGTCATGACGCTAGCCAGCGGTTCCCATGTGCAGCTGCACTGGGGCACGCCTTATCTGCTGTTCGTGGCGCCGGCGGCGATGGAACTGATGCGTGGCGCCGTCTTGGAGCGCGTGCGGCCGCGCGATGCGGTGCTGGTCTTCGTACTGATCCAGGCGCTGTTGATGTTGCGGGTCGGGCTGACTTCGCCTGGCGGCGCGGGACTTGCGCGCAAGGCGTCGGACTGGCGCTATTTCGATTCCCGCGCGCTGGCCGATGCCCTGCACGAACCCGCCAAGGCCGCGCTGGGTGGGCCGGTCAGGCTGATCTCTGGACCGCCCGACGAGGCTGGAGCGCTGGCGTTGCGCCTGCCGGAGCAGCCGCTGGTGCTGATAGACGGGCAACTCCGCTTCAGCCCCTGGGTGCCGAAGGACGTGGCCGAGGCTTGCGGCGCATTGGAACTGGCGCGGACGGCGTCCGGGCCGGGATTCGTCGAGGTCGGGCAGGACTTCCCGGGCCTGTACTGGCGCGTGACGCCGTCCTCCGCGCTCTGCGGTACGGCGTCAGGTCCGCCGCGCCCCTAAGGCTGGCTACTGCGCCTCGCCATCCGGCTCGGGCGTCTGCGTGAAGGCCCGCACCAGGCGCGCGATGCCATCCAGCTCGTCGTGTGCGCCCACCACCCATTCCGGCTTCTCGAACGGACTGTCCGAGGGGGCATTGTCCATGTTCGCCTTCAGGTCATTGAGCAGCTCCAGCGCCATGTCGGTGGCTTGGGGGCTGCTGCGGGTCGATAGGGCGATGGCGATCGCCAGCGCCTGGCGCATGGCGAGCAGGCGGCCGTCCAGTTCAGTGCCCATGATGGTTTCCTTGTTGTGCATCTTTGTGACAGGCGCATTTTACGGGGGCGTGGCCGCAAGCGCCGCCAGGGGGCAGGGCGGGACGGGCGGACGGGCTGGACGGTAAGACGCCGGTGTTTGCGCAAGATCAAGCCGGACTGGCCGGCACAGGCGAATAATTCCAGGTATGCAAGCCGTCCTACGCCCATCACAGACCGAGTCCCGCGAGCCCTGCGCCGCCAGCCCCTTGTTCCCGCCCCAATTGCTGGCGCGGCTGGACAAGAACGGCCCCCGTTACACCTCATATCCCACGGCAGACCGGTATCACGGCGGGTTTGCCGAGCAGGAGTACCGGCAGGCGCTGCAGCAGCGCCGCGCCGCGGCGCCGGTGGAGCCCTTGTCGCTCTACGTGCACATTCCGTTCTGCGAATCAGTCTGTTATTACTGCGCCTGTAACAAGGTGGTGACCCGGCATCACGACCGCGCCGCCCGCTATCTGGATGCCCTCGCTGCCGAGATCGAATTGCATGTGCGCGAGCTAGGCGAGGGCGTGCCCGTGTCGCAGTTGCATTTCGGCGGCGGCACGCCGACTTTCCTGTCCGACGAGGAATTGGCGCGCCTGATGGCGAACCTGCGCCGCGCCTTCCGTTTCGAGTCCGACGCGGAAATCTCGATCGAGGTGGACCCGCGCACCGCCACGCCCGAGCGCCTGGCCCATATGCGTGAGCTGGGCTTCAACCGCCTGAGCTTCGGCGTGCAGGATTTCGATCCCCGGGTGCAGGCGGCGGTGCATCGCATGCAATCATTCGAGGACGTGCGGGCGCTGATGCAGAGCGCCCGGAAGCTGGACTATGCCTCGGTCAACGTGGACCTCATCTACGGCCTGCCGCTGCAGACCACGGAGTCCTTTGCCCGCACCATCGCCCAGGTCATTGCGCTGCGCCCTGATCGCATCGCGCTGTATGCCTACGCCCATCTGCCTGCGCGCTTCAAGCCGCAACGCCGCATCAACGAGGCCGACCTGCCCGACAGGGAGACGCGGGTGGGGCTGCTCAGCGCCGCCATCGACGGCTTCCTGAAGCAGGGCTATGCCTACATCGGCATGGACCATTTCGCGCTGGAAACCGATGCCTTGGCGATCGCCAAGCGCAAGGGAGAGTTGCACCGCAACTTCCAGGGCTACAGCACGCAGCCCGACCGCGATCTGGTCGCGCTGGGCGTGTCCGCGATCGGCCGCATCGGCAATACCTACAGCCAGAACGCCAAGGTCCTGGATGAGTACTACGCGGCGATCGAGGCGGGGCGCTTTGCCGTCGAAAGAGGGCTGGCGTTGAACGCGGACGACCTGGTGCGGCGCGAGATCATCATGGACATCATGTGCCAGGGCCGCGTGGACTTTGGCCGGATCGAGGCGCGTCACGGCCTGCGGTTTGCCGACAGTTTTGGCCGGGAATTGCAGCAGATGGCGAATCTGGCGGAGCTGGGCCTGGTCCACCTGCGCCCCGACGAGCTGCAGGTAACCGGCCTGGGCTGGTACTTCGTGCGGGCCGTCGCCATGGCGTTCGACGGCTATCTGCAGGCGCCAGGCACGGCCGCCAGTTACTCCCGGATCATCTGAGCTGCAATTTCGCGTGGGGCGGGCGCCGGGCTGCGTTCATTCGGCGAACTTCTCACGCAAATAGAGCGCCAGCGACAGGTCGTCGGACAACTGCAACTTGCGCATGGCGCGGCGCTTGTGGGTGCTGATGGTCTTCTTGCTGCGCATCAGCCGCGCCGAGATCTGCGTGACGGACAAACCCTGGCTGATGTGGCGCAGTATCTCCACTTCCGAAGTCGTCAAGGCGGAGTGAGGGTGTGTCGGCTGCTGGGGGCGGATCTTGCCGTCCTGCACCGTGAGGAACTCCTCCTTGCCCGCTAGGACGCCGCGGATCATCTCGGGCAGCAGCACCATGCCGCATTCCTTGGCGAAGTAGCCGTTCGCGCCCGCGCGAAAGGCGGCGTATTGGGTCTCCTGGCGGCTACCCGCCGAGAATGTAATGAGCGCCATCGTGGGGTGGTAGCGGCGCAGGCGCCGCAGATAGTTCACGCCGTCCCAGGGTTCCAGGGGCAGGTAGAAATCGACGAGGGCGACTTCGCAGGGCGAGTGGGACAGTTTTTCCAGTAGCGAACGGGCCGAGGTTTCCCGGTGCACCACCCGGAAGCCCGGCCGGCTCTCCAGGTAGGCGCCCACGCCCACGGCAACCACGGGGTGGTCGTCCAGGATTGCGACCTTGATGAGAGGCGGCGGTCGGGACAGGAGCAAGTGCCGGCGCGTGCCCGGGCGGTCGCCGCTGTCGGCGGGCTCGGGATTGATGTGTGGGGGCGCTTTGAGGTTGAGCGCTGAGACAGTTTTCATCGATGCTCCACATGCAGGATGGGGGAACGCCGGCGGTCGATTGCGCAGGTCGCGGGTGTCCTGAATTTGCGAAGGCAGATTACGTTTTCGCATGGCCCGCGGGAGATGAATCGCGCCAAAATAAGACTGTTGCACCGTCGACCTGTCATATATGCGAGAAGCACGCGCGGAACAGCCCAGATTTAGGCCGCGACGGCAGACGAGGTTTTGAGTTATGGGGCAGCGGCGCGCAGCCAGGCGCAGCCGACGTGGCCTCCCGGGCGAGCTGTGGCGCTTTTGCCACGGGAAAGGCGTAAATAGTGATACAATCGTCGACGATAAGCACAGCTTCTGTTGCGCAGTGCATTGTTTGCTGTTTTTGATCCATGCCGCTGCGGCGAGCACCATTAGGTCCAGACACCATGTTTTTCCCGCTGGCACGAACTACGACCCGGAACTTTCGCCCTATGTCGCGTTAAGTTTTCGTGCGTCGGGTTTCACCGTGTCAGGTCAGCGGTAGGACTCAGCAAGACAATCCAAGGAACGCGGCTCTCAGGCCGCGTTTTTCGTTTCCGTAATTTGTTTTTTAGTTCCCAGAACCCCCCAGGAAGCACTCCCGATGGTACAGATCACATTGCCCGATGGTTCGCAGCGCCAATATCCGGGGCCGGTAACGGTTGCCGAAGTGGCGCAATCGATCGGTACGGGCCTGGCGAAGGCCGCCTTGGGCGGCCGCGTGACGTTTGAGGGCTCGGATTCCAGGCTGGTCGACACCAGCTTCCGCATCGAGGGCGACGCCCGCCTGGCCATCGTGACCGCCAAGGACGCCGATGGCCTGGATCTGATCCGCCACTCGACCGCACACTTGCTGGCCTATGCCGTCAAGGAGCTGTTTCCGGATGCCCAGGTCACCATCGGTCCGGTGATCGACAACGGCTTCTACTACGACTTCTCGTACAAGCGCCCGTTCACGCCCGACGACCTGGCCGCCATCGAGAAGAAGATGGCCGAACTCGCCAAGAAGGACGAAGTCGTGACGCGCGAGGAATGGTCGCGCGACGACGCCGTCGAATTCTTCAAGGGCATCGGCGAAAAGTACAAGGCCGAGATCATCGCCTCGATTCCGTCGAACGAGCCGCTCAGCCTGTACCGCGAAGGCGACTTCATCGACCTGTGCCGCGGCCCCCACGTGCCGTCCACGGGCAAGCTGAAGGTCTTCAAGCTCATGAAGGTGGCCGGCGCCTACTGGCGCGGCGACAGCAAGAACGAGATGCTCCAGCGCATCTATGGCACGGCCTGGGCCACCAAGGAAGAACAGGAAGCCTACCTGCACATGCTGGAAGAGGCCGAGCGTCGCGACCACCGCAAGATCGGCCGCGAGCTGGACCTGTTCCACTTCCAGGACGAGGCTCCCGGGCTGATCTTCTGGCATCCCAAGGGCTGGGCGCTGTGGCAGCAGGTGGAGCAGTACATGCGCTCCGTCTACCGCGACAACGGCTACCAGGAAGTGAAGGCGCCGCAGATCCTCGATATTTCGCTCTGGAAGAAGACGGGCCACTGGGACAACTACCGTGAAAACATGTTCACGACGGAGTCCGAGAACCGCGTCTACGGCCTGAAGCCGATGAACTGCCCGGGCCACGTGCAGATCTTCAACGCCGGCCTGCATTCCTATCGCGAACTGCCCTTGCGCTACGGTGAATTCGGCCAGTGTCACCGCAACGAGCCCTCGGGTTCGCTGCACGGGATGATGCGCGTGCGCGGCTTCACGCAGGACGACGGCCACATCTTCTGTACCGAAGAACAGCTTCAGGACGAGTGCGCCGATTTCACGGCGCTGCTGCAGAAGGTCTATCGCGATTTCGGCTTCACCGAGGTGCTGTACAAGGTCGCCACGCGTCCCGAAAAGCGCATTGGCTCGGATGAAGTCTGGGATACGGCCGAAGCCGCCCTGATGGAGAGCCTGCGCCGCACCGGCTGCGAGTTCGAAGTGTCGCCGGGCGAGGGTGCCTTTTACGGTCCCAAGGTGGAATACACCCTGAAGGACGCCATCGGTCGCCACTGGCAGTGCGGCACGATCCAGGTCGACTTCTCCATGCCCGTGCGCCTGGGCGCCGAGTACGTGGACCAGAACGACCAGCGCCGCCCGCCGGTCATGCTGCACCGTGCGATTCTCGGTTCGCTGGAGCGTTTTATCGGCATGCTGATCGAAAACCACGCCGGCGCCATGCCTCCCTGGCTGGCCCCGGTGCAGGCGGTTGTATGCTGCATTTCCGAACCTTCGGCCGATTATGCGGCTGAAATCACGCAAAGCCTGAAAAAACAAGGCTTTAGAGTAGAGTCCGATTTGCGCGGTGAAAAAATCACTCGTAAAATTCGGGAGCACAGCCTGCAAAAGGTGCCGTACATCCTCGTCGTCGGCGACAAGGAAAAGCAAAACGGCACCGTAGCCGTACGCGGACTGGGTGGATTGGACCTCGGAGCCATCGCATACGACGAATTCGTCGCGCGCTTGTCCGAAGACGTTTCCACCCGTCGCGACGTCAATCAACCTGATGGCAGCGCTGCTTAACATTTCTAGGAGCTTTCAACATCGCCACTGAAAAAGCCAATCGCATCAACGGTGAAATCCGCGTCCCCGAGGTGCGCCTGATAGGTCTGGACGGAGAACAGCTCGGCATCGTCAAGATTGCCGACGCCTTCCGTCTTTCCGAGCAAAGCGACGTGGATCTGGTGGAAATCGCGCCGAACGCCGAACCACCGGTCTGCCGTTTGATGGACTACGGCAAATTCAAGTACCAGGAGCAGAAGCGCCAAGCCGAAGCTCGTTCCAAGCAGAAGGTCATCCAGGTCAAGGAAGTCAAATTCCGTCCGGCCACCGACGAGGGCGACTACCAGGTCAAGCTGCGCAATCTGCGCCGCTTCCTCGAAGAAGGCGACAAGGCCAAGGTGACGCTGCGTTTCCGCGGCCGCGAAATGGCCCACCAGGAACTCGGTATGCGGGTGCTTGAACGTGTGCGCGACGATCTGCTGGAGCTTGCCCAGGTCGAAGCCATGCCGAAGCTCGAAGGCCGTCAGATGGTCATGGTGCTGGCGCCGAAGAAAAAGGCCGTGCCTGCGGGCAAGCCTGAATCGGCCGCCTGAACTCCTGCCGTAGTCTCTCCAGGGAGACTACGCCGCTCCAGCGACCCGCCGCCAGTCTTTGCGCCGGCGGGTTCGCCAATTGGGCGGCTCTGCGCTACGATGTCATAAAGCCGCCTTCCCGCGAGGGAAGGCGGCGTCCGTTCAGGGTGTCGCGATGCATGTATTGTTCGTTTTGGATCCCTTGCCGCTGCTCAAGGCGTACAAGGACAGCTCTGTCGCCATGATGCGCGCCCTGGTGGCGCGCGGCCACACGCTCAGCGTGGCCATGCAGGGCGATCTCTATATCGAGGCGGGCACGGTCAAGACCGCGGCCACCCCCATCGAACTGGTCGCGGACGCCGATCTGCACGGCCACGACTGGTGGCGCGAGTCCGCCGCCCGGGATCTGCCGCTGGCGGAGTTTGGCGCGGTGGTCATGCGCAAGGACCCGCCGTTCGACATGGAATACGTGTATTCCACGCATCTGCTCGAATATGCCGAGGCGCAGGGCGCCCGCGTGTTCAACACCGGAGCGGCGATCCGCAACCATCCGGAAAAGCTGGCCATCACCGAAATCAGCGAGTTCACCGCGCCCACGCTGGTGACCCGCAGCATGGCCCGCCTGAAGGCATTCCACGACGAGCATCACGACGTCATCGTCAAACCCCTGGACGGCATGGGCGGCACCGGCGTGTTCCGGCTGCAACCCAAGGATCCCAACCTCAACGCCATCCTGGAAACGCTGACGGAGAACGGCGCGCGCACCATCATGGCGCAGCGCTACATTCCCGACATCGTCAAGGGCGACAAGCGCATCCTGCTGATCGGCGGCGTGCCGGTGCCGTATTCCCTGGCCCGCATTCCGCTGGCCGGCGAAACTCGCGGCAACCTGGCGGCCGGCGGCCGCGGCGTGGCCCAGGAGCTTTCCCCGCGCGATCGCGAGATCGCCGAGGCGGTGGCTCCCAAGCTCGCCGCGCGCGGCCTGTTGCTGGTCGGCCTGGACGTCATTGGCGATTACGTCACTGAAGTCAATGTCACCAGCCCCACCTGTTTCGTGGAAATCGCGGAGCAAACCGGTTTCGATGTCGCGGGCATGTTCGTCCAGGCGCTGGAAAAGGCCGTGGCGACCCCTGCCGCGGCAGCCTGACCTGCCAGGATTCCCGTCATGACCACCGGTATAGTCATCGTCGTGCACGCGCCCCTGGGCGCGGCGATACGCGATTGCGCCAGCCACGTCATGGGCAACCTGGACGGCATGCTGGCCATACACGATATCCTGCCTGCAGACCGCCCGGACGACCTGGCGCCGCAAGTCCTCAAGGACATCCTGGAGCAGGAACACGGCGCGGGCGTGCTGGTGCTGACCGACCTGATCGGCGCCACGCCTGCCAATATCGCCAAGCGCGCCGTCGCCGACGCCCAGGCCCAGGGCATACAGTGCTGTGTGCTGGCCGGATTGAACACCCCGATGCTGCTGCGGGCTCTGACCTATCGTAATTTACCGTTGGCCGAAACGCGCGAGAAGGCGCTGGCCGGGGGGCTTCAGGGTGTCTTACGTGTAGACTGACGGGCGGAAGTTTGCCCTATCATGTCGGCTATCGATTCTGGCCGATCGGCGGTTCGACGTTTTGCTGCGATCAACACTGCGGCGTCATGCCGCAGCCACCATATTTCCTATGCCTAATACAGACATCGTCATCAGCAATAAACTGGGCTTGCACGCTCGGGCGGCTGCCAAGCTGACGCAGCTGGCCAGCAAGTTTTCCAGCGAGATCTTCATCTCGCGCGGCGCGCAGCGCGTGAACGCCAAGAGCATCATGGGCGTCATGATGTTGGCTGCCGGGCTGGGCGTGACCGTAAAGCTGGAGGCCTCCGGCAACGATGCCGATCAGGCCCTTTCCGAAATTCAATCATTGTTCGACAGCAAATTCGGTGAGCAGGAATAGAATTTCTTCCGAATCGGCCGGCCTGAGCGTTGCCCAGGCCGGCTCGTCTACGCCCCTCAATGACGCACCCAACAACGGGGCTGGCTCTGCCAGCCCCGTTGTCTGTCTGTACGGCAAAGGCGTCGCCAAGGGATATGCCATCGGCCGCGCGGTCGTCATGGGCGCGGCGGCGCTGGAAGTTGCGCATTACCGCATCTCGCCCGAGGATGTGCCCGCCGAAAGCAGCCGGCTCACCGACGCCTTGGCCTCGGCGCAGCAGGAACTGCTGCAGTTGGCCGATACCTTGCCGGCCGACGCGCCGCGCGAACTCGGCGCCATGCTCAACGTGCACAGCCTGCTGCTGGGCGACCCGCTGCTCGCCGAGCAGACCCTGGCGCTGATCGCCGAACGTCACTACAACGCCGAATGGGCGCTGACGACGCAGGGGCAGATCCTGGGCCAGCAGTTTGACGCCATGGAAGACGAGTACCTGCGCGAACGCGGGGCCGACGTGCGCCAGGTCATCGAGCGGGTGCTGCACGTGCTGGCTGGAACCTCGGCCATCCTGCCCGACATGTCCCACATGGGCGGCGACGACGCGCTGGTGGTCGTGGCCCACGATATTTCGCCCGCCGACATGCTGCGCCTGCGGGGCGGCCGCTTTGCCGCCTTCGTGACGGACCTGGGCGGTCCCACTTCGCATACCGCCATCGTGGCGCGCAGCATGGCCGTGCCAGCGGTGGTCGCCATGGGCAACGTGCGGGAACTGGTCCGCGACGGCGACATGCTGATCATCGACGGCGCAGCCGGCGCGGTGATCGTCAATCCGTCCAACCGCATCCTGGAAGAATACCGCCGCCGCCAATCGGCCTATGCCGACGAGCGCGCCGAACTGAGCCTGCTGCGCGACGAGCCCTCCGTCACGCTGGACGGCATCGATGTGGTGCTGCACGCCAACATCGAACTGCCCGATGAGGCCGCGCTGGCGCTGGCGTCCGGCGCGCACGGCATAGGCTTGTTCCGCAGCGAATTCCTCTTCATGGGACGTCCTGACCTGCCGGGCGAGGAAGAGCAGTACGAAGCCTATTCGTCGGTGGTCAAGGTGATGGCCGGCCGGCCCGTCACGATCCGCACGCTGGACATCGGCTCGGACAAGACGCTGGACGGCGAGGCCACCGTGGCCACCAATCCCGCGCTCGGGCAGCGCGCCATCCGCTATTGCCTGGCGCGCCCGGAGATGTTCGCGACACAGCTGCGCGCCATTCTGCGGGCCTCGGCCCACGGCCCCGTGCGGCTGTTGATACCGATGATCGCGCACATGCACGAGGTGGTGGCGACCAAGGTGGCCATCGAATCGGCTCGGCGCGAACTCGATGCGCGCGGCCAGGCCTATGCGCCCCACATGGAAGTGGGCGCCATGGTCGAGGTGCCCGCCATCGCCATCGCCATCGAACCGTTCGCGCAGGCGCTGGATTTCCTGTCCATCGGCACCAACGACCTGATCCAGTACACGCTGGCGATCGATCGCGGCGACCACGACGTGGCATCGCTCTACGATCCGCTGCATCCGGCGGTGCTGCGCCTGGTCGCGCACACCATCAATGCGGGCGAGCGGGCTGGCAAGCCGGTTGCCGTGTGCGGCGAGATGGCAGGGGACTCGCGCATGACCCGGCTGCTGCTGGGCCTGGGCCTGACCGAATTCTCCATGCATCCGCAGCAACTGCTGGACGTCAAGCGCGAGGTCCGGCGCGCGCACTCCAACGCCTTGCGCGTGAAGGTGGCGAGCGCCTTGAACCGTGCCTTGCCGGTGGACCTGGATACGCTGGACCTGGCCTGAGGCGGTACGCCGCGACATGAAAAAGGCGCCGGGGCGGTATGCCCCGGCGCCTTTTTTTTCCACGCCCGCCGATGCCTGCCGGCGGGCTGGAAATTCCGCGTTCAGCTGTGGTAGGCCGATTCGCCGTGGCTGGTAACGTCCAGGCCTTCGCGCTCCTGGTCTTCCGGCACGCGCATGCCGCAGAGGGCGTTGGCGATCTTGTAGGCGATCCATGCCACCACGCCGGACCAGACGATGGTCAGCAGCACGCCTTCCAACTGGACCCACAACTGATGGCCGATCATGCCGGGCTCGGCCAGGCCGGGGCCGCCGAGGATCTGCGCATTGAACACGCCGGTCAGCAGGGCGCCTACGATGCCGCCCACGCCGTGCACGCCGAACACGTCCAGCGCGTCATCGGCGCGCAGCAGGCGCTTCAGGCCGTTCACGCCCCAGACGCAGACGATGCCTGCAATGACGCCGATGACCAGCGCGCCCACCGGACCCACCAGGCCGGCGGCCGGGGTGATGCCGACCAGGCCGGCGACGGCGCCGGAGGCAGCGCCCAGCATCGAGGGCTTGCCCTTGACGGCCCATTCGGTGAACAGCCAGGACAGCACGGCGCCCGCGGTTGCGATCATCGTGTTGAAGAAGGCCAGGGTGGCATTTTCATTGGCGGCCAGGGCAGAGCCGGCGTTGAACCCGAACCAGCCCACCCACAGCAGCGCCGCGCCCACGAAGGTCATCGGCAGGTTGTGCGGCTGCATGGCTTCGCGGCCGTAGCCCACGCGCTTGCCCACCACGTAGGCACCCACCAGGCCAGCCACGCCGGCGTTGATGTGCACCACGGTGCCGCCGGCGAAATCCAGCGCGCCCTTGGCATTGAGCAGGCCAGGCGCCGTTTCGGACGCGAACCAGACCATGTGGGCGATCGGCACATAGGCGAAGGTGAACCAGATCACCGTGAACACCAGCACCGCCGAGAAGCGGGCGCGTTCGGCGAAGCTGCCCACGATCAACGCGCAGGTGATGCCGGCGAACGTGGCCTGGAACGAGGCGAACAGCAGTTCGGTCAGCGAGTTCGACATGGCGTACTTGCCGTCGGACGGGGTGAACATGCCGGAGAAGAAGGCGCGCGACAGGCCGCCGAAGAAGGCGTTGCCCTCGGTGAACGCGAGGGAGTATCCGTAGATGAACCAGAGCACCAGGCCCAGCACGAACGTGCACAGCACTTGCAGCAACACGGACAACACGTTCTTGCTGCGTACCAGGCCGCCATAGAACATCGCCAGACCGGGTACGGCCATCATCAATACAAGCAGGGTAGAGACGAGCAACCAGGAGATATCCGCTTTATCCATTTTCAGGCTCCATTGAGTCTTTATTTATTTACAGCGCAGCTTCGCCGGCTTCACCCGTTCTGATGCGGATCACTTGTTCCAGCGGCGCGGCGAAGATCTTGCCGTCGCCGATCTTGCCGGTGCGGGCTGCCTGTTCGATGGCCTCGATGACCTGATCGACCAGGTGGTCGGGCACGGCGGCCTCGACCCGCAGCTTGGGCAGGAAATCAACGGCGTACTCGGCGCCGCGATACAACTCGGTATGGCCTTTCTGGCGGCCAAATCCCTTTACTTCGGTGACAGTCAGGCCCTGGACGCCGATCCCGGATAGAGCCACCCGCACTTCGTCGAGCTTGAAGGGCTTGATGATGGCGATGATGAGTTTCATGGCATTTCCTCTCATGGTTGCACGTTGGCTTCGTCTATCAAGCAAATTCCATGCCATGCCGGATGCCGCTCAGCGGAGCAAGCGGGGGCGCTCAAGTTGTGCCTGATTGCACCAATTTGGTGCTTCATGCACCGCCGGACGGCTTCAAATTGGTGCGAAGCGCGGCCCCTTGGGGCAAGCAACAAAATATGTTTGTCGCCCGATATTTGTAGCAAATTGATGCGCAGTTTATTGCGTTTTATGCTGGCATATGAGCTGTTTTATCTGACTACCAGCGCGCTGCCCACTCCCCGTCAGGCCTTGTTGTACGGGCCTTTGGCACAAATCGGCGAGTGTTCAGGACGGCGCTGGCGGCTGCTGGAATTGGCGGGATAGGCGCGGGTGCGTGATACGAGGGTTTACACCCACAAGCTTGTTGTCCAGGAGCCGCTGCAGAAGAATCGATATCAGATCAAGCCTGTCCCCGATGAGATGGGCGGCAGGTGGAGTACTTCCGGTGTTGAAGCAACTCCCAAAAGAAAGCAGGAACGGGAAGGGGTAGTCATGAAGATCCACCGCAAGGCTTTCTGCATTCTGACCCTGGCTGCGGCGCTTGCCGCGTTGGCCGGCTGCGACAAGGTAGATAAGGCCGCCACGCCGGCCGCTCCCGCGTCTTCCACTCCGGCTCCAGCTCCAGCGGCGCCGGCGCCTTCCTCGACCGCGCCTCCCGCGGCTGCCCCGGCGCCAGGCGCCGCAGCGTCCGTTCCGGCCGAATGCGAAGCCTACGTCGCCAAGATCAACGCCTGCATGGACAAGCTGGGTAGCGGCAATCCGGCCGCCGCCGCGATCAAGGAGCAGCTGGACGCGGCCAGGTCCCAGTGGACGGCAGTCAGCGACAAGACGCAGTTGGCGGCGCAATGCAAGCAGTCGTCGGATACGTTCACGCAGTCGGCAAGCCAGATGGGTTGCCCGTAACGATGTTGGTAGGGGGTTGCCGCCATGGCAGCCCGGTTTTCTCCTGTGCTTTGAAGGGCGGTCACCGCATGCGGCCCGCCCTCTTTTTTTGAACGGAGGCGGCCCTTTTTTTCGCCGCCGGCCCGGAAACCGCGTTCCTACGCACTACACTTGAGGCATCAAGAACACAGTGAGGCCGTCATGAACAATCGCACCCAGTGGATGGAAGACATCCAGAAGAATATCTCCGACCTGATCGCCCGCAGTCCGGCCGCCGATGTGGAGCGCAACGTGCGCGCGATGATGACGCAGGCATTCTCCAAGCTGGATCTCGTCACGCGCGAGGAATTCGACATCCAGGCCGATCTGCTGGCGCGCACCCGCGCCCGGGTCGATCAGTTGGCCGCGCAGGTGCAGCAGCTGGAGTCGCGCCTGTCCGCGCTGGAAAAGTAAGCCCGCATCCGGCCGCGCCGAGGCCGGCATGGAACGCTTTCCGGAAACGGCCGCGATCAGCGGCCGTTTTGCATTCGAAGCACGGATCCGCGCCTGACCGGCAGGATGCTTTTGTCACGGACGCCGCCGCGGCGGCCTCCTGTTTGCGGATACTGGCGGGCCCAGCTCACATTCGGAGACCGCCTTGACGCTAGCCGTTCTTGCCAGCCGCGCCCTGTGCGGCCTGGACGCCCATGCGGTGCGCGTGGAAACGCATCTGGGTCCGGGCCTGCCCAGCTTCAATGTGGTCGGCCTGCCCGACACTGAAGTACGCGAAAGCCGCGAGCGCGTGCGCGCGGCCATCCTGAACAGCGGCTTTGAGTTCCCGCCCGGCCGAATCACCGTCAATCTTTCGCCCGCCGATATCCCTAAGGAATCCGGGCGTTTCGACTTGCCCATCGCCCTGGGCCTGTTGCTGGCCTCGGGCCAGTTGGCGGCGCCGGCGGACGTGCGCGATCCGGAATCGCCCATACGGGATCCGGCGCTGGCCGGCCTGGTGCTGGCCGGAGAGCTGTCCCTGACCGGTGCGCTGGTGCCTGTCGCGGCGCCGCTCGTCATCGCGCTGAGCGTTGCCCGAGAGGCGCCCGGCGCCACGCTCATCCTGCCCGCGGGCAGCGCCGAGCAGGCCGCCTGGGTGCCGGAGCTGCGTGTGTTGTCGGCGCGCACCCTGGCCGACGTGGCTGCGCACGCCACCGGCGCCTGCCTGCTGCCCGACGCCGTGCCCAGGCCCTGGCCGGCCGCTGCCCCCGGACCGTGCCTGTCGGATGTGCGGGGGCAGCCAGGCGCGCGGCGGGCCTTGGAGGTTGCCGCAGCGGGCGGCCATAGCCTGTTGATGATAGGGCCGCCGGGGGCCGGCAAGAGCATGCTGGCGGCGCGCTTGCCGGGCCTGTTGCCGCCCCTGGCGCGCAGCGAGGCGCTCGAGGTGGCCGCCGTGGCCGCGCTGGCGGGCTCGTCCGACGCGCCGGCAGGCCAGCCGCCGTTTCGGGCGCCCCATCATTCCGCCACGGCGGCGGCGCTGGTGGGCGGCGGCAGCCGTCCCCGTCCGGGCGAAATCAGCCTCGCACACCATGGCGTGTTGTTCCTGGACGAACTGCCTGAATTCAGCCGGCGCACGCTGGAAGCGCTGCGCGAGCCGCTGGAGACGGGCAGGGTGGTCATCGCGCGCGCGCTGCGGGCGGCGCAGTTTCCCGCCCGCTTCCAGCTGGTGGCGGCGATGAATCCATGTCCTTGCGGTTGGCGCGGGCATCCGGGGCGCCCTTGCGCCTGCACGCCGGACCAGGTGGCGCGCTACGCGGGCAAGATATCGGGTCCCTTGCTGGACCGCATCGACCTGCATGTGGCCTTGCCGCCATCCGACCCCGAATGGATGGGCAAGCCGCCGGGTGAGGCCTCCGGTCCGGTCCGCGAGCGCGTGGCTCGTTGCCGCGCGCGCCAGTTGGCCCGTCAGGGCAAGCCCAATGCCGGGCTCGCGGGGGCCGAGCTGGACGAGCATTGTCGGCTGGACAACAACGCGCAGGCTTTGCTGCTGCAGGCCATGCGCCGCCTGGCCGGTTCGGCCCGGGCCATGCACCGGGCGCTGCGGGTGGCGCGAACCATAGCCGACCTGGAAGGGGAGGACGCCCTGGGCGCCCGCCACATCGCCCAGGCGGTGCAGTACCGGCGGCCGGGCGTATGATGGCGCGGCGCCCCGCCTTGCGGGCCCCGCGCATGCCACGCCGGGCGACTCGACAAAATACGGGAAATCACCATATAATCAAAGGCTTTCCCGGATCTGGGTCAGATTTGATCCGTTCTGGAAAGAATCCGCTTGGCAGCAATGCTGGCGGAAAGTGCTTCGGAAGGCCCTTGGGTAGCCCCTCGGGAAGACCTCCCGGAGTACCCCCAGAAGTGGCAACAGGTCTCCAAGTTTTGCCGCCATGGAAGGTTTCATCGGCCTTCCATGCGTCAAGCACCTGGCGTCATGCATATCAACAATGAGTGTTTAGTTTAGGGAATCAACATGCCCAAGATGAAAACCAAGAAAAGCGCCTCCAAGCGCTTTAAGGTTCGCGGCAGCGGCTCCATCAAGCGCGGTCAGGCGTTCAAGCGCCACATTCTGACCAAGAAGACCACCAAGGCCAAGCGTCAACTGCGCGGCTCGACGGCGGTTCATGAATCCAACGTGGCCTCCGTCAAGGCCATGATGCCTTTCGCTTGATCTAAGGGAGATCTACTATGCCTCGCGTCAAACGCGGCGTAACCGCCCGCGCACGTCACAAGAAAGTCATTGCCGCCGCCAAGGGTTACCGTGGCCGCCGCGGTAATGTGTTCCGTATTGCCAAGCAAGCAGTCATGCGCGCTGGCCAATACGCCTACCGCGACCGCCGTAACAAGAAGCGCACGTTCCGTGCTCTGTGGATCACGCGTATCAACGCCGCCGTCCGCGAACATGGGGTCAGCTACAGCGTGTTCATCGCCGGCCTGAAGAAGGCTTCGATCGAACTCGACCGCAAGGTCCTGGCCGACCTGGCCGTGCGCGACAAGGCCGGCTTTGCCGCCATCGTGCAGCAAGCCAAGGCTGCCTTGGCTGCCTGATCGCGCTTTAACTCATCGCGCATCGCTGCAAACGGGGCTGTAATGGCCCCGTTTGCGTTTTGAAGGCTGGATTTCATGACTCAAACGGTTGACGACCTGGTCTCCCAGGCGCAAGAACGCTTCGCAGCGGCCTCCGATGCCGCCGCGCTGGAAAATGCGAAGGCTCGGTTCCTGGGCAAGGAAGGCGCACTGACGGTGCTGCTCAAAGCCCTGGGCAAGCTCGAACCCGAGCAGAAGCGCGAGATGGGCGCCCGGATCAATCAGGCCAAGCAAAAGATCGAAGAGCTGCTGAACCTGCGCCGCGCCGCGCTGGCACAGGCTGAACTGGACGCTCGCCTGGCATCCGAAACCATTGACGTCACCCTCCCGGGCCGCGGCCGCGCGCCGGGCGGCATCCATCCGGTGATCCGGACCTGGGAACGCGTGGAAGAGATCTTCCGTTCCATAGGCTTCGACGTGGCCGACGGCCCCGAAGTGGAAAACGACTGGACCAATTTCACTGCTTTGAACAGCCCGCTGGACCATCCCGCGCGTTCCATGCACGACACGTTCTACGTCGACATGAACGACGCCGATGGTCAGCCGCTGCTGTTGCGCACGCACACCAGCCCCATGCAGGTGCGCTACGCGCGCATGCACAAGCCGCCCATCAAGGTCATCGCGCCTGGGCGCACTTACCGCGTCGACAGCGACGCCACGCACTCGCCCATGTTCCACCAGGTGGAAGGGCTCTGGATCGCCGAAGACATCTCGTTCGCCGACCTGAAGGGCGTGTACACCGATTTCCTGCGCTGCTTCTTTGAAACCGACGACCTGGCCGTGCGTTTCCGTCCGTCGTTCTTCCCGTTCACGGAACCGTCCGCCGAAATCGACATGATGTTCACCTCGGGTCCGAACCGCGGCCGCTGGCTGGAGATTTCCGGCTCGGGCCAGGTGCATCCGCAAGTGGTGCGCAACTTCGGCCTCGATCCCGAACGCTACATCGGCTTTGCCTTCGGTTCGGGGCTTGAGCGCCTGACCATGTTGCGCTACGGCGTCAACGATCTGCGCCAGTTCTACGAAGGCGATTTGCGCTTCCTGCGCCAGTTCAACGAATAACAGACGGCTGATCATGCAATTTCCCGAATCCTGGCTGCGTACGCTGGTCAACCCCGCCATCGCCACCGAAGAACTCGCGCACCGGCTCACCATGGCCGGCCTGGAAGTCGAAGACACCGTGCCTGCCGCACCCGCCTTCAGCGGCGTGGTCGTGGGCCACATCGTCGAAATCGCACCGCACCCCGATGCCGACAAGCTGCGCGTCTGCAAGGTGGACGATGGCTCTGGCGAACTGCTGCAGATCGTGTGCGGCGCGCCCAACGCCGCTGCCGGCCTGAGGGTGCCGCTGGCGCGCGTCGGCGCCGAGCTGCCTGGCGGCATGAAGATCGGCGTGGCCAAGATGCGCGGCGTGCAGTCCTCGGGCATGTTGTGCTCGGCCCGCGAACTGGGCCTGTCGCAAGACCATGCAGGCCTGCTGGAGCTGCCCGCCGACATGACGCCGGGCCAATCGATCCGCGAAGCGCTGAATCTGGACGACACGCTCTTCACGCTGAAGATGACGCCCAACCGCGCCGACTGCCTCTCCATCCTGGGCGTGGCGCGCGAAGTGGCCGCCCTGACCGGCGCGCCGTTGTCGGTGCCCACGGCCGTCGCCGTGCCGGTCACGCTGGACGAGCGTCTGCCGGTCAAGGTCGAGGCGCCCGATCTGTGCGGCCGTTTCGGCGGCCGCGTGATCCGCGGCGTCAACGCCCGCGCAGCGACTCCCGAATGGATGAAGACGCGCCTGGAGCGCGCCGGCCAACGCTCGGTGTCGGCGCTGGTGGACATCTCCAACTACGTCATGCTCGAACTGGGCCGCCCCTCGCACGTGTTCGACCTGGACAAGATCCATGGCGACCTCAGCGTGCGCTGGGCCCGCGAAGGCGAGACGCTCGAGCTGCTGAACGGCCAGACCGTCACGCTGGATTCGACGGTAGGCGTGGTGGTTGCCGGCGATCAGGTGGAAAGCCTGGCCGGCATCATGGGCGGCGAAGCGACCTCGGTCACGCTCGACACCCGCAACATCTATCTGGAAGCCGCGTTCTGGTGGCCGCAGTCGCTCGCCGGCCGTGCGCGCCGCTACAAGTTCAGCTCGGAAGCCAGCCACCGCGGCGAGCGCGGCGTGGACTTTGCCACCATCCCCGAGCACATCGAATTCATCACGCGCCTGATCGTCGACATCTGCGGCGGCGAAGCCGGCCCGCTGGACGACCAGATCGTCAACCTGCCCAAGCGCGAGCCCGTGCGCATGCGCCTGGCGCGTTGCCACCGCGTGCTGGGCGTGCCGGTCACGCAAGCCGAAGTCGCCAAGATCTTCGGCAGCCTGGGCCTGGACTTCAAGATCGAGGGCGACGACTTCATCGTCACGCCGCCGTCCTACCGCTTCGACCTGGAGCTTGAAGAAGACCTGATCGAGGAAGTGGCCCGCATCTACGGTTTCGAGAACATTCCCGTGGAGCCGCCGATGGCGCGCGCCAAGATGTTCTCGCAACCGGAAATCCGCCGCGGCGCCCATGCGCTGCGCCGCCTGGCCGCCGCGCAGGACTACCAGGAAGTCGTGAACTACAGCTTCGTCGAAGCCGACTGGGAACGCGACTACGCCGGCAACGAAACGCCGGTGCGCCTGGTCAATCCCATTGCCAGCCATCTGTCCGTCATGCGCTCCAGCCTGATCGGCAGCCTGGTCGCCAACATCCGCCACAACGCCAATCGCAAGCAGTCGCGCGTGCGCCTGTTCGAACTGGGCCGCGTGTTCACGCGCGATGCGTCCGTGCAGGATGGTCCGCTGGAAGTGGCGGGCGTGCGCCAGCCGATGCGGCTTGCGGGCGCGGCCTGGGGCCCGGCCCTGGAAGAGCAGTGGGGCGTGGCAACGCGCCAAGTGGACTTCTACGACGTGAAGATGGATGTCGAGGCGCTGTTCGGCGCGCGCGGCGGCCGTCTGCGTTTCGAGTCCGCGGCGCATCCTGCATTGCATCCGGGCCGCAGCGCCCGCATCGAACTGGACGGCAAGCACGTCGGCTGGATCGGCGAGTTGCACCCGCGCTGGGCCCAGCAAGCCGACCTGGCGCATGCCCCGGTCGTGTTCGAACTGGACGCCGCAGCCTTGTCCGAAGGCGAATTGCCGCAAGTGCGCGAGCTGTCGCGCCAGCCCGTGGTGGTGCGCGATCTGGCGCTGTGGGTCGACGCCGAGGTGTCCGCGCAATCGATGCTCGACACCGTCTTTGCGGCCGTCAAGGCTGATCCGCAGCTGGCTGTAGTGCAGGACGCGCGCCTGTTCGACGTGTGGCGCGAGAAGCCCCAAGGCAGCGAGCCCGTCGCCGAGAAAAGCCTTGCTTTCCGTTTCTGGCTACAGGACACTGAGGTCACGCTGGACGAGGCCCGCGTGGCGGATTGCCTGGCGCGCATCAAGGAAGCCTTGGTGGCTGCGCATGGCGCGCGCCAACGCGCCTGAACCATGGGGAACAGTATGCTTGCTGCCGAGCCGCGCACTCTGACCAAGGCTGAACTGGCCGAACTGCTCTTCGAGCGGGTCGGCCTGAACAAGCGCGAAGCCAAGGACATCGTCGATACCTTCTTCGAGGAAATCCGCGATGCCCTGGCGCGCGGAGATTCCGTCAAGCTCTCCGGCTTCGGCAACTTCCAGGTGCGCGACAAGCCGCCGCGCCCTGGCCGCAATCCCAAGACTGGCGAAACCATCCCCATCGCCGCGCGCCGCGTGGTCACCTTCCACGCGAGCCAGAAGCTCAAGAGCGTGGTGGAGCAGGCCGCGCCCGCAGCATCCGACGCCGAGGAGTGATACGCTTTGTCGGCAATTGTTATCGGCACCTGACGCATCGCGGCATAAAATCCCCTTATGACACGTACCGAATCCACCGTTACCTTACCGCCCATTCCCGCCAAGCGTTACTTCACCATCGGTGAAGTCAGCGACCTGTGTGGCGTCAAGCCCCATGTCTTGCGGTATTGGGAACAGGAATTCACGCAGCTCAAGCCGGTGAAGCGGCGCGGCAACCGCCGCTACTACCAGCATCACGAAGTGCTGCTGATCCGCCGTATCCGTTCGCTGCTGTATGAGCAAGGCTTCACGATCAGCGGCGCGCGCAATCGCCTGGGCGACGCGCGCGACGTGCCGCACGATCAGGACGCGGCAGTGCGCCTGTCGGGCGCCGAGATGCAAGCCCTGCGCAACGAGCTGGGCAACGTCTCGACGATGCTGGCCGAAGCCTTGGGTACCGCAGCAAACGCTGCAGGCGCAAGCGCCAGCAACGTCAGCCCTGCGGCCTGATCGTCGGCGCATCGTCTTCCCCACATTGTTTGAACGAAGTACCTGCAACGCGCGGCTGATGCCGCGCGTTGCATTGAGCAGTACCTCGCGCCGCGCGCGTCGATGCGCATGCGGTTGATGCAATCGATGAACGCAGCGCGAAAATTTTTTTGAGTATTCAGCACTTTTTTTGCACGAATGCGTGCAAACAATTTTTTGTTCTGCTATACTCTTTTTCTTTCGGGGCGTAGCGCAGCCTGGTAGCGCACTTGCATGGGGTGCAAGGGGTCGCGAGTTCGAATCCCGCCGTCCCGACCAGTAGTTCCAAAGGCCGTCAGTGAGAAATCACTGACGGCCTTTTCATTTGCTGGGACTCACTGTCTCTCACGTTTACGCCACCCGCCGCTTCAGTATTGTCAACGTCGGACTGCGCGTCTCAGTTGCTGCAATGCGGCTCGCATACTCAGTCAGCTTGGTCAGTTCGGCCGCGGAGTAAAACGAGGTGATGCAACCCACCGTATGGCCCAACAGCGCCTTACGATCTTCCTCTGGCACATCTGCTGTGCGCAGCCGGCGCCCGAAGGTATGCCAAATAATGCACGCGGACCCGGCCAAAGTTGGGATGAGCAGACACTCCGTGCAGCTTCTTCCTCCTCTCAGCAGCGCACTTACGTGCGCTTCGCCAGGCCGTGTCTCGTTCATCCGGTTCAGCGCAGGCGTCCGGCATCATGCGGCATGAAACCCAGCACGAAGTTATCGGAGTTGCGACTAGTGCGGCTGAGGCCGCGTTGCGCGGCACGGGCGAAAGGTATCCGCTGAAGGCCACTCGTTTGGTGGCGAATGCGGCCGTTGAGGCTTGGAGTGTGGTGAACGGTGTTAACCCTTCACCTTCTCCTGATGCTGCCGGTGGAACTCTTCAATGAAAGCCCACGCCGTAACAGCTAGCTCTTTGCCTGCATTCTCGCCTGGGTATGTCTCTTTTATGATGCTAGGTTGGCGTTGGAGCATTGCGAGAAAAGCTTCCATCGCCGCTGCGTATTGTTGTCGATCCATGAGGAACCCTCCTGTGGGGAAGTTGGTAGTGGTTGATCGCCAAGTCCGGGACATCCGGACAACGCCGATGGTAGCTGCAGGAAGGAGGGCTCGCCAGTTTCGCGCCGCCATGGCGCGGCGCGGGGGCACGCGGTTGTGCATGGGTAGGGTATGCACGACGTGCACATCCGAGTCAACGCCGTCGAGTTTGTGTTGCACGTGGCGGTGACCCGTCGACTTGAGGGTGCCACGCCTATACCGATAGGCGAAGTCCTCGAGGACGCACAGGCTTTCCTTGATTTTATGCAACGCTCGCCACCGAAGCGGTGTCTACGCGCCTCCTCTGCTCGGCAGAAAGCAAAGAGTATGGCACTCGTTCGTCCAGGGTGAGGACGTAGCGATGCGCTCGGGTAGCGCATTTTGCTTCGTCACTATCTGGACCAATTGGCTGAATTCGACATTCAAGTCAGTGGTGCGGAAATTCTGGGCGAGTTGGAGACCACTGCTTAACTTCTGAGAATTCAACCCGCAAGATCGCTGTCATTCTGTCATTCTGTCATTCGTCATCAGTGCGCCTAAGAACCCTGCCGGGAAACCGAGTGGGGTTCGTTTATGTCCAAAAAATCGCACGCGCGAAGGGATCAGCTGAACGCAACCAGCCTAGGATTGCACTGCTAACGATCCATTCTCGCAGTGCTGCCACTGCTGGCGAACGTAGCAAGTGCCCCCATATGGCCAAACTGGCGCAGTAATTCGCGATCGCAGCCCATATCAGCGGAAACACGTACTCCCAAAAAGGCCAGACTGGTTTGAATACTTGGCCGGTCGCGATCCAGCCGCTTTTCATGAGCATGGCTGTGCTGACTCTTCGCGTGACAGTAAATGCTTCGGTGAGAAAGCCGGGGCGCAGAGTGCCGTCCGCTTGCTGTACGTAGCCGCGCCACAATGCTTTAGCAGTAGCCTCACGTTGTGTTGAGTCGTATGTCCATGGGCTTCCATGTGCCGGTTGCATTAAGACTAGCCAGCATTGCGCATTAGGCGCGGGGGGGCAGTCACCGGTGGCCCATCCATGGGGAAGTTGCTGGCCTTCCGCGGGACTGGCACGATCGAGCATCGTAGTGACGGCGTTCTCGACGTGGGTTCCACTTTGCTTCCACCACGCCTCTAAAGGTTTGCGGGAGGCAGGGTCGAGAAAGTACCGGACCGCGAAGTACCAGAGGCCGACCAATGCCACGAACCAAACCTTAATGGGGCTTACACCCTTCAGATCGACAAGGCCGATCAATTTTCCGTCGATAGGCAAACCGAGAACGAACACAGTCACCATACCGGTGGCGAGCACCATAAGGTTGCGTCGTGTCATGCCGGTTTTGTCGTCACTGCCTGTCGGCTCGCTCATCTCTCGTCGGTTCTAGTGTGAAGTGAAGTCGAATATTATTTCATTTTGTAAGGTATCCCATGGTTGAATCGAAGGGAGGCGCATTGCAGTCTGCGAAAGACGGGGCTCGGCGCACATAGCGCAAGCTGTCGCCTACCGCCTAAGACAATCGTCGAGGCGGCGCAGCCGATCGTCGACTCGGAAGGCGTGCCCGTGGAAACTGTCCTCGCCCAGCTACGCTGACCTGCTCCCCGTGGTTAGTACGAAATCGATGTAGAGTCCGTTCACAAAGGAACGGCAATGAAGAAACGATTTACGGAAGAACAGATCATCGGGGTGCTGAAGGAGGCCGAGGCAGGGGCCAAGGTGGCCGAACTGTGCCGCAAGCACGGGATCTCGGAGGCCACTTACTACAACTGGAAGGCGAAGTTCGGCGGTATGACCGTCTCGGACGCCCAGCGACTGAAGGAGCTGGAGCAAGAGAACAACAAGCTCAAGAAGCTGTTGGCTGAATCGATGCTGGACAAGGCCGCGCTTCAGGACCTTTTGAGCCGAAAGTAGCAAGCCCGCAGGCGAAACGCGAAGCGGTCAGAACGTTGACGACCGAGCGTGGCATGGGTATCACCCGGGCCTGCGGGCTGATAGGCATCTCCCGGTCGCTATGCGCTTATGAAAGTAAGCGTACGGGCGATGTGGCATTGACCGAGCGCATGAAGGAGATGGCAGCCCTCAAGCGACGCTACGGCTATCGGCGCATCCATATTCTGCTGCGCCGTGAAGGCTGGCAGACGAATCACAAGCGGGTCTGGCGGCTTTACAGCCAAGCCGGTTTGAGCGTTCGTAAGTGTCGCCGCAAGCGCATCGTGCCCGCGGATCGGGTAGTTCGTCCTGTTGCGACGGCGCCGAATCAGAGCTGGTCGATGGACTTCGTGTCCGACGGTCTGGCCTATAGCCGCAGGTTCCGGTGCTTGAACATCGTCGATGACTACACGCGCGAGTGTCCTGCCATCGAGGTCGATACATCACTGCCGGGATTGCGGGTGGCACAGGTGCTGCAACGGCTTGCGGAACTGCGTGGGCTGCCCAAATCCATCACCGTGGACAACGGCCCGGAGTTTGCCGGCAGGGCCTTGGACGCTTGGGCCTATCAGGTCGGCGTGAAGCTGTCGTTCATCAGACCAGGCAAGCCCGTGGAGAATGCATACATCGAGAGCTTCAACGGAAAATTCCGCGATGAATGCCTGAATGAGCATTGGTTCATGTCGCTGCGCCAAGCCAAATCCTTGATCGAAGACTGGCGCGTCGAGTACAACACCGAACGCCCGCATAGCGCGCTGGGATACTTAACGCCGGAGCAGTTTGCTCAGGCGCATCGGCAACAACAGTTTTTAACCCTGGACTCTATGTCGGTGCCGTACTAAGTCTGGGGGCAGGTCAGTTCTGCCCATGGTTGCGGCGGACCTGTCAAGACACACGATTTTTGCCGCCGGCAGCCCAGGCTTTGTTGCCGCGAGCGTTGAGGCGGCCATGCGCCGGGGCGCAAAAGTGGAGGCGATTTTCACAGAAGGTTTCCACGCTCAGCAACGGCCAACTGTGGTTGATGATGAGCATCTGCTGCTCGGAGTCGATGTGGCTTAACGGGACGTACGGGCTGGTGCCAGCAACAATGATGGCTCGATCAGGCGTTGCTGGCGTTCGATGCGGAGCAGCGGGAGGGGCGTCGACCTGTCATCAGCTGCATTGGTGACGCGGGCGCACCTCGCTCTAACGAAGTTGTTGACTCGCATGCTTCAGAGCAATGTAGAAGCGGCGAGACGTGACAGCCGCAATTCACAGTCTTCGGATTCTTTCCTAGCATGATCGTAGCCGATTGGAGCGGGTCGAACGGAAGTGGCGCTCGCAGTGTGATGAAGGGGAACGGTGGTCCGGAATGATAGGGGCTTAGCGCGGTAGGGGAGGCTCGTGGTGCGGTACCGGTGGGGTACCGGAACAAGAGACTCAGGTCGGCGAGGCTTCTGTCAGCGCGGTATGAGAAACCGCCATCGTTGTGTGTCTTGCTGTAAGGTCGGGATTCAAGCCCAAACGGTGGAAGCGGCTAGAACTGACTCAATAACCTCTGCCACACTAGCAGCGGCACGCCCCTCTACTACTACACCCATCTCCATCGAATGCCCAAGTGAGGCTGCGGTTATATTCGATGACCCGAGGTAGGCTGAGGTGCGATCACATAGAACCGCCTTAGCATGAAAGGTCTCTCGACCGCCGTCTCCTCGTAGGATCGAGTAGTTGTACACCCGAATCCCCTGAGCCTTAAGCCAAGGTGAAATGGCATCGAATCCCAACGGGTAGTCGTTCCGCCTGTTGTCTTCCAGGCTTCGAAGAATCAAAGCTCTCTCGACTCCCGGAGACACGTATGACAACAGCTCTTGTAGCCAGGCCGCACCCTTGCGATCAAAAAACGGTGTCATCACGACCACACGACGTTGGGCTCCACGAACCATGCTATGGAAGGCGTGGTCCGTATGGTCCAGGTCAGCCGTTCGCCAGCCCAGCGCCGACAGCTTTTGCTCCAGTACACTGGGCTGCGGGGGCTTGGTAAGCACAACTTGCGCCACAGTCAAATCGCGGTGCACGGACGACTTGTAGTATTCGACCGAGTGTAGAGAAAAGGCTAGTCGACGGAATCGGCCATGTATGTGGCTGCGCGGTTTGAATCCCGTCGTTGTTGCCTCAATGAGTCCCAAGCCCACCGAGCGCTCGAGAAGGTGCTGTGTCGCGATTTCTTCAGTCACGCCTAGTTGCGCCGCGCCGACTAGCGAACGGGCGGACTGAACGGAGTCGGCGGGTAGGCTTGCCCATGCTTCTAGCAACGCTGCAGCGAGGCCAGCCTTTTCGGCCAGACCCGCCAAAATGGTCTTTTCGAACGCAGTCAGCTTCTGTGTCGGCATTTTTGACTATGGCTTGACCATATCCAAATAGCCGGAAATCGGCATGCTCCGCTTATCGAGACGAGGTCGCCCTCCGATAGAGCGCAGGACCGACCGTGATAGGAGCTTATTTCCAGCAATGCAGCTTGTCTCCGGCATCATCACGCAGTCGGGGCAGGCGCCACCGCGATTCGTGCAAAGTGAGCCCGTACCGCATTGCGTTGCTTTGGAGCCGAGCATCGCTGTCAGCATCGCCGGACCCGCATTGCGCCATAGCGCGGACAGGTTACCAAGGTCCATGGTAGTCCCATTGCGATAGACGACGAAGGCCAAATCTGTGGGAAAAATGTACTCGCCGAGTGATCCAAGGTCTAGGCCGGAGTACTCAGAAATATGCTTCATCAGCAGGTGAGAGTAGCTATGAAGTAGGGTGTACAGGTAAAAATAAACTGGCGGAGTCGTGGTTTCTGGCAAATTGTCCAGGAAGGGCGCCATTGGTTGCGCTACCCCCAGGAGGCCTGCTCCAATCCGCTCTCCCGCGTTTAGCGAGAACATGTCTGGGCAATTTAGGCTGGTTAGCCATTCGAGAACGAGTTTTTCGTTGAGCCGCACATACAATGCCTCATTGCCCTGCTGCAGGACGTAGACTGGATACCGGGTAGAGTCGTTCTGCTTTACTGGGGGGAACAGGTTCAGCCGCACAGGCATGTCCATACCCCGCTTGTCTCGGAGAATCGGAGTCGACTCCATACGTGAGTAACCAAAGCTGAAGCGACACAGGTCGAATTCTCGGATGAGGCCCATGTCCTCCAGGCCGAGCCTATCAAGCAGTGCACGCGTCGTGCTCTGGACGTGATCTGTTTGGTCCTTGTCTTCCGGCGCCAGGTCCTCGTCCAACCGAGTGAAGGACACATACGGCCTCTTGCCGTTAGTCCGTGTCTCCACGTCAAGTCGTGTGCTCTTGAGCGCCGCGTGCTCTATAGCCAACCGGAAAGGATCGAACTTGGAGGCAAAGGTCGTTTGCCTGTGTTGAAGATTTGAGACAACAGCCAAAGGAAAATCAACCTTTGGCAGCAAGATCTGTCGTTGACGCAGGTCATCAATGATGCGTTGGCGGGTAGTGTAGGCAATGTCCAAGAAGCCTTTAATCGTGCTGCGGGCAGGTTCAGGGTACGTCTCAAGGTCTTTTTCCACCGTCCCGATTTTCTCGACAGCTGCTAGGTAATCCGCCAAGTCCTTCGAGCACTCCGGCTTGCCCTCGCAAGCTTTTCGGACGTCCTCATCGGTAATGGGCTGGGCGGAAAAACCATACTGTTTGGCTACGAAGTCCATAAGCTCGGCCTCTCGCCCTGGCCGCAGTCGGGTTAGTAGTTGCTGACTGCCATCCTTAAAGTCGATGAACAGGTCCGACTTGACGTAGTACGCACTCGACGCGCGGTATGGGGTCGCTTGCATCCGCACCTCGGTCAGTCGTTCCGGTCCCATTGCAGGTCCGAGAATTCGCAGCGTATCGCGATCGTTCTGAAGCCACTTCGGGGAGAGCGGCTTTTCGCATGCAGCGCATTCAAAGAACCAGTCACCGATGCCAGCAGAGCGCCGGTTTAGCTTGAATTGGTAGCTCCCGCAAACGCAGTTGTCACGGCGCTTGACGACCCTGGCGTCGCGGTCGCTCCAATGCCACTGGCCCGGAAAGGCCGCCTCCCAGTGCCCGGACCAATGCACAAAGATGACATCGAGCTGTTCCCAGTCGCATTGACCGCTTTTTTTGGGATTGGGACAATAGTCGGGCGTGAGGTGATCGAGTTTCTTGTCCAGGTCTGCGAGACTCTCATAGTCCTGGAACATCCCGCAAGTGCGGCAGACGAACGTCAACGGCGCCGGCGTGTACGCCATATTTGAGGGCCGGCACAGGTAGAAGCGATCTTGACCTGGCAGCTGAAACTGCGTCCTTGTTGGGTCCAGCAGTACTTGGTCGACACACTGTGCCGGCAAAATTCGCGGTTTTGTCGGGTCACCGTCGCGCGCGGACGATGCGGTGCTGAACCAGGCTCGTCCAAGCTCGTTCATTCGCTCAAAGATCAGATTCATAGTCGAATCCGACAGCTGGATGGGCTCGCCCACGGCCGAGCGTGCGATGCATGCCCCCATGCCACCTTCAAACGTGAAGAAGCTCTCCGGCGCGTAGGCCGTCGCTAGCTGGTTTCGCGAGCGGTTCATTGTCTTTGCTTTTGCCATCTTGTTCTTCCTTCAGCTCCGTGCTTCAGTAGCGCTATCTGTCGAATCGATGTCGGCGCCTGAACCTCGCCGAATGAAGGTCATTGCTCGAGCCGTCATTCCTTCAGTCACGCGCTTGGAAGACGCATCAATGGCTGACTCGTGAATAAGCCCCGGTTGGTCCACATCGCGTAACGATGTCATCGGACGGAGTAAGCTGTTTCGCGCCGCAAAGAACTGAACCAATCGAGTGCCATTCACCAATCGATCTACGTGTAAGTCCTGTTGGTAGTGGGTCAGTTGATCTTTAAGCAGCGAGCGGTAGTATTGTTTCCCTTCAGGGGAGGGTGAAAAGGAAAGACCGAGAGCCTTTTCCATAAACGACTCAGTCGCCTTCATATTGGCTGGCACGGCCAGGAAGTCGCGCACATCGGGTGCTTTGGAAAACGTCGGGCTGTAGCGCTTCTTGTCCTCATCCAATGCGCAAAGACTCTCAATGGCGTTCAAGCCACAGACATATTCTTGGAAGAAGCTCGGCATCACCCGCACCAACGCCTTCTCAGCCCAGCGATCAACGGCTGCGGGCAGGATCATCCTCTCCAGGAACCGATGGAAGATGTCATGAATTTCGAGAACGAATCGGTCACGATATCGCTGCGGCACGGGCACCAGCAGCGAAAATCCAACATGTGTTCGGCCTACGCGTGACGAAGCCTGGATGTACTCTGCAATGTCAGAAGGTATGCCTGCGAAGAACATCGCATTGAACTCTTCAACGTCGACGCCGTGCGAAATGGCGGAGGTGGCAATGACGGAACGAAGCGTATTGTTCAGTTCGGGGAAAGGCTTGTTGACGTCGACGCGAGTCTCGGCCCGTCGGACGATGTCCTGGATGTCGGCGGCGGATACCGCTCCTGATATCAATTCCGAGCTCAAAGTCTGGTCCGCGTAACCCTCTATCTTGTGAAGCTTCTCGAACTGGACTTTTTCTGTATCGATGACCTGATCACCTCCCTTTTTATTGGTGACATAGGTCAGCGCAATTCGGTGTAAGTCAACCAATGTCAACAGCGTTGCTACGTCCGCGCTCGTTAGGAGTCGTGTGAATTGCGGTTGCAGGGGGCCGGAGGAAACCCATCGAATCAACTCACTACGAGCCGCGGCCTGCTTGGTCGGATCCATGCTACGCAACCTCTCATAGAGGCCAGTAAGCATTAGGTGGTAGTGCCCGAGCACTGAAGCCATTGCCACCGTGTGGCGATGTCCGTTGGTCAGAACGGACACGTAGAGCCGTCCCCAATGGCTGCGAGTTTCTACGTCGTCAGGCGCGATAGCTGAGCGTTCGGCGTCGTCTGGCGAGGCATCAGGTTGAAGAGGCGTCGCATAGAACGAGTCGTAAAGAGTCAACCCTGGACAAGGGAACTGGATCGTATTGTCGCGCTGGTATAGGTTCCGCATCTGGCGCTGTGGCTCACTAACCGTGGCCGATGCTGCGATGACCTTGATTTTTCGACGAACACTAGATTCAGGTTCATACGCGAGGTGACCCTTTAGCAGCAGCGAAAGCTGGTCGAACGCGGCCTCCAACGCAGACTCGAACAGGCTTGAAAACGTCCCCAACGACTCGTCCAGAAGATGGGCCTCATCCTGAATTAGCAGAGCAGGAAAAGGGTCGAAGAATCTCTTTTCTCCGTCCGCGAACGAGGGGAAAAGCGCGCGAGTGTCTGTGCCGGGATGACCGTCCCATTCTCTGGGCCCCATTGGTATGTACAGGCGCCCACTATCGGCCTCGACTAAGGGGGCGAATCCGAACATGCCGAAGAACTTGCGGATGGTCCCCTGCGACTGTCCGATGGCCGCAAGCTTATCTACCGTACCCAGCAAAACCGAGGGGGCCAAGTCGTAGATATCTTCATCCACGATGTAGAAAGGCAGTGGTGTCGGTCTGTCGAATCTCGCGTTCCAAGAACACTTGGCCGCGGGGGTGGTGCAGTAGTGTCCTAACGCGTTGGCTCCGGTGCCTGATTGCCGACGTAGCGCAAGCAAGCTGCCGTCCTTACTGGCACAGAATGGGCACGCTGACAACTTCAGCCAGCGCTCACGCGCACTCTTGTAGGGCTGAACTTCCCTGTGCTTGAGTTCCGCGCTAAGTGGCACTTCATTGTCACCGGGCACGTCGGTGTAACCGTCCTCGGAATGCCAGTTCGGCGTGTTGCTGCCTCCTACCCAGAACCCTAGTGAGAAGGCGTCACCAGGGTGACCGCGTGTGTACCGTACCTCCTCAGCCGCACCCATCGTCGCAAAGGTGCGGCGCGCTTGCTGCAGCGTGAGTAGCCGTAGGGGATACCGCATCAGGGCCGACACGCCTCTATGTTTTCCTCTGAGGCGATCGAGAAAGAGTACGAACGCAAGCAGACCCAGGAACGCCTCGGACTTGCCGCCACCTGTGGAGAAGTACAGCAGAGTCACGGCTTCGGCGTGCATCGCGACCTCGGGTGTGTAGAAGTCGTGAAACTCAGGAATTCGTGTTGCGAATGCTGGAATCGACGCCAAAATGAACGCGAGCTGGAATAGCCTCCATTCGCTGTAACCCTTCGACTTGGCTACCTTGGACATGGCGGTGTTCATAGAAAGCCAAGCTTCGAAAGGGATGCCGAGTGGCGACTTTTGGACTCCTGGCCCGCTCCAATGCGCGTGTGACTTCTCAAGGATGTCCAGACCGCAACGAATAGCTCCTAGCTCGCGTCGCCATGCTGCGAGGTCCACGTGCAGCTTTTCCCTTTCGGCAGCGAGATGTTCAATCGCATTTGGGCCGTCGAGTCCCCGATCCACAGGATGCGCTTCGGCCTTGGTCAGCCATGCCTCGTAGTCCGCGATAAGCGGTCTTAGCCCGGCCAGGTAATCGGGTTGAGAGAGTCGCTCGATATTGCGTTCCACGGCGCCGTCGGTCGGGATAGCGCGGGGCAACGTGTACCGCGGCGTCCAGGTGGTCGTCAGTAGATGTTGTTCACCGTTGACAGAGAGGGTGACGCCCCCATTAAATCCGAGTGCCGGGTATTTGAGATACTGGTTATACCGGTAGGATGGCTTCACGCGGTCTAGACGCAGGAACTTGTGTTCGGCCGCCGGCACTCCTACGGTTACTGAGACCTGAAAGAGTGTGGCCTCCACCTCTTTAAAATTGGTCTTCGTTGGCGGATCGCTCCAGTTCTCTATCGCCACATGGACCGTCATGCGATCCGCATCTACCGGATCAGGCGTCACCTGAATGACCCAACGCAAATCAAACTTGGGCAGAACAATAGGAAGCGTCGAGGCACGCACCCGTTCCAAGTAGTGATTCCAGTTGCGCACGTCAGATGGCAATACGCGTGTGCGCTTGTATCCCCACAGTTTCCCGCCGCTTTCCGTATTCGAACTGGCAGCCCAGTCCGCCAGTTGCGTGGCGATGGCTTCGTTCAGCGAATAGGTAGCCAACTTGGCATCGGCTTCGGCGGTAGCCGGTGTGAACTCGAAGGCAGGCATGGTGAGTTCGAGCCGAAGCCACTTTGCTGGGGGCGGGATGTCTTCAGCCAAGCCGTCTGGTGTGGCCACTCCCACAGCGACCTCCTGCACTGGTATCGCCTCACCATCTTCTATGCCGCTGGAGCTCTCGCTTTCCTCACCATCTACATTTGCTTCTTCCTCTGCCGGTGTACGATCCAAACGGTTGTCGAAAAGCAGCCCCATCGATTCATAGATTCCTTTGCGGACGTCGTAGCTTTTCGCTCCCCACTCGGGGTGTTTCTTGCCTCCAGGCAACTCGGCCATGAGCTTCGTCAACGCATCCTTGACCTTGCCCCGAATTTCGGACCGAGCCTGACGGGTCAAGGGGAAAGTGGCTTCCAGTCTTCCGCCAGCTTTCACCTCATCTTCTGTGGGCAGAATCCGGACGTATACGGCACCGGTCAGGGAAGCCGACAATTTCGTACCTGCAGCTGTCGAGTTGATCTGAAAATCCATGCCGTGAGCACTGATTCGGATGGGATCTGCCTCCTCGTCGCCGTCGCGTTCTTCAGGAGGCATCGGAACGATGAACTCCGACATCAGTGTCGCACTCGGCTTAGCCCCATAGACGACTTGGTAGAACTCTCCCCGACCCGCCAACCGTGCCGACAAACCGTTTAGCAGGCTATCTACCACCGCCTCCTTGTATGCAGGATGAATGTCACGCGGATTCTCACTGAGGATGGGCACTTGTCTCTCCTTAGTTGCCTGGGGTTACTCGACCTGAGGGGGGTACAACGTGTTCGACGCGATAGACGCAACGCAATGCGTCCTGCTGAAGCTCCCGGATGACATCTTCATGCACCTTTCGATAGGTCATGGCGCTCTCGGGCTGAAACAGGATTTCGGCATATCGAGCAACCAACTCTCGCCCCAGATATTGGTTCAATCGTCGTGCATTGCGCACGAAAGCCCAGTGTTGCTCGGCCTCTTCGTCGCTGATACCCAATGCCTGGCAAAAGATCTTGAAGTACTTGGCATCCTTAGAGGCATGGGGTCGTTTGTCTTCCTTGGTCAGCGCCAACCAGTAGTAAACACGACCAGGCCGGCAGTCCGCCGCAGCAGGGGAAAGCTCGAGCATCCTGGCGTGAATCTCGCGTGCCAAAGCCGATCGTTTCGTAGACTTGAACATGAGCGCGCAACGGCGTTGTACGTCGTCGTGGTACAGCTTGAGCAACGTGCGGACCGGATCTACAACTGAACTGACGCCTACGCCATTAAGCTGCAGCGCTGACTCCAGTTTGGCGCGCAGTGTGTCGCTCATGTCGAAGATAAAGTCGCCGGGCTGAATTGAGCTAGCGGCCGCGCGACGAAATGGAGGATCTTCATCAGGCGCGTGACGATAGACCCAACCAGAAGCAAATACCCGGGCACCACCTTCCAGATCAAACTTGTGGTAGACATGTTCGCCACTCTGGCCGCTATCTTCAAACTTGAACGTCAGAGGCATTTCGCGCAGCTTGTTGATGATGAGCGGATTCGGAATTTCCGCAAGTCGCCGTTCTAACTCCAGCGCTAGAAGGCCGATTCGTCCGCGGTAGGGTTTAAATTCGTCCACATCTTTCATGCTCGTAAGCGTCTTCAGCGTGGAATCAGCTTGGCGGTAGGCGACCATTACAGAGGTACCGTGTGGGACCTCGGGGTGTGTCATCAAAATTCGCAGCACATCCGAATTGACGCCCACAAAGGTGAAATGCTTGCCATTCTGATCACCGGAAAGTGTTTTGCCCACGGCCGAGAGCGTATGCCACTCAATGCGGCCTTCTGTATCGGCCCAGATTGTTCCCAGCTTTCTCTTCAGGAATCGATGCGCGAGGAGCACATAACGGTTGCTCGGCATCACTAGGGAGATTCCCTTCCGGCCTGCAATGGCGTGTTTACGCACCTCGGCCAACATGCGAGCCGCCATCGGGGTGGCCTCGTTCCAGTCGTCGATCAACTGTTCCGCGCGCGCGACGGACCGTGCGACATCGTCGCGCACTTGGTTCAATGCTCCCGAGGCCAGTGCTGCGTTGATCTTGATCCCTATTGGAGTCCAGGCGTTTCGATGACTGTCGTAGTCGTTGCCTTCGGTCTCCGCGGACGCGGCGGTGAGATCTGTGTAACCTGCTGGCATATTGGACAGCCTGAGGACATACATACAGGCATCGAGTAGCGCTTGGTGCGCTGGACTTTCCTCGTTACCCACTGCCGCAGCGAGGCGCTGGAAAGCCAGAGCGACTTGGGATGCATCCCGATCGACGATGCTTACGCTGAAGTTCGAATTACTCCGTTGAGCGGGGTGCCAGTCGTCGGCGACAGGATGTGCTGAGAACAGAACTTCATCCGCTTCTGCGGCCCATACTCTCGTCGTGAACTTGGTTCCAGATTCGTACAATTTCGCTCGCAGAACAAAAAAGCTCTTTGGATCGTTGGTGACGATAACGGCACCCGTATCGGAGAAACCATGCGCTCGCGCAAATGACAGGAAATCAGGGATCTTCTTGACAGCGGTGTGGTTCGTACGCCGAGCGTCATCAGTTGCATCCAGCAGAAAGACCTCCGGATTTCCTTTCCCCTTCAATGCCGGGGCAGACAAGGCTGTCCGCCATGATTCCTTCTTAGCGGTGTGATGCAGGACCATGAGTGCCCCGGGCGCTTTGTCGGGGATACTCCACTCGAGGGCAACCCTCTGGCGCAGATCGCGCCGAAGCGCCTGGCGCTCGACCTTCGCAAGCGTGCGCTCAAGTGGGTTGGATGTCGTTGTGACCCAGTCTCTCTTCGTAGGATCAAACACAAAAGTTGGGACAAGCTCCGCGAGCGACGGGTTGGGGGCTTCCGGCGTGTACTGAGTCAAATCGTTCAACGCCCACAAGGCAGCCAGAAACGCTGGCGATGATGTGTACGTCTGCGGCTCAGTAACGTTCGCCTGCTGCACCCACAGCGTCCGATAAAACGCGCTCAACGCTTCGCGGTTGGCGAGTATGCTATGCAGGGGGGAGCGGCAGGCATGGGTGCCGGGATAGAGCAGGGTGCGAAGGCCTCGAAGGTCCTTGGCGAAAACACGCTCGATATTGGCCATTGCATGCAATAAGGGCAGCGCCGTGATCTTCGCCGGCCAAATTAGGCACAACGTTGTTCCCCCCAGTTCGGCCGCCTCGAGCACCGTATTCACAAGCTCTTTGGCCCACGGTTGGGTGGCTACTGTCTCGTTGGCCGCCCGCGATTGGTAGGTTAGGGCGGAACTACCAGAGCGGACCTGGGCCCATGGCCGATGTACGCGTACCGACTCCGGTTGGCTGGGGGCAGGACGCGGTGCAGCGCGAGGCTTGGCCGACGACGACGTTCCTCCTATGGGCTTGGCGGTGTATTTGCGGGCCCGTTCAGCATGGTTTCCACGCGCCTTTGCTTGGTCCGCCAGGCGGTCTGCCAGTGATTTAAATTGAGACATTGGATAGTCCGAACAGTTGCTTGCCTTGCCTGTTCACTCCTTGAAAGTGAGCCCAAATGCGTGGCGCGCCGCTTCGTCCATGGATTTGCCGTCGGCGATTCCCGCTCGAAGAGTTTTCGGATCGGGTAGCGCGAGTTGATTGAGTTCGAATGCTGAGACGTTTGTGGCACCCGATATACATCGGAAGTAGCGTTCGATCACATGTGCGCCCAGCAACTTTGCCAGCTTCGTTGGGGAGAGCGCCGGCGTGACCGCAGTTGCTTCGATAATGACGACGTGATTCTCGCCAATGAAGCCGCCATACGTCTCAAAGACGCCCGGAGAGACAGCAGCAACGACCAACCGCCGAGGCTGGTCGTTGGACGTCACTCGCTGCATGACCACGCATGGCGACACAATCACAGACGTGTGCTTTCTGTCGCCGAGGTCGACAAAACGGTGCTCACCGGCAAAGGAGGACGTGGCTTCTAGTCTAACGATGCCGCCTGGAGTAATGTCTCGTGACCACATTAGTGGCATTGCGGTGCGTGCTTTTGCCCTTCGTGCATCCTGAAGAGAATCGAACTTAGGTCGTTTATCGCGGTTCCAGACGTACGATCCAATACGAACTCGGTAACCGTAGTCGGACAGCCGGAACGGCGAGTGGGTGGCTGTCTTGAGTAAGGCCACATCGCCGATAGAGCGCGGAATGGGCCACACGGCCCCTGCATTTGGCAGGGTGCATTCACCTACAGGCGCGTATTCGCCCGAGCCCGAAACGACCGAGACGTTCGCTCTTAGTTGTGTGCGCTCCTCTTCGGCGCGGCGACGCAACACCGTCAAAGCGGTCTCTTGTTCGACGTCGATGAACACACCCTGACGATCGCTGACCATGCCAATATGCTCAATGTCGGTGTGGCGGATGAGGAATTGGCGTAGTCGTCCGAAGTGCTGCCCAGACAGAAAGCTGGTCGGGGTGACCAATGCGGCCCGCCCGCCCTCTCGAAGAAGGCGAACGCAGAGGCAGATGAATAGGCAGTAGAGATTCGGCTGAGCCTCGATGACGTCGGCATATCTTGCGCGCAGCGGCTCCAGTTCTTGAGAAGTCATCTTGCGGTATGGCGGATTGCATACCACAACGTCGACCGTACCGAAGCGCGCCGTCGACCTAGCCAGTGAGTCAGCCACTTGCACGTTGAATGATGGGACGTAACCGGTATCCTGGATCTCCTCGTGAAGAGCCATGCACAGGAAATGCTTGGACAGCGCGCAGAGCGTCTTATCCAGGTCATAACCGTAAAGATGCGTCTCAATGTGCTGGAGGATCCTTAGCGTCGGACTTCCCTTAGCCCGTAGCAGCGCCCGCATGCGTTGCGCAATGGGGGCCAAGAAGGCGGCGCCGCCGCAGGCAGGGTCCATGAAGGACTCACGGGAAAAGTCGGCACCCTGTTTCGTTAGGTCATCAAGCAGTCCTTCAGTAAGCGACGGCGGCGTGAAGAACATCGCGAGCCTTTTCCGATAGCCCTCATCGGCCAGCATGGCGTAGGCGGAACTCAACCAATATGTCGCCTCGAGAAAATCTAGGCCGCACAGCATCGTCACGTATGCCGTTACTTGCGGTTCGCCGGCAAGGGTCTTGGAATATGGTAGAGACGGCTTCGGCAGGGCTGGGTAAGCGGTTTTACACCAGAGACGAAGCACGGTGCCCACGAGGGTCGGGGCGTCGCATCCGCATTTCTCGGCGGCTCGGCCGAGTGCTCGGATGCGTTGTCTAATGGAGAGCTTCGACAACCTCGCCATCAGACTGCCTCCCCACTCCCAATGGTTTCAGTTGTTGAGCCAATTGAACACTGTGCTGCCATGCTGTCCTCACTAGGAACGGTCTTGTTTGAAGCTTTTCCTGAGTCGGCGAGATTTTCCTGATAGTCTCCCAGCCGATTGAAAATTGTCTCCACTATTTCATATAGTAAACAGTTTTAATAAATGTAAATCAAGTCGATAAGTTTCCTTACCGATGCGGCTGCATTCAGGCGAGGTTTCAAAGGACCCTGTTCTGGAGAGCGCGGCTCCCAAATTTCGCGTGCGTTGATTCGTTTGTCGATTCAAGGACGCATGCACTGCAAGAGTGGCGCCCCCCTATCGCCGGTGCAGAAAGCCATTGGGGTAGGGGGCGATTGCTGTTTGGCTGTGGGGGTGTCGAACCTACGAACGGCGGGTGTCCGTAGAGGATCGGTAGCGGCGCGCCGCTCGAGCTAGCTAAAGATCGATCTTGATGCCGCTCCCCCCGTCCTTGGGATAGCGGGTCTGAAATCGCTTGCCATGCCGTCCGTCCTGCAGATACATGTCGTTAAACTTGGTGCTGTAGTTGAACCAGAGGACGGGCTTGCGATTCACGCGCGCTCCCATGATGACTGCTTCGACCGCGGCGGCATCGGGATGCTTATATTTGGCGCCGTTGGTACTAAACAGATAATGCCGAGCATCCACGAGTTGCATGAATTCCTGAGTGATATTTCCGTCGCTTCCGTGGTGGGAAACCTTCACTGCATCGACCCTAAGGGTTTTCTTCCCCGCGGGGAGCAGCTTGCGAATGGACGCACAGATCCGGTCCATGTGCGCGTCCGCCAAGAAGAGGCAGCTCTTGCCCGCATATTCGGCCAGGAAGGCGATACTACTGCCATTGGCGTCCGAGGAATCCGCGCCCTTCAGTTGGCTGGCCAGCTTCTCGGTGATGTCTTGGGGCCCCAACAACAGCCCCTCATCAGGAAGGTATTGCGATTTCTTGGCTAAGTAGTCCCATGCGGCCTCCAGGTCGCCAGGTTCGGTAGCCCACTTTTTGATGTCGTCATCCCACTGATTTGCCATCTTTTCAAGCTTGTCAGTATCCGGGGAAAGAATGGTAATTTTCATGCCCCCGGGCAGGGTGACGGAAGGCAGGGGCGCTTCGTCGTCCGCACCGACCTTGACGGCCTCGCCATCAAAGGACTTGTTCCAGAGGTCGTTGGCTCGGTTGTGAATCAGCGCACTTAAGAATTCTCCCTGCTTTCCACCCAGGTCCCGGCCGGGGCGCATGTGCTGATAGCCATTGAACCAAATCTCCTGCGGCAGCACTTTCCACTTCGCTCGCTTGGGAGCCAACATGCGAATAATGCCTTCGATGTGATCTGTGTCGACATGCGTGACTACTAGGAGTTCGAGGTCTCGGTCATCTGCGGGGACAGAATCGAGCTTTTCCTGGATATCCGCAAAGGCCTCTATGGGCCCGGCGTCGATCATGACACGGAACCGCGCGTCGTCCGGGCCATACTCTATCCAAAGGGCGTCGCCATGACGTGCAGGCAGCATTTCAATAGTGAAATTGGACACGGTTAGTCTCCCACTCTGATTTTCCAGTCGGCATCCCCATAGGCTACAAGCGCAAGAGGAATCAATTCATTGGCTAGCAGCGCCTCGCGACGCATTTCGCGAATCGCTTCGCCCAAGAAAAAGGTGGCGCCTTCGCGGTTAAAGATGCTGCGCGCGAGCCGGGCTATTGCCGTGGGGGCTTGGAGGCCCGCCACGGTGGATATGGTCGCGACCACGACTGCGGCACCAAGGCTGCGAATCCACTGAATATGGCGGCTGTAGTCTTCGATCGCCTCTGCGGTGTCGCAGCCAAGCAGAACCACGATGGGGCTAGTTTCGGACCCTTCCGGTTTCACGTAGTCGCCGTCAATGTCTATCGTCGCCATCGGTACGCCGCCAATCTCGAGGCTGACCTCGCCCAAGGCGACGTCGGCATGTGGCATCGAAAGAATCAGTGCCGGTTTCTGTGAGATGACCGCCGCCTTCCATTCCGCCCAGTTTTTTACGAGAGCAGGCTTGACGAACGCGAAGGGGGCGAGGGCGCTCGCGACCAGTTCGCGTCCCTTGTCCTCAACGTTCTTGCTGCTGGCTACCACTACGCTGCCCCGCAGCGTCAGCTCTGACGTGGCGCGATTCGGTTCAGACTGGAGAAATAAGTCCTTGCCGTCGGAGGCATGCTCCGGGGTGTACAGATGACGTTCGATGACTTTCTGTTGGCCCCAGAAACCCAGAGGACAGACATGGGTTCTGTGTTTCGGAACGCTGTGTAGCTCACAGTTCGGGGCGCAGGCGCCACTTGCCAAGCTGGAGCGCCAGTTGGGGCAGAGTTCGGCCTTGAGATCCGGGAGAGGGAAGTTGTAGATAAACTCGAAAGGGATCACGCCATCGGAGCGGGTACTGACAATCTGGATGTATTCCTCGCCTGCGAGCTCGGGGTTATTCGTCGGGCGCGCCAGCTGTTCACCTATCAATGCCACATGCAGTTGACTCCCAAGACGCGCGAGTTGAACCAAGAGGGCGCGTCCCGTCTCGTCATCCAGCCCGTTTACGTAGTTCTTGGCGCGGCCAGCCACTTCGCTGAGAAGTGTATTTATCGATTTGAGAGGGACCTTCAGCGCGCTTGTGTTGGTGACCCAAGCGCGGCGCTCTGAAAGCGCCACCATCCTTGGTTCACTATCGGCTGTGTGATTCGTCACGATGGACAAATTGAAGCGGCGCCGGTGATCCAAATCGGCCATGCTTTGCCGGACGAAATGGAGCTCGTCGAACCGAGGCGCTCCTTCAGGGCTGCCTTTTTCTTCTGTTGAGGGAACGGCAGCAAGCAGCCGAGCGGTCTGAAGCACCCGACCGCGATGTACGACGCTGACCCTACCATCGAACAGGCCGGGCTTCTTTGGGTAAAAGCTGAATTTGCAGAACTTGCTGGATCCAAAGCGCGGCAAGCGCAGGACCTCCTGCATGGGTTCGTCCAACTGGTCAGGCTCGGTCAACCAGACGGTTAGGTTGGAGAACTGATTTCCCTGGGAAAATTCGGTCGGCGCGCCGGGCGCGCTCTGGTATCTTTCGTCTGGCAGTCCGATGCGGATTGCCACGGTCGCGAGGGTGCCCATGGGAAAGCCGTGCGCGGCCTTCTTTCTTTGGTGACCGTCCAGATACGCGTCCAACTGCAGCCGGCGGTCTGATGCCTCCTTCATGGATTGGGCGTCTGCTGGTGGGGGCGCTGCCGTTGCCGCCGAAATTGCCCTTGCGATAGTAGCCAGGTCGGTGGCTCCTTGACTCTCCTGGGTAAATACCAGGTTACTGACGTCCAGCTTTAGGTCGCGTGCCCGCAATGGGGACGCTGGTCTGTTGGTTGCACCAGAAACGACAACGCCCCGCATTTGGGTAAATTCGGCAAGCGCGGTGTCCGGCAGCCGCTGCAGGGAGTATTCCAGGTGTTCGACGACATTCGTCAGATGGTATTCAGCCGCACGTTCCGACGCCCAGATCCAAGCGACGTCCTGAAAGGCCCTTGTCAGAGCAACATCCAGCAAGGCATCGTGCGAGAACTCCTTCATAAACTCGTTTAGCCGCTTGCCTTGTTTCTGTGGATCTTCCCAGCGGTGCAATGTCACTACGACACTTGCCCCGAGCATCTTGGCGGCAAACACAAGCTCTTGCTGTCGCCATTCATCTTGTTCGTTCTGAATGACAACGATGTTCGCCTGGTAGCGAACATCGCGCTGGCTAAGCGCGTGAATCAAGTCTCGGCACGTGCCGTCGAACCACAAGAGATCGCAGTTGGTGCGGGTTCCGTCGAGTTCGTATACTTGGGAGAGTTTTTCCGTAGTCCAATGGTTTTTGAGCGCATTGGCGTACGCGGCGGGTTCGTCTCGAGAGAGATAAGCGAGGCGGAGCGGCCACCGAAGCGTAGGGCTGCCTGCGCGACGCAAAGGTCGTGTGAGCGCCAACTTCCACGGTCCCGCAAGGAGGAGGTTCTGATAATGATATGGAGTGAAGGGCGGCCCCATGCCCAGTAACCGCAGGCGTAGGGTTGGCGCGGAATTGTGTAGGCCGGTTGCACGCCGAAGCCCTTCATCCATGGCGCTCTTAATGAGGCGAAGCCAATCGGCCACGCGGAGAGCTAGATGGTTGCGGAGCGCGCCGGACAGGGGCGGGCGCCAGCCCACCCGGACCGTGGCGGTCCCTACGGTCAACGCGGCGTTCTGCAGCGTCTCGGCGGTCGATTCGACACTGAGCCATAGGCGCTCGTACCTGCTGTAGAACCTAGCTTCAACAATTCCCATTCCCAGCCACAACACCGCCTGGTCCTCGCGGCTGACCCCGCCGGTCCATGCCTGCCAACGCTCGAACTGTTCCATTTAGTCTCCTGCGTTGGTCGTCGCGTTACGCTGTTCGGCGGGGAAGGCGTGGCTCTGCATCGGCTCTGTGGCTGCGCGCAACAGATACTCCTGGTCAATGGTATGTATCTTCAGTGGTCCCCGCTTTGATGCGCTCGATTCGTACTGGCAGATGTCAATGACGAAGATATAAATCGTCTTCCCACCTACGATCAGGCACGGCGCGAGTTGTCCGGACGCTGAGAATGGGAAATCCAGCGTCTCCGGGCAGGTCTTGAAGACAACTAAGTACCCCACCTCTTGATTGAAATCCCGTGCATAGGTATGCACTTGATGCACACCACTGGCGAGATAGGAGATGCCTCGCCGCGCGCCATCGAAGACCTTGGCATCCAGAACCAACTCAGGCGCCACAAGGTCCGCTTCTCCGGATGCGGATTGAGGCTCGACGTGGAAATCGAGTCCCTGGTCGAACAGGTAAGCATAGAGGTGCTTCGCGAGCGTCCTCTCGTCTGCACCTGCCACACCCGCCACAACCTCGCGTTCGAACCACTCTACCTTACGCTTGTATTTGACCAAAAGAGAGAGGACGGCACCCTGTTGATCAAGAGCGTCGTCGATATACTCGTATAACGGTTCAAGAAACATCTCGCGAAAATGATTGAGTGCCTCATCGTGCTTCCTTTCATTCGAGATGGCGTGGCCAATGTGGACCTCGGGGCCAAGATGATTTGCCAACGGTTGCTGGGCGCAGTGCTGCATAACGCGGTAGACAAAGCCGGCCTGTTCCGCTTCCGTCGAGAATTCGGCAATCTCATGCTGCGCCGTGATCGCCTCAATCTCGGCGGTGTACGCCGCGGCTTCCGCGTCAAGCTTGGCAAGAATTCCTGCTGTCAAAGGGTTGGCCTGCAAGTAAGCCCAAAACTGCACGATCGAACTGTGAAACAGCACGTACGAGCATGAGTTGAGGCGCCGGAAGCGCTTCTGTAGCTGGAAGCGGATACGCTGTAGGTAGGCAGAATCCATAGTCAAAGCCTGATGGTGATGTTTTTGAGCTTGGCGAATGTTGCTTCCAGTTCCTGCATCGCCGAGTTGAACTGGCGTCGAGCTTTTCGGCACTCATTCATATGGTCATCCAATTGAATGTTCGCCTTGCAGCCACGGCAGATGAGCACGTCCCGAAGTCGCGCGTCTCGGTAGAATATCGTCGTGGCGAAACTGCATCTAGGGCATTCCACCGCAAATTCGAATCGGTCTAGGTCAATCACGTAGACTCCGCATCCATAAGGTCGCTGCGGCAATAATATGCGATCCCCGATTCAATTGCCCACAGGCTGGTCCGCCTATGCGTGGACAACGCGGCATCCCTCTGGCGTCGCTGCGCCTAACGACTTTATTGTGGTGGCTGCAAACCTTTGAAAGTCGCCGGAGAGTCGAAAGTGTCCGTTTGCCTGTACCCCAGATAGTCGTCCGAATGAAAGGGCACGCGGCAAGCCAGATCGCACAGTCTCTTTTCGGAGGTGCGCGTCTTGACGAGACCATTTGGCGCTCGTTCGTGGAGGTTGGATAATCAGCGGCTAAGGGGAGCGTCGTGCCTGGTTAGCTCGGAGTCACTTGATGATCTGAATGGTCTTCACATCAATCTCAACGCTATTCCAGTCTTTGTCCACCTCGCCTTCGATGCGTATCTTGTCGCTGGGGGTGACGTTTTGGCCAAGCCAGCGCTTGTCGTCCACTTCGATGGAAATGGAGCCGCTGTCATCTTTGAACTCGTAAAGTTCGTGGCCGATCTGTCGGACGATGTGGCCTTCCAGGACCACCCACGCATCATCCCGCATGGATTTCGCCTGAGCAACGGTGGTCAACCCAGATGCGGGTCCTTTGAATCCGCCCTGAGCGCCGGTATTGCCGCTTGATGGCGAGACGAAACCACCCTGTTGGGCGAGGGCCCCAAACGAAATGGTGGTGGGGGCTAGGGCAATCAGAAGTTTCTTCATGATGCTTCCACAGTCGAGGTTTCTGAGACAAGCTTATCTAGAATGCTCTCCGCGAGTTGGCAATTCCCTCGCAAACTCCCACCGACGATACTGGCTGCATTACGTAGCCCAATATACAACCGCGAAGCAAGATCAGAGCGGTCCGAACTACGTTGATTTGCGGAAAATCGGCCACTAGTTTGACGAATCTCTAGGGGGCGCCAAGTCAAGCCCGGTGGAGCAATTGCTACCGGGGTGGGCGTTCGAAGGCGAGCCGTTCGGCGCCGCTGACGCATTGTGCCTGACTACGATTAGTTCGCAGGCACAACCGGCACGGCAGTGTCCGTTCCTTTGGCGCACCACAGAGGCTATCGATAGGGCAACCGAGTGGAACGTGTTCGTGGGCATTTGGACTGGCGACTACGGCGCTCGGATGCTGCCCGCGATTTTTGGGGACACAGAGCTGCGGCGCGTCTTTTCCATTTGAGGCGCGGGCACCTCTTTCTTAGCCATTATTCTGCGCGAAGCGGTTGGCCTCGTTCTAGGTCCCGCGCCAGGTTGGCACCTATCCCGTCGGCGACATCGCGCAGCGGTTCGAGGTACCGACCGATCGCTTCTGAAAGCCCAGCGCCGACGTGATCCACGTTAGGCCTATCGTCGCCACAATCTGATGGTCCTCAAAGACCGGCACCGCAAGCGTGGAAGAGACTGGCCGGACGCCGGGCGCCCGCAGTGCATATCCGTCCCGTGCAATCTGCTCCAACTCGCGTGTGAGGATCGCCGGTACTCGCGCCGGGCCATCTTCCGGATTTTTCGATTGGGCGATGATCTGGATGATGGCCATTCGGTCTTCCGGGCGACAAAACGCCAGGTATGCCCGCCCCAAGGCGCGGCCCGTCAGGCTCAGACGAAGGTTGATCGTCGAATGCTGCAGCGAGAGTGGGGAGTGGGGAATGGTGCTGTACCGGACCACCATCGCATCATGGTCGTAAAGTGCCAGCGCCGCAGGCCATCGGAATCTGTCGGTAAATTCATCCAGTAGGTCCGCACTGGCTTCGACAATCCGCGGCGTGCCGTGATAGCCGGAACACAGCGACGTTGCGGCGCCCGCGAGCATGTAGTTGCCGTACTGCGGCGGGTGACGCACGATATTGCGTGTCTCGAGGGTCTGCAGCAGCCGCACGATGGTGGGCTTGGGAATTCCGGTGGCGTTGTGCAGCCAGTGTATGGAACACACTGGCTGCCGATTCATCGCCTGCAAGAGCTCGATGACGCGAATCGCGGCATTGACGGGCGGTATGGTTGCCAAGGCAGGCCTCGCTCGGGTTCAACCTGGAAAGGCGGACCGGATGCGGGTGCACGCCATCCGAAGATCGTCATCATGGGTCGCAATGGACATGCGGAACCAGCCGGGGGCGCCAAACGCCTCGCCCGCGATCACGGCGACACCGTGGTCCAAAAGCAGGTCATCGATTGTGCGCCCCGCCAGTGGGCGGGAATCGACGACGCGAACAAACACATAGAAGGCGCCCTTGGGCTTGACCACCTCCAGTGCGCTCGTGGTGCTCAAAATTTCGCATACCAAGTCGCGTCGACGTTGGTAGATCGCTGCCCGCGCCTTCAGCAGTGCCGGATCCATATTCAACGCCGCAACGGCAGCGGCTTGGCTCACAGCGCTCGCTCCCCCGGTGATGTGCGATTGGAGCTTGTTCATGGCGGTGATGAGGTTGCGTGGCCCGCCGGCGTATCCAATTCGCCAGCCAGTCATCCCGTTTCGCTGCATTCTTCTACGTTTTGTAAGTCTCGCATTGGGCGCGCTGCCCATTGTGGTCTCCTATGTAGGTCCAGTTGTAAGCGTGCTAGTTCTACAATCTTTCGCTCTGCGGCAGATACGTCGCTACTGAAGTCCATCAGACATCGACGAGGAGGCCCATCGGTGCGGTGTGGCGGGCCTTGTCATCAAACCGATCGAGGTGACTTTCGCGGGGACTTGATTGCTCTGCGAGGGGCACGTTGCACTTGGTTAGCAGTTAAGGCAATCGAAAGTTATTGAAAAAAATGAGGGCTTAAAAGTCACTCCTTTGCATGGGGTGCAAGGGGTCGCGAGTTCGAATCCCGCCGTCCCGACCAGTAGTTCCAAAGGCCGTCAGTGAGAAATCACTGACGGCCTTTTCATTTTGTTGGTCTGATTGCAGCGAGCGCGGAACAAACGCGTTGCGCGAATGGCTGATAAAAACCGCTGTCGCAAAACGGCGCCCGAGCAAAGTGTCAGCCATGGAAAAAGCCACCCGCAGGTGGCTTTGTTTTTTTCCGATCAGCTCCGATACTCCAGATGGATTAGCGGGTAGGGCCTGCCTTGATCATCAAGCGGTGAACGTCCCGTGCGCTTGAAGCCCATCCTTTCATAGAAACCCACCTCCTGGCCATTCTGCTCATTGACGTCCGTCGTCATGTTGGGATGCAGCGAGAGGCCATGCCGCACCAGCGCGGCGCCCATGCCTGTTCCGCGGCAGGCGGGATCGACGAACAGCGCCTGCATGTGGCCGTTGTCGATCAGCATGAATGCCTGGGGATAGTCGCGGGCGTCGACCGCAAGCCAGAGCGGCACTTGCGGGAGAAAACCGCACACCATCTCGTCGATGGCTTGGCGATCCTCGGGTGATAGAAAGTCGTGCGTGGCATCGACCGCGTTGCGCCAGATTTCGACGGCGCGTGCGCCTTCGTCGGGGCGGGAGGTTCTTATCGTAATCATCGGCGCAGCGTATTTGATTTCCTTTTGCGTCGTCAAATTGACGGCGATCGCTTCCGCACCTGAATGGTATAAGTGCACGGCAACGCAATTGCGCTGCGCTCGACGGTCACTGATAACTCCAGGCGGTTTGCGGATGAAGGTCATGAGAACTCTTGCGGTACTCCTATTGCTGACGCTGCATGCGGTGGGCGCTGTCGCTGAAACGCAGGCGGACGCGTCGACCACGCGCGTGGCGCAGGGCGGCCGTTGGACCGATGGCGCGGCCACGGGCGCGTACCGGATCATCGTGGAAGAGGTCGGTTTCGAGCACGTCAGCTGCCGCGTCCGCATTCAATGGGTCGCGTCCGCGTCCTCTGGCCGTCCCGCCAAGCTCGCGGCCGAAGAGACCTTTGAGGAACTCTCGACCACCTTCTGGAGTTGCGGGCAGGGCAAGCAGAGCGTGCTTGTCGCCGGCAATGTGCTGAAAGTGCAGGCCACGCACGCGTATTCCGGCGAATCATGCACGTTCACGGCAAAGCTTGGCAAGCCGGGCCGATATCAATACGCGGGATGCAGCAACGAGGAAGCGGTGCCTAAGACCGGCGGCTGAATCGTTCGCTGCATCGATGCATGGCGCGCGCACCTCGGCTTTCTGCAGCGTGGCGCGTTGCTTGGTTAAGATAAAGCCCACTCCTTGATATGCCTACCTGATGCCTCCATTCCAACGCACGTCCCTGCTCAAAAGAATATGCGCAAGCAAGATTACGCTCTTGCTGATCGCCTGCAATATCGCGGTGTACTGCGTGGCGGGCTTCCTGGACTCGCGCGCGTTCGAGAGCCTGAGCCAAACCTCGTTCCTGATCGATTGGGGCGGCAATGTGCCGGCCTTGACCTTGTCCGGGGAATACTGGCGCCTGTTCACCAGCATGTTCCTGCACATCGGCTTCCTGCACCTGGCAATCAACATGCTGGCGCTGTGGTCGTTGGGGATCATTCTGGAGTCGCGAATGCGTTCCTGGGTGTTCCTGGGCGTGTATCTGCTATCGGGCCTGTGCGGCAGCCTGGTCACCGCGCTATGGCATCGCGATGAGTTTTTCCTGAGCTGCGGAGCGTCTGGCGCGATCCTGGGCATTTTCGGGGCGGCCATCGTTTACGGCCTGCATGACCGGCGCATGGGCCGGCCGCACATCCCGCCTGGCAATCTGCTGTTCAGCCTGGTGCTGACCTTTGGCGCGGGCTTCGCGTTCGACGTCGATAACGCGGCGCACCTGGGCGGCTTGCTGTCGGGGGCGCTGCTTGCGGGTATCGCGCTGTATGCCGAGCGTTTGCGGCCTGGGACGGCGACAGTGGTCCTGGTCGCCACCGGCGCGCTCAGCGCCGCAGCGCTGGCTGCGGTGACGCTAAGCAATCATGACCGCGACATGCAGGAACAGCTTGCCGCCGCGCAGTTCGGACGCACGCTGGGAAAAATGGGATTGCTGGGCTCGGATCAGGCGCTGTGGAAAGCGCCGTCGTTGGATGAGTGCATCGCCGGCGCCTTGTCGGCCGCCGCGCGCGACGGATCGCAAACGCCGGATCTGCGAGGCTGCGCAAAACCCGGCGACAGGGACCAGGCTCTGTTGGCAAGGTTCATGCCGCTGCAGTACCAAAGCTGCCAGGCGCAGATCGCAGGGTTGCGCAAGCTCTACACGGGTGCCGCCATGCAAGAGGCGTTGACCGCGGCGGACCAGTACTGCGGAATTCAAACACGGATCTATGGCGCGATCTTTCAAGCAGACGGCGGCGAACTCGATCCGGAAAAGGCGCGCGAGGCGCGTTTGAAGATGAACTTCCTGCTCGACCAGAGGGGCATGTACCGGGCGGATTCAGCGCCATTGCAGGCGCAGGCAAACGCCCTGAAGCGCATGCTTCGCCGGCCGGGCGAGCTGGCCTTGGCGATCGTCGGGCGCTCGGGTTGCCCGTACTGGAGCTGCGAGAGGTAGCGCGGGCCGCCCTTTACACCAGGCGTCGGCTAGGGTCCGCGACATGGGTCGTGACGATGTCGATAAACCGCTCGAGCGGCGCCGACTGGTTGTCGGCCCGCCAGACCAGCTCCCAATGCTGGACCACGTCCAGATCGGGCAGTTCCTTGAAGGCCACGGTGGGCGGCGCGGCGCGTGTGGCCGAGTCGGGCAGAACGGTGCAGCCCAAGCCTGCGGCGACCAGGGTGAGCATCGATCCGACATCCACGCCCTGTATCGATGAGCGGGGCACGAATCCGGCCTTGAAAAAGCAATGAATGAGTCTGTCATGCCAGACAGGCGCTGCATTGCGCGGCAGCCAGATGAAGTCCCGGCCGGCGAGTTCGCGCAAGGACGCCGGACCGCCATGGTCCCAGCGCCAGTCCGCGGGATAGGCGACCAGCATCTTCTCGGAATAGATGGGAATGCCTTTGAACGCGGGATCGTCGAGCGGTCTGAATAGCGTGAAGCCCGCATCCAGCCTGCCCGTGGGCAGAAGTTCGATCTGCGCATCCGAAAGCAGATGACTGAGCGTCAACGAGACCCCCGGGGCTTCGCGGCGGAATAGCCGCAGCGCATCGGCGAGCAAGGAATGCAGCGTCAGCATGACCGGCAGGGCGATGGTCAGGTGCCCGATCTCGCCGCGTCCGGCGCGCTGCGCGCGCTCCATTGCCGCGGTCGCATCGCCCAGCAGGCGGTTCGCGTCCAGGAGCAACTGCTTGCCCGCTTCGGTCAGATGGACGCCGCGCGTGGTCCGTTCAAAAACCGCGGTGCCCAGCTCTTCTTCCAATGCCTGGATCTGCCGGGTCAATGCCGGCTGGGCGATATGCACAGCCTGAGCCGCGAGGCTGATGCTGCCGCATTCGGCGACGGCAACGAAGTAGCGCAATTGCCGCAGATCCATGGCTATACCTTATTAGTATGACGGGCATCGTTAAATAGCATTTTACGGCATGGATGGGGTGTCTCTACCATTCGGGCGGTAGTGAACCTGTGTAGACAAAAACTTCAATAACGAAGACCCAAGCCCATGCCACAGAAAATCCTTGATCATTTGTCCGCGGATGCCGCCAGGTACAGGCAAATCCGGCACGACCTGCACGCGCATCCAGAGTTAGGTTTTGAGGAACACCGGACGGCGGAGGTCGTTTGCGAGGAACTGCGCAGGCTCTCCATCGGATTCCACACCCACATCGGACGCACCGGCGTGGTCGGATTCATTCCAGGCCGGGAAACGAGCAGCGGTCGGGCGATAGGCCTGAGAGCGGACATGGACGCGCTCCCCATCCGCGAATGCACGGGGCTGGGGTACGCCTCAGCCGATGACGGAAAGATGCATGCCTGCGGCCACGACGGCCACGTCGCCATGTTGTTGGCCGCCGCAGCCTATCTGCAGCGCACGCGGAATTTCAACGGCGTGGTCTATCTGATTTTTCAACCCGGCGAGGAGGGGCATAACGGCGGGTTGGAAATGGTCAAGGATGGACTGTTCGAGCGGTTTCCCATTGAAGAGATATACGCGCTTCATAACTGGCCGGCGTTGCCCCTGGGGACGGTATCCATTCCGGTCGGGCCCGTCATGGCGGCGTCCGACCGCATCACGATCCGGATCCGGGGCAAGGGCGGCCATGGGGGAATTGCGCCTCAACGAACGGTAGACCCGGTCCTGATCGCCGGCCACGTCATCGTTGCGGCGCACTCCATCGTGAGCCGCAACCTGGACCCGCTGGACGCCGGCGTGCTTAGCCTATGCGCCGTGGCGGGAGGCAATCTGGCGGGCTTTAACGTCATACCGGACGAGGTGGTGCTTACGGGCACCGCCAGATCGTTGCGGCCGGAAGTTCAGCAGGTCTTGCAGGCTCGCCTGCGGGAAACCGTGGAAAGCGTTTCGAGAGGGCTGGGCGGATCGGCGACCCTGGACTATGAGCCGAACGTGCCGGCCACGGTCAATACGGAACCGCAGACCCGCCTGGCCAGGCTGGCGGCACAGGACGTGGTGGGCGAACAGCATGTGGTCCGGCATCCGGTGCCCAGCCTGGGCGGCGAGGATTTCGCCTACATGCTGCGCGAGCGGCCCGGGGCCTATCTGCACCTGGGCACGGGCGATCCGGATCATGTGCACGGCCTGCACACCTCGCATTTCGATTTCAACGATGCCGCCATTCCCATTGGAAGCGCGGTGCTTTCCCGGATAGCCGAAAGAGCGCTGCCGCTGGACAACAACAACTAGGTAGCAGTTGGGAGGAGACTAGACATGAATAACGTAAAAAAGAAGAGCGCCCCGCGATGGCTGCAATTGACGGCGGCGATATTTGGCAATGCGCTCGAATGGTATGACTTCGGCGTGTTCGCGGCGATGGCGTTCATCATCGCCAAGGTGTTCTTTCCGGAAGCGGGCGAACATACCGCGCTGCTGCTGACGCTGGCGACGTTCGGAGTCGGTTTCGTCACGCGCCCGATAGGCGGCATCGCTATCGGCATGTACGCGGACCGCAAAGGCAGGAAGTCTGCGCTGCAACTGATTATTGCGTTGATGACGGTGTCCTTGCTCATCATGGTCTTTACGCCTTCGTATGCGACCATAGGCGTCGCCGCGCCCGTCCTGATCGTGCTGGCCCGCCTGATGCAGGGGATCGCGACCGGGGGCGAGTTCGCATCGTCCACCGCCTATCTCGTGGAGGCCGCGCCCAGGAACAAGAAGGGACTCTATGGCGCGTGGCAGATGTTCGGCCAGAATCTCGCCAATCTGGGAGGCGCCGCCACGGGGTTTCTGCTGACATCGGTCTTCACCGAGCAACAGTTGCTCGATGGGATGTGGCGCATTCCGTTTGTCGTGGGATTGCTGATCGCGCCGCTGGGATGGTGGATCCGGCGCTATCTGGACGAACCCGAAGAGTCCGCGGCGTCGCTGCGCAAGGGGGAGACGGTCAGCCTGGCTGCCATGCTGGGCCGTTATCCGCGGTCCATTGCAGCCACGCTGTGCCTGACCACGTGCGCCACGGCCTCCGTCTACACATTCATCATCTATCTGCCGACTTTCGTGACCCGCCAGTTCGGCTTTGCGCTGCACGACGCCTTCACGGCGCAGGCCATCGGGCTGCTGGCGCTGATCGTCATCATTCCAATTTCCGGCGCGATTTCGGATCGCCATGGAAGAAAACCGGTGATGCTGTCGTTCCTGCTGCCCTACGCGATATTGATGTATCCGCTGTTCTCGTGGGTGCAGTCGACGCCGACCTTGCCTAATCTGATCGTCGCATTCACCGTGCTGAGCCTATTGCTGGGCGGCTTTCTCGGACCGTTCGCGACGGCGCTCGGAGAACAGTTTCCGACGAACGTGCGCTCGGCCGGCTTGGCGGTTTGCTACAACATCGCCGTCATGATTTTTGGCGGATTCGCCCAGTTCATCGTCACCTGGCTGATCCAGGCCACGGGGATATCGCTGGCGCCCGTGTTCTATAGCCTTGCAGGCGGCGCGCTCGGTGTGCTGGGCTGCCTGTTGATACGGCCGGCCGATGATGCCAGGCTGGCGGCCCAGGAGTTGCCGGGACGGATGGCGCAGCGCGGATCAGCGGCGTGATATGCCGCGCGTGGACAGCAAGAAGCGGGAGGACAAGGCGCGCTCGGATTTATAGGATGCAGGCATCATTCATGCTTGGAGCTGACGCCCATGTCTTTATCTCTTGCTGGAAAGGTCGCTTTGGTGACAGGCGCGTCATCGGGTATCGGACGCGCGACCGCGTTGCGCCTGGCGGCCGAAGGCGCGGCGCTGGTGCTGACGGCCAGACGCCGTGATCCGCTGGAGCAGGTGGCCGATGAGATCAGAAGCGCCGGCGGGCGGGCTTGCGTTTCGGCGGGAGACGTCGCCTTGCCGGAAACGCACAGGCTGGCGGTACAGAACGCGCAACGCGAATTCGGCGGCTTGGATATCGCGGTAAACAACGCCGGCACCATCGGACCCGTCAAGCCGCTGGCGGAAGTCGCCCTGGACGAGTGGGAGCACACGCTGAGCGTCAATCTCACGGCGGCGTTCCTGGGGGCGCGCCATCAGATTCCGGCCATGCTGGAGCGGGGCGGCGGCGCGCTGGTCTTCGTGTCCAGCTTTGTGGGGACGAGCGTGGGCTTGCCCGGGATGGCGGCTTACGGCGCGTCGAAGGCCGCGCTGATGGGCCTGGTCAAGGGCATTACGGCGGACTACGGCGCGCAAGGCATCCGGGCCAATGCGCTCTTGCCCGGCGGGGTGGACACCGAGATGGCCGGGAGCCAGGAGCAGAAGGACTGGGCGGCCAGCCTGCACGCCATGAAGCGGATTGCGCGCGCCGATGAAATCGCCTCGGCGGCGCTGTTCCTGGCCAGCCCGATGGCAAGCTTCGTGACGGGGTCCGCGCTTTACGCAGATGGTGGCAACGCTGCGGTGAAGTGAGCGCGCGCCGTGGGCGCTCAATCGCGCAAGACCGGCGCTTCGCTGGCGGCGGCCTGTCGGCGCGAGTACAGGTCCAGGGCTTCCTTGGCGTTGACGCCCAAAGGCCCGAGGACGGCATCCAGCCCCTGGGCATTGCGGGCAAGCTCGTCGCGGCCGGGCAGTTCACCGTTGACCGCCATGATGACGCGATTGCCCGTCTGCAGATTGAAGAATTCCCCGAACACGGCGGCATAGGTCGCAGATTCGCGTGCGTATAGCTGGCTCTCGGTGAACGTGTTCGCCACCGCCACGCCGCCCGGCGCGAGGATGCCGCGCACGTGCTGCAGGAACTCCAGCGTCATCAGGTGTTCGGGGATGTAGTCGACGTCGAACGCGTCCAGCATCACCATGTCGTATTGCTGGCCGTCGCGATGGGCGCGTTCGATGTAGGCGCGGCCGTCTTCCAGGAAGAGGCGCTGCCTGGAGCCCTGCTGGTAGCCGAAGTAGCGTGCCGCGACCTTGCCCACCGCGGGATCGATTTCCACGGTGTCGATGACCGTATCGGGCAGCAGCGCGGCCAGGGTCTTCTGCAGCGTGGCGCCGCCGAGTCCGACGATCAGGACGTTGCGCGGCTTGGGGTTGATGTAGAGCGCGGTCATCATCATGCGCGTGTAGGAAAACACCAGTTGCCCGGGATGCTCCAGGCTCATGCAGGTCTGGCGGCCGACGTCGTGCATGGAGTTGAAGTTCATGCAGCGCTCGCCGTTTTCCTCGAACACCAGCAGTTTGCCGAACTGCGAGTCTTCGCTGTGGATCAGTTCCGGGCCGCCATTGCCCCGCAGCAACAGCAATGCCGCGCCGGCGATGACGAGTGCGAGTACGGTACGGCTGACAATGCGGAACATAAGGCGGCAGGCGATAAGCAAGGGACGCGTCATCGTATCCTGCGCCGGCAACGGCCGCGCGGCGCCAGGGGGAAAGCAGCCGGATTGGCGAGGCACGCCGGCCTGGGAACCGGAAAAATCAGCTATCGTTTTTTTTGAAAGATTCGTTCTATATATTTCATTTCCTTAAATGCTTGGCTCTCCTTAGAATTTTGCTCGAAACGGGGCGCATAGATTCCCGTCCGGAAAATCAGAGGAGACCCGCATGTTCTACGATCCCGTCCCCAGGATTCAGGCCAACGTCCACGCCCGGCTGCCCGACGAACTGAAGTGGCAAGGCCAGGACCTGAACGAGTGGGTCGCCAGCCAACCGCAGGGCAATCCGCCGCGCTCGCTGCTGGAAGGGCCGTCCTTCGGGCCGGACGGCCTGCTGTATTGCGTGGACGTCATCAACGGCCGCATCCTGCGCGTCGATGCGCGCGGCGAATTCGAGCCGCTCGTGCAGTACGACGGCTGGCCCAACGGCCTGAAGTTCCATCGCGACGGCCGCATCTTCATCGCCGACTACAAGCACGGCATCATGCAGTTCGACCTCGAGCGCCGCGAGGTGCGCCCGGTGCTCGAGCGCTACAACATCGAGCGCTTCAAGGGCGTGAACGACCTGTTCTTCTCGCAGGCGGGAGATCTCTATTTCACCGACCAGGGCATGACCGGCTGGCAGGACCCGACTGGACGCCTGTTCCGCTTGCGGCCCGACGGCAAGCTGGATTGCCTGCTCGACTGCATACCCAGCCCCAACGGCCTGGTGATGGACCTGGACGAGCATGCGCTGTATGTCGCGGCGACGCGGGCCAACGCCATCTGGAAGGTGCCGCTATTGCGCAACGGCCAGATCGGCAAGGTCGGCACCTTCATCCAGATGTCGGGCGGCGGCGGCCCGGACGGCCTGGCGCTGGACGCTCGGGGCGGGCTGTGCATCGCCCACGTGGGCTTGGGCACGGTGTGGTGCATGGACCCGCTGGGCCAGCCGGCCCTGCGCATCCAGTCTCCGGAGGGACTGCATACCACCAACGTGGCTTTTGGCGGGCCGGATGGGCGCACGCTCTACATCACCGAGTCCAGTTCCGCCAGCATCCTGCGCGTCGACCTCGATGTGGTGGGCAAGCCCATGTACCTGCCGGCGCCGGCTGCGCAGGCTCTCTGACTACGACAAACCCCAACTACCAAAAGGACGGAACAGATGGATCAGGCAATTGTGCTGGGCGCGGGCACCATGGGGGCCGACGTCGCCGCAGGTTTTCATGCGGCAGGCTGGCGCGTGTGGCTGGTGGAGCCCGATGCGGCCGCGCGCCAGGCGGCGACGCGGCGCGTGAATGCTTCCAGCGAAATGATAGGCGGCCGGGCGGACGCGGACCGCATCGTCACCAGCGCCACCATGGAGGAAATCGACTGGAGCGATACGCGCATCGTGGTCGAGTGCGTGCCGGAATTGCTGGAGACCAAGCGCGCGGTCTTCGCCCGGCTGGAGCAGCTGGCGCCCGCCGCCATCCCCCTGACCAGCAATTCGTCGAGCTTTCCGATCAGCGCCATCGGCGAGGGCTTGCAGACCCGTGCGCGCATGGTGGGCCTGCATTACTTCATGCCGGCCCATCTGGTGCCCGCCGTAGAGGTGATACGCGGCGAGGCGACCGATGAAGCCATGGCCCAGGAAGTGAGCCGCATCATGCGCGATACCGGCAAGAAGCCGGTGCAGGTCAAGCGCGACGTGCCGGGGTTCCTGGCCAACCGCATCCAGCATGCGCTGATGCGCGAGGCGATCGCGCTGGTCGAGGAAGGCTTTGCGTCCGCCGAGGACGTGGATACCGCCGTGCGCTACGGGTTCGGGTTCCGCTACATTGCGGCGGGCCCGCTGCTGCAGAAGGACCTGGCGGGCATCGACATCCATTGCGCGGCCGCCGCGACCATGTATCCGCACCTGCGCACGGACGACAGGCCCAGCGCGCTTATGCGCGAGCTGGTCGAGCAGGGCAACATAGGCGTCAAGTCGCCGTCCTTGAAGGGCTTCTATCAATGGACGCCGGACCGCGTCGCCCAGGAGCAGCGGCGCTACCAGGTCGCCTTGGGCAAGGCCATGCAGATCCTGAAGGATGAGGAAGCTTTGGCCTGACGCAGACTGTCGCGGGACTGGACCGCCCTCCGAAAGTTGGACGTAAATCCAACTTTCGGGGGGGCGAGCGGCGGGGCTTCGAGCTTGCGGATGTCAGGGTTCTTTAGCCGCCGAGGCAGCCCTGCGCCATTCCGATGCTCGCCCCAATG
>NZ_MTLG01000063.1 GCF_002192695.1 Achromobacter xylosoxidans
GTCGCCGAAGGCGAGGACGAGGATGACGATGGGGCAGTCCGGAGCGAACGCTCCGGACCGCAATCGCAGCCCCGCGCATCGCGAGCCCCCGACGCGACTGGCGTCTAAAGAACCCCACGACGAGCATCCTAAGAACCAACGGCCAAACGCTCACCACGCGGCAACGTCACCGCCCAGAACGCCAGCGCCACAACACTGATACCCGCCCCCAACAAGCACACCCCCAGCCAGCCCGCCTGAGCATAAACCACCGTCGAAGCGATAGACCCCAACCCGCTCCCCACCGCGTAGAACATCATGTAGCCGCCGACCAATCGACTATGCGCCTGCGGATTCACGCTGAAGATCATGGTCTGGTTCGTCACGTGCAGCGCCTGCAGGGCGATGTCCAGGACCAGCACGCCCAACGCCAGCAGCCACAGGCTTTGCTCCAGAAAGGCAATCGGCACCCAGGCCAGGCATAGCAACGCCAGACCCACGGCCGTGGTCCGCTCGCCCTGCCCGCTGTCGGCCAGCCGTCCGGCGCGCGCGGCCATCAGCACGCCCGCCACGCCCACCAGTCCGAACGCGCCCACCGCGCTATGCGTCAGCGAATGCGGCGGCGCGCTCAAGGGCAGCACCAGCGCGGTCCAGAAGGCGCTGAAGGCGGCGAACATCAACAGCGCGATCATGCCGCGCACGCGCAGCACGCGCTCGGTGGCCAGCAACCCGTACAGAGAGCGCAGCAAGGCCCAATAGCTCAAGTTCACCGCCGGCAGCCGGCGTTGCGGCAGACGCCGCGCCAGCACCACCGCCAGCACGGCGGCCAGCGCAGCGGACACGATGTAGACCGCGCGCCAGCCCCACAGGTCCGCCACGGCCCCGGCCAGCGTGCGCGCCAGCAGCAGGCCGATCACCACCCCGCCTTGCGCGGCGCCGACCACCCGGCCGCGCTCGCCCGGCGCGGCCAGCGCCGCGGACAAGGCCAGCAGGCCCTGCGTCATGGCCGTTCCCAAGAGACCCAGCGCCACTATGCCCATCAACAGCCAGGGCGTGCCGGCCGACAGCGCCACGGCCGCCAAGGACAGCACCAGCAGCGCCAACTGCCCCAGCATCAGGCGGCGACGGTCCAGCAGGTCGCCCAGGGGCACCACGAACAGCAGCGCCAGCGCGCAGCCCAATTGCGTGGCCGTGACCACGATGCCCACCGCGCCTTCGGCGATGCCGAACTCGCGGCCTATGGCGTCCAGCAGGGGCTGGGCGTAATACACATTCGCCACGCTCAGGGCGCAGGCCACCGCCAGCAGCATGACCAGGGATCTGGGCATCGGGCCTGGGGGTGCGGAATCGGCGGGTTCTGGTCGGGCTGACATCTCTTGCTCCATTTTGGTTGCTTTATAAAACCAGAATAGTAGTTTTCAAGGTTTTATAATGCAACCGAAATTTCGATACGCCAGCCATCACCGCCTTTCCCTCAGCAAGGATCCGATATGGTCAAACGCACTAGTCTCGAAGGCGCCGCCTGCCCGGTGGCGCGCTCCCTGGACGCGATCGGCGACTGGTGGTCGCTCTTGATCGTGCGCGACGCCTTCGACGGACTGCGGCGTTTCGGCGAATTGCAGAAAAGCCTGGGCGTGGCCAAGAACATCCTCAGCGACCGGCTGCGCACGCTGGTCGCGCACGGCATCCTGGAAGTGGCGCCGGCCTCGGACGGCAGCGCCTACCAGGAATACGTGCTGACGGACAAGGGCCGGGCGCTCTTTCCGGTGATCGTGGGCTTGCGCCAATGGGGCGAAGAGCACTATTACGGCCCCGCCGAACCCCATTCGACGCTGATCGACCGCAAGCGCGGCCAGCCCGTGCGCAAGCTGGAAATCCGCGCGCAGGACGGCCGCCTGCTGGGGCCGGACGACGCCGTGGTGCAGAAAACCGCCCTGGCGGGCTAGGCTAGGCAGCCGCCGGCCGGGGCGGCCACTGCCCGGTCGCCAGCGCGGTGGGCGAGTACGAATCGAAGCGCCAGCGCAAGGCCAACGCGCCAGGCCGGCGGACCACGCGCCGCACATGCACCCGCCACAGCCGCTCGGCGCCGTCGAACTGCGCGATCTCCGGGCTGTCCAGGATGATTTCAGCGGCGCCCGTCAGCTGCAGCACGTCGCCGCGCTCGAAGTCGATGAACAGTAGTCCGGCGCGCGCGTTGAGCACCATGTTGCCCAGGGTGTTGAAGAAGCGGTTGCCGGAAAAGTCGGGAATCGTCAGCACGTCGCCGTCCACCCGCACGAAGCCCGGCTTGCCGCCACGATGCGAGACGTCGACCTTGCGGCCGCCCTCGTCCGCGTAGGTCGCCACGAAGAATGTATCGGACCGGGCGATCAGCGCCCGCGCCGCCTCGTCCAGCCCGCCGCGCTCATTCGGCGCGGCCGGAAAGCGCAGCGTAGGCGCACGCGAGAACTGGAATTCCCGCATCTGGATGTATTGCGGGCAATTGCCGAAGGACTGCGTCACCGCCACCTCGAAGCGCTTGCCATCCCAGGCGGCGATGCGGCCGTTGGCGCGATTGCGCCGGCGCGTGTGCAGCTCGATGCCCAGCAGGCCCAGCGGCCGGTCCGGCCCCAGTCCGGCCAGCAGCGGATCGTCCGCATCCGGCACGGCGGACACGCGCAGGCTGCGCGGGTCGGGCGAGGACACGAAGCCGGGCAGGCCTTCCAGCACGCCGGCCCAGGGATCGCCCTGCCCGTCCACCGCGCCGGCGACCAGGAAGGGCAGCTGCTGGAAAAAAATACGGTGCTGGTCCGGCATGTAGTCACGGATGACTTTGGGTCCGGTCACGGCCATGCGCTCGGCGATACCCACGTGCTGTTGCAGCAGGCGTTCGCCCGCGTGCCAGGGCGACGGCGGGACAGTGAGGGGTTCTGCGTTGGACATGGCGTGCTCCTTGCGCGCGGCGCCCGCCCTCAGGCGGCCTGCAGGCCCACGGGCGACCGGGGCATGGCCACGAAGCGCGGCAGGCTTTCGATGCGGCCCAGCCAGCCGCGCACGTGCGGATAGGCATCCAGCGACACATTGCCTTCGGGCGCATGCGCCACATAGGCATAGCAGGCCACGTCCGCGATGGTGGGCGCCGCGCCCGCCAGGAAATCGCGCCCGGCCAGTTCGCCGTCCATGACCTTGAGCAAGGCATGGGCGCGGGCCAGTGTGCTGTCCACGTCGTAAGGCGCGCCGAACAGCGTCACCAGACGCGCCGCGTTCGGACCCTGCACCAGCGGGCCGGATGCCACCGATAGCCAGCGCTGCACCGCCGCAGCGCCGGCGGGATCGTCCGGCAGCCAGGCCTGGCCGCCGTAGCGCTTGGCCAGGTAAACCAGAATGGCGGTCGAATCCGCGACCACCACGCCGCCATCATCGATGACAGGCACCTGGCCGAAGGCATTCAGCCCCAGGAACGGCGGGCGCTTCTGCTCGCCGCCGCGCAGGTCCACGTCGACCTTGCGGTGCGGCACATCCAGCAGGGACAGCATCAGGGCGACGCGATGGGCGTGGCCGGACAGGGGAAAGCTGTAGAAGGTCAGCGCAGGGGTCTGGGCGGTTTGCATGAGCGGGCTCCAAGTCGGATACAGGCTCCATCTTGGGCCGGCGCCGGCCGCGCGTGAACGGCCAGCGCCCGCAAGACACTCTTGCAGCGGATGAAAGAAAGACGGCGGCCGCCCTGTCCCTTCAATGCCTGCTTGCGTGTGCGTCCGCGGAACGGCCGCTACGCCGGCAGCGTCGCCAGATCGCGCCGCAGCGCCTCGACGCAGAATTCGACGAAGCTGCGCACCTTGGCTGAACTCTTGCGGCCTTCCGGGTACACCAGGTGCACCGGCAGCGGCGGCAGTTCGAAGTCCCGCAGCACCACCTCCAGGGCGCCGCTGGCCAGGTGCCGCGCCACCTGGTAGGACACCACCTGCGTCAGCCCCCAGCCCTCGCAGGCCGCCAGCACCGCGGCCTGGAAGGACGTGACCGTCAGCTGCGAATCGACGCGCAGGCTCCGTGGCTGGCCGTCCTGCTGGAAGCGCCATTGCGGCGTGCGGCCCTCCATGGCGGCGGTGACGGTGCAAAAGCGCGGCAGGGACTCCAGATCCTGTGGCGCGCCATGTTCGCGCAGGAAGGCGGGCGCGGCGCAGACCACGCGCCGCACCTGCCCCACCGGCACCGCCGTCAACGTCGAATCCGGCAAGGCGCCGATGCGCACCGCGACGTCCACGCGCTCGTCCAGCAGGTTCACCACGCGGTCCACCAGCAGCGTGCGCACCGAGACTTCGCGGTGCGCGCGCAGATAGGCCAGCACGGCGGGCATCACGTGCAACTCGCCGAAAAACGCCGGAGCCGTGATGCTGAGCGCGCCGCGCGGCGCGGCCATCGCACCGGCCACGGCATCGTCGGCCTGCTCCACTTCGTCGAGGATGCGGCGGCAGTCGTCAGCGTAGCGCTGGCCGGCCTCGGTCAGGCGCAGGCTGCGCGTGGTGCGCACCAGCAGCAAGGCCCCCAGCCGCCGCTCCAGCGCCGACACGCTGCGCGTGACGGTAGGCGCCGACATCTCCAGCCGGCGCGCGGCCGCGGCGAAACTCTGCGCCTCGGCCACCGCCAGGAACACGCTCATTTCATGGAATCGATTCACGCCTTGCGGCCTCCGCGCTGATTTTCGGAAAGAGAGTAGAAGCGCGCGCAGGGGCGCGTCAATCCTCTCCCCGGCCTTGCGCGCAAGCGTGCAAGGCCGCGGGCTCAGGCCAGCCTGCGCGCGCGCTCCCCGATGAAAGCCAGTAGCGCAAGCGCGCGATGCGCCGCCCGCGCCGCGCCGTCCATGTCGCCGCGCACGTACAGCGGACGAAGCTCCTCGATTTCCTCCAACGCCTCGATCAGTTCGGGCGCCGCCAACCGGTACTTGCGCAGGACGCTGACCATGCACATGGAAGCGTGCACCATGTCCTCGGACGTCTCGCTGACGCCCGCCCGGTGCAGGGCGAAGTTGACCCAGTGCGTGCCGGCCAGCATCGCCGCCTCGATCCGGATCTCCCAGTCCTCGTCGCCCAGTCTGGCCAGCGAGGCTTCGATGCGTTGCGCCTTGTCGCGATGGAGTTCCGGGATCATGGGCGGGTCTCCGGACGGACCTGGGCTTCGTAGACGGAGATGGCCTGCGACATCGCGCGCTGGCAATCGTCGACGATGGCCTGGGTCGGCTTGCGGTCGCCGCGCAGGCACGGATCGCGATGCGCTTCCAACGCGTGCAAGGCGGCCTCCAGATGCTGGACAGGTTGCGGCATGTCGCCGGGAATGGCGGGCCAGCCCACATGGCTCACGTCACCCGGGCCGCGCAGTTCCCGGCGCCAACCGCCATCCGCCTGCGGCACCACATGCACGCCGGGAATGGTGGAAAAGGCGCGGTCCTCGCTGGTCAGGCCGGCGGCGTGCAACGTGGCGTTCCAGATGTTGGTACCCGCGGTAAGACAGGTCCAGTACCAGAGTTCGAAGTCGCGCAAGGGGTCGAGCCGTTCGCGCAGCCGCAGCAGGCGGGCTATCTTTTCCGCGTGGGAGGATATCTGCATGGCGCTTCACTCGGCCTTGATGTTTCCGTCCACCACGACCTTGCGCCAGGCAGCCAGGTCTTGCGTGATGGTCTGGGCGAACGCCTGGCGGCTGACGGCAGCGGATGGCGGCACGTTCGCCTGGCGCAGCGCCTCCAGGAACGCCGGCTGTTCCAGCTCGTGGTTGATGGCCGCATGCAGGCGCTCCAGCACATCGAGCGGCGTGTTGCGGGGCGCAAACACGCCTTGCCAGCCCGCGGCGGTGAAGGGATAGCCTTGCTCCGACAACACTTGCACGTCCGGCAGCCTGGGGCTGCGCACGGTGCCCGTCAGCGCGATGCCGCGCAGCTTGCCCTGCTCGATGAAGCCCAGCGGCGACACCACGTCGACCCAGCCCACCGGAATCTCGCCCGACACGATGTTCGCCAGCAGCGCGGGCGTGGTCTTGTAGGGGACGTGGTTGATGCTCAACCCCGCGCGCTGCTTGATCCACTCCATGGTCAGGTGGCCGTTGGATCCTATGCCCCAACTGCCGTAGGACTGGTACTTGCCGGGTTCACGGCGCAGCAGCTCCACCAATTCGGGCAGCGTTCTCGCCGGCACCGAGGCATGCGCCACCAGCAGCACGCCGCCCACGGACGAGAGCGCCACGGGCTCCAGGTCCCGCAGCGTCTGGACCGGCAAGGCTGGATTGAGCGCTTCGGCCATCACCATCGACGAAGCCGTGCTGTGCAGGATGGTGTAGCCATCGGGCGCGGCGTTCTTGACCGCGGACGAGCCGATCAAGCCGTTCGCGCCCGGGCGGTTCTCGATGACGAAGGGCTGGCCCAGCGTGTCGTTCAGCCGCGCATAGAGCTGCCGGGCCAGCGTGTCCAGCACGCCGCCCGCGCCGCCCGGCACGATCACCTTGACGGGCCGCGCCGGCCATCCGCCGCCTCCCTGCGCAAACGCCAGACGGCTCGCCAGGGACGCGGCCGCGCCCAGCAAGAGTTCCCTACGGGTCAATGAGATCGTCATGTTGTCATCCTGGAACGTTGTGCGGATGCGGGCCGCCGGGCAGGCGGCCGCGCCGCGGAGGCGTCAGGCGGGCTTGCGCAGGAAACCCTGGTTGCCGCCGTTGCGGTTGGGCGCGAAGCCGTTGGCCTGCAGCGTCTCATCCGCCGTTTCGTAGAACACGCCGATCTTCATGATCTCGCGCGCCTGCTGCGCAGTCGCGATCGGACGGCCGAATTCGCCCGCAATACGCACCAGCTGCTTGATCTGTTCGACCGAGCTCATCTTGCCTGTGCGGGTCTGGTTCCAGAGCACGTCCTCGATGCCGCAGCGTACGTGCAAGCCCAGAGCGATGCCTATCATGTTGATGGGCAGCACGTTGAGGACGGAGCTTTCCACCGTGACCACGGCGCCGTCCGGCACTGCGCGCAGCATATTGGCCAGGTTGTAGATGTTGGCCTGATCCATGCCGCCGCTGATGGCCACCCAGTTCATCACCAGCGGCCCCTTGTAGACGCCGCGGCGGATCATCCGCTCTATGGTTTCGAAGCTGTTGATGTTGTAGCACTGGAACTCGCTCTGGATGCCGGCTGCCGTCAGGCGCCGGATGTGCTCCTCGACCCAGCTGGGATTCGCCGGCACGACCATGTCCTTGTAGGTGGAATACAGGTGGGGAAAACCGCGGGACACGCCCCGGAAGTCGTCTTCCCCGGCATGCTCGGTGACGTTCATCTGCGAGGTGTTGACGGTGACCGTCACCTGATCGGGCGTGGGCGTAAGTTCGGCCAACATGTGGCGGGTGTCGTCGCTCAGCCATTTGGCGGCCTGCCCTTCCTCCGGCGCGAAGCTGATGGAGCCGCCCACCTGGATGATCATCTCGGGCACGGCCTCGCGCACCCCGGCGATCAGTTCGTTGAACTTCGACAAGCGCTTGCTGCCCTTGCCGTCGGCCTCGCGCACGTGCAGATGCAGCACCGTGGCGCCGGCCTCATAGCAATCCACCGCCTTCTGGATCTGGTCTTCCATGGACACCGGGATGTCCTCCGGGAAGTCCGAGGGTATCCAGCCTGGCGCATAAGGCGCGGCGGTGATGATCAGCGGCTGCTGGTTTTCGGGATACAGGTGGCCGTCTAGAAAGTTCATGGCGGGGTTCTCCGACTGGGTGAGTGAAAACTGCATGAGTTGCGCGGCGTGAAACCGGCGCAGGGATACCGGCGCGCGCTGCCCACGGGCGTGCCGGCACAAGCCGGCCGCCCCCGGGGCGCGGCGCTGAAAGCAAGGGGAAGACGGGTCAGTTGGCCCGGATGTCGAACTTCTTGACGATGGCGGCGTTGCGCTGCGAGGTCTGCCGGTTTTCGGCCAGCAGCGCGGCGGTGTCGGTGTTCACGTCGGGCTCCAACCCGACGTCCGACAATTTCTGCTGCACCGCCGGCACGGCCGCCGCCTTGCTGATGACGGCCTGGAGCCTGGCCAGGACATCGGGCGGCAGCTTGCTTGATCCGTAGAAGCACACCTGGCCCTGGAACTGGATCTCCGCATAGCCAAGTTCGGTCATCGTCGGCACGTCGGGCAGATCCCTGTACCGGTTTTTCCCGGCGACCGCGTAGGGGCGCAGCCGGCCGCTCTTGATCAGGGGCAAGGACGTCACCATGCCGTCGAACATGATGTCGACCTGGCCGCCGATGACATCCTGAAGCGCCTGCGGCGAGCCCGTATAGGCCACGTGCTGCATGTCCAGCCCGGCCTGGCTGCTGAAGATCAGGCCCGAATACTGCGACACCGTGCCGGTGCCGTAACTGGCGAAGGACGACTTGCCCTTGCGTTCCTTCAAATGCGCGACCAGGCTCTGGAAATCCTTGGCTGGGTAGTCCGCAGCGCTGACCAGCGCGTAGCTGGTGTATGCGACCCGGGCGATGGTCACGATGTCCTTGAGCGGGTCGTAAGGCACCTTCATCACCTGCGGCGCTTCGACCAGCATATTGCTCGGTCCCAGCGCAATCGTATTGCCGTCGGGGTCGGCCTTCAGCATGGCGCTGAGTCCGATCGATCCGGTCGCGCCGGGCCGGTTCTCGATGATGACAGGCCGGCCGGTGTCCGCCGAGACCTGCTGCCCGATCACCCGGGCGGCGATGTCCACGGTGCCGCCCGCCGGCCCCGGGACGATGACCCGCAAGGGTTTTTCGCCCGAAGCCCAGACGCTGAAGGCCAGCGAACATCCGGCCAGCGCCAGGGCCGTGCGCGCGAATTGCTGCAGTTTCATGTTTGTCTCCTAGCTCATTGTCGGACTGAGGCGCCGGTTTCCGTTCATGGAAGGCGCAATGTCTGATCTATGGCTGCAAGTATCCGCCGCACCGCATGTATTGACTTGCTTTTTTGGGACACAAATTTGCTAATTTGGGACAGCGCCTACGACGCTTCCGTGGCGGCCTGCTTGCTCCACTGAGACGGGCTGCATCCAAACTGGCCGTGGAACCAATGGCTGAAGCTGCTGGGCCTGGAAAAGCCCAGCAGTTCCGCCACCTCGCCCAGCGGCAGATCGCTCTCGCGCAAATGGTGCTTGACCAGGTCCATGCGCACCTCGTCCAGCACGCGGCTGAACGTCAGGCCTTCCGCTTCGAGGCGACGATGCAACGTGCGGCGGTCGACGTGCAGAAAGCGCGCTACCTCCGGCGCCGAGCAAGCTCCGCCGGGCAGCAGCGCCAGGATGATGCGGCGACACGTCTCCTGCGCGCTTTCGCCGCGGCCGGTCATGGCCGCTTCCAGGTACTTCCTGGCCAGGTCCGCGGCCACCTGATCGCCCTGCTCGCGCGGCCTGGCAAGGTCCGCGGCCGAACAGACCAGGCCGTTGAACTCCTGGTTGAATTTGACGTTGCGCCTGAAGAAGGCGCGATGCGCGGCAACGTCCTTGGGCGGCCGGTGCGTGAAACAGACCTCCAGGGGCAGCCACTGCTGTCCGATCAGCTCGGTCAATATGCAGAACATGGTGCCCACCGCCAGCTCGACCGACTGCCGCATCTGCAGTCCAGGGGTGGGCAGCAAGTCTTCGCGGATGATCACCAGGCCGCCCGCGTCTTCGACGCGGATGATGAGCGAGGCGTTCACCAGTTTCAGGTATCTGCACAAGGTATCGAGCGCGTGCCTGGGCGTGGGTTCTTCGCGCAACACCAGGCTGATGGGCCCCAGCGCCGACAGCTTGCGCCGCGCGGCCAGGCGCAGCGCAAAGTCCTCGATGCGCGTCGCGCGCGCGGTGATTTCCAACAACTCGCGCGCCGCGTCGCGCGGAATCAACATTTCCGGGTCTTGCAGGAACTGTGCCTGCAGCCCCACGCTGCGCATGAAGGCATGGGGGTCCCGGCCCAGCGACTCGACCAGCTCGACGTAGCCGTTCAAGCTGCCGCTGCGCATCAGTTGGGAGATCTGCCTCATGCCTGGGCCTCGAATTCACTGCGCAGCCAGCCCAGGAAAGCCTTGACCGGCGGATGGCGTTCGCGGCCCGGCGCGCACAGCGCGGTGTAGGCCGCCCCCGCCACTCTCACGTCCGGCCGGTATGGCACCAGGGTGCCCGCCGCCACGCTGTCCGACACCATCACGGAACTGGCCAGCACCAGGCCCTGGCCGGCGATGGCGGCCTGCAGGGCATAGTGTTCTTCCTCGTAGGCATGCACCGCCGCCGGCTTGCGCCAGGACGGCAAACCCGCTGCCTCGCACCAGTCCTGCCAGCCCTGCTCGTACAGCTGCGAATCGCGCCAGCGCACGGTCACCAGCGACGGCGCGCGCCTGCCCGGCCGGGCGGCCAGCGACGGCGCGCCATAGACGCCGAACCATTCCTGCAAGGAGCAGGCGGCGTGCAGCCCGGGCCAACGCGCCCGGCTGTAGCGGATGGCCAGGTCCACGCTGGCATCGCGCAGCAGGTCCACGGGTTCCGGACTGGTGTTCAGGTTCAGCTGGTATTGCGGAAAGGCCGTGTAGAAACGCCCCAGCCGCGGCACCAGCCACAACGCCGCGAACGAATGCGTGGTGGACAGGGTCAGCGCGCCCGAGGCCGGCGCGGCGCGCAAGGCGTCCAGGGTCTGCGCCACATCGAGCAAGGCGCCATGCACGCCAGCAAAAAGGCGCGCCCCTTTCTCGGTCAGGCGCACGCCGCGCGGCACGCGTTCGAAGAGCGCGTAGCCCACATGCCGCTCCAGCGCCTTGACCTGATGGGACACGGCCGTGGCCGTCACGGCCAGCTCGGCCGCGGCCAGCTTGAAGCTGAGCAATCTGGCGGCTGCCTCGAAGGTGCGCAGCGCGGTCACGGGCAGCGTGGCGAACATGGAATGCGAGTCCAAATGGATGAAATCAATTCATCTTACTCAAGGATTCATCATTTGTCGCCCACCTAGCGTGGATACTAAATTTTCTCTCATGCATGGAAGCATCCATGTCCAAAAAAGGAATCAAACATGAATTCAGATCATCCCACCAAGCGCTTGCTGATCCTGGTCGGCAGCCCGCGGCGCGACGGCAACAGCGCGGCCCTGGGCGCGGCCGCGCTGCGCGGAGCCGAGGCGGCGGGCATCCAGGCCACGCTGCTGTTCCTGGACGACTACATCGAGTCCTTCCTGCCCGACCTGCGGCGCTCGCCCCCGCCGACCGACCGGTACGCAGAACTGTTCCTGGAGCACTTCCTGCCGGCCGACGGCGTGCTGATCTGCACTCCGATCTACTGGTACGGCATGTCGGCGCAGACCAAGGCATTCTTCGACCGATCGTTCAGCCACTATGCCGGCCAAGGCCCCGAACCGGAACGGGTCAAGCAGCGCATGATCGGCAAGCGCCTGGGCCTGGCGGTGGCATCCGAGGAAACCTACCCGGGCGCGGCGCTGGGCATCGTGCACCAGATCCAGGAATACGCGCGCTACACCCATTCGGACTTCGTCGGCTACGTGCACGGCGCGGGCAACCTGCGCGGCGAGATCGCGGCCGATCCGCGCCGTCCGCTGCGGGCGGCGGAGGAACTCGGCGCGGCGTTCTTCACCAGCAAGTACTCGGATTACCGGGTCGAGACGCCGCGTGCCCGCAATGTCTGGGAGCCCTCGCCCGCCTTGCGCAGCACGCCGGGCGTGCTGCCGTAGACCTGCTTGAACACGCGGGTCAGATGGGCCTGGTCGGCGAAGCCCACCGCATGCGCGGCGTCGGCCAGCGCCAGGCCATCGCGCAGCAGCAGCCTGGCGCGCGCCACCCGCCAGTTGCGCAGCCAGGCCAGCGGAGGCAGGCCGTAGCGCCGGGCGAACTGCTTGACCAGCGTGGTGCGATGGCGGTTCTGCGCCAGCGCCAGGGCCTCCAGGTCCGGCGCGCAGGCCGGGTCCAAGGCCATGCGCGCGCGCAGCAGCGCGCAGACATCGGGCTCGTCGTCGGCCGCTGCGGGGCTGGCCTGAGCATGCGCCGCCAGCAGACCGAACAGCGCGGCAGAGATGCGCTCGCGGCGCTCGGGGTCGGCGATGGGATCTGGCGTGAGCGCGTCCAGCCACGCCTGGCATAGCGCGGCATCGCGGATGACGGGCCCCGCCAGCGCGGCGCCGCCCGCGTACAGCGCGAGTTCGTGGTTCCTGAACCAGGCCGGATCGATATAGGCCATGCGGTACGCCAGCGGCGCATCCGAGGTGCCGCCGGTATGGACCTGGCCGGGCGCGATCACCACCAGATCGCCCTCGCCCGCGGCCTGAGGTTCGCCATGCACGGTGAAGGCGCAGCGGCCCTGCGCGATGGCGCCGATGGACCAGGCGTCGTGGAAATGCGGCGCATAGCTGTAGGCGCGCAGGTCCGCGATCAGCACGTCGCCGGGCAGGCCGGCGCCGCAATGCCAGATGTGTTGGGAAACCGCCATGGATACGTTTGCGTCGGGCGCCTAGCCGAAGTAGCTCTGGTCCGAGGTCAGCGTGCGGGCCAGCAGCCATGCGTTGCGGGGATTCTCGCCCACGCGGCGCACGGCGTAGGGCCACCAGTCGCCGCCAAAGGGCAGATAGACCCTGACGTTATAGCCCAAACGGCGCAGCGCGAGCTGCCAGTCCGGACGCACGCCATAGAGCATCTCGAATTCAAAGGCTTCTGGCGGCCAGCCGCGCTCCCGCGCCAGCTCCAGGATGGCGCCGGCCAGACGGTCGTCATGGGTGCCGAAGACGGGCTGGAAGCCGGACTCCAGCGCCTCGCGCGACAGCATGATGGCGGCGGCGTCCAGATAGGCCTGGTCGATGCGCGCGCGGCCGGCGTGGTCCAGCGCGCGCTCCGGAAACGCGCCTTTGACCAGCCGCAGCGAAGTGCGCTGGCGGATCGCCCAGACCAGGTCCAGCGGCGTGCGGCGCCGCTGCGCCTGCAGGGTCAGGCCTGCCGGTATGCCGGCTTGCAGCAGTTCGCGGTGCAAGGCGCAGGTGCGCTCGCAGAGGGAGGAATCCTCCATGTCCAGCACCATCCAGTCGCGCCCCAGGCCGACCGTCCTGCGCGCCGCCAGGCCGATGCGCCGGGCATTGTCCCGGCCCAGCGCGTCGTCGCGCATATAGCCGATGGCGGTGGGATCGACCGACACGTGCACGTCCAGCCCGGCATGGTCCAGCGCCCGGCAGGCGCCGACCGCCTGGGCCACGTTGTGCTCGATGGCGTCGCGATCGTCCACGTACTCGCCCAGATAGAAAAGCGAGGCGCGGATCCCGTGCGCCTCGCGCAGCCTGGCGGCCGTGCGGACCGCGGCGTCGACGTCCGCGCCGCCGACGAAGCGGGCGGCCAGCGATGTGCGCGCCGCCATGGCCCGCATCGCCCGCCCCACGCCCGGGCTGCGCGCCAGCGCGATGGCGGTTCTCTGGAACATGCTCATGGGCTCTCTCCCTGCAAAGAGAGCCACTGTGCCGGGACGGCGGGCGCGCGTCTTGAACGCCAGTGAAACGTTGCTAGTCCAGCGCCAGGCCGCGGGCGCGGCCGAACAGCGGACGCTGCACCGTCTGCGCCAGCAGCACGCCGGCCAGCGTCACCGCGCCGCCCAGCAGGTGGTACAGATGCAGTTGCTCGCGCAGCATGACGAAAGCGGCCAGCGCGGTGAACAGCGGCAGCAGGTTGATGAAGATGCTGCAGCGGTTGGGCCCCAGGCGCTGCACGCCTTCGATCCACAGGAAGGACAGCAGCACCGACGAGAAGATGCCCGCATACAGGATCAGCGGCACCGTGTTCATGTCCAGCGCGGCCTGCGTCGCCGGCACGCGCAGGTACAGCGGCAGCATGTAGAGCAGCGCGAAGATCGATTGCACGAAGGTCGACTGCCAGGCCGGCAGCGGCACCTTCCAGTGGCGCAGCAGCACCCCGTACAGCGCATAGGACAAGGCGGCCAGCAGCATCAGGCCGTCGCCGACGTGGATGCCGTGCTGGAACACGCTCAGCATGTCGCCCTGGCCCACCAGGTACAGCAGCCCCAGGAAGGACAGCGCGCCCCCGCCCGCCATGCCCAGGGTCAGGGGATCGCGCAGGATCACCACGCTGAGCAGCATGCTCAGCAAGGGAATCAGCGCGGTCAGGATGGCCATGTTGGTGGCGGTGGTGGTTTCGGCCGCGCGGTAGGACAGCGCCTGGAACACCGCCGACGACAGGGCGCCGTACAGCGCCAGCTTGGGCCAGTGGCGCAGGATGGTCTTGCGGTTGCGCCAGGCCGGGCCGGCCGTGAACAGGCCCATCAGAAACAGGGCCAGCACCAGCCGGTAGAAGGTGATGGCGGTGGGAGAGATGGCGCTGGCGGCCATCTTGGAGACGATGACGTTGCCCGCCCAGAACAGGATGGCGAACAACGGAAACAGGTAGGACATGATGTTTGCGCTCGGAGGATGAGGGATGGTCTCCGGCCGCTTGCCGCGCCCCTGGGGGCCGTGCAAGCGGTGGAGTATCGCCATCCTATTGAGCGCGGTCCGGCCCGTCTGCCGACGGAAAGGCAGCGGCTATCGCAAAATGGACATTGCCCGTATCAGGGGCGGAACGGCGCGGGATCCAGCGGCAGCTCCAGCCCGCCCATCTGGGCCGTCAACAGCGCGGCGCTGCCGCAGGCCAGGGTGAAGCCCAGCGCGCCTTGCCCGATGTTGAGCCACAGGTTGTCGGCGGCATGGCTGCGTCCGATCAGCGGCTTGCTGGTGGGGGTGGCCGGACGCAGACCTGCCCAAGGCACCGCCTGCTGCAGGTCCAGCGCCGGAAACGCCTCGTGCACCTGGCGCTTGAGCAGGCCGATGCGCGCCGTGTCGATGCCGGCATCGGCGCTGCCGATGTCGACCATGGCCGCGATCCGCAGCACGCCGCCCACGCGGGCGTAGACGATGCGCCGTTCGTAGTCCGTGACGCTGATGCGCGGCGCGACCGAATCGTCGTCCTCGGCCAGCGGCACGCTCAGGCTGTAGCCCTTCAGCGGATACAGCGGCACATCGTGGCCCAGCGGCTTGAGCAGCGCGCGCGTGCCGATGCCGGTGGCCAGCACGATGGCGTCGGCGCCGATGTCGCCATCGCGCGTGTTCACCGCCACGATGCGGCGCCCTTCGCGCTGCAGGCCGGATACCGGATTGGACATGGCGCATTGCACGTTGGCCATGGTCTGCAGGCGGTCGAACAGCGCCTCGGTGAACTGGCGGCAGTCGCCCGCCTCTTCGCTGGGGGTATAGATGGCGCCTGCCAGGCTGCCGCCCATGCCGGCCAGCGCCGGTTCCAGCGCCAGCGTCTGCGCGGCGTCCAGCACCTGCTGCTCGGCGCCGAGGTCGGCCTGGTACGCCACCAGCGCGCGCGCCTTGTCCAGCAAGGCCGCGCTGCGGTAGGCGATGAGCTTGCCGTTCTTCAAATGGCCGAAATCCAGGTCTTCCTGTTCCAGCAGGGAGTGCATGACGTCCCGGCTGAGATAGGACAGGCCTGCCAGCTGGACCGTGGAAGCCTTGGCCACCGAGGCCCGGCACGCCAGCGCGAACTGCAGGCACCAGCGCCATTGATGGGGATCCAGCCTGGGCCGGAAACGCAACGGGGAGTCCTCGCGCAGCAGCCAGCCCGGCACGCTGGGCAACACGCCGGGACCGGCCAAAGGCGCCACGTAGCTATAACTGAGCTGGCCGCCATTGGCGTAGCTGGAGACCTCGGCCGGACGCGCCTGGCTATCCACCAGCACCACGTCATGGCCCTGGCGCGCCAGGAAATAGGCCGACGTGACGCCCACGACGCCGGCGCCGATTACGCAAACCCGCATACTTTTAGATCCAGAAAGACAGGGACACCACGCTATTCTGGGACGCGCCCCGCCCGTCCGGCAAATGCCAAACTCCGCAGGGTCCATAACAAAACATCATGCCCCGGGTCAGGCGGCGCGGTGCAGCCTGATGATGGCGGCGGCCGTGGGGTCGCGCACCAGGTCGGCCAGGGTGTAGCCGTTGAGCGCCTCGTAGAAGGCCTGCAAGGTCTGCGCCAGCACGCCGGACAGCCGGCATGCGCCGTCCAGCGCACAGGGCGGTTCGCGGCAGTCGATCAGCGGCCCCTGCTGCTCCAGTTGCCGGATCAGGTCGCCCAGCCGGTAGCGGTCGGCGGCCTGCGCCAGCCGCAACCCGCCGCCCTTGCCGCGCGAGGTGCTGACCCAACCCTGCTGCGCCATGAAGTGCACCACCTTCACCAGATGATTGCGCGACACGCTGAAACGGTCGGCGATCTCCGGGATGGTGACGGCGGCGGACCGGTCGCGGCATTGCGTCAGGTACATCAGGACGCGCAGGCCGAAATCGGTGAATCGGGTCAGTTGCATGGCAGGGACGAAAGGAATGGGCGCTGGCGGCCCGAGCGTTCAGGCCGCCAGGATACACCGCTCAGGCGGGCGCGCCGCCGCTGCCGAAGGCTTCAGCATGGATGCGGTCGGCGGGCACGCCCAGGCCGGTCAAGGCTTCGCGCTGCGCGCGCATGAAGCCCGCCGGGCCACACAGGTAGTAGTCCGCGCCGGGCACGATGACTTCGTCGCGGATGGCGTTCAGGTCCACCCGGCCGGCGTAGTCGTAGTCGCGGCCCGGCTGGTCGCCATGGCCGACCTCCTCGTAGAACACCGCCTTGCGCACATTGGCGCGTTCGGCGGCGATGCCATTGACGTGGTCGCGCATGGCGTGGACCGAGTTGTTGCGGCAGCCGTGCACGAAGCGGATCTGGCGTTCGTCGTTCAGCCCCACCAGATGGTTCAGGATGGAGACCATGGGCGTCAGGCCCACGCCGCCGCTCAGCAGCACCACCGGCGCATTGCCGTCCTCGCGCAGATGGAAGTCGCCCTGGGGCGGCGCCACGTCCAGCACCCCGCCCTCTTCCAGGCGGTCATGCAGGGCGTTGGAGACGCGGCCGGCCGGCGTATCGGCGCCAGCCGCTTCGCGCTTGACCGAGATGCGCAGGCGGTCCTGGCCCGGCGCGTCGGACAGGCTGTACTGGCGCGGCTGCATCAGGCCCAGTTCGGGCACGAACACGCGCACCGACACGTACTGGCCGGGCCGGTAGGCAGGCACCTCGCCGCCATCGGCCGGCGCCAGGTAGAAGGACGTGATCTCGGCGCTTTCGCGCTGCTTGCCCACCACGCGGAATGCGCGCCAGCCGGTCCAGCCGCCCGGCTTGGCGGCCGACTCCGCGTACAGGCGAGCCTCTTCGGCGATCAGCAGATCGGCCAGTTGGCCATAGGCCGCGGCCCAGGCCGCCACCAGCTCTTCCGTGGCCGCCTCGCCCAGCACTTCGCTGATGGAGGCCAGCAGATGCTTGCCCACGATCTGGTAATGCTCGGGCCGGATGCCCAGGCTGACGTGCTTGTGCACGATGCGCGTCACCACGGGCATCAGCACCGAGGGATCGTCGATGTGCTCGGCATAGGCCGCGACCGCGCCGGCCAGCGCCTGCTGCTGTTCGCCGCCGGCCTGGTGGCCCTGGTTGAAGACGTGCTTGAGCTCGGGGTTGTGCCTGAACATGCGGGCATAGAAATGCTTGGTCAGCGCGACGCCGTGCGTCTTGAGAACGGGGGCCGTGCCCTTGACCAGGGCGCGGATTTGGGGACTCAACATCAACTGCTCCTTGAGGCGCGATCGGGATCGCCATTAAACATGCATTTATAATACATCTTTAAATGCCTGCTGAAAAACGCGATGCGCCTGGCTGCCGCGCCTGGCTACCTTGAGCCGGTTTAAACTGCATGTTTGCCGCAACACCACACAAAGGTTTACCCATGAGCACTGCTACGCTCAAGACCCGCCTCTCCGATGCCGTCAAGGACGCGATGCGCGCCAAGGCCGCCGAACGCCTGACCACGCTGCGTTTCCTGCTGGCTGCCGTCAAGCAGAAGGAAGTGGACGAACGCCGCGACCTGAACGACGCCGAGATCACGGCCATCATCGAAAAGCAGGTCAAGCAGCGCCGCGAGTCCATCGCCGCATTCGAACAGGCCGGCCGCACCGAGACCGCCGAACAGGAAAAGGCCGAACTGCTGGTGCTGCAGGAGTTCCTGCCGCAAGCCGCGACGCCCGAGGAAGTCTCGGCCGCCATCGACGCCGCGCTGGCGGAAGTCGCCGCGCAAGGCGTGACCGGCGCGCCCGCCATGGGCAAGGTCATGGCGCTGCTGAAGCAGGCCTTGGCCGGCCGCGCCGACATGACGGCGCTGTCGCAGCAAGTGAAGGCCCGCCTGGCCTGAGCCAGCCCGCGCCCGGCTGCCGTTCAGGCATTCAGCCAGACACGGTAGCCAGCCTTCCCGCCCGGCTCAGAACGCGCCCCCGAACAGATCGGGCTGGCGCGACTGCTCCTGCGGGTCGGCGAAATTGCTCATTCCCACCCCCGCCAGCCGGTACAGCGTTTCCGGCGGCAGATCCACGCGTTCGCACAGCAGCCTGGCGACGGCGGCCAGCTCCGCCGCCGATCCCGGCGGATTCAGGCTGGTCTGGCTGCGCGTGAGGATGCGGAAACGGTCCGTCTTCAGCTTGAGCACCACGGTGCGACCCAAGGCGCCTTTTTTGAGCGCCTGGTCCCACACGCGTTCCGCCATGCGGTCGATGGCCTCGCCCACCGCGTCCAGGCGGATGTCCTGCGAGAACGTCGTTTCCGACGAGACCTGCTGCAAGGGCTGGTCAGTCTGCACCTCGCGCTCGTCGATGCCGCGCGCCAGTTCATACAGGCGCCGGCCATAGCGGCCAAAGTAATGCTCCAGTTCCTGGGCGCCATGCGTGGCCAGGTCGCCCACGGTATGGATGCCCAACTGCTCCAGGCGCGCCTGCGTCACCTTGCCCACCCCCGGCACCTTGCGCACCGGCAAGGGTTCCAGGAAGGCCAGCACCTTGGCGGGCCGCACCACGAACAGGCCGTCGGGCTTGTTCCAGTCGGACGCGATCTTGGCCAGGAATTTGTTGGGCGCGACGCCGGCCGAGGCCGTCAGCCCGGTTTCCTCGCGGATCTGCTGCCGGATGACCTGCGCGACCTCGGTAGCCGAGGGCAGGCCCAGCTTGTTGACCGTGACGTCCAGATAGGCCTCGTCCAGCGACAGGGGCTCGATCATGTCGGTATGGCGGGCGAAGATCTGCCTGACCTGGCGCGAGACCTCGCGGTAGCGGTTGAAATCGGGCGGCACATAGATCGCGTGCGGGCACAGGCGCTCCGCCCGGGCGGCGGACATGGCCGAATGGATGCCGAAGCGCCGCGCTTCATAGGACGCGGCGCACACCACCGAGCGCGGTCCGGTCCAGGCCACGACCACGGGCTTGCCGCGCAATTCCGGATTGTCGCGCTGTTCCACGGACGCGTAGAACGCGTCCATGTCCACATGCACGATCTTCCGTATTTCAATCATGGTGGTGATGCCCCCATGAGCCGTTCATCGCCTGAAACCCCGTGGCAAAACCTATATTATGACCGGCGACAACCGACTTTCCATTCTTGCCCGCAACGGTCCATGACTGCAGCCTCAACGCCCCAAACCGACTACTTCGGCCTGACCATTCCCTTCATGCATTTCATCGGCCTGGTGCCCGAGAGCATCGCGCCGGCCTATGCCCGCACCTCGCTGCCCTGGCGCGCCGACCTGACCAATAGCCGCGGCGACGTGCATGGCGGCACGCTGATGAGCGTGCTGGACTTCACGCTCAGCGCCGCCGCCCGCGGCTCCGCCGACGGCCAGGAAGGCATGGCCACCATAGACATGAACACCTCGTTCCTGTCGCCCGGCACGGGCGACCTGGTGATCGAGGCGCGCTGCCTGCGCCGCGGCGCCTCGATCGCATTCTGCGAAGGCGAGATCCGGCGCACCGATGGCGAACTGGTGGCGCGCGCCACCGCGACGTTCAAGATCATCCGCCGCCGTCCGGGCGGCGACTGAGCGCGCCAGCGGCGGCAAGCCGCCGGCGCTGGCGCATCAGTTGGGCAGATCGCGCGAGGGCTTGACCGGCGGACGCGGATCCAGCGGCATATAGCTGCTGCACGACACCAGGCTGTAATAGACGGCGTCCTGCATCGCGCGCATGGCGGCCGCGTCCCAGGTGCCCTTGCCCCACACCGCGATGCGCACATCGGTGGTCTTGGGGCCGGCCGCCTTCAATTCGACTCGCGTCATCTCGTTGTCGCTGTAGGGCGCCAGCACCTGCACCACGCCGGACTGCGCGCTTTCGTTCAGGGTGTCCACCACGCGGTAGGCGTTGTCGGTGCTGCGCAGGCAGGCGTTGGCCTGCCGGATCGCCGCGTCGTAGGCGTCCTTGAAGGCCACCGGGGCCTTGAATTCGCTGTGCGGCGACGTGCCGGACGAAATGCCCATCGAGCAGCCTGCCAGGCCCAGGGCCAGCGCCGAAGCCGCGACCAGTTTCCAATGCATGTGTATCTCCAGATCAGTGCCCGCGATTATCCCGCATATCCGCCGCGCGCGATAAGCGCCGCCTGCGCTCACATGATCCCGATGCGGTATTCCAGATTCTTCACCAGGGTCCGCAGGCGCGGGCCCAGGGTCTCATAGATGTGCTTTTCGTCCAGGTTGTCGGCCGGAATCGTCACGTTGAAGGCCAGCGGCAGGTCATTGGAGCGATAGCGCATCGGCGTGGCGATGCCGCACAGCTCGGCCCGCCAGTCCTTGCTGACGACGCAGAACCCATGCTGGTCGATAGCCTCGAACGCGGGCTGCAATGACGGCCCGAAACGCTCCCAGTCCTCGGGAAATTCCTCCGCAAGCCGCCCGCAGATGAGCTCGCGCTCGTCCGGCGTCTGTGCATACAGCAGCGCGCGCCCGGTGGCGGTGCGCAGCAAGGGGCGGGCCGAACCGATGTCCGGGCGCGAGGCGTTGGACGCGCCGTCGTGCACCGTTTCCACGTAGACCACCTGCAGGCGGTCGCGGATGGCCATGGACACCGGCCCCTTGGCATAGCGCGCCAGTTCGATCATGTCGTGCGCCGCCAGCTGCCGCAGCGTCAAGTGCACCAGCAAGGGATAGCCCAGCGTCAGCACGGCCGGACCCAGCGAGTACTTGCCGGTGCGTTCGTCGCGCCGCAGATAACCCAGGCCCACCAGGGTGAAGGTCAGTCGGGACACCGTCGGGCGTGTCAGGCCCAGCATTTCGGCGATTTCCTTGTTGCCCAGCTGCGGCTCGGCCGCGGAAAAACACTTGAGCACGTCCAGGCCGTTGGAGAGCGTGGAAGCAAATCGCGGGTGCGCTTCCAGCGAGGCGCGGGATTCGAGTTCGTAGTTGAGCGGCGTTTTCGAGTGCATGGCGGCCTAGGGATTCGGAGCATTGACAGTATATCGCCTGCCGAAATACAAACATTCCGTTCACTATAAACACTTGAATTCCATTTATTGAAATTGAAAAGGTAGGTTGATGACGAATTCCCGCTTTTCCCGCCAGCCGCTGGGCGCCCGCCTGTTCAGCTTTGCCGTCGTGGCCGACACCCACGTCAATGAATCCGAGGACACCTGCGCATCGCCCTTTGCCACCAACGCCCGCGCCAATGCCCGGGCGCGGCATGTCTTTGCGGACATCGCCAGCCTGGACCCCGCGCCCGCCTTCACCATCCACCTGGGAGACATCGTCCACCCGGTGCCCAGCATGCCTTCGTTCGAGGTGGCGGCCGGCCGTTTCAAGGCCATCGCCGCTCAGATCGACATGCCGCTGCACCTGGTGCCCGGCAACCACGACGTGGGCGACAAGCGCATCGACTGGATGCCGGCGGACATCGTCTGCGACGACTACCTGGACAAGTACCGCCAGGTGTTCGGCGCGGACTATTACGCGGTGGACCATGGCAACGTCCGTTTCCTGTTCCTGAATTCACTGCTGTTCAATTCCGGACTGGCGGCCGACGCCGCGCAGCGCGCCTGGATCGACGAGCAACTGGCCAGCGCCAGCGGCCGCGTATTCGTGTCGCTGCATTACCCGCCCTATCTGCACGATGCGGACGAACGCGGCTCCTACGACAATATCGACGAGCCGGGCCGCGGCTGGCTGCTGTCGCGCCTGGCCGATCCGCGCGTGGAAGGTGTTTTCGCCGGCCACGTCCACAACTTCTGGTACGACGTCATCGGCGGCGCGGAGATCTACATGCTGCCGTCGACCGCCTTCCTGCGGCATGACTTTTCCGAGTTCTACCGCGTGCCGCCGGCGGACGAATTCGGCCGCGGCGACGTCGAAAAATTCGGCTACTTCATTGTCGACGTGCACGAGCGCGGCCACGTGGCCAAGCTGATCCGCACGCACGGCGCCATGCGCGGCGAGGCCGAACCGGGCCGGGCGGCGGCGCGCACGCTGTCCACCGTCCACACCAAGACCGCCGCCTGCGACGGCATCGCGGTCGAAATGCGGCACCCCTGGGCCGAGATCGTCGAGATCCCTTGCACTGGCGGCGTGCAGGAGTTCGGCCGCAAGCTGGCGCGCAACGACTATCCCCTGATGGCCATGTGGGAAATGGGGCTGCGCACGCTCAAGATCCCGGTGCAGGATCTGCGTGACGACAAGACCTTGCGCCGCGCCCGCCTCATGTCCGACGTCGGCCACCGTTTCGTGCTGACCTCGCTGGGCCTGCCAGACGCCAGGCTGCTGCAACAGGCGCGCGAGCACGGCGTGGCCATCGCCGCCATCGAGATCAACCTGAACGCCCAGGCGCTGGAAGACGCGGGCGCGGCCTTGCAAGGCCTGCGCGCGCACACCGACGCCCGCCTCATCTATTGCAAGATCCGCACGGGCGCGGACGACGCCCATTTCGACGGCAAGCACTACAGCCATTTCGTCAACACCGGACTGCGCGCCTCCGAGCTCGAAGCAGCGCAATCCGCCCTGCTGCCGCATTTCGAGCGGAAGAACCTGGACGGATTCACCGTGCGGCTGGACTGGGGTTCCGACCTGATCGCCACGCACCAGCAACTGGCCGCGCAGGCGCGCGACTGGGGCGCGACGGTGAACGTGGGCGTCAAGCTGGCCGACCGCCTGGCGGCGGCGAACACCGACGACACCGCCATCGCCGCGCTGGTGGCCGAAGCCTTCCTGGCGGCCCGGACCACGGACGCGGTGAGCTATTCCTTCGACACCTTCATGGACGTGGACCGCGGCTACTTTCCGCGCAACGGCCTGATCGACCGCCGCTACGATCCGCGCCCCGCCGGACTGGCGCTGGCCGCGCTGAACGCGGTCTTCGCAGGCCAGGCCTCGGGCGCCGGATCTGCCGAGCGCATCGACGGCGAAGCCGGTCTGCGCCTGTGCAGCTACCGCTGCGGCGAGCAGACCTATGAACTGGCCTACGGCCCCGGTCCGGCCCTCAAGCGTCAGGTCGAGGCCGGCGCATTCAAGCGCGTCGTCGATCTGACCGCCCAGCGCGCGCTGCCGACACGGGACGATTGGGACGAATACGCGCGCCTGCATCTGCCCGGCCAGGCCGTGCTGCTGATCCAGCGCAACTAAACCCCCATCCCCCGCACAGGAGCCACCCATGTTTCGATACGCAATCAAACTCGCGGGACTGCTGGCCGCCGCCTGCCTTCCCCTGTACGCGCAGGCGCAGCCCTATCCCGACAAGCCGGTGCGCCTGATCGTTGCCTACACGCCCGGCGGCGCCACCGACGTGATCGCCCGCATCCTGGCGGCGAAGCTCAGCACGAGCTGGGGCCAGCAGGTCATCGTGGAGAACAAGTCCGGCGCCAGCGGCATGATAGGCGCCGAACAGGTCGCGCGAGCCACGCCCGACGGCTACACCCTGCTGCTGGCCTACACGCCCGAGGTCTCGATCAACAAGCTGGTCTACAAGCAGATGCGCTACGACCCCTTGAAGGACCTGCAGCCCATCGCCCTGGTGGCGGATGCGCCGCTGGTGCTGGTCAGCGGCCCCAAGCTGCCCGCCACCACCTACAGCGATCTCAAGCAACAAGGCGCAAAGGCGCCGCTGGTCTACGGTTCGCCGGGCATGGGCGGCCAGCAGCATCTGGCGGGCGAGCTGCTGCGGGTACGCTCAGGCATGAACCTGACCCACGTGCCCTACCGCGGCACGGCCCTGGCCGTGGCCGACCTGGTGGGCGGGCAGATCGACATCTTCTTCGCCACGGCGCCTGCCATCATCGGCCAGATCGGCGCCGGCAAGCTGCATCCGCTGTTCATCGCCGGCCCCCAGCGCCAGAGCGTGCTGCCCTCGACGCCGACGGCCAAGGAAGTGGGCCTGGACGACTTCGACATCTCCAATTGGTTCGGCCTGTTCGGCCCCGCCGGCATGCCGCCCGCCCTGGTGGAGCGCATATCCAAGGACACGGCCCAGGCGCTGCAGGCCGCCGACGTAAAGGAGAAACTGCAAGCCCAGGGCCTGGCCATTTCCTATAAACCGCCCCAGGAATTCAAGACCTTCATCGGCGCCGAAATGGCCAAGTACGGCGCCATCGTCAAGGCGACCGGGCTGGAGCCGCAGTAAGGCTTTGCGCACGGCCTGCGCGCGCGCAGGCGGTTCGACACCGCCCGCGCCGCTATGGCATTATCGGCGGACCACCCGGCGGCGGGCGCTGCGCGCCCGCCGCGGCAACTTCGGAGGTCCCCCTTGTTCTCATTCCTCAAGCGCACCGTCCTGGCCGCCAGCATCATCGGCGTCTCGCTGGGCGCCAGCGCCGCGCAACCGCCGCGCGCCTATCCCCTCAAGGATTTCTTCCGCAACCCCGAGCGGGGCTTCTTCCGCCTGGCCGACGACGGCCGCACGCTGGGCTTCATGCAGCCCACCAGCGTGGACGGCAAGCCCGCCCGCATGAACATCTACGTGCAGCCGCTGCAAGGCAGCACGCCTGTCGGCGACCCGCGCCAGCTGACCAGCGAAACCGCGCGCGACATCAGCAACTTCTTCTGGAAAGGCGCCGACGTGGTGCTCTACCAGAAGGACTTCGGCGGCGACGAGAACTTCCACGTGCTGGCCGTCAACGCCAAGACCGGCAAGATCACCGACCTGACGCCCTATGAAGGCGTGCGCGCCGGCATCGAGGACGATCTGGAAGACGATCCCGACCACGTCCTCATCAGCCACAACCAGCGCAACCCGGAAGTCTTCGACGTCTACCGCGTCAACGTGCACACGGGCGCCGCGGCGCTGGTGGCGCAGAACCCGGGCAACATCGTCGGCTGGCAGACCGATCACGCCGGCAAGGTGCGCGCCGCCGTCGCCAGCGACGGCCTGAACACCACCCTGCTCTACCGCGACAACGAATCGTCCGAGTTCCGTCCGCTGATCACCACCGACTACCGCACCAGCGTCAGCCCGGCGTTCTTCACCTTCGACGACAAGAAGTTCTACGCCTTGTCCAACCGCGGGCGCGACAAGCTGTCGCTGGTGGTGATCGACCCCGCCCAGCCCGAGGCCGAGGAAGAAATCTTCACGCCCGACACCGTCGACCTGGATTCCGCCGGCTACTCGCGCAAGCGCCGCGTGCTGACGGTAGCCGCCTACCAGACCGACAAGCCGCAGTACAAGTTCTTCGACGAGCAGTCCGAGACCCTCTTCAAGAAACTGTCGGCCAAGCTGACTGGCTACGACTTCGCCATCCAGGGCTCCAACCGCGACGAAGACAAGTTCATCGTTGCCGCCTACAACGACCGCACGCCCGGCTCGCGCTACATCTACGACGCCACCGCCGACACGCTGAGCAAGCTGGCCGACATCAACCCCGCCATACCCGAAGCGGACATGTCGCGCGTGCAGCCCATCAGCTACCAGACCCGCGACGGCCTGACGGTCCACGGCTACCTCACGCTGCCCGCCGGCCGCGATCCGAAGAACCTGCCTTGCATCGTGAATCCCCATGGCGGCCCGTGGGCGCGCGACAGCTGGGGCTACAACCCGGAAGTGCAGTTCCTGGCCAATCGCGGCTTCTGCGTGCTGCAGATGAACTTCCGCGGATCGACCGGCTATGGCCGCGCCTTCTGGGAAGCCAGCTTCGGCCAATGGGGCCTGAAAATGCAGGACGACATCACCGACGGCGTGCAATGGCTGATCAAGCAGGGCATCGCCGATCCCAAGCGCATTGGCATCTACGGCGCCAGCTACGGCGGCTACGCCACGCTGGCGGGCGTGGCGTTCACGCCCGACCTGTACGCCGCCGCGGTGGACTACGTGGGGGTGTCCAACCTGTTCACGTTCATGAAGTCCATTCCGCCGTACTGGAAGCCCATGCTCGACAAAATGCAGGACATGGTGGGCGACCCCGAACGCGACCGCGAACGCCTGGCCGCCACCTCGCCCGCGCTGCACGCGGACAAGATCAAGACGCCGCTGTTCGTGGCCCAGGGCGCCAAGGATCCGCGCGTCAACAAGGACGAGAGCGACCAGATGGTCCAGGCGCTGCGCGCGCGCGGCGTCGAGGTCGAATACATGGTCAAGGACAACGAAGGCCACGGCTTCCACAACGACGAGAACAAGTTCGAGTTCTACGAAGCCATGGAGAAGTTCCTGAAGGAACACCTCAAGCCCTGACCTCCTCCTCCACCACCGCCGGGCCGCGCTCCTGCGCGCGGCCCGCGGGACGGCCGATCCAGGCCATCTCCACGCGGTCGCGTCCATGTTCCTTGGCGCGGTACAGCGCATCGTCGGCGCGCGCCAGGATGCCGTCCGCGCCGTCTCCCGGCTGATACGAAGCCAGGCCGCCGCTGGTGGTCATGCGCACTTCCCGCCCGTGCAGGTGGAAAGGCGTGTCGCGCAAGGCGTCGCACACGCGCTGGGCCTGCACCAGCGCGCGGGCCGGATCGCAGTCATACATCAACAGCACAAATTCCTCGCCGCCCAGCCTGCCGAAGCGGTCGCTGGCCCGCACCGCGCGCTGCACGACCTGCGAGAAATGGCGCAGCGCCGCGTCGCCCGCGGCATGGCCGTAGCGGTCGTTGATGGACTTGAAGTGGTCGATGTCCAGCACCAGCACCGCCAGCTTGCCGCCGGCGCGCTGGCAGCGCTGCAATTCACGTTCCAGTTCGTCCAGGATGCTGCGGCGCGAATAAGCGCCCGTCAGGCCATCGAAGGTCAGCGCGGCCTCCATCTGCTCCGACAAGCTGGTCTGGATCAGGAGCAGCAGCGCCAGGAACAGTCCGGGCACCGTCACCGTCCCGCAGACGATGAAGAACAGGCCCCAGGGGCTGGGCTCCAACAGCGACGAGGGATCCTGCCCGCCCACGCTGTAGACCGCCATGCGCAAGGCATGCAGCGCGGCCAGGCCGAAGCTCGCCAGCATCAGGTACAGCATCACGCCGCGCGTGCGCAGCCGCCTGCGCTCGCGGAAGAACACCAGGCCCGTCGCCATCATGGCCACGAAGGTGTAGGCGGAAAACAGCAGCATGCGCGCCCGCAGGTCGTCCGCCACGTACAGCAGCAGCGCGAATGCCGCGATACAGAGCGCGCCCAGGACCGCCGTGCGCCGCACCAGGGGACGCAGGCCGAAGAACTGCCGCACGCCGACGTAGACCAGGCTGACCGCGCAGACCCAGGCGGCGTTCGACAGCATCACATAAACGCCGGGCGGCAGGAACTGCGGGGCCGCATAGGCCAGCAGCGACAGCACGGCCAGCGCATTGCCCGCCGTGAACGCGCCGACGCCGCCCACGTCGCGGGCGCGCAGCGACGCCAGCAATGGCAATGCCAGAGCCGTGGCCAGGCCCCACATCAGAAAGAAGAGAGAAGTCGTCATGGTGTTTGCCGGCTTGCGCCCCGCGGGCGTTCGCCGTCGCTCGTCATTGATTGCACTGGGTTCATGCGTCTGGAGGCGTTACATCCCACCACCCTTGACGCTTTTTGTTACCCGTGCCGCGACAGAAAGGCACTACCTGGCGCCCGTCCGTCGCCGCACGCCGTTTCGCCCTGAACCTTTACCGCCCGCGCCAAGACGATTGCGCGGCAAGCGACGAAGAATACGCCACGGCAGGCCCTGCGCCACATCCCTTTGCACTAATTGACAGTTACCTGACAGTTAACACACTTATAATTTCGATCGTTGACGGTGCCGCCAAGAGCGCCGCAATCACGCCCTACGGGCGTGGCGCGTACTAGCCATGCACTCCCATTGCGCGAGTGCGAAGGTCCCCGCAGCGGGCGCCGCGCAGTCCTAACCCAATGTTCCTTCCCGTGCCGCCGGCGCCTTTGCGCCAGGCGTCGCCTCGGCTCGCGCCGAAACAAGGCACGCCCCTGGGCGGCCGGGCCAGGAACGCCCCGAGTCGCAACTGCGGAAGTAAGACAGATGCAAAACAGAGGATCGACACCCCCGGGTGCCGTTGGACCGAGACTGAGCCTGCTGGCGGCTTGCGCCATCCTGGCTCCCGCCATGGCGCTGGCAGGCCCCGGCAACGACTATGACGCCCTGATCGCGCGAGCGCGCGCCGGCGACTACGAGCCCGCCCTGGCCATGCTGCGCCAGCAAGGGCCGGCTGGCGGCGACCGCGCCATCCACGACCACATCATCATCGCGGGCTGGGCCGGCAAGCCCGCCGAAGCCGTCGCCGCCTACGAGCAGCTGCGGCAAGGCGCAGCGCTGCCCGCCGACATCCAGCTTTCTGTCGCGCGCGCCTACCGCGACCTGCGGCGCTGGCCCGAAGCGCTGGCCGCGTACCAGGCCGGAACACGCCGTTATCCCGGCCACTCCGCTTTTCGCGCCGGCGAAATCATGACCCTGGCCGACGCCGGCCGCTACCCCGAGGCGCGCGAGGCCGCCGCGCGCTGGCTCAAGCGGCATCCCCGCGATGTCGACGCCCGCCTTGCCCTGAGCTATGTCCACGCCCGCCAGGGCGAGCCCTACGAAGCGCTGCACCAGGCCGACCTGGCCCTGGCCGCCGCGCCCGACACCGCATACGTGCTGCGCGAGTACATCTGGGCGCTGCAGCGCGCGCGCATGGCCGACGTGGCGCTGGAGCTGGCGCGCCGCCACCCGGACCTGTTCGACGCCGGCCAAATGCGCGGCTTCGAGGCCGACGCGCTGGCCCAGCAGGTGCGGCTGGCGGCGATGCCCACGCGGTCGGAAGCCGAGCGTTTCGTGTTAGCCGACAAGGCATTGGCCCGCTACGACGAACTGATCCCCGCCTGGCAGCAGCAGGAGGACGCCCGCGCCGACGCGCTGCGCGCCCGCATCGACCGCCTGCACGCCTTGCACGTCCGCGTGCGCATGGCCGATCTGGTCCGCGAATACGAAGCCCTGCTGGCCGAGGGCGTCACGGTGCCGCGCTACGCCTTGAACGACGTGGCATCGGCCTACCTGTACGTGCGCCAGCCCGAACGCGCCCGCGACATCTATCGGCAGGTCGCGGCCGACGACGCCCTGCGCGGCGACGATGCCGAGCAGCGCCTGGCGACCGAGACCGGCCTGTACTACTCGCTGGCCGAGGGCGAACAGTTCAGCGAAACCGGCGCCGTCACCGACGGTGTCGAATCGGGCTACGCCCCCTGGCTGTACTACAAGGGCCAGGCCACCCGCATGCCCAACGACCTGAACCTGGAAAGCCGCCAGACCCTGGCCGCCGCCCGGCTGCAGGCCAACGACACCGTCGCCGCCCAGCAGCGCCTCGAGGAGATGGTCGAGAACGCGCCCAACAACTCCGGCTTGCGCAGCGATCTGGCCACCGTCTACCGCGCCCGTTCGCTTCCCCGCGCCTCCGAGGTCGAACTGAAGATGGCCGAGACCCTGGCCCCGCGCAGCCTGGGCGTGGAGAACGGCCAGGGCTTCACCGCCCTGGACCTGCAGGAATGGCGCCAGACTGAAGCGCTGTCGCGGGACACCATGGCCCGCTCGCCCGAAAACCTGACCAGCCGCCGTCTGGCGCGTGAATGGGAAGTGCACAACAAGGCCGAACTGCGCATCAACGGCTACCGCGGCCTGGCCTCGGACAGCCCGGTCAATGGCAGCGGCGACTTCGGCATCGACGCCGTGCTCTATTCCTCGCCGCTGGACTACAACTGGCGGGTCTTCGGCGGCGGCGGCTATGCCTCCGGCGACTTCGAGGAAGGCCGCGGCAACTACCGCTGGCTGCGCACCGGCGTGGAATGGCGCGGCCGCGACCTCACCGTCGAAGGCGAAGTCTCCACCCATGACTACGGCCATGGCGTGAAGCCGGGCGTGCGCCTGTCGGCCGCCTACGACCTGGACGACCACTGGCAGGTGGGTGGCTCGGGCGAAATCATGTCGCGCGAAACCCCGCTGCGCGCGCTGACCAGCGGCGTCACCTCCAACAGCCTGTCGGCCTACGTGCGCTGGCGCGCCGACGAGCGCCGCGAGTGGACGCTGGCGCTGTCGCCCTCGCACTTCAGCGACGGCAACAACCGCTGGGCGCTGGGCCTGGCCGGCCGCGAGCGCGTCTATACCTCGCCGCATCTGCTGGCGGACCTGGAGTTCGAGGCGTCCACCCAGCGCAACAGCCACGACAGCAACGTGCCCTACTTCAATCCGCGTTCGGACCTGATGCTGCTGCCCGGCGTGCGCCTGACCCACACCCTGTACCGCCGCTACGAAACCGCCTGGGAACAGATCGGCACCCTGGGCGCCGGCGCCTACACCCAGCAAGGCTACGGCACCGGCGGCGTCATCGCGCTGGGCTATGGCCAGAGATACCGCGCCAACGACGTCCTCGACATGGGCGCCATGATCACCGGCACCAGCCGCCCGTACGACGGCGAACGCGAGCGCGAACTGCGCATCGTGTTCGACCTGACGTACCGCTTCTGAACCCGGAACCGAGTAACGCCATGATGCTTAAAACCCATACCCGCCTGATCCTGGCTGGCCTGCTGCTGCTCGCAATCCTGGCGCTGACCGCCTGCGCCAAGGACATCCCGGTCTACACGCCGCCGGACCAGCGCCCGCTCGCCCCCGCCGAACAGCCCTGGGTGCAGGGCCAGTTCCTGGCCCTGGCCTACCACGACGTGGAAGACGAAGACCCCGACCAGGGCTTTCTCAGCGTGCGCACCGACCGCCTGGTGGAACAGCTGGCCTGGCTGCGCGCCAACGGCTACCAGGCCGTCACCGTGGACCAGATACTGGCCGCCCGCCAGGGCGGCAAGCCGCTGCCGGAGCGCGCCGTGCTGCTGTCCTTCGACGACGGCTACCGCAGCTTCTACACCCGCGTGCTGCCCATTCTCAAAGCCTATCAATGGCCCGCGCTGCTGGCGCCGGTCGGCGTCTGGATGGACACGCCGGCCAACCAGCGCGTGGACTTCGGCGGCAGCCCCGAAGACCGCAAGCGCTTCCTGAACTGGGACGAGATCCGCGAGATCTCGCGCTCGGGGCTGGTCGAAATCGCCGCGCACACCAACGCCTCTCACTATGGCGCGCTGGCCAATCCCCAGGGCAATACCGAACCCGCCGCCGCCATCCGCGCCTATGACGCGCAGACCCGCCGCTACGAGACCGAGGCGGAGTTCAACGCGCGCATGGGCGGCGACGTCGCCGCCATCACCGAGAAGATCCGCCGCGCCACCGGCAAGAAGCCGCGCGTCTGGGTCTGGCCTTATGGCGCCGAAGGCGGCTCCACCTTGCGCATCACCGCCGAGCATGGCTATCAGCTGGCGCTGACGCTGGAGGACGGACCCGGGCGCGTCGGCCGCCTGATGTCCACGCCGCGCCTGCTGCTGTCCAGCGACCCGACGCTCAAGCCCTTCGCCAACAGCGTGGTCGGCATGGAAGCCCAGCCCTTCATGCGCGTGGCGCACGTGGACCTGGACTACGTCTACGACCCGGACCCGGCGCAGACCGACCGCAATCTGGGCGAGCTGGTGCAGCGCATCCTGGACATGCAGATCAACACGGTGTTCCTGCAGGCCTACTCGGACCCCGTCGGCGACGGCCTGGTGAAGTCGGTCTATTTCCCCAACCGCTGGCTGCCGATGCGCGCCGACCTGTTCAACCGCGCCGCGTGGCAGCTGCACAACCGCGCCAACGTGATGGTCTACGCCTGGATGCCGGTGCTGTCCTTCGACCTGGACCCTGCCCTGCCGCGCGTCACGCGCTGGCAGGAAGGCCAGGCGCAGCCCGAGCCGGATCCCGACCAGTACCGCCGCCTGTCGCCGTTCGACGCCACCGTGCGTGCGCGCATCTGCGACCTGTACGAGGACCTGTCCCGCTACGCGATCTTCGACGGCATCCTGTTCCATGACGACGCGCTGCTGTCGGACTTCGAAGACGCCAGCCCCGGCGCGCTGGCCGCCTATCGCGCCGCGGGCCTGCCGGGCAGCATCGCCGAACTGCGCGCGGATCCCGGCACCCTGCAGCGCTGGACCCGCTACAAGAGCCGCGCGCTGATGGACTTCACCGCCGAACTCACGCAGCGGGTGCGCGCGGTGCGCGGCCCGCAGATCAAGACGGCGCGCAACATCTTTGCCGAACCCATCCTGAACCCCGGCAGCGAAACCTGGTTCGCGCAGAACCTGGACGACTTCCTCGGCGCCTACGACTGGACCGCGCCGATGGCGATGCCGTTGATGGAAAACGTGCCCGCCGGCCGCGAAAACGCTTGGCTGGACCGGCTGGTCGACACCGTCGCGCAGCGCCCCGGGGCGCTGGACAAGACCGTGTTCGAGCTGCAGGCCCGCGACTGGCGCACCGGCCCCGGCCGCCCCGAAGCCACGCCGGTCGACACCGCCGTGCTCGCCGGCTGGATGAAGCGGCTGCAGCTGCGCGGCTCGCGCAGCTTCGGCTACTACCCCGACGATTTCTCGCAAGACCAGCCCCGGCTGCAAGGCATCCGGCCCGCCATTTCCGAAGCCTGGTATCCGCTCAAATGATAGACCGTCTGATTGCCCTGCTGATTCTCTGCGCGGTGCTTGGCGCGCCCTTCGGCTTCACCCTGATGCTGACCGGCGAGGCGCTCCTGGGCTTCGTGTTCTTCTACCCCCTGTTCATGTCCGGCATGTGGATGGCCGGCGGCATCTATTTCTGGTGGCATTGGGAGCGGCACTGGAAATGGGGCAAGGACAGCCAGCCGCCGGTCCTGGCCGGCAATCCGCTGGTATCCATCCTGGTGCCTTGCTACAACGAGGCCGACAACGGCGAAGAGACGCTGCTGGCCGCGCTGGGCCAGAACTATCCGCACGTCGAGGTCATCGCCATCAACGACGGCTCCAGCGACGGCACGGCCGAGATGCTGGACCGCATGGCCGCCGCCCATCCGCGGCTGCGCGTGGTGCACCTGGCGCAGAACCAGGGCAAGGCCATGGCGCTGCGCATGGGCGCCATGGCCGCGCGCAGCGAGTACCTGGTCTGCATCGACGGCGACGCCATGCTGGACCCGGACGCGGCCGCCTACCTGGTGGCGCCGCTGATCGACAATCCGCGCGTGGGCGCCGTCACCGGCAACCCGCGCATCCGCACCCGCTCCACCATGATCGGGCGCATCCAGGTGGGCGAGTTCTCGTCCATCATCGGCCTGATCAAGCGCACCCAGCGCGTCTACGGCCAGGTGTTCACGGTCTCCGGCGTGGTCGCCGCCTTCCGGCGCGCGGCGCTGGACCGCGTGGGCTACTGGAGCCTGGACATGATCACCGAGGACATCGACATCAGCTGGAAGCTGCAGCGCGACCACTGGTCGATCTTCTACGAGCCGCGCGGCCTGTGCTGGATCCTGATGCCCGAAACCCTGCGCGGACTGTGGAAGCAGCGGCTGCGCTGGGCCCAGGGCGGCGCCGAGGTCTTCCTGAAGAACCTGCGCTCCATCTGGGTCTGGCGCCACCGCCGGCTGTGGCCGCTGATGGCCGAGTTCTGCCTGTCCACCGCCTGGGCCTTCGCCTTCGGCGTGTCGGTGCTGCTGTGGGCCATCAGCCAGGTGGTCACGCTGCCCAACAACATGCAGATCGCCAGCCTGATGCCGCCCGCCTTCACCGGCATGATGCTGGCGGTGGTCTGCCTGCTGCAATTCGTCGTCAGCATCCTGATCGACCGCCGCTACGAGCCCGGCCTGGCCCGCTCGCTGTACTGGGTCATCTGGTATCCGCTGGCCTTCTGGATGGTGAGCCTGTTCACCACCCTGGTCAGCTTCCCCAAAGTCATGCTCCGCAAGCAGGCCCGGCGCGCGCGCTGGACCAGCCCGGACCGGGGCATCAAATCACCGGACGCAACGCCATGATCATCACCACGCAACGTTCCCGCGCAGGCTATCTGTTCGACCTGGTCCTGACCGCCATCGGCTGGTTCGCCTTCGTCTATCTGTTCGGCGCCGGCATCCTGGCGATCCTGCGCGCCGCCGCAGGCGGCCCCGATGTCTCGCTGTGGCCGGTGTTCCTGCCCACCGTGCACACGCTGTGGGGCTACGCGCTGCTGGCGGTGGTCAACGCCGGCGTGCTGGTGGCCTGGGCCGTCTACAACCACCGCAAGTTCGCCGGTAAGGATCGCCGCAAGCCCATCAAGCCGGTGGGCGACCGCCGCGTGGCGGCCAGCTTCGCGATCAGCCCGGCGCAGCTGATGCAGGTGAGATCGGCGCGCACCTGCATCGTCCACCACGGCGCGGCCGGCGACATCAGCGGCATCGAAATCGGCCTGCCTCACCTGAGCGCGGTGCGGGCCGGCTGATGCCCTCCCGGCCCGACGCCGCATGGCTTTGCGGCGCCGGGCCGCACGCGCGCCTTCAGCGGCGCGCCTTCTCTACATTCGGCAGCAGGATCGCCACCACGCCCAGCAAGGGCAGATAGGCGCAGACCTGGTACACGTAGCCGATGCTGGTGGCGTCGGCCAGCTTGCCCAGCGCCGCGGCGCCCACGCCACCCATGCCGAAGGCAAAGCCGAAGAACAGCCCGGCGATCATCCCCACCTTGCCCGGCACCAGCTCCTGCGCATAGACCACGATGGCCGAGAACGCCGAGGCCAGCACCATGCCGATGATCACCACCAGCACACCGGTCCAGAACAGGTTCACATAGGGCAGCAGCAGCGTGAACGGCGCCACCCCCAGGATCGACACCCAGATCACGATCTTGCGGCCGATGCGGTCGCCGACGGGCCCGCCCACCACCGTTCCCACCGCCACCGCGGCCAGGAACAGGAACAGATAGAGCTGCGCCTCGCGCACCGACAGCGCGAACTTGTCGATCAGGTAGAACGTGAAATAGCTGTTCAGGCTGGCCAGGTAGAAATACTTGGAAAACACCAGCACGCCCAGCACCGCCAGCGCGCCCAGCACCTGGTTGCGCGACAGCCCGTTGCCCGCGCCCTCGCGCCGCGCGCGCGGCTTGAGCAGGACGCGGTTGGCGCTGTACCAGCGTCCGATGCCGGTCAGCACCACGATGCCGAACAGCGCCGCCAGCGAGAACCAGGCCACGCTGCGCTGCCCGTGCGGAATGATGAAGAGCGCGGCCAGCAGCGGCCCCAGCGCCGAGCCCACGTTGCCGCCCACCTGGAACAGCGACTGCGCCAGGCCATGGCGTCCGCCGGATGCCATGCGCGCCACGCGCGAGGACTCAGGGTGGAACACCGACGAGCCCGTGCCCACCAGCACCGCGGCCACCAGCAGCCAGCCAAACGACGGCGCCATCGAGAGCAACAGCAGCCCCAGCAGGGTGAAGCCCATGCCCACCGGCAGCGAGTACGGCTTGGGATGGCGGTCCGTATAGAAGCCGATGAAAGGCTGCAGCAGCGAGGCCGCAAGCTGGTAGACCAGCGTGATCAGGCCGATCTGCGCGAACGACAGGCTGAACGAATCCTTCAGCATGGGATAGATGGCCAACAGGATCGACTGGATCATGTCGTTCATCAGGTGCGCCACGCTGATCGCGCCCAGCACCTTGAAGGCGGTGGACGGATCCGAGGAGGCCGCGGGCGGCGGGGCCGGATTGGCGGCGGCGATGCCGGCGGCGGGATTCTGCGGTGGATTCATGGGTGGCGGACGCGGATAAGGTGGGAGCATGCCCGGCAGCGCGCCGGGGCCTGTAGCCAGTGTAGGAATCCGGGCCTGGATTGATCTGCCAATTTTCGTCGCTTAAGTGACAAAATACGGAAACCGCGCTTTAGCCTGCCCTCTCATCCTTATGCCGGAAGTGACAAGCATGCCCGCCCGCCTCCTTTTGCCCGACCCCGCCCGCAGTATCAATCCCCAGGACTACCAGCACCGGCCGCGCGCCGTGACGGCCATGGCCAAGGAATTCCTGCCAGGGACCCGCACGGGCACCCACTCGCACCCGCGCGCGCAACTGGTCTACGCGGTCGAAGGCGTCATGCGCGTCACCACGCCCAGCGGCTTCTGGGCCCTGCCGCCGCTGCGCGCGCTGTGGGTGCCTGCCGGCGTGCCGCATGGCGTGGACATGGTGGGCGCGGTGTCCATGCGCTCGCTCTACCTCGACGCCGAGACCGCCCGCGACTACTGGCCGCAATGCCAGGTGGTCGAGGTCAGCGGCCTGCTGCGCGAGCTGATCCTGGCGCTGACCGCCGAGCCCATCGACTATCCGCTGGACGGCCGCGCCGGGCAGGTCGCCGCCCTGCTGCTTTCCGAGCTGGCCTCCGCCCGCGTCGCGCCGCTGCAGATCCCCTGGCCGCGCGACCGCCGCCTGCAGACCATCTGCGCGGCCATCCTGGACGATCCCGGACTGCAGCGCGGCATCGAAGACTGGGGCGACGCAGTCGGCGCCAGCGCGCGCACGCTGATCCGCCTGTTCCAGGCGGAGCTGGGGCTGAACTACCGGCAGTGGGTGCAGCAGGTCCGGCTGGCCGAGGCGGTGTGCAGGCTGTCGCAGGGCGTGCCGGTCGCGCGCATCGCCGCCGACCTGGGCTACCGCAGCGCCAGCGCCTTCTCGGCCATGTTCCACCGCGCCCTGGGCGCGCCGCCCCAGGGCTACCTGAAGAACAGCTGACTGAAGCACGGCTGACGCCTGCAACCGGACTTGCCGTTTGTCACGGCCCGCAATACATTTCAGGGCGTCCCCGCGCCGCCGCGCCGCAACAAAGCCGCGCCCAGCGTATGCTAGACCCCGTCCCTGTATTTCCCCGGCGTCCGCGCTAACTCCGCCCCCCGGGCAAGTTTGGTTACCGAAACCTTATTGCTCCGTGCGCGGTCTATAGCGTTCTGCCCTAGAATCGCCTGCAATGAGCACCCCCCAGCAATCCTCCGCCACCCCGGGCGGCAAACCGGGCCTCCCCTGGAAACGCATCCTCGTCAAGGCGGGCGTAGCCGCCGGCGGCGCCGCCGTGTGCGGCGGCATCGCGCTCGGCCTGGCGCTGGCCCTGGCCTGGCCCAGCCTGCCGGACCTGCACGCCATGACGGACTACCGTCCGCGGGTGCCGCTGCGCATCTATACGGCGGATAAGGTGCTGATCGGCGAATACGGCGAAGAGCACCGCAACGTGCTGCGCTTTGACGAGATCCCGCCCGTGATGCGCCAGGCGGTGCTGGCGGCCGAGGACGACCGCTTCTACAGCCACGGCGGCGTCGACTGGATGGGCGTGGCGCGCGCGGTGCTGACCAACCTCGTCAAAGGCTCCAAAAGCCAGGGCGGCAGCACCATCACGATGCAGGTCGCGCGCAACTTCTACCTGTCGTCGGAAAAGACCTACTCGCGCAAGTTCTATGAACTGCTGCTGACGTTCAAGATCGAATCCGAGCTCTCCAAGGACCAGATCCTCGAGCTCTACATGAACCAGATCTACCTGGGCCACCGCGCCTATGGTTTCGCCGCCGCCTCGCGCACCTATCTGGGCAAGCCCTTGTCCGAGGTCACGCCGGCCGAGGCCGCCATGCTCGCCGGCATCCCCAAGGCCCCGTCGCGCTTCAACCCCATCACCAATTTCCCGCGCGCCGAGATCCGCCAGCACTACGTGCTGGGCCGCATGAAGACGCTGGGCTATCTCACGCCCGAACAGGCCGACGAAGCGCTCAAGCAGCGCCTGACCATCCGCGGCGCGGACGGCGCCAGCGCGCGCGGCTTCGCGATCCACGGCGACTACCCGGCCGAGCTGGCGCGCCAGCTGATGTACGGCGTGTTCCAGGAACAGACCTACACCAAGGGCATCGACGTCTACACCACCATCGATTCCAAGGACCAGGAAGCCGCCTACCGCGCCGTGCGCGACGGCGTGATGGACTACACCCGCCGCGCCGTGTATCCCGGCCCGGAAGACCAGATCGACCTGCCGGACGGCGTCGAACAGGATCCGGGCGCGCTGGACGAAATCCTGGATGGCGTGCAGGAAAAAACGCCGGACAGCGAAGACCTGCTGACCGCCGTGGTGCTGGCCGCCAGCCCTACCGAAGTGACGCTGGCGCGCAGCGCGCGCGACATCATCACCATCAGCGACAAGAAGGCGCTGGCAGTGGTGGCGCGCGCGCTCAACCCCAAGGCCAGCGACAGCCAGCGCCTGCGCCGCGGCTCGGTCGTCTACATCCACAAGAACGGCGACGGCTGGGAAATCATCAACATGCCGACCCTGCAGGCGGCGCTGGTGTCGATGGTGCCGCAGGACGGCGCCATCCGCGCCATGATCGGCGGCTTCGACTACAACCGCGGCGGCTTCAACCGCGTGACGCAGGCCTGGCGCCAGCCCGGCTCCAACATCAAGCCCTTCGTCTACGCGGCGGCGCTGGAACGCGGCCTGACCCCGGCCACGCAGATCTCCGACCAGCCCTTCATGCTGACCGCGGAGCAGACCGGCTCCAAGGCCTGGCAGCCCAAGAACGACGGCAACAAGTATGAGCCCATGCTGACCCTGCGCCAGGGCCTCATGCGTTCCAAGAACATGGTGTCGATTCGCATCCTGCAGGCGATCTCGCCGCAGTATGCGCAGGACTACCTGACGCGCTTCGGCTTCGACAAGTCGCGCTGGCCGGCGGTGCTGCCGCTGGCGCTGGGCGCCGGCGGCGCCACGCCGCTGCAGGTGGTCAACGGCTACAGCGTGTTCGCCAACGGCGGCTACCGCGTCACCCCTTATCTGGTGGACCGCGTCACCGACCGTTCGGGCAACGTGCTGATGCAGGCGCAGCCGGTCGTCGCCGGCGACGAACAGGCCCGCGCCATCGATCCCCGCACCGCCTGGGTCATGGACGATATCCTGCGCGGCGTCACCGTCAGCGGCACCGCCGCGCGCGCGCATCAGGTGCTCAAGCGCAACGACGTCGGCGGCAAGACCGGCACCACCAACGAGGCCGTGGACGTCTGGTTCTCGGGTTTCACGCCCAACCTGGCCACCACGGTCTGGATGGGCTTTGACCAGCCCAAGTCGCTGGGCACCAACGAATTCGGCAGCGGCCTGGCCCTGACGACCTGGCTGGACTACATGCAGCCGGCCTTGAAGGGCGTGCCCGAAGCCAAGCCCGCGCCGCGGCCGGACGGCCTGCTCGTGGACAACGGCGAATACTATTTCTCGGAATTCCCGCCGGGCCAGGCCGTGGCTTCGCTAGACCTGTCCTCGGGCGACGCGCTGACCGATTTCCTGAACAACAACCGTTCGACGGACGGCGTGGACACCTCGGTCAAGCCCTTGCCGCCCGGCGGCGCGATGCCGCAGGGCGCCCCTGCCCAGCCGCCGGTGGCACTGCCCGTTCCCGTGGCGCCCGCGGGTGGCGCGCCGGCGGGCAATGCGCCCGTCATCCCACCCATCCCCGTGCCGCGCGTGGACGCCGACACGCCCGCCCGCGCCAGCGCCGTCAGCGGCGCCGGACCGGTGGCCGCCCGGCCGCTATAGAGGGCACGCCCGGCGCCAGCCGCCGGGCATCCAAGCGGCTATTCCTGCTCCGCGAGTTCGGTCACGGCCTCGCGCGGCCAGGCCCGCAGGGATTCCAGGTCCAGGAAGGTGAAGTAGCCGGATTTCCAGCCCTCGGTATCGATGTGGTAGACGTTGCCCAGGACCAGCGGCGCCGGGACCGGCGTATGCCCGGCCACCACCGCCCTCACCCCGCGGATGCCGGTGCGGTCCATCTGCCGCAGGCGGTCGCGCGACCATTGGCAGGCGGCGCTGGTGCGCCGGTAGCGGTCCTGCAAGGCGGATTCCAGCCGCGGCCAGAACAGCACCGGGCAGTCCGCATGCAGCAACCCCACCGCGCCGTCCAGGGTTTCGACCTCGATGGCGATGGGCAGTTGCGCGAAAGCCTCGGCGAAAACCTCCTGGCGCTCCGATGGCAGGTCCAGGAACCAGCCGCCGCCGTAGCCGCGCCAGTTGTCCACGTCCACCTGCCCGGTGCGCACGTGGCGGATCGCGTAGTCCTCGTGGTTGCCTTGCACCGCGTAGAACCACGGCCGCGCCAGCCACTCCAGCGCAGCCTCGCTTTCCGGGCCCCGGTCCACCAGGTCTCCCACGGAAAACAGGCGGTCCCGAGACGGATCGAAGCCCAGCTGGTCCAGGCTTTCCTGCAGGCGGGAAAAATGTCCATGCAGATCGCCCACCGCGAAATCGCGGCCTAGCTCGTTGCGCGGGACTTTGAGAAAACGCTGCTCCATGATGATCCGGGACTACCGCTGGGTTGATGCTTGATCCCTCTTTTTAACCCGCTTTCGCGCCGCCCCGCCTGCCCACCCTTGCCCCGCCGTGGTCAAAATTTGGTTACGAGAATCAATACTATTCGCGATAATATCTAGTTTTCCCCAACCCGCGCCTGCAAGGGCCCCGCCCTCCCCATGACCGCCGCGTCCACCATCAAAACCTGGTATCTGGTCCATAAATGGACCAGCCTGGTCTGCACCATTTTCCTGCTCGTCATCTGTCTTACCGGTTTGCCGCTGGTGTTCCACCACGAGATCGAACACTGGCTCGACGATGCCAAGCCGCTATCGGACGTGCCCGCCTCGACTCCGCGCGCCAACCTGGACAAGCTGGTCGACAGCGCCCGCGCCATGTATCCGGGCGAAGTCGTCGACTACCTGTTCCTCGACCCGGACGAGCCGCAAGTCTATGTGGGCATGGCGAAAACGCCCGGCGACGGCCAGGTGTCGGGCCACGCCGTGCGCATGGACGCGCGCACCGGCGACGTGCTGCTGGACGGCCCGCTCTACACCCAGGACAAGTTTTCCTTCATGGGCATCATGCTGGCGCTGCACGTGGACCTGTTCGCGGGCCTGCCCGGCGAGCTGTTCCTGGGCTTCATGGGACTGCTGTTCTGCGTGGCCATCGTGTCCGGCGTGGTGCTCTACGGGCCCTTCATGAAGAAGCTGGAGTTCGGCACGGTGCGCGCCACCCGTTCCACCCGCCTGAAGTGGCTGGACCTGCACAATCTGCTGGGCATCGTGACGCTGGTCTGGGCCTTCGTGGTGGGCCTGACCGGCGTGATCAACGAACTCTCCACCCCGCTGTTCCGCCTGTGGCAGTCCACTGAACTGGTGCGCATCCTGGAGCCCTACAAGGGCCAGAACGTGCCCACCGAGCTGGCCTCGGCCCAGGGCGCCGCCGACACGGCCAGAAAGGCCCTGCCCGGCAACGAGGTGTCCTTCATCGCCTTCCCCGGCAACGCCTTCGGCAGCCCCCACCACTACATCACCTGGATGCGCGGCGACACGCCGCTCACCTCCAAGCTGAACACGCCCGTGCTGGTGGACGGCAAGACCGGCGAGCTGACCACCGTGGCCAAGATGCCCTGGTACCTGACCGCGCTGGAACTGTCGCGGCCGCTGCATTTCGGCGACTACGGCGGCATGCCGCTGAAGATCATCTGGGCGCTGCTGGACGTCATCACCATCGTCGTGCTGGTCAGCGGCCTCTATCTCTGGCTGGCCCGCCGCCGCGCCACCGAGGCGCGCATCGCCGAACTCGTGCGCAAGCACCAGGCCGCCGCCATTCCGAAAAGGACTCCCGCATGAGCAAGACGTCCCGAGGTTTCATGTTTGTCTGGGGCGTCCCGATCCTGCTGGGCGTGCTCAGCGTGTTCGGCCTCCTGGCCGCGCTGCTGGGCACGGGGGGCTGGCACTGGGCGTCCTGGATCTCCCTGGCCATCCTGCTGGCGGTCATCGCGCGTTACTGGGTGTTCCCGCTGCAGCGTTAGGCGCGAGCGCCTTGCCCCGTGCCGGCGCCCGGCATTACTTGCCGAAGGTCTCCGGGTCCGGCCCCAGGCGCGCGCCTTCCTTGATGCCGTCGATGGCGGCCATGTCGGCCGCCGACAGCTCGAAGTCGAAGACGTCGATGTTCTCGCGGATGCGGGCCGGCGTCACCGACTTCGGGATCACGATCAGATCGTTCTGCAAGTGCCAGCGCAGCGTCACCTGGGCGGGCGACTTGCCGTGCTTCCTGGCCAGATCCAGGATGACCTTGTCCTTGGCCACGCCGCCCTGGGCCAAGGGGCTCCAGGACTCCGTCGCGATGCCGTGCTTGGCATGGAAGGCCCGCAGCGCCTGCTGGGTGAAGCCGGGATGCAGCTCGACCTGGTTCACCGCCGGCGTCACGCCGAACGCGTCGAGCAACCGCTCCAGGTTGGCCTGGGTAAAGTTGGACACGCCGATCGAGCGCGCGCGGCCGTCTTCCTTCATTTCCGTCATGGCCTTCCAGGCATCCACGAACTTCGTGCTGCCGGCCACGGGCCAGTGGATCAGGTACAGGTCGACGTAGGCCAGGCCCAGCTTTTCGAGGCTCTCGTCCATGGCCTTATGGGCCTCGTCGTAGCCGTGCCTGTCGTTCCAGAGCTTGGTGGTGATGTACAGGTCCTTGCGCGCCACGCCCGCCGCGCGCAAACCCGCGCCCACGCCCGCCTCGTTGCCATAGATGGCCGCGGTGTCCACCGAGCGGTAGCCCGCCGCCAGCGCCTCTTTCACGCTTGCGGCCGCCTGATCGTTCGGCACCTGCCAGACGCCCAGGCCCAGCTGGGGAATCTTGCCGCCGTCGTTCAATTTCATTGCCGGTACTTTCGCCATAAGACCCTCCGTAGCTTGCGACGCGACGTCCGCGCGGCGAATATGCGCCGGGTCGCGCAACCAAGGGGCAGCCAGGCTTCATCCTTGGTTGAGACAGTAAAGAACGGGCCCGCCAGGCTGCGCCCGAGTCACCATGCCGGATTGAAAACCCCCGGGAGAGGTCTACACATCCCAGGGGTCGTGAGGCCGATAATACCCCCAGACCCGCAAATTCCCTGAATCTCCCCCGGCAAAGCAGGCGTTTGCGCCCCTGGGCGCGGCCCGGCGGCAGAAATTCCGCCCGTGGCCGATAATGCGCTTCCGACGGCCTGCCGGCCCATGCATCCCCCCTGACCATGAACGCTCCTGACACGCGGCCCGAACGCCGCGGCGGCTTTTCCACCCTGCGCACCCTCTTTCCCTATCTCTGGCCGCCCGGCGAGACGGGTTTGAAAATTCGGGTGGTCGCGGCCCTGCTGTGCCTGTTCACGGCCAAGGTGGCCACGGTCTATGTCCCCCTGTTGTACAAGCACGCCATCGACGAGCTGGGCCAGGGCGCCCCAGGCGCCGTTACCGTGCCGCTGGGCCTGATCCTGGCCTATGGCACGGCCCGGGTGCTGTCCCTGCTGTTCTCGGAGCTGCGCGACGCCATCTTCGCGCGGGTCGGACAGCACGCCATCCGCGCGGTCGGCCTGCAGGTCTTTCGCCATCTGCACGCGCTGGCGCTGCGCTTTCACCTGACGCGCCAGACCGGCGGCCTGAACCGCGCCATCGAGCGCGGCACCAAGGGCATCCAGACCCTGCTGTCGTTCCTGCTCTTCAGCATCCTGCCGACCTTCTTCGAAATCGGGCTGGTCTGCGTGGTGCTGTGGAAGATGTTCGACATCTGGCTGGCGCTGGCCACCGGCGCCACCGTCACGCTGTACATGGCGTACACGCTGCTCGTCACCGAATGGCGCGCCAAGTTCCGCCGCCAGATGAACGAAACCGATTCCGAGGCCAACACCAAGGCCATCGAGAGCCTGCTGAACTACGAAACGGTCAAATACTTCGGCAACGAGGAGCACGAGGCGCGCCGCTACGACGCATCGCTCACCCGCTATGAACGCGCCGCCGTGCGCAGCCAGGTCAGTCTGTCCATCCTCAACATCGGCCAGGCCGCCATCATCTCGGTGGGCCTGACCCTGGTCATGTGGATGGCCGCCACCGGCATCGCCGAGGGCCGCTACACGCTGGGCGATTTCGTGCTGGTCAACACCTACCTGCTGCAGCTGTACCAGCCGCTGAGCTTCTTCGGCTTCGTCTACCGCGAAATCAAGCAGGCCATCATCGACATGGAGCGCATGTTCGAGCTGCTGGGACAGGACCGCGAAGTGGCCGACAGCCCCGATGCCCAGCCGCTGCGCGTGGCGGGCGGCGCGGTGGAGTTCCGCGACGTGCATTTCGGCTACGACGCGCGCCGCCCCATCCTGAAAGGCGTCAGCTTCACCATTGCCGCCGGCAAGACCGTGGCCGTGGTCGGCACATCGGGCGCGGGGAAATCGACCATCGCGCGCCTGCTGTTCCGCTTCTATGACGCCGACGGCGGCGCGATCCTGATCGACGGCCAGGACGTGCGCAACGTGACGCAAGCCAGCCTGCGCGCCGCGATCGGCGTCGTGCCGCAGGACACCGTGCTGTTCAACGACACCATCCTCTACAACATCGGCTACGGCCGCCCCGGCGCCAGCGAGGACGAAATCCAGGCGGCCGCGCGCCTGGCGCACATCCACGACCTGATCATGGCCATGCCGGACGGCTACCAGACCATGGTGGGCGAACGCGGACTGAAGCTGTCGGGCGGCGAAAAGCAGCGCGTGGCGATCGCCCGGACCATCCTGAAGAACCCGCCCATCTTCCTGTTCGACGAAGCCACCAGCGCGCTGGACACGCACACGGAACGCGAAATCCAGGCCAATCTGCGCGAAGTCAGCCAGGGCCGCAGCACGCTCATCATCGCCCACCGCCTGTCCACCGTGGCGGACGCCGACGAGATCATCGTGCTGGCCGAGGGCCGCATCGTCGAGCGCGGCCGCCATGCGCAGTTGCTGGCGCTGGGCGGCCTCTACGCCAGCATGTGGGCGCGCCAGCAGGAAAGCGCCCCGGCCGCCGCAACGGATTGACAAGCCGTCCGCCCTGTCCGAACATCGCACCCTTTGATTTCCAGGCTCGCCATGCAGGATTCACCCTCCGCCCCCGCCGTCCGCGTCTGCGCCGCCTCCGACCTCGTCAACGGCGGCCTGGGCGTGAAGATTCCCGTGTCGGATGCCGCAGGCCGCACCACGGCCTTCTTCGTGCGCTACCAGGACCGCGTGCACGGTTATCTCAACCGCTGCGCCCACGTGGGCGTGGAACTGGATTGGGAAGGCAGTTTCTTCACCCGCGCCGGCGACCTGATCATGTGCGCGCGCCACGGCGCCACCTACCAGCCCGACACCGGGCTGTGCGTGGGCGGCCCCTGTAAAAACGGCCGCCTGACCGTGCTGGCCGTCGAGGAACGCGACGGCGCGGTCTACTGGCAGCCGGCCGGCAAGATCCGTCCTTTGGACGACGCGCCCGCCCAGGGCTGACCGCTCAGGCAAGAACCTTGCGCGGACCTCAGGCCCGCGCCACCGCGGCCTCGGCCGGCGCCTGGCGTTCCGCGTAGCGGCGCGCCAGCACCGCGCAGACCATCAGCTGCATCTGGTGGAAGATCATCAGCGGCAACACCACCACGCCCATCTGCGAGGTGCCGAACAGCACCGTGGCCAGCGGAATGCCCGAGGCCAGCGACTTCTTCGAGCCGCAGAACACCAGCGTGATCTCGTTCTCCTTGGACAAGCCCAGCTTGCGGCTGCCCCAGGTCGTGACCAGCAGCACCGTCCCCAGCAGCAAGGCGTTGACCAGCACCATGGAGGCCAGGTCGATGGGCGGGAATGCGTGCCAGATGCCCTGCGCCACCGCCTCGCTGAACGCCGTGTAGACGGCCAGCAGGATGGAGCTGCGGTCCACTTTCGACAGCGTGCGGTTGTTGCGCTGGGCCCAGGCGCCGATCCAGGGCCGCAACAGGCTGCCCACCGCGAACGGCAGCAGCAGCTGCAGCAGGATGCGGCCGGCGTCGGCCAGTCCATGCCCGCCGCCCTGGCGGTGCAGCAGCACCGCCACCAGCAGCGGCGTCAGCACCGTGCCCAGCAGGTTCGACGCGGTGGCCGCGCAGATCGCGCCCGGCACATTGCCGCGCGCCATGGAGGTGAAGGCGATCGACGACTGCACGGTGGAAGACAGGGTGCAGACGAACAGCACGCCCAACCACAGCGACGGCGTCAACAGGTTGGGAAACAGCGCCCGCAAGCCCAGCCCCAGCGCCGGAAACAGCAGGAAGGTGCAGGCCAGGATCAGCGCGTGCAGGCGCACGTCCTTCACGCCGGCCACGATGGCGTCGGTGGACAACCGGGCGCCGTGCAGGAAGAACAGCAGCGAAATGGCGATGTTGCTGGCCACGGTCATGAACGCCGCGCCCTTGCCCACGGCCGGGAAAAAGCTGGCGAAGACCACCGTGGCAATCAGGATGAGCGTGAATTGGTCGGGCAGGAAGCGGCGCATGGCAGAGATTTCCGTGGGGATTGCGGAAACTATAGGCACGGCGCTTGCCATCGTGAAGCCCACTAGGTACTTTAACTGTCATCGGACTTCCCTATGACCAGGACGCCATGCTCAATCCCCTGTGGCTCAAGACCTTCGCCGCGGCCGCCGCCGCGCCCAGCTTCACCGAAACCGCCCGGCGCCTGGGCCTGACCCAGCCCACGGTCAGCGAACACATCCGTCAGCTGGAACAGGGCCTGAACCGGCGCCTGTTCCAGCGCGACACGCACTCGCTCGCGCTTACCAGCGATGGCCGCAGCCTGCTGGTGCATGCGCAGATCATCCTGGACGCGCACGAGCGGGCCGAGCGCCTGTTCGACGCGCCGCGCCTGCGCGGCCGCGTGCGCCTGGGCACCTCGGACGACCTGGCGATGGGTCCCCTGCCCGACGTGCTGGCCGCCTTCCGGCTGGCCCACCCCGAGGTGGAACTGGACCTGACCATCGGCGTCACCAGCGAGCTCTACAAGCTGCTGGACGACAACGGCCTGGACGTCATGATAGGCAAGCGCCGCAAGGGCGACCGCCGCGGCCAGACCCTGCACAAAGAAGCCCTGCTGTGGCGGGCCAAGGAAGGCCTGCGCGTGGCGCCAGGCGAACCGCTGCCGCTGATCCTGCTGCGCGAACCCAGCGTAACCCGCAGCCTGGCGCTGGACGCGCTGGCCCGCGCCGGCCGCAGCTGGCAGATCGTATGCACCAGCACCAGCTATGCGGGCTGCCAGGCGGCCGCCCGCGCCGGCCTGGGCATCACGGTGCAGCCTTCGCATCTGTCCACGCTAGGCCTGGCGGCCCCGGCGGGCGCCGCGCAGCTGCCCGCCCTGCCGCAGGTGGAATTCATCGTGATCTCGGCGCCCGCGCCCAATAAGCCCACGCGGGCGCTGACCGAGATCCTGATGCGCAGCACGCTGACCTGAGGCCCCTCCTTACTGCGCCGCCGGGCGGGTGTGCTGCACGCGGCCTTCCAGCGGCTGCGGCTGCTTGAGCAGATTCAGGATCGGGCACCATTGCTCCACCGCCTCATGCACGGCGCGCACCGCGCTCTCGTCGGCCGGCGACACGATGTGCGCGGTATAGCGGATGTTGTGCGGAAAGAACGGCACCTGCTCATAACCCGGCTTGCCGCCGCGCGGGTCCAGGTCGCCTTCGATCTCCACCTGCAACGACTCCAGCGGCAACTCGAGTTCGGCCGCCTTGATCAGGAAGATGTGCGTCAGGCAACTGCCCAGCGAGCCCAGCAGCAGCTCGGGCGAACTCGGCCCCAGGTCGTAGCCCGCGAAATCGGCGGGACTGTCGCTGACCACCTGGTGATCGCGGATCCGGATGCGGCGCACGCCGCTGCGGCCTTCAGCGCTGACCTGCGCGCGCAATTTCACCGGCGTCACGGCGTGCGGATCGCGCGCGTTGCGCGCCAGCACGGCCTCGCGTTTCTGGCCCAGGTATTCGTTCAACGTACTCATGTTGCAGACCTCGCTTGGGTGGATATGTGCTTGAACAAGCGCCGCAGTCAATGTTCGCGGCGCATATCCGGAATGGCGATGGGCGCACGATCCATCGCCTGCAATAGTTGGCCCAGGCCGCGCGCCGTCGTGCCCTCCATCCGCCCTCCCGGGCCGCAGACATCGTCCGCGCTGGTCCAGGCCGGAGCCGCGCCCGGCAGGCGGCGCGCGCGCAGCCAGCCCTGGCGGTCGACCATGAACTGCGCGCCGGCCAGCTCGTCTGGCGGCACGCCGGCTGCCAGCGCGTAGGCGTTCCAGGCCTCTTCGCCTGCCGCCACGCAATCCGCGTAGACGCCCTGCCCGCCGCCTCGCGTCAGCGCCACGGTGAGCAAGCGCGGATCCTGCGGTTCCTCGGACGCCCCCGGCGCATGCGCCGTCACGCGCAGGGGCAGTCCGCGCAAGCCGCTCAGCAGCGTCGCCCGCCCGTCGCGGCAATCCAGATCGACCACGGGCGCGGCGACTGCCGGCATGCCCTTGCCGCCCTCTGCTCCATAGGCACGCAGACGCAGATAGTCCAGTACCTGCCATATCTCATCGGCGCTCAGCGTGGAACCGAACGCCGGCATCGCGGGCTTGGCCGCCGGTTCCTGGCCGCCATGCGCGATGCGCCAGTGCAGCTCGCCTTCGAGCCTGTTCTGGAACAGCGCCGGTCCCAGCACGCTGGGCCACACCGGCAGGCTGGCCGCAAGCTCGCCCCGCCCATCGGCCGCGGCGCCATGGCATGCGGCGCAATGCGCCTGGTACAGCCGTCCGCCCTGCAGCAGATTGGCATCGGAAAATGGCAGGGGCGAGCGCTGGTAGGAAGAACTGTGCGCCTCGGTCAGCAGCATCCGCGGGCTCGGCCAGTCGGTCAGCAGCGCCAGCGCGGCGGCGGCGCTCAGCCATGCCAGCCGCCGGCGCTTGGCGTACAGCGCGCCGCACAGCAGCGCCAGCGCCGCCGCCGACTGCGCCAACGCCAGCCACAGCTGGCGCCAGGTATGCGGACTGACGGGCAGGTCCGGGTCGTAGCGCCACGCGAATGGCCAATACGCCAGCGTCGGCGCCTGGCCCAACCACCGCCAGACCGTGGCGGCCAGGGTCAGCGCCAACGCGGCGAAGCCGAGCGCCAGCAGCGCCGCCGCGCGCCGCCGGGTCCACCGCGCCGCGCCAGCGGCAGCCGCCGGCCGGCGTTGCGCGATGCTCACCACGTCGCGTCCAGCCCCAGCAAGGCCAGCGCGCGATGGCGCAACGCCGCCAGGCGCGGATCCCCCCGATGCCTGGGGTACGGCAGGTCGTTGACGATCTCGTCCTTGATCCGCGCCGGCCGCTCGCTCAGTACCACGATGCGCGTGGCCATGAACAGCGCTTCCTCCACATCATGCGTGACCAGCAAGGCCGTGTAGCCTTCGCGTTGCCACAAGTCCACCAGTTCGGACTGCATGGCGATGCGGGTCAGCGAATCCAGCTTGCCCAGCGGCTCGTCCAGGATCAGGATGCGCGGATCGTTGACCAGCGCCCGCGCCAGCGCGGCGCGCTGCGCCATGCCGCCGGACAGCTGATGCGGATAGGCCTGGCCGAACGCCTTCAGTCCCACGCGCTGCAAGGCCTCGTCCACCCGGCTGCGCTGCGTCTTCAACAGGCCGCGCGCCTGCAGCCCCAGGGCCACGTTGTCCCAGACCGTGCGCCAGGGATACAGCGTGGGGTCCTGGAACACCACGATGCGTGTAGGCGCGGGCCCCGTGATCGGCTCGCCATCCGCCAGCAGGCCGCCTTCGGCCGGCGGCTCCAGGCCCGCCACCAGGCGCAATAGCGTCGACTTGCCGCAGCCGCTGGGCCCCAGCAGGGCCACGAACTCGCCCGGCTTCACGTCCAGGTCTATGCCGTCCAGCACCGGCAGCTGCGCGCCGTCCAGGTCGAAGTGATGGTTCACGCCGCGCACGGCCAGCGCGGCGCCGGCCGCATCCCGCTTTTCAGGCTCCGCTGCCGCTACCATTTCACGACTCCCTTCTGCCAGGCCAGAAGGCGGTCGCGCCCCAGGAACAGCAAGGTGATGAGGCCCGAGAACACCAGCGCCATCACAATCAGCGCGCCGTACATATTGGCGTAGGACGCCCAGCCCTGGGCCCATGACAGGTACCAGCCCAGCCCGGACTTCACACCCATCATCTCGGCCGCCACCAGCACCGAGAACGACGCGCCCAGACCCATGAACAAGCCCACGAAGACCTGCGGCAAGGCCGCCGGGATCGCCACGCGCAGCACCAGGAACCACTCATTGGCGCCCATGGTCCGCGCCACGTCGTAGTAGGCCCGGTTCACGCCCGCCACGCCCGACCACGTCAGCACCGTGACCGGAAACCAGGTGGCCAGCGCGATCAGGAAGACCGCTGCCGACCAGCTCGACGGAAAGAAGAAGAACGCCATCGGCAGCAAGGCCGTGGACGGCACCGGCCCCAGGAAGCGCAGCACCGGATGCACCCAGTAGCCCAGGCCGCGTGACCAGCCTATGGCGACCCCAGTCAGAAAGCCGGCCGCCGCGCCCAGCAGAAAGCCATTGGCCAGCAGCCACAGCGAATTCACCAGGCTGTCGGCCAGCCGCTTGTAGTCGGAGGCGTAGACCTCGATCAGCGACTGCGGCGGCGCGAAGAACGGACTGGGCAGAAGCGCCAACTTGGCCGTCACGATTTCCCAGGCGCCCACCGCCAGGGCCAAAACCACCAGCCAGGGACCCGCGCGATGCAAGGCGCGCACCGCACGCAACTGACCCGCCCCCGGCGCCGCCACCAACAGCAGCAACACCGCCAGCGTCAACGCCGCCGCGCCGAATTCGCGCGTGTAGCCCCAGGACGAGAAGCCCACCTCCACGTTCGGCCACGCCAGCGTCACGCCGCCCACGCCCGCCCACAGCGCGGCGGCGGCGATACCGGTCTTCCACAGGCGCCAGTCGCGCGCGGGCGGATTCGCGCCCGCGGCCGGGGCATGCAATACGTCAGCCGAGGACATTGGGCACCACCACTTGCGCGTATTTGTTGACGTCCAGGCCCGCGCTCAGCACCTTGATCGTCTTCAGATCCTTGGCATAGCCCACGATCTCTTCGCGCAACGCGGCGCCCGTCGTGGCATGGCCATGGCTATGGCTGCGCAGGATCGCGGCCACGCGTTCGGCCGGCACCTTGCCGGGCACATAGGGCGCGAAGATGCGCGCCGTCTCGTCCGGGTTGGAGGCCGTCCAGCGCTGCGCGTCGATCACCGCGCGCGCAATGGCTGCCGCGGCCTCGGGATCCTTGCGCACCAGGTCGCCGCGCAGGCCCAGCACGCAGCAGGTGCGGTTCTCATAGTCGCCCTCGATGTTGGTGGCGATCTCGCGCAGCTTGTTGTCTTCGCGCAGCGTGTAGATCAGCGGATCGTCGCCCGCGATGGCGTCGACCTCGCCCTTGCGCAGGACCTCGCCGAACAGGTCCTGGGGATACTGGCGCCAGTCCACCGATTCGGGATCGAGGCCCAGCTGCGCCACGCGTATCGCGAAGAAATTCTTCACCGGGCTGGCCTGGTCCGACACGGCCACGCGGCGGCCCTTCAGATCATTGACGCTCTTGATGGGCGAGTCTTGCGCCGTCAGCAAGCGCATGCAGCCGCCATGCGTGCCCACGGCCAGCTTGACGTCGAAGCCCTGTTCCAGCGGCTTCAGCCAGCGCAGCGCCATGCCGATGCCGCCATCGGCGTGGCCGGTGGCGATCGCCTCCAACAGCTGATTGGTGGATCCGCTGAAGTTGATGCGTTCGACCTTGAGGTTGTATTTGTCGAAGAAGCCGCGCTCCAGCGCCACGGACACGGGCGACTGGCAGACCGCGGTCTGGCTCCATGCGATCTTGAAAGTGCGCGGCGCGGCATTGGCGGCCAGCACGCGCGAACCCAGCATGCCCAGCGGCGCGGCAAGACCTGCGGCGCCTGCCGCGCGCAACAGCGCGCGGCGCGAAATTCCCCGCGTGGAAATGGCGCGGGAATGGACGTTCGTATTCATCAACCTTCCTTTTGAGCAGACTGTGAATGGCGATGATTGCCATGCGGCATCATCGGCCTGCGCTCAGGGGTTAGACAAATACAAAGTCGGGATAACAATATGGGCGGCGCATGGCCGCCCGGGGGCCGGACTATTCGGGCAGATGGTCCGGAACGCCGTCCTCGTCGACCTGCTTGACGCGGTCCAGCGCGTTGCGCGCGGCCGACATGGCCTCCACCGTGCTGCGGAAGCGCCGGCTGATGAAGATCTCGAAGGCCTGAGTGTCAGGCTCGGCGTCGTGCTCGGCTTCATCCGGTTGTGCTTGCGCGTCCGCCTGGGCTGCAGCCTGCGCGTCCAGTTCGGCCTGGCTTTTTTTCTTCGGCAGCCGCCGCGTTTCGATGAAAGCGCGTGGCGGCACGCGCCCCTCGGGTTGGGTCGCGTACGCGAGCACCGAAAATCCGTTGATGATCTTCTCAGCCATTGCGGTTCCGTGAGGCCGCGCCCGAAACGGGCGCGATTCCTTGTTACCGACTACGGCCAGCCGCAGGGAAACTTAAGCCTGCGCCGCCTGGCGCGTACGCACATACGCCGCCACCTGCGCCAGCACGTCGGACAGGTCGGCCTGCAGCGGCGCGAACCCCGAGTTGCGCTCGCGCGTGGCCTCGTCCATGTACAAGGGACGGCGGATTTCCACCTGCAGGCTGTGGCGGTTCAAGGCGGGCTGGCCGATCTGGGCGATCAGCTGCACGCCCTTGTAGGGGTCGTTGCGCGCCACGGTATAGCCCTTGTCGCGCAAGGCCGCCTCGATCAGGGCGATGAACTCCGGCTCGCAGGTCGTGCCGTCGCGGTCGCCCAGCACGAAGTCCGCCAGCGGGTGCTCGCTCTGGCGGCCCAGGCGCTCGTAGGCATCGTTGGGCATGGAGTGCAGGTTCAGGTGCCAGACCGCGCCAAAGCGCTGCCGCACCTGCTGGATCGCCTGCGACAGCGCCGCGTGATAGGGCTCGTAGTACGCCTGGATGCGGTGGCGCACTTCGGCCAGCGTCAGCTTGCGATCGTAGATGGGCGTGGACTTGTCCATCCTGCGCCAGATCAAACCCTTGCCCAGGCGGGTCTTCTCACCCGGGTCCAGCGCTTCGGGCCAGGGCTGCGCCAACAGTTCAGGGTCCAGGTCCTGCAGCGTGCGGTTGGGATCGATGTAGACGCGCGGAAAGTTCGCCGCGATCAGCGTCGCGCCCAGGGCCGGCGCCGCCGACCACAACGCGTCCACGTGCGTGTCCTCGCCCTGGCGCAGCTGCGCCAGGGTGGCCGCGGCGCCGAAGTCGTCGGGATAGCGCTCGCCGCTATGCGGCGAATCGCAGACCAGCGGCAGGGCCGGGCCCGTGGGCTCGTGTACGGAAACAGCGTCGAAGTCGGCGTGGGTCATCTTCAATCAGCCTGAATGTTGGCAGTCTTGGCGACCTTGGCGTAACGGGCCAGGGCCTGCTGGATCTGCGCCTCGAATTCCTGAGGCGTGGTGCGCACCAGCGTACCACCCACTTCCTCGGCCTTCTTGCGGAATTCCGGATCGTCCTGGGCCGCGCGCACCGCCTTGTTCAGGCGTTCGATCACGGCCGGCGGGGTGCCGGCGGGCGCCACCAGGCCGAACCAGCCGCCCGTGCCCATGTCGGGGTAACCCAGCTCGATGTAGGTCGGCACGTCGGGCAACAGCGGCGAGCGTTCGGCGCCCAGCACGGCCAGCGCGCGCAGCTTGCCGCCCTGCACCTGCGGCAAGGTCGAGGACAGGTTGTCGGTGATCGCGTCCACCTGGCCGCCCATCACGTCGTTCAACGCCGGACCGGCGCCGCGGTACGGCACGTGCAGCAGCTTGATGCCGGACAGCATCATGAAGTTCTCGATGTTCACGTGGCCCAGCGAGCCCACGCCCGGCGAGGCGAAGCTGTAGCGCTCCGGCTGCTTCTTGGCCAGGGCCACGAACTCGGCCATGTTCTTGGCCGGCAGGCCCGGGTTGATCGCGAAGATGCTGGGCACGGCGACCACGTTGGCCACCGGCACGAAGTCCTTCACCGGGTCGTAGTTCATCTTGCGGAACACGGCCGGGTTCGAACCGTGCGTGCTCATCGTGGCCATGCCGATGGTGTAGCCGTCGGGCGTGGCGCGCGCCACCTGCTCCATGCCCATGGAGCCGCCCGCGCCAGCCTTGTTCTCGACCACGATGGTCTGCTTCAGGTCGCGGCCGGCGTACTCGGCCACCAGGCGCGCCACGATGTCGGTCGAACCGCCGGCGGCGAACGGCACCACCAGCTTGATGGGGCGGGCGGGATAGTCGGCGGCTTGGGCGATGCCGGCGAAGGTCAGCGTGGCGAACATGCCGGCGAACGCGAAGCGCGCGGACCGGCCCAGAAGGCGGCGAGACATGGGGATGACTCCGAAAGTTGAAGGTCAATCGACAAGGCCGCCAGTGTCCGAACTTTACGGTCCCCTTTCAAACGACTATATTGCACGGCTTCATTACCATTGGTCATGCTAGATGCGACTGCACTCGCCCTCCATGTCCGAACTGCACGCCTTCGTGACGGCGGCGCGCCTGGGCAGCTTCACGCGCGCCGCCGAGGTCCTATGCGTCACCCAGGGCGCCGTCAGCCGGGCCATTTCCCGCCTGGAAGCGCATTTCGGCCAACCGCTGATGCATCGCAACGCCCATGGCCTGACCCTGACCGAAACCGGACGCCGCCTGTACGACGGCGCGCAAGGCCCCTTGCAGGAGATCGAGTCGCTCAGCGCCGGATTGCGCGCCAACGACCGCCGTCAGCGCTTGACGCTGTCGACGGTGCCGACGCTGGCCAGCGCCTGGCTGCTGCCTCGCCTATCTGACTTTCACGCGCGCCACCCCGACATCCAGCTCGGCTTCGCGGCCTATCGCCGCAACGAGGATTTTTCGGGAGCGACGCCCGACGCCAGCATCCTGTCCGGCATGCCGGAGCAATGGCCGGGCTGGCAGGTGGACTACGTGATCGGGCGTGAGTTGGTCGTGATCTGCCACCCCGCCCGGCTGGCCGCGCGGCGCGCGCAGGGGCTCTGGGACACGCCGGCCGGCCTGCTCGGGGAGCCGCTGCTGTATCACTCGAACGGCATGGACAACTGGGTGCAATGGCTGGCCGCCGCCGGCGTGCCGCGCGCCTCGGTCCAGTTGTCCAATGGCTTTGACCAGGTGTCCATCCTGGTCCGCGCCGTCATGGCCGACATGGGCATCGCCGTGCTGCAGCGCTGCCTGGTCCGCGACGACCTGCAGGCGGGGCGCGTGGCCGCCCCCTTTCCCGACTTGCCGATACGCATCGCTCGCGGCTACCACCTGTGCGCGCCGGCACAGCGGCGCGACCATTACGCGCTGGCCTGTTTCCGCCAGTGGCTGCTGGAGACGGCCGGGCAAGACCCGGACGTGCTGGCCGCCGGTCCCGGCTGAAAGCCGATTCGACGAAACATGTGGTTTCGCACCGCAGCAGCAAATGCTACAGAATGAAAACGGGCTCCTGCGAGGAGCCCGTTCGGATGACGCGGCGCAATGCTCAGGGCGCGAGCTTGAATCCCAGGTCCACGCCCCATTTATCGGTTTCACGCAGCCATTTCGCTCCGCAGTTCAGGCAGCGGAAGTGGTCTTCACGGCTTTCTTCGCGGCCTTTCTGCGTCGGGTTGGTGAATCCCTGATGCCCCAGATGGGCATGCGGCGCAACGCCAGCAAGCCCGGGGTTAATGCGTTGGCAAGCCAGGCACATAACGCTCATTGATGCTTCCCTACAAACATAGTAACTAAATTGTAAGGGATTCCACCAATACTTTTCTATCAATATATGACGATAAATCCAAAAATAATTGTTAACGCCACAATTAAACAACGGTCGGCATGGCGGCCAGGCAGGTAGCCAGGTGGTACGGCGAGGTCGAAGGCATGTCCGCGCGCACCACCGCCCCATCCGCGTCCAGGCATTCGTACCAGCCGCCCGCGTGCAGGAAACGCGCGCGGAACATGGCCAGCCCGGCCTCCAGCGCGGGCAGATCGCCCAGCACGCCGAGCACCCGCAGATACTCGGTCTGCGCCCAGATCCGGCGCGTGTCGTCGATGACGGCGCCAGATTCGTTCAGCGAGGCCGCCACCCCGCCCGCGTCCACGCCATGGCGGCGCGACCAGCGCACCGCGCGCGGCAGCGATTCCGCCAGGTCCAGGCCGTCGAATACCTCGGCCGAGCCGTGCACCAGCGACAGCCATTCGAACTGGTGCCCGGGCTCCAGCCGATTGCCGGGAGTGCCTTGCCGCTCCTCCGAAATGCACTGCGAGGGCGCGTGCACGAAGAAATGGCTGATGCCTTGCGCCAGGCCGCGCAGACGCTGCGCGTACAGGGCGGGCTCCGCGACCTGGGCCGCGGCCAGATACGCCTCGGTCAGATGCATCATGGGATTCTGCGCGGGCGCGCGCAGCGACTGGCTCAGGTCCGGGCTGAGCGCCGCGTGGTACAGCCCATCGGCGGTCTTGAAGCGCGCCTCGATGGCCGAGGACGTGGACAGCATGAGCTTGCGCGCATCCGCGTTGCGGCTGCGGCGGAAATAGGCAGCGCAAGCCAGCACGATGAAGGCATGGGTATAGAGGTCCTGCGTTTCGTCCAGCGCACGCGCCTGGGCGTCCACGCTGTAGCGCCAGCCGCCGTGGACTTCGTCGCGGAACACGCGCCGCAGCGACTCGAACAGCAGGTGGGCATGCGCGCCCGCGGCGGCCCCGGGCGCTTCCGAAAATACGTAGAGCTGGCGCGCGCAAGCCATGGCGCGGTAGCGCGCGGCCGGCAGCGCGGCGCCGGTGGCCGCGTCCAGCGATTCATAAGGCAGGCCGAGCGCGCCATTGAAACCCTGCCCCATCCAGAGGGGCAGGACAACGGAATCAAAGTGGTCGCGGAATGCGCGGAGGTGTTCCGCAAGTGAAGAGTTGGTCTGTGCGGCAGTCATCTTGGAACGGCGCATACCCAATGAGGGCCCCAGATTTTGGAGCAGCAACGATAACCGAAATCTTCGTCGCAAACCTTTGAGTATTCTCCGAAGCGTCATGCTCACACAGACCGGTCCCGCCTATCAGCTCCGTCCAGGGCGCAGCGCCCTATCGGAAGATGTTTTCCTCTACCCAGTTCTGCGCGAATACTTCCGCGCGATCGCGTGCTTCGTCCAACGAAGCGCAGTTGCCCAAGTGGGAAAACGCGGCATCCACTTCGGTGCCGCCCTCAGCCGTAACCGTCAGCAGTACGCCATATCCGCCGGTATCCATGGCCGCTGTGGAAACGTCGATCAGAACTTCCTGGTCACGATGCTGCATGTGCTACCTCCCAGTCGGTTACCTAAACGCGTGAACCACGCGTGACGTTGCGGGAGCAGAATTCCCGCGCAAATGAATAGACCTGCAAACGTCACGCAAGTTCATCTTACTGGCGACTCGGCGCCCGCGATACGTCGAAAAGCAGCCAAATCGCGCATTCCCTCTCAGGAAATTCCCGTAGCGCGGCCCGAATAGTCGCGAACCTGCGAAATACTGCGAAAACATTCGCAAATTGTGTGGAAATACCAGCCCCAAACGATCAAGACGCGGCGAAACGCGGGATGCGGCTTCAAGCCGTTCCGGTTGTCGACATAATCGGATTTGGCGGGCTATCGCAAATGGATCGCGCCGGGCTCTTCCATGCGCAGGGAGAGCTTGCCCTTCTCGGTGATGAGCCAGCGGCCATCGGCGCCGGCCTCGATGCAACGCAGCGTCTCCAGCGCCTGCGCCACGTGCGCGGGCACCTCAGTCTGGGCGGCGCCGGGCTCGCCATTGTCGGCCACGATGCGCAGCCAATGTCCCAGCTCGCCTTTCTCGAAACGGTGCAATGCCATGCGGTGATTCTCTCTTGAATACCCAACGATAGCATGCCCCCGGATCCGTCCTAGGACAGCAACTGCGGCAACGACGACGCGAGCAGCGCCACACCCGACACGGTGAGCAAGCCCAGCACGATGCGGCGGAACGCCACGTCGCTGATGCCCACGTAGACGCGCGTGCCCCACAGGGTCGGCACCAGCATCGCCGGCAGGATCACCGCAAACAGCGGCAACATGTCGCGCGTGACCACGCCCGTGTAGACATAGCTCGCCATCGTCACCACCAGCATCGACAGGTTGAAGTTCTGGATCACCGCGCGCTGCACGTCGCGGTCGAAGCGGCGCAGGGTGCACCACAGGGTCGGAATGACGCCGGTGAACCCGCCTATGCCACCCATGACGCCCCCCATCGCACCCACCACGCCATCGGCCAATCTTCCGCCTGCGGTGATGGGCGGCAATCGCGTCGCAAACAGCATGACCGGACACCAGACCGCCAGCAGTCCGCCGACCAGCGCCTTGAACATGAGCGGATCCAGGTAGGGCAGCAACTTGACGCCCAACGGAATGCCCAGCAATCCGCCCGCCACGAACGGCAGCAGATGCGCCATCCCGAACCCCCGGCGCACGGTGAACGCGGCCAGCAATTGGCCGGTGAGCGAGCCGAACACCACCATGGCGGCGGCGAGCTTCGGATCTATGGTCCAGGCCCAGAACGACATGGCCACCATGCCAAAGCCGAAGCCCGACAGGCCCTGCACGAAACCCGCGGCCATGGCGCCCGCCGCGACCAGCACATATAAGGAATCCATATCCGCCGCACGCCCGCAAAAGAAGCCGGAACCGGTCCCGGCGCACGACATTCTAGAACGCGCGGATATCTCGTCCCTGCGCTACGAAGGACGCAACGCCAGCGGCCGCTTCAGGCGCGTCGCCGCGGCCGACGCCGCCACGCTGGCGCCGATCAAGGCCAGGCCCAACGCCAGGTCGGCGGAGATGCGTTCGTGGAACACCAGCGACGACACGATCAGCCCGATCACCGGCACGCACAGCATGGCGATCGAGGTCGCCACGGGCGGCATCTTCTGCGTCATGCCCAGCACCACGATGAAGGTCAGCGCCGTGGCCAGCGGACCGGTGTACAGAATCACCGGCCATGCCTCAGGCTCGGCCAGAAAGACAGGCGCGCCATCGCGCATCCACGCCAACGCGGCCAGCGGCAGCGCCGCGATGGCCGTCTGCCACGGAATCATGTCCGCGCCCAGGCGGATATGCCGGCTGCCGCGCAACTGGATGATGTTGCAGGCCCAGGCGAAGGACGCGCCCAGCAGCATCGCCAGGCCTATGACGGTGTGCGCCTGCCAGGGACTGAACGCGGGCGCGACGATGACGGCGATGCCGGCATAGCTCAGCGCCGTCGCCAGCCATTGCGCCAGCGACAGGCGTTCCTTGAGGATCAGCGAGGACAGCGGAATGACCCAGATGGAAGTGGCGTAGGCGATCACGGACGCGCGCCCCGGCGCCACGTATTGCATCGCCCACAGCGCCAGCGCCGTGAACGCCCCCATCTGCAGCAGCGCCACACCCGCCACCAGCGGCATTTCCTGCCGCGTGGGCAGGCGCAGGCGGCCCAGCATGCCCAGCACCAGCGCGCTGATCAGCGCGGCCGAGCCAAAGCGGCTGGCGGCCAGCCAGAGCGGGCTCATATGCGCCAGCCCCAGCTTCATGACCGGCCAATTGCCGCCCCAGATGGCTACCGCGCCGACCAGCGGCAAAAACCTGCCCAACGTGCTCTGCTGACTCATTACTGCCCAATCTACCGCTTGAATATTCCGTGTTTTGGCACAATTGCAAAACGATGAAATAGTCTATAGGGTTAACCCCAGCACATTTCACTGCATTCAACGGCAATACCCGTCATACTCAGCACGGATGAATTGCCGAATGACCATTACTAGGTGACTTATGCCGGAAATCAACCTGGATGCCACCGACATCCGTATCCTCAATGAACTGCAGCGCGATGCGCGCCTGACCAATGTCGAACTTGCGGCGCGCGTGAACCTGTCCGCCTCGCCCTGTCTGGCGCGCGTGCGCCGGCTGGAAACCGAAGGCTTGATCGACCGCCGCGTCACGCTGCTGAACGCCCGCAAGTTGGGCCTGAAGGTCAACGTGTTCATCCAGATCTCGCTGGACAAGCAGCGCAAGGCGGCGCTGGACGTGTTCGAACGCGAGATCGCGGTCCTGCCGGAAATCATGGAGTGCTACCTGATGTCGGGCGACGCCGACTACCTGATCCGCGCCCTGGTGCCGGACGTCGACGCGCTGGAGCGGCTGATCGTCGAACACATCACCCGCATCCCCGGCGTGGCCAGCATCCGCTCCAGCTTCGCGTTGAAGCAGGTGCTGTACACCACCGCCGTCCCGCTTGCTTGAAGCCCTGGGCGCCGACTTGCGGGATCCCCGGCGCCCCTCCACAATGAAAGCGCCGCGCGCCCGCGCCGGCGTCCCTCCCATCGCCTAGCAAGGAGAACACCATGCCTGAAACCGACTGGTTCCCCGGCGGCACGCTACCCGATCGTCAGGGCTACTTCGAAGTGGAATTCGAAACGGGTGAAACCGAAATCACACGCTACGGCATGCTCGGCTGGGAGCCCGAGCAGGACCGCGGCCGCATCAAGCGCTGGCGCGGCCTGGACCCGGCCATCGAAGCTGCCGAAATGCAGCGCGAGAGCGCAGTGCGCAACAACGGCGATACGCTCATGGGCTGAAGCGCCGGCTGACGCGCCAAACAAAAACGCCGCGGAAGACCTCCGCGGCGTTTTGCTCTGCCGGCAGGCTCAAAGATCCAGCTTGGAGATCTTGGTGCCGGCCAAGGACACGCCCGCCATCAAGCCGCCGTTGTTCATCACGAAACCGACAATGGGCTGTTGCGCCGTGTTGGTGTCGATGCGGCCGTTGGCGCCCACATTGACAACCGCAACCGTCGCATCGGCGCCCACGGTCCAACCGCTACTGTTGCGGAACTTGGCAAGCGCCTCATCCGTCATGAACAGCAGCACCATCGCCTTGGACTGCGCGCCGGCCTGGAAGCCGACGGAACCCGCCGTGGTGCTGTAGTAGCCGGCGGTGGAGCTACCCACGCGCAGCACGCCCTTGCCATGCTCGGCGCCGATGATGAAGCTGCCGCTCAACACATCAGGAAAGATCAGCACGCCCCGGGCGCGCGCGACCAGTTCCCTGGACTGCGGCGACGCTTGGTAGAGCTTGCCCAAGGTGGCGTCGGCCGCGCTGTTCAACGATTGGCGTTGTTCAGTGGCGGTTGCCGAGGATTTGGGACTGGTGGTGGTGCAGCCCGTGAACATCAGGCCGGCCACGCCGATCGCCGCGGCGGCCAGGCCAGCGCGACGCAAGACAGGAAAAGTATCAAACATGGAACTCTCCTTTTTTGTTGTCACCCTCTACCAATGTACTGGGCAATGCCAGCAGCGCAAAGCACACGATTGTGTGAAAAGAAACAAAAATCTGCGTGCCGCCGTGGACGCGGTTTGCCGCTACAGGATGCCGTAACGGGGTTCGCCCGTGGATGCGTCGACCGACACGATGCCGGACAGCACCAATTCGGCATGGCGCCGCGCCGTGCCGGGATCGTCGAAGGTCACGAAGCGCGGCAGCGACCAGCGCCGCTCGAACTCGCCCTCGGTCCTGCGGCATACCGCAATCTCGATAGCCAACATGCCAGTATCCAGCCGGATGACCTGACACTGCACCTCGAACCCATCAATATGACGCTGTGGCCACGCGCCCATTCCTTGCTCCTGAAACAGCTTTTCACGGCCGCAATATGCCAAAGAAATTTTGGCTTGAAAAGCAATGTTTTCAAGGAGTTATGGCGTACTAGCGCAGCTAGTGCGAACGCATCTTGCAGCCCGCTGAAATGGCCGCGCAGCGGAGCGTTTTCTGCTGTTTCGCGCCGCGCCGGCGCAATGGCGCGCTGACGGCTTCAGCCGCCGGGCGGACGGATCCATTGCGCGTCCCATAAGCCTTCGCCGCGCTCGAGCGCCGCGCCCAATGCCTGCTTGCTGCGCTGCGCCACCGCCGCGAGCAAGGCATTGCAAACGGAAAAGGCCGCGGTGTAGGAATCGAACGGCGAGGCGCTGGAACTGCGCGCTATCAGCACGTGGTGTGCCGATGCCGCGGCGGGCGCCGAGGCCGAATCGGTGATCAGGATCACCTTGCCGCCACGTTGCCGGAAGTACTGCACCGCCTTGGCCGCGGCAACCGAGTAGCGCCTGAAGGTAAACGCCAGCAGCACGTCGGCCTCGTCGATCCAGAGCAGCTGGTCTTCCAGGAACAGCGGGCCGGCGGCGACCATGGGCTTGACCGAAGGCAGGCACAGGTTCAGATAAAGCGCCACATGGCTGGCCAGCGGCGCGGCCTGGCGCAGCCCCAGCACATGCACCCGCCCCTTGCGCTGCGTCAGCAGCCGCACGGCGGCCTCGAAGGCCGCCACGTCGATCGACGCGTAGGTCTCCTTCAGGTTGTGCTGGTCGTGCAGCAAGGCGTTGTGCAGGCAGGCGCGCGCCGAGGGCTTGTCGGCGCCGACCGCGTCCGCGCGCTCGCCGGGCGAGGCCAGTCGCGCCGTCACTTCCGCGCGCGCCTCCATCTGCGCCTGCGCATAGCTGTCGTAGCCCAGCTTGGCCAGCAGGCGCACCACGGTGGAAGCGCTGGTGCCGACCTGCCTGGCCAGCGCCGTCGCCGATTCCAGCAGGCTTTGCGGATAGCGCGCCTGCATCTCATCGACCAGCACTTGTTCGCTCTTGCTGAGCTTGCGGCCATAGCCGGCAATACGTTGGTGCAGGTTCATCCTTGCATGGCCCTAGGTGATAACCCCAAATTTCACAACACACATTGCATCTTATATTGCTGTCTGCAATCTTCATTGCAAATTAGACCAAACCCGCAGTCACCACAAGAGAATTCCATGAAGCATCATCCCCAGGGACCGTCCTTGGCCCGCCGCAGCCTGGTCCTGGCCGGCCTGGGCGCCGCCTTGCTGCCATTGGCCGCGCGCGCCGACGCCTATCCTTCGCGCCCCGTCACGCTGGTCGTCCCCTTCCCTGCGGGCGGCTCCGTCGACCTGATCGGCCGGCTGTACGCGGACGCCCTGGGCAAGGCGCTGGGTACCAGCGTCATCATCGAGAACCGCGACGGCGCGGGCGGCGCCATCGGCAGCAAGCGCGTCGCGCGCGCCGCGCCCGACGGCTACACGCTGGTCGCGTCGTCGCAAAGCTCGCATCTGGCCAACCCGCTGATGCGCAATGACCTGGGCTACGACCCGATCAAGGACTTCGTCTCGATCTCGCAACTGTCGCGCACGCCCAACGTGCTGGTGACCAACGCTGCCGTGCCGGCCCGCAATCTGGCCGAATTCGTGGCGCTGCTGAAGGCGCGCCCCGATCAGCTGCACTATGCCACCGCGGGCATCGGCAGCATGGGCCAGCTCAACGCCGAACTGCTGAAGAACACCCTGCAGCTGCAGGCCGTGCACGTGCCCTACCGCGGCGGCGCGCCGCTGATCAACGCCCTGCTCTCCGACCAGGCGCAGTTCGCCCTGGACAACCTCGCGCCCTTCCTGCCGCACATCCAGGTCGGCAAGATGCGCGCGCTGGCGGTGGCCGCCCCCAAGCGCCTGGACTCCCTGCCCGACGTGCCGACGTTCGAGGAACTGGGCTACCCCGTGCTCAACTCCATGTCGTGGATCGGCCTGGCCGCGCCCGCCGGCACGCCGCCCGACATCGTCCAGAAGCTGCTGGCAGCCGTGCGCACCGCCGCCACCGAGGACGGCATGCCGCAATCCCTGGAAAAGGCCGGCGCGCTGCCGCCCGAGAACCAGACGCCGCAGCAGTTCACCGCCATGATGTCCGAGCGCCTGGCGTTGTACAAAGACCTGATCGACCGCGCCGGCATCCGTCCTGAATAGGCCACACTCCCATGAAAAATCCCGCTTTCGAACCCGACACCGCTCCGCTCGAAGTCCTGCCGCGCGATCTCTCGGCCTACCGCGAGGGCAATGTCGGCATCCCCTACGTGCACCGTTTCGAGTCGGGCCGCCCCGGCCCGCACGTGCTGATCAACGCCATCACGCACGGCAACGAAATCTGCGGCATGATCGCTGCGACGCATCTGCTGGACAGCGGCGTGCGGCCCAAGATCGGCACGCTCACCGTCAGCTTCGCGCACGTCGAAGCCTATGAAGCCTTCGATATCGAGAACCCGTACGAGAACCGCCAGCTGGTCCACAACCTGAACCGCATCTGGTCGGCCGCCATGCTGGACGGCCCGGAAGACAGCCCCGAGCTGCGCCGCGCCCGCGAGCTGCGTCCGGTGCTCGACGCCGCCGACTTCGTGCTGGACATCCATTCCACGCGCGCGCCGGTGCAGCCCTTCTGGGTCTACACGGAAATGGACCGCAACACGGCGCTGGCCAGCGCCGTCGGCATCCCGCAGGTGCATCTGGTGATGCCGCCCGACCTCTTTCCGGGCACCGGCGTCATGGGCTACGGCCGCCATGGCGATCCGCACTCCGACAGCAATGGCTCGCTGGTGGTCGAATGCGGCCAGCACTTCGCGCAATCCGCCGCCGACCTGGCCACGGACGTCACGCTGCGCTTCCTGGCGCACACGGGCCTGATCGACATGCCCGCCGGCACGCCGCCCCCGCCCGCGCCGCAGCGCTACCGCCTGCTCCAAGTGCACATGGTGAAGTCCGAGGACTTCACCTTCACCCGTCCGGTGATCGGCTTCGAGACCTACGCCAGGGGTGAACTCATCGCCATGAACGGCACCGAGGAAATCCGTTCGCCCTGCGACGACTGCACCATCTTCATGCCCACCCGCATGCCCATCGTGGGCCGCGAAGCGGTGTACCTGACCGTGGCGATCTGAGCGCCGCCCGCCGGCGCCTGATACGGGTCGTCATAGATCCGGAATCAGGCGCTTGCCCAGGCTGATGACCTCGTCCTGCTCAAAGCCCAGGGTCGCGTAGAAATCCTTCACCGCAACATTGCCCGACCGGATCAGCAGATTGATCTTGGGGCAGCCCATGGCCAGCAGCTTGCGCTCGACCGCCTGCATCAGCGCGGTCGCATGGCCGCGGCGCTGATGCGCGGGCGATACCGCCAGGTAGTTGATCCAGGCGCGATGGCCGTCATAGCCGCCCATCAGCGTCGCGACGATCGCGCCGTCCGCCTCTCCCACCAAGAACAGGTCCGCCTGCACGGCCTGCTTGCGCGCAATGTCCTTGCGCGGATCGTTCCATGGGCGGGTCAGGCCGCAGTCATGCCATAGCTGGATGATCGCGGCTTCGTCGGTCGAATGGTAGGGCCGGATGGCGAGGTCTTGCGCACTCATGCTTCGTTCCTTCAAGGATGGCAACGAAAGCCTTGCGATACGCCTCGATAGCGGGACCAGCCAGAAACGAAAAAGCCACGAGGGGTATCGTGGCTTTCAGGGATAGGCGCCGAGGGTTCGGCGCCGGGACGTGACCAGCCACTCAACGTAGACGTCGAGTGATTCGTCGGCAGGATGCGCCGGAGATCGGCGCGAAATGCGGTGCGTTCATGCGGTCAGCATACACGAGGCCCCCCGGAGCCGCCAGGCTCAAGACACATCAGGCGCCGCCAGCGTACCTTCCATGACCACCACGGCCTCGCCCGCCACGCCCGCCCACACGCCGTCGGCGCGCGGTTCGGCATGGGCCAGCAGCACGCTGGCGCGCCCCATGTCCACGCCCTGCTCCACCCGCAGGCGCAGCGCGCCATCTCCGCGCAGGGCCGCGCGCAATGCCGTCATCGCCGCCGTCGCGCTGCCGGTCGCGGGGTCTTCCGTCATGCGTCCGGTGAACATGCGGGCCTGGACATCCGCCTCGCCCGGGCGGGTGTCGGTGGTATAGGCATAGATGGACTTCGCGCCGTCCAGCGGCAGCAGGGCCGCGTAGCCCGCCGGGTCGGGCACGGCGCGGCGCAAGGCGTCGCGGCTGGCCAACTGCACCACCAGGAAGATCAGGCCGACCGACGCCACCTGCGGCGCATGCGCGGAGGTATCGATATCCGCGGGATCCAGGCTCAAGGCCCGCGCCACCGCGGCGGCCGGCGCCTCGCTGGCGCGCGACAAGGGTTGCGGCGCGAGCAGTTCCGCGGCGTCCACTCCCCTGGCGCCCGTCCGCAGCGCGATGCGCACCAGTCCCGCTTCCTCTTCGAACACGAAGGCATCCGGCACGCTCAAGCCCGAAGCCGCCATTTCCCGCGCCAGCACCACGGCCGTGCCCACGTTCGGATGCCCCGCGAACGGCACCTCGCGGTCGGGCGTGAAGATGCGCACCCAGGCCGTATGCGCAGGATCCCGCGGCGGCAGCACAAAGCTGGTTTCGGAATAGTTGAATTCGCGCGCGATGCGCTGCATCTGCGCCGCGCTCAGCCCCTGGGCGTCGAACACGACGGCCAGCGGATTGCCGCCGTACGCTTGGCTGGTGAACACATCGGCGGTGACATAACGGTAGCGCATCGGACGTCCTCTCAGGCCGCGCGGACTGCGCGGCAACCCGGAAAGTGTGCGCCGCCGGCGCCCGGCCCGCCAGACACAGAGACGGCGAATCGGGACCGTAACAGCGGCGGGATTTGGCATAGACTATGCCCCACAAGCCCGGCAATTCCAGCCGCTTTTCAACCGCCGGCACATGACGATTTGCGCTCGCCCGGAGCCCGCCCTATGTCCACGGTACGCACCTACTTCGAGAACCGCCTGCCTGCCGGCGAACTTGCCCGGCTGATGTTGGCGCAGGAGCCGTTCTTTCTTGAGAACATCGTCGACATCGATCAAACCGCGGCGGCGATGCGGGCGCTCTGCCACGAACACGGCCTGACCGCGCAGATGCTCAAGCGCCCCTACAACAGCGGCGTCACGGGTTGGGATCTGGCCAGCTTTCTTCCCGCCTGGATCGGCGCGATGGCTCTGGGCCTGTTTGCCGCCACCACCCTGGGCAGGCAACGAACGGACGTGACCATCAAACTGCGCAGCAACAGCCTGCTCGAAGTGTGTTTTTCCCGGCCGGCCCCAGGCCCAGGCGCCGCCCTGCCTTGATCGCCGCTGCGCGCCGCCCGCCTGTCTTGCATCAACATCGCCCCCACGCACGCCTAGTACAATGTCCCATATATGGGGATGAAAACAATGAAAGACAGTGCAAGTCCCGCAGGGGCTCTTACCGTCGAAGCGGCGGTACGCCTGGCGGAGAACTGGGCGCGCGCGCATCACGCGGATGCTGAACGAAGCCGGAAGTTCGCCACCCAGTGGCATCGGGACACCAGCCCCGACGACAGGCAAGGCGACGTATTGCTCAGGGATCTCGCCTTCTTTTTCCAAGCCGCTTCGAACGACGCCGCCTACTGGCGCTCGGTCGGAGACTTCACCGAGGAAGCCACCGGCCCCTGGGGAGTCCAGGCGCTGAAAGCCCTGGCCGGCTTGAATCTGATCGGCCTGGCGGCGGCCTTCATCCTGTTTGCCGCGCGCGACAGTTCGGCTTTCACGGCGGGCGCGATCGGCGCCTGCGCCTTGTTCCTGGCCGGCCTGCTGCTGGCCTACCCGGCGTTGCGGCTCACCCGCATTTCCCGCTCCACGGCGAACGCCGCCTCGGCCTTGCAGAGCCGCGAGGCGGGCGCGGCGTCGACCTGGGAACAATTGCGCTCAGCCAATCACGGCAACCCCAATGTCGGCCGCAGGGAACGCAAGATCGCCTTGCGCCTGGCCGCCGCCATGGCCGCCACCGCCACGGCGGGCTGTGCGCTGCTCATTGCAACGGTGTGGTTCTAGCGGGCGGGCAAGACTACGCCACCGGCGTCACCGCCCTCCCCGTCGTAAAAAACGACACCAGGTTCCGTATCGCCAGCTCCGCCATCTGGCGGCGCGTCTCGTGCGTGGCGCTGCCGATATGAGGCGCCAGGATCACGTTGGGCATGTGCCGCAGCGGACTCTCGCCCAACGGCTCGCTTTCGAACACGTCGAGCGCGGCGCCCTGGATGATGCCGTCGGCCAGCGCATGGCACAGGTCTGCCTCGTTGACCACCGAGCCGCGGGCGACGTTGACGACCAGGCCCTCCGGACCCAGCGCCCGCAATACGGCGGCATCGACGATATGGCGCGTTGCCGCGCCTCCGGGGCACGACAGAACCAGCACGTCCACATGGCGGGCCATGGCCGGCAGGGAATCGAAGTGCCGCCAGGGCACATCCTGGCGCGCGCGCCCGAAGTAGCTCAGATCCACTTCGAACGGGACGAGCCGCTGGACGATCTCTTTGCCTATGCGCCCGAGGCCGACGATGCCGACCTTCCTGCCCGCCAGGCTCGCGCCCAGCGGAAAAGGCGACTCCTCCCACGCTCCGGTGCGCACGAAGCCGTCGGCCGCAGGCAGCTTGCGCAGCAATGCGAGCAACAGTCCCACCGCCAGTTCAGCCACGGCCTTGTTCAACACGTCCGGCGTGTTGGTCACGACGATGTTCTTCCGGCGCGCGTGGTCCAGCGCGATCCCGTCGTAGCCCACGCCGTTGGTGGCGATGATGCGCAGGCCCGGCAGCCGGTCCATCAGCTCCGCAGGAATCCGATAGTTCGAACGCGTGACGATGCCGCCGATCGCACCGGCCTGCGCGGGGTCGCTCTGAAGCGCCTCTTCCTCGATCAAGGTGAACATCGAACGGAACTGCGTTTCCACCGAATCGGGAAAAACCCCTACCTTGAGCAAAGGGGGAAACCTGCCGTCCCCGTACCCAGGGCTTGCTTCTGCTGCCTGGCGCGTTGCAGCCAGTTCATGCTCCATCATGGATTTCAACCTCGACGCTTTAACATACGGAAAATTGGCGCGATAAGCCTGCAACCCTCGCAGCCGGGTTCGCAGCGGTTCCTGCGATCTTCAACCTGAAGTTTCTCCTTTCAGGGCAATAGCCCATCGCATCATGGACATCAAGTGCATGCAGAGCTTCGTCGCGGTCGTCGAAGCCGGTTCTTTCGCCGAAGCGGCGCGCAAGCTCGATCTGACCTCGGCCGCCATCGCTGCGCGCATCAAGGCGCTGGAGATGGACCTGGGCGTGGCGCTGGTCAAGCGCTCAGGGCGTTCGGTCAGGCCGACCGAGAGCGGCATGCGCATACTCGAAGGCACCAAGGCGGCCATCCGCAACCTGCGCGACCTGCGCGCCATGGCCATCGACGGCAACCAGCCCGGCGAATTCCGCATCGGCTGTTTCGTGTCCGCGCTCACCAACGTGCTGCCTCCCATACTCAAGTCCCTGTACCGGCGGCATCCCGACGCGTCGGTATTCGTCACCCCGGGCGGCTCCATCGACCTGTGCGGCAAGGTGGTCAACGGCGAGCTCGACGCCGCCATCGTGGTGGAGCCGCAGTTCGCCGTGCCCAAGAGCTGTCTCTGGCAGCCGTTCATGGAAGAACCGCTGGTCGTGGTGGCCCCGTCGCATCTTGCGGACCAGGACGCCCACACCCTGCTGTCGACCCAACCCTTCATACGCTACGACCGCAACATATACGGCGGCCAGTTGGCCGACCGCTATCTGCGCGACCACCAGATCTGGCCCAAGCAGCGCCTGGAGATCGACGGCCTGCTTGCCATCGTCGCCCTGGTGCACGAAGGCCTGGGCGTCGCGCTGATTCCGGACTGGTCGTCCATGTGGAAGTCGCTCGACGTGGCGCGCATCCCATTGCCCAACCGCGCGCCCGTGCGCCGCAACGGCCTGATCTGGAACACCCGCGGCCATCATGCCAAGATGGCCGCGTCGATCTCCCAGGACGCCCGGACCATCTTCGGGGGCTTGGAATCGCGCGGTGCAATGCCCTAGCCCTGCTTCGGCTTGCCCGGCACGCCGCGCAGGAAATCGAAATCGACGCCCTTGTCGGCCTGGGTCACCGTGTCAAGAAAGAGCTTCTTGTAGCCGCGTTCGGCCGTGGGCGGCGTGACGGGCTGCTCGCGGCGGCGGCGTTCGAGCTCCTCGTCCGATACCAGCAGGGATATCTCGCGCCGGCTCACGCTCAGGCGTATGCGGTCGCCGTTCCTGACATAGGCCAGCGGCCCGCCGATGGCCGCTTCCGGCGTGACGTGCAGCACGATGGTGCCGAAAGCGGTGCCGCTCATGCGGCCGTCCGAGATCCGGATGATGTCCTTCACCCCTTGCGACGCCAGCTTCTTGGGGATCGGGATATAGCCTGCCTCCGGCATGCCGGGCGCGCCCTTGGGGCCGATGTTCTTCAGGACCAGAATGTCCTGCGGCGTGACGTCCAGGTCCGCGGCATCGATGCGGCCCGCCAGGTCCTCGGCGTTCTCGAACACCACGGCCCGGCCTTCGTGTTCCATCAGCCCGGCATCGGCGGACGACTGCTTGATGATGGCGCCTTCGGGAGCCAGGTTGCCCGAAAGGACGGCTATGCCGCCCTGCGGGTAGATCGGGTTCTGGCGGGTCTTGACCACGCTTTGCGCGAAGCCCGGCCCCGCGCGTTCGATCTCCTCGCCCAGCGTCCTTCCGGTCACGGTCAGCGCGTCGAGCTTCAACAGCGGCTTGAGTTCGCGCAGCAGCGTGGCCATGCCGCCGGCCTTGTGGAAATCTTCCATGTAATGCTGGCCGGACGGCTTCAAGTCCACCAGCACGGGCGTCTCGCGCCCCATGCGGTCCAGCGCCTGCAGATCCAGGTCCAGGCCCAGCCTGCCGGCGATGGCCGTCAGGTGGATGATGCCGTTGGTGGACCCGCCGATGGCCAGCAGCACGCGCATGGCGTTCTCGAAGGAATCCGCGGTCAGGATCTTCGAGACGGACAGGCGCTGCCTGGCGATCTCGACAGCCTGCGCGCCCGTGAGTTCAGCGATGCGCATGCGGTCCGCCGTGACCGCCGGCGGCGTGGCGCCGCCGGGCACGGTCATGCCCAGCGCTTCGGCGATACAGGCCATGGTGCTTGCCGTGCCCATGACCGAACAGGTGCCCACGCTGGCCACGAGCTGGTTGTTGACGTCGGCGATCTCCTGGCCGTCGATCTCGTCGGCGCGGTACTTGCCCCAGTACCTGCGGCAATCCGTGCATGCGCCCACCCGCTCGGACCGGTGCGAACCCGTCAGCATGGCCCCCGTCACCAGCTGGATCGCCGGTATGTCCGCCGACGCCGCGCCCATGAGCTGGGCGGGCACGGTCTTGTCGCATCCGCCTATCAGCACCACGGCATCCATGGGCTGCGCGCGTATCAGCTCCTCGGTGTCCATGGACATGAGGTTGCGCAGATACATGCTGGTGGGATAGGAGAAACTCTCGTGGATGGAGATGGTCGGGAAGTCCATCGGCAGCCCGCCCGCGAACATGATGCCGCGCTTGACGGCTTCCAGCAGCTGCGGCGCGTTGCCGTGACAGGGGTTGTAGGCGCTGCCGGTGTTGGCGATGCCGATCACCGGCCGGTCCAGCGCGCCATCCGTGTAGCCCGCGCCCTTGATGAAGGCCTTGCGCAGGAACAGCGAAAAGCCGCTGTCGCCGTAGCTGGTAAGGCCCTTGCGCAGGCCGCTGGCCTCGTCCTGTGATGTTCCGGTGTTTTTCTTGCTCATCTTGTTCAAGCTGCTTCCAGTTAATTTGCCGTGATGCCGCCGTCGCGGATGACCTTGGCCCACTGTTCGATTTCGGCGTTCAGCCGCGCCTTGGAGGCTTCGACATCGAGCGCGTCGGCATAAACGCCTTGCTGCAGCAGCTGGGCCTTGGCATCGTCCTTGGCCAGCGCCGTGGTCAGCGCCTTGTTGATCTTGGCGACGATGGGAGCCGGCGTGCCGGCCGGCGCCATCACGCCAAAGAGCGAACTGACGTTGAAGCCGCTGAAACCCTGCTCCTCGGCGGTCGGTATGTCCGGCAGCATCGACACGCGTTGCGGCGTCAGCACGGCCAGCGGACGCAGCTGGCCGGACTTGATGAAGGAGATCGCGGCGGGAACCGTCTCCGTCATCGTCTCCACCTGGCCGCCGACCAGGTCGGTCATGGCCGGGCCGCTGCCGCGATAGGCCACGTGCACGATGTTGACGCCTGCAATCTGCTTGAAGAGTTCCATGGCCATGCGCTGGGGAGCGCCGGCGCCTGATGAGGCAAAATTGAGTTTTCCGGGATTCGCCTTCGCGTAGCTCACCAGCTCGGCCAGCGATTTGATCGGCAGCTTGGGATTGACCACCGCCACCAGCGGCACAAAGCCGACGACGCCGGCTGGCGCGAAGTCCTTGCGCAGGTCGTAGGGGATGGTGTCCTTCTCCAGGGTCGCCATGACCGAATGCGAGGTCAGCGCCCCCATCAGCAAGGTATAGCCGTCGGGCTGGGCGCGCGCCACTTCGGCCGCGCCGATATTGCCGCCTGCTCCGCCCCGGTTCTCGATCACGACCTGGCCGCCGATCTGTTCGCTTAGGCGCTGGCCCACGATGCGCCCGATCACGTCGGTCGCGCCTCCCGGCGGGTACGGGATGATCAGGCGGATGGGCTTGCTGGGATAGCTGTCGGCGCCCTGTGCGCAGGCATGGCCCGGAACGGTGAAGGCGGCAGCCGCGATGAAGGCGGCCGCGGCGATGTGAATGCGCTTGCGCGCGGCATTCTTACAGAACATTTTTGTCTCCCGATGCGTTCTTATGGCTTGAAAGCTCTAGGTGCATGTTCGCAAACTCTTGCCTGCGAAAAGAGAAAAAAATTTATGTTCTGTCAAAAAAATCCGTGCGAGTCCTAGGACGTCCGGATGAGGACAATCCGGATCGCAATTCGGTTTTGTGAGGCTGGGTTCTTGAGCCGCCGGCGTCCGGACTGCGGGATTCCGATGCTCGCCCCAGTGGGGCTGCGCTTCGGATCCCTCCGCCCGGCCACCGGCTCAAGGCATCTGCCCATGAACGGGGTCCGAAAACAATGCATCAGGCGACTATCAGCCGAGGCGGCCCGGAGCCATCCGAAGCGCAGCCCCATTGGGGCG
>NZ_MTLG01000064.1 GCF_002192695.1 Achromobacter xylosoxidans
GCGGGCGCGACCGATACGGACGCAGTGAACGTAAGCCAGCTCAAGTCCCTGGCTGACAACGTGGGCAGCCTGGGCGACCGGGCGGTGACCTATGACGGCAAGGTGGGAGACCCCAAGTCCTTGATCACCCTGGCCGGGTCCGCGTCCACGGATGGCGGCGCAACGGGCGGCACCAAGATCACCAACCTGGCACGTGGAGCGGTGTCGGCTACCAGCACCGATGCAGTGAACGGGTCGCAACTCCACGACACCAATCAGGACGTGCTGCGGCTGGGCGATACGCTGACGAACTTGGGGGATACCTTGACGACCATGGGCGATACGTTCACGGACCTGACCGGAAACGTCAACAAGATCAACAAGGTCGACAGTGGCATGGGCATCCGTTATGCGCGGACCAACGAGTCCGGGCTGGCGGAAGACGACGCGTATGCGCAGGGCGTGGGCAGCACGGCGCTGGGCTACAACGCGCGGGCCACGGCCGACAACGCGCTGGCGCTGGGCCGCGAGGCCCAGGCCAGCCATGCGGGCAGCGTGGCGCTGGGCGCCAATGCGGTCGCCAACGGCGCCACGCTGGCCGCGGCGGCCTACCGGTCGGGCGCGGCGGCGGTGGCCGGCGCATCGCCGGTGGGCGAGGTCAGCGTAGGCTCGGCGGGCGCCGAGCGGCGGCTCACCAACGTGGCGGCGGGCGCGACCGATACGGACGCAGTGAACGTAAGCCAGCTCAAGTCC
>NZ_MTLG01000065.1 GCF_002192695.1 Achromobacter xylosoxidans
TTCGCTCCGGACTGCCCCATCGTCATCCTCGTCCTCGCCTTCGGCGACTCCTACGGATTCCCTCGGGCTTATCGACGCCCCGCGCATCGCGAGCCCCCGACGCGACTGGCTCTGTCAGTTGAATCTTCACGGGCGCTGGAGAGGGCGGTGTGCTTGGCGTTCTGGCCACGGTCGGTGGGGTGGTGGCGTGTCTTGCGGGGCCCGCCCCAGGCCGGCCGCGCGGGCGGCCTCTTGGGGCTTACGCGGTGTCTTGCGTCGCGCGATGGCGCTGCGCGCGGGTGACGGGGCGTTTTCGTGGTGACGCGTGCGGCTGGCGAGGGCCAGGTTTGAATTTGGTGGGCGCTGCGTTCGGGTTGATGGCGAAGCGCACGGGTCGGCCAGCAATCGTCACTTCAACGCGGGTGCCGGATGGGTGGCGCGCGTCCAGGTCTGCATGCGCAAGCGGCCATTCGCCGCGCGCCACCCATCACCGCTCACTCCCCCGTGAGCTGGGGACCAATAGCAAATCAGTCACCGCATTCGCGCAAGCGAACACTATAGAAATTCAAGAAATCACGTATGTAATTTTCGGCCGCCCGCGCGGCCGAAAATGACGGGCAGCACAAGCATCGTCCCTGACCACGGCTGTAGAAGCGCCTCAATCCAAGATTCAAGTAGCTCGTCGGCGCGGGCGCCTGAGTGGCGGGCAACCTCGATGCGCCCGAGGGAATCGGAAGGCAGCCGCCGTAGGCGGCAACGACGATGACGAAGGGGAAGTCCGGAGCGAACGCTCCGGACCGCAATCGTGGGCGCCCGCCACTCAGGCGCCCGCGCCGACGAGCGGCCTACGCAGCACTGGAACGCGACCCCGAAAGCCAATCGCCAACGAGACCCTCATGTATCAAGGACCCGTAACGCACCACAAATAGCTACGGCTGCACCTCATACTCCCCAGACCCCATGACCACCGCCGCCAACCCAGGCGCCTGGCTCAGCTTATGCAGCGCATAGCATTGCGCGGTCGCGATCTTGGCGTCGTGGAAAGCAGGATCTTCCTCGCGCAGATCCAGGCTCGCCAGCAGCGCTCGCGCCATCTGCCAGCCGGCAAACGTGGTGCCCGCCAGCAGCAGATACGGCACGGCGGCCGCGAACACGGCGTTGGGGCGGCTGGCGGCGTTGGCCAGCACGAAGTCGATGGCGTCGGCCAGCGCCGCGCGGGCCTGGCGCAGCGGCGTCAGCATCAGGCGGGCAGCGGGTTCGCTGCGCCCCTCCAGCGCCGCTTCGGTCTTGCCGACTTCCGCCAGCAGGGCGCGGGCGACGGCGCCGCCGTCGCGTAGGGTCTTGCGGCCCACCAGGTCATTGGCCTGGATCGCCGTCGTGCCCTCGTAGATCGTGAGGATGCGCGCGTCGCGGTAGTACTGCGCCGCGCCGGTTTCCTCGATGAAGCCCATGCCGCCGTGCACCTGCACGCCCAGGCTGGCGACATCGATGGACATCTCGGTGCACCAGCCCTTGACGATGGGCACCAGGTATTCCTGCACCGCCAGATGGCGCTTGCGGGCTTCGGCGTCCGGACTGGCGTGCGCCAGGTCGGCGTGGCCCGCGGTGTAGTAGGCCAGCGCGCGGCCGGCCTCGGTCAGGGCGCGCATGGTGCCCAGCATGCGGCGCACGTCGGGGTGCTGGATGATGGGCACCGCGTCCTTGGACGAACCGTCCACCGGACGGCTCTGCACGCGCTCGGCGGCATAGGCCAGCGCGTGCTGGTGGGCGCGGTCGGCAACCGCCACGCCCTGCACGCCCACCGCGTAGCGGGCGGCGTTCATCATGATGAACATGGCGTCCAGGCCGCGGTTCTCCTGGCCTACCAGATAGCCCAGCGCGCCGCCCGCGTCGCCGAACTGCAGCGTGCAGGTGGGGCTGGCCTTGATGCCCAGCTTGTGTTCGATCGACACGCAATGGACGTCGTTGCGCGCGCCCAGCGTGCCGTCCTGGTTGACCAGGAACTTGGGCACCAGGAACAGCGAAATGCCTTTGACGCCTTCGGGCGCGTCGGGCAGGCGCGCCAGCACCAGGTGCAGGATGTTCTCGGCCAGATCGTGTTCGCCGTAGGTGATGAAGATCTTGGTGCCGGAGATGCGGTAGGTGCCGTCGCCCACGGGCTGCGCGCGCGAGCGGACCATGGCCAGGTCCGAGCCCGCCTGCGGCTCGGTCAGGTTCATGGTGCCGGTCCAGCGTCCGGAAATCATGGGCTCGATGAAGCGCTGCTTCAGTTCAGGCGAACCGGCCGTCAGCAGCGCCTCGATCGCGCCATTGGTCAGCAGCGGACACAGCGCGAACGACAGGTTGGCGGCGTTCAGCATTTCCGAGCAGGGCGAACCGATCAGGCCGGGCAGGCCCTGGCCGCCGTATTCCACCGGATGCGTCATGCCCTGCCAGCCGGCCTCGGCGTACAGGTTGAACGCCTGCTTGAAGCCCGGCGAGGTGGTGACGGCGCCGTCGCGCCAGGCACTGGGCTCGCGGTCGGCGGCGTGGTTCAGCGGGGCCAGCACGTCGCCGGCATAGCGCGCGGATTCCTCCAGCACGGCCTGGGTGGTGTCGGGCGTGGCTTCTTCGAAGCCGGGCAGCGCGGCGACTTGCGGCAGGCCCGCAAGGTGGTTCAGCACGAACAGCATGTCTTTCACGGGGGCTTGGTACGTCATGGCGTCGGAGCTCCTGGATGGGATGGGAACGTGGGATTCAGCCGGCCTTGCCGGGGCCGGCCACGTCGATGGCCTGGGTCGCGCCGACGGCGGCGCGCAGTTCGAATTTCTGGATCTTGCCGGTGGAAGTCTTGGGCAGTTCGCCGAAGCGCACCGCGCGCGGCACCTTGAAGCCGGGCAGCAGCAGCTTGCAGTGCGCGATGATCTCTTCGGCGGTGGCGCTGCAGCCGGGCTTGAGCTCGACGAAGGCGCAGGGGGTTTCGCCCCACTTGGGATCGGGCATCGCCACCACGGCCACCGCCGCCACGGCAGGGTGGCGATAGAGCGCGTCCTCGACTTCGATGCTGGAGATGTTCTCGCCGCCGGAAATGATGATGTCCTTGCTGCGGTCCTTGATGCGGACATAGCCGTCGGCCGTCATCACGCCCAGATCGCCGGTGCGGAACCAGCCGCCGGCAAAGGCCTGGTCGGTGGCGCGCTCGTTCTTCAGGTAGCCCTTCATGCAGATGTTGCCGCGGAACATGACCTCGCCCACGGTCTGCTCGTCGGCCGGCACCTCTTCCATGGTGTCGGGGTTGCGCACGGAGACGCCCGCCTGCAGGTGGTAGCGCACGCCCTGGCGCGCATTGCGCAGCGCGCGCTCTTCCTCGTCCAGCGCGTCCCAGGCCTCCTGGCGGGCGCACACGGCCGCGGGTCCGTAGACTTCGGTCAGGCCGTAAACATGGGTCAGTTCGAAGCCGATGTCGCGCATCTTGGCGATGACGGCGGGCGCCGGCGCCGCGCCCGCCACCATGGTGCGCACGGTGTGGTCGATGCCGGCGCGTAGCTCGGCCGGGGCATTGGCCAGCGCGCTCTGCACGATGGGCGCGCCGCAATAGTGGGTGACGCCTTCATTGCGGATCAGGTCGAACACGGTCTGCGGGTCGAACTTGCGCAGGCATACGTTGACCCCGGCGCGCGCGGCCACGGTCCAGGCGAAGCACCAGCCGTTGCAGTGGAACAGCGGCAGGGTCCATAGATAGACCGGATGCTTGGGCATGTCCCATTCAAGGATGTTGCTGATGGCGTTCAGGTAGGCGCCGCGGTAGTGGTAGACCACGCCCTTGGGGTCGCCGGTGGTGCCGGACGTGTAGTTCAGCGCGATGGCATCCCATTCGTCGGCGGGCGGCTTCCAGTCGTAGCGGGCGGGAGCGCCGGCCAGGAAGGCTTCGTAGTCGACCGCGCCGGGCAGTTCCGCCGGCGCGCTTTCCAGGTCGTGCACCGAGATGAGCTTCAGGTGCGGGAATTCGGCCCGCGCGCGCTGGGCGAGTTCGGCGTATTCCGTGTCCACGATCAGCGCCTGCGCTTCGCCGTGGCCCAGCATGAACAGCACGCTGGGCGTGTCCAGGCGGGTATTCAGGGTATTGAGCACCGCGCCCAGCATGGGCACGCCGAAGTGGGCTTCGACCATGGCGGGAATGTTGGGCAGCATCACGGCCACGGTGTCGCCGCGCTTGATGCCGGCTTGCGCCAGCGCGCCCGCCAGGCGCTGGGCGCGTTCGTAGGTCTGGGCCCAGTTGCGCCGCACCTTGCCGTGGACGATGGCCAGGCGCTGGCCATAGACCTGCGCGGCGCGGGCGATGAAGTCCACCGGGGTCAGGGCTTCGTAGTTGGCGTCGCGGCGCTCGAGGCCGCGGTCGAACATACCGCTCATGCTTGTCTCCAGTTGGGACGCGCAGGCGTCCCTTATCCATCTGCGGGGCGTTTGATCCCCGTCGCTTGCCCTAGCTTAGATGCAGCCTGAAAATGCTGTCTGTCACCTGCATGACAGACGTCCGGCCGGCCCGGCTTTCCCCAGTTTTACACAGTTATTCCCATGACCGACGTTTCAAACATCGTTTCCGCCGCGGAACTGGCCGGCCTGTTCGGATCCTGCGCCTGGTTTGTCGCGCTGGATGCCCGCCACCAGGATCTGGTGCTGGCGACTTCACGTGCCGAGCAGGTGCCCAACGGCGCCTGGATCGCGCGGCGCAACGCGCCTTCGGATTATTGGCTGGGCGTGCATACGGGCCTGTTGAAGCTGGCCATCTACAACGAGTCGGGCCGCAGTTGCACCTTTTCGGGCGTGCCGCCGGGCGGCTGGTTCGGCGAGGGCAGCGTCATCAAGCGCGAACTGCGCAAGTACGACGTGGTGGCGATCCAGCCGTCGCTGGTGTTGCAGGTGCCCACGGCCACCTTCCATGCGCTGCTGTCGGCCAGCCTGCCTTTTTCGCATTTTGTCATCGGCCAGTTGAACAACCGCATGGGCGAGTTCATCGCTTCCATCCAGAACCACCGTTTGCTGGACGCGGACGCGCGCGTGGCGCAGTCCCTGGCGCAGCTGTTCAATCCGCAACTGTATCCGTCCACCGATCTGACGCTGGCGATTTCGCAGGAAGAGCTAGGCTATCTGACGGGCCTGTCGCGCCAGCGGGTCAATCAGGCCCTGCAGACGCTGGCGGACCAGGGCATCCTGGCCCTGGCCTACAACCAGATCAAGGTGCTGGACCTGGACCGCTTGCGGCTGTACGGCCTGGACCAGCTCTGAGGGCGCCGGATCAGGCGCCGCGCAGCGAGCGGTCGAGCGCCGCCCGCGCCAGGATGCGGGTGGAATCCAGGGTGGGCAGGGCGGAATTGCCGTCGTTCAGCACCAGCGGCAACTCGGTGCAGCCCAGTACCACGGCGTCGCAGCCGGCTTCGCGCAGGCGCTCGATCACGCCTTGCAGCCGGGCCACGGATTCGGGCTTGAACACGCCGTACACCAGTTCGTCCATGATGATGCGGGCCAGCGTGTCGCGGTCCGCTTCCGCCGGCCGCAGCCATTGCAGGCCGCGCGCGTCCAGTTTGTCCGGATAGACGCTGCTGTCCACCAGCCAGCGCGTGCCCAGGATGCCAATGCGGCGCAAGCCGCGCGCCTGGGCCTCGGCCGCGACTTCTTCGGCGATATGCAGCCAGGGCAGGGGCGACTGCGGCAGCACATGGCCCAGCGCCTGATGGATGGTGTTGTCCGGGCAGATCAGGAAATCGGCGCCCGCGCGCGCCAGTTTGCCCGCGGAGGACAGCATCAGCGCGCCCACGCCGGCCAGGTCGGCACGGTCCAGGCAGGCGACGTAGTCCGCCAGCGAATGCGTGTGCAGCGAGATTTCCGGGTGCGCGTGCGGGCCCAGGCGCTCGGCGCCTTCCGTGCACAGCGTGCGGTAGCAAAGCGCGGCGCCTTCCGCCGAGCAGGCGACGATGCCAATGTGCAAGGGAGTCGCGTTCATTCGGCAGGCTCCTTGCGGGATGCGCGCACGTGGCGCGCGATGTCCAGGAAGCTCGCGGCCATGGACTCCTGCTGCGCCTGCGGCAGCCGCGACAGGAACAGCTCGTCGACCGCGGGGCCGTAGACCTTCCACATTTCGCGGCGCAGCGCGCGGCCCTTGGGCGTGAGGCGGGCGTAGGTGGCGCGGCGGTCCTCGTCCGAACGGAAGCGTTCGACCAGGCCTTCGGCCTCGATGCGGTCCATCAGGCGCGTCAGGTTGTAGCGCGCGATCACCATGCGCTCGGCGATCTCGAACATCCTGGCCGTGCCGTCGGGTGCGCGCTCCAGCGCCCACAACGCGTCGTACCAGGCCAGAGGCGGCAGGCCGGCGGCCGACAGGCGCTTTTCGATGTCTTCCACTACCAGCGCATGCGCGGTCAGGAAGAGGCTCCACGCATCGGGCTTGCCCGTGGCCATGCGGTCGGTTCCTTTGAAAGAGGTGGGAATGCAGCGGGAGATTGTAAGAGGCTCAGGCTTGGCGCGGCGCCGGCATTTCATGGTCCAAATCACCCTTGATCGGTGATTTATACCCGGGTTGGAGGCGGTGAAAAATACCGCGTGATTTGCAACTTCATGATTTTAATGGGATTTTTCCTGGCACGGAATTCGCATATGGGTACGTACCCCAAAACCGCAACACTGGAGGGCGTTCCCATCATGGGTCCGTATCGGAAATTATGGTTCACCTTGATCGCCGTATTGGCGGTCACGTTCGCTTTGCTGGGTTTCTACGGCGGCGAGGTCTACCGGCAGGCGCCGCCGATTCCCGGACAGGTCGTGACGACCGACGGCAAACCGCTGTTCGGCCGCGACGACATCCTGGACGGCCAGACGGCCTGGCAGTCGGTAGGCGGCATGCAGCTGGGATCGGTCTGGGGGCACGGCGCCTACCAGGCGCCCGACTGGACCGCCGACTGGCTGCACCGTGAACTGACGGCCTGGCTGGACCTGGCCGCGCGCGAGAAGCATGGGCAGGACTACGCGCAGCTGGACGCGGGCGCCCAGGCCGCGCTGCGCGCGGAACTGAAGGCCGAGTACCGCGCCAATCGCAGCGATGCTGCCACCGACACGCTGGCGGTGAGCCCGCGGCGCGCCCGCGCCATGGCGCAGACCGCGGCCTACTACGACCAGTTGTTCTCCGACGCGCCCGCGCTGCACCGCAGCCGCGAGAATTTCGCGATGAAGGAAAACACGCTGCCCGACGCCGCGCGCCGCACCCAGCTCACGCATTTCTTCTTCTGGACGGCGTGGGCCGCGGCCACCGAGCGTGAAGGCAAGGCAGTCACCTACACCAACAACTGGCCGCATGAACCGCTGATCGACAACGTGCCCAGCGCCGAGAACGTCATGTGGTCCATCCTCAGCGTGGTGGTGCTGCTGGCCGGCATCGGCTTCCTGGTCTGGGCCTGGGCGTTCCTGCGCGGCAAGGAGGACGACGAGCCGCTGGCGCCCGCCAAGGACCCGCTGACCACCTTCGCCCTGACGCCTTCGCAGCGCGCGCTGGGCAAGTACCTGTTCCTGGTCGTGGCGCTGTTCGGCTTCCAGGTGCTGCTGGGCGCCTTCACCGCGCACTACACCGTCGAAGGGCAGAAGTTCTACGGCGTCGACCTGTCGCAGTGGTTCCCGTATTCGCTGGTGCGCACCTGGCATATCCAGAGCGCGCTGTTCTGGATCGCCACGGGCTTCCTGGCCGCCGGCCTGTTCCTCGCGCCGTTGATCAACGGCGGGCGCGACCCCAAGTTCCAGAAGGTCGGGGTCGACATCCTGTTCTGGGCGCTGGTGCTGGTGGTGGTCGGATCGTTCACTGGCAACTATCTCGCGATCGCGCAGATCATGCCGCCGGACCTGAACTTCTGGCTGGGCCACCAGGGCTATGAATACGTGGACCTGGGCCGCCTGTGGCAGATCGGCAAGTTCGCGGGCATCTGCTTCTGGCTGGTGCTGATGCTGCGCGGCATCGTGCCGGCTCTGCGCACGCCGGGCGGCGACAAGAACCTGCTGGCGCTCCTGACCGCCTCGGTGGGCGCCATCGGCCTGTTCTATGGCGCGGGCTTTTTCTACGGCGAGCGCACGCACCTGACGGTGATGGAGTACTGGCGCTGGTGGATCGTGCACCTGTGGGTGGAGGGCTTCTTCGAAGTCTTCGCGACCACGGCGCTGGCCTTCATCTTTTCGACCCTGGGCCTGGTGTCGCGCCGCATGGCGACCACAGCCAGCCTGGCCTCGGCCTCGCTCTTCATGCTGGGCGGCATACCCGGCACCTTCCATCACCTGTACTTCGCCGGCACCACCACGCCCGTGATGGCCATCGGCGCCAGCTTCTCGGCGCTGGAAGTGGTGCCGCTCATCGTGCTGGGACACGAGGCCTGGGAAAACTGGCGCCTGAAGACCCGCGCGCCCTGGATGGAAAACCTGAAGTGGCCGCTGATGTGCTTCGTCGCCGTGGCTTTCTGGAACATGCTGGGCGCGGGCGTCTTCGGCTTCATGATCAACCCGCCCGTTTCGCTGTACTACATCCAGGGCCTGAACACCACGCCGGTCCATGCGCACGCGGCCCTGTTCGGTGTGTATGGCTTCCTGGCGCTGGGCTTCACCCTGCTGGTGCTGCGCTACATCCGTCCGCAGTACGCGCTGAGCCCCGGCCTGATGAAGCTGGCGTTCTGGGGCATGAACCTGGGCCTGGCGCTGATGATCTTCACCAGCCTGCTGCCGGTGGGGCTGATCCAGTTCCACGCCAGCGTCAGCGAGGGCATGTGGTACGCCCGCAGCGAAGGCTTCATGCAGCAGGAGCTGCTGCAGAACCTGCGCTGGGGCCGCACCTTCGGCGACGTGGTGTTCCTGCTGGGCGCGCTGGCCATCGTGATGCAGGTGATCCTGGGCCTCTTGAGCGGCAAGCCCGCGCAGGCCGAGCCGCGCCTGCAGGCCAAGGCGGCGCGCGGCTAGCGGCGCGCGGCTAGCGCGGCCCGTCCCGCGCAGGCGTGCAAGCGCTTGCGCGCGGCAGGACGCCAGGCAAGCGCCGGCCTCTTTGCTTCAGCGCAAAGAGCCCGGCCGCCGCAGCCGGTCCAATGGAATCCAGCCCGCGCCCGACCGGCGCGGGCATTCCGGAGCACCGCCGCATGCGCATCCTGCCGACCGTCATCGTTTCTTTGCTGTTGACCGCTTGCGGGCCCCAGGACGGGGCCCGTTTTGCCTTGCCGGAAATCACGCGCCTGCCGCCGGGCCAGGTGAGCTACGTGCCGCCTGGCGAGGCGCTGCGCAACGGCTATCCCGCCACGCCCGCGCCGCGCACCGCGCGCTATCCGGATGGCCTGGCCATCATGACGCGGCAGGTCAGCCAGGCCGAATACGCGGCCTGCGTGCGTGCCGGCGGCTGCAAGGCGCTGGATCCCGCGCAGCGCGGGGCGGTTGCGTCCGACCTGCCCGCGGTAGGCATCAACTGGACCGACGCGGTTGCCTATGCCGCATGGCTGTCCGAACGCACCGGCAGGCGCCTGCGCCTGCCCAGCTATGCCGAATGGGTCTACGCGGCGGGCGAAGCCTATCGCGAAGACGTCTTGCCGGCCTTGCCCGAGGGCGGCGACCCAGCGCAACGCTGGCTGGCGGAATACGAACAGCAGAGCCTGCGCGGCGCGCAGGGCGACGCCGCGGTGCGCGCGTTCGGCGCCTATGGCCGCAACCGCGCCGGCCTGATGGACATGGCGGGCAGCGTGTGGGACTGGACCGACGATTGCCATGCGCGGCGCGTGCTGGACGGGCTGCGCGATGGCGCAAGCGGCAACGCGGCGCAGGAGCAGGAAAGCCGCAACTGCGGCATACGCGTCGCAGCCGGCAGGCACATCGCGTATCTGCCCGATTTCATCCGCGATCCCAAGGGCGGGGCGTGTTCGGTCGGCGTGCCGCCCGCCAACCTGGGGCTGCGGCTGGTGCTGGAACCCGGCTAGGCCACGTTGCCTGCGCGCTATGCGCCGGCCAGTTCGGCGCTCGCGTCGCAGGCCTCGTCCGCGGCCGGCGATCCGTGGCGACAGGACAGGCAGGCCGAGCAGTCCACGGCGGGTCCGGCATGTTCGCCCAGGCGGGCCAGCGCCGCAGGCGAGCGCAGCACCACGCGCTTGCGTCCGGCCGAGACGATGCCGCGCTGCTTCCAGTCGCTGAGCAGCCGGCTGACCGTGTGCAAGGTGGTGCCGGTCATCTCCGCGATGTCCTGGCGGGTGATCGGAAAGCCTATGCCTATGCCGTCCTGCATCGGCTGGCCGGATTGCTGCACCAGCCTCAGGATGGCGCGCGCCACGCGCTGTTCGACTTCGTCGGTGGACAGCTCCTGGATGCGGACATGGGCGTCCTGCAGGCGTTGCCCCATCGTTTGCAGCGCGGCCGCGGCCAGCTGGGGATGGCTGGCGGTAAAGCGTTCCCAGGCCGTGGCCGGCCATGCCAGGCAGACGCTTTCCTGCACGGCCTGGACCGTGGCCGGATAGCAGGGCTGCCGCATGGCGCAAGCCAGCCCGAACATGTCGCCGGGATTCACGTAGCGCACCACGACCTGCTCGCCTTCCGGCGTCAGCTGCGCCACCTTCAGGCAACCGTGCAGCAGCACGAAGAAGTGCGCGGCCGCGGCGCCCTGGCGGTAGGCCAATGCGCCGGCCTCCAGGCGGCATGGCGTCGCGCCGCGCAGCGCGGCGTCCAGCTGCGCATCGGACAAGGGCCTGAACAGATCCAGGTTGCGAAGCAGGGCGTGGCACAGCGGCGACGCCGCCGCGGTCCGCTCGGAAGCGTGAGGAGGGTCCATGCCCCGATGGTGACACCGCGACCGCGCGGCGGCAATGCGCGCCGGCCCGCAAGCTGGTCCGAAGTTTGCGCTACAGCAAAGAACGCAAAAGGTGGCGGGCCTTCAATGGAACCGCCGACAGACTCGGCTTTGCAGACACTGGAACAGGAGTTTCACATGAACGCTTTGCGCCCCACCTTGCTTGCCATGGCATTGATCGCAGCGATGGCGGGCGGCCCCGCCGCCGCGCAGAACGCCGACCAGCTGGAACGCGCCAAGGTCGCGCTGGTCGCCCCGCCCATGGTCCATCCGCATGAGCAGGTGGCCCGTTCGGGCCCCAAGATGATCGAATTCACGATGACCATCGAGGAAAAGAAGATGGTCATCGACGACAAGGGCACGACCTTGCAGGCGATGACGTTCAATGGGTCCATGCCCGGTCCGACCCTGGTGGTGCATGAAGGCGATTATGTCGAGCTGACCCTGGTCAATCCGGCCACCAATGCCATGCCGCACAACGTGGATTTCCATGCGGCCACCGGCGCGCTGGGCGGGGCCAAGCTCACCAACGTGAATCCGGGCGAGCAGGCCACGCTGCGCTTCAAGGCGGACCGCAGCGGCACCTTCGTCTACCACTGTGCGCCCGAAGGCATGGTGCCCTGGCACGTGGTGGCGGGCATGAGCGGCACGCTGATGGTGCTGCCGCGCGACGGCCTGAAGGACCCGCAGGGCAAGCCGCTGCGCTACGACCGCGCCTACACGATAGGCGAGTTCGACCTGTACATCCCCAAGGACGCCAACGGCAAGTACAAGGACTATGCGACCTTGGCGGAAAGCTATGGCGACACGGTGGAAGTCATGCGCACGCTGACGCCGTCGCACATCGTCTTCAACGGCAAGGTCGGGGCCTTGACGGGCGCGAACGCGCTCACGGCCAAGGTGGGCGAGACGGTGCTGCTGATCCATTCGCAGGCCAACCGCGATACGCGCCCGCATCTGATCGGCGGCCACGGCGACTGGGTCTGGGAGACCGGCAAGTTCGCCAATCCGCCGCAGAAGGACCTGGAGACCTGGTTCATCCGCGGCGGTTCGGCGGGCGCGGCGCTCTACACCTTCAAGCAGCCCGGCGTATACGCCTACCTGAACCACAACCTGATCGAAGCCTTCGAGCTGGGCGCGGCCGGGCATATCAAGGTCGAGGGCAAATGGAATGACGACCTGATGAAGCAGATCAAGGCGCCGGGTCCGATCCCGCGCTGAGTGCGGCGGCAGGGCGCGCCCCGCGCGCGCCTTGCCCCGGTCCGTCCGCCACGCCCTCCAGCCTTTACCTTCCGGAGCCTTGCCATGTCCTCGCTTTATCGAATCGCGTTCGCCGCCGCCCTGGTCAGCCTGCCCGTCCCGCAAGCGGGCGCGGAGACGCTGGCCGCCGTCAACCCCGCCGGTGAAAAACTCTACAAGTCCGCCTGCGTCGTGTGCCACGCTAGCGGGGTCGCCAATGCGCCCAGGCTGGGCGACAAGCAAGCCTGGTCGCCCTTTATTGCGCAAGGCACGGACGCGCTGCTGGCCACCGTGCTCAAGGGCAAGGGCGCGATGCCGCCGCGCGGCGGCTCGTCCGCGGACGAGCCGACCTTGAGGGCCGCGGTCGAATTCATGATGGCCGCGTCCCGCTAGCGGCGACGGCCGGGGCCATGGTCTTAATAGTTGCACTTGCAATTATCAAGATTCCTCCATACGATTGCAATTGCACATGATGCAATTGCAATTCACGATGCGAAATGATGGCGGCCGTACACCGGGATGCCGTCTTCGCGCCCACCAGGAGGACGCCATGGATACCCCGATAGAACCGACCGACGCCGATCCGCAGGAAACCCAGGAATGGCTGGAAGCCATGCAGGCCGTGCTGGCCCACGAGGGCCGGCCGCGCACCCACTACTTGCTGGACCAGTTGATCGGCCAGGACCGCGCCGGCCACGGCGGCTATGCCGCGCCGAACGCCACGCCCTACGTGAACACGATCAGGCCGGCGGAGCAGGGCCTGTTTCCGGGCGACATGGGCATCGAACTGCGGCTGGACGCCTATCTGCGCTGGAACGCCATGGCCATGGTGCTGCGCGCGGGCAAGACATCGGGCGTGGGCGGACACATCGCGACCTACGCCTCGGCCACGACGCTGTACGAAACCGGCTTCCGCCATTTCTTCCGCGCGGCCACGCCGGACTTCCTGGGCGACATGCTGTACATCCAGGGCCATTCCGCGCCCGGCATCTATGCGCGCGCCTATCTGGAAGGCCGCATCTCCGAGGACGAACTCGACCGCTTCCGGCGCGAGACGGCCGGCGGCGGGCTGGCGTCCTATCCGCATCCGCGCACCATGCCCGGGTTCTGGCAGTTCCCGACGGTGTCGATGGGCCTGGGGCCGCTGATGGCCGCCTACCAGGCGCGCTACATGCGCTACCTGGAAGACCGCGAGCTGATCCCCGCGCAGGGCCGCAAGGTTTGGGGCTTTTTGGGCGACGGCGAACAGGACCAGCCCGAGACGCTGGCGGCGGTGGCGATGGCCGGGCGCGAGAAACTGGACAACCTGGTCTTCGTGGTGAACTGCAATCTGCAACGCCTGGACGGCCCGGTGCGCGGCAACGCCAAGATCATCCAGGAGCTGGAAAGCGTGTACCGCGGCGCTGGCTGGAACGTCATCAAGGTGATCTGGGGAGCCGGCTGGGACGCGCTGCTGGCGCAAGACCATGACGGCCGCCTGCGGCGGCGCATGATGCAGTGCGTGGACGGCGAGTACCAGGTGTTCAAGGCGCGCGGCGGCGCCTATGTGCGCGAACATTTCTTCGGCGCCGATCCCGTGCTGCTGGAGCGCGTGGCGCACCTGAGCGACGAAGAGATCGGCGCGCTGAACCGCGGCGGACACGATCCGGCCAAGGTCTACGCGGCCTACGCCACCGCGCTGGCCCACCGCGGCCAGCCCACCGTCATCCTGGCCAAGACCGTCAAGGGCTATGGCATGGGCGCGGCGGGCGAGGCCGCCAACACCAACCACCAGCAGAAGAAGATGGCGGATCCGGCCGTGCGCGCATTCCGCGACCGCTTCGCCATCCCGGTGCCGGACGATCAGCTCGAACAGATTCCCTACATCAAGCCCGCGCCCGGCAGTCCCGAACGGGCCTACTTCGATGCCGCGATCGCGCGCGCCGGCGGCCATCTGCCGCGCCGGCCGGCCGGGCCCGGGCCGTTGGCCACGCCGCCGCTGGAGGCTTTCGCCGCGCACCTGAAGGGCAGCGACGGCCGCGAGTTCTCCACCACCATGGCCTTCGTGCGGGTGCTGGCGCAATTGCTCAAGGACCCCGCCATCGGCCAGCGCGTGGTGCCCATCGTGCCCGACGAGTCGCGCACCTTCGGCATGGACGGCATGTTCCGGCAGGTGGGCATCTATTCGCACGTGGGGCAGCTGTATACGCCGCAGGACGCCGACCAGCTGAGCGTCTACCGTGAAGACCGGCGCGGCCAGATCCTGCAGGAAGGCATCAACGAGTCGGGCGCGATGGCGTCGTGGATCGCGGCCGCCACCGCGCACAGCACGCACGGCGTGGCCACCATTCCGTTCTACATCTTCTATTCCATGTTCGGCTTCCAGCGCGTGGGCGACCTGGCCTGGGCGGCGGGCGACATCCGCGCGCGCGGCTTCCTGCTGGGCGCGACCTCCGGGCGCACCACGCTGGAAGGCGAGGGCCTGCAGCACGACGACGGCCACAGCCACGTGCTGGCCTCGGTCATTCCTTCATGCGTGGCCTACGACCCGGCCTACGCCTATGAAATCGCGGTGATCGTGCAGGACGGCATGCGCCGCATGTACCAGGAGGAAGAAGACGTCTTCTACTACCTGACGCTGATCAACGAGAAGACCGCGCATCCGCCCATGCCGCAAGGCGCCGAGGAAGGCATCCTGCGCGGCATGTACCGCCTGCGCGAAGGCGGCGAGGGTGCGCTGCGGGTGCAGTTGCTGGGCAGCGGCGCCATCCTGGGCGAAACGCTGGCGGCGGCCGAGTTGCTGCGGCAGGACTTCGGCGTGGCGGCCGACGTCTGGAGCGTGACCAGCTATTCGGAGCTGGGCCGCGACGGCCAGGAAGCCGAACGCTGGAGCCGCCTGCATCCGCTGGAGGACAGGCGCCGCGGCTACGCGGAAACGGTCCTGGCGGACAGCGAGGGGCCGGTGGTGGCCGCCACCGACTACATGAAGACGGTGGCCGAACAGATACGTCCGTTCATGCAGGACCGCCGCTACGTCACGCTGGGCACCGACGGCTTTGGCCGGTCCGACACGCGGGCGGCGCTGCGCGCCTATTTCGAGGTGGACCGGCATCACATCGCGCTGGCGGCCCTGAAGGCGCTGGCGGACGACGGACTGATGCCGCAGGAGCGCGCGGCCGACGCCATCGCCCGCTACGGCATCGACCCGGAGGCCGTGTCCGCGGCGCGGCCCTAGGGGCAGGCTAGACGCGCCGCGCCAGCAAGGCCCAGATCCCGGCGGCGGACAGCAGGGCGCCGCCGCCCAGGTTGAAGCCGCGCTGGGCGCGGGGCGAGGCCAAAAGGCGCCGGGCCGACCCGGCGAAGATGGCATAGGCCATGGCGTTGATGCCGGCGCAGGCGACGAAGGTCGCCGACAGGATCCAGAGCTGGCGCGTCACGTCGCCCGCCGGATCGATGAACTGCGGCAGGAAGGCCACGAAGAAGATGATGCCCTTGGGGTTCAGCGCCGTCACCAGATAGGTGTTGGCGAACAGCTTCCAGCGCGAACCCGACGCGCTGGCGGCGGGCAGAGTCGCGGGCGAGACGCCGGCGCGCAACAGCTTGAAGCCCAGGTACAGCAGGTACAGGCCGCCGACGATCTTGACCACCGTGAACCAGAACGCCGACGCCGCCAGCAGGGCGCCCAGGCCCAGCAGCGACAGCAGCAGGGCGGTGGAGTCGCCCAGCGCCACCGCCAGCACCAGCGGCAGGCGGGCGCGCCGGCCTTGCGCGATGGAGTAGCTGATGACGGTGAGTATCGTGGGGCCGGGCAGCATCACGAGGAGGGCGGACGCGCCCAGGAAAGCCAGCCAGGTTTCAAGCGACATGGGATCTGCTCCAGGGATAGGGCTGCGCGCGGCGGCCAGCCTGCGGGCCACTGTATAGCAATAGCGGCCGCCTGCAAACCGTAGCCGGCCGGGTGCGGACGCCGGGTGGTGTTAAATACAGCTTTCCCGGACAGTGAACGCGGCGCCGCAAGGCGACGCGAAGGAAACACCATGGCATTCGATTTTGATCTGTTTGTGATCGGCGCAGGCTCCGGCGGCGTGCGCGCGGCGCGTTTCGCCGCGGGCTTCGGCGCGCGCGTGGCAGTGGCGGAAAGCCGCTACCTGGGCGGCACCTGCGTCAACGTGGGCTGCGTGCCCAAGAAGCTGCTGGTCTATGGCGCGCACTACAGCGAGGACTTCGAGCAGGCGCGCGGCTTCGGTTGGAGCGCCGGCGAGGCCAGCTTCGACTGGCCCACGCTGATCGCGAACAAGAATCGGGAAATCGAACGTCTTAACGGCATTTACCGCAATTTGCTGGTCAATAGCGGCGTGACGCTGCTGGAAGGCCACGCCCGCATCCTGGATCCGCACACGGTCGAGATCAACGGCAAATCCCACCGCGCCGCCAATATCCTGGTGGCGACCGGCGGCTGGCCCCAGGTGCCGGACATTCCGGGCAAGGAACACGCCACCACGTCGAACGAAGCCTTCTTCCTGAAGGAGCTGCCGCGCCGCGTGCTGGTGGTGGGCGGCGGCTATATCGCCGTGGAATTCGCCTCCATTTTCAACGGCATGGGCGCGCAGACCACGCAGGTCTACCGCGGTCCGTTGTTTCTGCGCGGCTTTGACCAGGGCGTGCGCGAGCATCTGCGCGACGAACTGGTGAAAAAGGGCATCGACCTGCGCTTCAACTCGGAAGTGACGCGCATCGACAAGCAGGCCGACGGCACGCTGGCCGCCACCTTGAAGGACGGCTCCGTGGTCGAGGCCGATTGCGTGTTCTACGCCACCGGCCGGCGGCCCATGCTGGACAACCTGGGCCTGGAGAACACGGCGGTCAAGCTGGGCAAGGGCGGCTTCATCGAGGTCGACGACGAATACCGCACGGCCGAGCCTTCCATCCTGGCCATCGGCGACGTGATCGGCCGGGTGCCGCTGACGCCGGTCGCGCTGGCCGAAGGCATGGCGGTGGCGCGGCGCCTGTTCCGTCCCGAGGAATACCGCAAGGTCGACTACCAGCTGATCCCGACCGCGGTGTTCAGCCTGCCCAACATCGGCACGGTCGGCATGACCACCGAAGAGGCGCGCGCCGCCGGCCACGAGGTCAAACTGTTCGAAAGCCGCTTCCGGCCCATGAAGCTGACGCTGACCGAGTCGCAGGAAAAGACGCTGATGAAGCTGATCGTGGACGCCAAGACCGACCGCGTGCTGGGCGTGCACATGGTCGGCCCGGACGCGGGCGAGATCGTGCAGGGCATCGCCATCGCGCTGAAGGCCGGCGCGACCAAGCAGGTATTCGACGAGACCATCGGCATCCATCCCACGGCCGCCGAAGAGTTCGTGACCCTGCGTACCCCGGTCGCGCAGTAAGGCGCGCTACAGGCGTTCGATCAGGGCGCGCGCCGCCATCGGCGCGCGTTCCTTCGCGCCATTGATGAAGTAGGCGTACACCTTCCCTGGCCGCGCCTGCTTGGCCGGCGTGCCGACCAGCGGCAGGTCGGCCGGATGGCCCCCGCGCGCCCAGCCGCGCAGGCGCTCCGCCCAGGCGTCCAGCGCCTTGGGCGCGTAACCCGCCTTGTAGGCCGTGCTGGCGCGCATCAGCCGCGCATAGACGAAATCGGCCGTGCGGTCGGCAATGGACGGGTAATCCTCGCTGTCCGTATAGACGGTGGCGGCGCCGTGGCGCCGCGCCAGCTCCAGGTATTCCTCGCAGGCGAAACTGGCATGGCGCACGTCCAGCACATGGCGCAGCGGCAAGCCGTCGACCTTGTCCGGCAGCAGCGCGAGGAAGGCGCCGAAGTCTTCCGCGTCGAACGCCTTGGTCGGCGCGAACTGCCAGACGATGGGCCCAAGCTTCGGACCCAGCTCGGCGATGCCGCTGTGCACGAAGCGGTGGATCGAATCCTTGGCGCCCGCCAGTTCGCGGCGGTTGGTCGCGTAGCGGGAGGCCTTCAACGAGAACACGAAGCCTTCGGGCGTTTCATCGCGCCATTTGGCGAAGGTGGCCGGCTTCTGGGTGCTGTAGTAGGTGCCGTTGATCTCGATGGCGGTGAGCTGGCGGCTGGCGTATTCCAGTTCGCGCGCATGCGCCAGGGTGTCGGGGTAGAAGGCGCCGCGCCAGGGGGCGTAGGTCCAGCCGCCAATACCGACGCGGATGGCGCCGTCTTTCGGATGAGGATGCGCTTGTGGCATGTCCGGCCCTCCAGGCGTGGGAACCGGTCAACTGTATCGCCGGCGCCACTGGTCCGCAAACCCCTCCCGGAAGTTCGCTGTTCCGATACAGTTTTGCGCTAAGGTGTGAGTTCACCTTTCCACTTTCCGCGCGGCCCCGCGCCGGCCCATCATGCCCGACCTTACCCATCTGATGACGTTCGCCCTGGTTGCCCTGGGCATGGTGCTCACGCCCGGGCCCAACATGATCTATCTGGTTTCCCGCTCCATCTCGCAGGGCGCGCAGGCCGGCCTGATTTCGCTGGGGGGCGTGGCGGTCGGCTTCATCTTCTACGTGCTCTGCGCGGCCTTCGGCATCACGGCGCTGCTGATGGCGGTGCCCTACGCCTACGACGCGCTGCGCATCGGCGGCGCGCTGTATCTGCTGTACATGGCTTGGCAGGCGCTGCGTCCGGGCGGGCGTTCGCCGTTCCAGGTGCGCGAGCTGCCCAAGAGCAGCCCGCGCACGCTGTTCACGATGGGCCTGGTGACCAATCTGCTCAATCCCAAGATTGCCATCATGTACGTGTCGCTGCTGCCGCAGTTCATCCAGCCCGAGCGCGGCAGCGTGTTCACGCAGTCGCTGGCGCTGGGCATGACGCAGGTCGCGATCAGCCTGACGGTCAATGCGCTGATCGCCATCATGGCCGGTTCCATCGCCGGGTTCCTGGCGGGCCGTCCCTTGTGGATGGTGGTGCAGCGCTGGCTGATGGGCACGGTGCTGGCCGGGCTGGCGGTGCGCATGCTGATGGATAACCGTCGCTGATGCAGGCCGAGGAGGGCTTCTTCGCGTCGCTGGGCGGCATGCTGGGCGAGGCGCTGCGCGGCGTCGTCGCGGGCTTGAAATGGCTGCTGGGCGGAATCGGCGGCGCGCTGGGCGACTTCTATGCGGGGTTGTCGGGCGCGATGGGGATGAGTCCGTCGGTGTTCAATCTGGTGGTGTTGGCTGTTGGGTTGATGCTGCTTTGGGCGGCGGTCAAGGCGTTGTTGAGGCGGAGTTTGTTGGGGGTTTTGGTTTGGGGGTTTTTGGCGGTGTTGGTGTTGGGTGGGTTGATTAATTGATGGGTTTTGTGGTGTCGCGGTTTGCGGGTGGTGGTGTTTTTGCGGGTGTTGTTTTTCTTCTTTAGGCGCCAGCCGCGGCGTGGGCCTGGGGCGAGCGGGCCAACGATTGCGGTCCGGAGCCTTCGCTCCGGACTTCCCCGTCGTCATCTTCGTCAAGGCCTGCGGCCTTTCCTTCAGATTCCCTCGGGCTTATCGACGGCCCGCTCGCCCCAGGCCCACGCCGCGGCTGGCTCCGGCGGTTGAAACTTCACGGGCGCTGGGGCGGGTGGTGTGCTTGGCGTGCTCGCCATCAGTGGGGTCTGGCGTAAGGTCTTGCGGGGCCCGCTCCCGGCCGGCCGCGCGGGCGGCCTTTGGGAGCTTACGCGGTGTCTTGCGGCGAGTGATGGCGCTGCGCGCTGTTTGTCATCGCTTCCCTACAGGAGTCGGTGCATGGGCAGACGATTCGCCGTATTCGCGTAGCGAGCACTATAGAAATTTTATAAATCGCGTATGTATCAATCGGCCGCCCGGGCGGCCGATTGATACGGGCAGCTCACGACTCGCCCTGACCACTGCTCCAGCGGCACTACAAGCCAAGACAATGGCAGCCCAACTGATGCGCTGTCGCGCCATTCGCGCAGCGAACACTATCGAGATTTCATGAATCGCGTATGTATTAGTCGGCCGCCCGGGCGGCCGACTAATACAGGCAGCCCACGACTCGCCCCTGACCACGGTTCCAGCAGCGCAACAAGCCAAGACGGCGGCAGCCCAGCGGCGCGGGCGGTGAGGCGGCTCGCAACCTCGATGCGCCCGAGGGAATCTGAAGGGAAGGCCGAAGGCCTGGACGAAGATGACGACGGGGCAGTCCGGAGCGAAGGCTCCGGACCGCAATCGTGGGCGCGAGCCGCCTCGCCGCCCGCGCCGATGGGCGACCTACGAAGTGCTGCGCGGCCGCAGCATGAATCCATGGCGGACCTACGAAGTCTGTGTCTGCCGCGCCGCCAACACCACCTTCCTCAACCTCTGCACCAACGCCGGAAACCGCTCGGCCCCCGTATTCCCATATCCGATCACCAGCCCGTTATCTTCCGCCCGCGGCGCCACCGCGAACGACGACAGCGCGCCTGGATTCATGCCGATCTTGCGCGCCTGCTCCACGATCTCGCGGTCGGGATACGCCGCAGGCAGCCGCACCGTCAGATGCAGGCCGGAGTGTCCGCCCAGGACTTCGTGTTCGATCCCCAGATGCGCAGCCAGGGCGTCGCGCAACGCTCCCTGGCGTTCGCGGTACAGGCGCCGCATGCGGCCCAGATGGCGCGAGAACTGGCCGTTTTCCATGAAGGCAGCCATGGTCAGCTGTTCCAGCCGGTGGCCGCCGCGCAGCATCTCGATGATGGATGGCATCGCCTGCGCGGCGATGGCTTCGGGCAGCACCACGAAACCCAGGCGCAGCGCCGGGAACATAGTCTTGCTGAAGGTGCCCACGTAGAGCACCGGCGCGTCCTCGACCAGGCCCTGCATCGCGGCGATCGGTTCGCCCTGGTGGCGGAACTCGCTGTCGTAGTCGTCCTCGATGATCCAGGCGCCGGCTTGGCGGGCGCGTTCGATCAGACCCAGGCGGCGCGGCAAAGACAGCACGGCTCCGGTCGGGTACTGGTGCGACGGCGTGGTCTGGATGAGGCGGGGCGGGCGTTCCTGCCAGGCGCTTTCGGGAATCACGATGCCGTCCGCGTCCACGCGCATGGCAACCACGTCCAGGTCGCCGCCATGGAAGGCGGACTTGGCGCCGCGGTAGCCGGGGTCTTCCAGCCAGGCGGTGTCGCCGGGGTTGGTCAGCAGTTGCACGCACAGCGCCAGCGCGCCCTGGGCGCCTTCGGTGATGACGATGCGCGAGGCGTCGCAACGCACGCCGCGCGACACGCGCAGGTATTGGGCGATGGCTTCGCGCAGCGCCGGCTCGCCCACGGGATGGCCGTAGCCCAAGGCGGTGGCCGGGGCGGCTTGCAGCGCGCGGTCCTGCGCGCGGCGCCAGGCGTTGATGGGGAACTGCGTCAGCGCCGGCGTGCCGGGCGTCATGGGAAGCGAGCCGTCGTGGGCGTAGCGCGTGGACACGATGCGCGTCAGCCGCTTGGCCGTGAGCGAGGGCTGGTCCGCGGGCGGGGTTGCGCGCTTGGCGGCGATGGCCGCGGCGGCCGATAGGGGCGCCACCCGCGTGCCCTGGCGGTCGGCGATCACGTAGCCTTCGGCCGTGAGCTGTTCGTAGGCGATCAGCACCGTGTTGCGCGAGATGGCCAGTTCCTCGGACAAGGCGCGCGACGAAGGCAGCTTGCCGCCCGCGGGTAGCTGTCCGGCCAGGATCGCCTGCTTGAGGCGCTGGATCAGTTGGCGCTGGCGCGGCAGGGCGCCGGGGCCGCGCGTGAGCGGGCTGGAAAGCAGGGCGGGGGTGTTCATCTTGGCCCTATTAAAATTCGGGATCGTGGTGCTTTTTATGATGCCACGATTCCGATATCGTGAGGGCATGCGTACTGCGTTCGTCCCGTCGGGCGGCGCGCCAACCTGAAGAGGCCCCGTAGCATGCAACCCCGCGTCAACGCCTACCAGCAACCCATCGGCCCGGACATGACGGGCTGGACCGCGCGTCCGCGTCCGCCCCTGACGCCCATCGTCGGCCGCTATTGCCGGCTGGAGCCGCTGTCGGCCGAGCGCCACGCGGAGGACCTGTACCACGCGTTCAGCCAGGCGCCGGACGACAGCGACTGGACCTATATGTCGGTGGGGCCCTTCGCGGACCTGGCGGCCTACCGCCAGTTCGCCGAGAAGGCGCAGGCTGGCAACGACCCCTTGCACCACGCCATCATCGACCTGGAAACGGGCCGCGCCATTGGTACGCTGGCGCTGATGCGCATCGATCCTGCCAACGGCGCGATCGAGGTCGGCTTCGTGTCGTTCTCGCGCCTGCTCAAGCGTACCCGCATCGCCACCGAGGCCCAGTTCCTGCTGATGCGCCGCGCGTTCGACGAGCTGGGTTACCGCCGCTACGAATGGAAATGCGACAGCCTGAACGCGCCGTCACGCGCGGCCGCCCTGCGGCTGGGTTTCCAGTTCGAGGGCATCTTCCGCCAGGCCACGGTGTACAAGGGCCGCAGCCGCGACACGGCCTGGTTCGCCATGGTCGACGGCGACTGGCCGGCGTTGCGCGCCGCCTATGAACGCTGGCTGAGCCCGGACAATTTCGATGCGCAAGGCCGGCAGCGGCAGGGCCTGTCCGAACTGACGGCAGAGGCGCGCGCCGCGTGCGCCTGATCCCGGTTGCGCTGGCCCTGTTCTGGGGCCTGAACTGGCCGGCGGTGAAGATCATCCTGTCGATCTTTCCGCCGTTCACGTTGCGCCTGCTCGGCCTGGGCAGCGGCGCGCTGCTGCTGTTGCTGCTGGCGCGTGCCAAGCGGGTGGCCTTGCTGCCGCCGCGCGAGTCGTGGCGCGGCATCATCGTGGGCGGCCTGCTCGCCGTCGCGGCCTTCAATTTGCTGGTGGCTTGGGCGCAGCTCAGCACCAGCACCTCGCGCGCGGCGGTGCTGACCTTCACCATGCCCATGATGTCGGCCTTGCTGGCCTGGGCGGTGCTGGGCGAACGCCTGGACCGACGCCGGGCGCTGGCGCTGCTGCTGGGCGCGGCCGGGGTTTCCATCCTGGCCTGGCCGGTGCTGCGCGCGGTCTTTGGCGAACACGACGTGGCCGCGGCCAAGGGCCTGGTGTTTCCGCTGGTGGCGGCTTTCGGCTGGGCCGCCGGCACGGTCTATCTGAAGGGCTGGCCGGTGGCCGGCGACCGCATCGTCGTCACGGCCTGGCAGTTGGCGGTGGGAGCGGCCTGCGCCCTGGGCGGCATGCTGATCGCGGGCGAATCGTTTCCCACTCAGGGCTGGAACGGCCGCGTGGTGGCGGCGCTGTCGTTCCACATCATCCTGGGCACGGCCGTCGCGTACTGGCTCTGGTTCGTGCTGAGCGAGCGCGTCAGCGCTACGGTGGCCGCGCTGACCACATTGATGGTGCCGGTGGTGGGGGTGCTGGGCGCGATGGCGCTGGTGGGCGACCGGCCTGCCGCGCTGGACTGGTGGGGATTCGCCCTGGTGCTGGGCGGCGCCGCGCTGATCGTGCTGAACCTGGGCGCGGCTCCCGCGCCGCGATCCAGGCCCTAGGCGCGGGCGGCTCAGCGCGCGCGCCGCAGCTTCTCGCGCAGCAATTCGGCGCCGCTCACCAGGGAGATGCCGGCCAGCACCAGCAGGGCGCCCAGCACGAAGCCGGCGTCCAGCGGTTCATCCAGGATGAGCACGCCGAAGCTCACGCCGAACAGCGGCGTCATGAACGACAGGATCGACAGGCGCGAAGCCAGGTAGCGGCGCAGCAGCCAGAACCACGCCAGGTAGCTGGACAAGGCCACCACCACGGACTGGAAGGCGACGCTGAGCACCGCCGCCTGCGTGTAGCGGAAACCGGCGTTGCCGGTGGCCGCGGCATAGGCCAGCAGCGCGACGGCCGCGACCGCCATCTGGTAGAACAGCGTCTTGGCGGGCGCGGCTTCGGACAGCGAGGTCTTGCGGATCGCCACCGTGGTGGCGCCCCAGAACAGGCCGGCCAGCAGGCCCATGGCGTCGCCCAGCAGCATGTTGGGCGCGCCGGCGGAACCCGCCGGCTGGCCCTTGCCGAGGAAGGCCACGGCGATGCCGCAGAACGCAACGGCCACGCCTACCCATTGCAGCGGCTTCAGGCGTTCCTCGGGCAGCAGCCAGTGCAGCCCCAGCGCGGCGAAGATGGGCGCGGTGTACAGGAACACCGACATGTGCGAGGCCGTGGTGTAGACCAAGCCCTGCGCCACGAACAAAAACTCTCCGGCGAACAGCAGGCCCACGATCAGGCCGGGCAGCGCCGTGCCGTCCATGACGGCGCGCAGGCCTTCGCGCCGCCACACGGCCACGGCCAGCACCAGCGCCGCGAACGCCGAGCGCAGTCCGATCTGCATGATGGGCGACACGTCCGCGGCCACCAGCTTGATGGCGATCTGCTGGAAGCCCCAGCAGACGCACAACAGCAGCATGGCGCCGGTCGCCAGCCCGTCCAACGGCCGGCGCAAGGGCTGGACGGCGCTCACGGCAGTTCGGCGGGGTAGCTGTCCAGGGCCAGCCCGATCTGCTGGCGCAGGTCCCAGTCCGCCAGGGTCGATTGGACCGGGCCGAAGTAGGCGCCGTCGCGCGTCACGAACATGGCGGGCAGGTGGAAGACTTCGTAGCGCTCGACCAGGCCGCGGTTGTCGCCGGCGTCGACCCAGCACACGCGTTCCACGGGCAGCTCCAGCTGCGGCAGCTGTTCGCGGGCGACGCGGCAGGTGCCACAGGTGCGGCTGTGGAAGACCAGCAGGGACAGTCCGGGCGCGTCCAGCAGGTAGCGGTCGGCGGTGCTGTCGTTGAGTTCTATCTGTTCCATGGGGCGGGCAAGGCGGAAGAGGGGCGCCGGTCGCGGCGCGAGGCGCCCATTATGGCAGCGCGCCGCCCGCGGGCGGGAGATACCCGCGGGCCCGGCAGGGATGCCCTGGCCTCAGGCGGCGCGCAGCTTGCGGTCCAGTTCCAGCACGGATTGGTACAGCACGCGGGTGCCGTCCAACAGCTGCGCGGGTTCGATCCACTCTTCCGGGCAGTGGCTGCGGCCGTTCAGGCAGGGGATAAAGATCATGCCGATGGGGCCGGTGGGCGCCATGTAGACCGCGTCGTGGCCCGCGCCGCTGGGCAGGCGCATGGAGGCGTAGCCCAACTGGTCGGCGGCGGCCTGCACCGCGTCCATCACCAGCGGCGTGCAGTCCGTGGGCCGCGCGCGGCTCAGCTGCGTGAAGCTGGCGGACAGGCGCAGCGCGGTCAGGTCCGCGGCCACGCCTGCCATCAGGGTTTCGGGAAAGGCGTCCAGCACGGCGTCGCTGTCGCTGCGCATTTCCAGCGTCAGCTCGACCCGGCCGGGCACCGCGTTGGCGGCGTTGGGCGTCATGGACAAACGGCCCACCGTGGCGACCACGTAATGCGGATTGCCGCTGGCCGCGCTGGCCTGGCGGTGGGCGGCGTCGATGATGCGGGCCGCGCCCACCAGGGCGTCGCGGCGGATGTCCATGGGCGTGGTGCCGGCATGGTCGGGCTGGCCTTCCACCGTGATCAGCACGCGGCGGATGCCGACGATGTTGGTGACCACGCCGATGGGCAGGCCGCGGCTTTCCAGCACCGGGCCTTGTTCGATGTGCAGTTCGACGAACGCCGCGGTGCCATCGGCCGCGCGCAGCGGCGCGCCCAGCGCCGAGGGGTCGCCGCCGATGCGGGCGATGCCGGCCGCCAGCGTCTCGCCCGCGGGGTTGCGGGCGGCCAGCATGTCGGGCGTCAGCTGGCCGCAGAGCGCACGGCTGCCGACGCAGGAAATGCCGTAGTCGCTGGGTTCCTCGGACAGGAAGTCGATGACCTCGAAGGGGTGTTCCAGCTGCACGCCTTGCTCGCGCAGGGTGTGGGCGACTTCGATGCCGGCCAGCACGCCGATGATGCCGTCGAAGCGGCCCCCGGCCATGACGGTGTCGCAGTGCGAGCCGGTGGCGATGGGCTTGCGCGCCGGATCGCGTCCGGCCAGCGTGCCGATCAGGTTGCCGCCGGCGTCCAGGCGGGTCGTGAGGCCCGCGGCCTCGAATTCGCCGCGCAGCCAGGCGCGGGCTTCATCGAACAGCGGCGAGAACGCGCGGCGGGTCCAGGGGACGTCGGGCAGGGTGTAGCGGGACAGGGTTTCGACGCGGGCCCAGAGGCGCTCGGCGTTCAGGGGAGGAAAAGCGTGTGGCATGAGACTTCCTGAAATTGCGCCTGGAATTATGGCATGCGTGCCTGCAGCGTCTGGCTGCGCGGCGCATCCAGGAACAGCGCCACCACGGCGGCGCAGGCCAGCGTGATCGCGATCAGCGCGTGCAGCAGTTGGCGGAAGGCGTCGTCATAAGCCTGGCGCAGCAGGGCCGGGGCCGTGCCGGGCAACTGGGCCAGGGCCTGCGCCATGTCGCCGGCCGCGAGGTATTGCGCGGCGGCGCCGGGATCCGCGCCGAGCCGGTGGGAGATCAACAAGCTCAGCAAGGCGTTGACGCTGGCCAGCGCGATGCCTTCTCCGGCCACGCGGGTGGTGCTGAAGATGCCGGCTGCCATGCCCGCGCGCTCGGGCGGCGCGACGCTCATGGAGAGGCCGTCCATCAGGCCCCAGGGCAGGCCGGTGCCCGCGCCGATCAGCAGCATGGGCCAGAGCGCAGCCTGGGCCGGCTGCGCGACGCCGATGCGGCTGAGCCAATATAGGCCCAGGGCGGCGGCAAGCAAACCCAGCGCGCAGCTGCGGCCCGCGCTCATCCAGCGCGTGGTCCAGACGGCGACCGCCGGCATGAAGAGCAGCGGCGCGGACAGGGCTGCCATTGCCAGTCCCGCGCCGGCTTCGCCGCGCCCCTCGATGCCGATGAAGCGGATCGGCAGCAGCACCAGCAGCACCACATAGCAATAGCAGGTGGCCACGGGCAGCATCTGCACGCCGACAAAGCGCGGGTAGCGCAGCAGCGCCAGATCCAGCATCGGCCGGCGCACGCGCCGCTCGATCGCGACGAAGGCCAGCAGGCACAGCGCCGCCGCCGCCAGCAGCTTCCAGGCGAGCGCCGACGCGCCGCGCGCGGCGGGCGTTTCCAGGATGCCCCAGGTCAATAGCGCCAGCGCGCAGGTGAAGGCCAGGCTGCCGGCCCAGTCCAGCGGGCCTGCTTGCGGATCCCGTGATTCCTGCATCCGGGGCAGGGCAACGGCCAGCGCCAGCGCGCCGACCGCCGCGCTCGACAGAAAGACCGAGCGCCAGCCCAGGCTGTCGATCAGCAGTCCGGCCAGCATCGGCCCCAGCGCCAGGCCCGCGCCGAAACTGGCGCCGAGCAGGCCGAAGGCGCGGGTGCGCGCCGGGCCCGGGCAGGCGTGGGCCAGGGACGCCGAGCCGCCGGCCAGGGCCGCGGCGGCGCCCGCGCCTTGCAGCGCGCGCAGGCCGTCCAGCCAGGCCACCGTGGGCGCGAGCGCCAGCGCAACCGATACCAGCGCGAACAAGGTCACGCCGGACACGAACAGGCGCTTGCGGCCGTAGGCGTCGGCCAGCGTGCCGGCCGCCATCAGCAGGCTGCCGAAGCTCAGCATGAAGGCGTTGGTGATCCAGCCTAGCGCCTGGGCGCCGCCGCCCAGGTCGCGGCCGATGGCGGGCGTGGCGACGGCGCCGCCGGAAAAGCTCAAGGGCAGGATGAGGGCGGCCGTGCAGACGGCAAGCACGGTCCAGCCCGGGGAAACGGGAACGGAGGTAGAGGAAGGCATCGACGAATCAGGTTGGAATAGCCGGGATAGGCGTCGATGAAGGATAAAATTGCGTCAATGAAACAAAAATACCGCCAGGTTCCTCTCTGAGCGGATAAATATTCCTTAATGAGTCGGCAATGGACAGCCTGAGCGGAATACATGCCTTCGTTCACGCGGCGCAGCGCGGCAGCTACGTCGCGGCCGCCGAGCATCTGGGCCTGTCGGCCTCGGCCGTGGGCAAGAGCGTGGCGCGGCTGGAGGACAGGCTGGGCGTGCGCCTGCTCAACCGCAGCACGCGCCGCATCAGCCTGACCGAGGAGGGCGCGCTCTACCTGGAGCGCTGCCTGCGCATCGTGAACGAACTGGATGAGGCGGAAGCCGAGGTGACGCGGGGCCGCGAGGCGCCGCGCGGCCGGCTGCGGGTCAGCGTGCCGGCCATCGGCTACCGCTTGCTGCTGCCGCTGCTGCCCGAGTTCACCCGCCGCTATCCCGAGATTGAACTGGAGCTGGATTTCAACGACCGCATCGTCGATGTGATCGGCGAGGGGCTGGACGCGGTCATACGAAGCGGGGAGTTCGCGGATTCGCGCTTGAGGGCGCGGCCGCTGCGGCCTTACCGCTTCGTGGTGGCGGGCGCGCCCGCCTATCTGGCCGCCCGTGGCACGCCGCGAGCGCCGGGCGACCTGGACCGACATGCCAGGCTGGCGTATCGCTATCCGGGCACGGGCCAGGTGCAGCCATGGCAGTTCCGCGACGGCCCTGTCGCGCCCGCGCCTGCGGCGCTCAGCTTCAACAGCGTGGAGGCGTTGATCGGCGCGGCCCAAGCGGGGCTGGGCCTGGCCTATCTACCCGATTTCGCGCTGCGGGCGGCCTTGGACGAAGGCCGTCTCGCCACCGTGCTGGACAACTGTCTCGATGCCGGCGGCCGCTTTTCCGTGCTGTGGCCGGACACTAGGTATCCGCTGCCCAAGCTGCGGGCCTTCGTGGATTTCCTGGCCGAGCGGCTGGGCGCCTAGCGCTTTGCGCGCCAGGCGGGTTCGCGCTTTTCCAGGAAGGCGCTGACGCCTTCGCGGGCTTCGTCCGTGCTGCGCACGGCCGCAATGCGCTCCACCGTGTCGGCGATGAGGGCGGCGTCGATCTCCTGGCCGGCGAAGTCGCGCACCAGCCGCTTGCTGGCCTGCACCGCGCCGGGGCCGTTGTCGCACAGGGCCTGGCACAGCGCCTCGGCGCGTTGCGCCAGTTCGGCCAGGGGCGCGACGTCGTGTACCAGGCCCAGCCGGAACGCGGTCGCGGCGTCAAAGCGTTCGGCGGTCAGGAAGTACCGGTTGGCCGCGCGCTCGCCCATGGCGCGCAGCACATAGGGGCTGATGGTGGCGGGCAGCAGTCCCAGCCGGGTTTCCGACAGGCAGAAGTGCGCGCTGTCCGCGGCGATGGCGATGTCGCAGGCCGACACCAGGCCCATGCCGCCGGCATAGGCGTCGCCGTTGACGCAGGCCACCACCGGCTTGGGGCAGGACCAGATCGCGTGCAGCATGCCGGCCAGCCTGGCCGCGTCGGCGCGGTTTTCGGCGTCGCTCAGCGTGGCCATCTTGCGCATCCAGTTCAGGTCGCCGCCGGCGCAGAAGGCTCGGCCGGCGCCGGTCAGCAGCAGCACGCGCACGGCGGGATCGTCCACGGCCGCCTGTACGGCGCCGGTCAGGGCGGCGATCAGCGTGTCGTCGAACGCGTTGCGCATCTCGGGGCGGTTCAGCGTCAGGCGGGCGATGGGGCCGTCGTGGGCGACGTCCAGCGGGGCGGGCGTGGTCATTCCTGGTCTCCAGTTTTCTTGATTCGGGCTCAATAAACGCAACGGGACTATCCGAAGATTCTAGGTGGAAATCTCCGATCACGCGATCCAAACTTCATAAATATTGAGTTATCCTCAAAAAAAGAAAAGGAGCGAGACATGAACCTATCCGCGGGCGGCGCGGCTGCCGGCCAACGCTACGCGTCGGTATTCCGGCCGGACCTCTATCAGGGCAAGACCATCGTCGTGACGGGCGGCGGCAGCGGCCTGGGCCGCTGCACCGCGCACGAACTGGCGTCGCTGGGCGCCGGCCTGGCGCTGGTCGGGCGCAAGCCGGAAAAGCTGCAGGCGGCGCAGGACGAAATTTCCCGCATCTACCCTGAGGCCGCCGGCCGCATCAGCCTGCACGCCTGCGACATCCGCGACGAGGCCGGCGTGCGCGGCGCGGTTTCCGATGTGCTGGCGCGGCATGGCGCCATCGACGGCCTGTTCAATTGCGCGGGCGGCCAGTTCCCGGCGCCGCTGGACCGCATCAGCTATAACGGCTGGAACGCGGTGGTGCAGAACAACCTGCACGGCACCTTCCTGATGTCGCGCGAGGTCTACACCCAGCACATGCGCCAACATGGCGGCGCCATCGTCAACATGCTGGCGGATATCTGGGGCGGCATGCCGGGCATGGGGCACTCGGGCGCGGCCCGCGCCGGCGTCTGGAACCTGACCGAAACGGCGGCCTGCGAATGGGCCCATGCCGGCGTGCGAGTCAACGCGGTGGCGCCGGGCTGGATCGCCTCCAGCGGCATGGACAGCTACGACGAGGACTACCGCGCCGTGCTGCGCGAACTGCGCACCAAGGTGCCGCTGCAGCGCTTCGGCACCGAGGCCGAACTGGCGGCGGCGGTGGTGTTCCTGCTGTCGCCGGCCGCGGCCTTCATCAACGGCAGCGTCATCCGGGTGGATGGCGGCGTGCCCAACGCCCGCCATTCCTGGACCCTGGCGCCCGCCGAGCGGGGCGAGGCCTACAACGGCTTTCCTCAGTACGAGCCGCCGTCCTTGTTTTCCGACGATTGAAGCCGATGCAGGGCATCCCGCACTTCGCCGCGGAACTGCGCCAGCGCCAGGGCGTCCTGCCCGGGCGGCTGCAGCGCCTGCCACAGAAAGCCGACCAGCTGGTCGGCGGTGGCGGCCACGTTCACGCGCGCGCCGCGCAGGATGGCATCCCACAGCACGTGCTCCATCGGCCCGTAGACCGCCGAGCGCAAGAGGCGCAGCGGCATGTCGCGGCGGATGTCGCCGTCGGCCTGGCCCTGGGCCAGGATGCCCATCAGCGGCGCGGTGTAGCGGCGTTGCAGCTGCGCGTAGACCTCGCCGAAATCGTCGTTGCGCGCGCGCCCTTCGGACAGGATGAAAGCGCACAGCCCGGTGCCTTCGGCCAGCAGGTGGCGCAGGTGCGCGTGCACCAGGTAATGCAGCCGGGCCCGCGTGCCATGCACGTGGGGCAGGTTGTCCTCGACCTTGGCGATGATCTCGTCGTACCAGTCGCTGATCACCCGCACGCACAGTTCGCGTTTGCCGCCGAAATAGGTGAACACCGTGGCTTCGGACACGCCCAGGCGCTGCGCGATCTCGGTGGTGGTGGCCGCCTGGAAGCCGGCTTCGGAAAACACCTGGCGGGCGACGCGCAGGATGTCGCGGATACGCTGTTCGGATTTGGCGCTGGCCGGCGGTCGGCGCATCGGGACGGTGGCGGCTTTTTCCATGCGGCGGGGTGTGAGCTGCGGTTGGGCGGGGCTTATTATTGAGCCAGGGTCAAGTTTGAGGCAAGACGTTACATCGCCGGCGCCGGGCGCCGGCGCGTTCGACAACAACATCAGAGACAAACCATGCTGTCCAGAGCCGATTCCTACACGCAGCTTGCGTCCCAGTTCCAATGGCAGGTGCCGGCGGCCTACAACATCGGCGTCGACGCCTGCGACAAGTGGGCCGACGGCAGCGGCCGGCTGGCGCTGATCTACGAGAAAAGCGATGGCGCGCAATCGCGCTACACCTTCGATCAGATCAAGGCGTTGTCCAACCGGCTGGCCCACAGCCTGCAGCGCCACGGCGTCAAGCGCGGCGACCGCGTCGCCGTCTACCTGCCGCAGGCGCCCGAAACCGCCGTGACCCATATCGCCGTCTACAAGATGGGCGCGGTGGCGGTGCCGCTGTTCACGTTGTTCGGCGTGGACGCGATCCAGTACCGCCTGGCCAACAGCGGCGCGGCCGCATTGGTGACCGACGCCGAAGGCTGCCGCAAGCTGCGCGAGATCCGCGCCGGGCTGCCCGACCTGAAGGTGGTCTATTGCATCGACCCGGACTGCCCGGACGACGCCGTGCCGTTCCATGCCGCGCTGGCGGCCGAATCCGAGGACTACACCCCGGTGGCGACGGCGGCCGACGACCCGGCCGTCATCATCTATACCTCGGGCACCACCGGCAAGCCCAAGGGCGCGCTGCATGCGCACCGGGTGCTGCTGGGCCATCTGCCCGGCGTGGAAATGTCGCACGAGTTCTTCCCGGAAAACGCCGCGCTGATGTGGACGCCAGCCGACTGGGCCTGGATCGGCGGCCTGCTGGACGTGCTGCTGCCGTCCTGGCACCACGGCGTGCCGGTGCTGGCGCGCCGCTTCGAGAAATTCGACGGCGCCAGCGCCTTCGAACTGATGGCGCGCCACGGCGTGACGCACACCTTCCTGCCGCCCACGGCGCTGAAGATGATGCGCGGGACTGAACTGCCGGCCGGCGCCGGCGCGCTGGCGCTGCGCTCGGTCGCCAGCGGCGGCGAGTCGCTGGGGGCGGAACTCATAGACTGGGGCCGGCGCGTGCTGGGCGTCACCATCAACGAGTTCTACGGCCAGACCGAATGCAACATGCTGGTGTCGTCCTGCTCGTCGCTGTTCGATCCCTGCATCGGCGCCATCGGCCGCGCGGCGCCGGGCCACCGCGTTGCTATTGTGGATGACAGTGGCGTCGAAGTGGCGGATGGACAGGAAGGCAACATCGGCGTATTGCGGCCGGACCCGGTCATGTTCCTGGGCTACTGGAACAATCCCGAGGCCACCGCCGAAAAGTTCGCGGGCGATTACCTGCTGACCGGCGACCAGGGCGTGCGCGACGCGCAGGGTTTCATCCGCTTCGTCGGCCGCAACGATGACGTCATCACCAGCGCCGGCTACCGCATCGGCCCCGGACCCATCGAGGATTGCCTGATCGGCCATCCCGCCGTGCGCATGGCGGCGGTGGTGGGCGTGCCCGACGCCCAGCGCACCGAGATCGTGATGGCCTATGTGGTGCTGAATGAGGGTTTCGAGGGTAGCGACGCGCTGGTGAAGGAACTGCAGGCCCACGTGCGCAAGCGCCTGGCGGCGCACGAGTATCCGCGCGCGATCCGCTTTGTAACCAGTTTGCCGACCACCGCCACCGGCAAGATCATCCGCCGCGAGCTGCGCGACGGCCGCTACGCTTGACCCGTCTCAACCGGTGACAATGTCGTCCAAGAGGATGGGTTGACGGGCAACCCGCCGCTGCAAGTATGATGGCGCAAATTGCTACGGCCCCATGCCAATTGGGGCCGTATCACCATTAGCCTTACTAGTATGGAGATGAACCCCGATGAATAAGCCTTTGGATGGGGGATTGGCAGCCTTGAACGTGCCTGCCTACGTGAAGCACCGCGGACTGATCGACTGGGTCGCCAGCTTCGCCGCGCTGGCCAAGCCTGACCAGATCGTGTGGTGCGACGGCTCCCAGGAAGAATATGACCGGCTGTGCGAACAGATGGTCCAGTCGGGCACCATGCGCAGGCTGAACCCCGCCAAGCGGCCTAATTCCTTCCTGGCGTGCTCGGATCCTTCCGACGTCGCCCGCGTGGAGGACCGCACCTTCATTTGTTCCGACCGCGCCGAAGATGCCGGCCCGACCAACAACTGGGCCGAGCCCGCCGCCATGCGCGAGACGCTCAACGGCCTGTTCGACGGCGCCATGCGCGGCCGCACGCTGTATGTGGTGCCGTTCTCGATGGGCCCGCTGGGTTCGGACATCGCCCACATCGGCGTGGAACTGTCCGACAGCCCCTACGTGGCCGTGAACATGCGCATCATGACGCGCATGGGCAAGCAGGTCTATGACGTTCTGGGCGCCGACGGCGACTTCGTCCCCTGTGTGCATTCGGTGGGCAAGCCGCTGGCCGCAGGCGAGGCCGACGTGGCCTGGCCGTGCAACCCGACCAAGTACATCGTCCATTTCCCCAAGACCCGCGAAATCTGGAGCTTCGGCTCGGGCTACGGCGGCAACGCGCTGCTGGGCAAGAAGTGCTTCGCGCTGCGCATCGCCTCCACCATGGGCCGCGACCAGGGCTGGCTGGCCGAGCACATGCTGATCCTGGGCGTGACCTCGCCCAAGGGCCGCAAGTACCACGTGGCCGCGGCGTTCCCGTCGGCCTGCGGCAAGACCAACTTCGCCATGCTGATCCCGCCGCAAGGCATGGACGGCTGGAAGGTCACCACCATCGGCGACGACATCGCCTGGATCAAGCCGGGCAAGGACGGCCGCCTGCATGCCATCAACCCGGAAGCCGGCTATTTCGGCGTGGCCCCGGGCACCAGCGAGCAGACCAACTTCAACGCCATGGCCACGCTCAAGGCCAACGTCATCTTCACCAACGTGGCGCTCACCGATGACGGCGACGTCTGGTGGGAAGGCATGACGGACACTCCGCCGGCGCACCTGATCGACTGGCAGGGCCAGGACTGGACGCCCGCCATCGCGCGCGAAACCGGCCGCAAGGCCGCGCACCCGAACGCGCGCTTCACCGCGCCGGCCGCGCAATGCCCGTCCATCGACCCCGAATGGGAAAACCCCGAAGGCGTGGTCATCGACGCCTTCATCTTCGGCGGCCGCCGCTCCACCACCGTGCCGCTGGTCACCGAAGCCCGCAACTGGGTCGAAGGCGTCTACATGGCCGCCACCATGGGCTCGGAAACCACCGCCGCCGCCGCCGGCCAGCAGGGCGTGGTGCGCCGCGACCCCTTCGCCATGTTGCCGTTCTGCGGCTACAACATGAGCGACTACTTCAGCCACTGGCTGAAGCTGGGCAAGCAGCTGGAAGCCGCGGGCGCCACCTTGCCGCGTATCTACTGCGTCAACTGGTTCCGCAAGGGGCCGGACGGCAAGTTCGTCTGGCCTGGCTTCGGCGACAACATGCGCGTGCTGCGCTGGATGTTGGGCCGCATTGACGGCCAGTCCAAGGGCGTGGACCAGGTGTTCGGCATTTCGCCGAGCTACCAGGACATCGACTGGACCGGCCTGGAGTTCAGCCCGGACAAGTTCGAGCAGGTCATGTCGGTGGACGCGGCCGCCTGGCGCGACGAACTGGCGCTGCACCAGGAGCTCTTCGCCCAGCTGAAGCAGGGCCTGCCCGCGGACCTGCCGGCCACCAAGGCCAGCATCGAAGGCCGGCTGGCGGCCTGAGGCCGGGCGTCGTGAGGGTGTCTGGCGCTGGCGCACTGCCGGCGTCCGACACGCCATGGGAAGCTTGCGCAGGTTGAAATGGATCTGTCCGGTTGCCAGACAGCCGGATGGAGCTGGCTTCCGGCGACCGCCGCATGCGTTTTTTTGCGGCACAATCACCCCATGAAACTCGACGCCGAAGACCTCGCCAAGATCAGTTCCCTGACTGTCGCGCATTATCAAGAGAACGCGGACTCGTTCGAGGCCGGCACGCGCGACCACGACGTCAGCCAGAACATCGCGGCGCTCCTGCGCCATATCGAAGGCGAGCCTCCCTACGACATCCTGGATTTCGGCTGCGGGCCGGGCCGCGACCTGAAAACGTTCGCGGCCCTGGGCCACCGGCCGGTCGGCCTGGACGGGACGCCGCGCTTCGTCGAGATGGCGCGGCAGGCCACTGGCTGCGAGGTCTGGCAGCAGGACTTCCTGCGCCTGGCGCTGCCGCCGGCGCGCTTCGACGGCATCTTTGCCAACGCCGCCTTGTTCCACGTGCCCGGCCAGGAACTGCCGCAGGTGCTGCGCGCCTTGCACGGCGCGCTCAAGCCGCGCGGCGTGCTGTTCAGCTCCAACCCGCGCGGCGGCAACCAGGAAGGCTGGAACCGCGGCCGCTACGGCGCCTACCATGACCTGGAAGGCTGGAGCGCCCTGATGGTGGCGGCCGGCTTCGAGGAACTGGAACACTACTACCGGCCGCAGGGCTTGCCGCGCGAGCAGCAGCCCTGGCTGGCCAGCGTCTGGCGGCGGACGGTGTAGTTCAGGCGGCCTGGATGGTCCAGGGCGCGTCAGGCAGATCGATCACTTCGCAATCCACCGTGGTGCCTGCGCGTTCCAGCACGGCGAATTCGCCGTCTGCCAGCGCCATCAGCGGGTGGTGCCAGACATCCCTGTGCAGCGTGATGCCCACGCCCGCGCCCGCCATGAAGGCGCGCAGCGTGGCCAGGTCCGGCGCGTCCGCACCCAGCGCGACCAGCACCACATAGGGCGTGCCCGCCAGCGGCAGGAAGGTCTGGCTGCCCAGCCGGTGGCGTTCCAGCATGCGCGCGGCAAAGGGCAGGGCGATCGCCTGCGCGCGGAATACCGACAGCGACGGCCGGCCGCCCGCGTCCAGCAGATCGGGTTCACCCATTTCCACGCGCAGCGAGGTGCCGGCGTTGATGGAACGGCCGGCGCGGCCGGCGCTGCTGACGACCTCGCCATAGGGCGCGAAGGCCGCGGCCGTCAGGGGCTGCGCTGTCAGAATGTTCGCAGCCATCAGAAATTGATCCCCAGCCATTCGCGCACCTGCTCGTGCAGGTCGCCGGCGAAATCCTCGGGCGAGCCGGAGGCGGTGATCTCGCCCAGGCTCAGCACGTAGATGTGGTTGGACATGGCCACCACCCGGCGCACGTTGTGGTCCACCAGCAGGATGCCCATGCCGGCATCGGCGAAGGCGCGGATCCATTGGAAGACTTCGGCCGCCACCCGCGGCGCCAGGCCGATGCTGGGCTCGTCGATCAGGCAGACCTGCGGCTGCACCATATAGGCTTTGGCGAATTCCAGCGACTTCTGCTGGCCGCCGGACAGGTTGCCGGCCTGGTCCTTGAGCTTTTCCTTCAGCACCGGAAAGCGCTCCAGCGTTTCCGCGTAGCGCGGCTCCAGTACATCGCCGTAGCGCTTGCGCCGGCCCTCCAGCGGCAGGCGCAGGTTCTCTTCCACCGTCAGGTAGGGGAACAGGCTGGACTCCTGCGGGATGTACCACAGGCCGTCGTCGATCATGCGGTGCGGCGGCTGGCCCGAGATATCGCGCCCGGCGCGCGTGACGCGGCCGGACTTGGGCCGCAGAAAGCCGCAGATGGCCTTCATCAGCGTGGACTTGCCCGCGCCGTTCAGGCCGATCAGGCCGCTGATGCGGCCGGCCTGCACCGTGAGCGAGACGTTGCGCAGCACGTCGATGTCGCCCATGTAGCCCGCGGTCACGCCTTCCATGGCGAGCAGCGTGTCAGGCATGGTCCTGCTCCTCTTGTCCCTGTTCGCCCAGATAGGCCTCGATCACCGCGGGTTCGCGCAGCACCTGCTGCGTGGGGCCGTCGGCCAGCACGCGGCCGGCGTTCATGCAGACCGAGCGCGGGCACAGGTCCACCACCACCGGCATGTCGTGGCTCACCAGGATGAAGGTCTGGCCGCTCTGGTTGCGGCGGCGGATGAATTCCGACATGGTTTCCTTCATGACCGGATGCACCGCGGCGAAGGGTTCGTCCAGCAGCGCGATGCGCGGCGGCGCCATGAAGCAGGCGCCGAACTCCAGCAGCTTTTTCTGTCCGCCCGACAACTGGCCGGCATCCAGTTGCATGACGTGCATCAGCTTGAGTTCTTCCAGCAGTTCCAGCGCGCGGCGGCTGGCGGCCGTCTCGTCCAGGCCCATGGCCAGCCCGCACACGATCAGGTTGTCGTAGGCGCTGACGCGGTTGAAGACGCGGGTCATCTGGAACATGCGCAGCACGCCCAGCCGGGTCAGCTGGGTGGGGTTCAGGCCCATCACGCTGCGGCCGTCCAGCAGCACCTGGCCCGCGTCCGCCGCCAGGTGGCCGGACAGCACGTTGAGCAGGGTGGTCTTGCCGGACCCGTTGGGGCCGATTAGCCCCAGCAACTCACCGTCGGCGACGTCCATGCCTGCTCCGTTCACGGCCAGCAGGCCGCCGAAGCGCTTCTGTATGCCGGAGATCTGCAACAGTGCCATCAGGCCCCCCTGGCGCTGGTGTTGGCGCCGCCAGAACGGCGCAGGAAGGCGCGGCGCGCCAGGCCCCACAGCCCTTCGCGGAAGAAGCGCGCGAAGATGATGACCAACAGCGCGAACACGATCATCTGGATGTTGCCCACGTCGCGCAGCAGTTCAGACGCGACATACACCAGCACCGCGCCCAGCAACGGCCCGACCAGCGTGCCCATGCCGCCGATCACCACCATGGCGATCACCATGCCGGTCTGCGTCACGATGCCGAGTTCCGGGCTGACCAGCTGCGCGAAGGTGCCGTACAGGCCGCCGGCAAAGCCGCAGATGGCGCAACTGATCAGGAAGGCCAGCGTCTTGTAGCGCACGACGTCGATGCCCCGGCTGGCCGCGCCGATCTCGTCGTCGCGGATGGCCTGAAGGAAACGGCCGGGCCGCGCCCGCAGCAGCAGGAAGATCAGCAGCGTCACCGCCGCCAGCGCGGCCAGGAACAGGTAGTAGTTGCCCACCCGGCTTTCCAGCAGCGCCGGCACGTGCAAGCCCTGGTCGCCCCGCGTGAAGTCGATGGAGTTGTAGATCACCAGGCGCACGATCTCGGCGAAGGACAGCGTGGTCAGCGCCAGGTAGGGGCCCGACAGCCGCAGCACGATGCGGCCCAGCACCAGTCCGACCAACCCCGGCACCACCGCGGAAAGCGGCAGGCCCAGCCATAGCGGCACCTTCCAGTGGTAGGCCAGGAGGCCGGTGGTGTAGCCGCCCAGCATGGCGAAGGCGGCCGGCGCCAGCGAGAACTGGCCGGCGTAGCCCGCCAGCAGGTTCCAGCCGCAGGCCAGCATGGCGAAGTACATGCTGACGATCAGCACGCCCAGCCAGTAGGGCGAGGACACGCCCAGCGGCAGCAGCGCCAGCACCGCCAGGAACGCCAGCGACAGCCGCATTTCCTGGGTGAGTTTGTTGCGCAGCAGATTGGGATGAGCCAGCGGATCCATGTTCAGACCTCCCGCGCGCGTTCGCCGAACAGGCCCTTGGGCCGGAACAGCAGGATCAGGATCAGCAAGGCCAGGCCGAAGGTGTCGCGGTAGTCATAGGACAGGTAGACCGCGCCGAAGCTCTCCAGCACCCCCAGCGCCAGCGCCGCCACGATGCTGCCGGGGATCGAACCCATGCCGCCGATCACCACGATCACATAGGACTTGATTGCCGGAAACGCGCCCACGTCGGGCGCCGGGTTGATGACCGGCGCCAGCAGCGCGCCGGCCAGCGCCGCCAGCACGCCGGAGGCCATGAAGATGATGCTGCTGGCGCGCGCGGTGTCGATGCCGGCAATGGAGGCGCCCAGCCGGTTCTGCGCCACCGCCTGCACCTGCCGGCCCCACAGCGAACGCTTGATGAAGAGCGCCAGCCCGATCAGCAGCACGATGGAGAGACCCGCCGTGATCAGCTTCTGGCCGCTCATCATGAAGGGGCCGACGGCCATGCGCGTCACGTCGGACAGTGCCGGGCCGCGCATGGGATAGGGCCCCACCACCTTGTCCACCAGGTTGATCAGCAGCAGCGACAGGCCGAAGGTAACCACCACCGCGTACTCGTCCTTCATCAGCCCCCAGGAGCCGTAGCCCGCGTACAGCGGGCGCATCAGCCAGCGTTCCGTGGCCCAGCCCAGCAGCGCGCCGGCGGCCGCGGCCACCGGCAGCGCCAGCCAGGGTGGCACGCCCAGGGCCAGCGACACCAGGGTGTAGGTGTAGGCGCCTATCATGTAGAACTCGCCATGGGCGAAGTTCACGACCTTCAGAATGCCGAAGATCATGGTCAGGCCGACCGCCATCAGCGCGTAGTACAGGCCGATGATCAGGCCGTTGACGAACAGGTCCAATGCCAGCACTCGATTCTCCCTGGCGCCGGGGCGTGGCCCGGCGTGTTGCGGTCATGCTGTGGAGGCGATCCGGTTCTTTTTGCCGCCGGGCCGCCCCAAGGCAAAAAGCGCCCCCTCGGGGGGCAGCAAGCCGAAGGCGCGGCGTGGGGGCACTGTTATTTGGCCGGTTTGACCAGCTTTTCCACCTGCAGCGGCTGGCCTGTGGCCTGGATCAGCGTGGTCTTGCTCAGCGGCTGGTCGACCTCCGTCAGCTGGTAGGTGACGTAGGGGATGTCGACCCACTGCTGGTAGGTGTAGCCCGGCTGCTGCGAGAAACCGAACTTGCCGCGCACGCCTTCGAACTGCATGCCTTGCAGCGCCTTGATGATGGCGGCGCTGTCGGTGGACTTGGCCTCTTCGATCGCGCGGGCGATCAGGAGCACGGAGTCCGCGGCCTGGAAGATCAGGCGGTTGGGTTCGGTCTTGGCCTGCTTCTGGTAGGTGGCGGCCACGTCCAGGCCCATCTGCGGCATGGGCATCTGCGGGTGGTACAGGCCGAAGGCCAGCATGTACTTGCCGGCTTCCTTTACGTTCTTCCAGAAGTCGGGATAGTCGGCGATGCCGGCGCCGTCGTAGAACCAGGTCTTGGCGCTGGGCGCCACGCCTTGTTCGTACAGCTGGTTCATCAGGATGTAGGCGGCCGGCGGCAGCATGATGTTGACCACCAGCTCGGGCGGACTTGCGCGCAGCGGCAGCACCGCTGGCGTGAAGTCCTTGCCGGCGCGGTCCAGCGCGATGTACTTGTACTGGGTCTGCGGCGCGGCCTTCTTGAGGAACTCGCCCAGCAGCTTGGCCTGGCCGATGCCGTAGTCGGTGTTCTCGGCGAAGGCGACCACGCTCTTGACCTTCAGCGCGGCGATGGTGTCGGCCATGGCGCTGGAGACGCGGGTGTTGTAGTTGGCCGGATTGAAGACTTCCGGATAACCCTTGGCGCGCACGTCGTCGGACCAGCAATTGGTGTTGACGTAGGGCACCTTGTAGCGGTGCGCGACCTCGATCTCGGCCAGGCAGACCGAGCTTTGGTGGCCGCCCGTCACGGCCACGACCTTGTCGCGCGAGATCAGTTTTTCGGCCGCCGCGCGGCCCTTTTCCGGAATGCCCTGGTTGTCTTCGTAGATGATCTTCAGCGGCCGGCCCAGCACGCCGCCCTTGTCGTTGATCATCTTGGCGATGATCTCCACGCCATCCTTCACCTGGGTGCCTTGCACCACCGAGCCGGGCGGGGATTGCGCGATGCTCACGCCGATGACGACAGGATCGGCGCCGTGGGCGGCAGAGGCAAGTACGACCGCGGATACGGCTGCGGCTAAGCGAAGCAGTTTCATCGTGGTTTCCTTTTGGAAAGGATCAACGGCGATGCCGTCGCTCGCGCGGGCGAGGCGTCGGCGGGCGGGAACTCTGCTTGTTTGTAATCTTGTAGTACCGGTCTGACCAGTTAGGGCTTACCAGCATGGAGGCCGGGGCCGGCGATGGCGCCGGCCCCGGTGGCGGCGTCAGGCCGCCAGCAGGTTTTCCACGCGCGCGGCCGTGTTCAGCACGCGCCAGTCGGCGCCGCGCGCGCCGGCGATCTGCAGCCCCAGCGGCAGGCCGTTGCGGCCGCTGCCGCAGGGCAGCGTCAGCGCCGGCATGCCGGTCAGGTTGAAGGGCATGGTGAGGCCGGTGACGGCGGTGTGCAGCGGCACTTCGCGGCCCGCGATGCTGACCGCGCCGGCGCCGGAGCGCGGCGGCTCGATGCGCAGCGTCGGGGTGACCAGCACGTCGACCGACTGCATCGCCTGGTCGAACATCTGCGCGAGTGCGGCGCGGCCGCGCTGCGCCCGCGTGTACCAGGCAGCCGGGAAGAACTGGCCGATCTCCAGGCGCACGCGCACGTCGTCGCCCAGCGTCTCGGGCTGGTCGACCAGCCGGCGCCAGTGGATGTCGGTGGCCTCGCTGCACAAAGTGGCGAATTGCAGCGCCGCGCTGTGCTCGACGCCGGGCAGGTCCAGCGGCACCAGGATGGCGCCGTCGGCCTGCATCCGCGCCAGCGCATGGTTGACCGCCTGCGCCACGTCCTCGGCCAGCGGGTCGTAGAAGTAATTGCGCGGCACGCCCACGCGCAGGCCAGCCAGCGCGCCCGCGCTGACGGTGCGTTCGGCCTGGCCCGACATGATGGAATAGGCCAGCGCGGCGTCGGCCACGCTGGCGGCGATGGGGCCCAGGTGGTCGAGGCTTGCGCCCAGCGCCTGCGCGCCCTCGCGCGAAATGGCGTCGAAGGTGGGCTTGAAGCCGACCACGCCGCAGCAGGCGGCCGGGATGCGGATCGAGCCCGCGGTGTCGGTGCCTACCGCCAGGCGGACGATGCCGGCGGCTACCGCCGCGGCCGAGCCGCCGCTGGAGCCGCCCGCGGTATAGCCCGCCGCGCGGGGATTGCCGACCCAGCCGTAATGGGGGTTTTCGCTGGTGATGCCGTAGGCCAGCTCGTGCAGATTGGTCGTGCCTACCACCAGCGCGCCGGCCTCGCGCAGCCGCGCCACGGCCAGCGCGTCGCGCAGCGCGGGTGGCGGCTTCAGGCCGCCGCTGCCGTTGGTCTGGGGAAAGCCGGCGACCTGCATCAGGTCCTTGACGGCGATCGGCACGCCCATCAGCGGCATGGCCGCGCCTTCGCGCAGCCTGCGCGCGGCGGCGGCCGCGGCCCCGTCCAGCGCCGGGGTGTCGGACAGGCTGATGAAGGCGTTCAGGCCAGCCTGCTGCCTGGCCGCGGCCAGCGAAGCCTTGGCGGCGTCGGCGGCGCGCCCCGGGTCCTCGCGGCATTCGCGGGCAATGGCGGCGATGCCGCGCGCGTGGCGCGACACCGCGACGCCGCGGCCGGCCTGCGCGGCGGGCAGCCGTTCGGCCGACGCGGCGGGCGGCGGTGCCAGGTAGCCCAGTTCGGCCTCCGGCTCCAGAGAGTCCAGCACCGTGAGTTCGGGCAGGTTGACGCGCAGCCGGTCCAGCCAGGCCTGGCGGCGTTCGGAATAGGGGTAGTCAGCCAGTCGGGCCATGGCGTCGACGGCGCGGGCAAATCGATCGTAGAGGTCGGTCATGAGCGGCGCTATGTACGAGAAAGTGCGAGGGGCCCGCGGCCGTGCCGGGGCGCTTTGCAGTACGGCTTTATCCTAACCGGTCAGACCAGTTGAATGTCATAATGCCCAGGCAGTATATGGCTGTCAACGCCAAACCGGGGCGGCTGCCGCGCACCCATGCCTTGAGAATTCCGCGATGAACACCGTCGAACACATAGCCCAGCAGTTGCAGGCCCGCATCCGCCAGCGCGATTGGGCCGAGGCCGGCAAGCTGCCGGGGCAGCGCCAACTGGCCGAAGAGCTGGGCGTGAGCCGCGCCTCGCTGCGCGAGGCCATCACCATGTTGGAAGGGCTGGGGCTGCTGCGCAGCGAGGCCGGCCGCGGCGTGTTCATCGCCCGGCCCGGCGAAAAAGGCCTGGGCAGCGCCTACGGCCGCTGGCGCTTCCAGGGCCGCTATGCCTTGCGCGACGTCTACCTGGTGCGCAACCAGCTGGAGGAACTGGCCGCCGGCCTGGCCGCGGGCGTGGTCACGCAGGCGGGGCTGGCCCGCCTGCGCGCCACCATCACGCACATGGAGCAGGCCGCCGACGCCGGCGACCTGGTGGCCATGTCGGAAGGCGACCGCGCCTTCCATGCCTGCCTGTACGAGATCGCCGGCAGCCCCATGCTGCTGGATCTGGCCGAGAACATCGCCGAAGTGGTGGACGGCAGCCGGCAGGTCGCGTTCGCCGATCCGGCGCGCGTGCGCGAGCCCATCCACGAACACGCGGCCATCATCGACGCGCTGGCCACCGGTTCGGCCGAAGCCGCGCGCCGCGCCATGCGCGCCCACATCTGCAACGTGGCCGACCGCGCGGGCTTGTCGCTGACGATCCCGGGCGCCTGAGTCCTCCTACCGCTGTCCGTCGTGCACGGACACGGCTTCCTTGGTCAGCCCGCCCAGCCGCGAATGCACCCGGCCGCCCGTGCCCATGACCAGGGCGAACAGGATTTCGTTGGCGCGCGGCGCGTCCTGGATGCCGATCTCGATGCTGTTGAAGTGGCTGCGCACATACGAGGCATGGATGTAGTGCACCGGCACCATCATGCGGTAGCCGGCCACGGCCACGGCCTTGACCGCGGGCACCATGGCGCGGGGTTCGCCCAGCACGCTGCGCATGGCCCAGCCGCCGGCCTCGTGCCAGACCGCGCCGTGTTCCATTTCGCCGTCCAGGCCGACGATGGCGGCCTTGCTGTAGACCTCGATCCGGTCCTTGCCGCCCAGCGTCTCGACCAGTTCGGTCGCCAGCAGCGTGCCCAGGCTGCGCAGTTCGGCCATGAAGGGCATCAGGTCCGGCTCGTAGCGGCCGGCGTAGGGATTGCGGATGACGGCGCAGGCGGCGGCAAGCGTCAGCGGCCGCTCGGGCGCCGGGCCGTTCTCGTGGTAAGTGGTCTCGACGATGAGGCAGCGTTTGCGGATATCGATCAGCGACATGCGGGGAATTCCTGGTAGCGGTTGAAAGAGGGCGTTCACTGCGGCGGAATGCCGGTTTCCTTGACGATGGCCGCCCATTTGTCGATCTCGGCGCGCACGAAGCCGCCGAATTCGGCCGGGGTCTGCTGCTTGACGGTCAGGCCCTGGCGTTCATAGGTCTGCTTGAGTTCGCCGTTGGCCAGCGCCTTGCCCAGCGATTGCGACAGGCGTTGGACCACGGGCGCGGGCAGGCCGGCCGGGCCCATCAGGCCGAACCACACGGTCAGGTCGAAGCCGGCGGCGCCGGTTTCATTGAGCGTGGGGATGTCCGGGGCCAAGGGAAAACGTTCGGGGGTGCTGACCCCGTAGGTCTTGACCTTGCCGGCGCGCGCTTGCTGCAGGCCATTGGCCAGGTCGGTGAAGGTAAGGTCGACGGTGCCGCCGATGACGTCGGTGAGCGCCTGGGGGCCGCCGCGGTAGGGCACCGGCGTGACGTTGATCTTGCCCATGGCCGCCAGCTTGGCACCGAACACCTGCGCGCTGCCCGAACCATAGGCATAGGTCAGCTTGCCCGGATGCTGGGCGCCATAGGCAAACAGATCGGATACCTTGGTGCCCGGCATGCGCGGCGAACCCACCAGCAGATAGGGCGTCTCGGCCACGGCGCCGATGGGCGCGAGGTCGGTGGCCGGGTTGTAGGGCAGGTCCTTGAACAGGCTCACGCCGCTGGCCGCGGTGGACACGCCCACCACCACCAGGGTGTAGCCGTCGGGCTTGGCGCGGGCCACGTCGTGGGTGCCGATGATGCCGTTGGCGCCGGGTTTGTTCTCCACCACCACGGGCTGGCCCAAATCGTCGGCCATGGCTTTACCCAGGCTGCGGGCCACCACGTCGGTGATGCTGCCTGGCGGGAAGGGCACGACCATGCGGATGGGGTGGTCGGGATAGCCCGCGGCGCCGGCGGGCGCGAGCGGCGCGCCCAGCACCAGCGCCAGCGCAAGCGCGGCGGCGGATCGTTTCATGCAGGTCTCCTGTGGATGTCGTTATCGTTGGCGTCCGGCGCTTCAGGCCGGAGCCGGGGTTTCCAGGCGTTGCAGGTAGCGGTGGATCTCGGTGTTGTCCACGCCGGCGGGCATGTCCGCGAGCGCGCGCTGCCACAGCGCCGTGCACAGCGACAGCTGCGTCGCGGGAACGCCGGCCAGCGCCTGCAGCGCGTTCGCGGTGCGCAGGTCCTTGGCCATCAGCGCCAGGGCGAAGCCGCCGTTGTAGCTGCCGGGCACGATGAACTGGCGCAGCTTGGTTTCGGTGGCGACGTTGCGGCCGCTGGAGGCGTTGAGCACGTCGGTGAACACCTCCAGGTCCAGGTCCATGCGCTGCGCGATCAAGAGCGCTTCGCTGGCGGCCAGCAGGCCGGCGGCGTAGACGTAGTTGTTCAGCGCCTTCATGGCGTGGGCGGAACCCACGGCGCCGGTGTGGATGAGCGAAGCGCCCATGCGCGAGAGCAGGGGGCGCACGCGCGCCAGGCCGTCGGCATCGGCGCCCACCATGATGGCCAGGGTGCCGGCGGCCGCCTTGGCCACCGCGCCCGACACTGGCGCGTCGATGAGCGTCACGCTAGCCGCGCGCAGTAGTGGCGCCAGCCGCAGCGTTTCGGCCGGGTTGGACGAGCCCATGTCCAGCAGTACGGAGCCGGGGCGCATCACGCTCGCCAGCCCGTGCTCGCCTTCGATCACCGCGTTGGTGATGGCGCTGTCGGGCAGCATGGTGATGACCACGTCGCAAGCGCCCAGGGCTTGCAGGCCGGCGGCCGGCTTGAGCGTCTGGTTCCAGGCGGGGTGCCCGGCCAGGCGCTGCAGGCGCGCGGGATCGCGGTCATACGCCAGGATGTTGTAGCGCTCCTCGCCGCGGGCGAGGTTTTCCAGCATGGGCAGGCCCATCATGCCCAGGCCCACGAATCCTACGGTGAGTGTCATGCATTCCCTTTATCGAATCGTCCTGGAAAGCGCGCCAGGAGCCATCTGGGATGCTAATGAATGCGGGATTGCAGCGCCTATGCTAAGTTGGCCAGGGGTTATAACAAACGATTATCGGATCAGCCATGCGTTTCAAGCTCAGGCAGATGGAAGTGTTCCGGGCGGTGATGCTGACCGGTTCCATGAACGGCGCGGCCAAGCTGCTGTTCGTGTCGCAGCCCGCGGTCAGCCGCCTCATCGCCCACACCGAGCAAAGCCTGGGCCTGCAACTGTTCGAACGCGACAAGGGCAAGCTCACGCCCACGCCCGAAGCGCAGCGCCTGTTCGAGGAGGTAGGGCCGCTATTCGACGAAGCCCTGCGCATCGATGAGCTGGCGCGCGACCTGGCCGAGCGGCCGGAGGGCGCATTGACCTTGTGTTCCAGCCCCAGCCTGGCGCTGAACTTCGTGCCGCCCGTGATCGCGCAGTACATGGAGCTGTATCCCAAGGTCAGGCTCAAGTTCCACACCACGCTGCTGTCCGACATGGCGCACGAGCTGTTGGGACGCAAGGCGGAACTGGCCGTATCGGTGCTGCCGATAGACCATCCCAACCTGGTGGTGGAGCCGCTGGCCACGGGCGAGATGGTCTGCATCCTGCCGCAGGGCCATCCGCTGGCCGCGCGGCGCGCGCTCAGCCTGGCCGAGCTGGCCGAGTGCCGGCTGATCCTCTACAACCGCAACATCCCGTTCGGGCAACTGGTGGCCGCGGCCTTCCAGCGCGCCAATGTCAGCTGGAATCCGGCCGTGGAAATCGTGCGCGCCGAACTGGCCTGCGCCCTGGTGCGGGTGGGCGCGGGCGTGGCCATCGTCGACGAGTTCTCGGTCGGGCAGCAGGGCTGGCCCGGCGTGGTGACGCGGCCGCTGCGCGAGTCCATTCCCTTGTCGCTGAGCCTGGTGCGGTCGCGCTTTGACCGCCCCAGCCGCCAGGTGCAACGCTTCGTGCGCCTGATCAAGGAGCACGCGCGGACCTCGCGCAAGCCGGGCCGCGCCCGGCCCGCCGCGTAGCCGGCAGCCGCAGGGAACGGACAGGCGCCGCATTTTCCGGACACGCCAATTGGACCTGGCGCAAGCTTGCCTCGAATAAGCGCAGTTTGCGGATAGCGTCGGCCGGATCCGGCTAACGCGGCCGCGGCGCGCGGCGCCAGTATTCGCCTCACTCAATCAGCCAACGGCGAGGTGATGCGATGAAGGGTCTGGACAACAAAGTGGCCATCGTGACCGGCGGCGCCACGCTGATCGGCGCGGGCGTGGTCGCCAGGCTGCGCGCCTATGGCGTGCGCGTGGCGCTGTTCGATATCGACGCGGCCGGCGGCGAACGCGTGGCTGCGGCCGATCCGGCCGGCACGCGCTTCTGGCCGGTGGACATCGCGGACGATGCGCAGCTGGAGCGCGGCGTGGCCGATGCCGCGGCGCATTTCGGCCGCATCGATTTCCTGGTCAACCTGGCCGCGACCTACCTGGACGACGGCGCCGCATCGGGCCGCGCCGACTGGCTGCGCGCGCTCGACGTGAACGTGGTCAGCGCCGTGATGGCCGCGCGCGCGGTCCATCCCCATCTGCTTGCCGCCGGCGGCGGGGCCATCGTCAATTTCACCAGCATCTCGTCGCGCGTCGCGCAGACCGGGCGCTGGCTCTATCCGGTATCCAAGGCGGCGCTGCTGCAGGTCACCCGCAACATGGCGATGGACTACGCCGCCGACGGCATACGCGTCAACTCCGTGTCGCCGGGCTGGACCTGGTCGCGCGTGATGGACGAGCTGACGCAGGGCGACCGCGCCAAGACCGACCGGGTGGCCGCGGACTACCACCTGCTGGGACGCGCCGGCGATCCGGCGGAAGTGGCCGAGGTGGTCGCCTTCCTGCTTTCAGGCCATGCCAGCTTCGTCACCGGCGCCGACTACGCGGTGGACGGCGGCTATTCCGCCATGGGTCCCGAACAGGCCAAGCCCGCGATCCCGCGCCTGGCCGCCTAGTTACTTGAAAAGGAGAACAATCATGCGTCGAATTGCGATCGTGGGGGGAGGGCAGGCGGGCTTGCCCTTGGCGCTGGGACTGCTGGACCAAGGCTATGAAGTGACCGTGGTCACCAACCGCGAACCGGACGACATCCGCCGCGGCAAAGTGATGTCCAGCCAGTGCATGTTCGATGCCTCGCTGCAGGTAGAGCGCGGCCTGGGCCTGAACCAGTGGGAGGCCGAATGCCCGACGGTGGACGGCATCGGCCTGGCGATACCGCATCCGGAGCGGCCTGGCCACAAGCTGATCGATTGGGTTGCGCGCCTGGACCGGCCCGCGCAGGCGGTGGACCAGCGCATCAAGATGCCGGCCTGGATGGAGCTGTTCGCCGCGCGCGGCGGCCGGCTGCTGATCCAGGACGGCGGCGTGGCCGAACTCGAATTGCTGGCGGCCTCGCATGATCTGGTGCTGCTGGCCGCGGGCAAGGGCGAGGTGGTCAAGCTGTTCGAGCGCGATGCGCTGCGCTCGCGCTTTGACCGGCCGCAGCGCGCGCTGGCGCTGACCTATGTGCACGGCATGCGCCCGGCGCCGGATCACTCGCGCGTCGCCTTCAACCTGATTCCGGGCGTGGGCGAGTACTTCGTGTTCCCGGCGCTGACCGTCAGCGGTCCCTGCGAGATCATGGTGTTCGAAGGCGTGCCTGGCGGACCGATGGATTGCTGGCGCGACATCAAGTCGCCGCAGGAGCACCTGGCGCAAAGCCTGCATATCCTGCACACCTATCTGCCTTGGGAGGCCGAGCGCTGCAGCGCGGTGGAGCTGACCGACGCCAACGGCATCCTGGCCGGCAGCTTCGCGCCCACGGTGCGCAAGCCGGTGCTGACCCTGCCGTCGGGCCGGCTGGTGTTCGGCCTGGGCGATGCGGTGGTGACCAACGACCCGATCACGGGGCAGGGCTCGAACAACGCCACCAAGGCCTGCGCCGTCTACCTGGACGCGATCCTGGCGCATGGCGACGCGACGTTCACGGCCGAATGGATGCAGCGCACCTTCGAGCGCTTCTGGGACTACGGCGGCGCGGTGGTGGAATGGACCAACTCCATGCTGCTGCCGCCGGCCCCGCACCTGCTCAAATTGCTGCAGGCCGCGGACCACACGCCGGCGATCGCCAGTGCCATCGCCAACGGCTTCAATCATCCGCCGTCGCTGTACCCCTGGTGGGGCGATGCCACGGCCTGCGAGGCCTTCATCGCGGCGCAGCCGGCGCGGGCGGCGGCATGAAGCCCGATTGCGCGGCGGGCCTGCCCCTGGACTGGGGTTGCACCGATCTGCATCCCAAGGTCCTGCGCGGCGTGCTCGGCAGCTATCCGACGGGCGTGGCCATCGTCGCCACGCGTTGTCCGGACGGCCGGCGGGTCGGGCTCACCATCAACTCCTTCGCCTCGCTGTCGCTGGACCCGCCGCTTGTGCTGTGGAGCCTGGTGAACCATTCGCCCAACCTGGCGGCGTTCCGCGATTGCAGCCACTTCACCATCAGCGTGCTGGCTTGCGGCCAGGAGGAACTCGCCATGCGCTTTGCCAGTTCCTCCGTTCCGGACAAGTTCGCGGGAGCGCCCGTGCATGACGTGCCGGAAGGGGTGCCCGCCATCGAAGGGGCGGTGGCCACCCTGGTCTGCGCCAACGATCAGCAAAGCGCGGCGGGCGATCACCTGCTGCTGTTCGGCCGGGTGCTGCGCGTGGCCAGCGTCACGGCCACGCCGCTGGTGTTCCATGCCGGGCGCTTCACCGCGCTGACCGCCGCGTAGCGGCCTACTACCCATCGGAGCGCATCATGTCCTTGGAGTCCGAGGCGCAGGTCATCATCGTCGGCAGCGGCATGAATTCGCTGGTCTGCGCCGCCTTGCTGGCGCAGCGCGGCAAGTCCGTGCTGGTGCTGGAACGCAACGACAGGCTGGGCGGCTGCATCCGCACCGAGGAGTTGTTTCCCGGCTACCGCCACGACGTGCTGTCCTGCTGGTATCCGCTGTTCATGGGCAGCCCCGCTTACGCGGCGCTCAAGCCCGCGCTGCGCGAGGCCGGCCTGGAATTCATGCAGGGCGAGTACGCCACCGGACTGGTGCTGCCCGACGGCTCCGGCCTGGCCTTGAAGCAGGACGTGGCGGACAGCGCGCGGCGGCTGGACGCCTGGGCGCCCGGCGACGGCGCGGCCTTCGGCGCCATGGCGCAGCGCCTGTTCGGCGAGGATGCGGCGTTGACCTTCGGCCTGCTGGGCCAGAACCCCTACGGCGCGGGCATGCTCAAGCTGCTGTTTGGCGAATGGCGCAAACGAGGCATGGATGGCCTGGCCGCCTTTGCCGCCGATTCGATGGAGAGCTTTCGCCGCTGGTCCGAACGCGCGCTGCGCTCGGACGCCGCGCGCGCCCTGATCGCGCCCTGGGTGCTGCACACCGGCCTGGGTCCGGACGACGCCTGTTCCGCGCTGATCGGCAAGCTGACCTTCGCTGCGGTGGTGGCCGGCGGCATGCCGGTGGTCAAGGGCGGCGGCAGCGGCGTGGTGGACGCGCTGGCCGCCGTCATCGAACGGCACGGCGGCCGCCTGCAGACCGGCGCCGAGGTCGAACGCATCATCACTCGCGGCCAGGGCAAGCGCCGCCGCGCGGTGGGTGTACTGGCGGGCGGGCGCGAGTATCGCGCGACAGAAGCCGTGGTCTGCAACGTGACGCCCGGCCAGTTGTACGGCCAGTTGCTGCCCGATGCGCCGCCCGCCGTGCGCGAACGCGCGGCCAGCTACCGCTACGGCCGGGGCGGCATGCAGATCCATTTCGCGCTGAATGCGCCGCCGGATTGGCTGACGCCGGAGCTGCGCCACGTGCCGCTGGTGCACCTGACCGAAAGCATGGAACAGGTCTGCGCCTCGGTGACCGAGGCGAACAACGGCCTGTTGCCCGCGCGTCCCACGCTGGCGATCGGCCAGCCCGTCGCGGTCGACCCCACGCGCGCGCCGCCCGGCGGCTGGATTCTGTGGGTGCAGATGCAGGAACTGCCGGCGCGGATCAAGGGCGACGCCGCGGGCGAGATCGCCGCGCCCGCCGACGGCCGCTGGAACGAGGCCGTGCGCGAGGCGATGGCCGACCGGGTGCAGGCGCGCATGGAGCGCGTGATGCCGGGCCTGGCGCTGCGCATCGTCGGCCGGCGCGCGTACTCGCCAGCGGACCTGGAGGGCCTGAACTGCAACCTGGTGGGCGGCGATCCCTATTCGGGCGTGTGTTCGCCCGACCAGTTCTTCTGGTTGCGGCCCTTTGCCGGCGGCCAGGGCGCGCGCGGCCACCGCACGCCGCTGCGCAATCTCTTTCACATCGGCGCCGCCACCCATCCGGGCCCCGGCCTGGGCGGCGGCTCCGGCTATCTCGTCGCACAACAAATAGGCAGGAGGGGAACATGAACGGACACCTGAAACTCCGGCGGCTGGCCAGCGCCACGGCATTGGCGCTGGCCAGCGCGGGGGCCCAGGCCACCGAGGGCGGCGGCCTGGGCATCTACCCGGACGGCCTGGAGAACTTCATGTCGGGCGCGCTGCCCCCGCCTGGCGTGCACATGCTGGTCTATGCCGGCGGGGCGCGCTATGACACGCTGCGCGGCAACGACGGCCAGCGCGTGCCGGTGCCCGGCTTCAAGGTGGACGTCAACGTGCTGGCGCCGCGCTTGATCTGGGTCACGCAGCAGCAGGTCATGGGCGGCCAGCTGGCGTTCCACGCCATCGCGCCGCTGCTGGACGTGACCGCCAAGGCGGCGGGGCAGCGCAACCGCAGCACCGGCTTGGGCGACATGACCCTGGGCGTGGCGCTGGGCTATCACCCGTCCGAAAGCCTGCATTACGTGGTGGGGCTGGACATGTACGCGCCCACTGGCGAGTACGACCGCAAGGACCCATCCAGCCTGGGCAAGAACTACTGGACCGCGCAGCCGGTGTTCGCGCTGAGCCGCATCAGTCCGGACGGCTTCAACGCCGACCTGAAAGTCATGTACGACTTCAACTTCACCAACTCCGCCACCGACACGCGTTCAGGCCAGGCGCTGCACGCCGACTACGCGCTGGGCTGGGGCGTGGGCAAGGGCTGGGTGCTGGGGGTAGGCGGCTACGCCTTCCAGCAGGTCACGGACGACAGCGGCCCCAACAGCGCCGCCGGCCGCGCCCGCGCCTTCGGCGTCGGCCCCTCGGTGCGCTACATGAACGAAAAGGGTTGGCTGTTCACGGCGAAATGGCAGCAGGACTTCAAGGTCAAGAACCGGCCCGAGGGCGCGCAGCTGTATGTGAAGCTGGGGATTCCGTTCTAGGTCTGGCGGCTGCACTGGAAGGCCCTGGCTGGCCGCCTCCGCAAGGTTGTTCTGCTGGTATCGTTCTGCTGTCGATGGGACAGGGCAGGGACATGAATCTGTACGAAGCGATACGCTGGGGCAATGAATCCGAGGACCCGTACACCGGCGGTCCGGATGGCGCGGATACCTGCTTCCTGGTGCGCGCCGCATCGGTCGAAGAGGCCGGACAGCTCGCGGATGCCGCATTGCGCGGCGCCCGGGGCGGGCTGGCGGACTGGGCCCAGGTGCTGCACTTGCTCGGCACGGAACAGGCCACGGACAGCGAGCCTCGAATCCTGCGCGGGCCCTATTTGCAGCACGCCTACCGGTACGGCTGGCGGCACTGGAGCCGGGACGAGGCGGCGGCGCCTTGGGTCGAGCAGCCTTAGGCGAGGGGCACCTCAGCGGGCGGACTGCTTGCGTTGCCCTTGAAGTTCCTGGACGGTAAATAGAACGAGTTCGGCCTTGTCGAGGGAGTCGTCGCGTTCCGCATTTTCCAGCAGATCATCGATCTGTCCACGCAGATGCCGGCAGTCGCTGGGCTCGCCTTTGGGATTGATCTTTTTGACCTCGACCCGCACTCGGGAAACCCAGTCGCGCTCGTTCTGAGCCAGTTTTTTCGCCCGCTGTTGGCGCTTGGTTGCCGCAGCGGCCGCCTCCGGAGTACGAATCGCGTCGCTGGTCGCTTTCAAGATCGCTTTGGGGTCGTAGGGGACTTGAGCAAGCGGCTTGCCTATGACCGCTTCCGCCACCGCCAGCGATGACAGCTTATTGAGGTCGTCGATGGGAACGTCGATGGCGCAAGCGCCGGCCGCCCCGATGTGCGCCCCGGCACGCTCGCCGAGCGTGATTTTCTGCAGGCGGGGTGAAAGCGCGGCGACGGCTGCGCGCCTGGCTTCGGCCTTCGCATCGGCCGAGCGCAAGGCCTGGCTCGACGCCTCGAAAGCCTTCATGTCGATATCGTCCGAAGCGGATGCCGTCCCGATGGACAGCGTAGCGCAAAGAAGAAGACTGCTTTTTAGCGTTTTCATCGAGTTTCCTTCCCCGGGGCTGCGTCGGACCAGCGGGATTCCTGTTGCGCGAGTGTCCTGGAAATGCATCTTCCGCGCCATAGCGGGCAACGGATGAGGAAGGCATGCGTTGTTCGGATGCAACTGCAGGACTGCTCCCGCGGGCGTTTTGGGGCCTCGCGCACCATTTTGGCTAACGGTGGAATAGCATCCCGCGTGGAGATATCCGCGCCGGCGAGCGCTCACGGGGGACATGATGAAAAGAACAATTTCGGCGCTGGCGCTTTGCCTGTGCGGCGGACTCGCCGCGGCGCAGAACACGAGCAGCAGCTTTGAAGTGCAGGAGCCGATGCGCAATTCGCTGGGTTTTGCGATGGGTAGCGACGGCCAGGAGTGGCTCGGCGACAGGGCGGTCGCGCACATGGGCTTCATTGCCGCCTGCAAGCTGTACCCGGCAGACGGGCCGGAGGTCCAGGGGATGGTGGCCATGGCTCTGGCGCAAGCGAGTCTGGGCATGGATCTGGCGCGCGCGCCGGCAGACCCGGCCGCGCTGCGCGCCAGGCTCGCCCAGCGCCTGAACTCCCAGGAAGGGCGCAAGGACGCGGCGGAAAAAATCCAGGCCATGCGCAAGCGCGTCTTGGCCGAGCAGGCGCATGCCGGCAAGTTGATAGAGGCTTCCGTGGGCTTTACGGGCAAGAATCCGAATCCCTGCGAGCTCGAGCGGTACTACGCGCGCCAGTTCCTGACGCAGCACAAGGACGGCGCCATGAAGTCCGCTCCCAAGATCAACCAGCTCGCGCGCGAGGTCATGGCGCAGGATGCCTCTGCCAAGGCGAAGCCGGCTGCGCCAGCCAAACCCTGAAGCGGCGTTCCCTCAGCCCAGCCGCCGCAGGCTCTGGCTGGGGCTTTCGCCGTAGCGTTCCTTGTAGCCGGCGCTGAAGCGTCCCATGTGCGCGAAGCCCCAGCGCAGCGCCACGCCGGCGATGTTGCGGGTCTCGCCCGAGACCAGTTCGGCGCGCGCGCGTTCCATGCGCAGGTCGCGCAGGTAATGCATGGGACTCACGCCCAGGAATTCCTTGAATCCCGCATAGAGGCTGCGCACGCTGACGCCGGCGATGCGCGCCAGTTGCTCGGCGCTGACCGGTTCGTGCGCATGCGCCTGCAAATAGTCCTGGACGCTGCGCACGTGGCGCGGCAGCACCGCGCCGCGGCGGCCGGGCAGGGCGCCGGTGTAGTTGTGGGGCTGGGCCGCCAGCAAGGTGGCGGCGACCAGTTGTTCCATCTGATGCACGATGAGCTTGTGCTCGGCCAGGTTCGCGTGCTGGGTGGAGCAGTCCAGCAGATAGCTCATCAGGCAGCGCCAGGTCGGGCATTCGCGCCAGCGGAACCCCAGCTGGAAGCGCAGCGGCCGATCCAGCGCACAGCCCAGATGGCCCACCAGGGTGCGTTCCAGCAGCGAGCGGCCCACGCGCAGCATGAACTGGTCGTTGTCGTCGGCCCAGCGCATGGCCAGGTCGTCGTCCGGGCTGACGACCGAGGCGACCTCGGGCGTCGAATCCAGCTGCTGGGGGCCGCTGCTGATGCGGGCGCAGCCCGACAGCGGCATCTGCACCAGGAAGAAATCCTCCAGCGGGCCGGGCTGGATCTCGACGTTGGCGCCGTAGCGCAGGCGGTTCAAGGAGACCTCGCCGAGCGGCTGGTGGTGCATGCGCGCGTCCAGGCGCTGCAGCGCGCCGACCACGCCCAGGTGGTGCGGGCGCATCACGCGGCCGACCATGGAGCGGGCTTCGTCCAGGTCGCCGGAGGCGAACAGCTGCTGCGCCGGCAGGCCCAGGACCGACTCGATCCGCGGCGCGGCTGGCGGTCAAGTGGTGCTGGTGGCGGACTGCGTCGTGTCGAGCATGGGGGGACTCCACTGCCGGGGCCTTGAAGGCTTTGATAGTAAAGCTGCGCCGGACCGGGCGGACTGGTGGAAAACCCGTCCAGGGGCGGGGGGTTCTATCCGCTATTTGCAGCGGCTGTCCGCGGAGTGCAGAAAAGCGGTGCAAATGCATATTGACAACTGGTTTCCAATAATGGAAACTGGTTGTCAATTAAATCGAAAGACCAGGAGGGCAACCATGAATCCGACCAAGGAAGAACGGCTCACCGGGGTGATCCTGACCTTGTTCCAGTTGAACGGCGCGCTGCTCGATTGGGGCGATGCCTTCGTCGCGCCCGATGCGCTGACCAGCGCCCGCTGGCAGATGCTGGGCGCCCTGGCGCTGGCGGGACAGCCTTTGAGCGCGCCGCGGGTCGCCGCCGCCATGGGCGTGACGCGCCAGGGCGCGCAGAAGCAGCTCAATCTGCTGGCCGAGGCGCAACTGGTGGAAGTCCGCCCCAATCCGCAGCACAAGCGCTCGCCGCTGTACCGGCTGACCGATGAGGGCCGGCGCGTCTATGGCGCCATCGACGCGCGCTGGAAGGAGCGCGCGCGCCAGTTGGCCGGCGGCTTCAGCGCGGCCGAACTGGAAACGGCGGGGAGGGTGCTGGCGGGACTGCTGGCCGCGCACGTCCCCGCGCAACCGGAGCAAGATCATGAAACATAGAATCCATGCCGCCGCCGCGATGTTGACGCTGCTGTTTCTGGCAGCCTTCTGGATATCGACGGTTGTGTCCGAATTGTTCCTGACCGCGTCCGCGGTGGCGCAGGTCAAGCTTGCCATTGCCTATGCCCTGCTGGGTTTCGTGCCCGTCATGATGCTGACCGCCGCCAGCGGCTTCATGATGGGCGGCAAGGGCAGGCATCCGTTGCTATTGGCCAAGCGCAGGCGCATGCCCTTCATCGCGGCCAATGGACTGCTGATTCTCGTGCCTGCGGCGCAGTTCCTGGCGCTGCGCGCGCAGGCGGGGCAACTGGATGGCGTGTTCTACGGCGTGCAGGCGCTGGAGTTGGCGGCAGGCGCCGCCAACCTGACGCTGATCGGCTTGAACATCCGCGACGGCATCAGGCTGGGCCGCTTGCGGCGGCGCCCGCAGGCGCTGGGCCGGGCCTAGCGTCCCGTCCCGCTGTGCGGGACGGGAGACCAGCCAGCCCTGGCGCCTCAGTGCATCTTGCCGTAGCGTCCGGCGTTGAAGTCCTGGATGGCTTCGACGATTTCCGCCTGCGTGTTCATCACGAAGGGGCCGTAGCCGACCACCGGCTCGTCGATGGGCTCGCCGCTGAGCACCAGGAACACCGCGTCGTTGTTGGCTTCGACGGTGATGTCCTCGCCTTCCAGGGAGAACAGCGCCAGTTGCGCGTCGCGCGCCACGGTTTCGCCATTGACCAGCACCGTGCCGCGCAGCACCACCAGCATGCTGTTGCGGCCTTCGGCGACGGGGAAGGTCGCCGACTTGCCGGCGGCCAGCCTCACGTCCCACACGTCCATCGGCGTGAAGGTGCGCGCCGGTCCCGAGTGGCCCGCGTAGTTGCCCGCGATCACGCGCAGCGTGCCCGCGCCATCCGGCAGGTCCACCGCCGGGATGTCCGCGTCGAGGATGCCCTGGTAGCCGGCCGGCGCCATCTTGTCCTTGGCGGGCAGGTTGACCCAGAGCTGCACCATTTCCAGCTCGCCGCCCTTGCGGGTGAAGGCGTGGGAATGGAACTCCTCATGCAGGATGCCCGAGGCCGCCGTCATCCATTGCACGTCGCCAGGACCGATGACGCCGCCGTTGCCGGTGGAATCGCGGTGCTCGACTTCGCCGCTGTAGACGATGGTCACGGTTTCAAAGCCGCGGTGCGGATGCTGCCCGACGCCGCGCGGATGCTCGGCCGGCTCGAACTGGGCCGGGCCGGCGTAATCCAGCAGCAGGAACGGGCTGGTGTTCTTGCCTTTGTCGTTGTAGGAGAACATGGAGCGCACCGGGAAGCCGTCGCCCACCCAGTGGGGACGGGGGCTGGCATGCAATCCGAGGATCTTCTTCATGGTCGTATTTCCTGTTGCGCGGCCCCAGCGGGGCCGTTCGTCATGCTTACTAAGATAAGGGCGCAACCCCTTCGGCGGTAGTCCCTGGCATTGATAAGCACTGTTCCATGCATCGGACAGTGGGGGCGGAACCTGCGGCTGGCGTATCCTTTGGGGATGGAACACGGCATGCGCACGGCCCAGGCGGGCGGCAACAACGATCAGGTCCAGGGCTTCGCCCCGGTGGCGGGGGCGGGCGCGCGCGTGCTGGTGCTGGGTTCGATGCCCGGGGTGGCGTCGCTGCGGCAGGGCCGTTATTACGCCCATCCGCGCAATGCCTTCTGGCCCATCGCGGCCAGCGTTTTCGGCTTCGCCCCCGGCCTGGACTACGCGCAGCGTTTGCAGGCCGTGCAGGCGGCCGGGGTAGCCTTGTGGGACGTCCTGCAAGCCTGCGAACGTCCCGGCAGCCTGGACGCCGACATTCGCGGCGACACCCTGGTGGCCAACGATTTCGCCGCATTCCTGGAACGCCACCCGGCCATCGTCCGGGTCTGCTTCAATGGCGCCAAGGCCGCGGCGCTGTACCGCCGCCATGTGCTGCCGGGGCTGGCCGTGCCGTTGGAATACATGGATTTGCCGTCGACCAGCCCGGCGCATGCGGCGGCGTCGTTTGAACGCAAGCTGGCGGCCTGGAGCCAGGCGCTCAAGATCGAAGATTGACGGTTCCTGAGCCTAGTCAGGGACGGGACGCGCATATTACGTCCCCGGTTTTTCTCTTATCCGTCCCCGGTTTGATTCTTATCAAGCCTCTATATAACTCCAAGTGATAAGTTAATTCCCGTAACAGAATTAACGCTTGGAGAAGCACTATGAGTACCCCCGCCAGCCCCCCGGAACCGCCGCTACCGGGTAAACGAGGCTTCTTGAAGGGCTTATTGGGGTTGGGGGCCGCGGCCACCGTCATACCCATCCGCGCCGAGGCCGCCGGCATGAACAGCCAGCCGCCGCGCCGCCCCGGCATGGCGGGCAAGCGCTACGGCATGGTCGTGGACATGCGCAAGTGCATCGGCTGCCAGTCCTGTACGGTCAGCTGTTCCATGGAGAACCTGCCTCCCATCGGGCAGTTCCGCACCACCGTCCTGCAATACGAAGTCCTGCCTGACGCCGGCGGCCCCGCCGCCATGGTGATGCTGCCGCGCCTGTGCAACCACTGCGACAACCCGCCTTGCGTGCCGGTCTGTCCGGTGCAGGCCACCTTCCAGCGCGAAGACGGCATCGTGCTGGTCGACAACGAGCGCTGCGTGGGCTGCGCCTATTGCGTGCAGGCCTGTCCCTACGACGCCCGCTTCATCAACCACGAAACGCAGACCGCCGACAAATGCACCTTCTGCGAGCACCGCCTGGAAGCGGGGCTGTTGCCGGCCTGCGTGGAAAGCTGCGTGGGCGGCGCGCGCGTCATCGGCGACATGAACGATCCCGACAGCGCCATTTCCAAGCTGCTGGTCGAGCACAAGCAAGACATCAAGGTGCTCAAGCCCGAAATGAAGACCGATCCCCACGTCTATTACATCGGCCTGCCCGATGCGTTCGTCCATCAGGTCGACGGCCAGGCCGGCGTGCGGCTGGCTGGCGGCCATTGAGCCATCGAAGGGGATGACCATGCAGATCTCTGAATTGTTGACGCCGGTCTACGACGCCGCCTGGCTGCCGTGGGCCGTGCAGTACTTCTTCCTCATCGGCATCAGCGCCACCACCGCGCTGACCGCCGCCTTCGCGGCTTTCGGCGGCGCCGGCTCGTCCGCGCGCCGCCTGCTGCCCGCCGCCGTGACGGTGCTGCTGGTCAGCGCCATCGCCGCGCCCGTGTCGCTGTTGGCGGACCTGCACCAGCCGGGCCGCTTCTGGCATTTCTACGCGCATCTCACGCCCTGGTCGTGGATGTGGCTGGGCGCCTTGCTGCTGCCGGTGTTCGTGACCCTGGCGCTGCTGTTCTGCGCCGCCTGGTGGTGGGGCCGCATCGGCTGGGTGCGCGCGCTGGGCATGGCGCTGGCGGTGTCGGCGCTGTCCATCCTGGTCTATACCGGCGCCGAAGTGATGGTGATGCGTTCGCGGCCGCTGTGGCACACGGTGTTCCTGCCGGTGAACTTCGCGCTGACCGCCTGGCTGGGCGCGCTCGGGGCCATGTTCCTGGTGGGCCGCTGGCTGCGCGGCGGCACGCGGGCCATGCCGGTGGAGCTCTTGCGCAGCTTGAGCCTGACGGCGGTGGTGATGATGGCGCTGGGCGCCGGCGCCTGGATGCTGCTGGGCATGCTGGGCATGGATCCCTCGTTCGACGCGGCGCTGCGCCTGTTCGCGGAGTTTCCGATCTGGCGCGTCAGCCTGGCGGGCGCGGTGGCGACTGGATTCTGCATGATCGCGCTGCTGCAGCGTCCGGCGCGCACGCTGGCCGCACCGCTGCCCTCGGCCGTGCTGGCCCTGACCATGTTGGCTGCGGCGTGGATCTTCCGCTGGGTGGTCTTCATGAGCGTGCAAGGCGTGCCGAAGTACGGCGCCGGCCTCTACCTGTACGAGATGCCCTGGGGCAGCGACGGGCTGCTCGGCATGGTGGGCGTGCTGGGCCTGTGCGTGGCGCTGATCGCCGCCGTGACGTATGCCCTGGAGCTGTTCCCGGCGCGCACGCGGGGCCTGGCGGCCTGAGCGCCGCCGCCTGGGCCTGTGTGTACAGGCCCTAGACGAAAGAACATGGAATGAAAGCAATGGACAAGCAACACGAAGACGACAAGCGCGGCGCCCCGCCGGACGAGGCCGCCGACCAGCCGCGCGACGAGGCGCGGCGCAAGCTGATGGTGCGCGGCGGCGTGGTCGCCGGCGGCATGGCGGCGTTCGCGGCCGGCTACGGCGAAACCGTGGTCCGGGCCGTGAAGGGCCTGGCGCAAGGCACGGCGGGCGTGCCCACGGCGCATGCCGTGCGCGGCAACTCGCTGACGCCGGAATTCCGCATCGATCCCTTGACCGGCGTGCTCAGCGCTCAGCCGGGCCAGACGGTCAGCCCCTCCAGCTGCCTGGGCTGCTGGACCCAGTGCGGCGTGCGCCTGCGCGTGGACACGAAGGAAAACCGCATCCTGCGCGTGGCCGGCAACCCCTACCACCCGCTGGCCACGACCCGGCCGGCCGCCATGGAGGCGCCGGTGCGCGAGGTCTATGCGCAATTGGGCGGCGACAACGGCCTGGAAGGACGCGCCACGTCCTGTGCGCGCGGCTCGGCCATGCTGGAACAGATGAACAGCCCGTTCCGCGTGTTGCAGCCGCTCAAGCGCGTGGGCAAGCGCGGCGAGGGCAAGTGGCAGACCATCTCGTTCGAACAGCTGGTGCAGGAGGTCTGCGAAGGCGGCGACCTGTTCGGCGAAGGCCAGGTGGATGGGCTGCGCGCCATCTTCGACCGCGAAACGCCGCTGGACCCGCAGAACCCCGAGTACGGCGCCAAGGTCAACCAGTTCCTGTTCACTGACGCGTCCAACGAAGGGCGCACGCCGCTGATCCAGCGCTTTGCCGGGCAATCGTTCGGCACGGTCAACTTCAGCAACCACGGTTCCTATTGCGGCCAGAGCTTCCGCGTGGGCGCAGGCGCCGCGCTGGGCGACCTGAAAGGCATGCCGCATGGCAAGCCGGACTGGGACAACGCGCGCTTTGGCCTGTTCATCGGCGCAGCGCCGGCGCAAGCCGGCAACCCGTTCCAGCGCCAGGCCCGTCAACTGGCCGAGGCCCGTGTGCGGCCGCAAGAGACCGGCTTCACGTATGTGGTCGTGTCGCCCATGCTGCCGGCCTCGTCCAGCCTGTCGGCCGGATCGGGCAATGAATGGGTGCCGGTCAATCCGGCCGGCGACCTGGGCCTGGCCATGGGCCTGATCCGCTGGATCCTGGACCACGAACGCTACGATGCCCGCGCGCTGGCGCAGCCCGGCCCGGAGGCGATGAAGTCCGCGGGCGAGGCTGCCTGGACCAACGCCACCCATCTGGTGGTGGCCGAGCCCGGCCATCCGCGCTTGGGCAGCTTCCTGCGCGGCGCCGACCTGGGCTGGGCGCGCCCGGCCGATGCCGGCGAGAAGTGGGAAGATGTGTACGTCGTGCGCCTGGAAGACGGCACGCTGGCGCCGCACACCACGGCCGCGCCCGCCACGCTGTTCGTGGACGACACGGTGGCCGCGCCCGGCATGGACGGTGCGCCGGAAGCGCTGCGCGTGCGCAGTTCGCTGTCGCTGCTGCGCGAGGAAGCGCGCCGCAAGACGCTGGACGAATACGCGGAACTGAGCGGCGTGCCCGCCGCCAAGATCGCGTCGCTGGCCGAGCGCTTCACCAGCTACGGCAAGCGCGCCGTGGCCGACGCGCATGGCGGCACCATGAGCGGCTCGGGCTTCTATACGGCCTATGCCATCGCCATGCTGAACACGCTGGTGGGCAACCTCAACGTCGAGGGCGGCCTGGTGCTGGATGCCGGTCCGTTCCCGCCCTACGGGCAAGGGCCGCGCTACAACATCGCGGGCTTTGCCAACCGCGCCACGCCCAAGGGCGTGGGCCTGTCGCGCAACCGCTTTCCGTACGAGAAGTCCAGCGAGTTCAAGCGCAAGAAAGCCGCCGGTCAGCCGGCCTATCCGGCCGCCGCACCCTGGTATCCGGCCACCGGTGGGCTCAGCTCGGAAATGCTGGCGTCCGCGCTGGCGGGCTATCCCTACCATGCCAAGGTCTGGTTCAACCACATGAGCAACCCGATCTACGGCATCGCCGGCTTGAAGAGCGTCATCATCGACAAGATGAAGGATCCGCGCCTCCTGCCGCTGTCGGTATCGATCAACCCCTTCATCAACGAGACCAACGCGCTGGCCGACTACATCGTGCCGGACACGGTGACCTACGAAAGCTGGGGCGTCTCGGCGCCCTGGGCGGACGTGGTCGCCAAGGCGTCCACCGTGCGCTGGCCGGCCGTGCAGCCGCGCGTGGCGCGAACCGCCACGGACGAGCCGGTCTGCCTGGAAACCTTCCTGATCGCTTGCGCCAAGCGGCTGGGCATGCCGGGCTTCGGCGCGGGCGCCATCACGGACAAGGACGGCGCCAAGTACGCGCTGGACACGCCGGAGGACTTCTTCCTGCGCGGCATGGCCAACATCGCCTTCGCGGCCGGCAAGCCCGTGCCGGAGGCCAGCGACGACGACATGGTGCTCACCGGCGTGGACCGCTACGGCGCGCTGTTGCAGCAGAAACTCAAGCCGGGCGAATGGCGCCAGGTCGCCATGGTGATGAGCCGTGGCGGGCGCTTCGACAAGATGCAGGACGCCTGGGTGGAAGGCGGCGGGAGGCGCCAGACGCGCGCCGCCTATGCCAAGCCGCTGCAGGTCTGGAGCGAGGAACTGGCGGGCTTTCGCCATTCCATGACGGGCGAGCGCTACAGCGGCTGTCCGACCTGGTACCCGACGCGGCTGGCCGACGGCAGCGACATGCGGGCGCAATACACGCGGCAGGACTGGCCCTTCCTGCTCAGCTCATTCAAGTCGAACCTGATGAGCTCCATGTCCATCGGTGTGAACCGTTTGCGCCAGGTGCATCCGCACAACCCCGTGTCGATCAACCGCCAGGACGGCGAGCGCCTGGGCATCCGCAACGGCGACGCGGTGCGCATCGTGACGCCGGGTGGCGCGGTGACCGGGTTGGCGCTGCTGCGCGACGGCATCCAGCCGGGCGCGGTGGGCATCGAGCACGGCTACGGCCATACCGAGCTGGGCGCGCGCGCCCACGCGGTGGATGGCAAGCCCATGCCGCACGACCCGGCGCTGGCCGCGGGCGTGAACCTGAACGACCTGGGGTTCGGCGACGCCACGCGCGGCGAGCATGCCAACGTCTGGATCGATTGGGTGTCCGGCGCGGCGGTGCGCCAGGGGCTGCCGGCGCGGATCGAGCGGGTTTGAACGCGGGGCCGGTACCTTGCGCCTCAGGGCACGACGGTATCGGCCACCAGCTCCAGTCCGTCGGCGTGGATGCCGATGCCGGGCAGCGCGCCGCCCAGGTCGCCTGGCCGGGCGGCCGCCGTGCCGGACTTGCTGACGCGGATTTCCACCCGCACTTTGCTGGCGCGCGACAAGGTCGCGTCCGGCGACATGGCGCTGCTGTCGTCCAGCACGAAATCCCGCGGCAGGTCGGAGACCTGCATGCGCAGGATGGCCAGCGGCATGCGCGAACCTTCCTCGGGACGCGCCAGGATGAACACGGTATCGGAGGGCTGGACCCGGCCGCGCAGCGCATCGGCGATGCTGGCGCGTCCGCTGATGCGGGCGGCGGAAGCGGCGGCCGCGGGCGCCGCGCCAGTGGCGGGGGGCGAGGATGCCGCAGAGGGCGCCGCTGCGGGGGGCGCGGGCGTGGCCGCCATGTTGCGCGCCTGCGCGATGTTGGACTGGATCTGCCGCGCGGCTTCCGAGTCCGGCGGCAACAGGGCTTGCAGGCGCTCCCAATGCGCCAGCGCCTCCGCCGCGTCGCCGCGGCGCAAGGCCATCATGCCGGCCAGGGCCAGGGCCTTGGGCTGGTCCGGCTGCGCGGCCAGGGCCTGCGCCACCGCCGCGATGGAGGCGGCGTCGGGCGTGCCCTGGTTGGCCGATAGCAATGCGTCGGCCAGATCGGCCAGCACCGTGGGTTGACCCGGCACTAGCCGCAATACCTGCTGATAAGCGGCCACCGCATCGGCATAGCGCCCCAGGGTTTCGTACGAACGCGCCAGCATGTACCAGCCGTCGGCATCGTCTGGCGCCGCGCGCAGCCGCTGGGCCAGCGCATTGATGGCCAGCGTCATGTCATTGCCGGTGTCGGCCGCGTGCGGTTCGGCGGGCTGGCCCGCGTTGGCGGTGGCCGCCGCGCGCGGGTTGCCCAGCTGGCCGTAGAGCAGCACGGCCGCCACCGGGATCAGCACGGTCAGCAGGCAGGCGGCCATGATCCCCGCGCGCTGCCCGGCCCAGGGCGCGCCGCGGCCGCGCCGCAAATCCAGGTCCTGCAGCAGGTCGCGCTGCAACTCTTCTTCCGCGCGCATGCCTGCGGCGGCGGTCAGGCTGCCGTTGTCCAGGTCGCGGCGTAATTGTTCGCGCTGCGCCAGATAAAAGGCGCGCACATTGGCCTCGGACGCGGGCGGTTCGGTGGGCGCGCGCCGCAGCAGGGGCGGGATCAGGCAGAGCAGCGTCGCCAGCAGCAGGAGCACCACGATGATCCAGAGAGTGGTCATGAGCCGGTATCCAGGAAGCGCGCCGCGCGCGCGCGTTCGTCGGCGGTCAGGGGCGCGCGCGCGCCGGCGCGGCGCTTCAAGGTGCGCACCAGCACCACGAAGCCCAGCGCCAGCAGCGCGAACGGTCCCAGCCACAGCAGCCAGGTGATGGGCTTGAAGGGCGGGTCGTAGCGCACGAAGTCGCCATAGCGCTCTTCGAAGAAGCGCATGATCTGCGCATCGCTGCGGCCTTCGGTCAACTGGTCTCGGATCAGCTTGCGCATGTCCTGGGCCAATGGCGCGTTCGACTCGGCCAGGGTCTGGTTCTGGCACACCAGGCAGCGCAGTCCATGGGCCAGCTTGTCGGCGCGTTGTTCCAGGACAGGCGGCAAGGGTTGCGCGGGGCCGGCATGAACCTGGGCGCGCGCGGCTGCCGTCAAGGCCAGCGCCAGCAGCAGGGCGCGCAGGCCGGCCCACGCCAGGCCGCGAGGCAGGGTAGGCAGCCGCTTCATCGCAGTGCCTCGATGGCGGGCTGGATCCGGTTGCGCCAGATCTCGGGCGTGATCAGGCCCAACTGCTTGTAGCGGATGCGGCCGTCGCGGTCGATCACGAAGGTCTCGGGCACGCCGTACACGCCATATTCGATGCCGACGCGGCCGTCGATGTCGCTGGCGGACGCGATGTAGGGATTGCCGTTGCGCGCCAGCCAGGCTTCGGCCTCTTCGGGCTTGTCCTTGTAGTTCAAGCCGTACAGCGGAATGCCGTGGCGCTGGGCTGCCTCGCGCAAGACGGGCAGTTCTTCTTTGCACGGTCCGCACCAGGATGCCCAGACGTTCAGCAGCCAGACCTGGCCGCGCAGCGATTGCACTTCCAGCTTCTTGCCGGGGGCCAGCAGCACTGGCAGGCCGATGGCGGGCGCGGGCTTGTCTATCATGGCCGATGGGACTGCGCGCGGATCGCGCGACAGGCCCATCGCCAGGAACACGGCCATCGCCAGGAAGGCCGCCAGCGGCACCAGGTAGCGCAGCATCAGGCGCCCTCCCGCGTGGCGCGCGCGGCGCCGGGCATGGCCGGCTGCGGCGCACGCGCGGGTTCCTGCGCGCGGCGGTAGCGTTTGTCGCCGGCCGCCAGCAGGCCGCCCAGCGCCATCAGGATGCAGCCCGTCCAGATCCAGGTCATGAAGGGCTTGACCTGCAGGCGCACCGTCCACGCCTTGTCGCCCACCGGTTCGCCCAGCGCCACGAACAGGTCGCGGGTGAAGCCGCTGTCGATGTCGGCCTGGCTCAGCGCCATGTCCTGCACCGTGTAGAGGCGCTTTTCCGGATACAGCGTAAGCACCGGCTTGCCGTCGCGGGTTACCGGGAACACGGCGCGCTGTGCGCTGTAGTTCGGCCCGGCGGCGGGGGCGATGCTGGCGAAGGTGAAGGCGTAGCCGCCGGCTTCCTGGGTCGCGCCCAGTTCCATCCGCAGCTCCTGTTTGACCTCATAGCCATTGGCCAGCGTGACCCCGGCGATGAAGACACCCATGCCTGCGTGCGCCAGCAGCATGCCGTACCAGGAGCGCGGCTGACGGCCCAGCCGGCGCAGCCACTGGCCGTCGCCATCCGTTAGGCGCTGCCATGCGTGCGTCACGGCGCTGGCGACCGACCACGCCGCCAGCCACAGGCCCAGCATCACCATGGGCGAGCCCAGCCGCGCCGGACCCGGCATGGCCAGCGGCAGCAGCACGGCCGTGGCCACGCTGACCGCGAAGGCGATGCGCAGGCGGCGGCCCAGGTCGGGCAGCTCGGCCTGCTTCCAGCGCGCCACCGGACCGACGCCCATCAGGAAGATGGCCGGCGTCATCAGCGGCACGAACACGGCTTCGAAATAGGGCGGGCCGATGGAGATCTTGCCCCACTCCAGCACGTCGAGCACCACCGGGTAGAGCGTGCCCAGCAGCACCGAGCCCGCCGCCACCGTCAGCACCACATTGTTGGACAGCAGCAGGGACTCGCGCGACAGCAGCGAAAAGCCTCCGCCCAGCCCCACTGTGGGCGCGCGCCACGCATACAGGGCCAGCGATCCGCCCACGATCACCAGCATGAATGCCAGTATGTACAGGCCGCGCCCCGGATCCACCGCGAAGGCGTGGACGGAAGTCAGCACACCCGATCGCACCAGGAACGTGCCCAGGATGCTGAGCGAAAACGTGCAGATCGCCAGCAGCACCGTCCAGCTGCGGAAGGCGCCGCGCCTCTCGGTCACGATCAGGGAATGGATCAGCGCGGTGCCCGCCAGCCAGGGCATGAAGGAGGCGTTCTCGACCGGGTCCCAGAACCACCAGCCGCCCCAGCCCAGCACGTAATAGGCCCAAGCGCTGCCCAAGAGGATGCCTATGGTCAGGAAGGTCCAGGCCGCCAGCGTCCAGGGGCGCACCCAGCGCGCCCACATGGCGTCCAGTTCGCCCGACAGCAGCGCCGCGATGGCGAAGGCGAAGGCCACCGAAAAGCCTACGTAGCCCATATACAGCATGGGCGGATGCACGATCATGCCCGGATCCTGCAACAGCGGATTCAGGTCGCGCCCGGCCATGGCCGGCGGCATCAGGCGCTCGAAGGGATTGGACAGGAACAGCAGGAACAGCAGGAAGCCCACGCTGATCCAGCCCATTACCGCGAGCACGCGGCCGACGAAGGGCAGGGGCAGGCGGCGGCTGCACAGCGCCACGGCCAGCGTCCACGCAGTCAACAGATACAGCCACAGCAGCAGCGACCCTTCATGTCCGCCCCAGACCGCCGCAAAGCGGTAGGCGGCGGGCAGGTCCGCATGCGAATTGGCGGCCACGTACAGCACGGAAAAATCGTTGTCCACGAAGGCCCACGCCAGGCAGCTGATGGCCACGGTGGTCAGGGCGAACTGGCCGAAGGCGGCGGGCCGCGCCACCCGCAGGCCGGCCTGCCAGCCGGTGGCGGCGCCCACCAGCGGCAGCACGCCCTGCGCCAGCGCCACCAGCAGCGCCAGGATCAGGCTGAACAAGCCTATCTCGGGAATCATTGCGCCTCCGCGCGCATGGTGTTGGCCCCGGCGCCCGCGCGCTTGAGCGCGTCGGCGGCCTCGGGCGGCATGTAGTTTTCGTCGTGCTTGGCCAGCACCTCGGTGGCGCGGAACACGCCGTCCGGTCCCAGCTTGCCGGCGACCACCACGCCCTTGCCCTCGCGGAACAGGTCGGGCAGCAGGCCCTGGTAGGTCACCGGCACGGTGTGCGCGGTGTCCGTCACCACGAAGCGCAGCGTCAGGCCGTCGGGCTCGCGGCGCAGCGACCCTTGCTCCACCAGGCCGCCGACGCGGAAGCTGCCGTTGGCGGGCGCTTCCTTGGCGACAACCTGCGTGGGACTGAAGAAGAACACCAGGTTGGATTGCAGGGCGTTGAGCACCAGCGCGGCGGCCGCGGCCAGCAGGCCCAGGCCGCCAACGATGGCCAGCGCGCGGCGCTTGCGCGGGCTCATGGCGCAGTCCCGTCCACGCGAGCGGCATCCTGCGCCGCGCGCCGGGCGCGGCTACGCCGCCATAACACCAACGTTTCCAGGCCGATCAGCGCCAGCGTCACGCCATACGCGCCCAGCAGGTAGGGGCTGTGGCCTTGCAGCGAGAACAGCGCTTGCCAGCTCATGCCGCCTCCCGCCGCGTCCGGTCCGTCCGGACCGCGCCCGGCTCGCGTTCGGCAATGATGCCGCGCACACGCGCCAGCGCAGCCGCCGCGCTGTAGAGCCAGAACGCCGCCACCATCAGCAGCATCGCGGTCACCATGATGTGGGCCATGCTGGGCGCGGTGGTGAGGTTGATCGACGCGCCCTGATGCAGCGTGCTCCACCAGCGCACCGAGAAATAGATGATGGGCACGTTGATCACGCCCGCCAGCACCAGGATGGCGCCGCCGCGGTCGGCCCGCTGCGCATCATCGTCGGCGGCCGCCTGCAAGGCCATGAAGCCCAGGTACAGGAACAGCAGTATCAGTTCGGAGGTGAGCCTGGCGTCCCATACCCACCAGGCGCCCCAGGTCGGCTTGCCCCACAGTGCGCCGGTCCACAGGGTCAGGAAGGTGAAGAGCGCGCCGGTGGGGGCCAGCGCCCGCATCATCATGAACGACAGGCGGGTATTGAAGATCAGCCCCAGCGCGGCGTACAGCGCCATGACCAGGTACAGGAACATCGACATCCAGGCCGCGCCGACGTGGATGAAGAGGATGCGGTAGACCTCGCCCTGCTGGCTGTCGGTGGGGGCGACCGCCAGCCCAACGTACAGGCCCGCGGCCGCGAACAGCGCGGCGCCCAACGCCAGCCACGGAATCATGCGGCCGGCCAGCGGATAGAAGGCGGCGGGCGAGGCGTACCGCAGCCAGCCCGCGCCCGTTGCGGCGGCGGAGGGATACGCGTTGAGGGCAGGGTGCTTGTGCATGGCGTCCTCAGTCCAGCGCCACGCGCAGCGCCGCCGAGGCGCTCCAGGGGCATAACAGGATGGCCAGACACAGGCATGCGCCCAGCAGCGACAATTGCGGTCCGGCGCCCATGCCGGCATGCGAGGCCGACACCGCGCCCGCGCCAAAGATCAGCACCGGCACGTACAGCGGCAGCACCAGCAGCGGCAGCAGGGCGCCGCCGCGCAGGCCCAGCGTCAGCGCCGCGCCCAGCCCGCCCACCAGCGCCAGCGTGGGCGTGCCCAGCAGCAGCGACAGGACCAGGATGCCGATGGCCTGCGGCGACAGGCCGAACTGCAGCGCCAGCACCGGACTGGCCAGAATCAGGGGCAGGCAGCTGCTGAACCAGTGCGCCGCCAGCTTGGCGCCCACCAGCAGCGGCAGCGGATACGGCGACACCAGCAGCTGTTCCAGCGCGCCGTTGTCGTAGTCCTGGGCGAAGGGCCGGTTCAGCGTCAGCAGGATGCCCAAGAGGGCGCAGACCCACAGCACGCCCGGTCCGATGGCCAGAAGCAGCGCGGGGTCGGGGCCGACCGCCAGGGGGAACAGCGTGCCGGCCACGATGAAGAACAAGGTGGCGCCCAGCGTGTCCGCGGGCCGTCTCCAGGCCAGGCGGATTTCACGCAATGCCAACTGCGACAGCGTAGCCAGCATCCGCGTAGTCATCCATGTTCAGGGTTTGGGTATGAGCGGCAGCGGTGCCGGGTTCGCGGTGCGAGGCGAGCACGGCGCCGCCGCCGGCCGCGAGGTGGGCTTCCAGCGCCAGGCGCAGCTGCTCCAGGCTGGGCGCGTCCAGGCCGGCGTCGGGTTCATCCAGCAGCCACAGCGGCTTGGCGCCGAGCACGACCGCCGCCAACGCCAGCCGCCTGCCCTGTCCCTGGGACAGGCGCTGGGCAGGCATGTCGGCGCAGGATTCCAGGCGCCATGCGCGCAAGGTGTCCGATAAGCGCGCTTCCGCCTGCGGCGTGCCGGCGACGTGCAGGGCGTAGCGCAGGTTCTCGGCGGCGCTTAGTTCGCCGCACAGGCCGTTGCCGTGTCCCAGGTAGGCCATGCAGGCGCGGTAGCCGGCGGCGTCGCGGCGCGCATCGCCGCCGCGCCACAGCACGCTGCCGGCCAGCGGCCGAAGCAGGCCGGCCAACATGCGCAGCAGGCTGGTCTTGCCGCTGCCGTTGGCGCCGCGCACGTGCAGCAGCTGACCGCCATGCAGCTCGAAATCCACTGGCGCGCCATAGCCGCGGCGGCTGGCCAGGCCGCGCGCGCAAAGCATGGGCGGCGGCGCGTCAGCGGGCCGCATGCGCCACTTCCTTGGCCGGGCCTGCCGGCTCCGGCGCCATGGAGGTCGGACCCGGCCCCATGTTGGGCAGCTTGTGGGCGATGCCCTTGTGGCAGTCGATGCAGGTCTTGCTCTTGTCGGCCAGATAGGTGGAATGCATGTTCTGCGCGCGCGGGCTCTGGCGCGTGAAGTCCATGTACTCGTAGTTGTGGCAGTTGCGGCATTCCAGCGAATCGTTGGCCTTGAAGCGCGCCCATTCGTGCTGGGCCAGCTCCAGGCGCTTTTCCACGAACTTCTCGCGCGTGTCGATGGTGCCGAAGATCTTGCCCCACACTTCCTTGGACGCCTGCATCTTGCGCGCGATCTTGTCGGTCCAGTTGTGCGGCACGTGGCAGTCCGAGCACAGCGCCCGCACGCCGGAGCGGTTGGTGAAGTGGATGGTGCCTTTCAACTCGGCGTACACGTTGTCGCGCATTTCGTGGCAGCCGGTGCAGAACTTCTCGGTATTGGTGAGTTCCATGGCGGTGTTGAAGGCGCCCCAGAACAGGATGCCGCCGATGAACCCGCCGACCGTCAGGAAGCCCAGGCTGAAATGCACGCTGGGCCGTCGGATGATGTTCCAGTAGCGCTTGATGAGTCCGAGCATGGCTGCCTCCGGTCGCTTACTTCTTGGCGGGCGCCGGGGCGGTCAGGCGCTTGAGGATCACATCGATGTCCTGATAGTTATTGGACACCAGAGGCTTGGCCTCGGTCTGCGGCACGTGGCACTGCACACAGAAATAGCGGCGCGGCGAGACTTCCGCCAGCACGTTGCTGTCGCGGTCCATGTAGTGGGTCACGCTCAGCGGCGGGGCCTGGGTTTCCTCGGTGTTCACTCGGGCATGACAGGCCAGGCAGCGGTTGAAGTCCTTGTCGACCTGGTAGCCGTCGATCTTGTGCGGAATGGTGGGCGGCTGCATGGAATACGTGCGCATGCGCCGGATGTCCTTGTTTTCGACGGGGCTGATGAGCGGCGGATCGGCTTCCTGCGCGATCGGGGTGGGGCCGCGCATCGGGTCTTCGACCTCCAGCGGCGGCGCCGCCCAGGCGGCCGAACCGAGGATAACGCATGTCGCGAGAGTCAGGGCGCGTAGGTTCATGGCTGTCTCCGGTTCGCCTTTCAGACCTTGACGATCTTGACCGCGCACTTCTTGAAGTCGGTCTGGAACGAGATCGGGTCGGTGGCGTCCAGCGTGACCTTGTTGATCAACTGGCCAGCGTCGAACCAGGGCACGAAGACCAGGCCGCGCGGCGGTTTGTCGCGGCCGCGGGTTTCCAGGCGCGTGCGCATCTTGCCGCGCCGCGACACGACCTCCACCTCGACGCCGCGTCGCAGGCCCATTTCCTGGGCGTCATCGGGGTGCATGAAACAGACCGCGTTGGGGAAGGCCCGGTATAGCTCCGGCACCCGCCGCGTCATCGAGCCGGAATGCCAGTGCTCCAGCACGCGTCCGGTGGACAGCCAGAACGGGTATTCCTTGTCCGGCGATTCGGCGGGCGGTTCATAGGGCAGGGCGTAGATCACCGCGCGGCCGTCCGCATTGCCGTAGAACTCGAAGCCGGCTCCTGGTTTGACGTAGGGGTCGCTGCCTTCGCGGTAGCGCCACAGCGTTTCCTTGCCCTTGACCACGGGCCAGCGCAGGCCGCGCACTTCATGGTAAGTGTCGAACGGCGCCAGGTCGTGTCCATGGCCGCGCCCGAACTCGGCGTATTCCTCGAACAGTCCCTTCTGCGCATAAAAGCCGAAAGCCTCGGCTTCCTGGTTGGCGTAGTCCTTGTCGCGTTCCGTGTTCGGATAGCGGTTGACCTTGCCGTTGGCGAACAGCACGTCGAACAGCGTCTTGCCCCGGTATTCGGGTTTCTTGGCCAGCAGGTCGGCGGGCCAGACGTCCTCGACCTTGAAGCGTTTGGAGAACTCCATCAGCTGCCACAGATCGGAGCGCGCGTCGCCCGGCGCGTTGACCAGCTGGTGCCAGAACTGGGTGCGGCGTTCCGCGTTGCCGTAGGCGCCTTCCTTTTCGACCCACATGGCGGCCGGCAGGATCAGGTCGGCCGAAATGGTGGTGACGGTGGGGTAGGCGTCCGACACCACGATGAAGTTGTCGGGGTTGCGGTAGCCGGGCAGGCCTTCGTTCATCAGGTTGGCCGCGGCCTGCATGTTGTTGTTGACCATCACCCAGTAGGCGTTGATCTTGCCGTCCTTGAGCATGCGGTTCTGCAGGACCGCATGCGCGCCCACCTTGCTGGGGATGGTGCCGTCGGGCAGCTGCCAGATTTCCTCGGCGTGCGCGCGGTGCTTGGGATTGGTCACGACCAGGTCGGCCGGCAGGCGGTGCGAAAAGGTGCCCACCTCGCGGGCGGTGCCACAGGCCGAGGGCTGTCCGGTCAGCGAGAACGGGCTGTTGCCCGGCGTGGAGATCTTGCCGGTCAGCAGATGGATGTTGTAGACCATGTTGTTGGCCCACACGCCGCGGGTGTGCTGATTGAAACCCATGGTCCAGAAGGACGTTACGCGCACCTTCGGGTCGGCATAGAGTTCGGCCAGCTCTTCCAGCTGCTTCTTGGGCAGGCCGCTCAGCTTGGCGGTGTAGTCCAGGTCGTACTTGGAGACGAACTTGGCGAAATCGTCGAACGTGATGGGCTTGGAACCGCCGGCGTCGCCCGCGTTCTTGGCCGCCTTCTGCAGGGGATGGTCGGGCCGCAAGCCATAGCCGATGTCGGCATTGCCTTCGCGGAAGGTCGTGTGCTTGTCCACGAAATCCCGGTTCACGCGCTTGGTCTGGATGATGTGGTTGGCGATGTAGTTCAGGATCGCCAGGTCCGTCTGCGGCGTGAAGGTCAGCGCAATGTCGGCCAGCTCGTACGAGCGGTGCTCGAAGGTGGACAGCACGACCACACGGGTCTTGGGCGCGGACAGACGGCGGTCGGTCACGCGGGTCCACAGGATGGGGTGCATCTCCGCCATGTTGGAGCCCCACAGCACGAAGGCATCGGCGTTCTCGATGTCGTCGTAACAGCCCATGGGCTCGTCGGCGCCGAAGGTGCGCATGAAGCCCACCGCGGCCGAGGCCATGCAGTGGCGCGCGTTCGGGTCCAGGTTATTGCTGCGAAAGCCCGCCTTCATGAGCTTGAGCGCGGCGTAGCCTTCCCAGACCGTCCATTGGCCGGAGCCGAACATGCCCACGGCCTCCGGTCCCTTGTCCTTCAGTACCCGCTTGAACTGCTCGGCCATGACGTCGAAGGCCTGGTCCCAGGACACCGGCGCAAATTCGCCGTCCTTGGCGTATTTGCCGTCCTTCATGCGCAAGAGCGGCGTGGTCAGCCGGTCGTTGCCGTACATGATCTTGGACAGGAAATAGCCCTTGACGCAGTTCAGGCCCTTGTTCACCTCGGCGTTGAAATCGCCGTGCGTGGCCACGACCTGGTTGTCCTTCACGGCGACGTTCACGCCGCAGCCGGTCCCGCAGAACCTACAGGGCGCCTTGGACCACTTGAGCTTGGCGGCCTCGGATTCGGTGACGATGTTCTGCGTATAGCCGACGATGGGGATGCCGGCCACCGTCGCGGCCGCGGCAGCGGCGGATTGCTTGATGAAGTCTCTACGAGCCATTGCCATCGTCAATCTCCTCGTTCATCGCGTCCAGCGTATCGGCGTGCTGGTAGACCAGCGCCGAAGCCAGCACGCCATCCAGGCGCTGGATCTCGGAGATCCGGGCCATCATGTCGTCGGTGGAGGGGGCTTCCAGGGTGACCACCAGTTTGCCGGTGTCGGAAGCGCCATGGATTTCCGCCCCGGCAATTGCAAGAATCGCCTGGCGGACGTCGGGCAAGCGGCGCGGGGCGGCGTGCACCACCATGCTGGCGATGTGCAGCTCTGGCGGCGCCGCAGGCGGCGCGGAGTGGGGGAGCGCGGACATGGGAGGGGTTCCGTCGCGTTGCATCAGCTGCCGGGAGGGCCGGCGAGCAGCTGATAGAACCAGACGAGGAAACCGTAGCCCGCCACGATGATGACCGACAGGACGGGGGCCATGACAGCCGTCAGGAACAGGAAACTTCGTAGCTCCTGAGGCTTGGTGTAGCCATCGGACTCGTTTTGCACACAGCACCTCACTACGACAGTTGGGGCATTGCGTTTAACGTGCGGATATCGAAGCTTTTAGCAGATGGTTTTGAAGGGCGTCAATGTTGCACCACGGCGTAACAATGTACGCATGGCGCTGTATAGCGAAATGCAAAACGGCGATTCAAGCCGCGGGCGAAAGCAGCGCCGGGATGTCCCGCTTCAACAGTTCGAGAACCGCCCGCACGCGCAACGGCAACGGCCGTAGAGGCGGAATCAGAGCGTTGAGCGGAAGAGGCGGAACGTGATAGCCATCCAGCACTTCCACCAGGTGTCCTTGCGCCAGAGCCCGGGCGCAAGCAGGATGTTGCAGGATGCCGACGCCGGCGCCCGAGAGGATCAGGTCGTACATGGGGCGCCAGTGACTGACCGTCATAACGGTATTGATGCGCGTCTGGACCGCCGGCCCATTCTCATGCATCAGCGGCACCTGATCGTTCGCGAAAACGGCCTTCAAGCGGATGAACGCATGGCGGGCCAGCTCCATCGGGGTTGCCAGCGGACCGTGGGCCGCCAGATAAGAGGGGGCGACGACCAGCTTGCGGCCCACCCAGCCGAGCGGGAAAGCGATATAACCCCCGTTTTCGTTGAGGCGGCCCAACCGCAGCGAAATGTCGACGCCTTCGATGACCGGGTCGACAATGGCGTCGCTCAGCGTGAAATCTATGTGCAGATCAGGATGGGCGGTGCGCACATTCATCAGCGCTTTCGGAACGACGATCTCCCCCAGACATTGCGGCGCCGCCAGCCTGAGGCTTCCTTGTATCTTCTGATTGCTTAATGTTACTAAATTTATTGTTGTTTCGGCCGTGTCCAGCAAGTGCTTGCCCTGTTCGTAGAAAGTGCGCCCCTCAGCGGTACAGGTCAATTTGCGTGAACTACGCACCAGCAGGCGGGCGCTGAGGAAACGCTCCAGCTTGTCGATGCGTTCGCTTACCGCCGGCTGGCTCATGTCGAGATCGCGCGCCGCGCCGGAGATCGTTCCGCGTTCCACCACGCGGAGAAAAATGCGTATTGTCGCCAGCAAATCCATCGAACCGCTCCTCATGAAACCCATGCCGACCCTAGGACGGATGAGCGGTCCATTTGTTTAGCAGCACTGCACCGGGCATCTGAACCCCTGTTTGTTACATGTTTGTGACGGGTTGGCATAGGTGGTCCGGCCGATACGTCGCATAGGCTCGAGTGCAATTTGCGATTGCAATCGCGCGCCGTAGCCTTGGTCCCAATGCATCACCCGATGCAGTCGCTGCGGGACTCCTCCGCCGGCAAGCGAGGCGTCCCGCGTTAGTCACGGCGCGTTTCCTTTTCCATCTCCATCAACAGATCGACCGCTTGCATGGCGCAGTTGAGAGCCTGGCTTCGGCCAGAGCGCCTGCGTAGCGGGGTGGCGAAAGTCGCTGCAGCGTGTTCCCGGTGCCATCAGAGTCGCAGGGAATGGTTGCGCAGACGAGAAGTTCCCTAGAGTTTTTGAACTGGAGCACCCATTCATGAACAAGATACTCAGGAACGTTTGGATCGATGCGGACGAAGACACGGCGGGAGGCCGGCAACCCATTCGGAAGCGCCTGAAGCTGAACATGCGGCTGGATATCGCAGCGGGGCTCGCGATACTTGCCGGTTTGGCGGGTACGGGTCCGCAGGTTCATGCATCAACGTACAACCCGAATGGTTGCGCTTCTCCCAAAGGGACGGGGCCCGACGGCATAGCCTATCCTGCAGGTAAGAATCCGAACGATGGGTCCGGCCTGTGGTCCAACGTGATCGGATGCGATGCCGATGGCGGCAAATACACCGGCGTGCAGGTCCTGGGCTTTCAAGCGACCGCGACGGGCAATGCCGCAACTGCCCTGGGGTTTGCGGCTACGGCGGCAATCCGCAGCACCGCAGTAGGCATGCAGGCCGGAGCCCTTGCCCTGGGTTCGACCGCTCTTGGTCAATGGGCGCGCGCCACGGCCGTCGGCAGCGTCGCCATCGGCGGTAATGACTCATCCAATACGGCGGCGGCGGGCGCGCAGGCTTCGGGGCTCAACGCCGTCGCGGTCGCAGGAGAGTCGCGTGCCCTGGGAGCGGATTCCGTTGCGATAGGCACGCGTGCGCAGGCGCGGCGCGATGGCGATGTGGCCCTCGGCATCGGCAGCGTGGCTGACGGCTCCACGGGGAACTTCTCCGCGGTGGCTATCGGCCGCGACAGTTCGGCGATCGGTGAAAACTCGGTGGCGTTGGGCAACGCCAATCGAGCCTCGGGACCTGGAGCCGTCGCGCTGGGCAATAGCTCGGCGGCTGCGGGTGTTGCGGCGTTAGCCGTAGGCAACGATGCCAACGCGCTGGCGGCGCAGAGCATGGCGCTGGGATTCGATTCGGTCGCAACCAACTCGGGCGATGTCGCGCTGGGGGCGGGATCCGCGACTGCGGCCGCCGTCGGCACGTCGAGCGCCGCGATCGCGGGGAGATCCTATTCGTTCGCCGGGTCGACGCCCACCAGCGTGGTCAGCGTGGGCAGTACCGGTGCGGAGCGCTCCATCACGAACGTTGCGGCAGGGAGGCTCGGCGCCCTCAGCACGGATGCCGTCAACGGCTCGCAGCTCAATGCGACGAATCAGGCGGTGAATGCCCTGGGCGACCGCGCGGTGACCTATGACGGCAATGAGGGCGAGCCCAGGAGCCTGGTCACGCTGGAGGGTTCCGCGTCCACGGACGGCGGCGTGACAGGCGGCACCAAGCTTACCAACCTTGCGCGAGGGGCGTTGTCGACTACCAGCACCGATGCGGTGAACGGTGCGCAACTGCACGAGACGAACCAGGATGTGCAGCGCGTGGGCGACCGGGTGACGACCATGGGCGATACGGTGACCAGCATGGGCAATACCATGACGACTCTGGGCGACACGGTGACGAATCTCGGCGATACGGTCACGACCATGGGAGGTACCGTCACGACCTTGGGCGATACGCTCACCAGCCTCGGCGGCTCGTTGGCGAATCTCACCGGGGACACGAGCGCGACGCACACGGATGCCAACGGCCTGGGCATCCGCTATGCGCGGACCAACGAACGCGGGCTGACGCCCAGCGATGCCTACGCGCTGAATCCAGGCAGCACGGCGCTGGGCTACAACGCGCGAGCGACGGCCGACAACGCGCTGGCGTTGGGACGCGAGGCCCAGACCAGCCATGCGGGCAGCGTGGCGCTGGGCGCCAACGCGGTCGCCAACGGCGCCACGCTGGGCGCGGCGGCGTATCGGTCAGGTACAGCGGCGGTGGCGGGCGCATCGCCGGTGGGCGAGGTCAGCGTAGGCTCGGCGGGCGCCGAGAAAAAAAAAAGTGGCTGACAATGTAGGCAGCCTGGGCGACCGCGCGGTGGCCTACGACGGCAAGGCGGGCGACCCCAAGACCCTGATCACCTTGGCCGGCCCTATGTCGACGGACGGCGGTGCGACGGGCGGCACTAGGCTCACCAACCTGGCGCGCGGGGCGGTGTCGGCCACCAGCACCGATGCGGTGAATGGGTCGCAGCTCCACGAAACGAATCAGGATGTGTTGCGGATGGGCGATACGGTGACGAACATGGGCGACACCCTGACGAGTTTGGGCGGTACCGTGACGAGCATGGGTGACACCGTAACCAACCTGGGCGACACGCTCGCGAACCTGGGCGGCTCACTGACGCACCTGACCGGAGACACCAGCCAGACGAACACGGACGCCAATGGCCTGGGCATCCGCTATGCGCGGACCAACGAGCGGGGACTGGCGCCCATCGATGCCTACGCGCAGGGCGTGGGCAGCACGGCGCTGGGCTACAACGCGCGGGCCACGGCCGACAACGCGCTGGCGCTGGGACGCGATGCCGTGGCGAGTCAGGCGGGGAGCGTGGCGCTGGGTTCTGGCTCCGTGTCCGCCCGGGCGTTGGCGCCGATCACGGGCAGTCTTGCGATAGGCAGCGGCGGCGCGCTGGTGCCGTTCAACACTGCGGATCTCACCTTGCTGGGCGAGGTGTCTGTAGGCCGCGAGGGTGCGTATCGCCAGATCACCAACGTGGCGGACGGCACCGACCAGCACGATGCCGTGACCTTGCGCCAGTTGACCGGCGCGATCGGATCCTTGACGGCCACGGGCACCCTGTACTTTCACGCCAATTCGGCGGCGACCGACTCACTGGCCACGGGTATGGAGGCAATCGCCATCGGGCCGCAGACGGTGGTCAACGGCGACCGCGGCCTGGGGATCGGTGAGCGGGCCGTGGTGGATCAGGGCGCGCCTGGCGGCATCGCCCTGGGACAGCAGGCGCGCGCGACGTCGGCGGATGGCATCGCGATGGGGACGCAAGCGTTGGCCAACGCAGTCCAGGGAGTGGCCCTGGGCGCGGGCAGCAAGGTCATCGCGGGCGGCGGCGTGGCGCTGGGCGCTGGATCGATCGCCAAGGTGGTGGGCGGGGCGGCGGGGTACTTGCCACAAGGAGCCGACGGCGCGGCCGTGAACGCCACGCGCAGCAAACTGGCGGCGCTGTCGGTGGGCGATGTCGATGCCGGCAACTTCCGGCAAATCACCGGAGTGGCTGCGGGCACGGTGGATTCCGACGCGGTGAACGTCAGCCAGTTGAAGGCGCTGGCCTCGAACGTGAGCGGACTCGACGCAGGCGGCGTGAAGTACGACCGCAATCCGGACGGCGGCATCAACTACGGCATGGTGACCTTGAACCCGGGCGGCTCCGCCACCGTGCTGAGGAACGTGGCGCGGGGCGGACTGTCGGCGGACAGCACGGACGCCGTCAACGGCTCGCAGCTGTTCGAGACCAATCAGTACGTCAAGTCGCTAGGTGATACGGTCGATAACTACACCAAGGGCGGCGCCGGGATCAAGTACTTCCATGCCAATGGCGGGGCGTCGGCGATGCTGCCGGACTCGCAGGCCAAGGGCCTTGGAAGTATCGCAATCGGACCGGGCGCGGCGGCCAATGGCGGCAACTCGGTGGCCTTGGGCAACGGCGCGGCGGCGGGCAAGGATGGCGATGTGGCGCTGGGCGCAGGCGCCGTGGCGGACAGGGGCGCGGAGAGCTACGCCGGCAAGTACTCGGATGCGCAAAACAGGTCGGCGGGCACGGTGTCGGTGGGTGCGTCGGGCGCGGAACGCACGCTCAGCAACCTGGCCGACGGCCGCGACGCCACGGATGCCGTGAACCTGCGGCAGCTGGATGGCGCGCTCAAGCAGGCCAACGACTACACCGACAAGCGCCTGCAGGAGGTGGCAGGCAATGTGCTCCAGGTCGGTGACCAGCTCATCGCGCTGGATGAGCGTTTGGCCAGCGTCGAAGGCGATGTGACGAACATCGGCAATGGCGCCGCGGGCATGTTCCAGACCAGCCAGGAGGAAAAGGCGGCCAAGCCCCCCAAGGCCAGCGGCGCCAACTCGGCGGCGGGCGGCGCGGGCGCCGTGGCTTCGGGCAAGAACAGCACCGCGATCGGCAACGGCGCGCAGGCGTCGGGAGCGGGGGCGACGGCGCTGGGCAATGGCAGCAAGGCATCGGGCAGCAATGCCGTGGCCCTGGGCGCGGGCTCGGTCGCCGACCGCGACAACACGGTCTCGGTCGGCGCTGCGGGGGCCGAACGCCAGATCGCGCATGTGGCCCGCGGCACCGCGGGAACCGACGCGGTCAACGTCAGCCAGCTGCGGGAAATCGAGAGCGGCATGAACAACCAGGTGGCGGGCTTGCGCAAGGACGTGCAAGGGTTGGACAACCGCTTGAGCGCGGGCGTCGCCTCCGCCATGGCGATGTCCGCGTTGCCTCAGGCCTATCTGCCCGGCAGGAGCATGTTCAGCATGGGCGGCGGCGCGTGGCGCGGTGAAAGCGGCTTCGCGATGGGGCTGTCCACCGTGTCCGACAACGGCAGGTGGGTGGTGAAAGGCCTGGCCAGCAGCACTTCGCGCGGTGATTACGGCGCGAGCGTGGGAGTGGGGTATCAATGGTGAGCACATGCAGCACGAATGCAGGCTTGCGGCCAGCCGCCGCATCCTCAACGATTCATGAGAGGTATACAGCCATGACACGTCGCATCATTCTTCCTGCCTTGATCGCATCGAGCGCCTTGCTGGCCGCCTGCCAGCCCATGGCGGCCCAGAAGGGCGCCGCTGCCGCGCCACGCGCGGCCCAGCCCGCGCAGGTGGCGCAAGGGACCGCCGCGCAGGCGCCAAGCGCGGCGCCGACGGTCGAGTTCCGGCTGGCGCAAGATAAGCCGGGCACCGATCTGCGCGAACTGCGCATGCCTGACAAGACCTACTACTTCTTGCTGGCGCCCGCGCTTACCCGGGCCGACCTGAACGCCGCTACGCCGATGAAGACCAGGGAGGGGCAGCCTTTCGTGAGTCTGCGTTTCACGCCTCCCGGCGCGCAGAAGCTGGCGCAGATCGGCCGCCAGTTTTCAGGCAAGTGGCTGGTCTTCACCATAGACGGCAAGCTGGTGGGCGTGCCGCGCATCGCCGGCCCCATGGACGAGGGCATCCTGAACCTCACGATGAACTCGGAGGAACAGGCGATCAGCGTGGCGCACGCCATCTTGGGAACGGCGCAGTAGCGCCGCCAGGGCCGCGTTAGCCGACCGCCCCGTAGATGCGGCGCGCGTCGGAGGCCGTGGCCAACGGGCGGCCCAGCGCCTGCGCGCCTTGCGCGGCCTGCAGCACCAGCGCCGAATTGCCCGGCGCGGTGCTGCCGTCGCGCAGCTTCAGGTTGTTCTCGAAACCCACGCGCATGTGCCCGCCGAACGCCGCGGCCGTGGTGACGCAGGCGTTTTCCTCGGGGCCGAAGGCGCAGACGGCCCAGGGCAGTGACTGGTCGTAGGCGGCCAGGAAGGGCAGCAGGTCATAGGCCGAAGAGGTCTGGCCCGCGTTGTAGCGGCCCAGCACGAACAGCACCGACCACGCTCCCGGCGGCACCAGGCCGCGCGCGCGCAGCGCCAGCCAGCGGCGCACGTCGGCTTCGTCGTACAGGATGATCTGCGTCATGATGCGGCGTTCGGCGATCCAGGCCAGGAATGCCGCCAGCTCGGATTCCGCGATGTCCGGCACGGCGATTTCGCGCAGGCCGATGGATACGGCCTCGGGCTGCAATTCGCGCACCAGGGCGATCTGCTCGGCCGCCTTGTAGACGCCGGCGGCTTCGCTGGTCACCTGCACCAGCAGTTCGTCGCCCACGGCGCCGCGCACCGCGGCCAGGGCGTCGCGGTAGGCCTGGGCGTCCAGCAGGTGGCTGCCGTCGGGCTTGCGCACATGCATGTGCATCATGGCGGCGCCGGCGTCCAGGCAGGCGCGCGCTTCGCGCGCCAGGGCCTCGGCGGTGAGCGGCACGGCCGGGTGATCGGCGGCCTTTTTGTAGGCGCCGTTGGGCGCCACCGTGATGATGACGGGCGAGTCGGCCAGCGCGGCGCGCGGCAGAGGGGTGTTGCTCACGGCTTGATCTCCGGCAGTTCGGGTGAAATCAGGTCCAGGCCGGCGCGCAACAGGCGGTCGTAGCGCGCGCGTTCGGCAGCAATGGTTTCGGGCGTCCAGGCGTAGAAGCCCTCGCCGGTCTTCATGCCGTGGCGGCCGTCCCGGGCGCGTTCGGTCAGGCAGCGCGCCGGCTCGCTGGCGTTGCAGAACGTGGGGTACATGGTGGCGCCGGCAGCGGCATGCACGTCGATGCCGGCATGGTCGCGCTGCATCACGGGGCCGGCCGCCAGGAAGCGGAAGCCGAAGCCGAAACGCACCGCCGCGTCCACGTCTTCCGGCGAGGCGATGCCGCGGTCGATCAGGTCGAAGGCCTCGCGCGACAGCGCGTGCTGCAGGCGGTTGGCCAGAAAGCCCGGCAGGTCCTGGCGCACCTTCACCGGCACGCTGCCGCAGCGCCGCATGAATTCGATCAGCGTGTCGGCGCAGGCGTTGTCGCTGGCTGCGCCCAGCACCACTTCCACCAGCGGCACCAGATGCGCGGGCATGAAGAAGTGCAGGCCCAGCATGCGGCCGCGCGTATCCAGGCCCTGGCTGATGGCGCTGATCGGGAAGCTGGAACTGTTGCTGGCCAGGATGGCGTCGGGCCGGGCGCGTCGCGCCAGGTCCGCGAACAGCGCCTGCTTGATGTCCAGGCGTTCGGGGATGCACTCGATGACCAGGTCCACGCTGGACCAGTCGACCTCGTCCAGGCCGGCGGCCGTGGACAGCAGGGCGGCGTTCGCCTCCCGGCCTATGGTCTTGAGGTTTTCCGCGACTCGGGCGGGCAGGTCCGCCGCGCGTTCGGGGTTCGATTCGATCACCGTCGTGCGGCAGGCCGCGCGGGTCAATACCACGGCCACGTCGGCTCCCATGGTGCCGCCGCCCACCACCACCGCGTGCGCCGCGCCCGGATTGGGCAGCGCGATCGCTTCCGTCTGCATGGTTTGCTCCTTCGTCTGAAACTACGCTGGAGGCGAGTGTAGAGAAGCCGATTTGATTGATGAATCAGATTTTTTGGATAGAATGATCTGATATGTAGATCAATAGGGGGCTGGGCCCGGCATGCAGATCAATCTCTCGATGCGCGATATCGATACCACGCTGGTGCTGGGCCGCACGCTCAACTTTCGCCAGGCGGCCGCGCAGCTGCACCTGTCGCAATCGGCCCTGTCCACGCAGATCCAGCGCATCGAAGACGCGCTGGGCGTGCGCCTGTTCGACCGCACCACGCGCACCGTGCGCCTCACGGCCGCCGGCGAGGTCTTCATGCAGCAGGCCGCCAGCCTGCAAGCGGCCTTCCGCGACGCCATCGCCGCCGTCAGCGGCATCGTCAACGCGGAACAGGGGCAGGTGTCGGTGGCCGCCTTGCCCTCGATCGCCGCCCGCCTGCTGCCGCGCGTGCTCATGGCCTATCGCCAGGCGCATCCGCTGGTCGCCCTGAAGGTGCGCGATACCCTGTCGGGGCCGGCCTTCGACCTGGTGCGCGCGGGCGAGGTCGATTTCGCCCTGACCGCCGCCGACCCGCAACATGCCGACCTGCACTACGTGCCGCTGATGTCCGACAGCTTCCTGCTGCTGATCCCGCAAGCCCATCCGCTGGCGCGCGCCCGCGGTCCGCTGCGCTGGGCCGATACGGCGGATGCGGCGCACGTGTCCATGGTGCAGCCCAGCAGCGTGCGGCAGTACACGGAATGGGCCTTCCTGCAGAACCGCATCCGCTTCACGCCCGTGTTTGAAGCCGTGCACCTGACCACCATCGTCGCCATGGTCGAATGCGGATTCGGCGTTGCCGCGCTGCCCGAGATCGCCGCCGGCGCGGTGGCGCAAAACGGCATCGTGCAGCGGCCGTTGATCGGCCCCGTGGCCGAGCGCTCCATCGGGCTGGTGACCGCGCGCAACCGCAGCCTGTCGCCGGCCGCGGCGGCCCTGGTGCAGACTTTGAAGGAGTATTTGGCGGAGCAGGCGCGCTAGCTTGCGCGGTCCTCCGCCCGGTTCCGCGCGGGGCGGTTTTGATTTCACGCAACCACCCGCAGCGCACCGCTCGACAGGCGGCGGCCGGTGGTATTATCCTCAGTGCACTAACTAAATTGGAGCTGCCCCAACGTGCCGGATGTACAGAAAAAGACGACGTCCCAGAAGCGCGTCGCAACTCATAAGACAGACAGCATGATCTTCGATCCGGCCAAGCAGGTGCTTTGGTCGCGCCCCGGATATCTGGTGCGGCGCCTGAACCAGATCCACTACGCCATGTTCTACGAGGAATGCAAGACGCAGAACGTGACGCCGGTGCAGTATGGCGTGCTGACCGCGCTGTCGCTCAGCCCCTGGCTGGACCAGACCGCCATCGGCATGGAACTGGGACTGGACCGCACCACCACCGCGGACGTGGTCAAGCGGCTGCAGGAGCGCGGCCTGGTGGAACGGCGCGTCAATCCCAACGACAAGCGCTCGCGCCAGGCCGTGATCACCCAGGAAGGCCTGCGCATCATGGGCATTCTGCAGGAAGGCATGGCCCGCGCCCAGCAGCGCCTGCTGGAGCCGCTGTCCACGCGCAACCAGGAAATCTTCATGAAGCTGCTTTCCACCCTGGTGGAAGCCAACAACCAGTACAGCCGCACCACCCTCAAGCCCATGTAGGGCAGGGGCCGGCGGCCGGTCTCAGCCTTGCAGCGCGCTGGCCTGCGGCGCGCTGCGGGTGGCCTCGGCGTCCCCCAGCGTGTTGCGGACCCAGATCAGTTCGGCGGCGATCGCAACCGCGATTTCGGCTGGCGTCTTGCTGGCGATGCGCAGGCCCACCGGGCCGTGCAGGCGCGCGATCTGGCTGTCGTCCAGGTCGAACAGCCGCAGCCGTTCGCGGCGTTTTTGCTGGTTGGCGCGCGAACCCAGCGCGCCCACGTAGAAGGCCCGCGATTTCAGCGCCTCCAGCAAGGCCATGTCGTCGAGCTTGGGGTCGTGGGTGACCGCCACGATGGCGGTGCGTTCGTCGGTGCCGATCTCCAGCACCGCGTCATCCGGCATGCTGGTGATCAACGTAGTCCGGGACAAACTCCAGTCGCCGTGGAATTCCTCGCGCGGGTCGCAGACCGTGACGTGGAAATCCAGCGTGGCGGCGACGTTGGCCAGGACCTGCGCGGTCTGGTTTGCGCCGATGATGAGCAGCCGCCAGCGCGGGCCGTACACGCTGCGGAAGACGCGGCCGTCGAAGTCCGGGCCATCGGCCGGACCGGCGGCAGACACCGAGCTGCTGCCGTCCTGCAGGTCCACCGTGCGTTGGATCAGGCGATGGCCGCGGATGGATTCAAGGACCAGGTCCAGCCATTGCGTGTCGCGCAGCGGTTCGCTGATCAGGCGCAACGTGCCGCCGCAAGGCAGGCCGAAGCGCGCGGCTTCGTCGCGGGTGACCCCATAGGTCAGGCGCGCGGGGGCGTCCTCGAGCGTGCCTTCGCGGGCGCGGCATATCAGGTCGTCCTCGATGCAGCCGCCGGAAACCGAACCGACCATGCGGCCGTCCTCGCGCAGGGCCAGCATGGCGCCGGCCTGGCGCGGGGCCGAGCCCCAGGTCCGCACCACGGTCACCAGGTGCACGCGGCTGCCCGCGGCCACCCAGTCCCGCGCATGTTGCAATACGTCCAGATCCAGAGCGTTCATCGGCTTCTCACAGTGAAAGGCCGCGGCGCCGCCACGGCTTATATTCACTATACTGATCATTATGTCGAAAGTCTCTAGTGTGTATCCCTACCCGAACCCCGTGCGCGTCGGCATCCTGCTGGCGGCGGGGCAGGGCTCGCGCTACGCCGCGCAACGGCCGGGCGCAGACAAGCTGCTGGCGCCCTTGCCGCAGGGCGTGTGCGTGGCAGCGGCCAGCGCCCGGACGCTGCGCGCGGCGGTGGACATGGTCGTCGCCGTGGTGCGCCCGGGTAGCGCCGCCCTGGCCGGATTGTTGCGGGCGGAAGATTGCCGGGTGCTGGAGACGGACCGGGCGGGCGAGGGCATGGGCGCCAGCCTGGCCGCCGCGGCGCAGTATCTGCAGGGCCTGCCCGCCACGCCGGAAACCGTGCTGGTGGCCTTGGCCGACATGCCCTGGATCCGCCGCGCCAGCCTGGACGGCGTGCTGGGCGCGTTGCTTCACGCACCGATGGCCGCGCCCTCGTACCAGGGGCAGCGCGGCCACCCCGTGGGATTCCGCGCCGAATTGCTGCCGCAACTGGCGGCTCTGGGCGGGGATGAGGGCGCGCGGCGGTTGCTCAGGCAACCCGGCCTGCATCTGGTTGCGACCGATGATCCTGGCGTGTTGCGTGATGTCGACACGCCTGCCGACCTGGGCGAAGCGGGCTGAACGGCGCCCGCTGGCAAGGCCGCCGCGGCGGCCTTTTTCTTGCGCTCCGGGATTTCCCTAATTTGTCAGTACGCTGACTATAAAGTCAGTATACTGACGTAAATTCGGAAACCGTCGCAGGACTTTTCCCAATGGGAAAGCGGCTGCGCGCGATTCCGGTAGTTCCGATGTAATAGTCAGTGTACTGATAAATGATGCTGACGCGCCGTGGCAGGACAGGGTCCGCGCCATCAAACTGGGAGTAGGGGAATGAGCAAAGTACGCAAGATCGCGTTTGAGGAGCACTACACCGCGGTCGGATTCAAGGACTATTCGAAGAGCTTCGCGCAGCACATCGATCCCGCCGTGCTGGCCGACCTGGCCGCGCGCCTGGTGGATTTCGACGAAGTCCGGCTGGGCGAAATGGACCGCGGCGGCATCGACTACGTCATCCTGTCGCAGACCGGACCGGGCGTGCAGGCCGAAGCCGACGCCGCGGTGGCGCTGCGCCGCGCCAAGGAGAACAACGACTTCCTGGTCGAACAGGTGGCCCGTCACCCGACGCGCTACGGTGCCTTCGCCACCGTGCCCATGCACGATCCGCTGGTCGCCGCCGCCGAGCTGGAGCGCTGCGTCAAGCAGCTGGGCTTCAAGGGCGCGCTGATCAACGGCCACACCAATGGCGTGTACTACGACGGCCGCGCCTACGACCCGTTCTGGGAAAAGGTGCAGGAACTGGACGTGCCCGTCTACCTGCACCCGTCCGACCCCTACGTCATTCCGCAGGCCTATTCGGGCCACCCGGAACTGGTGGGCGCGTGCTGGGGCTGGGGCGTCGAAACCGCCACCCATGCGCTGCGCCTGCTGTTTGGCGGCGTGTTCGACCGCTACCCCGGCGTCAAGCTGATCCTGGGGCACATGGGCGAAGGCCTGCCGTTCCTGCGCTGGCGCTTCGACAGCCGCTTCGCGGTGTATTCGCACGGCATCAAGCTGGCGCGCGCGCCCTCCGAATACCTGGGCAGCAACATTCTTATCACCACGTCGGGCGTCTGTTCGCCTCCCACGCTGATGGCCGCCATCGCCGAAATGGGTCGCGAGGCGGTGATGTTTTCGGTCGACTATCCCTACGAATCGACCGCGCTGGCCGTGGAATTCATCGAGCAGACGCCGATGGACGACGCGACCCGCGAACTGATCTGCAGCGGCAACGCGCGGCGCCTGTTCAAACTCTAAGCCTGGCCTGGGAGACTGACATGAGCAACTTCCTGTACGGCGGCAATGTCCATGCCAATGGCATCCGTCAGCATTACCTGCGCTACGGGGGCGAACGCGGCGCGGGGCGCGATCCGGTCATCATCGTGCCGGGCATCACCAGCCCCGCGGTCACCTGGGGCTTCGTCGGCGAGCGCTTCGGCGCCGCTTTCGATACCTACGTGCTGGACGTGCGCGGCCGCGGCCTGTCAGAAGCCGGCGCGACGCTGGACTACAGCCTGGACGCGCAGGCCGCCGACGTGCTGGCCTTCGCCCAGGCGCTGGGCCTGGCGCGCTACAGCGTGGTCGGCCATTCGATGGGCGGACGCATCGGCGTGCGCGCCGGGCGCGGCAAGCCGGCAGGGCTGAGCCGCCTGGTCCTGGTGGACCCGCCGGTGTCCGGTCCCGGCCGCCGGCCGTATCCCGCCAAGCTGCCCTGGTATGTCGATTCCATGGCGCAGGCGCGCCACGGCATGGACGCCGAGGCCATGCGCGCGTTCTGCCCGACCTGGACCGAGGAACAGCGCCAGCTGCGCGCCGAATGGCTGCACACCTGCGACGAGCGCGCCATCATCCAGAGTTTCGAGGCCTTCCAGAGCGACGACATCCACGCCGACCTGCCGCTGCTGGACGTGCCGGTGCTGCTGATCACGGCGGAGCGGGGCGACGTGGTGCTGGACGCCGACGTGGCCGAGATCCAAGGTCTGGCGCCCGGTACGCAGCATCACCGCGTGCCTGCCGCCGGCCACATGATTCCGTGGGACAACGAGGAAGGCTTCTATGCCGCCTTCGGCGATTTCCTGGGCGCGCCGCTGGCGCGCGGCTGAAGCGCGCGACCGTCAAGCAAGGAGGGCATCATGCCTATAAGCGACTATGAAATGGTGAAGGCCTGGCAGCAGGTGCTGACCTTGTCCAAGCTGCAAGCGGGGCAGACCGTCACGGTGCTGACCAGCGCGGCGACCCATCCGCAAACCCTGTCCACGGCGCTGATCGCGACGCAAGCCATGGGCGCCATCGTGAACCGCCTGGACCTGCCGCCCATCAACGGCGAGCGGGCGCTGAGCCGGGACTCGCTGGCCTACCTGGGCACCACGCCGCTGACCGGCAACAAGGCCGCGATCGCGGCCTTGAAGGAAAGCGACCTGGTGCTGGACCTGATGACGTTGCTGTTCTCCCCGGAACAGCACGAGATCCTGGCGGCCGGCACCAAGATCCTGCTGGCGGTGGAGCCGCCGGAAGTGCTGGCGCGGCTGGTGCCGACCGAGGCCGACCGTGCGCGGGTCAAGGCGGCGGCCGCGCGCATCGGCGCGGCGCGCGAGATGAGCGTGGTGTCCGAGGCGGGCACGGACCTGCGCTGCCCGCTGGGCGAGTTCCCGGCCATCAGCGAGTACGGCTTCGTCGACGAACCCGGGCGCTGGGACCATTGGCCCAGCGGCTTCGTGCTGACCTGGCCGAACGAAGGCGGCGCCAACGGCAAGATCGTGATCGACGTGGGCGACATCCTGCTGCCGCAGAAGCTCTACGTGCGCTCGGCGATCGAGCTGACGGTCGAGAACGGCTACGCCACGCGCATCGACGGCGGCGTGGACGCGGAACTGCTGCGCGAATACGTGGCCTCGTTCAGGGATCCCGAAGCCTACGCGATTTCGCACATAGGCTGGGGCCTGCAGCCGCGCGCGCACTGGACCACGCTGGGCCTGTACGACCGCGAAGCCACCATAGGCATGGACGCGCGGGCCTACGAGGGCAATTTCCTGTTCTCGCTGGGTCCCAACAACGAGGCCGGCGGCAACCGCACCACCACCTGCCACATCGACATCCCCCTGCGCGCCTGCACGGTGCGGCTGGACGGGGAAGACGTGGTGCGCCAGGGCAGGGTGCTGGACGGCGCCGGTCCCCAGGCATAGCACGCAATCACCGTACCAGGAGTTTCCTACATGAATGACGATATCTCGGCCTACGCGCGCCAGGGTTTCGGCACGGCGATGGCGCCCAAGGCGCCCTACGGCCTGCTGATCGTGGATCTGGTCAACGGCTTTGCCGATCCGGCGGTGTTCGGCGGCGGCAACATTCCCCAGGCCATCGAGCAGACGGTGGGCTTGCTGGCGCATGCGCGCAAGCAGGGCTGGCCGGTGGCGCACAGCCGCATCGTGTTCGCCGACGACGACGCGGACCACAACATCTTCACCCTGAAGGTGCCTGGGATGCTGACCCTGAAGGAAGCGGACCACAACAGCGCCATCGTGCCGCAGCTTGCCCCCGTGGCCGGTGAGCTGGTGGTGCGCAAGACGGTCCCCTCCGCATTCTTCGGCACCAGCCTGGCGGCCTGGCTGTCGCAGCGCGGGGTGCAGACCCTGCTGGTGGCGGGCGCGGTCACCAGCGGCTGCGTGCGGGCCAGCGTGGTGGACGCCATGCAGTACGGCTTCAGGCCGCTGGTGGTGTCGGATTGCGTGGGCGACCGCGCCATCGGCCCGCATGACGCCAACCTGTTCGACATGCAGCAGAAGTACGCCACCGTGCTGACGCGGGACGAAGCCGTGCGCGCCACGCAGGGCTGAACCGGCGCCGCAGACCGGTATAAAAAAGGGTTGCGCCTCGCGGCGCAACCCTTTTTTACGTTGGTCTTCCGTGTTTTAGACGGGATAGACCAGGTCGTTGGCCAGGATGGTGGTGTCATACACCACCTGCCGTTCCTTCAGCTTGAGCACGCCGTCCTGGCGCGTATGGCGGTCGTAGTAGGTGCCGGCCAGGTGCAGCGTGGTGGGGCCTTCCACCAGCGTCTGCATCAGCATGAACGCGGCCTGGGACTCAATCTCGCCGTCGGCGGACTCGCTGATGACGCGGGTGTTGCTGACCAGGTGCAGCATGTAGCGCGGAGCGAACATCTGGGTGCGCGAGATGGCCACGGCGCGGTCGTGCATCATGGCGCGGCCCTCGGAGTACACCAGGCCGACGGGCAAGCCCAGTTCGGCGTTCTCGCGCGCGGTGACGCGGTACAGGCCGTCCTCGGTGAAGAAGTCCGGCCAGGCCTCGACCTGGCCCGCGTCCAGGGCGGCGCAGTAGTCGGCGTGGAATTCCTCGATCTCCAGTCGCAGCGCGATGGCGCGCGCGGGATCGATCTTGCGGGGGGAGTATTCGAATCGGGTTCTCATGTTTCCTGGTTCCTGCCTCAGAAGCCCATCACGCCGCGGTAATAGCTGTACATGGAGCGGATCGCGGCTTCCGAGATCAGCGTGTTGGAGGTGCCTTGCTTGCCGGATTCCAGCTTCAGCACGTTGACGTCGGTGCTGGCGCGGCGCACGCCTTCCTGCACGAACTTCATGGCTTCGTTGTCTTCCAGGCCGAGGAATCCGGCCGGGCCCATCAGGTTGCCCTGGCGCAGGCGGTGGCGCTCCATCTCGGGCGTGTCGTCCTCGTAGCCGAACATGGTCCATTGCATGATCATGCTGTCGGGCCCGTTGGGCACGATCTGGCGCACGCCCAGCGTGTTCATTTCACGTTGCACGATCAGGTTGGGCCACACCGTCTGCATGGTGACCGACCAGGGCGAATCGAATTCCTTGACGAACTCCAGGAAGCGGTCGTCCTGCAGGTGCAGGCCGTCGTGGAAGGAGCGCATTTCCTTCTTGTTCTCTTCGCTGACGTTGGCGTACTTGTCCTCGCTCTTGGCCGAGGCCATGGTGCCGTGGCGGCCGTGCACCGGGTCGACCAGCATGGCCGACTTGTTGCCCGCCACCAGCAGGCCGAACACCACCAGGAACGAGTGCAGCAGCGTCGCGTGGTACGGATCCTTCAGGTTCTCGTGGTACATCTTCCAGTTGCACGGCAGCTCGTTGCGGTAGTAGCCGTGGATCTTGAGCTTCTTGCCCGGGAAGACGGTGTCGAAATCGGCCAGGATCTCGGGCGTCAGATATTCCTCGATGGGTTCGACCTCGTCGCTGTAGGAGGCGAAGATGACGCCGTTGCGCGTGGTGACGCGCAGCTTGCGCAGGCCGTGGTCTTCGTTCTTGAAGTCCTTGGGCATGCCGCCCTCGCGGTTCACGCCGCGCTTGAACGGGATGCCCTGCAGATTGCCCTTCAGGTCATAGGACCACTGGTGGTAGGGGCAGACGAATTCCTTGGCATTGCCCTGGCTGTGGCGGCAGAACTCCGCGCCGCGGTGGGCGCAGCGGTTCTCGAAGACATTGACCGAGCCGTCCTCGGCGCGCGACACCACTACCGGCGTCGGGCCGACGTAGGACCGCTTGTAGTCGCCCGCGTTCGGGAGCTCGGCTTCCAGGGCCACGTAGTTCCAGGTCTTGCCGTGGAAGATCTTCTCCACTTCCTGGTCGTAGACGGCGCGGCTGGTGTAGACCCAGTCCGGGATGTAGTGCAGCGCGTCTTCCGGCCAGACACAGTCGGCCAGGGCGGCGTCCTTGGACGCCACCGTAAGGCCGATGACGGTTTGCGATTGATACATGAAAAGCTCCTGTCTATGCGGGGGCGGTAATGGTGGGATTCAGGAAGCGGCGGCGTTCTGCTGGCAGGCTTTCACCAGCGGCTTGAGCGCCACGGTCTCGTCGGCATAGCGCGCCGGGTCGATGGCGATGCCCTGCTCGAACAGCACGCGCAGCTGGCGCAGATCGCCGCCGGCGTTGATGGCGATGGCATGCACCGGTACGCCGTCGCGGTGGCCCAGCCAGATGAATTTCGGCGCGTCGGCCTGCGCTTGCGGCACGCCGCGGCAGGCGTAGACCAGGTCAGGCTGGGGCAGGCCCAGCATCTGCACATTGCAGCCGTACTGGTCTGTCCAGAACCAGGGATAGGGTTCGGCGGGCGCCGGCATGCCCAGCATGCCGGCCGCGGCGGCGCGCGCCTGTTCATTGGCGTTCTGCCAGGATTCCAGCCGCAGCGCCATGTTCAGGTGGCGGCGGTGCTGGCTGGCGCAATCGCCGGCCGCATATATATAGGGATCGTTGCTGCGGCAGGCGCCATCCACCGCGATGCCGCCGTTGGCGGGATCGAGCGCCAGGCCGGCCTGCGCGGCCAGCGATACGTCGGGCACCAGGCCGATGGCCACCACCACGACGTCGGCCTCCACCGTGGAGGTGTCCTGCAGCGCTATCGTGAAGCGCGCCTGATGCCTGATCGCGGCGTCCGCATGGGGCTGCCAGTCGCTGCGCGCGATACGCGCGCCCAGCCGCAGGTCCACGCCGGCATGGCGGGCGCGTTCGGCCAGCCAATCCGACAGGGCAGGGGGCAGCACGCGTTCCAGCAGGCGCGGCGCGCTTTCCAGCACGGTGACTGCGGCGCCCAGCGCGCGCGCGGTGGAGGCCACTTCCAGGCCCAGGAAGCCGCCGCCGATGACGGCGACGCGCGCCTGCGGCGCGAGGCCGGCGCGCAGCGCGGCGGCGTCGTCCAGCGTCCTGATGTAGTGCACGCCTGGCGTGCCGCGCGGCAGGCTGGGCAATTCGCGCGCGCGTCCGCCGGTGGCGAGCAGGCAGCGGCTGTACGGGAATTCGCGGCCATCGGCCAACTGGACCATGCGGCGGGCGGCGTCGATCCGCACTGCCTCGGTGCCGGTCAGCAGCGTGACACGCTGCCGTTCGTAGAAGTCCTCGGGGTGCACCGCCGTCTGGCCGTGCGCGCCGGCCGTCTGCAACGCGTCCTTGGACAGGGGCGGGCGTTCGTAGGGCGCATGCGCTTCCTGGCCGATCAGCGTGATGGGGCCGTCGTGCCCCAGGTCGCGCAGCGTGGCCGCCGCCACCGCGCCGGTCTGGCCGGCGCCGATGATGAGGATTGGGTCTGCGTCAGCCATGGTCAGCCCTGCAGGTTGGCGTAGATGTCCTGGCCTTCGACCTTGACCGGATAGACGCGGATGCCGCTGGTGGCGGGCGCGCACATGGCCTGGCCCGTGCGGATGTCGAACCTGGCTTGGTGCAGCGGGCATTCGATGCAGCCGTCTTCCAGATAGCCGTCGGACAGCAGCGCGTAGGCGTGGGTACAGACATTGTCGGAGGCGTAGAACTCGCCTTCGCTGCGGTACAGCGCCAGCTGTTTTTCGCCGGCGGCGACGGGGATCACCTCGTCGTCTTCGGTCAGTTGGTCGGTAGAGGCAATGCGGATCCAGTTCATATCAACTCGCTCGTCAGTATGCTGAGTAATTGTCGTCAGTGTACTGCTTAAAAAAACAAGTCAGGAGCTAGGGATTTCCCCGACAGGCGGCGGGGCGAAGGGCGGCGGCGCGGGCCTATTATGCACGGCGTTCGCGGCGCGCAATCACAGCGGTCCGCTATATGTAAGGAGTACCCGCAAATAGCGTTCGGACCCGTGCAAAAAATCCGCCGGAATGAGTGGAAACCCAGGCGTTTCGCGGGTGCCAGCAGTGGGGATTTACCTTGTTGACACTCAAAATTACTGTCAGTATGCTGATCAACAATTCAGTGTGCTAACGTTTTTTTCGGATGTACGCGAGTGGCGTTGGCATGAGTTGTGGCGGGTCCAAGGGGACTCAATCGAACCAGATCGGGAGCAATGAATGCAACGACGCCGTTTCCTCGCACAAGCCGCCGGCGCAGCCGGCGCGGGCCTCGCCGCCGTCGGCATGCCTGCCGTCGCGCAATCCGCGCCGTCAGTGCGCTGGCGCATGTCCACCAGCTGGCCCAAGAGCCTGGACACCATCTACGGCTCGGCCGAAGACCTGTGCAAACGCGTGGCGCAGCTGACTGAAGGCAAGTTCGAGATCCGCGCGTTTCCGGGCGGCGAACTGGTGCCGGCCGCGCAGAACATGGACGCGGTCAGCAACGGCACGGTGGAATGCAACCACGTGCTGAGCACGGCCTACATCGGCAAGAACACGGCGCTGACCTTCGACACGGGCTTGTCCTTCGGCCTGAGCGCCCGCCAGCACAACGCCTGGATCGCCTACGGCGGCGGCCTGAAGATGCTGCGCGCGCTCTATAAGAAATACAACATCGTCAATCACGTCTGTGGCAACGTGGGCGTGCAGATGGGCGGCTGGTACCGCAAGGAGATCAGGTCGGTCGCCGACCTGAAGGGCTTGAACATGCGCATCGGCGGCATCGGCGGCATGGTGCTGTCCAAGCTGGGCGCGGTGCCGCAGCAGATCCCGCCGGGCGATATCTATCCCGCGCTGGAAAAGGGCACCATCGACGCGGCCGAGTGGATCGGCCCCTACGACGACGAGAAGCTCGGCTTCAACAAGGTGGCGCCTTACTACTACTCGCCGGGCTGGTTCGAAGGCAGCGCCTCGATCACCAGCATGGTGCACGACAAGGCCTGGGAAGCCTTGCCGCCCGCCTATCAGGCCGCGTTCGAGGCGGCCGCGGGCGAGCAGACCATGCGCATGCTGGCGCACTACGATGCGCGCAATCCGCTGGCGCTGCGCAAGCTGATCGCCGGCGGCGCCAAGGTCAGCTTCTTCCCCAAGGAAGTGATGGACGCGGCCTACAACGCCTCGCAGGAACTGTGGACCGAGCTCTCGGCCAAGAACCCGGACTTCGCCGCGATCTTTCCCGATTGGAAGAAATTCCAGGCCGAACAGGCTGGCTGGTTCCGGGTGGCGGAAAGCCCGCTGGACAACTACACCTTCGCCGCCGTGGCGAAGGCCCAGGCCAAATAACAAGCAGGAGATAAAGGGTAGTCATGACGACAGCAAACGCCGATACGCACGGCCGGCCAGGCAAGCCGCAGGGAGTGGGCGCGCGGGTGCCGCGCAAGGAGGACGCACGCCATCTGCACGGCAAGGGCAATTTCGTGGCCGACATGGCCATGCCCGGGCTTTGCGAGGTGGCCTTCCTGCGCAGTCCGCTGGCGCATGCGCGCATCGCTTCGGTGCGCGTGGCCGAGCAGATCGCGGACAAGGCGTTTGTGCGTCAGGCCATGGCCGACGCGCGCGACATCGTGGCGGATTCCACGCTGCCCAGCTACCAGGTCTCGGCCCAGCCGCCGCTGGCCTCGGGCAAGGTGCGCTTCGTGGGCGAGCCCGTGGCCATGGTGTTCGCGCCGACCCGCGCCGAAGCCGAGGACTATGCCGAGATGATCGAGGTCGACTACGACGATCTGCCCGTGTACGCGGACGTGGTCAGCGCCCAGGCCGCTCAGGGCGATTTCGTGCACGAGCAGTGGCGCGACAACGTCTTCGTCACGCTCAATGTGGACAAGCAGTTCGACGAGCTGGCGGCGCAGGCGGACGTGGTCGTGCGCCGCAAGATCGACCTGTCGCGGCAATGCATGGTGCCCATGGAAGGAAAGGCGGTGCTGGCCTATTGGGACCACCAGGCCGACCAGCTGGTGGTGGTCAGCGCCACCCAGGTGCCCCATATGATCCGCAGCGTGCTGGCCCAGTGCCTGGACCTGGAGCAGGGCCGGGTGCGGGTGGTGTCGCCGGACGTAGGCGGCGCCTTCGGCTACAAGTGCGTGCTGCAGCAGGAAGAGCTGTGCGTGGCCTGGCTGGCCAAGACCTTCAAGAAGCCGTTCCGCTTCATCGAGGACCGCCGCGAACACCTGACCGCGGGCGCCAATTCGCGCGAGCACCATTATGAAATGGTGGCCTACGCCGACCGCCGCGGCAAGCTGCTGGCGTTGGACGCCAAGATCACCATCGACGGCGGCGCCTATTCGGTCTGGCCGTTCACCATCGGCCTGGAACCGGGCCAGGCCATCGGCAACCTGCCGGGACCTTATGCATTCAAGGGCTATCGCTGCGTGACGCGGGCGGTGGCCACCAACAAGCCGGGCTTCGTGCCGTACCGCGGCGTGGCGCGCACGGGCGTGTGCTTCGCCATGGAGTTGACGATGGACGCGATCGCCCGCGAGGTCGGACGCGAGCCCTGGGAAATCCGTCAGGAAAACCTGGTGCAGGGCGAACAGATGCCCTACGTCAACGTGACCGGCAAGCACCTGGACAGCGGCGACTACCCAGCCAGCCTGCAGCAGGCCATGGACATGATAGGGGTGGACGCCATTCGCGAGCGCCAGCGCCAGGGCGAAGCCGATGACCGCCTCATCGGCGTGGGCCTGGCGACGTACACGGAGCAGGCCGCGCATGGCACGTCGGTGTTCGCGGCCTGGGGCACGCCGGTGATTCCGGGCTTCGACCAGGCCACCGCGCGGGTCACGCCGGACGGCGGGCTGGAACTGCGGGTCGGCGTGCATTCGCACGGGCAGGGCATGGAAACCACCTTTGCCCAGATCGCCAACGAGATCCTGGGCGTGGACGTGGCCAGCATCAAGCTGCTGCATGGCGACACCGGTCAGACGCCGTTCTCCACCGGCACCTACGCCTCGCGCTCGCTGGTGATGTCAGGCGGCGCGGTGTCGCAGGCCTGCAAGCGCCTGCTGCCGCGGCTCACGCATATCGGCGCGCATCTGTTGCAGGCCGATCCCGCCAGCGTGGCCTGGAACGGCGACCGGCTGGAAGCCGGCGGCAAGTCGGTGTCGGTCAAGGACGTGGCCGACGCCTGGTACCTGCGGCCGCAACTGTTGCCGCCCGACGTGGACCCCGCCGGCCTGGAAGTCACCGTGGGCTACAAGCCCAAGGTCGACACCGGCTGTTTCACCTATGCCACCCATGCCGCGGTGGTGGCGGTGGACCCGGGCACGGGCGGCGTGGAGATCCTGGATTATGTGGTGGTGGAGGACTGCGGGACCATGATCAACCCCATGGTGGTCGAAGGCCAGACCATAGGCGGCGTGGCCCAGGGCATAGGCACTGCCTTTTATGAGGAAACGCCTTACGACGACAACGGCCAGCCGTTGGCTTCAACCCTGGCGGACTACATGCTGCCTGGGGCCACCGAGGTTCCGAACATGCGCCTGCACCATTTCGAGACGCCGTCGCCGCATACCGAGTTCGGCGCCAAGGGCATGGGCGAGGGCGGCGCCATCGCGCCGCCGGCGGTGCTGTTCAACGCGGTCAACGATGCGCTGCGGCCGTTGGGCGCAGCCGAACTGCTGCGCACGCCGCTGTCTCCGACCCGGGTGCTGGCCGCCATCGCTCAGGGTAGCCGCAGGACGGCGCCCGTCGCCGCGGAGGTGACGGCATGAAGGCCGCCGCATTCGAATATACGCGTCCGGACTCGCTGCAGGACGCCTTGCGCACGCTGCGCGCGCACGAAGGCCGCGCCAAGCTGATGGCAGGCGGGCAATCGCTGGGCCCCATGCTGAACCTGCGCCTGGCGCGCCCGCCGGTCGTGATCGACATTTCCGGCCTGCCCGAATTGCGTACCGTGACGCGGCAGGACGGCAAGCTGCGCGTCGGCGCGGCCGTGACCCATGCCGAGATCGAGGACGGCGTGCACGACCTGCTGCGCGGCACGCCCCTGCAACAGGTGGCGCCGGGTATCGCCTACCGCGCCATCCGCAACCGCGGCACCTTGGGCGGCAGCCTGGCGCATGCCGATCCGGCGGCCGACTGGGTGCTGACCGTGGTCGGCCTGGGCGCGACGCTGGAGATCGCGGGACCGGACGGCGCACGCATGCTGCCGGCGGAAGACTATATGCAAGGCGCCTACACCACCGGACTGCGCGAGGACGAGCTGATCGCCGCCGTGCACGTCCCGGAAGCCGGGCCGCAGGCGCGCTGGGGCTATTACAAGTTCTGCCGCAAGACCGGCGAATTCGCCGAGGCCAGCTGCGCCGCGTGGTTCGATCCGTCCTCGAAGACGGCGCGCATCGCGGTGGGCGCCCTGGACGGCGCGCCCCGATTGCTGCCCCAACTGGCCGCGCGCATCGCGCAGCAGGGGCTGGCGGGCCTGGATGAAGCGCTGCTGGCCAGCGAGCTGGCCGGCGTCATGCAGGACAAGGATGAACACCATCGCAAGCTGCACGGGACCGCGGTGACGCGCTGCCTGGCGCAGGCCTTGGGTTGACAGGAATGAGCATGGTTCAGGTGACATTGGAAGTAAACGGCAAGCGCGTGTCGCACGAGGCGCCCGCGCGCATGCATCTGGGGGATTTCCTGCGGGATCAGGCGCGCCTGACCGGCACCCATCTCGGCTGCGAGCACGGCGTCTGCGGCGCCTGCACGGTGTTGGTGGATGGCGCGCCGGTGCGCTCCTGTATCTCGTTCGCGGTGGCCTGCGAAGGCCGGCACGTGACCACCATCGAAGGCTATGACGCCGATCCGGTGATGCAGCGGCTGCGCGCCGCCTTTACCAAGCACCACGCCCTGCAATGCGGCTACTGCACTCCGGGCATGCTGGCGACTTCGCGCGATATCGTGCTGCGTTTGCCGGATGCGGACGAAGGCCGGGTGCGGGTGGAACTGTCCGGCAATCTGTGCCGCTGCACCGGCTACATGGGCATCGTCGCCGCCGTCATGTCGGTGCTGGCCGAACTTCGGGAACAGCCCGACCCCGCCGTGCAGGCGCTGCGCGCCGCCCAGGCGCAAGGCCGTGGCGCGGCGCCGGCGGCGGAAAAGCCGGTGGCGTTCGCGGGGTTCACGCCAGCGGCGGCCAGCCAGCCGGCCGCAAGCGCCGCTGCGGCGCCGGCTCCGGCCGCCGCCCCGGCCGGTAAGAAGGAAGGCAAGAAGGAAGGCCGCGGCAGCCAGATCGACGGCGGCTTCAAGGTGCCTTTCCCGGCTGCCGAGGTCTGGGCCTTCATGGTGGATCTGCCGGCCCTGGCCAGCTGCCTGCCGGGCGCGTCCATCGAGGAACACGAGGGCGACCGGGTCAAGGGCAAGATCGCGATCAAGTTCGGCCCCATGTCCGCCGCCTTCAATGGCGCGGCCCGCCTGGAACGCGACGACGCGGCCATGCAGGCGGTGTTTCGCGGAGCAGGACAGGATTCGCTCAGCCAGTCGCGCGCCAACGGCGACATTACGTATCGCCTGGAGGCGCTGTCGGCCACGGAAACGCAGGTGCACGTGAACCTGCTGTATTCGCTGCAAGGACCGCTGGCGCAGTTTTCGCGTTCCGGCCTGGTGCAGGATTTCGTGCGCCGGATGATCGCGGACTTCGGCAACAACGTCACGGCCAGGCTGCGCCGGCCCGCCGCCGCGGGCGAAGCGCCGGCCCAGGCCAGCTTCAATCCCACGGCCATGTTCTTCAGCGTGCTGTGGGCGCGCATCAAGCGGTGGTTCGGCCGAGGCGGCTGAACACGGCGTAGTACCGGCGGCCGCGGGCGCGGCCGCCCAGTGTCGACACATAACGGGGAAAATCATGCTCGCGGTATTCGCAAGGAATTGGCGCAACGCATTGTTGGGCCTGGCTGCTGTCGCCCTGAGCGCGCCCGCCTGGTCGCAGGCCCTGGAGCCGTTGAAGGTCCGGCTGGACTGGACGCCCTGGGGCGTGCACGGCGCCTTCCACCTGGCGCAGCAGAAGGGCTGGTACAGGCAGGCCGGCCTGGACGTGACGCTGGAGGACGGCAACGGCTCGGTGACGACGGTGCAGATCGTCGGCGCCGGCGACAGCTTCGACCTGGGGCATGCGGCCCTGGCATCGGCCATGATCGCCCGCGAAAAAGGCATGCCCGTCAAGGCGGTCGCGGTATTCGCCAGGCAGAGCGATATCGGCCTGCTGGTTCCGGCCGACGCCGGCATCAGCGGCCCCGCGCAGCTCAAGGGCAAGAAGGTGGCCTATACCGCCGGGTCGCTGGAAGCGCCGTTCATCGACGCCTTCCTGGCCGCCGGCAAACTCAAGAAAAGCGATCTGGAACTGATCAACGTGGACGCCGCCAGCAAGGCGTCGACCTATGCCGTGGGGCGGGCCGACGCGGCGTTCTCCACCATCCCGTTCTTCCTGCCGGTGGTGTCGCAGAACCGGCCCTCCAGCGCGGTGCGCTTCGCCGACTTCGGCCTGAACATGCCCAGCTTCGGCCTGTTCGCCAATGAATCCAAGCTGGCGCAGCGGCGCGACGCCATTGCGCGCTTCGCCAGCGTCAGCGCGCGGGCCTGGGAGTACATCTACGCCGGCCACCAGGACGAGGCGGTCGCCGCCATCCTGGCGCAGCGGCCGCAGGCGCGGCTGGACAAGAAAGTGCTGCGCGGGCAGATCGACGCCTTGCAGCCGTACTTCGGCCAGCCGGCGGCGGGACAGCGGCTCGGCGCCATCGTGCCGCAGGATTGGACGCAGGCCGTCGTTACCTTGTCGACCGTGGGGCTGATCGGCGCCAGCGCGCAACCCGCCTCGTTCTATGCGCCCGACCTGGTGCACCCGGAACGCTACGACAGCCTGGTGCAGCCATGACGCAGTGGGCCGTGGCCGCAACGGACGTGCGCAAGCGCTATCCCGGCGCATCGGGCGTCGAGGTGCTGGCATCGGTGTCGGTCGAGGTGCCGCGCGGCCGCTTCGTCAGCATCCTGGGCCCCAGCGGCTGCGGCAAGAGCACATTCCTGCGCTGCGTGGCCGGGCTGGAGACCCTTTCCAGCGGCGACCTGCGCGTGGAGGGTGTGCCGGTGCAGGGCCCGCCGGACGGCATGGGCATGGTGTTCCAGCGCGACGCGCTGCTGGAATGGCGCAGCGTGCGCCGCAATATCCTGCTGCCGGTGGAGTTTGCGCACAAGCCGGTGGCGGCCTATGCGGACAAGGTGCGAGCCTTGCTGGCCCTGACCGGGTTGGAAAAGTTCGCCGACAGCTATCCGCGCGAATTGTCCGGCGGCATGCGCCAGCGCGCCGCGATCTGCCGGGCACTGGTGGACGATCCCAAGCTGCTGCTGATGGACGAACCCTTCGGCGCGCTGGATGCGCTGACGCGCGACCAGATGAACGTCGAGCTGCAGCGGATCTGGATGGAAACCCGTAACACGGTGTTGTTCGTGACGCACGGCATCGCCGAGGCCGTGTTCCTGGGCGACGTGGTGATGGTGTTCTCGCCGCGCCCCGGCCGCATCCTGGAGACCATAGAAATCGATCTGCCGCGGCCCCGGCCGCTGGCGCTGCGCGAAACGCCGCAGTTCGGCGAATACGTGCGGCACATCCGCGGCATGTTCCAGAGCATGGGCCTGATAGACGAGGGCGCCCGCGCCGCGTCGGGCCAGGAGGCCGTTCGATGATCGCGCTACTGAGAGGAGCGGGCCGGCGCATGGCGGGGCTGGTCTCGGTGCTGGTGTTCCTGCTGCTGTGGGAAGCCGCCGCCCGGATTTTCCACGTGCGCGCCATCATGCTGCCGCTGCCGGGCCAGGTGGCGCTGGAGCTGGCCGCGGAATGGAGCTGGTACGCCGGCCATGCCGCCTACACGCTGATGACCACGCTCGCGGGCTTCGCGCTGGCGGTGGTGGCCGGCGTGGCGATCGCCGTCATGCTGGTGGGATCGCGTTGGTTCGAGCGCTTCATCTATCCCCTGATCGTGGCGCTGAACAGCGTCCCCAAGGTTGCCATCGCGCCGCTGTTCGTGATCTGGATGGGCACGGGCGCGGAACCGAAGATCGCCATCGCCTTCCTGATCGCCGTGTTCGCGATGATCGTGGACACCGTCCACGGCCTGCGCTCGGTGCCGCAGGACGTGCTGGACCTGGGCCGCGTGCTGAAGGGCTCGCGCCGCGATTTCTTCTTCAAGGTGCGGCTGCCCAGCGCGCTGCCCTCGATCCTGGCGGGCATGAAGGTTTCGATCTCGCTGGCGCTGGTGGGCGCCATCGTCGGCGAGTTCGTCTCGTCGCAGCGCGGACTGGGCTACGTGATCATGAGCGCCCAAGGCACCTTCGACACGGTGCGGGTGTTCGCCGCGATCTTCGTGCTGGCTCTGATGGGCATGCTGCTGTTCGCCTTGCTGGTGTGGCTGGAGCAGCGGCTGACGCCGTGGCTGCGGCACCATCGCGAAGACAACTGAATCGGTTCAAGCCCGGTGCACCACGGGCTGCGTGTAGGGCAGGTGCGTGATTAGAAACAATTCTGGGGAAAACAGATGCAAGCACTACTTGCCTTGTCGCGTGGCATAGACGCGATCAATCTGCGCATGGGCCGGGCCGTCTCCTGGATCACGCTGCTGGTGGTTCTGGTCAGCGCCGGCAACGCCATCATGCGCAAGATCTTCCACGACAGCTCCAACGCCTGGCTGGAGCTGCAGTGGTACATGTTCGGCGCCATGTTCCTGCTGACCGCGGGCTACACCCTGCTGAAGAACGACCACGTCAGGGTGGACATCATTTCATCGCGGCTGTCGCGCCGCGCGCAGATCGGGATCGAGATCTTCGGCGTGCTGTTCTTCCTGCTGCCCGCCTGCCTGCTGATCATGTACCTGTCCTGGCCGGTGTTCATGGATTCCTATCTCAGCAACGAGCATTCCTCAAATTCCGGCGGGCTGATCCGCTGGCCGGTCAAGCTGCTGATTCCCGTGGGCTTCGCGCTGCTGGTGCTGGCCGGCGTGTCGCACCTGATCAAGTGCGTGGGCTTCCTGATGGGACGCTGCCGCGATCCGCGCGAACGCGAGGGCGCCAAGAGCGCGGAAGAGGAATTGGCCGAGGAAATCGCCCGCGAAGCGCAGGCGCGCGAAGCGGCCGCGCAGAACGAACTGGATAACAAGGGTCGCTGATCATGGAGTTTCTCATTGCCAATCTGGCGCCGATCATGTTCGCGACGCTGATTATTTTCCTGCTGCTGGGCTTTCCGGTGGCGTTCGCCCTGGCGGCCAACGGCATACTCTTCGGCCTGGTCGGCATGGAGCTGGGCCTGCTCAATTCCTCGCTGTTCCAGGCGCTGCCGCAGCGCGTGTTCGGCATCATTTCCAACGACACGCTGCTGGCGGTGCCGTTCTTTACGCTGATGGGCCTGGTGCTGGAACGCTCCGGCATGGCCGAGGACCTGCTGGAGACCATAGGCCAGCTGTTCGGCTCGATCCGCGGCGGCCTGGCCATCGCGGTGGTGTTCGTGGGCGCGATGCTGGCCGCGACCACGGGCGTAGTCTCGGCCTCGGTCATCTCCATGGGCCTGATCTCGCTGCCCATCATGCTGCGCAACGGCTATGACCGCAAGCTGGCCAGCGGCGTGATCGCAGCCTCCGGCACGCTGTCGCAGATCATTCCGCCTTCGCTGGTGCTGATCATCCTGGCGGACCAGCTTGGACGCTCCATCGGCGACATCTACCGCGCCGCCATGGTGCCGGGCTTCATCCTGGCCGGCCTGTACATCGTCTACGTCGTCATCATGAGCCTGCTGAAGCCGGACTCCGCGCCCGCGCTGCCCGAAGAGGCGCGCCGCTTCCAGGAGCCGAACGGCGGCCGAGGCGGACGTTCGCTGCTGGTGCTGATGACGATTTCCGCCGTGTCGGCGTACTTCCTGGGCCGCTGGGTCGAGAACCACACCGCGCCGATGGACGAGCGCATCGTGGTGGCGCTGCTGTTCTGGGGCGCGACCGCCTTCGTCATCGCGCTGGTCAACAAGGCGCTGGGCCTGGGCCTGCTGTCGGCCCTGGCCGAGCGGGTCACATTCGTGATGATCCCGCCGCTGGCGTTGATCTTCCTGGTGCTGGGCACCATCTTCATCGGCGTGGCCACGCCCACCGAGGGCGGGGCCATGGGTGCGGTCGGCGCCATCCTGATGGCGGTGGCGCGCCGCCGCCTGTCTCTGGACCTGCTCAAGCAGGCCATGGACACGACCACCAAGCTGTCCTGCTTCGTGGTGTTCATCCTGGTGGGCTCCACCGTGTTCGGCCTGACCTTCCGCGCCGTCAACGGCGATCTGTGGGTCGAGCACCTGCTGACCGGCCTGCCGGGCGGGCAGTGGGGTTTCCTGATCGTGGTCAGCATCCTGACCTTCGTGCTGGCCTTCTTCCTGGACTTCTTCGAACTGGCGTTCATCATCGTGCCGCTGCTGGGGCCGGTGGCCGACAAGCTGGGCATAGACCTGATCTGGTTCGGCGTGATCCTGGCCGTCAACATGCAGACTTCGTTCATGCACCCGCCATTCGGTTTCGCGTTGTTCTACCTGCGATCCGTGGCGCCGCGAGACCGCTACAAGGACAGGGTGACGGGCAAGATGATCGAGCCGGTCACCACCGGGCAGATCTATTGGGGTTCGGTGCCGTTCATCGTGATCCAGCTGCTGATGGTGGCCGCGGTGATGGCCTTCCCGGGCATGGTGATGCACTACAAGGGGACGGCTGCGGTGGTCGATCCGAGCTCGGTCTCGCTGGAGGTCGGGGGCAGCGGCTACGGGGGCAGCGCCTACGGCGCGGATTCCAATCCGTTCAAGTGATGCGGCAGGGGCGCCAGGCGGCGCCCCTTTTTTTTTGCCGCCGGGCCGCCCCAAGGCAAAAGGCCCCCGAAGACTGGATCACGTCCAACTTTCGGGGGGCTGTTCGAGCCGAAGGCGCAGCGTGGGGGCTTTTTCTACCTTCAGGGCTTGATCGCGTAAGTCGCCAGGAAGGTCGGCAGGAAACGGTCGATCAGGAAGCGCGGCTGGGGCTGTTCGTCTTCATAAAACCCCCGCAGCAGGAATCCGGCTTCCAGTTGACCGCCGATCTGCTCGCCCAGGCTGTGCCCGAACACTAGGGCGTCTCCCCGGGCCTGCTTTTCCGACAACTCCGCCGGCGTGAGGTCGCGCACGTCCGAGTAGGGCAGCGTGAAGCGCGGCCGGATCAGCCCTTGCTCCGCCAGCTCCGGCGCGCGGTCGCCAACGAACACGACCGGGTTGTAGAAGCTGCTGAGCAGCCTGCCGCCATGCTTCAGTACTCTGAAGCACTCCCGCCACACGGGCCGCACGTCAGGCACGTACAGGTTGGAGATCGGATGCACGATGCAGTCGAAGGACGCGTCAGCGAACGCCGAGAGATCCCGCATGTCCCCCTGCACGGCTGCGAGCGCCAAGCCGTCGCGGCGCGCGACCATGTCGTCCTGGGCCAGCTGCAGCGGCGACGCGTCGAACACGGTCACGTCCGCGCCGGCGGCGGCCAGCACGGGCGCCTGCTGCCCGCCGGCCGAGGCCAGGCACAGGATGCGCGGGGCCGGGTTCATGGCCGGCAGCCAATCCGCGGGCAGGGCGCGCGGCGTGATGTGCACCTGCCAGTCGCCACGGCGCGCGGCCTCGATCGTTTCGGGACCGACCGGCTGCGACCAGGCGCATTGCTGCGCGGCCTGGCGGTCCCAGGCGACGCGGTTGTGGTGATAGATGTCGATGGTGTCAGTCGCAGGCATTGCGTTTTCCTTCTGTTAAAGGGGGAAAACTGCCGATGGACACGCGATCCGCGAGTCTGTGCCTCAGGGGAGCAGGACGCGGCGCGCCGATAGGGGCCAGGTCCTGCAAGACATCAGAATCGAACAAGCAATGCGGCTCGCGCGCCAGGCAGCGAGGGGAGGCAAGATGCGTGGGCATCCCGGCATTTACTTGTTCACTCTGAGTGCTCCGGTGGAAGGGGAGAAGGTTGCAAGCTTAACCGGGACGGCGCGGCGGGACAAATGGCCGCCCGCCGCCGGTTCATCGCGCGGCCGTCGCGCAGCTATGCGCTGCGCGGCGCCGTGATCACATGCGCCTGGATCTTCCCCGTGATGGGCCCCGCGCCGTAGCGCGCGCGTAGCGCATCGGTCGCGGCATGGACGGCCTGCTCCAGCTTGTCCGCGCCGCGGGCTTCGATCTCGTTGCGCAGCGGCGTGCCCTGGCAATAGGCGATGGCGGCCGTCTGCGGCGTGTCGGCGCGGCTTTCGAAGGCAATGGTTTCCAGCGCCTGCCGCCCGGTGAATCCGGCGCGGGCCAGGTCGGCGCCGATGACGGCCGCGTCGTAGTACCCATGGGGAATCCGGCTCATGAACTTGGGCGGATCGCCGGGGAACAGTCGCGCCAGAGCCTGTTCGACCGTATCGGCAAACCCGTTGTCCTCGATGCGGTCCCAGACGTTGAAGAGGAAGGTTCCGCCGGGCCGCAAGACCCGGCGCGCCTCGGCGAAGGCCGCCGCCTTGTCCGGCAGGAACATGTAGCCGAACTGGCACACCACGGCATCGAAGGCCTGGTCCTCGAAAGGCAACTGCAGGGCGTCGGCCTGGCGCCAGATAACGGCGCGGCTCGCGCCCAGGGCCTGGGCTTGCTCCAGCATGGCCGGGTTCAGGTCGGTCGCGACGATGGCCGTGCTTTCGGGCAATTGGTTCGCAAGCTGGCGCGTTACCGCGCCCGTGCCTGCGGCGATTTCCAGGATGGCCGCAGGGCGCAGCGCCGCCGCTCGAGCGGCGATGTCCGCGGCATAGGGTTGGAAGACGAGGGGGACCATGTACCGCTGATAGAACTGCGGGATGGATCCGGCGAAGACGCGATCACCTGGGGAAGTGTTCATGGTGTTCGACTCCAAAGCGGCCGCGCGGGGCGGTCTTCAGATTGAACGCAGCCGCGTCCGGCGGCTGGGAAACCCTATTTTAGGCGCGGCGTGACCGCCTGGCGACTGGCTTTCAGCAGTGTGACTCATGCCCCCAGCCGCGCCTGCTCCGCCGCCAGATAAGCATCCCGCGACGGCAGCAGATGCTCCCGGCACAGCGCCATCAACGCCTCCCGGTCGCCATCGCGCAGCGCATGGATCATGGCCCAGTGTTCCTGGCGGGCGCGTTCGCGGTAGCCGGCGGCGGCCAGCGAGCCAAAGCGGATCGGGTGGGTGCGGCGGGCGTATTCCTCGATGGCCTGGCCCAGCACCGCGTTGTCCAGCAGGCCGAAGAACTCGCGGTGAAAGCGCTGATTGCTGCGGAACACGCGGCGTGCGTCGCCGTCGGCGACCGCCGCATCGTGTTCGCGTTGCACGGCTACCAGCGCCGCCAGCCGCGCCTGCGGCACGGGCAGCGGGATCTGGCTGGCGGCATGCACCTCCAGCATCTGGCGCAGCGCGTACAGTTCCATGACTTCGCGCACCGCGTAGGCGCGCACCACCGCGCCGATGTTGCGCTTTTTCTCGACCACGCCCAGCGCCTCCAGGTCGGCCAGGACCTGGCGCACCACGTGGCGCTTGAGCGAGAAGCGCGCCATGAGTTCGTCCTCGGTCAGGCGCTGGCGCGGGTGCAGCCGGCCGAAGACGATGTCTTCTTCCAGGGTGGCGACCGCCGCCTGCGCGGCGTCCGGGGCCAGTGCTGGCGCGGAGTCGGGAGTGATGGCGTCCATGCGCTTGCCTACTTTTTCGGCACGGTGTCGCGCGTGACGCCGGCGCGCAGGAAGTCGAAGTCCACGCCCTGGTCGGCCTGGGTCACGGTCTGCAGGAACAGCTTGCGGTAGCCGCGCTCGGCGACGGGGCGGACGATGGGCTGGGCCGCGGCGCGGCGCGCCAGTTCGGCGTCGTCCACCAGCAGCGCGATCTCGCGGTTGGCTACTGACAGGCGGATGCGGTCGCCGTTCTGCACGTAGGCCAGCGGGCCGCCGATGGCGGCTTCGGGTGTGACGTGCAGGACGATGGTGCCGGCCGCGGTGCCGCTCATGCGGCCGTCGGAGATGCGCACCATGTCCTTCACGCCGGCGCGCGCCAGCTTCTTGGGGATGGGCATGTAGCCGGCTTCGGGCATGCCGGGCGCGCCGGTCGGGCCGATGCGCTTGAGCACGAGGATGTCTTCGGCGGTGACGTCCAGCGCTTCGTCGTCGATGCGCCGCGCCATGTCCTCGGCGTCCTCGAACACCACGGCGCGGCCCTCGTGTTCCATCAGTTTGGGATTGGCTGCGGATTGCTTGATGATGGCGCCGCCCGGCGCCAGGTTGCCGCGCAGCACGGCCAGGCCGCCCACGGGGTAGATGGGCGAGGCCGCCGTGCGGATCACATCCTGCGGGAAGGCGGCAGGGGCGTCGTCCAGTTCCTCGCCCAGCGTGCGGCCCGACACGGTCAGCGCGTCCAGGTGCAGGTAGGGACGCAGTTCGCGCAGCAGCGCCGGCATGCCGCCAGCGTGGTGGAAGTCTTCCATGTAGTGCTGGCCGGAGGGCTTCAGGTCCACCAGCACGGGCGTGTCGCGGCTGATGCGGTCCAGGCCGGCCAGGTCGATGTCTATGCCCAGGCGGCCGGCGATGGCTGTCAGGTGCACGATGCCGTTGGTGGAGCCGCCGATGGCCAGCAGCACGCGCAGGGCGTTCTCGATGGACTTGCCGGTGAGGATGCGGTCAGGCGTCAGGCGCGAGGCGGCCATGGCGACCGCCGTGGCGCCGGTCTTCTCGGCCACGCGCACGCGGTCGGCGGTGACGGCCGGGGCCGATGCGCCGCCGGCCACCATCATGCCCAGGGCTTCGGTGATGCAGGCCATGGTGCTGGCCGTGCCCATCACCGAACAGGTGCCCACGCTGGCGACCAGCTGGTTGTTCACGTCCGAAATCTCAGCCGCGTCGATCTCTTCGGCGCGGTAGCGGCCCCAGTAGCGGCGGCAGTCGGTGCAGGCGCCCACGCGCTCGCCGCGGTGCGAGCCGGTCAGCATGGAGCCGGTGACCAGCTGGATGGCGGGCACGCCGGCGGACGCGGCGCCCATCAGCTGGGCGGGCACGGTCTTGTCGCAGCCGCCGATCAGCACCACGGCGTCCATGGGTTGGGCGCGGATCATTTCCTCGGTGTCCATGGACATGAGGTTGCGCAGGTACATGCTGGTGGGCTGCGAGAAGCTCTCGTGCACCGAAATGGTGGGGAAGTCCATGGGCAGGCCGCCCGCCAGCATGACGCCGCGCTTGACCGCTTCGATCAGTTGCGGGGCATTGCCGTGGCAGGGGTTATAGCTGCTGCCCGTGTTGACGATGCCGATGATGGGGCGCGACAGCGCGTCGTCGGTATAGCCTGCGCCCTTGATGAAGGCCTTGCGCAGGAACAGCGAAAAGCCGGTGTCGCCGTAGTTGGTGAGGCCGCGGGCCACGCCGCGCGCGGACTCGCCTTCACTGCCGAAAGGGCCCGGAGCAGGCGCCCCGTTCTTGGTCTCGTCCTTCATTCTTTATCTCGATAATATTATTGATAATCTGATCACAGCATCATAGCCAGCCTTTGAAAATGCCCGCAAGCGATTTATCAGCGCCGTTCAATTGATCTTTTTTATAGATCAGTCGATAGAAAAATTCTGATTCTTCAATCAAGTTGCCGAACCTACACTGGCGCGATTGGCGAGCCGGGCGTCCCTATCATTCCTATACCCATCCCGGCAGGAGACCTACATGTCAGACCTGCGTCTGCGGCCGCGCCGCGCCGTGTTGTTTTCCCTGCTGGCCTTGTGCGCCGGCGCATCCGCTCCCGCCCTGGCCGCCGACGCCTACCCGGACAAGCCCATCCGCATGATCGTGCCGTACCCGCCCGGGGGCGCGACCGACGTGATCGGCCGCGTGCTGGCGCAGGAACTGACCGGCGCGCTGGGCCAGTCGGTGATCGTGGAGAACCGCGCGGGCGCCGCCGGCAACATCGGCGCCGACCAGGTCGCCAAGGCGCAGCCCGACGGCTACACGCTGCTGATGGGCGCGCTGACCAGCCATTCCATCAACGCCGCCCTGTACCGCGGCCGCGTCACCTATGACGTGGAAAAGAGCTTCGCGCCGGTGTCCATCGTGGGCACGGTGCCGCTGGTGTTCGTGGTGAATCCGTCGGTCCAGGCGAAGACGCTGGCCGAGTTCATCGCGCTGGCCAAGTCCAAGCCCGGCTACATCACCATGGGATCGGCCGGCAATGGTTCGCCCCAGCATCTGGCCGCCGAAATGTTCAAGCGCACCGCCGGCGTGGAGGTGCTGCACGTGCCCTACAAGGGCAGCGGCCCGGCCATGACCGACCTGATGGGCGGGCAGGTGCTCAGCATGATCGAAACCGTGCCCGCGGCGCAGGGCAACGTCAAGGCCGGCAAGCTGCGCGCGCTGGCGGTGACGTCGGCTGCGCGCGTGGATGCGCTGCCGGATGTGCCGACCGCGGCCGAAGCGGGCCTGAAGGACTTCGAGGTCAGCTCGATGTTCGGCATCGTGGCGCCGGCCAATACCCCGGCGCCGGTGATCGAGCGCCTGAACGGCGAGCTGAAGAAGATCCTGGCCAAGCCCGAGGTCAAGGCGTCGCTGCTGAATCAGGGCGCCATCGCCACCTGGACCACGCCGGCCGACGCCAGCGCCCGCGTATCGGCCGAACTGGCGCGCTGGACCAAGGTCATCGACGAGGCGGGCGTGAAGGGAGATTAATACCCCTAAAGTTGTGGCTTTACGTCACACGCCGGAAGTTCCGCCCGGAACCTCCGGCGATTTTGTTTGCGCGCACGGCCGCGAAAGACGCAACAAGGCTTGCGCGCAAACTGGGAAAGACGCACTGAAAAAAGGGTGGATGCAAAGTTTTGCGCTATGAACCACCAAAGGGGACGCAATAAACCGCAATAAAGTACGCGCGAGATTGTATACAGTGGTTGACCCCGAATAGACTAGGCCGTAATGTAGTTTGCGGGCCTTCCCAGGACGGCAGAAGGGGGATAACAATGACAGACGACCAGGACGAAAAGTCGATTCTGTACACGCATTTCGGAACGCATAGTCCGTATTGGCGTCTGTCCGCCGATAGCGACGCGTTCGAACTAGCAGCAGTCAAGGGCGCAGCCAATATCGCGATGGCGTTGCGCGCGGAACAAGCCGAGACGATACGCAGCCTGACGGGCATCACGTCCAGCGTGCGCATCGACATCTCGTTGTATGGCGACATGCTCCGGCTCCACCTGGTGGGCCGCAAGATCAATCCCAACGAATGGGCGGGCACCGCGTCGGCCCATTCGGACACTGAATCCGTGGCCAAGGATCTGGTCGAAGGCCTGTCCTTCGCCGAGACCGTGGTGTCCGAGGCCAACTCGGTCATCGTCATCGTCGACCAGAACGGCCGGGTGCAGCGCTTCAACAAGCTCAGCGAGGAATACACCGGCAAGCGCGAGCAGGACATCATCGGCCGCAGCGTGTTCGAGATGTTCATGACGCGCGAAGAGGCGATCGCCTCGCGCCGCAATATCGCCGAGTTCTACAAGCGCGGGCAATCCTACGAGGCCGAGCGCCTCATCAATACGGTCAAGGGGCCGCGCCTCTTCCTGTTCCGCAACAAGTTCGTCACCAGCGGCAGCGGCGAAAAGCGCGTCTACCTGATCTGCTCGGGCACCGACATCACCGAGGAACGACAGGCGCAGGAGCGCCTGCGGGTGCTGGCCAATACCGACATGCTGACCAACCTGCCCAACCGCCACGCGATCACCACGCGGCTGAAGGCGGCGCTGGCGGCGGGCCAGGACGGGCGGGGCGGCGTGCTGTTCCTGGACCTGGACAATTTCAAGCGCATCAACGACCACTACGGCCACGGCTTCGGCGACCGGCTGCTGAAGTCGGTGGCGGTGGCGATTTCCTCCTGCCTGTCCGACGGCCAGACCCTGGCGCGGCTGGGCGGCGACGAATTCATCGTGCTGCACGAAGCCGCCCAGACCTGGGAGTTGGAGGCCACCGCGCAGCGCATCATCGAGCGCCTGCGCGAGCCGTTCCGCCAGGGGCTGATCGAGGTCTACACCAGCTGCTCCATCGGCATCGCCATGTATCCCGATCATGGCGCAGACCTGGACAGCGTGGTGCGCAGCGCCGACATCGCCATGTATGTGGCCAAGGAAGCCGGGCGCCATACCTACCGCGTGTTCCAGCCCGAGATGGACCGCCGCAACGCGGACTACGTGTGGCTGGACACCAATCTGCGCAAGGCCCTGGCCGAAGACCATCTGATGCTGTACTACCAGCCCAAGCTGGCGGGGCGCAACGGCGAGGTCGACGGGGTCGAAGCCCTGGTGCGCTGGCGCTCGCCGGAGCGCGGCATGGTCGGCCCCGCCGTCTTCATTCCCTATGCCGAGGAATCGGGCCTGATCTCGCCGCTGGGCGTGTGGGTCATGCGCGAGGCGGCCCGGCAGGCCGCGGCCTGGAAGCGCGATGGCCTGAACATCCGCATTGCCATCAACGTGTCGCCGCGGCAGTTGAACGACAAGGGCGTGGTCAGCGACTTCATGCGCGCCATCAACGACGCCAGCCTGGATCCCTGCCTGCTGGACATCGAATTGACGGAAAGCTGCCTGATCGACGACGAAGGCGCCGCCATCGAACTGATCAAGCAATTCCGCCAGTTGGGCGCGCGCGTCCACCTGGACGATTTCGGCACCGGCTATTCGTCGCTGTCGCAGCTTGCCCGCATTCCGCTGGACGCGATCAAGCTGGACGCCAGCTTCGTGCGCGGCGTCAACGAGAACCCGGTGTCGCAGGCGCTGGCGCGCGCCATCGTCGCCGTGGCGCGCACGCTGGAACTGAAGGTGATCGCCGAGGGCGTGGAAACCGCCGAAGAGGCGGGTTTCGTGGACTCGCTGGGGGTGGACGCCAAGCAGGGCTACCTGTACGCCAAGCCCATGCCGGCGGCGGAACTGACCGCCTGGCTGGCCCAGCGCCGCCGGCTGCATCTTATCGCCTGACGCAGCCGGCAGCGCGTCGCCGGATCAATGCATGGTGGCTTCCAGCGCGGACTCCGCGCTGGAAGAACTGCGGCGGTTCTGTGCCATCACCAGGCGTTCCATGTAGGCGCGGTCCTTCGGGTCGATCGAGAACGCGGCTTCGACCCAATCCTCGGTAATGTCCATCAGCTCCGAACGCGGCAGGCTCAGCACGCGCTGGCGCGCGCGCAGCATGGCGCGCATGCCGTTGAGCTTGGGCCGCATCACGTCGATGAAGGTGCGGGTGGCCTTGTAGGCGTCGCCCGGCTCGAACAGCACGTCGACCAGGCCCTTGCCATGGAACCATTCGGCGGTGTGCGATTCGCCCGTGCTGATCAGTTCTTCCGCCAGCTTCATGCCCGAACGCCGCGCGACCAGCGAATAGCCGCCCATGCCGGGGAAGAGGTTGAACGCCATTTCAGGAAAGCCCATGCGGGCGGTGTTCTGCGCCAGGACGAAGTGGTGGGCCAGGGCCGCCTCGAAGCCGCCGCCCAATGCGGTGCCCTCGATCATCGCCAGCGAGATCGCGCCGGTGTCGAAGCCGCGGGTGGCGGCATGCACGCAATCCACGCAAGCCCGGGCGTACGCCCGTAGCGCTTCGCGCTTGCCGGTGCGTATGGCTTCCGCAAAGAAATTCAGATCGCCGCCCACGTTGTAGATCTGAGGAACGAGGGAACCGGTGACCCAGAAGTCGATGGGCAGGCCGGAGTCCTTGGCGGCGCGCGCCAGGGTCATGATCTCGTCGATCAGTTCATGGTTGAAGCACGGACGCGGTTGAGCGCGAAGCATCATCCACATGACCCGGCGTCCCTCCTCGTAGAACGCCGAGAGCTGCTTCAGGTTGCCTGCGGCGGTGAAGGGGTGGCAATCCGGATGAATGAGTTGATTCATTTACTTTCGTCCAATTGATCAAGGTGAGTCGGAGTACTACGGGATCAGCCTAATACAGACCTTCCGGCTCTCGTCTCATGCAAACCTCGTCCAGCTGGCCAGACTTGTCCGTAAGTCAAAGGCCCGAGTGATCAACGGAATAAAGCGGTGAGCGCGCGCGGCCGCTCAACCCATCAGGCGATGGGGGCATGGGTAAAACGGATGAGGGATACACGCAATTTCGCGGCTATCGGGGCGATGCGCCGCGCGCGCGCCTGCGGCTGCGCGCTCATGCGTAGGGATGAGGGATGGCGCGGCCGGGCGGCCGCGCGCGGGCTTGCGTCTTGTCGTTTCGGAATGCGCCGGGTCAGGCGACGCCGCCGTTGGCGCGCAGGATCTGGCCGTTGACCCAGCCGGCCTCCGGACCCGCCAGGAACGACACCACATTGGCGATGTCCTCGGGCTGGCCCAGGCGTTCCAGCGGCGGCATCTTGGCGTAGTGCTCGATCAGCTCGGGGCTCTTGCCGTTCAGGAAGAGTTCGGTGGCGACGGGGCCGGGCGCCACCGCGTTGACGGTGATGCGGCGGCCGCGCAACTCCTTGGCGAACACTTGGGTCAGGCTTTCCACCGCCGCCTTGCTGGCGATGTAGACGGAGTAGTTCGGCAGGTTGAGCGCGATGGTGGTGCTGGAGACGTTGACGATGCTGCCGCCGTCGGCCAGCCGCGTGGCGGCCTCGCGCAGCGTATTGAAGGTGCCGCGGGTGTTGATGCCGAAGGTCTGTTCGTAGAGTTCGTCGCTGGTCTCGGCCAGCGGCACCATCTTCAGGATGCCGGCGCTGTTGACCAGCACGTCGATGCGGCCCAGTCCGGCTTCCACCTGGTCGAACATGGCGCGCACTTCGTCCGCCCGGGACACGTCGGCGCGCACCGCCAGGGCGCGGCCGCCCGCCGCGCGGATGTCGTCGGCCAGGGCCTCGGCCTCGGCGGCGCTGGACGCGTAGTTGATGGCGACGGCGTGGCCGTCGCGCGCCAGGCGGCGGACGACGGCGGCGCCGATGCCGCGCGATCCGCCGGTGACGAGTGCGATGCGTTGCGAGGCCTGGGTGTTCATGTCGTATCTCCGGTTGTATGGGGGTGAGGCGTATCTTGAACTATTCCAGAAAAAAGATAATTACTCTATATTCACTAACATAATTTCATTTACATTAATAATGGGCGGCTAAGCATGGACCGGTTCCAGGAAATGCAGGTGTTCGTGCGCATCGCCGAAAGGCGCAGCTTTTCCCAGGCCGCCGAGGACCTGCAGATCCCTCGTCCCACGGTCACCAATCTGGTCAAGCGGATGGAGGCGCGCCTGGGCGCCCGGCTGCTGGAACGCACCACGCGCCAGGTGCGGCTCACCCATGACGGCGAGGCCCATTACCAGCGCTGCGTGCGGCTTCTGGCGGATCTGGAGGAGGCCGACGGCGCGTTCCTGGATACCTCGCCCAAGGGCCTCTTGCGGGTCAATGCGCAGGGCACGCTGGCCAGGTTCTTCGTCATGCCGGGCCTGCCGGCCTTTCTGGAGCGCTATCCCGACATCGTGCTGCAGCTGGGCGAGGACGACCGGCTGGTGGACCTGGTGCGCGAAGGCGTGGATTGCGTGCTGCGCACCGGCACGCTGCAGGACTCTTCGCTGGTGGGGCGGCAGATCGCGCTGATGCCGCAAGTCACGGTGGCCAGCCCGGCCTATCTGGCGCGCCATGGCGAGCCGCAGAGTCTGGAAGACCTGGAAGGCCACCGGGCGGTGGACTACCTGTCCAGCGCCACGGGGCGCAGCCTGCCGCTGGATTTCATGGTCGAGGGCAAGGCTGTGCAGGTACGCCCCAGCGCCGTGGTCAGCGTCACCGGCGCGGAACTCTATACCGGCGCGGCGCTGGCCGGCCTGGGATTGGTGCAGGTGCCGCGCTACCGCATTGAACGCGAGCTGGCGGCGGGCGAGCTGAAGATCGTGCTGCCCGACGCGCCGCCCGCGCCCATGCCCGTGTCGGTGCTGTACCCGCAAAACCGCCAGGTGTCGGCGCGGGTGCGCGTGTTCACGCAATGGCTGGCGCAGGTCATCGCCGCCGGCCTGGCTCAGACAATGCCGGTCAGGTAGTACACCGCGATCGCCAGGAAGACCGAGGTGGTGGATATCAGCGTGATGGCGAAGATGTCGCCGTAGGACTGGCGGTGCGTCAGGCCCGTGACCGCCAGCAGCGTGATCACCGCGCCGTTGTGCGGCAGCGTGTCCATGCCGCCGCTGGCCATGGCGGCGATCCGGTGCAGCACTTCCATGGGGATGCCGGCCGCCTGGGCGCTGTCGATGAAGGTCTGCGCCATGGCCGCCAGCGCGATGCTCATGCCGCCCGAGGCCGAACCGGTGATGCCGGCCAGCGAGGTCACGGCCACCGCCTCGCCCACCAGCGGGTCGGGGATGGCCTTGAGCGCGTCGGCCACCAGCAGGAAGCCGGGCAGGGCGGCAATCACGCCGCCAAAGCCGTATTCCGCCGCCGTGTTCATCGAGGCCAGCAGGGCGCCGGACACCGCGTTCTTGCTGCCTTCGGCGAAGTGGGCCTTGATACCGCGGAACGAGAACAGCAGGATGGTGACGATGCCTGCGATCAGCGCGCCCATCACCGCCCACAGCGCCACCTGGTCCTCGGCATTGACCGGCATGGGCTTGGGCAGGCCCGGCAGCGCGACTTCGGAGCCGGCCGGATACCAGCCCGGTATCCAGCGCGTCAGCAGGTAGTTGGCGACGCCCACCACCACCAGCGGCAGCAGCGCGATCAGCGGATGGTGCTCGCGTTCATTGGGCGGCGTGACCGGTTCGTTGCGCAGGTCGGTGCCGTAGGTCTCGCCCGCGGCGGCCGCGCGCTTGCGCCGCCACTCCAGGTAGGCGATGCCGGCGGTCAGGGTGAAGCAGGCGCCGATCAGGCCCAGCCAGGGCGCGGCCCAGGTCGTGGTTTCGAAGAAGGTGGTGGGGATGATGTTCTGGATCTGCGGCGTGCCGGGCAGGGCGGTCATGGTGAAGGTGAACGCGCCCAGGGCGATCGCGCCCGGCATCAGCCGCTTGGGGATGCCGCCCTGGCGGAACATCTCGGCCGCGAACGGATACACCGCGAACACCACCACGAACAGCGACACGCCGCCATAGGTGAGCACCGCGCAGACCAGCACGATGGCCATGATGGCGCGTTCGGCGCCGATCAGGCGCAGCACCGCCTGCACGATGGCGCGCGAGAAGCCCGACAGCTCGATCAGCTTGCCGAACACGGCGCCCAGCAGGAACACGGGGAAGTAGAGCTTGGCGAAGCCCGCCATGCGCTCCATGAAGATGCCCGAGAACACGGGCGCCAGCGCCGACGGGTCGGTCAGCAGCACCGCGCCCATGGCCGCGATGGGCGCGCACAGGATCACGCTATAGCCTCGATACGCCGCCAGCATCAGGAACGCCAGCGCCGCCACCACGATGAACAATCCGGTCATTCGGTACTCCAGGAATGAAGAGATAAGGGGTGTGGGGCTACACCTTACCGCATCGAACCGGATACCTTGTTTGCAGCGGCCGGGACTCAGCGTTCCAGCAGCGCCAGCGCCTGGCGGGCGATGTCCAGATCGATCGCGGCGTCCTCGCCGCCGCCCATGAACCAGGCGGCGGACAGGCCGCACCAGGCCAGGACCCATTGCAGCAGCCGGCGGCGTTCCAGGCCCGACTGCGCGACGATGAGCTCCAGCCGCCGCTCGAAGCGTCCGGGCACGATGGCCACGGGCGGGACCGGATCCGCCAGGTCCGGATTGCAGAAGATGTTGGCGTAGTCGAAGGCGCGCTCGCCATGCAGGCGCTTGGGGTCGATGACCAGCCAGCCGCGCTCGCCGAAGTCCAGGATGTTGTCGTGGTGCACGTCGCCGTGCAGCACCGTCAGGTCGCGCGGGCTGTCGAGCAGGGCGCGGGCGTGGCGGGCGCTGTGCGCCAGGATGCCGCCTTGCGCCTGCGCCATGGGCCACAGTTCCTCGAACCATTCTTCCAGCGGCCGCAGCGCGGGCAGGGGGCGGGCGCGCGGCGCATGCAGGTCTTGCAGCACGCCGCAGATGATGCGGGTGGCTTCGTCGTCGCGCCCGTTGCGCGCGTACTCGGCCAGCGAGCGCGCGCCCGTGGCCCGCTCCAGCAGGATGGCCGCGCCGTCATGCGCCAGCACGCGCGCCGCGCCCTGGCCGTCCCACCAGCGCATCAGTACGCCGCCTTGCCTCTCGTCTTCCTCGTGCGAGACTTTGAGCATGGCGGGCAGGCCGCGATGCCGCACGGGCAGCAACTGGGCGGCGCGCGTGACGATGGGCGCGCCGTCGGGCGTCAGTTGCCAGCGGGAAAGGTAGGTGTCGAACATGGGCGGGCGGTTAAGGCTTGGACCGGCCTCTATAGTAGAGCCCGGCGCGCGCCTGGCGGCCTGGCTTGCGATGCGGGCTGGCCCGGCAGCAAGGCCGTAATCGCCGCCGCCACCGCATTGCCTGCCGCGCTGGCGATGATGGGCAGCAGATAGGAGCCGCTGAGGTCATACGCATGGCCCGCCGCCACCGGGCCGATCAACGTTCCGAACGCCACGCTGGTGTAGAGCGCGCCGATGATGCCGCTGACGTGGCGGCCGCCGAAGTAGTCCATGACCACCGCCGGCATCAAGGCCACCCAGCCGCCGTAGAACGCGCCGAAGACCAGGGCGAACAAGGCCAGCGTCCAGAACTGGCCGCAAGCCGCCCATAGCGCCAGCGACGCCGCCATGCCGCCATACATCGTGGCGAGCGAGGCGCGCCGGCCCAGGCGGTCGGCCAGCGTGCCCAGCAGGAACCGGCCCGCCGTGCTGCCCACGCCGACCAGGCCCAGCAACAGCACGGCCAGTCCCGGCGCGACGCCATGATCCAAGGCATACGGGATCAGATGCACGAAGGGCACGAAGACGCCGAAGGCGCCGGCCATGGCTGCGAGGTATAGCAGGACGAAGACCTTGCTGCGGATGGCTGCGAGCACCGGTACGCCGGCCGGCGCGGGTTTCGGTGCGGAGGCTGGCGCGGATGCCGGCCCCGCGCGGACGGCGGGCGCCGCGTCGCCATCGGGTTGCAGTCCGCGGTCTTGCGGTGAATTTTCAACCCAGCGCGCCGCGGCGCAGCCCAGGACCGCCACCGCGGCGGCCAGCGCCAGATAGGCGGCGCGCCAGCCCCACAGGTCGATCAGCGCCGAGGCCAGCGGCGGCACCAGCAGCGTGCCCACGCCGATGCCGCTGACCGCCAGTCCCGAGGCCAGCCCGCGCCGGCGCAGGAACCAGCGCTGCACCGCGCCTACCACCGGCACGTAGGCGCAGCCCACGCCCAGCCCGACGCCCAGGCCGTAGGCCAGGTAGATCTGCAGCATGCTCTGCGCGGCGCTGGCAAGCGCCAAGCCCAGCGCCACCAGCAGCATGCCTGTCCAGGCCATGCGGCGCGAGCCGTAGCGGTCCGCCAGCGGGCCGCTCACCACGCCGAAACCGAAGTAGAGAAATCCCGCCAGCGAGAACACCAGCGACACCGCGCCGCGCGTGGCCGAGAAGTCGCGTTGCAAGGCGTCGACGAAGGCGCTGAACGAGTAGGCGCTGCCGAAGCCCAGCAAGGTGATGGCGAAGGCCGCGGCCACCACCCGCCAACCGTGGAAGAACCGGCTGGCGCCGGGTTGCGCATGCATGTTCATCTTTGGTCTCACAATGCCGGGCGGCGCAGATGCCAGCTTGTCGCCGCCTGGAAAGCGGCGCCCAGCCGGAACAGCAGGGGCTCGCCCAGATGGGCCGCCACCAGTTGCAGGCCCATGGGCATGCCGGCCGCGCAGTGGCCGGCGGGCAGTGTCAGGCAGGGATGGCCCGTCATGTCGAACACGCAGGTATAGCGTTGCAGCGCTTCGACCAGCCCGGGCTGTTGCCCTAGCACGCTGATGGCTTCGAGCGTGAGCGGCGCCATGGGCTGCACCGGCGTCAGCAGCGCATCGACCCGGGCGAACAAGGCGTCGATCTTGCCTCGCGTGGCCATGCGGCGCAACAAGATGCGCTGGTAGTCCAGGCCGGATAGCGCGCGTCCCGCTTCGATCACGCCGGCCAGCACCGGTCCGTACTCCGCCTTGCGCGAAGGATAGGTGCCGGCGTGCGCCACCGCCGCTTCGACTGCGCAAAGCGGCGCCCAGTCGCGCACGGCCTGCGCCGCGTCCTCGATGGGGAACTGCAGCGGCACCAGGGTTGCGCCCAGCTGTTCGAAGGCCTGCATCGCCGTTTCCATCATGCGCCGAGTCTGCGCATCGACGTTGCCGTGGTTCCAGTTCACATCCACGCCGATCCGCAGGCCGCCAACCGGGGCTTCGGCCTCCAGCGTGTAGCGTGGCACGGGCGCTTGCAGCGCGGTCGGATCGTTCGCATCGGGTCCGGCAATCGCTTCCAGCAGCACCGCGGCGTCGGCCGCGCTGCGCGCGATGACGCCGGCGTGATCCAGCGAGGCCGCCAGTTCGAACACGCCGTGGCGGCTGACGCGGCCCCAGGTCGGCTTGATGCCGGTCAGCCCGGTCGCGGAGCAGGGCCAGCGGATGGAGCCGCCCGTGTCCGAGGCGGTCGCGCCGAAGCACAGGCCGGCGGCCGTGGCCACCGCCGATCCGCTGGACGAGATGCCGGTCCAGTAATCCGCGTTCCAGGGGTTGCGCGGCGGCGCGACGTCGGGGTGATGGTCGGAGTACGCGCCCTCGGTCATCTGCAGCTGCCCCAGCAGCACGGCGCCCGCATCCCGCAGGCGGCGGGCTACCGTGGCGTCGTGGTCGGCGGGCATGCCGCGGTGGATCGCGCTGCCGGCGGCCGTCGGCACGCCCTTGCGCCGGAACAGGTCCTTCAGCGCGACGGGGACGCCATGCAGGGGACCGCGGTAGCGCCCCTGGCGTATTTCGCTTTCGGCGGCCTGCGCTTCCTGCAGCGCGGAGGCTGCGGTTACATGGGCGTAGCTGCGCAGGCTGCCGTCCAGGGCTTCGATGCGCTGTAGTTGTGCGCGCGTGATCTCTACCGGCGAGACATCGCCCGACCGCATCAGGGCGGCGAGCGCCAGCAGGTCGAGCTGGTGCAGGTCGGCGGCCTTGATGTTTTCCGTATAGTTCATCTATTCTTTATCCATCTTGTATTCGTCACAGACCTGATCAGGCTAATGGCTATATGGCATGCGTACAAACCATGATTTCTATTCAATTTGAATTAGAAAAACTAAATTATTTAATTCTCTGGACATGACCGCTCAGCGATTGCCTCCGCTCAACGCGCTGCGCGCCTTTGAAGCCGCGGCCCGCCATCTGTCCGTGAAGGGCGCGGCGCAGGAACTGTGCGTGACGCCCGGCGCGGTCAGCCAGATGATCAAGTCGCTGGAGCAGCATCTGGGCGTGGCCCTGTTTCTCCGCGTGAACCGCGGCATTCAGCTGACGGACGCCGGCCACGGTTATCTGCCGCCGGTGCGCAACGCCTTCCGCCAGATCCTGGCCGCGTCCGCCCGTGTCGCCCAGCCGCCCGAGAGCCGTGTGCTCACCGTCAGCACCACCGCGTTCTTCGCGTCGGCCTGGCTGATCCCCAGGCTGCATGACTTCCATGCCCGCCATCCGGAGATCGACCTGCAGGTCGTCACCAGCAACGCGCTGGCGGCCTTCGGCCGGGACGGCGCGGACATCGCCATCCGCCACGGGCTGGGCCGCTACGCGGGACTGCAAAGCGAACATCTGCTGACCGTGGAGGTCGTGCCGGTGGCATCGGCCGCCCTGGTGGCGAAGCTGGGCATGCCGGCCAGCGCGCGGGATCTCCTGCGCTGGCCGCGAGTGCACGACGAAGCGCGCAACGGCTGGCAGCTGTGGTTCGCGGCCCAGGGCGTGGAGGACGCGGGCATGCCTAGAGGGCCTGCCTTCGATGATGGCAGCCTGCTGCTGCAGGCCGTGGCCGCGGGCCAGGGCGCGGGGCTGCTGCCCGTGGCGATGGTGCGGGATGAAGTGAGGGCTGGACGCCTGGTTCGGCTGGCCGGCGACGCCTGGCTGGAGGACTTCGGCTACTACCTCGTGTGGCCCGGCAGGGGCGCCATGCCGGAGAGGGCGCGGGTGTTTCGCGATTGGCTGCTGGATAGCGGCCTGGGGGCGCCTGCCTGAAGCGCTACGGCGCGGCGGACGACAGCGCCGCCGCCTTGCGCGCCAGTTCGGCCACGCTGAAGCTGGTCGCCAGCGAGTGATCGTCCAACGCTTCCAACGGCACCCAGCGGGCGTCGGCGGCATCGTCGCCCGCCACCGGCTCGCCGGATTGCCAGCGGCACAGCACCGCGATCAGGATGAAGTGGCGGCGTAGCGCGCCCGCGCCGTCGCGGTCGTAGACGTCCACCGCATCGAACACGTGCAGCGGTTCCGCGCGCACGCCGGTTTCTTCCAGCAGTTCACGCGCGGCGGCGGCAAGCACCGCTTCGCCCGCGTCGATCTTGCCGCCGGGGAAGGCCCAGCGGCCCTGGTCAGGCGGGTTGGCGCGGCGCACCAGCAGCACGCGGCCGTCGCGCACGACGGCGGCGATGGTGGCGGCGATGGGGCGTTGGGGCGGGGACGCGGTCATGCGGGGTTCCTTGGTGCAGCGGGGGCCGGGTATGCCAGGGTACGCCAACCCGGGCTTAGCGCAAATCCCCGTAGTGCGGGACCGGTCCCTGGTGCACACTGTCAGCCGCGCCGACATGAGCGCATCGAATAGGGGGCGGGAGGGCAGCATGGATACACCGGACCGGCAGTTGCGCTATTTCTTGCGCATCGCGGAACTCAAATCGCTATCGCGCGCGGCGGAGGACCTGGACCAGACCCAGTCCGGGCTGAGCCGGCAACTGGCGGCGCTGGAAGCCCACGTGGGCAAGCCGCTGTTCGTGCGCACCGGCCGCGGCGTGGAACTGACCGAGGCCGGCGCGCGGCTGCTCGACGGCATCCAGCCCGCGTACAAGAACATCGACCGGGTGCTGGAGGCCGTGCGCCAGCGCGAAGGCGTGACCCAGGGTACGGTCCGGCTCGCCACCGTGCATACGCTCAGCTACTACTTCATGGCCGAGGTGGTGGCCAGTTTCGTCAGCAGCCATGAACACGTGAACTTGTCGGTGATGGGGCGCAGTTCGCCCGAGGTGGTGGCGCTGGTGGAAAGCGGCAAGGCGGACGTGGGCTTCGTCTACGACGCGGCGGTGGCCTCGGACAACCTGGCGTCGGCCACGCTGTTCGACGACGACATGTGCCTGATCGTGCGCGGCGACGTGCAACTGCCGGACGACGTCGACCTGGCCGGCATGGACCTGCGGCTGGTGGGCTTTCCGCCGCATTACGCGCTGCGCAAGATGATCCACAGCGCGGGGCTGGAGCCGGAGTTCGTGGCCGAGGCCGAAACCATTGACGCCATGCTCAAGCTGGTGTCCTCGGGCGTGGGCGCCTGCATCCTGCCGTCCCGCATTCCCGACAAGCTGCTGACCGAGTACGGCCTGCGCAAGGTCCGGGTCCATAGCCCCATCTTGCGGCGCCGCGTCGTCGCCATCACGCTGGCCAATCGCCAGCCCCTGCCGCTGGTAAGCGAGCTGCTGGCCGTCGCGCACCGCATCGCGCTGCAGTAGCCGGGCCGGCAGGCTCGAATAGCAGCTATGACCCTGGCTGCATGGCTGTATCGCGACAGGCTTTCCATACTGTGCATACCTCGCGCGGCGTCCGGTGGCGCCGAGGGCGCGGGCAATACACAGGGGAAGACATGAGCACCGCATTACGAGAGAAATCCTATTTCGACACCCGCGCCACGCAGGAAATGGCGCGCCACCTGCACGCCGTGCCGCGCAGCATCCAGGAAACCATGGCCTATGCCTGTCGCATCCTGGCCATGACCGAGCAGGAAGCCGGCCTGGCCGGCCAGATCAGCGTGCGCTCGCAGCGTCCGGGGGCCTACTGGACCTTGCGCTTCGGGCTGGGCTTTGACGAAGCCACGCCCGCCGATTTCATCGAGGTGGACCGCGACCTGCATACGCTGACGGGCGAGGGCATGGCCAACCCGGCCACGCGCTTTCACCTGTGGGTGTACGAGGCGCGGCCCGACGTGCAATCCATCATCCACACGCATTCGCCCTGGGCCTCGGCGCTGGCCGCGGCGCGCCAGCCGCTGGTGATCTCGCAGATGGACATGACGCCGCTGCACGACGACTGCGCCTTCCTGGGCGAATGGCCGGGCGTGCCGATCGCCGACCAGGAGGGCGTGATCATCTCCGGCGCGCTGGGCAAGAAGCGCGCCATCATCCTGGCGCATCACGGCTACCTGACGGCCGGAGTTACCTGCGAAGAGGCGACCTACCTGTCGGTCTACCTGGAACGCGCGGCGCGCATGCAGATCCGCGCGCAGGCCTTCGGCCCGCTGACGCCGGTGGACGACGCGCTGGCGCGCGAAGCGCACGACTATCTGCTCAAGCCCTCGATCGTCAACGCGACGTTCAATTACTGGGCCCGGCAGACGCATGGCATACCGCCCTTGCCGCTGCCCGCCGCCTGATACCGCGCAGTCCCATTCTTCCAGCACTTTTTTCGGGGAGTCATGATGATGACGACCAAGCCTGCGGCTGCGCGCTCGCGCCGCGATTACGTGACGGCCGGACTGGCCAGCATGATGGGCACCACCATCGAGTGGTACGACTTTTTCCTCTACGGCACCGCTGCCGCGCTGATTTTCAACAAGATCTTCTTTCCTGCCTTCGACCCGCTGACGGGCACGCTGGCGGCGTTCGCCACCTACTCCGTGGGCTTCTTCGCGCGGCCGCTGGGCGGCGTGATATTCGGCCATTACGGCGACAAGATAGGCCGCAAATCCATGCTGCTGATCACGCTGCTGCTGATGGGCGTGCCCACCATCCTGATCGGGTTGATCCCATCGTATGAGCAGATCGGCTACTGGGCCGCCGTGCTGCTGGTGCTGATGCGCTTCCTGCAAGGAATTGCGGTGGGCGGCGAATGGGGCGGGGCGGTGCTGATGGCGGTGGAGCACGCGCCGGAGGGCAAGAAGGGCTTCTTCGGCAGCCTGCCGCAGGCGGGCGTGGCGCCGGGCCTGATCCTGTCGTCGCTGGCGATGGGCGCGGTCGCCAGCTTGCCCGAGGCCGACATGCTGGCCTGGGGCTGGCGCCTGCCGTTCCTGGCCAGCGTGGTGTTGCTGCTGGTGGGCTGGTTCATCCGGGTGAAGGTGGCCGAGTCGCCCGACTTCGAGCAGATGAAGGAGAAGGGCGCCAAGGTCGAGGTGCCGGTGGCGGAAGTCTTGAAGCACCATCGCCGCGCGCTGCTGGTGGTGGTGGGCGCCAGGCTGGCGGAAGTGACCTGGTTCTACACCGTGGTGACGTTCTCGCTGGCCTACGCCACGGGCACCCTGGGCATCGCGCGCTCGGTGATGCTGGACGCCACGATCTGGGGCGCGGCCGTGGCGCTGTTCACCATGCCGCTGTTCGGCATGCTGGGCGACAAGATCGGCCACAAGTGGGTATTCATGGTGGGTACGCTTGGCATCCTGGCCTGCGCGCCGGTGTTCTTCCATCTGCTGGGCACGCAGGACACGGGGTGGATCATCCTGGCGGTTTGCCTGGCGGTCGGCCTGGTCTACGCTTGCCTGTACGGGCCGGAAGGCACCTTGTTTTCTAGCCAGTTCCCGGCCGAGGTGCGCTACACCGGCATTTCGCTGGCGGTGCAGGTGTCCGGCGCCATCGGCGGCGGCCTGGCGCCCATCGTGGCGACCTGGCTGCTGGCCAAGGGCGGGGGCGATCCGCAGTATGTGGTGTGGTACCTGAGCATCCTCGGTGTGATCGCCCTGTTCAGCGCCTGGCTGATGCGCAGCGAGGCGCCTGCGGTTGCGGCCCTGCGGGTGCCTGCCCGCGCCAACTTGAGAACGCCATGATTGAGAACGCCATGAAGACCATCGACTATTACTTCTGGATGAACTCCGACTGGGCTTATCTGGGCGCCGACAGGCTGGAGGCGCTGGCCGCGCGCCAGCAGGCGGAAATCCGCTACCTGCCGGTGGACCTGCCCGAGGTCTATGCCCGCACCGGCGGCATCCTGCTGGGCCTGCGTTCGCCCGAACGCCAGGCCTACCGGGTGGCGGAACTGGCGCGCTGGTGCCGCAAGCTGGACATCCACGTCAATCCGCAGCCGGCCTACATGTGCCCGGATGCCAGCCTGGCCTCGCGCATCGTCATCGCCGCGGACCAGGCCGGCCTGCCGGTGGCGGCGCTGTACAAGGCCATCCTGAAAGCCGAGTGGTGCGACGAGCAGGACATCTCCGACGAGGCGACCTTGCGCGCCATCCTGGTGCAGCAGGGGCTGGATGCCCCGGCGCTGCTGGCCGCGGCGGCCGAGCCCGGCATCGAGGCCGTGTACCGCCGCAACACCAACGACGCGGTCGCGGCCGGGGTGTTCGGATCGCCCGCCTATGTGTACCGGGGCGAGGTGTTCTGGGGGCAGGACCGGCTGGAAATGTTGGAAGAGGCCGTGGCTGCGTAGGCGGGGCGCGGGCAGGCTCGATGCCTGCCCGCGTGTTGCCGCTACTTCTTCACCAGCGGGCAGGACGAGCGCGACAGCGGCATGAAGGCCTGGTCGCCGGGCAGGGTGGCCACGAGCTTGTAGTAGTCCCAGGGCCGCTTGGACTCGGATGGCTTCTTCACCTCGAACAGGTACATGTCGTGCACCATGCGGCCGTCTTCGCGGATGCGGCCGTTGGTGGCGAAGAAGTCGTTGATGGGCATGGACTTCATCTGCTTCATCACTGCCGTCGGCTCGTCGGTACCCGCCGCCTGCACCGACTTCAGGTAGTGCATCACCGACGAATACGTGCCTGCCTGGCTCATGTTGGGCATCTTCTTGAGCTTGTCGTAGTAGCGCTGGGACCAGGCCCGGGTCTGGTCATTCATGTCCCAGTAGAAGGCCTCGGTCAGCGTCAGTCCGGCGGCGGCGTCCAGGCCGATGGCGTGGATATCGTTGATGTACAGCAGCAGCCCGGCCATCTTCTGGCCGCCCTTGGTCAGCCCGAATTCGCTGGCCGCCTTGATGGCGTTGACGGTGTCGCCGCCGGCGTTGGCTAGCCCCACGATCTGCGCGCGGCTGGCCTGCGCCTGCAGCAGGTACGAGGCGAAGTCGCTGGAGCCCAGCGGGTGGCGCGACGCGCCCAGTACGGTGCCGCCGTTGGCCTTGACGACTTCGGTGGCGGACGCCTGCAAGGTGTGGCCGAAAGCGTAATCGGCCGTCAGGAAGTACCAGCTCTTGCCGCCTTGCTCGACCGTGGCGCGCGCCGTGGTGTTGGCCAGCGACCAGGTGTCGTAGGTGTAATGCACGGAATAGGGCGAGCACAGGTCGTTGGTGATGCGCTCGGTGCCGGGTCCGCTGAACACCACGATCTTCTTTTTCTCGCGCGCCACTTCCAGCACGGCCAGCGCGGGGGCGGAGCCGGCCACGTCCATGATGGCGTCGACCTTCTGGGTGTCGTACCACTCGCGTGCCTTGGCGGCGGCGATGTCGGCCTTGTTCTGGTGGTCCACCACCATCAGGTCGATCTTCTTGCCCAGCACCGTGCCGCCGAAGTCGGCGATGGCCATTTCGGCGGCGGTCGCGCTGCCCTTGCCCGTGACGTCGGCGTACACGCCGCTCATGTCCAGGATCAGGCCCAGGCGAACCACGTCGTCGGAGATCGCCTGCGCCATGGCGCAGGGTGCGGCGGCGAAGGCGGATAAGAGGGCTAGCGTGCTGCGCAACTTCAGGGAAATCCGGGGGGTTCTACGGCATTTCATGGTGGGTCTCCTTTATGCCGGATCTTGTTCGGATACTGCTGGCGCTTGGGGATCTGCTGCGGCGCTCTGTTCTGGCCTTGCGCTGGCGGGTCGCGGTGGGGAGGCTCCTTGTGGTGAAAGCGGTCTAGCGGTGGGACAGCAGGTCGAATTCCATCCGCACTTTGCGGAACGGAAACTCCAGCCGCGCGAAATACACCACGCGGCCGTCGATGCAGGCGTAGCGGCGTATTTCCGCCACAGGTGAAGACACGGGGATCTGCAGGGACTCGGCGGATTCCTGGCCGGCCTCGATCACGTTCAGCACCTGCCGCGCTTCGCTGATGCGCGCGCCGTAGAACTGGTCCAGCACCGGCGCCACGGTGCTCTTGCGGATGCGGGCGCGGTGCTTGCGGAACAGCACGCTGTCCAGGAAGACCTCGCTGTAGCAGAAGGGGGCGCCATCGGTGGTGTGCACGCGCCGCAGGTATTGGAAGCTGCCGCTGCGGTCCGCGCCGCAAGGCATGCCCAGCGTGTCGGGCAGGGGCGAATCGGCGCTGGATTCCACCAGCGACACCGTGCCCAGCTGGTTGCTCAGTTCCACGGTTTCGGCCCAGGTCTTGGGAATCAGCAGGGTGGGCGTTTCGGGCAATTCGGCATTGACGAAAGTGCCCGAGCCGCGCGACCGGCGGATCAGGCCATCGTCTTCCAGCAGGCCGAATGCCTGGCGGATGGTCGCGCGTGAAATGCCATAAGTTTCCATCAGCGCTTCCAGCGGCGGGATCTGCTGGCCGGGCCGCCAGGTGCGGTTCTGGATATTGCTGCGGAACAGCGCCGCCGCCTGCAGATACAGCGGCTGGGGACTGCGCGAGAAGAGCTTGGGGTCGGGCATGTTCAGGCAGAAGGCGTCGTGGTCGGAGCCGCGAGTATGGCATCGGCCATTTCGCGCAGCCGGTGCTTCTGGATCTTGACCGAGTTGGCGCTTTCCACCGAGGGGAAAGCCTCCAGCACGGTAAAGCCCGCCGGCGCCTTGAAGCCCGCCATGGCGGCTTTGCACGCGGCGGTCCAGCCTGCGGGGTCGGCCCCGGCGTCCGGGTGCAGCAGCACGAAGGCGTAGGGCACGGTCTTGCCCTTTTGGGTGGCGCCGACCACCTGGCAGGCGCGCACGCCCGGCAGGGTTTCGACCACCTGTTCGATTTCCACCGGATTGACCAGGAAGCCGGACAGGCGCAGCGAATCCCCCATGCGGGTCTGGAACACGAACTGGCGCGGGTTCAGCGTGTAGCCGAGATCGCCGGTCTTGAAGTAGCCGTCGTCCGTGCAGGCGCCGCGGGTGGCCTCGGGGTTGTCCAGATAGCCCTGCATCAGGCTGGGCGAGAGGATTTCGAGTTCGCCGGACTGGCCATGCGGCAGCACCTCGCCCGTGGCGGGATCGCGGGCGCGCACGCGCGCCTCGGGGTAGATCAGCGTGCCGCCCGGCTGGTGGCGCGCGGACACCTCGCCCTCGGCAGGATCGCGCGGCTGGCCGGCGACCAGGGCCACCAGCTCGCTGGATCCGTACAGGCCGGTAAGCGGCACGCCGGCCTCGCGGGCCAGGTCGAGCATATTGTCCAGCGCCGGCGTGAAGCTGGCGAAGCCGAACAGCCGCGCGGAGGCGAAGTCGCCATGGGCTGCGGCGCGCATCATGCCGACGAGGGCCTCGTTGTTGGCATAGGTATGCGTCACCGCATGGCGGCGCACCGCAGCAGAGGATTGGGCCGCGTCGAACACCGGCGCGCAGACCACGGGCGCGCCTTGCGCCAGGCCGCCGACGAGCGTGGCGAAGCCGAAGGCGCCGCAGAACGGCGCGCTGGCCAGCACGCAGCTCTGCCCGTCATAGCCATAGGCTCGCGCCACGGCTGCGCCGTGGTTCAACAGCGTGCGCTGGTCGTGCAGCACGAACTTGGGCTTGGAGGTGGTGCCGGACGTGGTGAAGCACAGCACGCCCGCATTGGGCTGGGCCGGCGGCGCCGCGTCGGTGCAGGACCGCAAGTCCTGGTAGCGGTGGGCAGGCTTGCCATGCAAGCTGGGGGGCAGCGTCTCGTCGCCATTCGCCAGCGCGATCACGCCTTGCAGGCGCGCCAGGTGTTCCGGCGCGACTTCGCCGAGGATGCCCTGGAAGTCTATGCCCTTGAACCCCGGCCAGAACACCAGCCAGTCCGCCTTGCCGCGTCCCAGGATGTCGGCCAGCTCCAGCGCCCGGAAGCGCGTATTGACCGCCAGCACCAGCGCGCCCAGGTGCGCGCAGGCCAGGAACGATTCCACCCAGGCGGCGCAATTGGGCAGCCAGACCGCCACGCGTTGCCCGGGGCGCACGCCGACACGCGCAAGTCCCGCGGCCAGCGCGCGGCTCTGCGCCCGCAGCTGCGCGGCGCCGATGGGCTGGTCCTGGTCGATCAGCAGCGGTGCGTCGGGCAGGCGCGCGGCCAGCGCGTCCAGGTGTTCGGAGAACGTCGAGTACGGCAGGTTCATGGCTTACACCGTGGCGATGGGTGTCACGGGAGATCCCACCGCGCCAGGCATGCGCAAGGGCGGGGCGGTCAGCAGGAAGCGGTTGCGGCCCTGCGCGTGCAGCCAGTCGGCCAGGTCCTTCAGGTACCAGAGTTCGGCCAGCGGCAGGCCCAGCTTGAAGAGGCAATGGTGGTGCAGCGGCAGGATCGAGTGGCCGGGGCCGGACGTGCGCGCCGGATAGGCCTCGACCGCGTAGTTGTCGGCGCAGATCGCGGCGATGCCCGATCGCGTGATCCAGTCCAGCAGCGCCGGGTCGGAGCCGTCCAGCACGGCGCCGGTCTGCTCCAGCTGGTGCGGGTCGGGCTGGCCGTCCATGGCCACGATCGCTTCGGCAAAGCCCGTGCGCAGCACCAGCATGTCGCCGCTCTCGACCGTGACGTTCTGCGCCCGCATGGCGCTCTGCAGGCCTGCCAGATCGACCACCGTGCGGCCGGGGCCGTAGGCGCGCGCCAGGTCCACCAGCACGCCGCGGCCCTGCATGCCTTTTTCGGCGTAGCGGTTGATGCCGAGCTTGCGCGCATACGAACCGCCGGGCGGGCAGCAGGCTTGGTCCGAGTTGTCGGGGTCCGCGCCGCCGAACACGTCCACGCCGGCCGCGTAGCCGTTGTAGTAGACGCGGCGCGCCTGGCCATCGCCCTGGATGTCGAACAGCGCGCCCACGTGGCACAGGCCGTCCCACTGGGTGGAGTACTGCATGGACAGCGTGACCTGGTCGTCGGACAGCACGTCCACGGCCTCGGGCTGCACCTGCGACATCTGGAAGTTCAGGTAGGGCGTGCCTTCGCGGAAGGTGGGCTTGAGCGTCGGCGGGTGGCGGCGCGGATTCAGCACATTGCCGCCCGGCAGATCCAGCGGCAGGGACAGGCAGAACACCTTGCCCGTGCGCACTTCGCGCACCGCCTGCAGCACTTTCTCCTCGGTCAGCAGGTTCAGGCGGCCGATCTCGTCATCCGGGCCGAAGTCGCCCCAGGTGGAGCCGTCGGGGCGTTGGGTCCAGCGTTTCATCTGCTTGTCTCCGGGAGGTTTTCCATGTTCTTATGAATATAGTACGTATTTACGTACTTTAAAAAGAAATCCGCAATCAGCGGGTTCGATAGGAGACAAGCCCATGACGCAATTCCTGCACCGCAGGTTGGCGATCACCGCGCCGGCCCTGGCCGCGCTGGCCTTCCTGACCTTGCCCGCGGCGCACGCCGCCGGTTATCCCGACCATCCCGTCACCGTCGTCGTGCCTTATCCGCCGGGCGGCGGCGCCGACATTTTCGGCCGCGCCATCGCCCACGCGCTGGAACCGGGCCTGAAGCAGACCGTGCTGGTCGAGAACAAGCCCGGCGCGGGCGGCAACATCGGCATGGCCTACGTGGCGCGCGCCAAGCCTGACGGCTACACGCTGGGCCTGGGCACCATCGGCACCCAGACCATCAACCAGTTCCTCTACAACAATATGGCGTTCGATCCCGAGCGCGACCTGGTGCCCATCGCGCTGGTGTCCACCACGCCCAACGTCATCGCCGTCAGCGCCAAGTCGCCCTACAAGACAGTGGCCGACGTGATCAAGGCGGCCCAGCAGTCCAAGGACAAGAAGCTGACCTATGCGTCGCCGGGCATCGGGTCGTCGGTGCACCTGACCGGCGCCTACTTCGAGGCCATGGCGGGCGTGACCATGCTGCACGTGCCGTTCAAGGGCACGTCGGCGTCGCTACCGGCGGTGGCGGGCGGACAGGTCGACCTGCTGTTCGACAACCTGCCCGGCGCGCTGGCGCAGATCAAGGACGGCAATCTGGTGCGGGGCGTGGCCGTCACGTCGGCGACGCGCGACGCCTCGGTGCCCAACTTGCCCACCGTGGCGGAATCGGGACTGCCGGGCTTCGACGTCACCGCCTGGTTTGCGCTGTACGCCCCGCGCAATACTCCGGAGCCCGTGGTCAAGCAGTTGATCGAGGCCGCGCGCAGCGGCCTGAAGAATCCGGCCGTCGCGGCCAATTTCGCCGGCATGGGCGCCAAGCCCGGCACGCTCTTTGGCGCGGACCTGGCGGCCTTCGAGGCCGGGGAGCGCAAGAAGTGGGGCGGGCTCATCAAGGAAAAGGGAATCACCGCGCAATGAACACGCCCACCGCACTGGTCACCGGCGGCAGCCGGGGCATAGGCCGCGCCATCATCGCGCGCCTGATAGAAGATGGCTTCGAGGTCGTCAACTTCAGCCGAGGCGCGCCCGCGGCGCTCTTGCCCGGCGAGACGTTCCGCTCGGTCGACCTGGGCGACCCCGTGGCCACCATCGCCGCCGCCCAGGAGTTGGCGGCCGAGCGCCGGGTCCTGCATCTGGTCAACAACGCCGGCATGATCCAGGTCGCGCGCATCGGTGATGTGACCCAGGAGCAGATGGCGCGGATCATGGCGCTGAACGTCACGGCGCCGGTCCTGTTGCTGCAGGCCCTGCTGCCCGGCATGCGGGCGGCGGGCTACGGGCGGGTGGTGAACATCGGCAGCCGTGCCGCGCTGGGCAAGGACGGGCGCACCGTTTACGGCGCGTCCAAGGCGGCGTTGGCCGGAATGACGCGCACCTGGGCGCTGGAGCTGGCGGGCAGCGGCATCACGGTGAACACCGTGGCGCCCGGACCCATCGCGACCGAACTGTTCAACCAGTCCAACCCGCCGGGCGCGCCGCAGACGCTGGCGCTGGAGGCGGCGATCCCGGTGGGGCGCGTGGGCCAGCCCGAAGAGGTCGCGCATGCGGTGTCGATGTTCATGGACCCGCAAGCGGGCTTCATGACGGGACAGATGCTGTATGTGTGCGGGGGCGTGTCGGTGGGGCTGGCCGGCTAGCCGCTTGCCGCGTTGCGCAGTGGTTCAGGCCTGTGGCACCGTTCCTTGCGGCGGCGCGTGTATGGCGAACTCGCGCGCCATTTCCTTCCTGGACACCTTGCCGGACGCCGCCAGCGCCTGCGCCCGTTCCAGCCGCAGGCGCTTGAGCACTTCCGTGGGCGCCACGCCGAAATGCGCGGCGAATTTGCGCTGGAAGGTGCGGCGCGACATCTGGCAGGCATCGGCCATGTCGTCGACCGACCAGCGCGCCGACAACTGCGCCTCGATTTTTTCCACCAGGTCCCGGAATGGCGCAGCCACGCGGTCCTGCAGGCGCAGCGCCTGGCTGTACTGGCGCTGGTCGCCGTTGCGGCGCATGAAGACCACCAGCCGGCGCGCGACCCGTTGCGACAGGTCCGCGCCGAAGTCGCGTTCGATCAGCGCCAGCGCCAGGTCGATGCCGGCGGTGACGCCGGCCGAGGTCCAGTACTTGCCGCTTTCGACGTAGATGCGATCGTCTTCGACGCGCAGGGCCGGGTAGAGTTGGCGCAGCCGGTCGGCCGAACGCCAGTGGGTGGTGACGGCGCGGCCGTCCAGCAGGCCGGCGGCGGCCAGCACGAAGGCGCCGGTGCAGACGCTGCAGGTGCGCCCGGCATCCGCGTCGCGGCGGCGCAGCCAGGCGCGCGTCTCGCCATGGGCGCCCGCGAGATCCGCCCCGGGGCCGCCGGGCACGAACATCATGTCCAGGGGCTCGTCGCCGTCGTCGGCAAAGGTGCCGTCCACCTGCATGCGCAGGCCCTGTTCCCAGGTGGCGACCAGCGGTGCGGCGGCGATGGTGCCCAGGCGGTAGAGCTTGCGGCCGGCTTCCTCGTTGGCCGAGCTGAAGGCTTGCCAGGGGCCGGCCAGGTCCAGCGGCTGAAAGCCGTCGTACAGGACGAACAGCACGCGCAGTGGCGCATCCGGCGGCATATTTGGCGCGCGCGTCCTGGCGCGTCCGCCTATGCTGGAAGTCGTCGTTTCTAACGGAGCATCGTCATGCATGTGAATTTTCTCTTGTTCGAGGGGCTGACCCAGCTGGATATGACCGGGCCGTACGAAGTGCTGGCGGGCGCGCCGGGCTTCACCGTGGATTTTGTCGCAAAAACGCGCGATCCGGTACGCAGCGATCGCGGGCTGTGTTTCGTGCCCACGCAGACCATCGCATCGGCGCCGCCCTGCGACCTGCTGGTGGTGCCGGGCGGACCGGGCACGGATGATGCCATTGTCGACGCCGACTGGGTAGCGTTCACGCGCGCTCAGGGGCTGGCAGCGCGCTACGTATTCGGCATCTGCACCGGTTCGCTGCTGCTGGGCGCCGCCGGCCTGCTGCGCGGCAAGCGCGCTTCCAGCCATTGGCGCGCGCGCGAACTGCTGTCGCGCTTCGGCGCCATTCCCAGCGACGAGCGCATGTGCGTGGACGGCAAGCTGTACACCGCGGGCGGCGTGACCTCGGGCATCGACATGGGGCTGAAGGTGGTGGCGGACCTGTGCGGCGAGGACGTGGCCAAGCTGATCCAGCTGCAGATCGAGTACGACCCCAAGCCGCCGTTTCCCGGGGGCACGCCCAAGACCTCGGAGCCGGCCGTGGTGCAGCGTTATCTGGAGATGTCGCAGGCGCGCTTCGAGCGCCGCTCGCAGGCGGTGGACCGGGCCGCGGCGGCGATGGCGTGAGTTCGTGCGGGAGGCGCGGTCACTTCGCCAGATGATCCAGCGGCAACGGGCTTTGCGGCTTGACGGTCTGGATCGCGAAGTTGCTGCGTATGTCCTTTACGCCGGGCAGCTTCAACAGCGTGCCCAGCAGGAAGCGTTCGTAGGCGCGCAGGTCGGGCACCACCACCTGCAGCAGAAAGTCGGACTCGCCCGACACCAGGTGCGCGGCGATGACTTCCGGCAGGGTGCTGACCTCCTCGCGGAACAGGGCGGAGTCGCGCTCGTGGTGCCGCTCCACCTTGATGCCGACGAAGACGGTCAGGCCCAGGCCGACTTCGTCCGGCGCCAGGCGGGCTTCGTACCCCTGGATGACGCCGGCCTCTTCCAGCAGCCGCACCCGCCGCAGGCAGGGCGAAGGCGACAGGCCGATCTGCTCGGCGAGTTCCACATTGGTCAGCCGGCCGTTCTGCTGCAGCGCCTCGAGGATGCGGCGGTCGTAGGCGTCCAATTCGCGTTTTGGCATGAAATCAGGATTGGGTTTATTTGATTGGCGGAATATGCCAATCATCATAAATCCAATGGCATGAATAGGATGCACATGCCAGCCCCGTTTTCCTAGAATGATCGCCTGGGCCAGGACGAAAAGGAGCGGAAAAATGGCGGATATGGCGATGTTTCTAGGGGCTTTGCTGATCGTCTACGTGGTGCCGGGGCCCGACATGATCCTGCTGCTGGAGACCGGCGTGCTGCGGGGCAGGGGGCAGGCGCTGGCGGTGGCCGCGGGCCTGGCCATTGCGCGGGCCGCGCACGTGACGCTGGCCGCGCTGGGGTTGGCGGCGCTGTTCAAGACCCACCCCTGGGCGTTCGACGCGGCGCGCACGGTGGGCGGATGCTATCTGGTCTGGTTGGGAGTGCGGCTGCTGCGCGCAGGACCAGTTTCCTACGACGCCGCCGGACAGGCGCCCGCAAGCCGCGCGGGGCTGGGGCCGGCGCTATTGAGCGGCGTGCTGACCAATGTGCTCAATCCCAAGGCCCTGCTGTTCTGCTCGGTGCTGCTGCCGCAATTCGTGTCGCCCGCCCAGGGTCCGATAGGTCAGCAGTTCGCGGTGCTGGGCGTGATCCTGGTCAGCCTGGGCCTGGCGCTGGACGTGCTGTGCGCGTTGGCGGGAGGGGCGGTGGGGCGCTGGATGTCGGCCAGCCCGCGGGCCCAGAAGATCCAGAGCCGCGTGTTCGGGCTGGCGTTGATCGGCTTCGGCCTGCGCCTGACCGTGGCCCAGCGTCCGGCCTGAGCCGCCGGCCCCGCGGCTTGCGCCGCGGAACCGGCTGTCAGGCTTACTTGGCGTAGGCGTAGGAGGACTCGTCGGCCTCTTCGTCCTTCGAGCGCGGCGGGACCGCGCCGTCTTCCAGCAGTTCCGACTGCGTCAGGCCCTTGGTCAGCTCCAGCGCCTGGCGTTCGAACAGGCGCCGGTACAGGCCGCCCTTCAGGCGGATCAGCGCGTCGTGGCTGCCTTCCTCGATGACGCGGCCGCGGTCCATCACCAGCAGGCGGTCCAGCGCGCGCACCGTCGACAGGCGGTGCGCCACCACCAGCGTGGTGCGGCCCACCATCAGGCGGTCCATGGCCTGCTGGATCAGCACTTCGCTTTCGCTGTCCAGGCTGGACGTGGCTTCGTCCAGGATCAGGATGGGCGCATCGGCCAGGAAGGCGCGGGCCAGGGCCACGCGCTGGCGTTCGCCGCCCGACAGCTTGACGCCGCGTTCGCCGACCAGCGTGTCGTAGCCCTTGGGCAGCGCCATGATGAAGTCATGGGCGCTGGCCAGCCGCGCCGCCTGCTCGATCTCGGCCTGCGTGGCGCCGGGGCGGGCATAGGCGATGTTCTCCGCCAGCGTGCGGTGGAACAGCACGGGTTCCTGCTGCACGATGGCGATCTGGCTGCGCAAGGACGCCTGCCGCGCCTGGGCGATGTCCTGCCCGTCGATCGTGATGCGGCCGTCGTTCACGTCATACAAGCGCTGGATCAGCTTGATGAACGTGGTCTTGCCCGAGCCCGAATGGCCGACCAGGCCGACCCGTTCGCCCGGCGCAATGCGCACCGAGAAATGGTCGTACAGCGCCTTGTCGTGCGCGCCATAGCGGAACGTCACGTCCTCGAAGCGGATCTCGCCGGCCGTGACGCGCAGCTCGCCCGCTCCGGGCCTGTCGTCCACGCCCAGCGGCTGCTTTTCCAGCGCGACCAGTTCTTCCATGTCGTTGACTGAGCGCTGCAGGTTGCGGATGTGCATGCCCACGTCGCGCAGGTAACCCTGCAGCATGAAGAACATCGTCAGGGCGAAGGTGATGTCGCCCACGCTGGCCTGGCCGCGCGACCACAGCAGCAGCGACGCGCCCAGGATGCCCGCCTGCATGGCGACCAGCATCGCGCCCTGGATGCCGCCGTTGATCGTGCCGCGAATCCAGGTGCGGCGCGTGCGGCGGCGCCATTTGTCGACCACGCGGTCCAGCCTGACTTCCTCGCGGTCTTCGGCGCCAAAGGCCTTGACCACCGCGTTGCAGCTGACGGCGTCGGCCAGGGCGCCGCCCATGCGGGTGTCCCAGGCGTTGCCCAGCCGCGCCGCCGGCGCCACATAGCCCAGCGACAGCGCCGCGGTCACGGCGATGTACAGCACCGAGCCCAGGCCCACCACCAGGCCCATGATGGGCCAGTGCACGCCCAGCAGGGCGGTAGCGCCCACCAGCATCACGACCGACGGCAGCAGCGCGACCAGCAGCGTGTCGTTCAGGATGTCCACCGCCCACATGCCGCGCGTGATCTTGCGCACCGTGGAGCCGGCGAAGCTGTTGGCGTGCCAGTCCGTGGAGAATCGCTGCACGCGGTAGAACGCGTTGGAGACGATGCCGTTCATCATCTTCAGCGTAAAGGTGATGATGTTCTGGAACACGGCCTGGCGCAGCAGCGTGCCGCCTATGCCCAGCGCGAGCAGCAGCCAGAACGCGGTCAGCGCCGCGCTCCAGACGATCTCGTCGCCGGCGGCGCCCGAGGCCACGGCGTCAACCAGTTTGCCGGCATACAGCGGCGTCAGCACATCGGTCACCGCCGACAGCAGGGCGAGCACGATGATGCCGGAGGTACGCCAGGGCTGCGCGCCCCAATGGCGGAAGGTAAAGCCAAGGACGTCCTTGAAGGTCTGTCCTCGTAGATCAATTTTTTTTCTGGCCATTGCAATGGCCCGGCGTCACCAGGACGCCGGGAGTCCTTGTGTGGAAAGAGGAAGGAGCGGCCTGCGCGGTAAGGCGCGGGCGATTGCGTTCAGGTTTTTGGGACGGGCACGGAGGACCGGTCGCTAGATAGGCATCCAGCGATGGGTCCGCGCGGGCGACGACTTAATGACGTCGCGGGGACACGCGCGGGATGGCGGTATGCGGATTCATTATCTTGCGCCTCCCAGTGGTGTGAGATGTGGGGGAAAGGGAATGGGCACAGGCCCGAATTGAAGATTCTATAGAAGTGGTGTAGGCGAATCAACGGGTAAGCACGCGCCAGTGTGGGTTTTTTTCAACTGGCGCGGTTTACGCGGGGAGGCTTTTACTACGTGGCTTTCAATCGGGCGTGAACAGGTCCGGCGGCAGGCGCGCCACGGCG
>NZ_MTLG01000066.1 GCF_002192695.1 Achromobacter xylosoxidans
TGCGCGAAGCGCTGGCGCTGCTGGTGTCGGACGCGCTGGTCATTGCGCAAGGGCAGCGCGGCTTTCACGTCACGCCGATTTCGCTGGAAGACTTCCGCGACATCACCGAGAACCGCGTGTTGCTCGAAACCCAGGCCCTGCGCCAGTCCATTGCGCTAGGCGACGACGACTGGGAAAGCGCGGTGCTGGCCGCCTTCCACCGCCTGAGCAAGGCCGAACAGCGTCTGGCCGCCGACCCCGACACCCGCTTTGAAGAATGGGAGCAGCGCAACCGCGAGTTCCACCGCGAACTAATCCGTGCCTGTCCTTCGCGCTGGCTGCATCACTTCCTGGGCATCCTGTACCAGCAGGCCGAGCGCTACCGCCGCCTGACGGTCACGCGCAAGCCCATCGCCCGCGACCTGGACGATGAGCACAAGGGCATCCTGGACGCCACGCTGGCGCGCGATGCGGACCGCGCCTGTGAATTGCTGGCCGCCCACATCCGGCTGACCTACGACGCCGTGGCGCGCCTGCCGCCGGACCTGTTCACGCCCGATTGAAAGCC
>NZ_MTLG01000067.1 GCF_002192695.1 Achromobacter xylosoxidans
GATAAAAATTATTGACGCCGAGATTTATGCTGCTTATCGTAGAAAAAAAGCGCCAAGGCCACGACCGGCATGCAGCCGGCGGCAGGCGCAACCTGGAGACAAGCAGTGATACGGCTACACGACATCCGGTACGTCCGGCTGGGTACCCGCGACCTGGAATCCGCGGTCCGCTACGCGACCGCGGTGCTGGGCCTGGAAGTGGCGCGCAAGGAGCACGGCGCGGTCTATTTCAAGTCCGACTCGCGCGACCACACCCTGTGCTATTTCGAAGGCGATCCGCGCGACCACACCACGGCGTTCGAAGTGGACACGCCCGAGGAACTGGAGCATGCCGGCGCGGTGCTGGAGCGTAGCGGCTATCAGGTCGCTGCGGGCAAGCGCGAGGACGCCGAGCAGCGCTACGTGCGCGATTTCCTCAGCTTCATCGACCCGTCCGGCAACCGCATCGAACTCGTGCACGCGCCGCATCACAGCGGGCGCCGCTACTTCCCCAGCCGCGATGCCGGCGTGACGGGCTTTTCGCATATCGGCCTGCGCACCCTGGACGCGCGGCGCGACGAGGCCTTCTGGACCGGGCTGCTGTCGGCACGGGTCAGCGACCGCATCGGCGAAGCGCCGCTGCTGCGCATCGACGAAGTGCACCACAAGATCGCGCTGTTTCCGTCCAGCTATCCGGGCGTGCAGCACATCAACCACCAGGTCGAGAGCATCGACGACATCATGCGCGCCTGGTATCAGCTGAAGGAATGGCAGGTGCCGATCCGCTTCGGCCCCGGGCGCCATCCGACCTCGGGGGCGATGTTCCTGTACTTCGACGGCCCCGACGGCATGATCTACGAATACTCCACCGGCGTGCGGCTGATCACCGCCGAAGACGAGAAGACCTACCGGCCGCGCAGCTTTCCCGCCGTGCCGTCCTCGTTCTGCATGTGGGGCGCCAAACCCGACATCCCGGAGTTCAAGACGTGAGCGCCGCGCCGATGAAAGCCGACGCCGGCCAGGAAGCCCTGGTGCGGACGGCGGCGCGCGGCCTGGCCCGCGCCGGCCTGGTCCACGCCTACGGCCATTGCAGCAGCCGGCTCGATGCCGACCACTTCCTGGTGTGCGCCGCGCGGCCCATGGGCCTGATCGAGCCGGGCGAGGCGGGCACGGTGGTGCCGGTGCACGGCGAGCTGCCCGAGGGCGTGCTGGGCGAGGTCCGCATCCACCAGCACATCTATCGCATGCGCCCCGAAGTGGGCGGCGTGGTGCGTTCCATGCCGCCCACGGTCATGACGCTGTCCTCGGCCCGCGTGACGCCGCAGCCGCGTCACGGCATGGGCTCGTATTTTTCTCCCGCCGTCGCGCTCTGGGATGACCCGCAGCTGGTGCGCAGCGATGCCCAGGCGCGCGGCGTGGCCCAGGCCCTGGGCGCGGCGCGCGCGGTGGCCATGCGCGGCAACGGCGCGGTGGTGGCGGCCGAGTCCCTGATGCATGCCGTGGTGCTGACCTGGTATCTGGAGGACGCCGCGCGCATCGAATGGCAATTGCGCTCGGCCGGCCTGGCCGACGGCGCGCCCAAGCTGTCGCCCGAAGAGGCGGCTACCCGCGCCGTGGGCACGGGCCGCATCTACGAGCGCATGTGGGAATACCTGACCGCCGGCGACCCTGAAGCGGCGCTGGCAGACCTGTCACAACCGAGGACGCAATGACCGATTTCCGCAATTTCATCAACGGCGCATGGGTCGCCACGGACAAGACGTTCGACAACCGCGATCCGGTCGACAACCGCCTGATCGGGCGCATCCACGAGGCCGGCGACGCCGAGGTCGACGCCGCGGTGCGGGCCGCCAAGGCGGCGCTGCGCGGCCCCTGGGGCAAACTCAAGACGCAGCAGCGCGTGGAACTGCTGCACGCGGTGGCCGACGGCATCATCCGCCGCTTCGACGACTTCGTCGACGCCGAGATCGCCGACACCGGCAAGCCCTACGATCTGGCCAGCCATCTGGATATTCCGCGCGGCGCGGCGAACTTCAAGATCTTCGCCGACCTGGTGCGCAATATCCCCAACGAGACCTTCGACCTGGAAACGCCGGACGGCGGCCATGCCCTGAACTACGGCGTGCGCGTGCCGCGCGGCGTGATCGGCGTGATCTGCCCCTGGAACCTGCCGCTGCTGCTGATGACCTGGAAGGTGGGGCCGGCCCTGGCTTGCGGCAATACCGTGGTGGTCAAGCCGTCCGAAGACACCCCGGCCACGGCCACGCTGCTGGGCGAGGTCATGAACGAGGTCGGCGTGCCGCCCGGCGTCTACAACGTGGTGCATGGCCGCGGCCCCGGTTCGGCGGGCGAAAAGCTCACGCGCCATCCGCTGGTCGACGGCATCACCTTCACTGGCGAGACCCGTACCGGCGAAGCCATCATGCAGGCGGCGGCGGTGGGCGTGCGGCCCGTGTCTTTTGAACTGGGCGGCAAGAACGCGGGCATCGTGTTCGCCGATGCGGATTTCGACAAGGCGGTGGCCGGCATCGCCCGCGCCGCCTTCGACAACACCGGGCAGGTCTGCCTGGGCACCGAACGCGTCTATGTGCAGCGGCCGATCTTCGACCGCTTCGTGGCGGCGCTGGGCGAACGCGCCCGCGGCTTCAAGCTGGGCCGTCCGAAGGATCCGGGCGTCAACCTGGGGCCGCTGATCTCACAGCGCCACCGTGACAAGGTGCTGGGCTACTACGCCCGCGCCCGCGAAGAGGGCGCCACGGTGGTGGCGGGCGGCGGCGTGCCGGACATGCCCGATGAGCTGGCCGGCGGCGCATGGATCCAGCCCACCGTGTGGACCGGCCTGCCGGAAAGCTCGGCCGTGATCCAGCAGGAGATCTTCGGCCCCTGCTGCCATATCGCGCCCTTCGACACGGAAGAAGAAGCCGTCGCCCTGGCCAACGCCACGCCCTACGGCCTGGCGGCCTCGGTCTGGACCAGCAACGTGGGCACCGCCCATCGCATGGGGCAGGCCCTGGAAGTGGGCATATGCTGGATCAATTCCTGGTTCCTGCGCGACCTGCGCACGGCCTTCGGCGGATCCAAGCAGTCCGGCATCGGCCGCGAAGGCGGCGTGCATTCGCTCGAGTTCTATACGGAGCTGCGCAATGTCTGCGTGAAGCTCTGACCTGTAAGCAGGCCCCAGTACCGGCAGGCGCCGCGCAGAACGGCGCCGCCGTCCATCCCCCAAGGAGACTTAGCATGCAAGCATACGCACGCGGCCTGTCCGCGCTGGCCGCCATTGCGGCCCTGACCGCGGCCAATGCCGCCATGGCGGACGTCCGCATCGGCTTTACCGGCGTGCTGTCCGGACCCCAGGCGGCATTGGGCCAGGACCAGTACGACGGCCTGATGCTGGGCATCGAGCAGTTGGGCGGCAGCCTGGGCGGCCAGAAGGCCGTGGTGATCCGCGACGACGACCAGCTCAAGCCCGACGTGGGCGCGCAGATCGTGCAGAAGTTCATCGAGAAGGACAAGGTCGACGTGATCGTCGGCCTGGGCTTCTCCAACGTGCTCATGGCCGAGCTGCGGCGCATCAAGGAATCGGGCGTGGTGGCGCTGTCCACCAACGCCGGACCCGCGCCCATCGCCGGCCGCATGTGCCTGCCCAACCTGTTCGTGCTGGGCTGGCAGAACGACAGCATGTCCGAGGCCATGGGCAAGTACGTCAAGGACCAGGGCTACAAGCGCGCCTACCTGATGTCGTCCAACTACCAGGCCGGCAAGGACAAGCTGGCGGGCTTCAAGCGCTTCTATGGCGCCGCGCCGGCCGACGAGATCTATACCCAGCTGGGGCAGCTGGATTATTCGGCGGAGATCTCGCGCATGCAGTCGGCCTCGCCCGACGCGCTGTTCGTGTTCTACACCGGCGGGGTGGGCGTGAACTTCGTGCGCCAGCTGCGCCAGGCCGGCCTGATGGAGAAGCTGCCGTTCTTCTCCGAAAGCCTGATCGATTCCAACACGCTGACCGCGCTGAAGGAGCAGGCCGTGGGCGCGATCTACGGCACGCCCTGGGCCACCACGCTGGACAACCCGCAGAACCGCAAGTTCGTCGAGGCCTTCAAGGCCAAGTACGGGCGCCTGCCGTCGGAGTACGCGGTGGGCGGCTACGACGCGGCCTTCCTGCTCGATACCGCCATCAAGCAGCAGGGCGGCAAGGTCGGCGACAGCAAGGCGCTGGCCGCGGCGGTGAAGGCCGCCGGCGCCAACTTCCCCACGGTGCGCGGCAAGTTCCGCTTCAACAGCAACAACATGCCGGTGCAGGACCTGTATGCCTACCAGGTCGTGAAGGAAGGCGACAGCGTCGGCCTGAAGCAGCTGGCCAAGGTGTTCACCGACCACCAGGACGCCTACGTGGCGGACTGCCCGCTGAAGTAATCGTCCCGGGAGACGCCCCATGAACGGATCCTTGCTGTTGTCGCAGATGCTCAATGGCCTGCAGCTCGGCGCCTTGCTGTTCCTGCTGTCCTCGGGGCTGACCCTGATCTTCGGCATCATGAACTTCATCAACCTGGCGCACGGGTCGCTGTACATGATCGGCGCTTTCCTGGGCGCCACCGCCTACAACGCCAGCGGCTCGTTCGCCTTCGCCATCCTGGCGGCGGTGACGGGCAGCGGCCTGGTGGGCGTGGCGCTGGAACGCCTGATCGCGCGGCCGCTGTACAAGCACGATCACCTCTACCAGGTGCTGGCCACCTTCGGGCTGATGATGTTCTTCAATGAGCTGGCCTCGGTCATCTGGGGCAGCCGGCCGTATTACGCCGCCGTGCCGCAGGGGCTGGAAGGCGCCGTCAGCCTGTTCGGCAACGATTATCCGGTGTATCGCCTGATGATCATCGGCGTGGGCGCGCTGGTGGCGGTGGGCGCCTGGTTCCTGATCCAGCGCACGCGCTTCGGCATGCTGATCCGCGCCGGCGCCAGCAACGCGCCCATGGCCAGCGTGCTGGGCGCCAACGTGGACCTGCAAAAGACGTTGCTGTTCCTGCTGGGCGCGGTGCTGGCCGGCGTGGCGGGCGCGCTGGCGGGGCCGATCCTGTCGGTACAGTCCGGCATGGGCGAGCCCGTGCTGATCCTGGCGCTGGTGGTGATCGTGGTGGGCGGCATAGGCTCGGTGCGCGGCACGCTGGTGGCGGCCTTGCTGATCGCCATGATAGATACGCTGGGCCGGGCCTTCCTGCCCGACATGCTGCGCGCCGTGTTCGACGCGTCCGTCGCGAACGCGGTCGGGCCGGCGCTTGCCTCCATGCTGATCTACGTGCTGATGGCCGTGGTGCTGGCGTTCCGGCCGCAAGGCCTGGTCTTCTCGGCGCGGCGTTGACGCGCACCTATCCTGGGATTCGATCATCATGCAAGAACACAAACACCGGCGCTGGGCGCTGCCCTTGCTGTTCCTGGTCCTGGCCGCCGTGCCCTTCGCGGCGCAATGGCTGGGCGAACCTTTCTACGTGACGCTGGGCGCGCGCATCCTGATCTATGCGCTGGCCGCGCTGGCGCTGAACCTGGTGCTGGGCTTTGCCGGACTGGTGAGCTTCGGCCACGCCATGTTCCTGGGCCTGGGCTGTTATGCCGTGGGCATTCTCAGCTATTACGGCTTTGGCAACGGCTGGCTGCAGCTGGCCGTCTGCATCGCGGTGTGCGCGCTGGTGGCGCTGATCGTCGGCACGGTCTGCCTGCGCACCTCGGGCATCGGCTTCATCATGATCACGCTGGCGTTTGCGCAGATGTTCTATTTTCTGGCGGTCAGCCTGCGCGAGTACGGCGGCGACGACGGCCTGAACATCTACGAAGCCAGTTCCTTCGGCCTGTTCGACCTGGGCGGCAGCCAGCCCGTGTACTGGGCGGCCTGGGCGGTGCTGCTGGTGTCCAGCCTGGCGATGCTGCGCCTGCGCCGCTCGCCCTTCGGCATGATCCTGCGCGCCACCCATGCCAACCCGCGCCGCGTGGACGCGCTGGGCTATTCGGTGTTCGGCGTGCGCCTGACGGCCTACGTGGCCTCCGGCGTGCTGACCGGCGTGGCCGGACTGCTGTTGGCCAACCTGACGGCCTTCGCTTCGCCCAGCTACATGTCCTGGCCGGTGTCGGGCGAGCTCATCGTCATGGTGGTGATAGGCGGGCTGGGCAATGTGCTGGGTCCGATCTTTGGCGCGGTGGCCTACCTGCTGATGGAAGAGGCCTTCAAGAGCATGACGCAGCACTGGATGCTGCTGATGGGGCCGGCGGTGGTGATCATCGCCATGGTGGCCAAGGGCGGCTATGCCAATTCCCTGTCCTGGCTGCGGCGTCCGCCTGCGGTCGCGCCCGCAAGCCTGCCGCCTGCCGGCGACGGGCAACAGGACCGCCGGCCGCCGGACGCGCTGCGCAAGGAGGCTTCGGCATGAACATGCGAACCACCGCCGCGCCCGCGGGATTGACCACGCAGGACCTGGTGCGCCGCTTCGGCGGCCTCAAGGCCACCGATGGGGTGTCGCTGGACGTGGCCCCCGGCGAACTGCACGCGCTGATCGGCCCCAACGGCGCGGGCAAGACCACCCTGATCAACCTGCTGTCGGGCGAGCTGCGTCCCGATGGCGGCGCCGTGCGCCTGGGCGCCGCCGACGTTTCCCGCGCCACGGTGCAGGAGCGCGTGGCGCTGGGCATGCTGCGCTCCTACCAGGTGACCTCGGTGTTCGACAGCTACACGGTGCTGGACAACGCCTGCCTCGCCGCCTTGCGCAAGCGCCGCCGGCGCCTGTCGGGCTGGACCGCCTTGCGCGATTGCGCCGACGTGGTCGACGCCGCGACCGAGGCGCTGCGGGCCTGCCAGCTGGAAGACGTGGCCGAGGCACAGGTGGACAGCCTGGCCTACGGCCAGCGCCGCCAGCTGGAGATCGCCATGGCCTTGGCGGGCGAGCCGTCGGTGCTGCTGCTGGACGAGCCCATGGCCGGCATGAGCGCGGCGGAAAGCGCCGGCGTGATCGCCTTGCTGCAAAGCCTGAAGGGCCGCTACACCATCGTGCTGGTCGAACACGACATGAATGCCGTGTTCGCGTTGGCCGATCGCATCAGCGTGCTGGTCTACGGCAAGATCATCGCCACCGGCAGCGCCGACCAGATACGCAACCATCCCGACGTGCGCCGCGCCTATCTGGGCGACGACGCCGACGCATAAGGAGCCGCCATGTTGAGCATCAGCGGATTGACGGCGGCCTACGGGCATTGCCAGGCCTTGTTCGGCGTAGACCTGGACGTGGGCCAGGGCGAGGTCGTCGGCCTGATCGGCCGCAATGGCATGGGCCGCAGCACCGTCATCAAGTGCCTGTTCGGCCTGCTGCCGGCCAGCCAGGGCAGCATCCGGTATGGCGAGCGTTCCCTGCGCGGGCTGGCGCCGTACCGTATCGGCCGGATGGGGCTGTCGCTGGTGCCCGAGGGGCGCCAGATCTTTCCGACCCTGACGGTGGAAGAGAACCTGATCGCCACGGCCATGGGCCGCGGCGGCTCTCGCGCCTGGACGCTGGAGCGCGTGTATGAACTGTTTCCGCGCCTGCGCGAACGCCGCGCCAACCTGGGCACGCAGCTATCTGGCGGCGAGCAGCAGATGCTGGCGCTGGGCCGGGCGCTGATGACCAACCCCAGCCTGCTGGTGTTGGACGAAGCCACCGAAGGCCTGGCGCCGGTGGTGCGCGCCGAAATCTGGCGCGTGCTGGCCCAATTGAAAGCCGAAGGTTTGTCGATGATCGTGGTGGACAAGAACACCACGGCCTTGCTGCGCCTGTCGGACCGCAACGTCATCCTCGACAAGGGCGTGACGGTGTGGCGCGGCAGCTCGGCGGAATTGTCCCAGCGGCCCGACCTGGTGGCCGCCTACGTAGGAGTCTGAGATGAGATTGCAGGACAAAGTGGCGCTGGTCACCGGCGCGGCCGGGGGCATCGGACTGGCGATCGCGCGGCGCTTCGTGGCCGAGGGTGCCTGCGTGCTGCTGGCGGACCGCAAGGAGGCCGAACTGATGGCCGCGGCCCGCGCGCTGGGGGAACGCGCTGCCGCATTGGTGGCCGACGTGACCGATCCGGCCGACGCCCAGAAGCTGGCCGACGAGTGCGTGCGGCGCTGGGGCGGCCTGGACATCTGCGTCTGCAACGCCGGCGTGATCCGCGCGGCGGACTTCCTGGACCTGAAGCTCGAAGACCTGGACGCGGTCATGAACGTCAACGTGCGCGGCACCTTCCTGGTCGCCCAGGCCGCCGCGCGCGCCATGGTGGCGGGCGGGCGCGGCAACGGCGCCATCGTGACGCTGTCTTCGATGACGGCGGAACTGGCGATGCCGGATCAGTTGGCCTACGGCGCCAGCAAGGGCGCGGTGCGCCAGATGACCAAGTCGATGGCGCTATCCCTGGCGCCGCATGGCATCCGCGTCAACGCCATCGGCCCCGGCAGCATCGACACCGAAATCCTGGCCACGATCACCAGCAATCCGGAAGCCCGCAGGACCGTGCTGTCGCGCATACCCATGCAGCGCCTGGGATCGACCGACGAAGTCGCCAAGGTGGCGGTATTCCTGGCCAGCGAAGACGCCAGCTACGTGACCGGGCAGACGGTGTACGCGGATGGCGGGAGGTTGGCGCTGAACTATACGGTGCCGGTGCAGGAGTAGGGCGGAGCAGGCCGCCGCCAGATGCGTTTCGACAGCAGGCAGGGCAGGGTGATAAATTTTCGGGCGTCACCTGGAACATAAACCCTGCCCATGAAAACCGCCGCAATTACCTCCTCTCGGGACGCAGCCTGGCTGCAACTGCGCATGGCGCTCTGGCCTGACGCGTCAGCGGCCGAGCATCAGGAAGACATGGAGGATCAGGTTTGCGAGCCGGACCGGTACGCCCAGTTCCTGGTGCGCGCCGACGACGGGCTGGCGATTGGCCTGGCCGAAGCTTCCATCAGGACGGACTACGTCAATGGCACCGACTCCAGTCCCGTGGCGTTCCTGGAAGGTCTGTATGTCATGCCCGAAGCCAGGCGGCGGGGCGCGGCCAGGGCCTTGATCGACGCCGTCCGGGCATGGGCGCGGGACAGGGGCTGCAAAGAGCTGGCCTCGGATACGGCGCTGGACAACGTCGTGAGCCAGGCTGCGCATTCGCGTCTGGGATTCAATGAGACGGAACGGGTCGTCTATTTCAACATGTCGATCTGAGACGCCAACGCCGGCTTCGCATTGCGAGTAAGGTATGGGCTGGAGGCCCTGATTTTCTGGCACGTTGGCCTGTGCCCTCCAACGGGAACCCAAACACCATGAAGATATTTCGTCCGGCGCTGCGGACCGTCCTTGCAGCGATCGCATGCACCTTGATCGCCGCCTGCGCGGATAAACCTCCCCAGCAAACCGAGCTGGACTATCGCAGCCGCGCGCCTTCCACGGGGCAGGGCAAGAGCGATACCCCTGGCTCCTCGGATCAACGCTTGACCATACAATCCGGCGAAGGGGAGCGCTTGAACCTGCCCTGGTTCGTCCGAGATACGCAGGACTGGATCAACAGCAACTGACACATGACCAAGCCCATGACCATGCGACGGATTTTCCTGGCGCTTGCCACGCTCGCCGTGTCGCCCGCCATCAACGCCCAGGCATCTTCCAAGCCTGTCGCCTGGACCCCGCCGGGTCCGACCGCATGCAGCTTCGCTGGATGGACCACCGACCAGAAACCCGTCATCCAGGTGCGCGCGGCTGCGGCCGCCCAGGCAGCAGTGGTGGGCACCCTGCCGACGACTCGCGGCGACGGCGCCGATCCCAACATCGACTACTACAGCGTGACCTTCGACGTGACCGAGGCGCGCGACGGCTGGCTCAAGATCAGGAACGCCAGCGATGACAAGACCGGCGACGAACAGAGCAAGCCGCGACCCGTGTATCGGGGCGGGGGCTGGATCGAAGCCGGGGACGCCCAGGTCGGCATCCAGTCTGCGCGGGGCTACGCCCGTCCGGATGCCGGCAGCGAGCGGCTGCTGGATCTGGGCGGCGACTGGCTGACCGAGCGGGCCACGCTGCGCGGCATCGCCGCCTGCGAGGGTGAATGGCTGTTGCTGGACTACGAAATGCGCAATAGCGACACGTTCGAGCCGCTGGCGCCCAAGGACCGCACGCGGGGGCGGGCGTGGTTTCGCGGCATCTGCTCGTCATCGGAGACGACCTGCGACATGCGGTCGGTCGACAAGTAGGGCGCGAATCCAGTTTATTGACATATCGGGAAATCCCGATATTATGGCGGCATGGATCTGCTCGAAATATTCAAAGCCCTCTCCAACCGTACCCGCCTTGAGATCCTCAAAGGACTGAAGGACCCCGCAAAGAACTTCCCGCCGCAGGACGAAGGCGACGTTCATACGGTGGGCGTCTGCGTCAGCAGCATCCAGGAAGGCGTGGGGCTGTCGCAGTCCACGGTGTCCGACTATCTGGCGACGCTGCAACGCGCGGGCCTGGTGGAAGCCAGGCGCATCGGGCAGTGGACCTATTACAAACGGAACGAAGCAACCATCAGCGCTCTGGCCTCGATCATCGGGAAAGAGCTGTAGTTTTTTTGCCGGCATATATCGGTATTTCCCGATATCCCTATTTCTAGAATTAAGGAAAAAGCATGCAAGCGATGACACTCCAATCATTCGGCGGCCCGGAATCGTTCGAACTTCGCGACCTGCCCAAGCCTGTGCCGCAGGCGGGACAAGTCCTGGTCCGGGTACACGCAACCTCGATCAATCCCCTGGATTATCAGGTCCGGCGCGGCGATTATTCCGACCTGGTGCCGCTGCCGGCCGTTACCGGGCACGACGTCTCGGGCGTGGTAGAAGCCGTCGGGCCGGGCGTGACGACTTTCGTTCCTGGCGACGAAGTCTGGTACACCCCGCAGATCTTCGACGGGCCGGGCAGCTATGCCGAATACCACGTCGCCGCGCAGGGCATCGTCGGGAAGAAGCCGCCCGCGCTCAGCCATCTTGAGGCGGCCAGCCTGAGCCTGGTGGGCGGCACGGCTTGGGAAGCGCTGGTCGTGCGTGCGGGGCTGAGAGTCGGGGAAAGCGTCCTGGTGCACGGCGGCGCGGGCGGCGTCGGCCATGTGGCGATCCAGCTGGCCAAGGCCATCGGAGCACAGGTGTACACGACCGTGCGCGCCGCCAACGCCGAGTTCGCGCGCAGCATGGGCGCCGACGTGGTCATCGACTACGAACAGGAAGACTACGTCGACGCCGTCATGCGGGAGACGGGCGGGCGCGGCGTCGACGTCGTGTTCGACACCATCGGCGGCAACACGCTGGCGCGCAGCGCCGATGCGCTCGCGCAATTGGGGCGGGTCGTCTCGATCGTGGACATCGCCCAGCCGCAAAACCTGATCCAGGCCTGGGGCAAGAACGCGAGTTACCACTTCGTGTTCACGCGGCAGAACCGCGGCAAGCTCGACGAATTGAGCGCATTGGTGGCGCGTGGCCAGTTGCGGCCGCACGTGGGCGCCGTCTACGCGCTTGCCGACATTCCGCTCGCCCATGCGCGGCTGGAGAGTCCCAACCACGGGGTGCGGGGAAAGATCGCGATTGCGGTCGGGCCATTGGCCGAAGTGAAATCGTCAACGCCTGGTTTCCACCCCAGCCAGGCAATGCTTCATCCTTTTGGGGGAGGAAAAAGGTAGCAGGCGGAATCCGCGGTGACTTGACAGCGTGCAGCCAGGTTTGTGAAGCTCGCCCTAAGTCAACCTTGACGCGTCGTCCAAATGTGTCCAGCGCCTTCACATACCCTGCCAAGCCGCTTAAGGAACTTGCCGTTTGTGGGGCGGGAGGGCGAGTTGCAGGTGTTCGAGAACCTGCTCTGGCCCGCCATGCCAAACATGGATTACCAGGTTCTATCCATGTACGGTGTCGGGGGGCAGGGCAAGACCACGTTGCTGGACCGTTTTGCGCGGCGGCTTTCGGACCCGGATTGTTCTACACGTCCGCTGGTGCGCCTGGACATGGCGATCACGAGCCATCGCGACGCTGTTGAGGGACTGTTCACGGTTCGAAACCAGTTGCGTGCAGCGAAGGTGGCAACGCACGCCTTCGACATGGCGTTTGCTCGCCACTTCGCGTTGACCCGGCCGGGCCGGGATCCGACCAAGGACTACCCAGAGCTATTCCGCTTCAAGGAAGACAGTATCTTCGGTGAGCTGGTCGACATCGGGGTGGAAGCAGCCGATTACATGCCAGGCGCAGGGTTGGCGGTGTCACTGCTCGCTCGGCTGTCGAACAAGGTATCAGCTTGGTACCGAACCCGGGGCGTGGACGTCCTGGAGCAGCTCAATGAGATCGGCGCGCAGAAAGTGGCGGATTCCTTGCCGATGTTCCTGGGCTATGACATTGCCGCCTTCTTGCGTGATCACCCGCAGCGCAGGCCAGTGCTCATTTTTGACACCTACGAGGCATTGTGGCGCGATCGTCCGGCGGGCGGCGCCATCTCCGATCTGGGTGGAGACAACTGGCTGCGCCGCCTTGCAGAGGAAGCGAAGGGCTGTCTCTTTGTCATTGCAGGCAGGCGACGGATTGCATGGAAGGATATTGATCCTACATGGGCGCCATGGATCGTCAGCCTGCCCCTGGATGCCCTGGGTCGGGGCGCAGTTGATGCCATGCTGGATGCAGGACGGATCGATGCTTCCGATGTCCGGAAGGCATTGAAAGACGCGGCAGAGGGCCATCCTCTGTCGCTTGCCGTCGGAATCCGGTACTGCCAGATGCGTCAGCTGGCGGGCGCGGCCGTCACGGCGCCGGATGTTCCACGCACTCACCGCGAGATCCTGGACCGGTTCTTCGATCACCTGGAGCCAGGGATGCGAAACGTGTTGCGCACGCTTGCGGTGCCAACACACATCAGAAGGGAGCTCTGGGAGTTCCTCATCTCGCAGAGGATGCCTGCATTTGCCGGTTACCTGGCAAGCGACGTATTTCAGGAAGTCATATTCCGGCAGGCATCGCCTGACGTGTACGACATGCACGAAAAGGTTCGCGATCATCTCATTGCGGATCTCGAAGCAAGGGATCAATCTCATCTCGATAGCGCGCGTCTGGCGGTGTTCGACTTTTACGACAGGGCGTCGTCCGCGGATGCGGCCAAAAGAGAGGGGGCGCATGTGCCGGATCTCAGCCTGTCGCTGAAGTCGCGGGATGAATGCCTCGCAGAGGCCGCGATGCAGGTGCGCCTGGCCTCGCCGAGAAAATTTGTCCAATGGTGCCTGGAACGCTTCAACGCCAGAGGCTCGGGCTCAAATCTACGCCGCGGTCTCCTGGAGCAGGCATTCGAGTTGATAGGCGCGGTCGACTCGGACTCGCTAGGACATGCCGCGAAGCTTGCTCACCTGAGATTGCGCTCGGATCCCTGGTCCGCGGACGGCATCAACCTGCTTCAAGGCGTCGTTGACATGGTGCCCGAGGAACCCGCCGGCGCTGAGCTTCTACAGGATCTCCGAAATTCGGCTTTCAACCTGATACGCGCCAATCCTTCAGCTGTTCCGCCCAGGCTGCTACAAATTGTCTGCGCACATCCCTCTGCAAGAGAATCGGCTTGGTGGCCATGCCTCGAAATCGAAGAAGCGCTTCTGCGAGACGATGTCGGCAGTGCAATGCATTTCACCAAAAGTTGGCTCGTTGAGCAGACGAAGCCCATCATTCAAGACGAACTATTCGTTGTTCTTCGTGCCATCGCTGTAGCGAGCGACAGGGATGCATGCTCGACCTTGTGCAGGGAACTGGCGTCCCAAGAGAGAGATTGGTCATGGTCGGCGTATCTCGCCCGCATAGTGGATTCATTCAATCTTCTCGGGGCGCCTGCCTTAAGTATCTTGGCCGCCGAAACCGGGATGGGGGCGTCAGGGCAGCAGGCTCTCAGCGAACAGATTCTCGCAAGCAAGTTCTGGTCGCCATATCATCAGGTCATTCTGGGACTGGTGGAGTCGTACCTCCGTTGCGGCGACAAGGTTTCAGCCTTGGGGATCCTCGACTTTCCAAGAATCAATCGCATGCTTGCAGATTTTGCGGAGAAGTCCAATGAACTGCCGCCTACCTCGGCATACACAAGCATAGAGACGGAAACCTGGCGAAAATTGGCCGACGCCATTGAAGCAACCCATGGTCTGCAGGGATTCTGCGAGGGCTACGTCGGCGCAGCGCTAGCCGTCGACCATCCCGCGATGGCGATGATGTCCGCGTCGGTTCGCGAGCGCATTCGGTTGACGCTCAAGCGTCTGGACGATCAGCTCGGTGGTCAACCCACCTACGCAACCAACCGCAAGAAGCGATTGGAATTCGTAGTCAGCGACCGGGGCGAGGTCATGTGGTTCAAGAATGATCCTCTCTTCTGCTGGCGCTGTGTGGATTCGGTCAAATTCTCCCATGGCGACAGGATCCTGTTCCGTGATGCCAGGGAGGGAAAGAGCAGAGAGTTCGGTATGGTCCTGCGCGAGCCATTGGCGGATTTGATCGCTGAAGGCGCTGTGATCCTGGTCGTTGATTGCGATGATGACGGCAAGCCTGTGGAAGGTCGTTACATCGAGCACTACGGAGCGCCGAACTAGGGGAGATGCCGAGGTCGATGCGTCAAGCGCATTGGCGTCGCGTGTCGCCTACCAGTTGACGCGCGCCGTCAGCGTGATGTTGCGTTCATCGCCATAGAAGCAGGTGCCCGGGCAGGCGGCCACATAGGTCTTGTTGGCCAGGTTCTTCACGTTCAGGGCAAACTGCCACTTGTCCCATTGATAGCGCAGCGCGGCATCGTAGGTGGTGTACGACGGCACCGGCAGGTCATAGATCTCCTGGCGGCCCACGTAGCGCACGCCGACGCCCGCGCTCAGGCCCGGCACGGAAGCAAACCGGTAGTCCATCCAGAGCGAGGCCATGTTGCGCGGGACCGAAGCGGGCCGCGAGCCTTCATTGCCCAGATTGCTCTTGGTGACGCGCGCATCCGTCGTTGCCAGCGCGGCCACCAGGTCCAGCTGGCGGTTCAGGCTGGCCCGGGCCTCGATCTCGGCGCCTTTCGAGCGCACTTCGCCGGTCTGGACCAGGAAGCCCGCGTGGGCGGGATCGCTGGTCAGGACATTGCGTTGCGTGATTTCGTAGAGCGCCACGGTGATGGACGCGTCCACGCCCTTGGGTTCGTACTTCAGGCCGATCTCGTGCTGTACGCCCGTGGTGGGCTTGAAGGGATTGGCGTTGAAGTCCAGGCCCGGCGTGGGCTGGAAGGACTTGCTGTAGCTGTAGTAAGGGGCCAGGCCGTTGTCGAACAGATACATCAGGCCGGCGCGCGGCGTGAAGGCATGCGAGCTCTGTTCACCCGTACCCGGCCTGGTGTCCGTGCGGACCGAGTCGTAGCGGCCGCCCAGCAGCACGATCCAGCGGTCCTGGAACTTGATCTGGTCTTGCGCATAGAACCCTAGCTGGCGCATGCTGTTTTCGGAATAGTTGGGGGCGCCGAGCGTCGGTCGGGCGCCATAGACGGGGTTGTACAGATCGATCGGCGCGATGCTGCCGAATTCCTGGGAACGCGTGAACTCGCTCTTGCTCCAGTCGATGCCGAACAGCAGCGTGTGTTCGACGTCGCCGTGGCGCAGCTTGCCCAGCAGCTGGTTGTCCACGGCGAGTCCCTTGTCGGTGTCATACCGGGTAATCGCATAGCGATTGCCCAAGGCTGGGGTAGCCGGGTTCACGCGCGCGCTTACTGCGGCGTACTGGTTGTCGGCCTTGTGTTCGTAGGCCAGCAGATTCTGCTTCACCTGCCAGTCGTCGTTCAGCCTGTGTTCCAACAGGTAGCCCAGGGTCGTGCCCTTCACGACATAACGGTCGAAGCCGGGCTCGCCGACGAAGCGTGAGCGCGATATGGGGCCGTTGGGATTGGATAGCAGCGTGCCTTCCAGCGGCTTGCCCGAATCGTAGGGGCTGTCGGTCCGGCTGTAGCTGGCCAGGAGCGTGATCAAGGTGGCGTCGCTGATCTGCCACTCCAGCGCGCCGGCCAGCGAGGTACGGTCATTGTTGATGTAGTCGATCATGGTGTCGCTGTCGCGCGCCAGGCCGGTGAGGCGGTAGCGCACATTTCCGTCCTCCGTCACCGGGCCGCCCAGGTCTATGGCGATCTGTTTCTTGTTCCAGCTGCCTGTCTGCAGTTCGAACTCGCGCAGGGGTTCGGCCGTGGGGCGCTTGCTGACCAGGTTGATGATGCCGCCCGGCGCGGCCTGGCCGTACAGGATCGAGGCAGGCCCCTTGAGCAGTTCGATGCGTTCGAAGTTGTAGGGCTCGATCGCGCCGCTGAGCGAGTTGATCGGGAACTTGGTGCCATTCAGATACAGCGGGGCCGCGCCCGTGATGTTGAAGCCGCGGACCGTGAAGCGGGTGCCTATGTGCCTGAGCGCTCCGCCTTCCAGCGACATGACGCTGGCGGTGTAGCCCAGCGCCTGGTCCAGCGAGTCCGCCGCCTGCGCGACGACCTGGTCGCGCGGAATCACCGATACGGACTGGGGCGTTTCGTGCAGCGGCGTGTCGGTCTTGGTGGCGGTCGCGCTGCGATGGGCGACGAATCCTTGCACCGGGCCGGAGGCGGACTCATGGACGCCCGTGACCGTGACCGCGGGCAAGGTTTGCGCGGACTCCTGGCCCGCCTGCCCGCCGGGCAGCGGGCGCAGTACGTAGCCGCCATTCGGCTGCAGCCGGGCCGCCAGTCCCGTGCCCGCCAGCAGCCTGGCCAGGCCCGCGGACGCCTCGAAGCTGCCTTGCAGGCCGGCACTGCGCTTGTCCGCGATATCGCTTGCCGAGTAGGACAGCATCAATCCGCTTTCGAGCGCATAGCGGGTCAGCGCGCTTTCCAGCGTGCCGGCGGGGATCGCGTAGGTCCTGGCGCTGGCCTGGGCCTGGACGGGGTGCGCGCCGGCGCTCAAGGCCATGCCCGTCGCCGTGAGCCAGAAGGCGCGGCTTGCGGCCAGCGCCAGGGTGTTGCGTGTGATGAGGCGCGCGGCGCGCTGGTGCAGGCGGTAGTCCATGAGAGGTCTGGTTTCCGGTGAAAAGAGTGGCTTCTATTAGGTTTGCCACTTGAAAATCGGAAACCCCTCACGTTTGCCCGAAAAAAATCCAGACAGTTGGTTTTGCGCGCTGCGGCGCTAGGCTGCGCGCAGGCGCACGGTGATCCAATACCGCGTCAATCGGTCGACTTCAATCGGCAGCGTGCGGCGCAGCATGTCGAGCACCCGGTCGGTGTCGTCCAGCGGATAGATGCCGGAAACCTTCAGGCGGCCGGCATCGGTATCGCAGGCCAGCCGGCCGGGCACGTACCGCGCAAGTTCCGCGATGAACTCGGCCAGCGGCATGTCCTGGGCGACCAGCATGCCCACGGACCACGATGCATCGCGCGGGCCTGCCGGCCCGACGGGACTGACGGTGCCGCGGGTGAACGAGGCCTGTGCGCCTGCCTGGACAAGCCTCGGTGCGTCCGCCTGGAGATCGGTGCGGATCTCCACGGCGCCTTCGAACACCACGACGTGGCTGCGATCGGGGAATTGGCGCACGCTGTAGCGGGTGCCCAGGGCGCGCACGCGGCCCTGGGCCGTTTCCACCACGAAGGGGCGTCCGACCGGGGAGGCCGGATCGGGGGCGGTGGTGACGAGTATCTGGCCGTGCAGCAGCCGGACCAGGCGCTGCGCGCCGTCGAAGCGCACATCGATGGCGCTTCCGGTGTCCAGGTCGATGCGGCTGGAATCGGCCAGCGTGATGCCCCGGCGTTCGCCGGCATGCGTGTGATGGTCGGACTGCCAGTCCTGCCAGCCGCGCCTCAGGCCGTCGCGCGCCAGCCAGGCGCCGCCGCCGGCCAACAGGGCCAGGGCCAGCGTCTTGACGGCCCGGCGGCGCGACCGGCCGCCGCGGTCTTCATGCGCCAGCGTGCCGCGCACGAGCGGCGTGTTCAACTCTCGCAGTTGCTGGCCGAACGTCTCGATGTGCCGCCAGGCGCGCTCATGGTCGGGATGCGCCTGGCGCCAGCGCTGGCAGGCCTCGCGCGTGGCGGCGCTGGCATCGGCCGCTTGCAGCGCGACCAGCCATTCCACGGCGCGCAGGCTGACGCTGGCGGGCAGCGGCGGGCCGTCCAGCTGCGGGAACGCGGTCGGGCTCGGATCCGTGGACGAGAGGGGCATGGCGGTGTCGGTCGCGGCCGCAAGGGGAGGCCGATGCTCAGGCGCCGAAAAAGCACAGGTGCGCCGCTTTCGCGATATGGCGCTGCACGGTGGCGAGGGAGAGGTTCAGTGTTGCAGCGATGTCCGCCTGCTTCATGCCTTCAAGCTGCGAGAGCAGGAATGCCTGGCGCACCGGGGCGGCCAGGGTATCCAGGCGGCGGTCCAGTTCGATCAGCGTCTCAAGCAGGATGGCGCGCGTCTCCGGGCCAGGCGCTTCCCGCTCCGGCAGGTCGGCCAGGCTGGCCAGATAGGCCTCTTCGATCCTGCGGCGCCGCATGAAATTGGACACCACGCCCTGCGCCACCGTGGTCAGCAGCGCGCGAGGTTCGCGCACTGCGACGGTTTCGCCCCGGACCAGCAGACGCATGAACGTGTCGTGCGCGAGATCGGCCGCATCCGAGGAATTGCCCAGCCGCCGCCGCAGCCACCCCTTCAGCCAGCCGTGGTGATTCGCGTACAGGACATCGATGCCCTGCGGCGGCACTGCAAACTCGGTCGCGGACATGCGGCCCTCCGGCTCGTCGCGGGCCAGAAGGAAACCGGCGCCCGTGAAAAATGAGAATCATCCGCATTCTAAATTGAGTGGCGGCGCGGCGACAAGAGGCCGGACCGCAAGAAACCGGTGTCATCGGTTCCCTGCGATCCGGCCTGCCAGGCATGCCGCGGTCTCAGAACGTCCCGCGCACCGTCAGCGTCGCGTTGCGGGGTTCGCCGTAGAAGCTGCCCCAGCCCGGCGCGCCTATCGTCTGGTAGTAGGACTTGTCGAACAGATTGTTCACGTTCAGCGCCGCCGACCAGTTCTTGTTGATCTTGTAGCCGATGCGCGCATTCCAGACGGCGTAGGGCGCCTGCGACACCCGCACCGAGCGGGTTTCGGTGTAGCTGCCGGTCTGGTAGTTCACGCCGCCGCCCAAGGTCCAGGCCGACCATGCGCCTGGCAGGCGGTAGTCGGACCACAGGCGCAGGATGTGCTTGGGCGTTACCGTGCGTCCGAAGTTGGTGCTCGATACCTCGGTGTCGTCCAGGAACTTCAGGGTGTTGAAGGTGTAGCCGGCAAACAGCTGCCAGCCCGGGGCCACCTCGCCGCTGATTTCGGCGTCCACGCCCTGGCTGCGCACCTTGCCGCTGGACAGATAGCAGATGTCGCCCACGGTGCAGGCGCTGACCAGGTCTTGCTGGGCGCGGTTTTTCTGGTCGACGCGGAAGAGGGCGACCGAGGCGTTGACCCGGCCGTCGAGCAGCTCGCCCTTAATGCCCGCTTCGTAGTTCTTGCCCAGGATGGGGTCCAGTATCTGGCCCGACGCGTCCACGGCGTTCTGTGGTTCGAAGATCTCCGCAAAGCTGACATAGCCGGACCACTGGGGATTGAAGGCGTAGATCAGGCCGCCGTAGGGCGTGACGACGCCATTTTCCTTGTAGGGGTCGGTGTACTGCTTGCCGCCGTCGCGGTAGTTGCCGGTGTTCTCGTACCAGCTGACGCGGGCGCCCGCCACCAGCGTCAACGGCTCGGCCAGCTTGAAGCGGCCGACGCCATAAACGCCGGTCTGCTTCATCTTGATGATGGTCGCCGCGCCGCGGTAGGCGTTTTCGCGCAGCCAATCATCGGTGGGCTCGGGCACGTGGTGATCCGGATCCCAGACGTTCACGGCGCGGTTCAGGCGCGCGGTCGCGAAATCGTTCTTGCTGGTCAGTTCGTTGATGCTGGCGCCCACGCTGATGGAATGCTTGCGGCCCAGCGCCTCGAAGGCGCCGTCCACGTCCAGGTTGAGCGCCTTGTTGTGCGTGGAGAAATCGAAGATGCCGGCGTACATCGTCGGTCCGAGCCCGGTGGCCGGATTGACCGCGCCTTCGGTGAAGGCGTACTTGGAATCGTTGGACTCCTGGGTGGAGGTCCCGGTGAGCTTCAGCGACCAATCCTGGTTGAAGCGGTGCGCGAGTTCGGCGAACACGGTGGTCTGCTTGCCGTTCCAGCGGTTCCAGTCTTGCGAGAGCGAGGTCGAGCGTTTCAGCCCGATGTCGTCGCCGTTGGTGTAGTGGGGCAGGCCATGGAAGAACGGCGTGGACCGCAGTTCCTCGTAGCTGACGCCGCCGGTCAAGGTGGTGGCGGGGCCCAGGTCGTAGCTCAGCACGCCGTACAGCACGCCGGTGCGGCTGTCGGCGTTGTCGTAGAAATAGTCCCGGTCGTTGTAGCTGGCCACGGCGCGGCCGCGCAGGGAGCCCGATGCATTCAAGGGACCGGTCGCATCGATGTCGGCCCGGTAGTTGTTCCAGGAGCCGCCGCTGGCCATCAGCTGCACCTGGTTTTCGGCCAGCGGGCGCTTGCGCACCAGGTTGACCGCGGCGCTGGGCGAGCCGGCGCCTTGCAACAGGCCGGTGGCGCCGCGGATGATTTCCACGCGGTCCAGGATCACCGTGCTGCTGGTGAAACTGTTGGCCTGGGGGTAATAGAAGGCGCGGTTGACGCCGTCGAACTGGTAGCTGTCGACGCGGAATCCGCGCGAGAACACGTAGTTGCCGCCCATCGGGCTCTTGTAGAGCGTCATGCCGGTGCTGTTGGCCAGCACGTCGTCCAGGGTGTTGGCGTTCTGGTCGTCCATGCGCTGGCGCGTCACCACCGTGACCGACTGCGGAATCTCCTTCAGGCTCTGCTCGCCCTTGCCTATGGTCACGAATCCGCTGGTATAGCTGCCGGTGCCTTCGGTGACGGCCGGGTCGGCCATGCCGGTCACCGTGACGGGCGCAAGGGTGGTCGCATCGCCCTGAGGAATGCGGCGCAGGTGATAACCCTCGCCGTTGGCGTTGGTCACGGCCTGTAGGCCGGTGCCGGCCAGCAGGCGCGTGAGGCCCTGTTCGGCGGTGTAGCGGCCGCTAAGCCCCTGCGTCGTCACGCCGCGGGTCAGCGTCGGCGAGGCGGCCACGGTGACGTTGGCGGCGACGCCGAACTGGCCCAGGGCCTCGTCCAGCGTCGTGGGCGCGATGGGGAAGGCGATCCCTTGCGCGGCGGCGGGCTGAGCCCAGGACGCCGCAGGCGCGGCCAGCGGGGCCACGACGGCCAATGCAAGGTGGACGGCAAGGCGCAAGCGCGCCGGACCTGCCCCGGGCGTCTGGGGCGCGGCAAGAGTAGAGGGTGTATGGCGTGCTGCCATGAAAGCTTCCTGGTTCGTCGATGGATAGGACCAGACCGCGGGCGCCTCGGGTCTGTCTCTATGTCTAACGAACCACATCCGAAAATCTTCGCCGTCGTTACAAATTTCCCGCGCGGCCGCGCGGACCGGGGTCCGCGGCCACGTGGCGTCAGGCGCGATCGACGCTGACCCAGTAACGCGTGCGGTATCGCAGCCTGAGGTCCAGTACGCCGGCCGCCACCTCCAGCGCCTTGTCGGTGTCGTCGATGCGGAAGGCCCCGGTGACTTCCAGGTTTGCCACGCTGGGATCGCAGCGCAGGATGCCGACGCGGTAGCGGCCCAGTTCCGCCAGGAAGCGATCCAGCCGCATGCGGTTTGCGACCAGCATGCCGGCAGCCCACGCCGGCTCCTTGCCGTCGACCCGGGACGAGGGCGACAGCGCGCGGTCGTTGAACTCTGCCTGTTCGCCGGCACGGACCACCCGCCCGGCGGGATCCACGCGCACGGCGCCTTCAAAGACGGCGAGCTGCGCGGAGCCGAGGCCGTCGTCCAGCTGGCGCACGGCAAAACGCGTTCCGAGCGGCGTGAGGACACCGTGCCGGGTCTGCACGCTGAAGGGGCGTCCGGCGGCATCCGCCGCCGTCGCGATCAGGATCTCTCCGCTGCGCAGCTTGATGCGGCGCTGCTGCGTGTCGTAGCGCAGCGCCACCGCGGTATCGGTGTTCAGCGTCAGGACGGTGCCGTCGGGCAGGGTCATGGTCCGCTGTTCGCCAGTGGCGGTGCGATAGACGGTGCTGCCGTCCCACCAGCCTTCGCGTGCGCCTGCCCATGCCAGCGTACCCAGGCAGATGCCGCCCGCTGCCCATTTCATGACGCTGCGGCGCGAACGCTGCTCGCAGTAGCGCAGGATGGTCTGGCTGGCGGCAGCCTCGGGCGCGTTGCCCGCGTTGACGGCGTCGACGTCGCGTCCGATGCCCCGCAGACGTTGCCACGCCAGCTCATGGCGCGCATCGGCCTGGCGCCATGCCGCACAGGCGGCCTGAGTGGCCGCGTCGGGCGCATCTCCGGTCCGCATCATCCATCGCGCAGCCTGTTTGATGATGTCCGGATGCAGCCGTTCGCCCTGGGTGGCGTTCATGCGTAGAGCACCGCGTAGCAATGTTCCCAGGCCTTGACGATGTCCCGCTGCACGGCCGCCACCGAAATGTCGAGCTGCTTGGCGATGTCCCGATAGGGCATGCCTTCCACCTGCGCCAGCACGAAGACCCGGCGCGCGCGCGGCGGCAACTGCTCCAGCATGCGGCATACGGCGTTCAGCGCCTCCACCACCAGCGCGTGCGTTTCGGGGCTGGGCTCCACGGCGTCGCTGCGCGAGGCCAGCGTTTCCAGATAGGCCTGTTCCACGGCGCGGCGGCGCGACTGGTCGATCAGCAGGCGCTTGGCGACGGTGGTGAGGAAGCCGCGCGGCTCGGCGAAGGCCGCGCGCGACTCGCTGCGCATGACGCGTTCAAAGGTGTCGTGCGCCAGATCCGCGGCGTTTTCGGTGTTGCCGCTGAGCCGGCGGCGCAGCATCTGCACCAGCCAGCCATGATGCTCTCGATACAGGCTGACGAAATCGTCGGAGGATGCAAAGTCGGCGGGGGGCAAGGGGCTTCCATCCAAATGCTAATAGGAATGATTTTTAATTGTATAGGATCGTCGTTCCTTGCGTCATGGCCTGCGTTGGCGGCCATGGGGTTGCGTGGCGAGCCACAGGCTGGAGCGTGACGCGGCCGAGCAGGAGGGTCGGCCGCGCCGCGAATGCGTCAGAGGGTGTGTGGCGGCGGAGCGACGGCCGCCGGTCGGCCGTGTGCCTGATCTAGCGAAGCGGCAAAGAGGGCAGCGGAGGTCAACCCTTAAACCGCGCCATGCGCGGCGATGTTGCGATACTGTCCCTTGAAATACAGCAATGGCTGCGTAGAACCAGCTTCTTGCAGGTCCAACGCCTTCACTTCGCCAATCACGATCAGATGGTCGCCCGCGGCGTGTTCGGCATGGATCTCGCAATCAAGCCAATGCAGGCTGCCGGCAATGATCGGATTGCCCAGCGGCGATTCCTGCCACTCGACTTGGTGCCACTTGTCCGTGCCTCGCTGGGCGAATTGGTTGGAAATCCTGACCTGCTCATCGGACAGGATATTGACCACGAATCGACCCGCCCGGCGGATTTTTGGATAGCTGACCGAACTGCACATCACATTGAACGACACCAGCGGCGGATTCATCGAAACGCTATGGAACGACTGGCAGGTGAAGCCTATCGGCTCGCCTTCGATCTGCGATGTGATTACCGTGATGCCGGACGCGTAGTGTCCGAGCGCTTCGCGAAAGCGCCTGGGCTCGATCGCAGTACTGGAAAATGACATGGTGAGGGGATACTGGGTGCGGCCCGTGCGGGGTCGTCGCGAGCAGTTCGCGACGACCATTCCCGCCCTGGGATCAGTTCGAGAGTTCCTTGCGGACGATTTCCGCGCCGGCGCTCAAGGCGCTCAGCTTGCCTCTTGCGATTGCGCGGGACAAGGGAGCCATGCCGCAGTTGGTGCAAGGATAGAGCTTGTCGGCATCCACGAACTGCAGCGCCTTTCGCAGCGTGTTGGCGACTTCCTCGGGGGTTTCAATGGTGTCGGTTGCCACGTCAATGGCGCCTACCATCACTTTCTTGCCCCGGATGAGTTCGATCAGATCCATGGGAACGCGCGAGTTGTGGCATTCCAGCGAGACGATGTCGATGCTGGATTTTTGCAGCTTGGGAAAAGCCTCTTCGTATTGCCGCCACTCCGATCCCAGCGTCTTCTTCCAATCCGTATTGGCCTTGATGCCATAGCCATAGCAGATGTGGACGGCGGTCTCGCACTTGAGCCCTTCGATGGCTCTTTCCAGCGTGGCAACGCCCCACTCATTGACTTCGTCAAAGAACACGTTGAATGCGGGCTCGTCAAACTGAATGATATCGACGCCCGCGGCCTCCAATTCTTTGGCTTCCTGATTGAGAATCTTGGCGAATTCCCACGCCAGTTTTTCGCGGCTTTGATAGTGGCCGTCGTAAAGCGTATCGATCATCGTCATGGGACCCGGCAAGGCCCATTTGATCGGTTGCTTGGTCTGCTGGCGCAGGAACTTGGCATCTTCGACAAACACCGGCTTGCGGCGAGCCACGGCGCCTACGACCGTCGGCACGCTTGCATCGTAGCGATCGCGAATCCTGACGGTCTTGCGGTTCTCGAAGTCCACGCCTTCCAGGTGCTCGATGAACGTCGTCACGAAATGCTGACGCGTTTGTTCGCCATCGCTGACGATATCGATGCCTGCGTGCTGCTGTTCCTGCAGAGCCAAGCGCAGCGCATCGTGCTTGCCCTCGGCCAGGCCCTCATCCTGCAATTTCCAGGGTGACCAGAGTTTTTCGGGTTCTGCGAGCCAGGAGGGTTTGGGCAAGCTGCCGGCGGTCGAGGTGGGGAGCAATTTTTTCACAATAGATGCCTTGGTGCTTTTGATTGGTCAAAGAGGGTAGTTTGCGGACCACTGCTCAAGAATCGCCTGATAGGGTTTGATGAAGTGTTCCTCGACAAACCGTCCCTGCTCGATAGCCAGCTGGCTACGTTCCTCTCGATCGTAGACAATCCGGGTCAGCGAATAATCCTGGTGCTTCAAGCTGGGCTGATAGGATTTTCCTGCCGCGGAATTCGCGTTGTAGATCTCTGGCCGGTAAATCTTCTGGAAGGTGTCCATCGTGCTGATGGTGCTGATGAGCTCCAGATTGGTGTAGTCGTCCAGCAAATCGCCGGAATGGTAGAAGGCCAACGGCGCAGCACTGTTCGGCGGCATGAAGTAGCGAACCTTCATGCCCATTTTCTTGAAGTATTCGTCAGTCAGGGAGTATTCATCCTGCTGGTATTCAACGCCCAATACGGGGTGCTGGTTTTCAGTCCGATGATAGGTCTTGCTGCTCGATACGCTCAGGCATATGACGGGCGGCTTGCTGAAGTGATCCTTGTAAGTGCTTGAATTCACGAAGCACTTGAACAGCTTCCCGTGCAGGTCACCAAAATTTTCCGGCGTGCTGAACCCGGGCTGATTCTTGGTATGTTCCAGCAGCAGCACGCTGAAGTCATAATCCCGCACGTACGAGGAAAAGTTATTCCCTACGATGCCTTCAATGCGATCGTTGGTCTTTCGATCGAGAATGCTCGTCTTCAGTATTTCGATCAGAGGAAGGGCATTGCCGCCGCTGGCGCCGGCTATGCTCATCTCGACGGAAATGATTTCGAGATTGAGGGTATAGCGGTCGCCTTTGGGATTGTCCCAATGCGCCAAGGCATTGAAACGATTGTCTATCATCCTGAGGGTGTTGCGCAGGTTCTCCTGGCGACTCGTTCCCCTGGCGAGATTGGCAAAGTTGGTTGTGATCCGCGTATTGTCTGAAGGACGATAGTCCTCATCGAAACGAATGCTCTTGATGGCAAATGCAAACTCTGTACTCATTGTGCTCTGCTGCCCTGAATCCTGAGATAAAACCCGCGTCCATTTCGTGCTTGTTTTCAGCGCTGCTCTTTTTTTATTCAGCAGTCTTGATATCGGCGATATGGGGGACGTAGTTTATGTCGGGGTATCCATGAAAAAAAGTGAATTGATTTCATAAAATCATTAGATTCACTCATGGATGAGCGCACGGCCGATCTACCTGGGGATCTGACCGCCTGGCAAGCAACGCTGCCGCGAAGAATCAGGCCGCGGCGGGCCTTTTCGCTTGTTCGATGAAGGCGCGCAGGTAGTCGATACCCACGTCCGCCTCGCGGGCACCCAGGAAAATGTGCTTGGCTATGCCTTTCTTGCCCAGCCGGACGGGCACCACGTTCATCGTGCCGGCGTACTCCAGCACCAGCCACCGCGGCAACGCCGCCACCCCGCGGCCGCTGGCGACCATCTGCAGCATGATGTCCGTGGTTTCGATCGCCTTGTGGCGCTTGGGCGTGATGCCGGCTGGCGTCAGGAACATGTTGTAGATATCGAGCCTGTCGACCGGCACCGGATAGGCCACCAGCACTTCATTGGCAAGCTGTTTGGGGGTGACGTACTGCTCCTTGGCAAGCGGGTGATTGCCGGCGACGACCAGCACCTGTTCGTAGTCGAATACAGGCTCGAACACGAGTCCGGGCTTGTTCAGCGGATCGGGTGTGACCAGCAGGTCGATTTCGTAGCCGAACAGCGCCCCGATGCCCCCGAACTGGAATTTCTGCTTCACATCCACGTCCACATCCGGCCAGGCCGCCAGATACGGGGAGACGATTTTCAGCAGCCATTGGTAGCAGGGATGGCACTCCATGCCGATGCGCAATGACCCGCGCTCTCCTTGGGCGAACTGGCGCAGGCGTTCTTCGGCCAAGGCCAGCTGCGGCAACACCCGGTTGGCCACCGCCAGCAGGTATTGACCCGCTTGCGTGAGTCTCAGGCTGCGGCCTTCACGCAGCCAGATGTCGGTGCCCAGTTGCTGCTCCAGCTTCTTCATGCTGTGGCTCAGGGCCGACTGCGTCACGTGCAGGACGCCTGCGGCGGCGGTCAGCGAACCTTGTTTTTCCACCTCCTGCACGATGGATAGATGGACACGATCAAGCATCATCAAAATTCGTGATTTGTTGAAGTCTCGCCAGTTTACTCAGGACCTCGATATTCTTGCTTTTGACGTACTTCAAATCGCCGACAAGGTAGACCGCATCACGAGCGCGGGAGATTGCTACGTTCATTCGACGCGCATCCCCGTAGAAGGTTGCAGGTCCGGTCGTGCGCACAAATGAAAAGAAAACGATGTCGGCTTGGCGTCCTTGGAATGCGTCGACGGTATCCACTTCGACCGCCAGGTGGTCCTTGATGTCGAGCGTCTTGATAGCCTCTTTCAGCGCCCTGCACTGAGCGCGGTAAGGCGTAATCACAGCCACGCTGAGCTTTCTGTCATGGGAAATTGCGGCTTTTTCTTTGCGGCGCCGGCACATCTCAAGCAGCTTGTGCGTGATGATCTCGATTTCTCGTGGATTCTCAAGCACTCCGCCTTGCCGCGCCGGTACACGGAAGCCGCGCGATTCATAAGTAAACCATCCGAAATGGGTGAACTCATGATCGCTTTCCTCGCGGTGATGGTCTAGCGAGCCGCTGTAGAAGTTCTCGGAGATGAATGAGCCGATGTGAGGCAGCATGCGGTACTGTTTGCCTAGCTGTCCCTTCATGGTAGCTGGAAGATTCTCGAAAATCCTGTCGATCACGCCGTCTTTGATAAGACGGGCCCTGGATACGGTCAGGGTATCCAGTGCGTCGTTCTCTTCTTCACAGAACGTCGGCGGCAGCTGCTTGTGGTCGCCGACCAGGATGCACTTGCGGGCGACGCACATGGCCATGATCCATTCGGGCAGGGTGGCTTTGGAGCATTCATCAACGATGGCCAGATCGAAATCTTCGCTATCCGCGTCCAGCAGGTGATCGATCTGGTTGCAGGTGACGCCAATGATCTGGTGATTGTCTGCCAGGTTCTGGAACTGCCATCGCGGTACCTGCACCTGCCCGTTTTCCACGTCCCCTTGTTCCAGGACGTTATAGAGCACGTTGGTGAGCCGGGGGGCGAAGTTCAGTGCCTTGTTCCACACCTCGTTTGCGCGGATCGCTGCGGCCGTTCCCTGTGTGTGTTCCGATTCATACTCGGTGATGGCGTAGCGCGGGTAGCGCATGGTCTTCGAGCGCATCTGGTCGTCTCCGATCTTGCATAAGCGATCCAGTGCGTTATCGACCGCCACGTGCGTTTCCGAGGTGACCAGGATGCGGGCATTCGGCTTCGCTTTCAGCGTTTGCAGGATGATTTCCACGATTGCGGTCGTCTTGCCCGTGCCCGGTGGACCCTGCAAGAAACACAAATCCTCGGCCGCCATTGCGTTCTTGATGAGCTTGAAGGCGTGGTCGTCGGGATCGTCGTAGCCTGGCTGGATGGGCTTGTCGATGATCAGGCTCATGTTGTTCAGAGCCATCACTTGGGATGCCTCGTCCATGATCGCCTTGACCTTCTGTTCTGCCTCCTTGTCCAGCGGGCGTCGCTGGCGACTGCCGGCCGAGCCGTCGAGGCCCACGCGGTCGTCTTGTTGGGAGCTTTTGCTGCTGTAGTAGTGGTGCAGCAGCCGGTTGTGATTGATGTTGCAGTTGGCGCCCTGGCGAAAGCGAATCAGGAACTTGATTTGGCGCTCGTACTTGACGCAAGTCAGCCGATCGTCGACGGAGAGTTCCAGGACCTTTGTCAGGTACTCCAACCAGTCGTCGAGGTGGTCGATGAAGTCGAACACGGGCCCCTGCGGCATGGACTGAGGCTGTTTGTCATTGGTGGCGAGTTCCATGTCAGTTGACCGTGGCTCTCAGCAGCGTTTCAACGCCGGCTGGATTGTTCATGCCAAGGTTCGTGACGACCTTGCGGATCAGTCGAGGCTTGGCCTCATCGCCTACGGTAGTCAAAGGCAACACGATGGGCCTGCCAACAATCTCCTCGACGATCGCCATGTCAGGGTCGATGGACAGCACGCCCATATTCACCTCGGCCATGTTTGCGGAAAGCAACGCATCAAGGGATAGAAGGATTCGCGATTTTGAGAATTGCGGCAGCGCGGCCAGCAGCCTGTCGCGAGAGGTGTAGCCCAGGCGCACTGCGTAGCAGATGGCCAGAATCGACTCTTTCAGGTTCGGCTTGCGCCATTGGAAAGTAATTTCAGACTTCATTTATGGGTCTATTGGTTCGGGTTCCTGGACTGGTAGTGCTTGCGTCGGTCTTCTCGTGTGCTCACGCCGATCGCCCGGTGCACATCGAAGTCCTTGCCCATGCTGAAGACCTGCATGATGCGACGAATGCTCTCGTCAGGCTGCAGTGATTCGAACTTGCCCAGCCGTTCCCTGAGTTCGTTGCCGCGGGAGTAGACCACTTGGCGTGCCGTGGAGATTTCTCGGCGCTTGTCGCCGGCCACTTGCCTGGCCCTGAAGAGTCTTTCGCGCATGACCTTGTCCTGGTCAAGCGTGTCGAAGTTCTTGAGCTTGTGATTTGTCTCGATCTTGGCCCTGATGGCGTTGAACTCTTCCTGGATGCCATTGAACTCCTCATTGGCCTCAAGCTGGAGGCCGGCTGTTCCGCGGTGTACGGAGATCAACTTGGGTAATGTGACGTCGCCCTCGATCTCGGCGATCCAGCTGTTGGCCAGGTCGTTTTCGGTCAATGCGGAACCAAATCGGTCACTGAGCTTGTCTTTGATCTTGCCAAAAATTTCACTGCACTTTCTGTACTGTTCGCTGAGGTCGGCCTTGTTTGCCTTGTGCTCCTCCATGAGCTCCCTGGACGCCGCGATCCGCTTATCGCGTTCATGGCGCAGCTCCTTGAGCTCGGTTTGAAGACGCATGGAATGGCTTTTCAAGCGGCTGAGGTCGTGTCTGATCGAATCGCTGTTGTTTTTTTGGCTGGTCCTCACGTGGCGCGCCGTACGCTCGATATACGTGGAGCTGACCTGGATGGGACGCTGCCTGATCATGTTGTTCCACTCGGCTCGCTCATTACGCTGGGTAAGCCTGTTCAGCTCCACCTGAAGCGCTGCGATGAACTCCAGGATCTTTAACTTGGTGTCGATGCGCTCGGCAAGCAACTCAATCTGTTGGTCCGTCATGGACGTGTTCATCCATGAGTCAAAGCAAACGAACATCTTGTCCTGGAAGTCGCCAAGATGTGAGACATAGGCTTGCGCGCTGCCAACTTGCTCATTCAGGAACTTGATGAGCTCCTTGAGTTCAGCATCGCGCTTTTCCTTGAAAGCAGCGACCTCGGCCCGGTACTCGTCAGCTTTGGCGTGTAGACGGTCCCGCGCTGCCTTTTCGCGCTGTTCGAGTTGATGGATAAGTGCGTTTGCCGCTGCAGTTTCTTTTTCCAGTGATCTTCCACAGAAAAAGTGCATTATTTTTTTCAAAATCATGGATATCACGCCTGAAGCAGGAACTCATATGCCTGGTCGAATCCAGTGGTGGCGGGCAGGATCAGATCTACGCGATCCTTCAGCGCCCCGTCCAGCTGATACTTGAGCTGGCGGTCCTCCGGACTATCGGAGAGGCCCTGCTCCACAAGCTGGTTCAGATGCGCAATCTCGTCCCTGTAAGCGTCAATGCGCAGCTGGGCCTCGTATTCTTTGAGTTTTTGCGACGAAACCATGTTCGTCTCGTCCTGGTAGCGCTTGATCACGGGATGGAACATCAGATATTGCAACTCCAGGTGCTTATCGAGGCTGGCGCGCATCTCACCGAATTTGTCGCCGGCCTGCTGTATGACTTCGCGCCTGGCCTGTTCGTACTGAAGGTCCATGGCGTGGATCTGGTACTCGAACTGCTCCATCAGTTCTTGCATCTGCCTGCGCTCCGCGGCGTCAATCTGGTCGAAGCGGCGATACAGTTCCGCCTGCAGTGACTTGAGTTGGCTCTTGCGCGTGCGGTACTCAGACAGGACAGAGATTGCGCCGCTGAATGGAATGCAATCTGTCCAGACAAATGTGTTTTCGGACATGGTTCCGACCGATGTCGCGTACTGAGCAAGCGTGATGTGGCCAATCTCAAGCTTCGCCGCTGCATCAGTGATATCTTTGATCGCGATCTTAGAGCCTACGCCTTGGAAGTGTCCGACAAACGAGCCAATCGCCAGCGAGAACCCGATGGCGAAGACTGCGCCGAGGGCGATGGGGCCGAGCGCTCCCAGGGTTGTCCCAAATACCGTCACCGAAGCCACGTTGGAGGCGATGAACTGCCCCAGGAAGGCCGACGCCGGCGCGGCCAGGCTGGTGGCGCAGGTGACGCCAACGATCTGGATGGTGCTGCCGATGGATGACGAGGCGAATTCGATGCTGTCAATTTCACCCTGGGAGAACTTGTAGAGGTTTTCGCCAAGGGAAATGGCGATAGCCACGGTTGCTGCCGCTACGTTGCCCTTTGTCAGCTGCTGGCCTATGGTGCCGCCCATTGACGATGCGCCGGCCTTGGCGGCGGCTCCGCCCGCAGCTTTCGCCGCCGTTCTTGCCGCCGCTTCCGCTGCGGCATCGGCCATCAGTTGCCCGAGATGCTGGACGCTGGTGACGGCAACAGCGCGGGCTGAGCCTTTCAGAGCGCTGAACACTATGTTCTGAGCAGCTTCCATGCAGCGCTCTTTGGTCATGGGCTCGCTGCTGGTCATGAAGCTGTACAGTTCGCCGGCAGCGGCGGATGATGCGCCGGTCAAGGCACCTGACTGCGCGGCGTTGCGATACTGCATGCGATTGAATTCCGCGCGGACCCGTGCCTGGTCCTTGTAGTCCGGGCCCTCGCCCTTTTTCCTTGCCTCTTTGGCCAGCCCTTCGGCGCTGCCTTTGCCCTTACGGTTCAGGCCTGTGCTTTGGATGTTCTTGCCATCGTTTGATGAGATCCTGCCCGTGGCCTTGTCGGCCGTGTCCTTGTAGCTTTCAGCGACCTCCGGGCGATTGCCCTCAGCCTTGGCCGCGCGCCTGCTGGCCGCACTCTTGACACCCGGGACTTGATCGTCGGGGACCACCTTGCCGACGGCGTCATATCTTTTGGGCGAAAGCGCGGCTGCCGTTGAATCCCCGTCCTTGTAGAACTTCACCTGATAGTCGTGGCTGCCATCAGGGGTGTGCACACGGATATCCGCCACCGGGTCATTGACCTGCCCGACATCGAGCGTGGCCGTGTGGTTCAGTTGCCCCTTTGCGGCGGCTTCGATGTTGAATGAGCCTGCGTGGTGGGCCTCTGCGGTGAAGCCTTGCTGGACATCAATCGATTGCTTGGACAAATCACCACTTTTGGTGGTGATTGAATCCATGATCTTGGTTTTGTAATCTGAGAGCGCACTGGTCAGTGCATCGCCCTGGAGCTGGTTGAATCCGCCTACCGCAAATGAAACACCGAAATCTACGCTTTCCGATTTGTGCCTGGAATCATCTTTTTTTTGAGTTGCCATAAATCGTTGGAAAACTTATTTCTTTTGAAAGAGTGACGTAGATTGGGGGGGTATATCCTCGAAATAATACGTAAATGGTTCGCGTGCGGTGGTTTTAATAACCATCGATTTTCGTGCCATTTCGAGTATTTACACGAAACGGAGAGCGTTCCTGGCTGGCAGCAGCGGAGCGGATTCAACTTCACAGATTTCGGAGCGTCTCCTCGCGATGCCGCGCCGCATTGGCAAGGTCTGCAATTGGCGCCAGCAATTCCCGATCGAAGCTCTCAAGCGCCGCGCCGGCTTGCAATCTTGCGGGCCAATCGGAATGCGTCAGCGCGCCACGCCCGAGCGAAACGAAGTCTGCCTCCTGCCGCGCCATCATCGCGTCGGCCGCCATCGGCTCATGCAGCGATCCGTTGGCCAGCACCGGGACCGGAACGTGCTGCCGCGCCAATGCCGCGAGGCTCAGCCCCTGGTCTCCAAAAGCCGGACGCCAGGCCTCGAACTCGGTCGTATGCAGGTAATCGATGGCCTGCGCGCCCAGCGTCTGGTAGATCCGCGCCGCATCCGTTTCGCCGCCTTCCCACTTGTGGCTGAAGTCATTCACCTTGCCCTGCGAACTGCGCACGCCCACGACATAGCGCTGGCCCGTCGCGCGACGCACGGCGGCTATGACCTCCAAGGTCAGGCGCAGCCGGTTTTCCAGGCTGCCGCCATAGCGGTCTGCGCGCAGATTGGTGTAGCTCGTGAGGAACTGGTCCAGCAGGTAGCCGTTGGCGCCGTGGATCTCGACGTCGTCGAAGCCGGCTTCCTGCGCCCTGCGCGCCGCCTGCGCAAAGCCGTCGATGGCCTGTGCGATGTCCTCGTCCGACATGGCTTCTGGCATCCGGTATGGCCCGTTCCCTCGATAGAACGCCATCTGCTGCCCCTTGGGCTGTACGGCCGATGGCCCCTGCGTCGTGTCGCGATGGGGATTGCCCTGCGACAGCGCGCCCGCGTGCATGAGCTGCGCGATGATGCGGCCGCCGTGCGCATGCACGCGGTCGACCACGGTGCGCCAGGCGTCGCGCTGGGCCTCGTCGGTCAGGCCGGGTTGGAACAGGTAGCCCTGCGCATGCGCCCGGTCGGTGTAGATGCCCTCGGTGATCACCAGGCCGAAGCCGCCGGCCGCGAAGGCTGCGTAGTAATCGGCCAATTGCGGCGTGGCGCGGCCATCTTCCGTGGCGCTGACGCGGGTCATGGGCGCGACGGCGAGACGATTGGCCAGGGTCAGGCCCCTGTCCAGGCGCAGTGGCGTGAACAGTCCGGCCTGGGCAACGCCGTTGGGGCGGTAGTCGAGCGCGTTCATGTCAGCGGCCCTCCTGTGGACGCACGGCGGCGATGGCCTCGATCTCGATCATGGCGGCCGGGTCGTAGAGCGCCTTGATCTCCGCGATCGTGTCGGCCGGGTAGGGGGCCGAGAAGAAGCGGCGGCGCAGCGTCACCACGTCTTCGAAATGTCCCATGTCGGTGACGAAGATGGTGACCTTGATGACGTCCTGCAGGCTGGAGCCGCCGGCTTCGAGCGCGCGGCGCAAGTTCAGGAAGGCTTGTTCGCCCTGGGCCAGAAAACCGCCGGCCACGATCTTGCCGTCATCGCCGGCGCCTGCCTGGCCGGAGATGAACAGCAGGTTGCCGAACTGGATGCCCTGCGACAGCAGGAAGGGTCCGTAGTTGTCGGGCTGGGTGATGACGCGCTGTAGCATGATGCGATTTCCTTCATTTATGGCGAGAGGGTGAATCAGCGTGAAAATTGCTGATCCATGCCGTAAATATAGGAATATGCGCTGATGATGACAAAGGTTCATTTGTCAGCTATAAGATGAGAAAAACTCATTCATGACCATGCAACGTCGATCTCTTCCGCTTTCCGGACTGCGCGTATTCGAAGCCGCCGCGCGCCTGGGCAGTTTCAAGGCCGCCGCCCAGGAACTGGCCGTCACGCCGACCGCCGTCAGCCACCAGATCCGCGCGCTGGAAGCGCAGACCGGCTTGGTGTTGTTTGATCGCCATGTGCGCAGGGTGTCGCTGACCGAGGCGGGCGCGCAGCTCTATCCCGTACTGCGGGATGGCTTCGATGCCTTCGAGGCGGCGCTGGCGCGCCTGACGCAGCAGCGCACGCGGATGCAGGTGACCATCTCCGCGACCAACGCGTTCACGGTGAAATGGCTGGTGCCGCGCATGGCGGATTTCCGCAGCCAGCATCCCGGCATCGATCTGCAGCTGCAGGCCAGCGACGACGTGGTCGACCTGCGATCGGCCGCGGTGGACATCGCGATCCGCTATGGCCGCGGGCCGTATCCGGGCCTGGTCGCGCAGCCGCTGTTCACCGACCGCTTCGCGCCCGTGGCGAATCCGCGGTTGGGCGTGGCATCACCGGACGATCTGGCCGGCGTGCCCTTGATCCGTTTCAACTGGAAGTGGTCCCATCCGGACAATCCGACCTGGGAGCGTTGGTTCGCGGTCGCGCAGCGTTCCTTGCCGCGGCAGGCGGGGCAGCTGCGCTTTTCCGATGAAGGCCATGCCATACAGGCGGCCGTCGCCGGCCATGGCGTGGCGCTGGTCAGCCTGGCCTTGATCGCCGAAGAGCTGGAAGCGGGCCATCTGGTACAGCCCTTCGGCCCGGTGATCGCCGGGCATACCTACCATCTGGCCATGCCCGCTGACCGGCCGCCCTCGGCGCCTGTCCAGGCCGTGGCGCAATGGTTGAGCATGCAGGCGGCGGCGCACGAGCCGGGTCGCAAGAAAGCGTAGGCGGGCTGATCGGGAGCCTGGTTCGCGGTCGTCAGCCAGCCGCTTTTGCAAGCACTTCCATGGCGGCCGCCTTGGCGCGGCCGAACTCCGCATGGTCGTCCATCGACGCGGCAACGTTGGCGTATGCCTGGTAGGCCAGCAGCTCCATGACCAGTTTCGCCTCGTCGGCGTCGGCTGCGATTTGTCCCTGCGCCCGAGCCTCGCGGATCAATTCGTAGAGGCGTGCGCGTCCTGCTTCGCGGTATTGCTGGATGGCGTCGCGCAAGGGGCCGGGACGCGCACGATACTCGCTGCTTACCGCAGTGATGACGCAGCCGCCCGGAAGCTGGCGGGTCTCCACGAAGTCGAACCAGCCGGTCATCAGGGCGCGTAGCCGCGGCAGCGGCGTGCGCTTGCGCATGGCGGGTTCAACGACCTGGGTTTGGTACAGGGCGATCGCATGGGCCAAGGCTGCCAATTGCAGGTTTTCCTTGTCACCGAACAGGACCTGGAGATTGCTTTTCCCCACTTCAGCCATATCGGCCACCTGGCCGAAGGTCAGGCCGCCCAATCCTTCGACCGAGAGCAGCTTTACGGCTTCGTCCAGCACGCGGGCGCGCGCGCGCTCGCCGCGCAAGCGGCGGCCATCGGTTGGGGGAGAGGGGGGCAACGGGTTCATCGGACCTTGCTTTTCTGCTTGCACGGGTTTCATTCTTTCACGATACTATAAATACGATCGTATATATATAAATGTAAAGAATGAACCCTGAATTTGCGCTGCAAGCTGAAAAGAACCGCCCCTGGCGCGCCCTCGCTGTGCTGTTGACGGGCAACTTCGTGACGATCCTGGATCTCTTCATCGTCAATGTCGCCTTGCCCAGCATCCAGAGCGGCTTGTCGGCGTCCGATACCGATTTGCAGCTGATCGTGGTGGCTTACGCATTGGCTTATGGCTTATGTCTGATCAATGGCGCGCGGTTGGGCGATCTGTTCGGGCGGCGGCGCTTGTTCCTGGCCGGCATGGGGCTGTTCACCGTGGCTTCGGCGCTATGCGGGCTGGCGGTCACGCCGTGGCAGCTCATCCTGGCGCGCGCCCTGCAAGGCGTGGGGGCGGGCGTGCTGATGCCGCAGGTGCTGGCTTCGATAAGAGTGGTGTTCGAGGGCGAGGCGCGCAGGCGCGCGTTCGGCATCATGGGCGCGGTGCAGGGCGTGGCCGCAAGCATCTCGCAGCTGCTGGGCGGCATGCTCATCACGCTGAATCCGCTGGACTTGGGGTGGCGGCTGGTGTTTCTCATCAACGTGCCGATAGGCATTGCCGCATTGCTCGCGGGGCGGCAGGCGCTTCCCGAATGGCGCGCGCCGGTTCCGACGCGGGTGGACCTGCGCGGCGCGCTTGCGGGCGCTGCCGGGCTGGCCCTGATCCTGGTGCCTGTGATGGAGGGACGAGAGCATGGCTGGCCCTGGTGGTCGCTTGCCGGGCCTGTGTTGGCATTGGGCGTGCTGGCGTACTTCGTCCGTTATGAGAAAACGCTGGCCCGGCGCGGCGGCGTGCCTGTGCTGGATATGGCGCTGTTTGCCAACCGGCCATTCGTGGCCGGCATAGGCGCGGTGTTTTTCTTTTTTTCGGCCATCAGTTCGTTCTTCTTCGCGTTGACGCTGCTGTTGCAGTTCGGGCTCGGATTCGCGCCATTGGCGGCGGGCGCCGTGTTCACGCCCTCGGCGCTGGCATTCTTTGGTGCGTCGCTTGCCGGTCCGAAACTGGCCGCCCGCTACGGACGCGGGGCGCTGCTGTCCGGTGTGCTGGTCTTCATTGCGGGCCTGGCGCTGTCCGCGGTTACCGCCGCGACGCAGCCCCAGAACCTGGCGCTGCTGGTGGTATCGCTGGTGCTGAATGGCGCGGGGCAAGGGCTGGTGATCCCGCTGGCATTCAACGCCATTCTTGGTTCGGTGCGGGAGGAACAGGCCGGCATGGCTTCCGGCATGCTCAGCACCTTGCAAGTCGTCGGGACTTCCGCGGGCGTGGCGGTGGTGGGCGGCGTCATCTTCACGATGCTCGAGGGCGCGGGGAGCTTGTCCGCCAGCGATGGCGCGTCGATCTATGGGCAGGCGTTGGCGACGGCCATGCTCTACAACATTGCCGCCGCGCTGCTCAGCCTCGTCTTTTTCAGGCTGGCGACGCGCCGATAGGCGCCACAAATCCGTCCCAACATTCCCGGGTGAATTCATACAACGCATCCTGTGCCGTCAACGGCGTGCGCCCCGCCAGCCGGGCCAGCGCATAGTGCCCCTGGCGCTGCGGGTCGGACGGGATCGGTACTTCGACCAGCAGCCCGGCTTCCTGCTGTATGCGCGTGACGCAGATCACGCCCAGCAGCAAGGCGTCCGTGCGCAGCGCCAATTCCACCAGCGCGTCCAGATTCTCGCAGCGGTGCGTGACCATCTGTTCCGGCGCGCCGCCCGGCCCCAAGGTTTCCGCGAGCCGCAGCGAGACCTCCGGACTGAGGGTGCTGGACGCCACGGGGTACTGGCGGACCTGTTCGATGCCTGGCCGTTTGTGGGCGAGGATGGGATGGCCCTTGCGGCACATCAGGCCCGCGCGCAGCGGGGGCAGGGCGCGGGTTTCCAGGTCGGCCGCGTCATACAGCATGCGGGCGTCGCAGACCATGGCGTCGATGCGTTCGTCGCGCAGCATTTCCAGCAAGGCGGCGGTGGCGCCCAGTTCGACGCCCACGCGCACCTGGGGATGGCGCTCGGCCATGTGGGCCAGGAAGGGCGACAGCAGCAGGGATGCGGGCGCCGGGCTCAGCCCGATGGACAGCGCGCCCGATTCGCCGCTGTGCAGCGTTTTCAGTTCGCGCTGCAGCTCGGTTTCCTCGAAGCGCATGCGGCGCGCGCGTTCGGCCACGCAGGCGCCGTAGGGCGTGAGGCGCACGCGGCGGGTGCCGCGGTCCAGCAGGGGCAGGCCCAGTTCGGCTTCGAGCGCCTGGATGCTGCGGCTGAGCGCCGGTTGCGACAGGTTGACCGCCTCTGCGGCGCGGGAGTAAGTGCCGTGTTCGACCACCGCCAGCAAATGCTTGAGTTTCTGAAAATCCATGTTCAGGCCGCATAAATACTATGAAATAAATGCATTGGAATTATAGATAGGCTGTTCGTATCATGGTCCGCAGACGGCGCCCGCAGAGGCGCCGCACACCGTGTCCGGGACTCGCACCGCGGCGCGGCTCGTCAAATACGGAGACAGATTCGAATGAAGCAGCACTTGTTGTCGGCCGCCATCCTGGCGGCCTGCGCGGCCATGGGCGCGCAAGCCCAGGCCCAGGAAGTCCAGCAGAACGCCCAGAAGCAGCCGGAGGCCGCGATGCGCCCGGCGGGCGCGGCCAGCGGCCAGGTCACGATACGGCGCGACGGCTATGGCATGCCGCATGTGTACGCCAACACCGTGTACGGCATTTTCTACGGCTACGGCTACGCGGTGGCGCAGGACCGATTGTTCCAGATGGAGATGGCGCGGCGCAGTACCCAGGGCCGGGTGGCCGAGGTGCTGGGCCAGCCCATGGTGGCGTTCGACAAATCCATCCGCGGCAATTTTTCGCCCGAGCGCATCCAGCGCCAGCTGGCCGCGCTGCCGGCATCCGAGCGCCAAATCCTGGACGGCTACGCGGCCGGCATGAACGCCTGGATCGCGCGGGTACGCGCCGAGCCCGGCAGCCTGATGCCCAAGGAATTCAACGACCTGCGCTTCCAGCCAGCAGACTGGACAGCCTATGACGTGGCGATGGTGTTCGTGGGCACCATGGCCAACCGTTTTTCCGATGCCAATAGCGAGATCGACAACTTGGCGCTGCTGACGGCGCTGAAGGACCGGCACGGCGACGAGCGCGCCATGCAGATCTTCAACCAATTGCGCTGGATGACCGACAGCCGCGCGCCCACCACGGTACCCGAGGAAGAAGGCGTGTACCGGCCCGATGGCGCCCGGCCGCCCGCCAAGCTGTCCTATGCGCTGCCGCGCTACGACGGCACGCCGCCCATGCTTGAGCGCGTGGCGCGGGATCCGCAGACGCGCGGCGTGCTGGACGAGGCGCCCGCTGCCGTGCCGGCGCGGCTGCTGGCGCAGTTCGCGGAATCGGGGCAACCGGGCATCGCCGGTTTTCCGACCACCAGCAATATGTGGATCGTGGGCCGCGACCACGCCAAGGACGCCCGTTCCATCCTGTTGAACGGACCGCAGTTCGGCTGGTGGAATCCTGCCTACACCTACGGCATCGGCCTGCACGGCGCGGGCTTCGACGTGGTGGGCAACACGCCGTTCGCCTATCCCAGCATCCTGTTCGGACACAATGCGCACGTGACCTGGGGCTCGACCGCGGGCTTTGGCGACGACGTGGACATCTACGCCGAAAAGCTCGACCCGAACGACCGCACCCGCTATTTCCACGACGGCGTCTGGAAGACGATGGAAAAGCGCACCGAGCTCATCGAGGTCAAGAATGGGCAGCCGGTGGTGATGGACGTGTACCGCACGGTGCACGGCATCGTCACCAAGTTCGACGACAAGCAGCACGTGGCCTATGCCAAGGCGCGGGCCTGGGAAGGCTTTGAACTGCAATCGCTGATGGCCTGGACCCACAAGGCGCAGTCGCGCAACTGGGACCAGTGGAAGCAGCAGGCGGCGCGCCACGCGCTGACCATCAACTGGTATTACGCCGACGACAAGGGCAACATCGGCTACGCGCATACGGGCTTCTATCCCAAGCGCCGTCCGGGCCACGATCCGCGCCTGCCCGTGCCGGGCACGGGCGAGATGGACTGGGACGGCATGCTGCCGTTCTCGTCCAACCCGCAGGTCTACAACCCGCGCCAGGGCTTCATCGCCAACTGGAACAACCAGCCCATGCGCGGCTATCCGTCCACCGACCTGTTCGCCATCGTGTGGGGCCAGGCGGACCGCTATGCCGAGATCGAGACCCGCCTGAAGGCGATGACGGCCAATGGCGGCAAGGTCAGCGCGCAGCAGATGTGGGACCTGATCCGCACCACCAGCTATGCCGACGTGAACCGCCGCCACTTCCTGCCGTTCCTGCAGCAGGCGGTGCAGGGGCTGCCGGCCGGCGATGCGCGCGCGCAGCTGGTCGCGGGGCTGGCGTCCTGGGACGGCATGGGTACGAGCGACAAGCAGGCGGGCTATTACGACAACGCGGGGCCTGCGGTGATGGACGCCTGGCTGCGGGCCATGCTCAAGCGCACGCTGGCCGATGAGATGCCCGCGGACTTCTTCAAGTGGTACAGCGCCACCGGCTATCCGACGCAGGCGGCGCCGGCCACGGGTTCGGTCAACCTGACGGTGGGGGTGAAGGCGTTGTTCAACGCGCTGGCCGGCCGCGATTCAGGCGTGCCGCAGAAGTACGACTTCTTCAACGGCCAGCGGCCGCAGGACGTGAGCCTGGCCGCGCTGGACGATGCGCTGGCAGTCTTGCAGAAGGCCTACGGCCAGGATCCCGCGGGCTGGCGCATCCCCGCGCCGCCCATGGTGTTCGCGCCCAAGAACTTCCTGGGCGTGCCCCAGGCGGACGACAAGGCGGTGCTGAGCTTCCCAGCCACGCAGAACCGCGGCACCGAGAACAATATGACGGTGTTCGACGGCCGCGGCGTGCGCGCGGTGGACGTGGTGGCGCCGGGGCAGAGCGGCTTTGTCGCCCCGGATGGCACGCCATCGGCCCACACCCGCGACCAGTTCGACCTGTACACCGGCTTCGGCAGCAAGCGGGTCTGGTTCACGGATGCGGAAGTGCGCGCCAACGCTAAGTCGGTAGAGACGTTGCGCTATTGACGGCGTAGCCGCCCTGGTGGCTGGCCAGGCGCGCATAGACCCCTTGCCGCTTGAGCAATTGGTCGTGCGTGCCGGCCTCCGCCAGCGTGCCGCGCTCCAGCACCAGGATCAGGTCGGCATCGCGTATCGTCGACAGGCGGTGCGCGATGACCAGGGTGGTGCGATGGCGCATCAGCACGTCCAGCGCGCCGCGCACCTGCATTTCCGACAGCGTGTCCAGGTGCGAGGTGGCTTCGTCCAGGATCAGGACTGGCGCGTTCTTCAGGAAGGCGCGGGCGATCGAGATGCGCTGGCGCTGGCCGCCCGACAGCTGCATGCCGCGTTCGCCCACGCGCGTCGCCAGGCCCTCTGGCAGCGCGTGCACGAAGTCCGCCAGCGCGGCTTGCTCCAGCGCGCGCGCCAGGTCCGCGGGGCTGGCCTCGGGCCGGGCCAGCCGGATATTGCCTTCCAGCGTGTCGTTGAACAGGTAGGTGTCCTGCGTCACCAGCGCCACCCGTTCGCGCAGGCCGTCCAGCTGCAGTTGGCGCAGGTCCACGCCATCGAGCTTGACCTGTCCCGCGCGTGGATCCCAGAAGCGCAGCAGCAGACTGGCGACCGTGCTCTTGCCCGCGCCGGACGCGCCCACCACGGCCACGGTGGCGCCGGCCGGCACCTTGAAGCTCAGGTCGCGCAAGGTGTCCGTGCTTTTGCCGGGATAGGCGAAGCTGACGTGGTCGAAGGCCAGCGACAGACCGTGGGCGGAGACGGGCGCCGCCAGCGGCCCGTCGGTCACGGGCTCGGGTTCGTTGGAGACCACGTGCAGGCGGCGGGTGGCGGCGATGGTGTCGGCCAGTTGCCGGCTGACCTGCGAGATCTCGGACACGGGCAGGAAAGTGGCCAGGGCGATCAGCACCAGCAGGGGCAGCATGCCGGCCGACAGCGCGCCGGCCGATACCTGCAGCGCGCCCACGACCGCCACGGCCACGCCGCCCAGGCCCATCGCGATTTCAAAGCCCGCGGTCTGCCGGGACAGGTCATCCATGATGTCCAGTCGGCGGGTCCGGTAATGGTCGGCCACGCGCAGGAATTCATCGCGCCGGCGGCCGGTGGCCTGGAAGGCGGTCAGGTCGGCCAGGCCCTGGATGGTGTCGGTGGTGTGGGCGCTCATCTCGCCCAGCGCCTCGCGCGCCTTGTCGCCCAGCGCGTCGACCTTGCGGCGCCCGCGCACCGGCGACACCAGCGCGTAGGCCAGGAAGGGCAGCAGCGCCAGCGCCACCGGCCAGCTGTAGATGCCCAGGAAACCCAGCACGGATAGCGGCACCAGCACCGAGACGATGGCGGGGGCGATGGTGTGGGCGTAGAAGTACTCCACCATTTCCACGTCCTGGGTGGCCAGGGCCACCAGGTCGCCGGAGCGGCGCTGCAACAGGTAGGCCGGGGCCAGGCGCTCCAGCTTGTCGTAGAGCTTGACCCGCATGTCGGCCAGCAGCTGGTACGCCATGGCGTGGGCCAGCCAGGATTCCAGCCAGTGGAACAGCGCGGCCAGCGGCGCAGCGACCAGCAGGCCGGCGATCAGGGCCGAGTAGTCGCGGCCGTCGCGGATGGCGGCGACGATCAGCGCGCTGAACACGCCCACGCCGATGTAGGCCGCGACCCGCGCCACGCCCAGCAGGATCGTGGCGGTCAGCGTGCCGCGCCACGGCCGCACCACCGAAAGCAGGGTGCCGAGCGTGGCGCGCCAGCCGACCTGGACCGCATCCGCATCCAGCGAGCGCAGGGCAGGGCCTTGTCCGCCGGATTCCTGGCCGGAGGCCTCGCGGTCGGTGGTCTGCGCAGGGGCGGCGGTGGCCGGGGCGGCGGATCCCGCCGATGGATTGCGGTGCGCGGCCGCCTGTTCGTGCATCAGGCGGTAGTACAGGCCGCCTTGCCGCATCAGTTCGGCATGCGGCCCTTCCTCCGCGACGCGGCCCTGGTCCAGCACCAGGCAGCGGTCGGCGCCGATGACGCTGGCCAGGCGATGCGCCAGGATCAAGGTTGTGCGGCCGGCCATCAGGCGGTCCAGCGCCTGCTGGATCAGCGCTTCGTTTTCGGTGTCCACCGACGACAGCGCCTCGTCCAGGATCAGGATGGGCGCGTCGCGCAGCAGGGCGCGGGCGATCGCCACGCGCTGGCGCTGGCCGCCGGACAGCTGCAGGCCGCGCTCGCCGATGCGGGTGGCGTAGCCCTCGGGCAGCGCCATGATGAAGTCGTCGATATTGGCGGCGCGGGCGGCGGCGCGCACCTGTTCGTGGGTGGCGTCGGGGCGGCCCAGCCGCAGGTTGTCGTCGATAGTGCCGTGGAACAGCGTGATGTCCTGGCTGACCAGCGCGATGTGCGACAGCAGCGCCTCGGTGTCCAGTTCGTTCACGTCATGGCCGCCGATGCGGATGCGGCCGGACTGGGGCACGCATTCGCGCAGCAGCAGGCGCACGATGGTGGACTTGCCGGCGCCGCTGGGGCCGACCACGCCGACGCGTTCGCCCGCCGCGATCCGGAAGCTCAAGCCCTGGTGGGCGCGGCGCTCGGGCGTGTAGGAAAACGCCACGTTGTCGAATTCGATGGTCGGCGCGAGCCGGCCGGGCGCCTTGCCGCCCGCCGCGGGGGCAGGCGTCAGCGGCTGGGCGTCCGTCAGCGCATGGATGCTGGCGGCGGCCGACTGGCCGAGCATGCCCCGGTGCAGCACCGAACGCAGGTCGCGCAGCGGACGGAAGATCTCGGTGCCGGCCATCAGCACGATCAGCAGGGCTTCCACGCTCATGTCGCCGTGGGCCACGCGCCAGGCGCCCAGCGTGAGCGCCAGCGCCGCGCCCAGGGCCACGCCCAGGTCGCTGATGCCGCGCGTCAAGAGGCTGACCGACAGCACCCAGAAGGTGTTGTCAGACAGGCTGCGGGCGCGGGCGGCCAGCCGCTGGCCCCAGGCCTTGCCCTGGCCATAGGACTTCAGCGTGGGCAGGCCCTGCACGGCATCCAGGAAGTCCTCGCCGAAATCGTTCAGGGACTTGCTGCGGGCCAGGCTGGCGCGGCGGTCCAGCATGTGCACCGCCATGGGGCCGAACAGCGCGAACAGCGCGGCCGCCAGGAACACCAGCGCGGTGGGCACGTCCCAGAACGCGATCACGGCGAAGATGGCGAAGGGCGCGGCGGCGGCGATCGCGACTTGCGGCAGGTACTGGCCGAAGAAAGCCTGCAGCTGCTCGACCCCGTCCACCACGGTCAGCATCACGCCGCCCGTGCGCTGGTTGGCGAACCAGGCCGGGCCCAGGGTCACGATGCGGTCATAGAGCCGGGCGCGCAGCGCGTGCTGCACGGTGGCGGCGCAGCGGTTGGCCTGCACGGTGCGCCAGTGGTCGAGGAAGGCGCGCAGCAGCACCATGGCGGCGGCGCACAGCGCGGGCGCAAGCCAGTCCTGAGGCGGCGCGCCGTCGAACACGCGGGCCAGCAGCTGGCCCAGGAACACGTAGCGGGCGATGCCGGCGGCCAGGGCCAGCAGGCCCAGGAATATGCCGCCCGCCATGCCGGCGCGAAGGCCCGCCGTCAACTGCCATAGGCGCGAATCGAAATACATAGCAAACTCCTTTCAGTGCTTGCATGGTCACTGATCGCGCGTCCCGGCGAAAGCGATAGTTTTTCAATCTTGGGTTGAGCTAGACTTGACCCATGGCCGATCTACCCAACCACACGCCGCCTCTGGCGGCCTTGCGCGCCTTCGAGGCCGTCGCCCGCCTGGGCAGCCTGAGCCGCGCCGCCGCCGAACTCCATGTCACCAAGAGCGCCGTCAGCCATCAGTTGCGGGCGCTGGAGGCCGACTTGGGCGTGGCGCTGCTGCGCCGCGGCGGCACGGTGCGGCGCGCCGAAACCACCGCGGCGGGCGCGGACCTGCTGGCGTCGGTGCAACAGGCCTTGACCCTGCTGGAGACCGCCTGCCGCAACGTGCGGGCCTCGGCCCGCGGCAAACGGCGCGATACGCTGAACGTTTCCGCCAATCCGTCGCTGGCCGCCATGTGGCTGGCCCCGCGCATCGGGCGCTTCATCGAGCTGCATCCCGGCATCGACATCCAGGTGTACCTGCACGCCAGCCAGGACCCGGCGTGGAAAAGCCAGGACATCGACCTGGCGTTCCTGCATGTGCGCGCCATGGGGCCGCATATCGCGGAACCTGGCGACATCCCGCTCATGACCGAGACCGTGGTGCCGGTTTGCAGCCCGTCGCTGGTCGATCCGGCCGAGCGCGGCGATCCTGGCGTCTTCCTGCGCCACCGCTGGCTGGAGGAAAAGCACGTGGACAGCCCCGAGACCGACTGGCGCACCTGGAGCCCGCGCCTGGGCCTGGCCGAATCCGACTGGCAGGAGCCCATGGTGCTGAGCGGCCTGAGCACGGTCGCGGCCGCCGCGGCCGCCGGGGTTGGTATCGCCCTGGGACGCGCGCCGCTGATCGACGAGGAACTCGCCAGCGGCCGGCTGGTGCCCCTGGTGCCGCATCTGCGCATGCCGGGCTCCTGGGGCTACGTGATGCGGATGCAGCCCAACCGGCCCATGGATGCGGCCTTGCCGACGCTGGTGGAGTTCCTGGCCGAAGAGGGACGCAGCACCGGCGCCTGGCAGAACCTGGCGGACACGGGCCGTTGAGGCCGCGCCCGCGCTTCAGTCCGCGCCGCTTCTGCCGCGCGGCGGGGAGCTGATGGTGACCGCCGACGTGACGATCAGCTCCATCAGGATATTGCGCGCCAGGTTCTCGGCGTAGTCGTTGCGCGCCTCGGCCGTGGCGATGGCGCGCTCCACCGAGCCTTCGACGATGGCGTTGATCTGCTGGATGTGCAGCTCGCAGATCTGCACCAGGTCCGGATGGCGCTTCTGGTGGAAGTACAGGAAGCGCCGCGCCAGCGTCTGCAGCATGGCGTGGAACTCGGCCGCGTAGCTGTTGCGCGAGGCGGCGCCGATCTGGCTGGTCAGGCTGAAATGCAGGCGCATGTACATGCGCATGTCGTTGACGGCCTTCAGGTCTTCGAGTTCGCGGGCCAGGCGCGCCAGTTCGGCGCGCTCGCCGTCGTCGGCCCACTGCGCCGCCTGCGCCACGATCAGCCGTTCGATTTCGCGCCGCGCCTGGATGATCTTCAACTGGCCCTGGTAGTCGATCTCGGAGATGAAGATGCCCTGGCGCGGGGCGATTTCCACCAGGCGCTGGAACGCCAGTTTCTGCAGCGCGTCGCGCACCGGCGAGCGGCCGATGCCGACGCGTTCGCTCAGGGTGGTTTCCGACCACTGGCTGCCGGGCGGCAGTTCGCCCGTGACGATCATTTCCTCCAGGGCGCAATAGGCCTTTTCGGTCTGGCTGACAGCCGTGCGGCCAAAGAGGGGGGAGGACTGGGTCATGGAGTCGGAAGCGCGCGTTGTTGGAGTTCGCGTTTTAACACTTTGCCGGTGCTGTTCTTGGGCAGCTCCTCCAGAAAGACGTAGCGCTTGGGGCGCTTGAAGCGCGCGATGGATGCCAGGCAGAGCCGGTCCAGGTCCTGTTCCGAGGCCCGGGCGCCGGGCTTGAGCACCACGAAGGCCAGCACAGATTCGCCCCATTCGGGGTCGGGGCTGCCGACCACCGAGACTTCCTGCACGGCGTCGTGGCGCATCAGCGCCTCTTCCACTTCGCGCGGATAGATGTTGGTGCCGCCGCTGATGATGACGTCCTTGGATCGGTCCTTCAGGTGCAGCAGGCCGCGCTCGTCCAGGATGCCGATATCGCCCGTATGGAGCCAGCCGCCGGCCAGCGTGTCGGCGGTGGCGCGCGGATTGTTCCAGTAGCCTTGCATCACCGTCGGTCCGCTGACGACGACTTCGCCCAATTCGCCAGGGGCTGCCCGCTGGCCGGAGGCCTCGCGGATTTCGACGTCCATGGCCGACTGGATGTAGCCCACCGAACCCAGCAGCGCGTCATCGTCGCGGGCCACGGCGTCGGCGATCTGGGCCGCGGACAGGGCCGAGATCGACATGGGGCTTTCACCCTGTCCATAGATCTGCGCCACGCGCGCGCCGTAGCAGGCCACTGCGTCCTTGATGTCTTCGATGTAGAACGGCGCGCCGCCCACGACCAGCGTGCGCAGGCCGGGCGGCGGGCCGCCCGCCTGGCGGGCGTGGCGCACCATGCGCTGCACGATGGTGGGCGAGGCGAACAGGCTGACGTTGCGGTAGTGCGTCAGCAGCCCGGACAGTTCTTCTTCGTCCAGGCCGCCGCTGTCGGGCACGATCTGCAAGGCGCCGTGCAGCCAGTACGGAATGCTGTAGAGGCCGCCGCCGTGCGACAGCGGCGCCACGTGGACCATGGCGTCGCCGGGCTGCACCGACTGCACGTCGGCATAGAAGTTCAGGCACATGCCGACCAGGTTGGCGTGGCTGAGCATGACGCCCTTGGGCTTGCCGGTGGTGCCGCTGGTATAGAACAGCCAGGCCAGGTCCTGCGGCGGACGCGCTTCCAGGGCCAAGGGCAGTCCCCGCGCGCCGGCCGCGTAGTCGGCCGATTCCACGTCCACCACGCGCGTCGCTGGCAGGCTGCGGGCGACGGGCGCCAGCGCCTGCAGCAATTCGCCCTGCGACAGGCACAGGCGCGCATCGCTGTCGCGCAGGATGTATTCGAGTTCGTTGGGATGCAGCTTAGCGTTGACCGGCACGGCGCAAAGGCCAGCATGCCAGATGGCGAGCATCGATTCGATGTAGCTGGGGTGGTTGCGCAGCGCCAGCATGACGCGCTGGCCGGGCAAAAGGCCCAGCGGGCCACGCAGCCAGCCGGCCAGCGCCTGCACCCGCGCCTGGAGCTGGGCGTAGCTGAGGGGATCGCGGGTGCCGGCGGCCAGCGCGGGCTGATCGGCGTAAATCGTGGCGCTGCGGTGAAAGAGAGAGCTGAGATGCATGGCGGTCTCTGGGTTGATGGGGCGCGCGGATCAGCGGCCGAGCAGGGTGATGCAGGTCACCGCCTCTTCCACGCCGTTGAAGCCGCCGCCGTTCTCGGCGATGGCGAAGCGCGCGCCTTCGACCTGGCGGGCGCCGGCTTCGCCGCGCAGCTGGATCACCATTTCGTGGACCTGAGCCAGTCCGGTCGCGCCTATGGGGTGGCCGCGCGACAACAGGCCGCCGGACACGTTGATGGGGATGCGGCCGCCCAGGCTGGTGGCGCCGGATTCGGCCATCGGTCCGCCTTCGCCGAAGGCGCAGAAGCCCAGCGCCTCGGTCTGCTGGATCTCGGCGAATGCGGTGGCGTCATGGACTTCCGCCAGCGACATGTCCCGCGGGCCGACACCGGCGCGCTCATAGGCTTCCAGCGCGGCCAGATGGCACAGGTGCTGGTCGTAGTGATCGGCCGGGCGGTCAGTCGCGGTGCGCAGCACGCTGGCGTACAGGCGCACGGCGCGGGCGCGTTGCAGGCGCTTCAAGCCCTGGGCGTTGCAGACGATGGCGGCGGCCGCGCCGTCGCTGATGGGGGCGCACATGGGCAGGGTCAGCGGCCAGGACACGGGCCGCGCGGCCAGGGCCTCGTCTATCGTCATGGGGTACTGGAACTGGGCCAGCGGATTGCGGGTGGAATGCATGTGGTTCTTGGCGGCCACGGCGGCAAGCTGGCGCTGGGTGGTGCCGAAGGTCTTCATGTGCAGCCGCGCCAGGCTGGCATAGATGTCCATGAACACGCTGCGCTTGCCCGGTTCCTCGAAGCCGGGCGGAGGCGTCACGTCGGGCGCCAGCACCATCAGCCGGGCCATCTGCGCCGGCGCGTCGTGCACGTCCCAGGCGCCGTCGAACACGGCGAAGCTCTTGGCCTTGTCCTCGGAAAACAGCTTGTCCACGCCCACGGCCAGACAGATGTCACCCGCGCCCGACGCCACGTACAAGTGCGCCGCGTTCAGCGCGGTGCTGGAGCTGGCGCAGGCGTTCTCGACGTTGGTGACGGGGATGCCGGCGATGCCCATGGCCTTCAGCGCGACCTGGCCCGCCACCATGTACTGGCCTTCGATGGAACCCTGGCCGGCGGTGGCGAAGTAGGCTGCCTGCAGGTCGGCGGCGTCGCAGCCCGCGTCGGCCAGCGCCTGCGTGACCGCGTCGCGCACCAGGTCCTTGACGCTTCTGGCAGGCTGCTTGTCGAAGCGGGTGATGCCCACGCCCGCGATGTAGGTGGTGTCGTTGCTCATGCTTGGATGCCCGTGGTGAGGATGGATTCGATGATGTGGCGGTCGGCCTGGACTTGCGCGGCCGATCCGCTCCAGGCGATTTCGCCGTGGTCCAGCACGTACTGGCGGTGCGCCAGGCGGGCTGGGACCTTCAGGTTCTGTTCGACCAGCACGATGCCCGTGCCCTGGCGGTGGACTTCGGCGAAGACCTCGATCAGTTCGTTGACGATGCGCGGCGCCAGTCCCTCGGTCGGCTCGTCCAGCAGCAGGACGCGCGGATTGCCCAGCAGGGCGCGCGCGATCGACAGCATCTGCTGTTCGCCGCCGGACAGCTGGTCGCCATGGAAGCCTATGCGTTCGCCCAGCCGCGGAAAGGCCTGCAGCACCCGGTCCTGCGTCCAGTAGCCGGGCTGGTGTGCCAGCGCGCCCATGCGCAGGTTCTCCCGCACCGTCAGGTTGGGGAAGATGCGGCGCGTGTCGGGCACCAGCGCGATTCCGTCGCGGCTGATCTGTTCGACGGCGCGGCACGTGGCGTCCTGGCCGGCGATCAGGCGGTTGCCGGCGGACAGCGGCAGCAGCCCGATCAGCGTCTTGAGCACGGTGGACTTGCCGGCGCCGTTGCGCCCCACGATGGCGACGATCTCGTCCTGGGCGGCGCGCAAGGCGATGTTCTTGAGCGCCAGCGCCTGGCCGTAATGCACGCTGGCGTGTTGCAGTTCGATCATGCCGCCACCTCCTCGCCTAGGTAGACGGCGCGCACGGTGGCGTCGTCGCGGATGGCGGCCGGCGGTCCCTCGGCGACCTTGCGGCCGTTGGACAGCACCACGATGTGTTCGGACAGCGTCATGATCACGTCCATGTTGTGTTCGATCAGCAGCACCGTGCGGCCGGCGGCCGCATGGCGGATCAGGCGGGTGGCGGCCGCGATTTCGTGGTGGCCCACGCCCGCCAGCGGTTCGTCCAGCAGCAGGATGCGCGGGTCGGGCAGCAGGGTCAGGCCCAGCTCCAGCGCGCGCTGCAAGCCGTAGGACAAAGTGCCCGCCACGGTGTCGCGCCAGGCCGTCAGGTCGGTCAGTTCCAGCATGGCGTCGATGGTGGACGCCAGGCGGCGGTCGTAGCGCGGCGCCAGCCAGAACGGCAGCAGATGCGAATGGCTGATCTGCGCGGCGATGCGCAGGTTCTCCAGCACCGTCATTTCAGGAAAGATCTTGGTGATCTGGAAGCTGCGGCCGATGCCGTGCCGGGCGCGTTCATGGGCCCGCAGGCGCGAGATGTCCGCGCCGTGGCACAGGATGCGCCCGCCATGTCCGGGCAGGTTGCCTGATAGCACGTTGAGCAGGGTGGTCTTGCCGGCGCCGTTGGGGCCGATCAGGCCGTAGACGCGGCCGGTTTCGAAGGCGTAGCTGAAGTCCTCGATGGCGCGCAGCGCGCCGAAGGTGACGCTGACCTGTTCGCATTGCAGGGCGATATCGCTCATGACGGGCTCCCTTCGCGCGGGGCCAGCGGCACGGCGGACGCGGATGGACTGGCGGGGGCCGGGGCCGCGGGGCGCCTGCGGCTCCAGCGGGCCTGCAGCGCGCCCAGCACCCCTTGCGGGAAATACAGCGTGGCCAGGATGAAGACCAGGCCCAGGATGCCGTACCAGTAGGGCGTCCAGCCGCTGAGCCATTCCTTCAGCGCTTCGAACAGCAGCACGCCGGCCACCGGTCCCCACAGCGTGCCGGCGCCGCCCAGCAGGGTCATGATGATGACGTCGCCAGAGGTGGTCCAGTGCAGCATCTGCGGGTTCATGTACATCAGCACCGCGGTCAGCAGTCCGCCCGCCAGGCCGCCGACCGCGCCGGACACGAGGAAGGTGATCTGCTTCAGGCGCTGCACGTTGTAGCCCAGTTGCGCGGCGCGGATCTCGTTCTGCCGCACGCCCGAGACCGCGCGGCCGAAGGGCGAGGCGCGCAGCATCGCCATCAAGGCCATCACCAGGGCGAACACGGCGGCGACGTACCAATAGAAGTTCACGGTATCGAAGAAGTCGATGCCCGCGAGTTCCGGCCGGCCGATGCCGGGCAGGCCGTCGGCGCCGCCGGTCCATTCGCGCAGCTTGCTGTCGGCCAGGATGTACATGAGCTGCGACAGCGCCAGCGTGACCAGCGCGAAGAAGATCCCCGAGACCCGCAGCGCGAACACGCTGAAGATCCAGGCGCAGGCGGCGCCCGCCACGATGGCCAGCGCCAGGCCGGCCTCGAACGGCAGGCCGTAGCGCTGGGTCGCCAGCGCCAGCGCGTAGCCGCCGGTGCCCAGGAAGGCGGCGTGGCCGAAGGACACCATGCCCAGCAGGCCGAACACCAGGTCGAAGCCCACGGCGAAGATGGACCACACCATGATCAGGATGGTCAGGTTCAACAGGAAATCGTTTTGCGTGCAGAAGGGCACCGCGATCACCGCGGCGGCCACGCCTGCCGCGATGGCGGCGTCTTGCCGGGAAGTCGTCATGCCAGCCTCGCTTGGCGGGAGAACAGTCCTTGCGGACGGGTGAGCAGCGTGGCGATCAGCATGGCGAACGTCAGGATGTCGACCCAGCTGGGCATGAAGGTGTAGCCCACCGCGCGCACCATGCCGATCAGCAGCGACGCCGCGACCACGCCGCGGATGTTGCCCAGCCCGCCCAGGATCACCACGATGAAGCAGTCGATGATGGTGTTGGTGGCCATGCCCAGCTCTATCGGAAACAGCGGCGCGGAGATGGCGCCGGCCAGCCCGGCCAGCGCCGCGCCCACGCCGAACACCGCGCTGCGGATGGTGGCGGCCGGCAGGCCCAGGATGCGCACCATTTCGCCATCGCTGCTAGCCGCGCGCACCAGCATGCCGAAGGTGCTTTTTTCCAGCACGAAGAACAGCGCGGCCGACACCAGCAGGCCGAAGACGATGACGAACAGGCGATAGACGGGGATGGTGCTGCCGGCCAGCTCGACCGTGCCCGCCAGCAGCGCCGGCATCGGCGTTTCCTGGTAGCCCAGGCCCCAGACGAACTTCACGGCCTCGCTGATGACGAGGATGAAGCCGAAGGTCAGGATCAGCTGATAGAAGTGCGGGCGGTTGTACAGCGGCCGCAGGGCCAGCCGTTCCATCGCCACGCCGACCAGGCCGACGCCCACCGTCGCCACGACCAGCCCGGCGATGAAGGAACCGGTGCGCAGCTGGATGTCGAAGGCCAGATAGGCGCCCAGCATGTACAGCGCGCCATGGGCGAAGTTGATGACGCCCAGCATGCCGAAGATAAGCGTAAGGCCGGACGCCAGCAGGAACAGCAGCATTCCCAGGCTCAGGCCGATGATCACGGTGGACATGGCAAAAATCCGTCAGGCGGCGCGCGAGGGCGCGCCGGGGGGAAAACCGGTCCACGGGGACCGGCGGGTGCATGACGCGGCGGCTTCAGCCCGCGCAGGGTTCGAAAACCTGATCCGGCGGGAACACCTTGACGATGTCCATGACGTAGGCCGGCTGCGGCGGCTTGCCCGTGTCCACCACGCCCCACAGGCCGTTCTGCATGGCTTGGTGGTCGCAGGCGCGCATGGTCTTCTTGCCTTCCACGGAGTTGGTGCGCTCGCTGGCGGCAAACGCCTCGACCCATTTTTCCTTGTCCCAGGTGCCGGTCTTGTCGACCACGTCCAGCCACCAGCTCATGCCGTCGTAGGCTTCGCCCGCGGCGGCCGAGGGGAACTCGTTGTATTTCTTGCGGAAAGCCTCGACGAAGGCCTTGTTGGCGTCGTTCTCGACGGTGAAGTGATATCTCACGCCCGATTGCACGCCGACCGCGGTGGGGCCGACGCCGGCCGCCATGGTCTCGTCGGCGATCACCGGCCCGAAGATCTTGCGCGTCTTGCCCAGTTCGATCTGGCCGGCCTGCTTGACCATGGTGACGGCGTCCGAGCCCGTCATGAACAGCGCCACGCCGTCGGCGTTGGAGCGCGCGATCTTGTCGGCGATGGACGAATAGTCGCGGTTGCCCAGCGGCGGGAAGTCGGCGCCCACGATCTCGATGCCGGCCTTCTCGGCCTCGCGCCGGTACCAGTCCCAGCTGTCGCGCGTGGCCTGGTAGTCGGCCGTCACGCCGTAGACCCGCTTGAGCTTCTGTTCCTTGGAGTAGGCCAGCGCCATGCGCTGCTCCATGCCCAGCGTGTTGGAGGTGCGGAAGGTATAGCGCGAGCCGCCCGGCACCGTGATCTTGTCGTCGGCCGACATGGTGACCAAGTGAGGAATCTTGCGCTGCTTGGCGATGTTCATGATGGCCAGCGTGCTGGCCGAGCTGACCGCGCCGAAGATCATCTGCGATCCATCGGAGATCAGGCGGGTGGTTTTCTGCACCGCGGGCTGCGGCTTGGTTTCATCGTCTTCCCAGGTGACCTGGATCGGCTTGCCCAGCACCTTGCCGCCGCGCTGCTCGATGGCGATGGTGACGCCCTTGCGCATGTCTTCGCCAAAGATGCCGTAGGTGCCCGACAGCGACACCACGCCGCCGATCTTGAACGTGTCGGGATCGGCGGCGCGCGCCCCTGTCGCATACAGGGCGCACAGCGCCAGCGCGCCGCAGGCGGCGTGACTCCATGTCTTCATTTTTTGTCTCCACGTATTTTTCATTATGGCTCGTAATGTTTTACGTAGCTCGGTTGAGATACTACGTTTTGGATTGTGATGTGAAAACTTGGGGAATACCCGGGCGTCGAGGCGAAAAAAAACCGCCCCAAGGCGGCAAACGCCTGGAGCGGTTCGGGGCGGGGGCCGGCTTGCGATCAGCGCTGGCGCGTCTCGGTTTGCCGCAGCGCCGACTGCACCATGCCTTCGACCAGCGGAATGACCTTGTCCGCCAGTTCGGGGCGATAGGCGTAGGGATGCGTTTCGTCCATGTAGGTGGACTGGCACATTTCCAGCTGGATGGCGTGGATGTTGTCCGCCGGCTTGCCGTAGTGGCGCGTGATGTAGCCGCCCTTGAAGCGGCCGTTCACCGCCCAGGTGTAGGCGGTGTTTTCGCGCAGCCGCGCTTCGACCGTCGCCAGGATGTCGGGCGCGCAGGCTGCGCCGTCGGCGGTGCCGATGTTCAGGTCGGGCAGCTTGCCCTCGAACAGGCGCGGCAGCACGCTGGCGATCGAGTGCGCTTCCCACAGCAGCACGGTGCCGTGTTCGGCCTTGATGCGGTCGATTTCCTCGCACAGCTTGGCGTGGTAGGGCTTCCAGTAGGCCTGCAGCCGGTGTTCGCGTTCGGCCTCGGTCAGGACGGCTTCGTTGCGGTAGAGGGCGTCGCCGCGGAAGGTCTGGGCCGGGCACAGGCCGGTCTTGGTCTGGCCGGGATACAGGCTTTCATCGTTGGGCGGGCGGTTCAGGTCCACCACATAGCGCGAATAGCGCGCGCCGATGACGGACGCGCCCAGCGCTTCGGCGAATTGGTACAGCGTGTCCAGGTGCCAGTCGGTATCGCCCGACTGCAGGCCCAGCGGCGTCATCTGCGCGCGTTGCGCGTCGGGAATCATGCTGCCCAGGTGGGGAATGGAGATCAGCAGCGGCGCCGTGCCGCGGCTGAATTGGTAGATGTCGCTCAAGTAAAACTCCGGGGGAAATGGCGGGGCGCAGGCTAGGGCATGGCTGGCAGCGTCCCTGGGTATCCGGTATTGCGCCCGGCGGGGCAATGCCGGCAATCATAGTGGATCGGGCGCATGCCTATGGCTGTGGCGGCGCGGCGTCGCAGGCCCAGGGCGCGCCGCCGCTCCATCCATTGGCGATGGCGTCGATCAGGACGCGCACCTTGGGCGCCAGGTGGCGGCGGTGCGGATAGACCGCGCACACGGGGGCGCCGGCGGGCGCCACGGCTTCCAGCACTGGCGCCAGCCGGCCGGCGCGCAGGTCCTCGCCGACCAGGAAGGCGCCCAGCTGGACGATGCCTTCGTCCGCCAGCGCGGCGTCGCGCAGCGCTTCCGTGTTGCCCAGCCGCAGGCGTCCGGCGACATGGACGCTGCGTTCCTGGCCGTTGACGGCAAAGCGCCAGGGCACCAGCGCGCCGGCATGGGTGTAGGCCAGGGTGTGATGGCCGGCCAGGTCATCCGGGACGGCGGGGACTCCGTGCCGATCCAGATAGCGCGGCGAGGCGCAGGTGATCAGGCGGTGCGGCGCCAGCACCCGACGCACCAGCCGGCTGTCGGTTTCGCCGCCGATGCGGATGGCGACGTCCACGCCGTCGCGCACCAGGTCGATGTAGTCGTCGGAAAAGCTGACGTCCGCCTCGACCTCGGGCCAATCCCGCAGGTAGCCGCGCAGCAGCGGCATGATGTGCAGCCGCCCCAGCGATACCGGCAGGTCGATGCGCAGGCGGCCGCGCGGCGCCTGCTTGCGGCTGGCCATGGCGTCGGTGGCGTTGTCGACCTCGGACAGGATGCGCTGCGCGTGTTCGTAGAAGACGCGGCCCTCGTCGCTGAGGCTGACGCTGCGCGTGCTGCGGTGGAGCAGCCGGGCGCCCAGGCCCAGTTCCAGGCGCGCGATGCACTTGCCGATGGCCGAACGCGACAGGCCCAGCTTTTCGGCCGCGGCGGTAAAGCTTTGCGTGTCGGCCACGCGTACGAACGCGAGCAGGTCGCCGATGTGATCCAACCGAGCGGCCGGGTAGGGTGAATTGCGCACGATTCGTCCCTTGTGTTTATTGGTTTTCCTACTTTATCAGCGAAATGGAAACAGTAGACTGCCTAGGGGTCGGCCCGGCAAGGGCCTTACCTGGAACCACAGATCATGACCCGCGGCATTTCCCTTGAAGACCCCGCCATCGCCGGCGCTTCGTTGACTGAACCCATGGCGGGGCGCGCCGGTTGGCGCGCTTGGCTGGGCGTGACCGCCGTGGGCCTGGCGACCTTCTGCGTGGTGACGAGCGAAATGCTGCCGGTGGGGCTGTTCGTGCCCATCACCGCGGCGCTCGACGTTTCAGTGGGCATGGGCGGTTTCATGCTGTTCGTGCCCGCCATCCTGGCGGCGCTGTGCGCGCCGCTGGTCGTCCTCGGCGCAAAGGGCGCGGACCGCCGCGCGATCCTGTGCGGCCTGCTGGCGCTGCTGGTTTGCGCCAACGCGGCCAGCGCCTGGGCGCCCAGCATGCCGTGGTTCCTGGCGGCGCGGGTGCTGGTGGGCTTCTGCATCGGCGGGGTCTGGGCGATCGCGGGCGGACTGGCGGGCAGGCTGGTCGGGCCGGGCGCCGTGGGACTGGCCACCTCCATCATCTTCGGCGGCGTCGCGGTGGCGTCCGTGCTGGGCGTGCCGCTGGGCGCTTTCATCGGCGGGCTGGCCGGCTGGCGGGCGGCCTTTGCCGCCATGGCGGCGCTATGCGCCGGTGTGCTGCTCATGGCCTTGCTGAGCCTGCCGCCGCTGCCTGCGGCGCGCTCGCTGCGCCCGCGCCAGCTGGCGTCGCAGCTGGCCAATCCTGGTTTGCGGCGGGGCCTCTGGATCACGCTGTTCCTGGTCGCGGGCCATTTCATGGCCTATACCTTTGTCCGTCCGCTGCTGCAGATCCATGCGGCGTTCGGCGAGAACTGGATCGGGCCGCTGCTTTTCGCCTATGGCGTGGCGGGCGTGGCGGGAAATTTCCTGGGCGGGGCTGCGGCCGCCACGCGTCCGGCCGCCACCTTGCTCACGATCGCGCTCAGCCTGCTGATGGTTCTGCTGCTGTTGGGCATGCTGGGCCAGTTGCGTCCGGCCGCGGCGGTCTTGCTGCTGCTGTGGGGCCTGGCCTATGGCGCGGTGTCGGTGTCGCTGCAAACCTGGATGATGACGGCGGCGCCGGACGCCGTGGAGGCCGCCACCTCGCTGTTCGTGGCGGTGTTCAACCTGGGCATCGCGGCAGGTTCGCTGCTGGGCGTGCCCAGCGTGGACGCGCTGGGGCTGCGGGCCAATCTGTGGCTGGCCGCGGCCTGCATGCTGTGGCCGGCGCTGATGCTGGCGCGGGCCGGGTGGGGGGAGTGGCGCGGCGGCTACGCGCGGAAGGCGCGCAACAGGGTGTCCACGCCGTAACGGCAGGTCGCCAGATGGTCCTCGTCCGGGCCTTCGGCGCGGCCGCCGGTCAGCCGCGCGTGCGAGGCGATGCCGTTGATCAGGTTGCCCAGGGTGCGCGCCGCCAAACGCGGGTCGTCGATACGCAATTCGCCACGCTCGCAGGCCCGTTTCAGGCATTGCTCCAGGGGCGCGTACAGCTGCATTTCCACCGCCAGCCGCAAGGCTTCGGCCAGATGCGGCAGGCGATGCGATTCCGAGACGATCAGGCGGTAGAGCGCGGCCGATTTGGGCAGCAGGGTGTAGCTCAGCAGACGTCGCGACAGCTCGTGCAGGGCGGGGCCCACGGGCTGGTCCTGCATGACGTCGGCGAACACGGCGGCGCGCATGCCGTGCAATTCATGCTCCAGCACCGCGACCAGCAGGCCTTCCTTGTTGCCGAACAGCTGATAGGCGGTGGCCGCCGAGCCGCCCGCCTGCCGCACGATGCGCTGGATGGACGTTTGCGCATAGCCGTGCTCCAGCAACGATTGCGTGGCGGCTTCGAGCAGGCGCACGCGACGCGCCTCGCCCCGGCTGGTCAGCGCGCGCGGCGCCGTATCGTCTGGAATCGTGTTCACTTCATTCCCATGGCCGCGTATCGGTCGCGGATGCTCTTGCGCCGGGCGGAATGCCTGGCTGAAAATGTGTAATGTATAGTACATTACGCGCTTGCAACATCATCCAAGCAGCTGTGACCCGCCGCAACGGTGCCGCCCGCAGCGCACATCGCCATGATCGACGACCTGATTCAACTGGGAAAACTGGTCAGCCTGGGGCTGGCCTTGATGCTGCCCCTGGCCAACCCCCTGACCTCCATGACGCTGCTGCTGTCCCTGGGCCAGCAGATCCCCTATAAAGAGCGCGAACGCCAGGTCAAGCAGGCGGCTTTCTACGTGGTCGGCATCATGGTGGTGACCTACTATGCCGGCGCCTGGATCATGCATACCTTCGGCATTTCGATCCCGGGGCTGCGCATCGCCGGCGGCCTGATCGTGGCCAGCATCGGTTTCAGCATGGTGTTCCCTTCCGCGCCGTCGACCGCGTCCGAGGCCGACGTGGCCGACGCCCAGGCCAACCGGCAAACCCCCAATATCGCCTTCGTGCCGCTGGCGATGCCCGGCACGGCGGGTCCGGGCACCATCGCCATGATCATCAGCGGCGCGGCGACCCTCGATGCGTCGGTGACGCAGACCTACCCGGCCTGGGTGCTGGCGGTGACGCCCATCCTCGTATTCTCGCTGCTGGGCCTGCTGTTCTGGATCTGCCTGCGCTCGGCCGGGCGCATCGTGGCCGTGATCGGCCAGGGCGGAGTGGAAGCCATCTCCCGGATCATGGGCTTCCTGCTGGTGTGCATGGCGGTGCAGTTCGTGATCAACGGCGTCCTGGAAATCGTGCAACAGCATGGCAGCATGTAATCGAGCCCGGCGCGGCTGCCTGGCCATGGCCGGGCGCGTCATCTTCAGCCTTGTTCTCATCCTTTCCGCGCTGTGGGGCGGCCTGGCGCTGGACTATCGCATGCCGGGCGGGGCGGTGGCGCAGGGCGCGGCGGCGCTGGCCTGGGCCGGGCTGTGCCTGTACGCGGCCATCGCGCTGTGGCGCGGACGCGCCCGGCGCGCCGCCTGGACCTGGCTGATCGGCATGGCCGCGCTGTGCCTGTGGTGGCAGACGCTGGCGCCGTCCAACGACCGCATCTGGGCGGACGACGTGGCGCGCACGCTGCGCGGCAGCGTTTCCGGATCCATCGTGACGCTGGACAGCGTGCGCAATTTCGATTGGCAGGCCGATACCGACACGCGCTACACCGCGCGTTGGGAAAGCCAGCAGTACAACCTGAACGACCTGGTCTCGGTGGACATGGTCCTGTCGTACTGGGGCAGTCCGGCCATCGCCCACACGCTGGTCTCCTTCGGTTTCACCGACGGCCGCCACGTCGTGTTCTCGGTCGAGATCCGCAAGGAGCGCGGCGAGCAGTTCTCGGAAATCGGCGGCTTCTTCAAGCAGTTCGAACTGAGCGTGATCGCGGCGAAGGAGCGCGACATCCTCTACGTGCGCGCCGGGCCGCGCGCCGAACGCGTGTACCGGTATTCCGTCGACATGCCCGTGCCCGCCATGCGCGAACTGTTCCTGTCCTATGTGCGCACCGCGAATGAACTGGCCGATGCGCCGCGCTTCTATCACACCGTGACGGCCAACTGCACCACGCTGGTCTACCGCATGGTGCGGGCGATCGTGCCGGGCCTGCCCATGGACTACCGCATTCTCCTGTCCGGCTATCTGCCGGAATATCTCTACGAGCAGGGCGGGCTGGACACCGGCAAACCCTTGGCCGGGCTGCGCGAACAGGGCTACCTCGGCAAGCCTGCCTTGCCCGGCCCGGACCCGGTCGAGTTTTCGCGCGCCATTCGCCAACCGGCATCGGCGGAGACCGCGCAATGAGCGCCATCTGGACGGCCGGCGCGAAGGGTTGCGCGATCCTGGGCCTGCTGGTGTGCGCCGGCTGCGCGGGCGTCAAGGTGTCTTCCGTCAGTACCCAGGATTACATCGCCCAGCGCCGCGGCGACGTGCTCACCACCGGCCAGTTGAGCGCGTCCGCTCGCGAATCCATGGCCGTGCTGGGCCTGAACGCGCAGGAATGCCGCAAGGACCGCGACGCCTGCACCCATGCGCTGGCCACCATGGAAGGGCTGGACAGCGAAAGGCGCCTGGCTACGCTGTCCGAGGTCTGGCTGATGGAGGCGCTGGCCACCGAAAAGCAGCGCCCCGCCAGCCAGGCGGACCAGGACGAGCTGCTGGACGCCTATCTGCAGACGGCGCGGGCCGCCTACGCCTACCTGTTCCACACGTCGCGTTCGCCCAGCGATCGCGCCTTCGAGGACCGCCAGACGCAGGTGCGCGACTACTACAACTACGCCGTGCAGCAGGCGGTCACGCGCCTGTTCGAGCAGCATCGCGGCCGTCCGCCGGAACCCGGAACGGCGATGGCGGCTGGCGCCTGGCAGGTGCTGGGCGAGATGTCCGACGTCAAGCTGCCCGGCGGCAAGCAGTTTCCGCACGAACTGGTGCCCGCGTCGACCCTGACGTTCCGCGGGCTGCGCAGCATGTATCGGCGCGACGGCTTCGGCGCCGAGCTGGTGGCCGTCACGGCGCGCCGCGTGAACGATGCCGACACCTTCAAGACGCCATACAGCGAAACGCCGTTTCCCGCCGTGACCGTCATCATTGCCTTCCCCGGCGATACGCTGGAGCAGGTCATGGCCGCGCAGAAGGCGACCCTGGCGGCCTACGATCCCTACAAGCGGGATACCGTGGAGCTGGCCGGCACGAAGGTGCCGCTGGCCGCCAATTTCACGTCCGGCTACGGCTTGTGGCTGGCGCGCTCGGGCTTCGCCACCCAGGCGCTGCGCAACGTCCTGGGCAAGGAAGAGGGCATCGACGCGCCGCACGTCTACCTGCTGCAGCCCTACGACCCGGACCGGCGCACCGTCATCATGCTGCACGGCCTGGCCAGCAGCCCCGAGGCCTGGATCAACGTCGCCAACGAGGTGCTGGGCGACGAAACCCTGCGTCAGAATTACCAGATCTGGCAGGTCTATTACCCGACCAACGCGCCGCTGGCGCTGAACAACCGCGCCATCCGCGACGCGCTGCGCCAGACGATCGAGCATTTCGATCCCATGGGCGCGGCGCAGGCTTCGCGCGACACCGTCATCATCGGGCACAGCATGGGCGGCGTGCTGAGCCGGCTGCTGGTGTCCTCGTCCGGCACCGTGCTGTGGGACGCGCTGCGCGACCACGCCAAGCTGGACGAGACGCGCCTGGCCGAGGCGCGCGCCGAATTCGATCCGGTGCTGAGCTTCGAGGCGTTTCCCGGCATCTCGCGCGCGGTGTTCATCGCGGCGCCGCACCGCGGCACGCCTTTTGCCGAGAACACTTTGTCGCGTTGGCTGTCCAACCTGATCACCCTGCCTGTGACGGTAGTCAGGCAGTTCGCCAAGCTCAACCGGCTGGCCGACGCCGATGGGCCGCCCCGGCCAGAAACCTCGATCCGGGTGCCCAATGGCGTGGACAACCTGAGCGAAAAGGACAGATTCGTGAGATTGACCGCGTCCATGCCGATTTCGCCGGCGGTGCGTTACCACAGCATCATTGCGAACAACACGCCCGGCGTCCCGCTGGCGGATTCGGACGACGGCCTGGTGCCGTACCGTAGCGCGCATCTGGAGGGCGCCGAATCCGAGAAGATCATTCCGTTCTCGCACAGCGTGCAAGAGACGCCGCAGGCGATCCTGGAGCTCAGGCGCATTCTGCGGCTGCAGCTGGAACAGGGGGCGCGCTGATGCACTGGCTATTGTTCGGCCTTCTGGGCGTTGCCGCCTGTACCGTGATTGCGGCACTGTTGCGCCAGCCGGGTGTATGGCTCTATGACTGGAGCGCGACGCGCGCGATCAGGCGGCAGGCCGCTCTGCGCCAAAGCCAGGCCCTGATAGCCGAGGCGGCTGCGCCCGATGCCGTGGAACCCGCGCGCAGCCGCCCTGTCACGCAAGCCGGATAACCCTGAGCGCAGCGCCGAAAGGGCGGGCCAGGGATCGTCCGCGCGGGCTTACCGGGATTCCAGCCCCAGATGCCCGCGCAGCGTGCCGTGCTGATACTCCGTGCGGAACAGCCCCCGGCGCTGCAGCACCGGAATCACGTGTTCGACGAAATCGTCGATGCCTCCCGGCAGGGACGGCGGCATCAGGTTGAAGCCGTCGGCGCCTTCATTGCGGTACCAATGCTCCATCTTGTCGGCGATCTGCTCGGGCGTGCCCACCATGGTGCAATGGCCGCCGCCGGCCGCCAGCCGGCCGAGCAATTGGCGCACGGTGGGTTTTTCGGTTTCGATGATGCGCAGGATGGTCGCGTAGCGGCCCTTGGGGCCGGTGAATTCGGCCAGGGGCGGCAGGGCGGGCACGGGCGCATCCAGCTCCCAGGCGGAGCAGTCCTGCAGCACGAACGTGCCCAGCTGGCGCAGCGAAGCGTCGCTGGGCAACAGCACGTCCAGCTCGCGCTGCTTGGCGCGAGCCTCGGCCTCGGTCGAGCCCACGTAGGTGACCAGGCCCGGCATGATGGGCACGAAATCCTGGCGGCCGGCGGCCAGCACGCGCCGCTTGATGTCGCGGTAATAGGCCTGCGCCGCAGGCAGGTCGTAGGCGACGGCGTAGATCGCCTCGGCGCGCCTGGCGGCCAGGTCGCGGCCCTGGTCCGAGGCGCCGGCCTGAAACAGCACCGGGCGGCCTTGCGGCGGACGCGGCACCGTCAGGGGGCCGTCGACCAGGAAATGCTCGCCGTGGTGGTTGATCTTGCGCACGCTTGCGGGCACGCCGTAATCGCCCGCGCGGTCGATGGCCAGCGCGTCCTGGTCCCAGGAGTCGAACAGCTTCAAGGCGACGTCGACGAACTCCTCGGCGCGCGCATAGCGCCAGTCGTGCCCCGGCATGGACTCGTAGCCGTGGTTGCGCGCTTCCGCGTCGAACATGGACGTGACCACGTTCCAGCCCATGCGCCCGCCCGAAATATGATCCAGCGAGGCCACCATGCGGGCCGCGTGAAAGGGCGTGAAGAAGGTGCTGGAAACCGTGCTGATCAGGCCGATGCGGGAGGTGGCGCGCGCAATCGCGGCCATGGCGGTCAGCGGCTCCAGGTACCAGCGCGGGCCGTCGCCGATATTGTCCACCGATTGCCCGTCGGCAAAGAAGATGGCGTCCAGCTTGCCGCGTTCGGCGGTGCGCGCCAGTTCCTCGTAGTAGGCGATGTCGCCCAGCCGCTCGGCGGCGGAATCCGGGTGGCGCCAGGCGGCGCGATGGTGGCCGCAGCCGAAGATGAACAGGTTCAGATGCAGCATGGCGATCCGGCCCGGACGGGGGCGGTAAAAGGCGCGATAGGCATGGTCAGGCTCTACGATTGCAGCGGCGGACAGGCAAACGGCCGCCGCACGCGGGCGAACTTAGCACAAAAGCCGCGGACGGGCCTCCCCGCCAGGCGCGTTGACATTGCCGTGCCGCTCTCCTAATCTTGCGGCAATTCCTGGGGGAGCCCTGCAAGGGCTGAGATTCCGCGTCATCGCGGTAACCCTTTGAACCTGATCCGGGTAATGCCGGCGAAGGGAAGGACATCGCGCAGTCCGCGCGCCCTCCCTAGACTTTCATTCATCTTGCGGCCTGCGCACTCGCGTGGCGGGGCCGCCGCGTTGCGCGTCCGGCGGCCAGCCGGCAGCGGGAGGACCGATATCCATGTTGACCCAATCCACCGCCCTGATGTGGCTGCTGCTGTTTTCAGGAGGCTTCGCCCTGGCCAGCGTGCTGTACACGCGGCGCAAGCGCGGCACCCTGGAGGACTACATCGTCGCCCGCAACAGCCAGGGCGCCTTCGGCACCATCCTGACGCTGATGGCCTCGACCCTGGGCGCCTGGATCCTGTTCTCGCCCGCGCAGGCGGCGACCTGGGGCGGTTTGGCGGCAGTCATCGGCTACGCGCTGGGATCGATGTCGCCGCGCCTGGTCATGATTCCGCTGGGACGGCGCATGCGCGAACTCATCCCCCACGGCCACACCCTGACGGAATTCCTGATGGCCCGCTACGGCAGGCCCATGTACGGCCTGGCGCTGTTCATCATGCTGTTCTATCTCTTCATTGCCCTGTCGGCCGAAGTCACGGCGATCGCCAAGCTGGTCACCATGCTGGCGCCCGTGCCGCTCTGGGTCACCGCCGCCATCGTGATGGGAACCACCTTGCTCTACACCACCTACGGCGGGCTGCGTTCCTCCATCTTCACGGACCAGGTGCAGATGATGGTGATCGTGCCGCTGCTGGTGATCCTGTGCCTGGTCGGCTGGCAGGCCGCGGGCGGCGCCATGCCCACCATCGAAGCGCTGCAGGCCAAGGCGCCGCAGCTGCTGGACCTGACCGATCCGGTGGGCGTCAAGGCCGGGCTGACCTTTTTCGTCGCCATCCTGCTGACCGGTATCTTCCACCAAGGCAACTGGCAGCGCATCTACGCCGCGCGCGACGTCCGCTCCATGCGCAACGGTTTCCTGCTGGGCGGCTTGCTGGTTGCGCCGTTCATTTTCCTGATGGGACTGTTCGGCCTGGCCTTCGTCGGCCTGGCGCCCCAGGGCGACAGTTCCATCGCGCTCTTCAGCGTCATCATGCCGCATGCGCCCGCGTGGTTCGTGATCGCGTTGATTCCGTTGGGACTGTCGCTGGTCATGAGCACCGCCGACACGGCCATCAGCGCCGTCTCCAGCATCATCGCGGTCGATATGCGCCGCCTGATGCCCAACGCCAGTTCCATGACCATGAAGCGCCTGGCGCGCTGGCTGGTGCTGCTGATGGCCATCCCCGTCATGATCGTGGCCTCGCAGGGCTACAGCGTGCTGTACCTGTTCCTGCTGGCCGACCTGTTGTGCTCCGCTGCCGCCTTCCCGGTCTTCTACGGCCTGTTCAGCCGCAAGCACGACGGCCTCACCGCAACCGTCGCCACCATCTCCGGTCTCGCGGCCGGCCTGTTCTACTTCCCGGCGCCGGGCGACAAGCCCTCATTCCTGCTGGAGTCCTTCCTGCTGGCGGCGGTGGTGCCCGTGGTGACGACGGTGCTGATGCGCTGCCTGCTGCGCGGCCGCAAGGAATTCGATTTCTCGACCCTGAGCGCGGCGGTGCGCAGACTGGACCAGGATCCGGCCTGAGACCTGGGGCTGCGGCGCGGCGCCTGGACGGCGCCCGCCGGGGAAGGCGCTACGCCGCGCGCAGCGCCTTCTTGTCGACCTTGTTGGCGCCGGTATAGGGCAGGGCATCCAGGATCTGGATGACCGCCGGCACCTTGTAGCGCGCCAGGTTCGACTGGCAGTGCGCGATCAGCCCGGCCTCGTCGACGGCCGCGCCCGGCCGCAGGACGACGAAGGCGCGGATGACCTCGCCGCGGTAGCTGTCCGGCCAGCCTACCGCCGCGGCTTCGGCCACGTCCGGATGCAAGTACAGCACTTCATCCACTTCGCGTGGGTAGACGTTGTAGCCGCCGGAAATCACCAGATCCTTCTTGCGGTCGCGGATGTACAGGAAGCCGTCCTGCGCGAACTCGCCGATGTCGCCCGTGTACAGCCAGCCGTCGCGCAGGGTTTCGGCGGTGGCGTCGGGCCTGGCCAGATAGCCTTGCATGATCTGCGGCCCGCGCGCGCGGATTTCGCCGCGCTGGCCGGGCGGCAGCACGACCGTGCCTGATTCCAGGTCGACCACCTGCACCTCGGTCTTGGCAACGGGCGTGCCGACCGAGCCGTGGCGGGTACCGGCCGGGCCGTTATAGGTGAGGATGGGGCCCGCTTCAGTCTGACCGTAGCCTTCGTAGATCGGCGCGCCTACGGCGGCTTCCCAGCGCCGGTGCACTTCTTCGGCCAGCGGGGCGGATCCGGAATAGCAGGCGCGCACGCTGGACCAGTCGGTGATCGCGAAGCGCGGATGCGACAGCAAGCCGGTGTAGATGGTGGGGCTGCCGGGAAACAAGGTGATGCGCTCACGCTCCACGGCGTCGCAGACGTCGTCGGGCCGGTAGCGCGGCAGCACCACCAGCGTGGCCGCGGCGCTGGCGGCCAGGAACAGACCCATGGCCATGCCGTAGGAATGGAACAGCGGCATCGCGCAAAGCACGCTGTCGGCGCCGTAGCGGGTCGGCAAGGCCAGTTCCCGCTGCAGCACATTGGTGGCAATGGCGTCGCGTCCAAGGATCACGCCCTTGGGCTGTCCAGTCGTGCCGCCGGTGTACTGCAACAGGGCCGGCGCCTGGGCATCGGCGTCGTCCAGCGGCGAGTCGTCCATGCCTGGCTCGGGCTCCATCCATGCGCGGGCCTCGTTTTCCGCGACCAGCCGGATGGCCAGCGCCGCAGCCAGCGGCGCCGCGACGGCGGCCGATGCCGTGTCGGCGATCAGCAGCGCGGGCTGCGCGTCGCGCAGGATGAATTCCAGTTCGCGCGCCGTATAGAGCGGATTGAGCGGCACATGCTGGTTGCCGGAACACTGCAGCGCCAGCGTCGCGACGCTGGCCAGGTCCGAATTGCCCAGCAGGGTGGCGACGCGCGCGCCCGACGGCGCGTGGACGCGCAGATGGCGGGCCGTCGCCCAGATTTCGGCGGCGTAGCGCCGGTAGTCGACGCGGCGCGCGCCGCATACCAGGGCCGTGCGTTCGGGCCAGTCGCGCGCCGCGCGGGCCAGCAGGGCGGGGATGCGCAGCACGTCTTCAAGGCTGGCGTGGCTCATCGGGCGGCTCCGCCAGCGTCCACGCGCAAGACCACCGCCATGGCGCTGTCGCCGGCCGCGCAGCCCGTGAACAGGCCCAATCCGCCGCCGCGCCCGGCCAGCTCCTCGATGAGCTCTATGACGGACCGCAGCCCGGTCGGGCTCTGGGGATGGCCCCACACCAGCGAACAGCCGTAGTTGTTCATGGCCATGACGTCGAATCCCGTGGCGCGCGCCAGCGCGATGTCGGAGACCACGAAGGGATTGTGCGTCTTCACCGCATGCAGGTCGGCCACGGCCACGCCGGCGCGTTGCAGCGCCTGGCTCGCGGCTTCGATGGGCGCTTGCGGCATATAGCCCTTTTCCGTGCGCGACTGGCCAAAGGCCAGGATCTCGATGCCGATTTCGGGGTTGCGCGACAGTTCACGCGCACGCTCGGCGGTCGCCAGGATCATGCCTGCGTTGCCATCGGCCGGATGCGTCTGGCCGCCATACGTGATGGTGCCGCCGGGCAGCACGGGCGCAAGGCGCGCCAGACCCGCTTCAGTGGTGGCGTGGATGCCTTCGTCGCCTTCCAGGACCGATGCGATCTTGGCGTAGCGCGCGTCGGGCACCTCGAAGGGCAGCGTCATGTAGCGCTGCTGGAACCGATGTCCCTCGGCGCAGGCCTGCGCGTATTGCTCGTAGCGGCGCAGCGTGACCGCATTCTGTTCGTCCGTGGAGATGCCGTGGCGCTCGGCCACGCGCTCCCCGGTTTGCAGCATGGACAGGCCGCTCCAGGGATCATGCGAAAAATTGTCCAGCACCCAGTTCTCGTGCGCGCCGGAACCCCCTGGCCCCGCGGGATCGGGGTGGTAGAGCTGCGGGCCGTTGGACACGCGGTCGGCCATGAGGACCAGCGAGGTCTCGGCGTTGCCCAGCATCAGCTCGGCCGCGGCCGTCGCCAGGCCGCGCACCGAGGTGGCGCAGGCCTGCGAGACCACCGGCCCGGCCAGATGGGGCGCGCCGAGCATGCCGGCCACCCAGGGCAGGCCGTAGAACGAGCCTTGCTGCGGCACCGAGCAGCCCAGCACCGCGCTTTGCAGCGCCGCGGGCGCGATGCCGCGGCGCTCCAGTTCGCGGCGCGCGGTCCAGGCCGCGAAGCGCAGGCTGTGCAGGCGCGACAGGCTGCCCTGCCAGCGCGAGAAAGGGGTGCTCCAATACACGCCATAAGGAATGTGTACGCTGGTCATGCGGACTCCTGCTGCAAAAAAAGGCGGCCTACGGCAGGAACTGCCAGGCGCCAGAACGGGCCTGCATCAGCACGACGCCGCGCTCGTCCAGGCCGTTGTGGTTGGTTGGCGACATCATGTAGATGCCCTGGGTGCCGACGGTGCCCTGCAGGCTTTCCAAGGCATCGCGCAGCGCCTGGCGAAAGGCCGGGGTGCCGGGCTGGGTGCCTGCGGGAATCTTGGCCACGGCGGCGTCCAGCAACAGATAGGCGTCGTAGGTATAAGGCGCGAAGGCGTTGCGCGAGTCGGCGCCGTAGGTCGATTCATACTGTTGGGCGTAACGCGTGGCGACCGGCTTGATCGGGCTGTCCGCGGGCAGCTGTTCCACCACTTGCACCGGGCCGCTGGGCACGATCACGCCATCCACGCCCTTGCCGCCCAGCTTCAGGAAATCCTTGTTGATGACGCCGTGGGTGTTGTATTGGACGCCCTGGTAGCCGCGCTCGCGCAGCGACAGGTGAGGCAGGGCGCCCGGCGTGCCCGAACCGCCGACCAGCACGGCGCCCGGATTGAGGGCGACGATCTTCAACACCTGCGCCGTGACCGAGTTGTCGGTGCGCGCATAGCGTTCGTTGCTGAGCACCTTGATGCCGCGCTTGGCGGCCGATTCCTGCAACGCGCGGTAGACGGCGTCGCCCCATGCATCCGAGAAGCCGATGTACGCCACGGACTTCACGCCGCGCTTGACCATGTCGGCGGTCAGCGAGTCCACCATCAGGTCTATGCCGTGGGCCACCACGAAGATCCATTCGGCGCGGTCGGGGCTGACCACGATGGGCGCCAGCGACAACTGCGGCGTGCGGGCTTCGCGGGCGACTTCCGTGACCGCCATCGAGGTCGGCACATTGCTCGGGCCGATGATGGCGTCCACCTTGTTCTCGGTGACCAGCTTGCGCGCCGTCTTGACCGCCGACGAGGGATCGGTGGCGTCGTCCAGCGCGATGTACTCCACGGGCTGGCCGCCCAATGTCTTGGGCAGCAGCGGCACGGTGCTGCGGTACAGCGAACCCATGGAAGCCCCGGGCCCGGTACTGCTGGCGATCACGCCGATGCGGATGTCGGCGGACGCGGCGGCAGGCGCCAGGGCGCAGGCCAGCGCCAGCGCGGCAAGACGACGATACATGGCTATTCCCCTTTTTCTGGATATGGCCCGGCTAGCGGGATGACCCCAGTATGAGCATATTGCCGATAACTGGATAATTGCGATTCCTTATCGATCGATAACCAACTTTCCGGGCGCATTCCATGCCGGACATCCCCACTTTGCAGCAGTTGCGGTCGCGCCTGCGCATCCGCCATCTGGTCTTGCTGGATGAGCTGGGGCGGGTCGGCAACCTGCACCGGGCGGCCGAAGCGATGCACCTCAGCCAGCCCGCGCTGAGCAAGCTCCTGGGCGAGGCCGAGGCGCTGGCCGGCCAGCCCTTGTTCGAGCGTTCGCATCACGGCGTCGCGCCGACCGCGCTGGGCCTGCTGATGATCGACCGCGCACGCCTGTTGCTCAATGAACTGGACGCGACGCACGCCGAACTCGCGGCCGCCGCCAACGGCGCGAGCGGCACGGTGCGGGCGGGTATTTTCCCGGTGGTGGCGCATCTGCTGGTGCCCCTGGCGGCGCAACGCCTGCAAGAGACGCATCCAGCCCTGCGCATCGAGTTGTCCGAAGGCCTGGAAAAGCAGCTGCTGCCGGCCTTGCGCGCAGGCGAACTGGACTGTGTCGTGGGGCGGCTGGGGGTGGAGAGCGCGGACGCGGATCTTCAATGCGAGATCCTTTACGACGAGGCCACCGCCGTGGTCTGCGGCCCGGCCCATCCGCTGGCTTCGCGCAGCCGCCTGAGCGGCGCGGCGCTGGACAAGTGCCGCTGGGTGCTGCCGTCGCGCAATGCGGCGCTCTACAGCATGGTCGCCGCCGCCGTCTCGGCGCGCGGCGCGGGCTTTCCGCAGGTTGCCATCGAATCCAGCGCCATCCTGACCATCGTCTCGCTGCTGCAGCGGACCTCGCTGCTGTCGGCCATTCCGCTGCGCGTGGCGCGCGCCCTGGCCGTAAACGGGCAGTTGGCCATCCTGCCGCTGGGCTTGCAGGCGCGGCTGCACCCCGTGGGCATCATGACGCGGCGGGATGCGCGCGCCGCGGCTGCGGCGTCGCTATTCCTGGATGCGCTGCGGAATGCCGCGACGGCGGTGCGCACCGACGCAAACGGTTGAATACCGGTAAGCCGTAAAACTGCCTAGGCAAAAAGCGCAGGCCGGTCAGGTTCTGACGGGAGAGCGATCGCGCTCCGAGTCCTGCGACAGGCATCGCGCGTCGCTTCGTCGGTGCGACAGTCGCCAAATCGATATGGTTATCAAGAAGCAGGCGACAGGCGGAAAAGATACTCAAAAAGAGCATAGTCTTTATTTTCTCGATTGCTGGTAGTCAATAAATAAAAAATAAACAAGCAATCATATTTTTTTATATTTTGAAATATTTCAGGAGTTTAACTATATTGTGACAGCGGCATTTTTGATTTTCAGCCGTGCGATTTTCAAGTGATGGCGATGCAAATGCGCGGGATGGAATTCGGAATGAAGCCGTGGGTACAAGACCTTCTATTTGCGACTAATAGCGCGACCACTGAGCAAGCCGTTTTCACGGAGGTGGCGGCCGCCGCGCAAGAGCTTGGGTTTTCTTATTGCGGGTATGCTCTGCGGGCAGCCTTGCCGTTTACCAACCCTCAGGTCGTAATGATCAACAATTATCCGGCCGTGTGGCAGGAACGTTACGTACAGGCGCGTTATGTCGAGGTTGATCCCACCGTAAAGCACTGCAGCCAGTCCGCGATACCTATCGTCTGGTCGGACAGGGTGTTTGCCGAAACCCCCGAGCTTTGGGACGAGGCGCAGGCGGTGGGGCTTTGTGTGGGCTGGGCTCAGTCGAACCTGGATGCGTACGGAACCGGGGGGATGCTGACGCTGGCCAGGCAGAATGGGCAACTTTCCGATACGGAGCTGCTCAGCAAGGAATTGCGTATGCGCTGGCTGGTGACCGCCGCGCACCTGGCATTGAGCAGGCTCGTGTTGCCGCGATTCAAATTGGCGCCGGACATTCCGCTGACGCGTCGCGAGACCGAAATTTTAAAATGGGCGGCGGACGGAAAGACCAGCAGTGATGTGTCCGAAATACTGGCGATCGCGGAGTCGACGGTCAGATTTCATACGAAAAACGCCATTTCCAAGCTCGGCGCCCGAAATCGGACCGCAGCCGTCGCTCGCGCCGCATTGCTCGGACTCCTGCGGTAAGCGATCGGCGCATAAAGCAAAACAGGGCGCTACATCGCTAAATGTAGTGCCCTGTCTTGGCGGGAATTTTGGTGGAGCGGAGGAGGATCGAACTCCCGACCTTCGCATTGCGAACGCGACGCTCTCCCAGCTGAGCTACCGCCCCAATGAAGCAAGACCAAAACTATACAGGAACATTCCTAGCCTGCGCAACATGCCGCCGAACAAAAATTCAAGCGAATTCCAAGGTCGCGACGACCGGGGCGTGATCGGACGGCTGCTCGTTGCGGCGCGGCTCCTTGTCGATGACGCAGGCCGTGCAGCGCTTGACCAACGGGGCGGACAAGAGGACATGATCGATGCGCAGTCCGGCGTTGCGGCGGAACGCGAACTGGCGGTAGTCCCACCAACTGAAGGACTTCTCCGGCTGCTCGAAAAGGCGGAAGGAATCCGCCAGCCCCAGGTCGAGCAGGGCGCCGAGCGCCTTGCGTTCCGGCTCGGACACCAGCACCTGGCCTTCCCATTTTTCAGGGTTGTGCACGTCTTCGTCGGCCGGCGCGACGTTGTAGTCGCCCAGCACCGCCAAGCGCGGATACTGCTTGATTTCGTCGGCCAGCCAGGCGCGCATGGCTTCGAACCATTCCAGCTTGTAGGCGTACTTGTCCGAGCCCACCGACTGGCCGTTGGGACAGTAGGCGCAGACGACACGCACATCGCCTTCGGGGCTGGGAAAGGTCAGCGCCAACACGCGCTGCTGCGGATCCTCATAGCCGGGAATGTTGCGCACCATGGACGTGCCGGGCACGCGCGACACGATGGCAACGCCGTTATAGGTTTTCTGACCGGCCCAGACGGCATGGTAGCCGGCTTCGGTGAAGGCGGCCTCGGGGAACTTGTCGTCCGTGAGCTTGAGTTCCTGGATGCACAGGACGTCGACCGGATTGGCGGCCAGCCAGTCCAGCACTTGCGGCAGGCGCACATTCAGGGAGTTCACGTTCCAGGTGGCTAATTTCATGTTTCGCGTAGACCGTTAATTTATGCGGCGCTCAGGCTATCAGCGGAGGGGCGGCAGTCGGGCGGGCAAGGCCGCGCTCATTCGAACATCGGATGATACCGCGTCGCCATGAGCTCTTCGCGTGCTGCAACCGGTTGGTTTTGGGGCGAGGAGGCCCTGGACGAGCACCGCAAAAAAAATCGTTGATATGTGAGTGTCTATGTCTGGCCACCCAGGCCCCCCCACCGGAGATATCAGGCCGACTGACAACAGCGCACGGCATACAAAATGTTCTATTTCTTGCGGTTTTCTAATGCCTGGGAATTGACGTGGCGTCTACGCTCCCTACAGTCCCCTGAACGGAGAGGAGTATGAAGCCCCTTGATTTGGATCAGGTTTCTCCTGGTGTGGCCGGGGTTCCCGGAGTCCCCATCGTCGGTTGGCTGCTGGACGGGCCGCAACCCGAGTTCACCGATGTCGTCAGCGTCGCCCGTCAATGGATGGCGGACGGGCAGCGCGTTTCGGAAGTGGTGCGGGTGCAGGACTACCATCGGGGAACGCCCAGATTGGGGCTAGGATGCGACATGATGCGCGCCTGCCCCATCGCGGGCCAGCGCTGACGCGCGGGGAGAATGCCATGAGAACCGGTGTGATCAGGCTCAACGGCCACCAGCTCGAATACGAACTCCGGCCGCTTGCGGCGCAGCAGGGCTACGAGGCCTGGGTGCGCACCGCGCCAGGCCGCGAATGGACGCGGATAGGCGTGGGCGATTCCGCCTTCGTGAGCGAGGATGCCGCGCTCAAGGGCATCAAGTACGCGGCTGTCGAGATCAGCGCGAGACGGCTGCAGGCCTAGGGCTCGCAAGCCCATGACGCGCCAGGTTGGCGCGCCTTCAATCAGCCCTTCACCAGTCCGCCGTCGACGATCAGGTTCTGCCCGGTCACCGCGCGCGACCAGGGGCTGGCGAAGAACAGCACGGCGTCGGCGAATTGCTCGGGCGTGGTCACCTCGCGTAGCGGCGTGCCCGCGGCAATCATGTCGAAGACCGCGTCCGGCGTGGCCGCGGAGGCGTCGGTGGTGCGCAGCAAGCCGCCCGACACCATATTGACGGTGATGCCGTCGGCGCCCAATTCATGCGACAAGGTGCGGGTGAAGGCCAGCAGCGCGGCCTTGGCCGCGGTGTAGTCGTGGTACGGCACCACCGGGTTCTGGACCAGGTTGGTGCCCACATTGATGATGCGCCCGCCGCCTGCAGTCCGCATGCCGGGCAGGGCGGCTTGCGTGGTGTTGAGCGCGGCGCGCACGCTGCCTTCCAGCTGCGCGTTCATCTGCGCCCAGTCCAGCGCGCCGGCTTGCGGCCGGGCGTCGCCGTTGAACTGGAAGGCGGGCAGGGCGTTGTTGACGACCGTGCCCACGGGCTGGCCGAAATGTACGCTGGCTTGCGCGAACATGGCGGCGACGGCGGCCGGGTCGCGCACGTCGGCCTGCAGCGCGATGGCGCGGTCCGGCGCGCTGGCGGCCAGGGCCTGCGCGCGTTCGGCGCTGTTCAGGTAGTTGACGACGACCTTGGCGCCTTCACGCAGGAAGGCGCGGGCGATGGCGGCGCCCAGGCCGCGGCTGGCGCCGGTGACGATGACGAGCTGCTGGCTCAGGTCCGGGGAGGGGCGTTGCTGCGATGACATGTGGTTAAGGCTTCCTGCTTAGTGTTCCGAGCCGCTGTTCAGCATGCGGCTGCGGGCTTTTTCGATATGGGCGCGCATGACGTTACGCGCGCCTTCGGCGTCCTGTTCCTGGATCAGCCGGTAGATGTGGCGGTGTTCCTCGATGGCGGCGCGGGTGCGCTTCCAGGGTTCGCTGTGGACCAGGTGGCGCATGACGTTGACGGCGTGGCTGACGTCGTACTCCAGCGATTTCAGCACCTGCACGAAGCGCTGGTTGCTGGTGGCCGCGGCGATGGCGCGGTGGAATCCGTAGTCGTGGTGATGGGCGATGGCGCCGGAGGCGTCGGCTTCTTCGTAGCCGGTCAGCATGCGGTCCATTTCGCGCAGGTCTTCGTCGGTGCGGCGCAGGGCGGCCAGGTAGGCGCATTCGGGTTCGATCACCATGCGCAACTCCAGGCCTTCGAGGATGTGGCCGACGCGCCGCGCCGGGTCGACCGCGGGCATGCCGCCCATCAGGTCTGGCTTGGCGCGCACATAGGTGCCCGAGCCGCGGATGGACTCCACCAACTGGTCTTCGCGCAGCCGGTCCAGCGCCTGCCGCACCACCGGCCGCGAGACCTCGAACAACGTGGCCAGTTCCATTTCCGTGGGCAGCTTGTTGCCAGGCGCGATCTTGCCGGTGGCGATGGCATAGAACAGGCTTTCGTAGACGCGTTCGGCAAAGCGTTCGGCGCGGACGTAGCCCAGGCCCGAGGCCACTTCCGCCAGCACGTCCAGTTCGGGACGGGGGCGATCCATCGCCACCAACAGCGATTCAAGCTGCGGGTCACGCACATTGCTCATCGGCGCTCCTAATCTGTATTGCCGGGATTGTCAGTCGCCATGACAAATCCAGGGTGGCGTTAAGCCGCTGAATTATTAGGGATTACCCCGAGTGGTCAGAAAATATCCTGACTCTTGGGACAAAAGCTGTCAATTCAATTGACAAGTTGCGGGCGGCTCCCGTACCTTGACCCGAAACCAAAACGCAACTCGCGCGCGACGCCGCGAGCGGCGCGCTGCGGTGTCCGCCGGTCCGCGCCTGGAGACGAAACCATCCTGCAACCGGCCGTCCGGCCGCTACTTTACTCCGCACATCGTGACTCAGAAGAACTTTATCGCCAACCAATGGGTGGAAGCCGCCACCGGCGCAACCATTCCCGTCCTGAACCCGTCCGATGGCGCGCCTTTCGAGGCAATCGCGCGTTCGACCGCCGAGGACGTAGACCGCGCCGTGACCGCTGCGCGCGAGGCTTATGACGGCGAGTGGGGCCAGATGGCGCCCGCCGCGCGCAGCCGCCTCTTGATGCGCATCGCCTTCGCGCTGCTGGACCGCCAGGAAGAGCTGGCGCAGCTGGAGTCGGCCGATACCGGCAAACCCATCAAGCAGGCGCGCGCCGATGCCGCCGCAGTGGCCCGCTACTTCGAGTTCTATGCCGGCGCGGTCGACAAGCTGCACGGCGAGACCATTCCCTACACCCCGGGCTTCACCGTGCTGACGGTGCGCGAAGCGCACGGCGTTACCGGCCACATCGTGCCCTGGAACTATCCGCTGCAGATCTTCGGCCGCAGCGTGGGCGCGGCCTTGGCCGCGGGCAACGCCTGCGTGGTCAAGCCGGCGGAAGACGCCTGCCTGTCGCTCTTGAAGCTGGCGGAGATCGCCGCCGAAGTCGGCCTGCCGGCAGGCGCCTTGAACATCTGCACGGGTTATGGCCATGAAGCCGGCGCGGCGCTGTCTGCCCACCCGGGCATCGACCACATTTCGTTCACCGGTTCGCCGCAGACGGGCAAGATGGTGGCGCATGCCGCCGCCGAGAACCACGTACCGGTCACGCTGGAACTGGGCGGCAAGTCGCCCCAGATCGTGTTCGACGACGCCGACCTGGATGCCGCCATGCCGGTGCTGCTGGCCGCCATCATCCAGAACGCGGGCCAGACCTGCTCGGCCGGCAGCCGCGTGCTGATCCAGCGCGGCGTGTACGAGACCGTGCTCAAGCGCCTGTCGGACGCGTTTTCGGCCACCGTCACCGGTCCGGCCGCGGCCGACCTGGACGTGGGGCCCCTGATCAACGCGCGCCAGCAGGACCGCGTGCGCGGCTTCCTGGCTGAAGCCGAGGCCGAAGGCATGAAGGTCGCGGCCCGCGGCAAGTTGAAGGAAGGCACGCCCGAGGCCGGCTTCTACCAGCCGCCGGTGCTGTTCCGCGACGTGCCGCCCAACAGCCGCCTGGCGCAGGAAGAAGTCTTCGGCCCGGTGCTGGCCGCCATGGTGTTCGACACCGAGGAAGAGGCGCTGGCCATCGCCAACGGCACGCTGTACGGTCTGGTGGCAGGCGTCTGGACCCGCGACGGCGGCCGCCAGCTGCGTCTGGCGCGCAAGCTGCGCGCAGGTCAGGTCTTCATCAACAACTACGGCGCCGGCGGCGGCGTGGAGCTGCCCTTCGGCGGTTCGCGCCAATCGGGCTATGGCCGCGAGAAGGGCTTTGAAGCGCTGTATGGCTTCACCACCCTGAAGACGATCGCCATCCGCCACTGATCCCGGCTTGCGGGCGGCCCGGCCCCTGGCAAAATATCGGTTAACGTTGATGTTTTGCTTCAGGGGCGCCGCCCCGCATTCAGGATCCGTATGTTCACCGGTATTGTTCAAGGCACCGCGAAGATCGCCAAGATCGCGGATCGCGAAGGCCTGCGCACTTTCACGCTGGATTTCCCCCCTGGTTTTTGCGTGGACCTGGCCATCGGCGCCAGCGTGTCCACCGATGGCGTCTGCCTGACCGTCACGGAAATCCTGTCCGAGAACCAGGCAACCTTCGACGTCATGCTGCAAAGCCTGGCCATCACCACCCTGGGCAGCTACCAGGAAGGCGGCCGCGCCAACGTCGAGCGGGCCGCCAAGGATGGCGCCGAGATCGGCGGCCATCCCTTGTCCGGACACGTGGATTTCACCTCTGAAGTGGTGATGGTGAAGTCGTCCGACACCAACCGCCTGATGCGCTTCAGCATCCCCGAGGCCTTCCGCAAGTACGTCTTCGCCAAGGGCTATATCGCCATCAACGGCGCCAGCCTGACCGTATCGGAAGTCAATCGCGCCGAGGGCTGGTTCGAGGTCTGGCTGATTCCGGAAACCCGCCGCATGACGGTGTTCGAGGATAAGCAGGTGGGCGATTTCGTCAATATCGAAATCGAACGCAGCACCCAGGTGGTGGTCGATACGGTGCGCGAAACCGTGCAGGAAAGCCTGGGCAGGCTGCAGCCGCTGCTGGAAGCCATCCTGAAGGAAAAGGGCCTGACGCTGGAGGACTTCGTCAGTCCGCAGGGCAAGCTGAAGTAGCGGGCGGCGTCCGGCCCCTTAGCCGGAAAGCCGCGCGGAAGTCAGGTCCGTCAGCGCGCCATTTTCCAGGACGGCCATCGTCAACCTGTCGACCGTGCCGCGGATTTCGAGTCCGTTGCGGTTGAGTTCATCGCATAGCGATTTCATCAGCGCGCGGTTGGTGGACGACCCCATGGTGATGTGCGGCACATAAGGAATGTCCAGGCGCAAGGTCGGCGCCAGTACCTGGCGGTACAGGGCGTCATGCAGGTGCGACAGCTGGCTGTGGCCTTCATCGGGAACCAGGTACGCATAAGCGTGCGCGGGGTCGGCCCCCAGCATGGCGTAGCGGCAGACGAAGTCTATCGGGCCGTGCTGGCGGGCGACTGCTTCGAGGTGCAGCTGGTAGGCCTGTTCGTCGATGCCCGCGCAACCGAATGCCATGGTGAAGTGCGCCTGCACCAACGGATGCTGGCCGTCATGCTGGCGCCGGAACTCGTCGATGAACCCGGCGTCCTGCGCATCGAGGCGCGGGTAAGCGAGCGTGTGGAGTTTCTTCATGCCGCCAGTCTGCCACTGCCATGCGCGAAAGCAAACCCCGCCGGCGCGCGGCGGGGTGGCGCTCAGTAAGAGAACGCCTTGCCTTGCGGGCGCACGCGGATGCCGGGTTGCAGCCGGGTCCAGGGCAGGTCGGCCGGGTCGGCCTGCATCGGGCCGGGCGCCTTGGCCACCAGCACTTCGTGGGCGATGGGCTGGAAGTCCGCGCGGAAATGCACGGAACTCTTCACCACCAGTATCGCCATTTCCTCGGGCTGCACGCCGCCGACGCGGAACAGGTTGCGGTCCAGCATCTGCGTCTTGGTGGCGCTGACCACCACCCGCACGCCGCCGATGCGCAGGCCGGCCACGGCTTCCAGGTCCACGTCCATGCCGTTCATCATCGGCCCGTCAAAGCGCAGCTTGCCGGGCGACAGGGTTTCGACCACGAATTCGCCTTCGAAGGCCGAATCGCCGGCCACGCCGGATTGGCCGCCCAGACTCAGCCGGACCTTGCCGCCGACGCCGGCCGCCGTGGCCTGGCGTACCGCCTCGGGGTCGTAGAACAGCCCCAGCGCGGCGTTCTGGGCGTCGGCCTGCACCAGCGCGCGCAGCATGCCGGTGGTGTTGGCGTCGCCGCCCGCGCCCGGATTGTCCTGCGTGTCGGCGATGACCACCGGGCGCGACGCGCCCGCGGCCAGCGCCTGCGCGCGGCGCACGGCCTCGGACGGTTCGAGGAAGTCGGGCGACCATTGCGGCTCCAGTTCCAGCACGCGCTGGTACAGGGTTTCGGTCACGCGTTCGACTGCCGCCGCGTCGGTGCCGTAGGCCCAGACCACCGGGCCGCACTCGGGGAAGTCCGCCGCCGGAAAGCCGGGCGCGAACGAGATGGAGGCCACGCCCGGAGTCTGCTCCAGGCTTTCCAGCAGTTCGTACACGCCCTTGGACGGCTGCAGCATGGTGCACATGCCATTGATCGGAATCAGGAAGGGCAGGCGGCGCTGGCTGCGGCTCCAGTTGTCGCCGGCCGCGAGGCGGGCTTGCAGCAGGCGCGCCGCGTGTTCGCCGGTGTCGGCCATGTCCACGTGCGGGTAGGTGCGGAACGCGGCCAGGCCGTCGGCTTCCTGCAGCATCTGCGCGGTGACGTTGGCATGCAGGTCCAGGCTGGCGATCACCGGCACGCCGGGGCCGACGATCTGGCGCATGCGCGCCAGCAGTTCGCCTTCGCCGTCGTCCAGGTGCTCGGCGACCATGGCGCCGTGCAGGTCGAGGTAGATGGCGTCGTAGCCGCCGTTGCGGGCCGCGTCCAGGATTTCGCCGGCGATCCGTTCGTAGGCGTCGCGGGTCACGTGGGCCGAGGGGCTGGCGCCCGCCCAGATCACGGTTTCGACGGTGTGGCCCTGGGCCAGCGCCGCGTTGATGAAGCCGCCGGCGGGGATGTTGACCTCGCGCAGCGCCAGCATGTCCTTGCCGCGCACCATGGCCGGGAATCCTTCGCCGCGCACGAAGTTGTCGTAGGCGGCGAGCGACGGCGCGAAGGTGTTGGTTTCGTGCTGGAAGCCAGCAACCAGAATATGCATGATCGTTTCCTGTGGGTGGGACTTCAGGCGCGGGCGGGCGCGGGGCGGGGCGGACGGTTCACCAGCAGCAGCAGGGCACCTGCCACCAGCAAGGCGGAGATCACGTACAGTCCGCCAGCCAGCGTGCCGGTGGCTTCCTTGGACCAGCCGATGATGGACGGGCTGAGGAATCCGCCGAGCAGGCCGATGCTGTTGATGAGGGCGATGCCGCCGGCCGCTGCCTCTCCTTTGAGGTACTGCGACGGAATCGCCCAGAATACCGTGTAGGAGGCCCACATGAAGCCCGTGGCCAGGGTGATGGCGCTCAGGGAGAGCGCGAATTGCGTCGGCGCGGCGGTGGCGATGCACAGCGACACGCCGGCCAGCAGCGCGGGAATCAGAGTGTGCCAGCGCCGTTCCTGCATGCGGTCCGAACTGCGCGCGAACCACAGCATGAAGGCGGCCGCCGCGATGTACGGGACGGCGGAATACAGGCCGATTTCCATGGTGTCCTGCACGCCGGCCAGCTTGAGCAGCGTGGGCAGCCAGAAGCTGACGGCATAGATGCCGCAGATCAGGCAGAAGTACGTCAACGCCATGCGGTAGATGGCGGGGTCGCGCAGCACCTGCCTGAAGGCGTGCTTCTGCTGCGCGCCGCGGGTCTCCAGGTCGGCGGCCAGCAGCGCTTTTTCCTCGGCGCTGAGCCACTTGGCCTCGGCGGGCTTGTCGTCCAGGTAGCGGTAGGCGATCACGCCCAGCAGCACGCAGGGCAGGCCTTCCAGCAGGAACATCCATTGCCAGCCGTCCAGGCCGTGCGCGCCCGAGAACGCGGTCATGATCCAGGCGGATACCGGACCGCCGACGATGCCGCCGATGGGGCCGGCCAGCATCACCACCGCCATGACGCCGGCCATGCGCGACTGCGAGTACCAGTAGGTCAGGTAGAAGATCATGCCGGGCGCGAAGCCGGCTTCGAACACGCCCAGCATGAACCGCAGGACGTAGAAGCTCCATTCGCCCTGCACGAACAGCATCGAAGCCGAGGTCAGGCCCCACAGCACCATGATGCGGCTGATCGTGCGGCGCGCGCCGATACGGGTCAGCAGCAGATTGCTGGGCACTTCGAAGATGACATAGCCCAGAAAGAAGATGCCGGCGCCCAGGCCGTAGACGGCGTCGGAGATGCCGATGTCCTGCTGCATCTGCAGCTTGGCGAAGCCGATGTTGATGCGGTCCAGGTAGGCAAAGACGTAACAGAGCAGCAAGAAGGGCAGCAGGCGCCACGTGATCTTGCGGTATAGCGGGGCCAGGCGCGGGTCCGCGCCCGGCGTGGTCGGATTTGGCATTGCATGTCTCCTCGCGCGGGTCTGGCGCCCGCGGTGGCTGGGGTTGCGCCGGAAACCCTGTGGCTTCCGGGGCCGCCATTATTGGAAGACTGCGGTGTTCCGAACAATGACCGGAGTGATAAATTATCGTTGCCCTGTAGGCAACACTTGAATCACCCTCAACCGGCGCCGCCTGGCGCCCCAGGAACGCGGGATATGCAGGAAATCAGCCAGGTCCGCCTGAAGTACTTCAACGAGGTCATGGCCTGCGGCTCGATACGAGGCGCGGCCGACAAGCTGGATACGGCGGCCTCCGTCATCAGCCGCCAGATCCAGCTGCTGGAAAAGGAGCTGGGCGTGCAGCTGTTCGAGCGGCGTTCGCGCGGGCTGACGCCCACCGAGGCCGCCGACATGCTGTTGGAGTACCACCGTGGCTGCCGCGCCCAGCAGGAACACCTGAACGCGCGCCTGCAGGAATTGCGCGGCATGCAGCGCGGCAACGTGCAGCTGATGATCAGCGAAGGCTTCATCGACGGACTGATGGAGCATGTGGTCGGGCCGTTCTGCATCGAGTATCCGCAGATCAACATCAGCGTCAACGTGGGGTCCGTGAATGAAGTGGTCGAGGCCGTGGCCTCCGATGCCGCCCACATCGGGCTGGCCTACAACCCGCCCGTGGATCCGCGGCTGCGCTGCCGCGCCAGCCGCAAGCATCCGGTCTGCCTGCTGGCGGGCCGCGGCCACGCGCTGGCCGCAAGGCGCGGACCGTTGACCATCGCCGACATCCTGCCGTATCCCTTTGCGCTGATGTCCGCGCCCTACGGGCTGCGCCAGGCGGTGGACCTGCTGGAATTCACCGAGCGCATCCACCTGACGCCCAGCCTCACCACCAATTCGCTGCGCGTACTGAAGCAGTACGCCATGACGGGGGCGGGCGTGACCTTGATGCCCAACCTGGGCGTGCACCATGAACTGGCCAGCGGCGAACTGGTCGCGATACCCATCGCCCATCCTATCCTGAGCGCGCCCGAATGCCAGGCGCTGCTGCGCCTGGGGCGGCCGCTGTCGTCCGCCGCCAACGAGGTCATGCGCCGCATAGAACAACGCCTGCCGGCGTTCGCGGGCAGTTGAGCGCCAGCGCGTCGGGCTGCGTCCGCTTACAATGGGCGCACTTTCGGAGGTATCACCATGTCGGTCACAACCGATATCAAAATACGCCCCCTGGAGCGTGGCGACCTGCACTTCGTGCACAAGATCAACAATAACGACGTCATCATGCGTTATTGGTTCGAAGAGCCCTACGAGGCCTACGACGAACTGGTCGCCCTGTATGACCGCCACTTGCACGACCAGAACGAGCGGCGCTTCATCATCGAGCACGACACCGGGCAGCCCGCCGGCCTGGTCGAGCTGGTGGAAATCGACTACATCCATCGCCGCGCCGAATTCCAGATCATCATCGCGCCCAGCTATCAGGGCCGGGGCTACGCCAAGGCGGCGACGCGCATCGCGGTGGGCTACGCCTTCCGCGTGCTGAACCTGCACAAGGTCTATCTGGTGGTGGACAAGGACAACACCGCGGCCGTGCACATCTACGAGCGCTGCGGCTTCCAGATCGAAGGGCTGCTAAAGGAAGAGTTCTTTTCCAACGGCGGCTACCGCGACGCCTACCGCATGGCGCTGCTGCAGCACGACCATCTGCGCGATGTGGGGCCTGGGGCGCCGGATGCGCCGGTGCTGCGCGACTGGCCGCAGGAAGAGCAGGCGGGCTGAAAACCGCTTTTACCGGCGGCCATGCATTGCATGCGCCGCCGGTGACTTGGATTGCCCTGCGTCAGTGGGCGGCGGGCGCCGCCCGCAACAGCCGCAGGCCATTGGCCACCACCAGCAGGCTGGCGCCCACGTCGGCGAACACCGCCATCCACAGCGTGGCGTTGCCGGTCATGGCCAGGGCCAGGAACACGGCCTTGATGCCCAGCGCCAGCGCAATGTTCTGCACCAGCACGCGATGCGTGGCGTGCGACAGGCGCAGGAAGGTGCCGATCTTGCGCAGGTCGTCGTCCATCAGGGCCACGTCGGCCGTTTCGATGGCGGTGCCGGTGCCGGCCGCGCCCATGGCGAAGCCGATGTCGGCGCGGGCCAGGGCGGGGGCGTCGTTGATGCCGTCGCCCACCATGCCCACGCGGCCGCCCGACGCCAGCTTGCTTTCGATGGCGCCCAGCTTGTCTTCGGGCAATTGGTCGCCGCGGGCTTCGTCGATGCCGACCTGTTGCGCGATGGCTTGCGCCGTGGGCGTGTTGTCGCCTGTCAGCATCAGGGTGCGCACGCCCAGGGCATGCAGGTCCGCGATGGCGGCGGCGCTGGTCGGCTTGACCGTGTCGGCCACGGCGGCCACGGCCAGCACGCGGCTGCCGTCGGTCAGCGCGATGGCGCTCTTGCCCTGGCGTTCCAGTTCATCCAGGCGCGCTTCCAGCTTGGGGCTGGAGACGCCCAGTTCGCGCATCAGGCGGCGGTTGCCCAGCTGGAAGGTCACGCCGTCCAGCGTGGCGCTGACACCGCGGCCGGGCAGGGCGGTGAAGTCCTGCACATCCAGCAAGGCCGTGCCGGCTTCGCGCGCGGCATTGGCCACGGCCAGCGACACCGGGTGGTCGGAGCGGGCAGCCAGGCTGGCGGCGACCAGCGTGGCCGGCTGGCGGCTCTGGTCGGACACGTCCCAATCCTGGATGTCGGTCTGTACCGGCTTGCCGTGGGTCAGCGTGCCGGTCTTGTCCAGCGCCAGCCATTTCAGGTTGCGGCCTTCTTCGAGGTACACGCCGCCCTTGACCAGGATGCCGCGGCGCGAGGCTGCGGTCAGGCCGCTGACGATGCTGACAGGCGTCGAGATGACCAGCGCGCAGGGGCAGGCGATGATCAGCAGCGCCAGGGCGCGGTAGATCGCGTCGAACCAGGGCTGGCTCCAAAACAGCGGCGGCAGCACCGCCACCAGCACCGCGATGCCTACCACCGTCGGCGTATAGATGCGCGAGAAGCGGTCGATGAAGCGCTGGGTCGGCGCGCGCGCGCCTTGCGCCTGTTCGACGGCGTGGATGATGCGCGCCAGCGTGGTGTTGCCGGCCGCCGCGGTGACGCGGTATTCGAAGGAGCCGGCGGCGTTGACGGTGGCGGCGTAGACCGGATCGTCCTGCGTCTTTTCCACGGGCAGGCTTTCGCCGGTGATGGGGGACTGGTCCACGGCCGAGTTGCCGCTGACGATGATGCCGTCGGCCGCGATGCGTTCGCCCGGACGCACGCGCACGATGTCGCCCACCTGCAGTCGGGCGGCAGGCACTTCCAGCCAGTCGCCATTGGCCTGGCGCACGGTGGCGGTTTCCGGCGCCAGGTCGAGCAGGCCGCGGATGGCGTTGCGCGCCCGGTCCAGTGAGCGGGCTTCGATCAGTTCGGCCACGTTGAACAGGAACATCACCATGGCCGCTTCGGGCCATTGGCCGATCAGCACGGCGCCGGTGACGGCGATGCTCATCAGGGCGTTGATGTTGAGGTTGCCGTTGCGCACGGCGATCCAGCCCTTGCGGTAGGTGCTGACGCCGCAGGCCAGGATGGCGGCCACGGCCAGGGCCGCGGTGACGCCCAGCGGCCAGCCGGCGAAATGCGACAGTTCCGACAGCGCCGCCAGGACGCCGGAGCCGCCGATCAGCCACCAGTTCACCGGCTTGGCCGCGGGGGCGGGCGTGCCGGGGGCGTTGTCGGCCAGGGGCTCGGGCGTCATGTCCAGCGATTTGATGGCGGCCATGACGCGGTCCAGCGCGCCTTCGGCGTGCACTACCGTCAGGACGCGCTGCATCAGGTTGAAGTCCAGCGCATGCACGTCGGCCATGTTGTCGAGCTTCTTGCGGATCAGCGTTTCCTCGGTGGGGCAGTCCATCTGGCCGATGCGCAGGCGCGCCAGCGACTGTCCCGGCCCGGCGGTAAGCGCGGCCGCGCCGGCGCCCGAGACGCTGAAGGGCTGGCCGTCGCCGCGGCCGCAGCAGGCGTCGCCGCCGTGGTCGTGCTTGTGGCTGTGGTCGTGCTTGTGATCGTGGGCGTGATCATGGCCGGCGTGGTCGTGGCCGTGATCGTGGCCCGCGTGGCTGTGACCCGCGTGATCATGGGCTGCATGACCGTGTCCGGCATGGGCCTGGCGGTTGTTGGCGGGGGCATCGCTCTCATCGTGCGCGCAGCAGGCGCCGCCTTGCCCGGCGGGCATATGTTCGTGTTTTTTGACCGGAGGTAAAGACATCGTCCTCTGCCTTGAAATAAGCTGGTGACGCTATTCCACACCTTGGAGTTACTATAGGGTCAACCCCCTATATCAATCGGATGCGATCCGGGAGGCAGCGATGCGTATCGGCGAATTGGCCACGGCGGCCGGAACCACGGTCGAGACCGTCAGGTATTACGAGAAAGAAGGGCTGTTGCCGGCCCCGGAGCGGGGACTGAACAATTACCGCAGCTACGGCCAGCCCCATCTGGAGCGGCTGCGCCTGATCCGCAATTGCCGGGCGCTGGACATGACGCAGGACGAGATCCGCGCCATCCTGTCGCTGGCGGACAACCATCAGAGCGGTTGCGGCCCCATCAACGAGCTGTTCGACGAGCACATCTCCCATGTGGACGAGCGCATCGCCGAACTGACCCAGCTCAAGACCCAGCTGACCGAACTGCGCCAGCGCTGCCTGTCGGCCCGGCCCGACACGGAAGACTGCGGCATCCTGCATGGCCTGAGCGAAATGCAGGTCGAAGAGCGCCAGGAACGCCACACGCACCTGGGCTGACTACGGCTCTGGCAAGGGCGGCATCACGGAGTACAGGCCTGATGGCCTAGGGAAAACCCGCTGCGCAAAAAGCGTGGCGGCGTCTTGTTGCGTCCAAAATCAACATGTAAGATGTCCAACATCCAACAAATAATGACAAGGCAGCCACGGTCGACGACCAGCGGCGCCGTACAGAGAGGCAGACAAGCATGGATTCCAAGCCCTTGGGCCGATTCACCGTCCTGGACCTGACGCGGGTGCGCTCGGGTCCCGCCGCCGTGCGCCAGTTCGCGGACTGGGGCGCCACCGTCATCAAGATCGAAGAGCCGGGCGACGAGCAGGACGACAAGCCGGGCGGTTCCGCCCAGTTCGCGGACTACCAGAATACCCACCGCAACAAGCGCAGCGTCACGCTGAACCTGAAGCATCCGCAGGGCCGGGCGCTGTTCCTGGACCTGGTGCGCCAGGCCGACGTGGTGGTGGAAAACTACCGGCCCAACGTCAAGTTCAAGCTGGGCATCGACTACGAGACGCTGCGCCAGGTGAACCCGCGCATCGTCTACGCCAGCGTGTCCGGCTTCGGGCAGGACGGCCCCTACGCCGGACGTCCGGGGCTGGACCAGATCGCCCAGGGCATAGGCGGATTGATGTCGGTGACGGGCGAGCCCGGCCGCGGCCCCATGCGGGCGGGGATTCCGGTGGCGGACCTGACCTCCGGCCTGTTCTGCGCCATCGGCATCTTCATCGCGCTGCTGGAGCGCGAGGTGTCGGGGCAGGGGCAGTGGGTGCAGACCTCGCTGCTGCAATCGCAGGTCTGGATGATGGATTTCCAGGCGATGCGCTGGCTGATGAACGGCGAGGTGCCCGGCCAGAGCGGCAACGACCATCCCACCAGCAGCCCGACCGGCGTGTTCCCCACCCGCGACGGCTATATGAACATCGCGGCCATGGGCAACGACATCTATGCGCGCCTGTGCCGCGTGCTGGAACTGCCGCAACTGATCGAAGACGAGCGCTTCCTGACCGTGCCGCTGCGGGCGCGCAACCGTCCCGCGCTGAACGCGGCGATCGGCGCGCGCACCGCCACCCGGACCACCGCCGAATGGATCGCGCTGATGAACAAGGAAGGCGTGCCCTGCGGCCCGATCCTGGGCATGGACCAGACTTTCGAGGATCCGCAGGTGCGCCACCTGGGACTCAGCCGCGAAATCCGCCATCCCTCGTTGGGGCCGATCTCGGTGGTGGGGCAGCCCATGATCCTGAGCCGTTCTACTGCCGGGGAAATGGCGCCCGCGCCCGAACGCGGCCAGCACAACGGCGACGTCTACGGAGGCATGCTGGGCTTGGCGCCCGCCGACCTGCAGCAACTGGCCCGCGAAGGCGTCATTTAAGGGCTCCGTCCAGGCACCGCGCATAAAATCGCCGACTAAGGCCGCCCGCGTATCCGGCGGTCCAGACGGAGACAGCCCAGACATGAACGCACCATCCACCGCCGCCGCCGACCAGGTCTTTTCCAGCCTGGGACGCCCCGACAACCTGCCGGACGAGATCGCCTCGCAGATCCGCCAGAAGATCGTGGCGCGCGAATTCGAGCCGGGCCAGCGCCTGCCCACGGAATTCGAGCTGGCGCAGATGTTCGCCGTCAGCCGCAACGTGGTGCGCGAGGCGATCGCGCGGCTGAAGCTGTCGGGATATGTGGATACGCGGCGCGGCGTGGGTTCCTTCGTGGCGCTGGACGTGGGCACGCGCAATTTCGAGATCGCGCCCGAAGACCTGCTGCAGCCCGAACCGCTGGCGCACATCTTCCAGCTGCGCGTCGAACTGGAATCCGGCGCGGCGGCGCAGGCGGCCTTGCATCGCACCCCCGAACAGATCGAAACCCTGCGCCAGGCCTTGCAACGGGTCGACGCCGCGGGCAATGACTGGCAGGCCGGCGCCGACCACGCGCTGGACTTCCACATGGCCGTGGGCGAGGCCACCAACAACCCTTATTTCGTGCGCCTGTTGGCGCACCTGCGCCACGTGTTCCGCGGCGCTGTGCGCACGCTGCGCTACACCAGCGCCGGCACCGAGCGCGTGCCGGAAATCGAGCGTGAACACCACCGCATCTTCGATGCCATCGTGGCCGGCGACAGCGAGGCCGCGCGCCTTGCCATGCGCGCCCACCTGACCAATGGCATCCAACGCCACCAGACAGTCATACAAGGAAAGCAACCGTGACCATCCACCGCATCCTGCAGGGCGACATCACCGACAACATCGTGGCCGAGAAGCGCGGCGCGATAGGCTGGCTGACGTTCAACGATCCGCAGCGGCACAACGCCGTGTCGTTCGCCATGTGGGAGGCGGTGCCGGTGGTGCTGGAAGCCTTCCGCCAGGATCCGGAGATCCGGGCGGTGGTGCTGCAGGGCGCGGGCGGCAAGGCCTTCGTCAGCGGCGCGAACATCTCGCAGTTCGACACGCTGCGCAGCGGCGAAGACGCGGTGGTCGAATACGAGCGCGTCGCCGAAACCGCGCAGCTGGCGCTGTATGACTACGACAAGCCCACGATCGCGTACATCCAGGGCTATTGCATCGGCGGAGGCTTGAACATCGCCCTGTGCTGCGACATCCGCATCGCCTCGGACAACAGCAGTTTCGCGATTCCCGCCGGCAAGCTGGGCCTGGGCTACCGCCTGACCGCGATCCGCAACCTGGTGACCGCGGTCGGTTCGGCCAACGCGCTGGAAATCTTCCTGACGGCGGCGCGTTACGACGCCCATCAGGCCAAGGAGCTGGGCCTGATCCGCAGGGTGGCGCCGGTGGAAGAACTGCCGCAGGTGCTGGACGCCATGCTGGCGCAGATCCAGGCCAACGCGCCGCTCACGCTGCGCGCGGGCAAGAAGATGATCCGCCAACTGCAGCAGCTGGGACCGGAGGTCGATGTGGAAGGCATGCGCCGCCTGGTGCTGGAGTGTTTCGAAAGCAATGACTACCGCGAGGGCCGCAAGGAGTTCGCGGAAAAGAGAGCGCCGGTGTTCACCGGCACCTGATTTCCGGCCGCGGGCCGGATTCCCTACGCGGCTTGCAGGTCCGCGCCGTCGCCGGCGCGGCCGGGGGAGGCTTGCGTCCTGAATCCGCGCGCGGAACGGATCAACCCGGCCACCGATCCCACCGGGGACGGCCAGGCCACAGACCGTGCAACAAGCGCGGCGACGAGGAGACAGACATGAAAGCGGTTCATCTGAGGGCAGGCCTGGCGGGCTTGGCGGTATGGCTGTGCGCGGCGCCGCTGCACGCGCAGGGGGCCTATCCCAGCCAGCCGGTGCGCATCGTGGTGGGCTACGCCGCCGGCGGCACCACGGACATCCTGGCGCGGGCGTTGGGCGAGCAGTTGAGCAAGGAGCTCAAGCAGCCCGTCATCATCGAGAACAAGGCCGGCGCCGCCGGCAACATCGCCGCGGCCTCCGTGCAGCAGGCCGCGCCCGACGGCTACACGCTGTTCATGGCCACCGTGTCCAGCCACGGCATCAATCCCGTCGTGTACAAGAAGTCGCTGGGCTACGACCCGGTGGGCGGCTTCACGCCGGTCAGCATGATCGCGTCCATCCCGCTGGTGCTGGTGGCCAATCCCAAGCTGCCGGTGGCGTCGGTGGCCGACCTGGTCAAGCTGGCGCGTGAGAAGCCGGGCGACCTGAACTATTCCTCCAGCGGCAATGGCTCGCCGGTGCACGTGGCCGGCGCCATGTTCGCCTCGGAGGCCAAGGTGCAGATCCAGCACGTGCCGTACCGCGGCGGGTCGCTGGCCAATTCCTCGGTCATGAGCGGCGAAACCCAGTTCAGCTTCGCCACCTTGCCGGCGGCCTTGCCGCAGGTTCGCGCGGGCGCCTTGCGCGCCCTGGCCGTGACCACCCGCGACCGGTCGGCGGAACTGCCCGACGTGCCCACGGTGGCCGAGGACCCGATGTTCAAGGGCTACGAGATCAACACCTGGAATGCGCTGATGGCGCCCAAGGGCACGTCCGACGCGGTGGTGGCGGTGCTGAACCAGGCGGTGGCGCGCTCGCTGGCCGTGCCGGCCCTGCAGACCCGCTTCAAGGGCGAGGGCGCCACGCCCGGCGCCAGCAGCCCGGCCGAGCTGGGCCAGTTCGTCAACGCGGAGCTGGCGCGCTGGGCGGGCGTCATCAAAGAGGTCGGCATCCAGATCGAATGACCTCTGGCGGTCCGGGGGGATGACGGCCCGCAGCGGCGGAGTGGCGTAATATGAATTGTGTTTCTTTCTCATTGACGCCAGATCCGATGACCACGACCCCGACCGCCACCCCGCTGCACGCCCTGAATACCCGCCGTTCCTTCAAGTTCCTCCGCGCCCCGGCGCCCAAGCCGGCCGAACTCGAACAGATCCTGCAGGCGGCGATGTCGGCGCCCGACCATGGCGCCTTGCGCCCGTGGCGCTACGTGGTGATCCAGGGCGAGGCCATCGGCAAGCTGGCCGATCTGGCGCTGGACGCGGTCAAGCGCAGCGGCGATCCGCGCATGACGCCGGAAAAGGAAAAGTCCGTGCGCGAGTGGATGGCCGGCGTGCCGCTTTTCATCGCGGTGGCGCAGAAGATCGCGCACGACAATACCAAGATCCCGGAACAGGAACAGCTGCTGGCCACCGGCGCCGCCACCATGAACCTGCTGAACGCCGTGCACATGCTGGGCTATGGCGCGTTCTGGAGCACCGGCATCGGCACCTACGTCGAAGACGTGCAGAACGCGCTGGGCCTGGACGCGCTGGACTACCGCTTCCTGGGCTTTCTGGCCATCGGCACGCCGGCTTGCGCCGTGCCGCCGGCCAACCGTCCGGACTACCGCGAATTCGTCACGGAGTGGACCGGTCCCGTCTGAGACCGCCGTCCAGGATGAAGTAAACCGGCCCATGGCCGGTTTTTTTATGGAGTCTCCGGCTTAGCGCCGGCCCGCGATCGGCCGGAAAGCGCCGCGCACGAGCTTCTCCAGGCCCCAGCCCGCGAAGTAGAAGAGGGCCAGCGTGGGCAACCCGATCAGCAGATAGCCGCCGATCCAGGACAGGTTTCCCAGCAGGCGGTCCACGTTCAATTCATGCAGCAGCGCCAGTTGCAGCGCCAGCGGCAACTGCAGCAGCACGAAGCGCCCCTTGTCGTCGCCGTCGGCCGAGAGCGCGCCGGCAATGCAGAGGATGACGATGGAGAGGTACAGCGCGGCGAACACGATGCCGGTCCAGCTGAACCATTTCGAGGCGGTCAATCTAGGCACATCGGCTTCCAGCGTATCAGGGACAGGCAGTATATGACGCCGCCGGCTGCCGCCGCCGCGATCCGCGCAAGCGTCGCGCGACCCGCGACCGGCGCTGGGAGCGAGGCCTGGCGCGGCCCCTGTCTCGGGGCTGCGCCCTGTGCTACTCTGGCTGCCGGCCGTGCATGTTCATCCCTTTGCACCGGCCGACGATGGCAATGTCCGAGGTCACCCCCTTGGGCAGTGTCTTGGTAAGAAGAATGCGCATGACACGATCAAGCGTGGAGACAATACATGAGCCAATATGGGCCGTTGAAGTTGCACGTCCCGGAGCCTACAGGGCGCCCGGGTTGCAAGACCGATTTTTCCTACCTGCACCTGTCGCCGCCCGGCGATGTGCCCAAGCCCCCCATTGATGTTGCCGCGGTCGATACCGGTGGACTGGCCTACAGCCTGGTCCGGGTGATCGCCGACGACGGCAGCGCCGTCGGACCCTGGGCGCCGGAACTCAGCCATGAGCAACTGCGCGCCGGCATGCGCAACATGCTGAAGACGCGTCTGTTCGATGCCCGCATGCTGACCGCCCAGCGCAAGAAGAAGATCTCGTTCTATATGCAGAGCCTGGGCGAAGAGGCCATCGGCACGGCCCACGCCATGGCGCTGGAGCAGGGCGACATGTGCTTCCCGACCTACCGCCAGCAGAGCATCCTGCTGGCGCGCGACGTCTCGCTGGTCACCATGATGTGCCAGCTGATGTCCAACGAACGCGATCCGCTCAAGGGCCGCCAGTTGCCGGTCATGTATTCCGACCGCGAACGGGGCTTCTTCAGCATTTCGGGCAACCTGGCGACCCAGTTCATCCAGGCGGTGGGCTGGGGCATGGCCTCGGCCATCAAGGGGGATACCCGCATCGCCTCCGGCTGGATCGGCGACGGCGCCACGGCCGAGGCCGATTTCCACACCGCGCTGACCTTCGCCCACGTCTACCGTGCGCCGGTCATCCTGAACGTGGTCAACAACCAGTGGGCCATCTCCACCTTCCAGGCCATCGCCGGCGGCGAGGGCGCGACCTTCGCGGGCCGCGGCGTGGGTTGCGGCATCGCGTCGCTGCGGGTGGACGGCAACGATTTCCTGGCGGTCTATTCCGCCTCGCGCTGGGCCGCCGAACGCGCCCGCAGCAATCTGGGCCCGACCCTGATCGAATGGGTGACCTACCGCGCCGGTCCGCACTCCACGTCCGACGATCCCTCCAAGTACCGCCCCGGCGACGACTGGAGCCATTTCCCGCTGGGCGACCCGATAGCGCGCTTCAAGAAGCACCTGATCCTGCTGGGCATCTGGTCCGACGAAGAGCACGAAGCCGTCAAGGCCGAGCTCGACGCCGAGATCCTGGCGGCGCAAAAGGAAGCGGAAAGCTACGGCACCCTGGTGGACGGCCACGTCCCCAGCGCCGCCAGCATCTTTGAAGACGTGTACAAGGACATGCCGGAGCATCTGCGCCGGCAGCGTCAGCAGCTCGGAGTCTGATCATGGCTATCGATAACAACGCTGGTCCGGCCTCCGCGCCGATGACCATGATCCAGGCTTTGCGCTCGGCCATGGATGTGATGCTGGAGCGCGACAACAACGTGGTGGTGTTCGGGCAGGACGTCGGCTATTTCGGCGGCGTGTTCCGCTGCACCGAAGGCCTGCAGACCAAGTACGGCAGCTCGCGCGTGTTCGACACGCCCATCTCCGAAGGCGGCATCGTCGGCGTGGCGGTGGGCATGGGCGCCTACGGCCTGCGTCCGGTCTGCGAGATCCAGTTCGCCGACTACTTCTATCCCGCTTCGGACCAGATCGTGTCCGAGGCCGCGCGCCTGCGCTACCGGTCGGTCAACGAGTTCGTCGCGCCCATGACCATCCGCATGCCTTGCGGCGGCGGCATCTACGGCGGACAGACGCATAGCCAGAGCCCCGAGGCCATGTTCACCCAGGTCTGCGGGCTGCGCACGGTGATGCCGTCCAATCCCTATGACGCCAAGGGCCTGCTGATCGCGGCCATCGAGAACGACGACCCGGTCATCTTCCTGGAGCCCAAGCGGCTCTACAACGGCCCGTTCGACGGCCACCACGACCGGCCCGTCACGCCCTGGACCGGGCGGCCGGGCAGCGTGGTGCCCACCGGCTACTACACCGTGCCGCTGGACACGGCCGCGATCGTGCGGCCGGGCAATGCGCTGACCGTCCTGACCTACGGCACCACCGTGCACGTGTCGCTGACCGCGGCCGAGGAAACCGGCATCGATGCGGAGGTCATCGACCTGCGCAGCCTGTGGCCGCTGGACCTGGACGCCATCGTCAATTCGGTCAAGAAGACCGGCCGCTGCGTGGTGGTGCACGAGGCCACGCGCACCTGCGGCTTCGGCGCCGAGCTGATTTCGCTGGTACAGGAACACTGCTTCCATCACCTGGAGGCGCCCGTGGAGCGCGTGACCGGCTGGGATACGCCGTATCCTCACGCGCAGGAATGGGCGTACTTCCCCGGCCCGCGCCGGGTCGGCGAAGCGTTCAAGCGCGCGATGGAGGGTTGAGAGATGGGTATTCATGTCATCAAGATGCCCGACATCGGCGAAGGCATCGCGGAAGTGGAACTGGTCGCCTGGCACGTGAAGATCGGCGACATGGTGGCCGAGGACCAGCCGCTGGCCGACGTCATGACGGACAAGGCCACGGTCGAGATTCCCGCGCCGGTGGTCGGCCGCGTGGTCGCGCTGGGCGGGGACGTGGGCCAGGTCATGGCCGTGGGCGGCGAACTGATCCGCCTGGAAGTCGAAGGCGAGGGCAATCTCAAGCCGGGCGCGGATGCGCCGCCAGCCAAGGCGGCCGCGGCTCCTGCCGCCGCGCAGCCCGCGGCTTCGGCGCCTGCGCCGCAGGCCGCGCCCGCGCCGAAGGCTGCCGCCGAAGTCGCCGCGCCCGCCAAGCCGGCTGCCGCGCCAGCCAAGCCCGCGCGCCTGGCGCCCGCCGCCGTCGCGCGCCAGCCCAGCGACAAGCCGCTGGCTTCGCCGGCCGTGCGCAAGCGCGCCTGGGACCTGGGCGTCGAACTGCGCTACGTGCACGGCAGCGGCCCGGCCGGCCGGATCCTGCATGAGGACCTGGACGCCTACCTGCAAGGGCAGGGCGCGGCAGGCCAGGCCCGCGGCGGCGTGGCCTACGCCGAGCGCAACGACGAGGAAAACGTGCCGGTCATCGGCCTGCGCCGCAAGATCGCGCAGAAGATGGCCGAGTCCAAGCGCCGCATCCCGCACTTCAGCTACGTCGAGGAAATCGATGTGACCGAACTGGAAGAGCTGCGCGCCAGCCTCAACCAGAAGTGGGGCGCGACGCGCGGCAAGCTCACGCTGCTGCCGCTGCTGGCGCGCGCGATGGTGGTGGCGCTGCGCGATTTCCCGCAGATCAACGCGCGCTACGACGACGAGGGCGGCGTGGTCACGCGCTACGGCGCGGTCCACATCGGCATCGCCACGCAAAGCGACGGCGGCCTGATGGTGCCGGTCATGCGCCACGCCGAGGCGCGCGATCTCTGGTCCATGGCGGCCGAGATCGTCCGCCTGGCCGAGGCGGTGCGCACGGGCAGCGCCAGCCGCGACGAACTGTCGGGGTCGACCATCACCATCACCAGCCTGGGGCCCTTGGGCGGCATCGTCACCACGCCGGTGATCAATCATCCCGAGGTCGGCATCGTGGGCGTGAACCGCATCGTCGAGCGGCCCGCCATCCGCAATGGCGCCGTGGTGGCGCGCAAGCTGATGAACCTGTCTTCGTCCTTCGACCACCGCGTGGTGGACGGCATGGACGCGGCGCGCTTCATCCAGGCGGTGCGCGCGCTGCTGGAACAACCCGCGCTGCTTTTCGTGGAGTAAGCATGAGCCAGATCACTAAGACTACGACTTTGCTGGTGATCGGCGGCGGCCCCGGCGGCTACGTCGCCGCCATCCGCGCCGGCCAGCTGGGCGTGCCGACCATCCTGGTCGAAGGCGCCCAACTGGGCGGCACCTGCCTGAACATCGGCTGCATCCCGTCCAAGGCGCTGATCCACGCGGCCGAGGAATTCGACAAGGCGCGCCACTATGCGGGCAAGTCGGCGCTGGGCATTTCCGTGTCGGCGCCTGCCATCGACCTGGCCCAGACCGTGGCCTGGAAGGAGGGCATCGTCGGCAAGCTGACTGGCGGCGTGGCCGCGCTGCTGAAGAAGAACGGCGTGGAAGTGGTGCGCGGCTGGGCCCGGCTGCTGGACGGCAAGACCGTCGAAGTGGACGGCGGCGAGTCCGGCGCCATCCGCATCCAGTGCGAGCACCTGCTGCTGGCGGCGGGCTCCGAGCCCACGCCGCTGGCATCCATGCCGTTCGGCGGCATGGTGGTGTCGTCCACCGAGGCGCTGTCGCCTTCCAGCATCCCCAAGCAGCTGGTGGTGGTGGGCGGCGGCTACATCGGCCTGGAGCTCGGCACCGTGTACCGCAAGCTGGGCGCGGAAGTGGCGGTGGTGGAAGCGCAGGACCGCATCCTGCCGACCTACGACGCCGAACTCACCAAGCCGGTGGCTGCGGCCTTGGCAAAAATGGGCGTGGACCTGCACCTGGGCCGCAAGGTGCTGGGCCTGAACGGCGCCGGCAACGCGGTGCGGGTGCAGGACGCGGCGGGCGTCGAAACCCTGCTGCCGGCGGACCGCGTGCTGATCGCGGTGGGCCGGCGCCCGCGCACGCAGGACTGGGGGCTGGAAAGCCTGCAGCTGGACCGCAAGGGCAACGCGCTGCGCATCGACGACCAGTGCCGTACTTCCATGCGCGACGTCTGGGCCATCGGCGATATCGCCGGCGAACCCATGCTGGCGCATCGCGCCATGGCGCAGGGCGAGATGGTGGCCGAACTGGTGGCGGGCAAGCGCCGCCATTTCCAGCCTGCCTCCATCCCGGCGGTCTGCTTCACCGATCCCGAGGTCGTGGTGGCGGGCCTGTCGCCCGCCGAGGCGGAAAGCGCGGGACTGGACTGCCTGACGGCGGTCTTCCCGTTCGCGGCCAACGGGCGCTCGATGACGCTGGAATCCACCGACGGCTTCGTGCGCGTGGTCGCGCGCCGCGACAACCACCTGATCGTGGGCTGGCAGGCGGTGGGGCGGGGCGTGTCGGAACTGTCGACGGCCTTCGGCCAGTCGCTGGAAATGGGCGCCACGCTGGAAGACGTGGCGGGCACCATCCATGCGCATCCGACCCTGGGCGAAGCCGTGCAGGAAGCGGCGCTCAAGGCGCTGGGCCACGCGCTGCATATCTAGGCGATTGTGGGCAAGGCGCCGCGCGCGGCGTCCTTGCCCGCTTTGCCCCGCGGCGGGCCTTTACCGGCTGCCGTCGATATACGGCCTGGCCTGCAGGATCAGGATGTTCTCACCCTGCACGGCCCATTCGATGTCCTGGTCCGCGCCGCCCAGGCGCTGCTTGACCTGGCTGCCGACGGCAGCCAGGCGCGCCACCAGCGCATCGTTCAACACCTGGCGCGCGCCTTCGATCGGCACTTCGCGCACGCCGCCCGCCGCATCCGGCACCAGCTGGGTGTCCTCGGCGGAACGGCTCAGCACCTGCACCGCCTTGGACCAGCTGGAGTACATCAGCTGCTCGGCCTGCCGCTGGCCTTCCACCACCTTGATGCCCAGACCGCGCTTGGCCGAGAGGTAGGTGACGTAGCGGCGCGAGGCGTCGAAGGGATCGCGCGTGATCATGACGCCTGAACTTTCCGACGCCGCGGCCTGTTGCACCAGCACCGCCATCACCACGCCGTCCTGGCCGATGCCGGCCGCGCGCCGGGCTTCGTAGGCTTCGTAGTTGTAGACCGAGGCCCACACCGTCTGCACGGCTTGCGCCAGCGCGTCGGCCTGCGTCACGTTGGGCACGGTGGTGTAGAGCCCCGCGCCGCTGAATCCCGGCAGGTCCTCGGAATTGGACGAGCTGCGCACGAATACGCCGCGGCCCTGCAATTGCTGCTGCCAGCGTTCGCGCCAGGCAGCGGCCAGCGCCGCATCCGGTTGCGCCTGGACGATATCCCGGCGCAGCGCGGCCAGTTCGGCGCGGCGCACGTTGGCGTCGCTGGCGAAGTCCGCCCGCTGCTCCAGCGCGGCAATGCGCTGCGGCACGCCCAGCCGCGCCATGAAGGCGGCGTACTGCGCGAAGGGGATGCAAAAGCCGTCCGGCACGGTGGCCGCGGGCGGCAGCGCGGACTTCAGCGCGCCCAGGTTGGCGGCCTTCACGCCGCAATGGCGGCTGTCGCGCGTGGCCATGCCGGAGAGCGGCTTGATCGCCTTGACTGTCAGGTCGGGCTTGGGCAGGGGCAGGGCGGTCTTGGGCGGCGGCGTGGTTTCAGGCTTGGCGATGCGCTGCAGCTGATAGCCGTTGCTGGTGACGGTCAGTTCGACCCACTGGCCGTCATGCTCGCGCAGCGCCGCCACGGCATCGCGCACGTAGGCGTTGGGAATGCGCCAGCCCTTGGCCAGCAGATTGACGTGGGACAGCAGGGTGGAGGGCCGCTGCGTCACCAGGCCGGCCACCGGCGGCAGCGCCACGGGCACCTCGTCCAGCACCACGATATCGGTCGGCGACAGGTCCGGCGTGTCGTCCACCGAGGCCACGATGCGCAGCCGGCCCTGGGCGACGCCGGTGTTCAGCGGCAGGAAGGTCTGCTCGCGCAGCAGGGATTCCTGCGTCACGGCGTTCAGGCCGGCGTTTTGCGCGACCTGTTCATGCAGCGTCGAATTGGCCTTGAAGCGCACCGGTTCGTGGAAGCTGGCCTGCAGTTTCTCCTCGGTCAGTTTCAACAATTCGGGGTTGATCCGGTCGCCTTCCCAGAATTCATAGGTGTAGCCGGGCAGGCCGCGTTGCCAACTGAGGGTGCCGAACAGCAGGCGCCGCTGCGGGTCCTTGTACTGCGCGATCAGCGTGGCCTTGTCGTCGGCGGGCAAGAGGCGCCGCTCGCGCGCGAAGTTCTCGTGCAGCGTGTAGCGCGGCGTGTTGACGTAGTAGATCTTGCCGCCCTGTTTCCGGTCGATCACGAACAGCACGTGCGGGATCTCCAGCGGCGTGCCGGGGTTGTAGACCCGGGCAAGCTGCTGGAATTCGGCCTGGGTCCGGATCTGGCCCAGGAAGGCCGGGCCGGCTGTTTTGGCGTCCGCCGCCTGCTGCGCCGCGCGCTCGTCGGGGGTCAGCGGGCGGACGTTCTCGTACGGGGAAGGCTTGCGCGCGGTCTGGGCCTGGGCGGACGGGCCGAGGCTGGCGGCCAGCACGGTCAGTGCAGCCAGGGCGATCAGGCGGGTCGGGCGGCGGGGGACAGGCAATGGACTCATGAACGGGCAGGCGGGGCGCAGGGAGTGGCGATGATATCGGAGCCGTGCCGGCCTTTGTTTCCAGATGCGTCCAACTATGCGTTGAAGTTGCCATGGCGGCGCAAAATACCCAATTTCAGTGATGTGCTTGCGGCCCGGGATGTTGTCTAATTCCGCCCAGGCTTAATCGCGCCCGCCGGCGCCGCGGGAAACCGGCCATCTCTGCACGCGGTGATGGAGACGGTTTCTTTGTAGGGCCTTTTGAAGGAGCAGCTATCGCTGCTCCTTTTTTTCGGCATGCCCATGCGCCGCGCGCCATCAGGCCATGTTGGCGCCCAGTCCCAATTCCGCCAGGATGGCGGCGGTGTGCTGCCCCAAGGCGGGCACGGCGCCCATGGCCGCGCTTGCGTCAGACAGGGTCGCGGGCGGCAGCAACGCCTGGATGGGACCGCCTGGCGTCGCCACGTCGCGCCAGCGGCCGCGCGCGGCAAACTGCGGGTGCTCCCAGACCTCGTGCATGTTGTTCAAGGCGGAGTTGGCGATACTGCCCCGATCCAGCCTGGCCAGCACTTGTACGCGCGACAGGGTAGCGAAACACTGCGCGATGCGCTCGTCCAGCGCCTCGCGGTGCCGCACGCGCTGGACGTTGGTGGCATAGCGTTCGTCGTCGGCCAGCGCCGGGTCCTCCAGCACGTGGGTGCAGAAGCTGCGCCATTCGCGGTCGTTCTGCAGGCCGAATATCACGGGCTTGCCGTCGCCCGCGAGGTATTGCCCATAGGGCGCGATCGCGGGATGCGCCACGCCGTTGCGTGCGGGCGGGGTGCCGCCGTAATGCGCGAAGTTCAAGGCATAAGAGGTCCATTCCGTCAGCGCCTCCAGCATGGTCACCTCGACGCGCAAGCCGGCGCCGGTACGTCCGCGCTGTATGAGCGCCGACAGGATGCCGGAGTACGCATACATGCCGGCGGCGATATCGGCGATGGAGATGCCCGTGCGCGCGGGGGATTCAGGCGTGCCGGTCAGGGAGATCAGGCCGGAAGCCGCCTGGATCAGCAGGTCGTAGGCCTTCTTGTCGCGATAGGGGCCGTCGTCGCCGTAGCCGGAAATGTCGCACACGATCAGGTTGGGGAAGTCCGCGCGCAGGGTCTCGTAGTCCAGGCCCATGCGGCGCGCGGCGCCGGGGGCCAGATTCTGGATGAAGACATCGGCCTGGCCCAGCAGTTGCCGCAGCACTTGCGCGGCCCCCGGCGCCTTGGTGTCCAGCGCCAGGCTTTCCTTGCCCCGGTTGGCCCATACGAAGAACGACGACAGGCCGCGCACGGTGTCGTCGTAGCCCCGCGCGAAGTCCCCGGCATCCGGCCGTTCGATCTTGATGACGCGCGCGCCCAGGTCCGCCAATTGGCGGCTGGCGAACGGGGCGGCGACGGCGTGTTCGAGCGCGATGACGGTGATGCCGTCTAGGGGGCGGGTAGCTGCGGTCATATCGTCCTGGAAGCGGGAGGTGGGCCGGGGCGCGTGCCGGACCCGGCGGCGGCGAAGCATTATGGAATGCGGGGTCCGCGCGCGGCCAGTCGATATTCTTTAAGCGGGATTCGAGGTTTTCTAATCGTCGCCCAGGGCCGGCCGCGGCTCGGTGACGAAGCTGACGAAGGCGCGCGCATACCCGGGCAGGGCGTCCTGCTTGCGCATCACCGCGCGCTGCTCGCGCACGGCCCAGGACTCCTCGATCTGCACGCATTCGACCTTGCCCTGCGCCAGCGCGGGGGCCGCCACCGAACGCGGCACCAGCGAAATGCCGGCGCCTTCCTGGACGCAACGCAGCACGGCGTCGAAGTTGGGCGCGTGCACGCGTACGCGCGGCTTGAGGCCCATCTGCTCGGCCATTTGCTGCAGGTACAGGAAGTTGCTGCTCTTGCGGCCGATGGCGACCAGATCGTGCGACAGCGCGGTTTCGAGCGAAACGCGCGGGTGCAGGCTGAGCGGGTGGCGCGGGGGGATGATGAAGATCAGTTCGTCCTGGCCGTAGCTGATGAATTCCAACCCTCGCATTTCAATGGCGCCCGCGACCAGCCCGATGTCGGCGCGGCCGTCCAGCACCGCCTTGACGGTTTCTTCGCTGAGATGCTCCTCGAGATCCACGTTGACGTTCGGGTAGGCGGCCAGGAACCGGCTCAGTGCGCTGGGCAGGCTGCTCAGCGTGCTGCTGTTGGCGTAGACGCGGATATGGCCTTCGACGCCGTCGGTGTGGCGGCGCATTTCCGCCTGCAGGCGCTCGACGTTGCCCAGTATGGTCTGCGCATAGCGCAGCACGGTCATGCCGGCGGCGGTGAGCGACATGCCTTTCTGGGTGCGCACGAACAGCGGCACGCCCATGGCCTGTTCCAGGTTCTTCAGGCGGTAGCTGGCCGACGGCGCGGTCAGGTGCAGGTCGGACGCTCCAGCTGTGAGGCTCTTGGCTTCGGCAATGGCGACAAAGACGCGCAGGTCGGTCAGTTCGTAGCGCAAGGAGGGCACCTGGATTCGGGCGGCGCAGCGCCGTGGCGGGCCGCTGTTAGAAGGGCTCTAAGCCGGATAAGAAACTTTCGACTATTCCTGCCTCCGGCCTCGTCTCTATATTGTGCCGCACACAAAAGACCAACGGAGACAAGCATGAGACATGGATTTCCCTGGCGCGCCCTGGCGGGCGCCGCCGTGATCGCCGCGGGCGCGCTGGCGGGGGGCGCAGTAGCGGCGCAGGACTATCCGGCCAAGCCGGTACGCCTGGTGGTGCCGTATGCGGCGGGCGGGCCCACCGACACCTTCGCGCGGGCCTTGGCGGAGACCTGGAGCCGCAAGCTGGGCGCGGCGCTGGTGGTCGAGAACCGGACCGGCGCCGGCACCCTGGTCGGCACGGAAACCGTGGCGCGCGCCACGGCCGACGGCTATACCTTGCTGCTGACCACGGTGGCGCACGCGGTCAATCCCAGCATCCATTCCAACCTGCCGTACCGCACGGTGGAGGACTTCGCCCCGGTAGGCCTGGCGGCCAAGGCGCCGCTGGTGCTGGTGGTCAACAAGAACGTGCCCGCAGCGACCCTGCCGGAATTCATGGCCTATCTCAAGGCCAGGCCAGGCAAGGTCAACTACGGCTCGGCCGGCATCGGCAGCGCGCCGCACCTGGCCGGCGAACTGCTGAACCATCTGGCCGGGGTGCGCGCCATGCACGTGCCGTACCGCGGCAGCGCGCCGGCGATGGCGGACGTTATCGGCGGACACCTGGACTTCATGATCGATAGCGCGCCCACGGGTTTGGCGCAGGTCCAGGCCGGCACGGTCAGGCTGCTGGCGACGTCGATGGCGCAGCCCCTGCCGCAGACGCCCGGCACCCCGCCCATCGCGCAAGCGGTGCCGGGCTACGAGGCCTATACCTGGAACGCCGTCCTGGCCCCGGCGGGCACCCCGGCGCCGGTCGTCGACAAGCTCAACGCCACGTTGCGGGCCGCGCTGGCCGATCCCGAGCTGCGGCGCCGCGCCTACGACATGGGGCTGGTGCTGCAACCGGACACGACGCCCGCCGCGCTGAGCGCTTTCCTGCAGGGCGAACTGAAGAAGTGGGGCGAGGTCGCCCGCGCCGCGCACATGACCGCGAACTGAATCCCGTCGAGACAAAAGGAACCCTGCATGATCAAGCACCAGCTCTGCGTTCAGCGCTACTTCGAGGACTTCGAAGTCGGCGAGGTCTTCGTGCTGCCGTCCCGCACCATGACCGATGCCCTGTTCGCCGCGTTTCAGCTCGCCAGTGGCGACAATCATCCCGTGCATTACGACGTCGAATACTGCCGCGCCCACGGCATGCCCCACATGCTGGCTCACGGCTTCCAGGTCGCCATCCAGACGGCCGCGGGCGCCGGACTGTTCCCCCACATGGTGGAGGATTCGCTCAAGGGATTCCTGGAACAGAGCAGCCGTTTCCTGAAGCCCGTGTTCGTGGGTGACACGCTTTATTCGTCGCTGACGGTGGCGGAACTGCTGCCCGGGCGTACCACGGGCGTGCTGGTCATGCACAGCCTGGTGCGCAACCAGCGCGACGAGGTGGTGATGGACGGCGTGCAGAAGTACTTGTTGCGCAAGGGCCAGGCGCAATAGCCGGCAACTCCCGGGAGGGCGGATCGCAACGCCTGCTCGGGAAACTCCCTATCTTCCAAAGGCGTGCCGCCCGTTGACAGCGGACTGCGGCGAATCGATACTTGAATCCAGTACGTATACGTACAAAATGGCGCGCCCAAGCAGCATCGGTCGAACCCGGTTCCTAATGCTCTCGCAAAGGAGTAAGCAATGAAGGACGGTGAAATTCTTTCCGGATTCCTGGCTCCCCATCCGCCGCACCTGGTGTACGGCGAGAACCCGCCGCAGAACGAGCCGCGTTCGCGCGGCGGCTGGGAAAGCCTGCGATGGGCCTACGACCACGTGCGCGAGAGCATCGAACGCCTGCAGCCCGACGTGCTGCTGGTGCATTCGCCGCACTGGATCACCCAGGTCGGCCACCATTTCCTGGGCGTGCCGCGCCTGGCGGGCCGCTCGGTCGATCCGATCTTTCCCGACCTGTTCCGCTACGACTTCGGCATGGACGTGGACGTGGAACTGGCCGAGGCCTGCTGCGAGGAAGGCCGCAGGCTGGGCCTGGTCACCAAGATGATGCGCAACCCCAAGTTCAGGGTGGACTACGGCACCATCACCACGCTGCACATGGTGCGGCCGCAATGGGACATCCCGGTGGTGGGGCTGTCGGCGAACAACACGCCGTACTACCTCAACACCCAGGAAGGGCAGAAGGAAATGGACCTGCTGGGCCGGGCCACGCGCGAAGCCATACGCAAGAGCGGGCGGCGGGCGGTCCTGCTGGCCAGCAATACGCTGTCGCACTGGCATTTCCACGAGCAGCCCGAGGTGCCGGAGGACATGTCCAAGGAGCACCCGGCGCGCTACGACGGCTATCTGTGGGACATCCGCATGATTGAGCTGATGCGCAAGGGCAGGATGGGCGAGGTGTTCGAGCTGCTGCCCCAGTTCATCGACGAAGCCTTCGCCGAAGTGAAATCGGGCGCCTTCACCTGGATGCACGCGGCCATGGGCTATCCGCAATTGGCCGGCAAGTTCCACGGCTATGGCACCGTGATCGGCACCGGCAATGCGGTGATGGAATGGAATCTGCAGGAGGCGGGGCTGTCCCGCCTCGCAGCCCCCGCCGGCGCGGCGGCCTAGCCTCTGGAGACCTGCCATGACCCTCGTTTCCGCTTTTCTCGTTCCCGGCAGCCCGCTGCCGCAGCTGCGCAGCGACGTGGCGCCTTGGGGACGGTTGAACCAGGCGCTGCGCGCGGCCGGCAAGACGCTGGCGGCTTCCCGGCCCGATGTGGTGCTGGTGTATTCGACGCAGTGGATGGCGGTGCTGGACCAGCTGTGGATCACGCGCGCGCGCAGCACCGGCGTGCACGTGGACGAGAACTGGCACGAGTACGGCGAGCTGCCCTTCGACATCGCCAGCGATGCGGGCCTCGCGCAAGCCTGCGTGCAGGGTTGCCGCGACGCCGGCATCCATGCGCGCGGCGTGGACTACGACCAGTTCCCCATCGATACCGGCACCATTACGGTCAGCACGCTGATGGGCTTCGGCACGGACCAGCTGCCCGTGACGCTGGCGGCCAACAACCTGTACCACGACAACGCGCAGACGGAGCAGCTCAGCCGCATCGCCTTGCAGGCGGCCGCGGCCCAGGGCAAGCGGGCGGCGGTCATCGGCATAGGCGGGTTGTCCAACACCATGTTTCGCGAGCCCGTGGCGCCCGAATCGGACCGCCTGATCTCCCAGGCCGACGACGACTGGAACCGCCGCATGCTGGCGCTGCTGGAAAGCGGCGACGCCGCGCAGTTGCGCGCGGCGATGCCTGAGTACGCCGGGCAGGCCAAGGCGGAAATGGGCTTCAAGCACATGTCCTGGCTGCTGGGCGCGCTGGGCGAACGGTTCCGCGGCGCCAAGGTGCTGGAGTATGCGCCGCTGTATGGCAGCGGCGGGGCGGTGGTGGAATTCAAGCTGGATTGAAGAGACGCGCCGAGCCGTGACGCATGCCGCGCAGCGCCTTCGAGGGCGGCGCTGATTTCCGTAGTCAAGCCGCCCCGGCCAGCGCCACCGGTATCTCCCTGCTTCCCACGGCGCGGCGCCATTGCGCCGGCCCCGACACATGCAGGTTGCCGCCCTGCGCATCCACCGCCACGGTCACGGGCATGTCCGTGACTTCGAATTCGTGGATCGCTTCCATGCCCAGGTCCGCGAAGGCGATGACACGGGCGCCGCGGATGGCGCGGGACACCAAATAGGCCGCGCCGCCCACCGCGATCAGGTAGGCCGCCCGGTGGCGCTGGATCGCGTCGACCGCCTGCGGGCCGCGTTCGGCCTTGCCTATCATCGCCAGCAGGCCGGTGCGTTCCAGCATCATGTCGGTGTAGCCGTCCATGCGGGTCGAGGTGGTGGGGCCGGCCGGGCCGACGGCCTCGTCGCGCACGGCGTCCACCGGGCCCACGTAGTAGATCGCGCGGCCGCGGAAGTCGGCGGGCAGGGGCTCGCCGCGGGCCAGCATTTCGCGGATGCGCTGGTGCGCGGCGTCGCGTCCGGTCAGCATGCGGCCATTGAGCAGCAGGGTTTCGCCGGCGCGCCAGGACGCGACTTCCTCGCGGGTAAGGGTGTCCAGGTTCACGCGCCGGCCTGTGGCGGAGCCGCGTTCCGGCCCCAGGTCGGGCCAGAGGTCCAGCGAGGGCGGGGCCAGGTGCACGGGGCCGGATCCGTCCAGCACGAAGCTTGCATGGCGCGTGGCCGCGCAATTGGGAATCAGCGCGATGGGCTTGGCGGCCGCGTGCGTGGGGTAGGTCTTGATCTTCACGTCCAGCACGGTGGTAAGGCCGCCCAGGCCCTGCGCGCCCACGCCCAGCGCGTTGACGCGGTCGTACAGTTCGAGCCGCAGCGCGTCTTCGGGCTCCAGTGTTCCGCCGCGCTGCGCCCGCGCCTGCAGTTCATGCATGTCCAGGGGCTGCATCAGGCTTTCCTTGGCCAGCAGCACCGCTTTCTCGGCGGTGCCGCCCACGCCTATGCCCAGCATGCCGGGCGGACACCAGCCGGCGCCCATGGCGGGTATCTGCGCCAGCACCCAGTCGACGACGCTGTCGGCCGGGTTCAGCATGGCCAATCGCGCCTTGTTTTCCGAGCCGCCGCCCTTGGCCGCCACCGTGACCGCGACGCTGGCGCCCGGCACGATCCGCATGCTGATGACGGCGGGCGTGTTGTCGCGGGTGTTGCCGCGGCCGAACAGCGGGTCCGCCACCACCGAGGCCCGCAGCGGATTGTCCGGGTCCAGGTAGGCGCGCCGCACGCCGGCGTTGACGGCATCTTCCAGGCCGCCGGTAAAGCCTTCCCAGCGCACGTCCATGCCGACTTCCAGGAACACGTTGACGATGCCGGTGTCCTGGCAGATCGGCCGCCGGCCGATGGCCGCCATGCGCGAGCTGGCCAGGATCTGCGCCATGGCGTCGCGCGCGGGCGCGCTAGCCTCGCGTTCGTAGGCGCGGGCCAGGTGCGCGATGTAGTCGGCCGGATGGTAGTGGCTGATGTACTGCAGCGCGCTGGCGATGGACTCGATCAGGTGGTCCTGGCGGATGAAGGTGCTCATGGCGTGCGTGGGTAGGTGGCTTGGGCAGAGGTTCAAGTTCAATCGGCGTGCAGCGTGACGCCGGGCCGGTCCTTGACCAGGCTGACGGCGACGAAGGACACCACCGCCATGGCGATCACGTAGACGCCCACATGCCAGGACTGGCCCGTGGCCGTGATGATGGACTGCGCGATCATCGCGGCGAAGGCGCCGCCCAGGATGGAGCCCAGCGCGTAGCCCGCCGACACGCCCGAGTAGCGCACGTCGGCCGGGAACATCTCGGCGTACAGTGCGGCCTGCGGGCCGTAGGTCAGGCCCAGCGGCACCGACAGCACGGCCAGGGCGAAGGCGAACTGCATGACGTCGCCGGAGTCGACGAAGGACCACATCGGTATGGCCCACAGCGCCAGCAGCACGTAGCCGAGCTGGAAGGTGCGCACGCGGCCGATGCGGTCGCCCAGCCAGCCGCCCAGCAGCGTGGTGCCCAGCCAGCAGGCCGCGGCCAGCGTGCAGATCATCAGCACCTGCTGCGGCGGCATGCGCAGCGCCCGGCTGCCGTAGCTGATGAAGAAGCCGACCAGCAGGTAGCCCGCCGTGCTGTTGCCCACGAATATCAGCGTGGTCAGCAGGATCTGGCGCGGATGCTTGCGCAGCAGCGTGCCCAGCGGCGCCGAGGAATGGCTGCGGCGCGACTGCATCTCCAGGAACACGGGCGATTCCTCGACCGCGCGGCGGATGAAGACGCCGACCACGATGAGCGCGATGGATAGCAGGAAGGACACGCGCCAGCCCCAGGCCATGAAGTGGTCGGGGCCGACCAGGGAGGTAATGCACCACAGCACGCCGGTGGCGACGATCATGCCCAGCGGCACGCCGATCTGCGGGAAGGCGCCGAACAGCGAGCGCCGCTCGCGGGGCGCATGCTCGACCGCCATGAGCGCCGCGCCGCCCCATTCGCCGCCGGCGGAAAAGCCTTGCAGCACGCGCAGCGTCACCAGCATCACCGGCGCCCAGACGCCGATCTGCGCATAGGTGGGCAGCACGCCGATCAGCGCCGTGGATACGCCCATCAGGATCAGGGTGGCCGCCAGCACCCGCTTGCGGCCGTAGCGGTCGCCCAGGTGGCCGCAGACGATGGCGCCCAGCGGCCGGAACAGGAAGGCCACGCCCACGGTCGCAAACGACAGGATCAGCGACAGTTCCGGGTTCTCCTTGGCGAAAGGCGCGAAGAACAGCGAGCCCAGCACCAGGCCGGCCGCCTGGACGTAGATGAAGTAGTCGTACCACTCGATGGCCGAGCCTACCAGCGTGGCGGCCAGCACCTTGCGGTCGTCGGCGCTGACCAGCGGGCCGGACGCGGCCCGGCGGGCGGATGCGACGGCGGCGCCGTCGGCGGGGATTTCTGTCTGCATGGTTGTCTCCGTGGGGGAATGCGGCGGTTCAGCTTCTTATTGGGGGGTGTCGCCTAGGCCGCCGCGCTCTGCGGCGCGTCGGGCTGGTTTTCGGGACGGGCCGCTTCGAAGGCCGGCTGGCCGGCGCAGGCCTGGACGATGCCGCGGACCCGCTCGAAGGGCGCCAGGTCCGCGCCGTAGCGCAAGGCGTTGTAGACCTGCGGGATCAGATAGCACTCGACCAGCGTGGGCGCGGCGCCCAGCGCGTAGCCGCCGTCCTGCGCCGCGGGCAACGCCGCCTCGAAGGCCTGGAAGCCTTCCGCGCACCAGTGGCGGTACCAGTCCTGGATCTGTTCGTCATCCGCGCCGAACTGGGCGCGCAGGCGCTTGAGCGCACGCAGGTTGTTGAGCGGATGCATTTCACAGGCGATCAGCTGCGCCAATGCGCGGGCCTGCGCACGCAGCGCCGGATCGGCTGGCAGCAGCGGCGTGCCGGGATGGCGCTCGTCCAGGTACTCGATGATGGCCAGCGACTGCTGCAGGCGCAGGCCGTCGATTTCCAGCATGGGCACCAGGCCGAAGGGCGCCAGCGCGCGGTAGGCGGGTTGCTGGTGTTCGCCCTTGACCATGTGCCAGGTGACCTGGCGGTAAGGCAGTCCCTTCAAGGCCAGGGCGATGCGGACCCGGTAGGCCGCGGAACTGCGCCAGTAGCTGTGCAGGGTGAGGGCGGGCGTGTCGGCCATGGCGGTCTCCGGTCAGGCGGCGGCGGGCTCGGAAACGCCGGCCGATACGGCGCCGGGCATGGGGCGCGTGCCGGGAATGCGCACCTGCTGGTCGATGTCGCCGAACAGGCTCGCGCCCGCGTCGTCGCGCATGCCGATGCGCACGCGGTCGCCGTGCTTGAGGAAGGGCGTGCGCATTGCGCCGTCGCGCAGCTTTTCCCGCACGCGCGCCTCGACCAGGCAGCACACGCCGGCGGCGTCGCTGGCGTTCGAAATGGTGCCGCTGCCCACCAGGGTGCCGGCGCCCAGGCGGCGGGTGCGGGCCGCGTGCGCGATCAGTTCGCCGAAATGGAACTGCATTTCCTCGCCCGCCTGGGGCTGGCCGATCTGCCGGCCGTTGAGCCACACCTGCATGGCGCGATGCAGCTTGCCGCCGCGCCAGTAGGGCGCCAGCTCATCGGGCGTGACCAGTACCGGCGACAGCGCCGAGGCGGGCTTGCCCTGCAGGAAACCGAAGCCCTTGGACAGTTCGGGCAGCACCACGTTGCGCAGGGTCACGTCGTTGACCAGGCCCAGCAGCACGACGTGTTCGAGCGCCGCGTCCGCGTCCACCCCCAGCGGCACGTCGTCGGTCACCACCACGATCTCCGCCTCCAGGTCCACGCCCAGTTCCTCGCTGGCGGCGGTGATGTCTTCGCAGGGGCCCATGAAGTCGTCCGAGGCGCCCTGGTACATCAGCGGATCGGTCAGGAACGAAGGCGGCATCTCGCCGCCGCGGGCGCGGCGCGTCAGCTCCACGTGGTTGAGATAGGCCGAGGCGTCCAGCCATTGGTAGGCGCGCGGCAGGGGCGCGGCGCAGCGGGCGGGGTCGAAGGGGTGGCTGGCGCCGTCGCCGGCGTTCAGCGCCTCGTATTCGGCCTGTAGCAGCGGCGCGGCGCGGGCCCAGTCGTCCAGCGCCTGCTGCAAGGTGGCGGCGATGTGGGGCACGGCGCGCGTGCGGGTCAGGTCGCGGTTGACGACGGCCAGGGCGCCGTCGCGGGCGCCGTTGGCAAGGGTGGCGAGTTTCATGTTCAGGTGCTCCGTATCGGAAAGAGAGACCCGCGGCGGGGCCTCATGGCGTGCCGCGATCAGGCGGTGAGTTCGGCCCACATGTCGCGGTCGCGCTGGGCGGTCCAGACGCGCGGATCGGTGATGCCGCTGGCCTCGTCATAGGCGCGCGAGACGTCGAAGGGAATGGCGTGTTCGTAGATGACGACGTGGCCGAACTCGGGGTCCATCACGCGGCGCGTGTCTTCGTAGACCTGCTTCAGGCTCTTGCCTTGCTCCACGCCCTGGCGGGCGCAGCCGTACAGCGTTTCGACCCAGCTGCGCGTGTAGCCGATGGCTTCGCGGCAGGCGGCGGGCGTGGTCAACGCGGGGCCGCGCCCTGGCACCATCTGGCGCGGTTCCAACTGCTGCAGCGCGTCCAGCGTGGCGGGCCAGTCGGACAGGTAGGCGTCGCCCGTGTAGACGCCCGCGTTGAACTCGACCAGGTCGCCGGAGAAACAGATGCCCTGCGACGGAATCCAGACGATGGAGTCGCCCCGGGTGTGGCCGGCGCCCAGGTGCAGCATGCGCACTTCGAGGCTGCCCAGGAACACGGTCAGTTCGTGCTCGAACACCACGGTGGGCCAGGTCAGCCCCGGGATGGACTCGGCGGACTGGAACAGCCGCGGGAAGCGGCCGATCTCCGAATCCATGTCGGCCTGGCCGCGCTCGACGATGAGCTCGTGCGTGCCGCGGCTGGCGTACACGTTGGCCGCGCCCTCGGCGGCGAAGGCGGACGCGCCCAGCACGCGCACCGCGTGGTAGTGGGTCAGCGCCACGTGGCGGATGGGCTTGTCGGTGACGCCGCGGATGGCGCGGATCAGCGCCTGGGCCATGGCCGGCGTCGCGGTCGCGTCGACCACCATCACGCTGTCGTCGCCGATGATCACGCCCGAGTTGGGGTCGCCGTCGGCCACGTAGGCGTAGGCATTGTCGGACAGGCGTTCGAAGGAGATCTTCTTTTCCGCCAGGTCGGCCTGGGAGGCGAAGGGTTTGCTCATGGTGTTCCTTTAATGGAGGGAAAGTGGGGCGGCTCAGCTGGCGTGCGCCGCGCGGCGCTGCTGGCTGCTGGTGCCGCTGGCGCCGGGCATCAGGCCGGCGGCCTTGTCGCGGGTCCAGGCGGCCAGTTCGTCATGGGCGCTGCGGCGCTTGCGCGCAACGTAGTCGTCCACCGGCAGGCGCAAGGTCAGTTCGAGCCGGACGCCGTTGGGATCGAAGAAATAGATCGAGCGGATGAAGTGGTGGTCGGTCGGCCCCACCACCTCGACGCCGTGGGAAAGCAGCCGCTGGCGCATCCGCTCCAGTTCGGCCTCGCCGCGGATTTCCATGGCGAAGTGGTTGACCCAGCGCGGCGTGGCCGGGTCGGGCTGGCTCTGGCCGTTGTCGCCCAGGTCGAAGAAGGCGATGTGCGAACCGTCGGCGAATTCGAAGAACAGATGCACGAAGGGGCAGTGCTCGCCGGTGGAGGGCACGCGTTCTTCCTTGACCACATGCACCAGCGGCAGGCCCAGGATGTCTTCGTAGAAATGCCGGGTTTCCTCCGCGTCGCGGCAGCGCCAGGCAAAGTGGTGCAGGCCCTGGATGGCGGGGCGGGCGTCCGCCGGGGAGGCATGGGATGGGGTGAGCGTCATGGCGCCGTCTCCGTGGTTCATGGAATGTTCAGGGCGGGCGAGCCGGGCTGGGCCGCCAGCATTTCGTCCACGGCCGCCTGCACCCGGGCCGCGTCGTCCACGGCTTCGATGAGCAGCAGCGACAGCCGGGCCAGGCTGTCGCGCTGGGCTGCGGGGTCGGGCACGTTGGTGAGCGCGATGAGGCGCTCCAGCAGGTCGTCAAGTTGTTGCTGGGATAGCGGCATGGCTGGCGCCTCCGGTTGAGCGGTAGATGCCGCGGGTTTCGGGTTGGGATGCGGGCAGGGGTGCGGGACAGGCGCAGGCCGGGTCCAGCGCTTCGGTGATCCAGGCCCGCACGGACTCGGGATCGCCGGTCTCGGGCTGGGCGGCCGCCATGACGTGCTGGTCGGGGCGCAGCAGCCAGGCCTGGCCATCCAGCGTCTGGCCGAGCTGGTGCGCCAGGGCGGCGCGTCCGCGTTCGTCGCACAGCGGGCCGACGGCGACCCAGCGCAGCAGGCCGTCGTCGTCCTTTGCGGCGGCGGCGGGCAGGGCATTGCCGAACACCAGCACGGTGAACCAGGGGCCGAGCAGCCCGTGCAAGGTCAGGCCGTCGCTTTGCCGCAGCACCACGTTCGGCAGCGCGCGCCCGGCCAGGGCGTGCGCGCCCCGCGCCAGCGCCGACGCGGGATAGACGGCCGGCATGCACAGGCGGCCGGTATTGATCATGCGGGCGGCGGTGGCGTGGCGCGGCGCCAGGTCGATGATGGCGTCGCGCCACAGCGCGGCCGAGCGGGCCGCGCCCGGGTAGACGAAGCGCGAGGAGCGGCGCGCCTGGCGGATGTTCTCCATCGCCGCGTGCTTGCGCTCCACGCTGTAGCTGTCCAGCAGGGAATCTCCCGCGCGGCCTTGCAGCAGCAGGGCCAGCTTCCAGCCCAGGTTGTCGGCGTCCTGGATGCCGCCGTTGCCGCCGCGCGCGCCGAAGGGCGCGACCAGGTGGGCCGAGTCGCCCGCGAACAGCACGTGGCCGTGGCGCAGGCTGTCCAGGCACTCATGGCGGTAGGCCCAGACGCCGTGCCAGGCGATGTCGAACGCCACGCGTTCGCCCAGCAGGTCCCAGACGCGCTGGCGCATGGCGGCGTCGGTCGCCGCCTCGGCGCAGTCCTCGTCGGGCCGCAATTGGAAATCCAGGCGCCAGGTGTCGTCGGCCATCTTGTGGCGCCAGACCGCGCGGCCGTGGTTGCTGCGCGCGTCCAGCCAGGTCCAGCGTTCTTCCGGCCAGGCGGTGTCGCGCAGCACGATGTCGATGATGATCCAGCGGTCCTCGGTCTGGTCGTAGACCCGCGGGCTCAGGCCCAGCATGCCGCGCACCGCGCTCTTGGCGCCGTCGCAGGCGACCACCCATTGCGCGCGGCAGGAATAGCCGCCGTCGGGCGTTTCCACGCGTAGCGTCGTCGGGCCGTCCGCGCGCGGCGCGATGCCGGCGACGCGGTTCAGCCAGCGCAGCTCGGCCAGCGGCTCGCGCATCAGCGCATCCACCAGGAAGGCTTCCAGGTAGTACTGCTGCAGGTTGACGAAGCCGTTGTGCCGCATGTCGGGCTGGTCCTGCAACGTGAAGGACGCCACCGCCATGTCGCGGCACAGCACCCGGCCCACGTTCCAGCGCACGCCCTTGCCGACCACGTCGCCGGCCATGCCGAGCCGGTCGAAGATGTCCAGCGTGCGCTGCGCCCAGACCATGCCGCGCGAGGCCAGGCCGCGCACGCCGACGGTGTTGTCGTCGTCCAGCACGACCACGGGGATGCCGCGGCGCACCAGATCCAGGGCCAGCGTCAGCCCGGTCAATCCGGCCCCCACGACGGCCACCGGATGCGGATCGCGGCGGGGGCGGTCCATTTCCTCGGGCCTGACGTATGGATAGATGGGAAGCTCTTTCATCGTTTTCCCTAGTTCGATGTGGTTTCGATGCAGGCACCACTCTAGGAGCGCCAAGCCGGCCCGTCATGTCCTCACGGAAGAGGACACCGCGGCGGCGGAGGATGACCTTAGAATCGGGAAAACACGCGCAAGCGGGGAAAACGACACCATGGAAGAGACAAACAACCCTATGCCCGCGGGCGGGGGGCCGGACCGTTGGGCCGAGTCCGCCGTCATGGACCTGGGCGGTCCGATGTTCCATGCCGCGCTGTTGCTGGCGCTGCGCGAAACCGTGGCCGCCGACCACGTGTCGCACGTGTTCTACGGCCAGGAAGGCTCGGTGCAGTATTCGTCCGCGGCCAGCCTGCTGAACCAGTCCCTGATCGAATGGACCACCAACGTATTCGTGGATAACGAGTTCTACCGGCGCGATCCCAATTACGGCCTGCTGCGCGACATGGCCTGCCGGCCCGGCCATCATCCCGACCTGGTCGTGCAGACCGCGTCCCCTGAACACATCGCGGATGACGAGTACCGCCGCGTGCTGTTCGAACGTCCGGGCTTCGCCAGCAAGATTTCGCTCATCGGCTGCCGCGACGAGGGCACCAGCTACCTGAACCTGTATTTCTCGCACGCTCATTCGCCGAACGTGGCCGAGCTGATGCGCGGGCGCGCGCCATTGCTGATCGCGTTGGCGCGGCGCCATCACCAGTTGTGTCGCGTGCAAGCGGACGCGCCGCGCGTGCCGTCCTGGTGCAGCGGCTTGTCCTTGCGCGAGATCCAGGTGGCGGACCTGCTGCGCCAGGGCCATACCGCCAAGGAGGTGGGACGCGAGCTGGGCCTGTCGCCCACCACCGTGGTCACCTACAAGAACCGCATTTTCAAGAAGAACAACGTGGCCAGCCTGAAGGAGTTCCTGATCAAGGCGCCGGCCGCGAGCGCCATGCCGGCCTGTATTCAGGAGGCGGGCAGGCGCTGAGAACCGCGCCTGCGCCCCGGGGGCTGCTGCTGCTGCTGCTGCTGCTGCTGCTGAGTCGCCAGTTCCCGGGCGCCGGGTATCGTTCGTGAGATTCGGGATCAGGCCGTGACGGATGGCCGCAGGCGGGCAACGGCTGGCACCGCCAGCGCTGCCAGCAGCGCCACGGCCCCGGCGACATAGCCCACGCTGCCCAGCCCCCATTGCGCGATCGCCCATCCGCCCAGCATGGCGCCCGCGCCGATGCCGGCATTGGCCGCCGACACGTTCAACGTCCCGGCCATGGCCTGGGCTTGCGGCGCCACCTGCATCACGCGCACCTGGCATACCGGGTACAGCGCGGTGTTGGCGACGCTCCAGGCGGCCAGCGCGGGCAGCAGCCCGGCTGGCGTCGCCGCCAGCGGCACGGCGGCCATCATGCCCAGGCCCAGCAGCAGGGTGAACGCCAGGGTCGCGGCCAGCGGATGGCGGTCGGCCGCCAATCCGCCCAGCCAGTTGCCCGCCAGGCCCGCCGCGCCAAAGCCCATCAGCCACCATCCCACCTGCGCCGGCGGCACGCCGGCGATGCGCTCCAGCACGTCGGCCAGATAGGTGTAGGCCGCGAACATGGCTGTGAACACCGCGACGGACAGCCCGATGTGGGCCAGCAGGCGCGGATCCCGCAGAATCCGCGCCTGCTGGCGCAAGCCCGCGCGCGGCGGGCGCGGCAGGGCCGGCATGCAGGTCCACATCAGCGCGGCCAGCGCCAGGGACAGCGCGGCAAGCGCCCAGAAGCTGCCGCGCCAGCCCACGGAAGTGGCCGCCAGCGTGCCCAGCGGAATGCCGAACAGCAGGGCGGCGGAGATGCCCAGGTAGACGCGTGCCACCGCCTGCCCGGCGCGGCGCGGGCCGGCCAGTTGCGCCGCGGCTTCGCTGGCCGTGCCCCAGAACACCGGCAAGGCCAGCGCCGGAATGAAACGCGCCAGCGCCAGCACCCAGATATTGGGCGCGGCCGCGGCCAGGGCATTGGAGGCGGCGAAGACCAGCAGGATCGCCACGAACAGGCGTTTGCGCTCCAGGTGCGACACGGCCGCCGTCAGCAGCGGTCCGGACAGCATCACCGTGAACGCGAACAGCGTCACCAACTGGCCGGCGGCCGATACGGAGATGGACAGGTCGCGGGCCAGTTCGGGCAGCAGACCCACGATCAGGAATTCCGTGGAAACGATGACAAAGGCCGCGACGGCAAGAATGCCTATCGAAAGCGCGCCGGAGCGGGCGGGGACGGATGGCGAGGCGAGGGAAGATTCGAGCATGGATGGGTTCAAGAGCAATACGGCCTTGAACGATATTGGAGATAGAATTTCTTATCTCAGGTATTTATTCCATCAATTAGGGAATTTAATTCATTAATAACCGCGATCATGATCCCATCCGAACGCCTGAAAGGCATCGAAGCCTTCGTCGCCACTGCCGACGCAGGCAGCTTCACCGCCGCCGCCGATCGGCTCAACCTCACCGCCTCGGCCGTGGGCAAGAGCGTCGCCCGGCTGGAAGCCCGCCTGCGCACCCGCTTGTTCGAACGCAGCACGCGGCGCCTGGCGCTGACGGACGCAGGCAGCGCCTACTACCGCACCTGCGTGCGCGTGCTGGCCGAATTGCAGGACGCCGAGGCGGTGCTGGCGGCGCAGCGCCAGGAGCCGGCTGGCCGTCTGCGCGTGGACCTGCCCGCCACCTTCGGCCGCCGGGTCGCGCTGCCGCTGCTGTTGCAGTTCGCCAGGCGTCATCCGCTGTTGCGCCCGCAAGTGTCCTTCACCGATCGCCACGTCGATCTGGCTGCCGAAGGCATAGACGTGGCGGTGCGCATCGGCGGGCCGCAGCAGTGGGCGCCCGGCCTGGGCCACCGCTACCTGGGCTCGGAGCGCGTGATTTTCTGCGCTTCGCCGCAATACCTGGCGCAACGCGGCACGCCGTTCACCGCCGACGACCTGGCGCAGCATGACGCGGTGGCCTACGGCCGCGCGGACGGGGAGCCCCCGGTGTGGCGCATCGCGCAAGGCGCCGGGCCCGCCAGCTTGCGGCCGATCGACGGCGTGATGTTGCTGGACAGCGCCGAAGCCCAGGTCGACGCCGTCGCGGCCGGCTTCGGCATCGCGCAACTGGCAACCTGGCTCGCGGCCGACGCCTTGCGCGACGGCCGGGTGGTCGAGGTGCTGCCGCAATTGGCCACTGACGGCCTGCCGCTGTACCTGGCGTGGCCGCTGGGCAAGCAGTTGCTGCCCAAGGTGGACGCGGTGCTGGAGATGCTGGGGGAGTCGCTCAGCATCGTGTAGGGGGCGGCCGATAGACCGCACGCATAGGTATCTGGCGCTCCAATGAAAATCGGCCCCGCTAACGGGGCCGATCATCTTGCATCGGAAAACCAGGCTTATTCCGCCGTTTCCTGCAGCACGCGCTTCGCTTCCTCGGCCACGCGCTCGGGGGCGGTGCCGCCCACGTGCTTGCGGGCCGCGACGGAGCCTTCCAGGGTCAGGACCTGGTGCACGTCGTCGCCGATGCTGGCGTGGTAGGCCTTGAGCTCGTCCAGCGATAGGTCGGCCAGGTCGCAGCCGCGCTGTTCGCAGTCGCGCACGGCGTGGGCCACCACTTCGTGGGCGTCGCGGAAGGGCACGCCGCGCTTGACCAGGTAGTCGGCCAGGTCGGTGGCGGTGGCGAAGCCCTGCAGGGCGGCGGCACGCATGTTGTCGGCCTTGACCTTGATGCCGCCGGCCATGTCCGCGAAGATCGTCAGCGTGTCGCGCACGGTGTCGACGGTGTCGAACAGGCCTTCCTTGTCTTCCTGGTTGTCCTTGTTGTAGGCCAGGGGCTGGCCCTTCATCAGGGTCAGCAGGGCGACCAGGTGGCCGTTGACGCGGCCGGTCTTGCCGCGGGCCAGCTCGGGCACGTCGGGGTTCTTTTTCTGCGGCATGATCGAGCTGCCGGTGCAGAAGCGGTCGGCCAGGTCGATGAAGCCCACGCGCGGGCTCATCCAGAGCACCAGCTCTTCGGACAGGCGCGAGACGTGCGTCATGATCAGCGCGCCGGCGGCGCAGAATTCGATCGCGAAGTCGCGGTCGGACACGGCGTCCAGCGAATTGCGGCAGACGCCGTCAAAGCCCAGGGTCTTGGCGACGCGCTCGCGGTCGATCGGGTAGGACGTGCCGGCCAGGGCGGCGGCGCCCAGCGGCAGGCGGTTCACGCGGCGGCGGCAGTCGGCCAGGCGATCGGCGTCGCGGCCGAACATTTCGGCGTAGGCCAGCAGGTGATGGCCGAAGGTGACGGGCTGGGCGACTTGCAGGTGGGTGAAGCCGGGCATGATGGTGCCGGCGTTTTCCAGGGCCACCGTGGCCAGGGCGTGGCGCAGCTGGCGCAGCAGGTCCAGCAGGTTGTCGATTTCGGCGCGCAGCCACAGGCGGATGTCGGTGGCGACCTGGTCGTTGCGCGAACGGCCGGTGTGCAGGCGCTTGCCCGCGTCGCCCACCAGTTCCACCAGGCGCTTTTCGATGTTCAGGTGCACGTCTTCGAGGTCGAGCAGCCATTGGAAGCTGCCGGCGTCGATTTCGGACAGGATCTGCGTCATGCCGCGCTGGATGTCGGCCAGGTCCTGGGCGCCGATGATGCCCTGGGCGGCCAGCATGTCCGCATGCGCGAGCGAGCCCTGGATGTCGTGGCGCGCCAGGCGCTTGTCGAAATCCACGGACGCCGTATAGCGCTTGACGAGTTCGGAAACCGGTTCCGAGAACCGGGCGGACCAGGCCTGCGCCTTGTTGGCGAACTGGTTTTGATCGGGGGAGGGAGTGTTTGCCATGATGGGCGGAATTATAGGGCCTGGCGCGCAAGGCCGGCGGCGCCGGGCGCGGATTCCGGAGGGGACGAACCCTCCGGCCTGGCCTTTGTCGGATAATCCTGGATTAGTTTCAAGACCTTAGAGCAGGAAGAGAGCCTATGCCCCTGGAATGGGAAGAGCTGGTCACCCAATTGGATACCCATCTGCCGCGCGAAGCCTGGGCGCAGACCTTGATCGGGATCGGCGCGTTGATCCTGGTCGCGCTGTTCGTGCAGTGGGTGGTGGCCCGGGTCGTGCTGCTGCTGGCGCACCGCGTGCTGGTGCTGAGCGGCCACGGCGACTGGGACCAGGCCCTGCAACGCCGCCGGGCCTACCAGAACCTCTGGTACGCCGTGCCGTTCGCGGTGGTGTCGCTGGGCATAGACCTGGTGCCGCACGTCGAGCGGGCGGTGACCATCGTCGGGCGGCTGGCGCACGCCGGCGCCTGGATCTGCGTGTTCGTGGCGTTTTCCGGGGTGCTGAGCGCCTGGCAGGACACCTATTCCGCCACCACCCGGGCGCAGACCCGCTCGATCAAGGGCTATATCCAGATCGGCAAGCTGATCCTGATGGCGGTATGCACTGTTTTGGTGCTTTCTATCCTGATCGACCGTTCGCCGCTCTGGATGATCTCCGGCCTGGGGGCGCTGTCCGCCGTCCTGCTGCTGGTGTTCAAGGACACGCTGCTGTCGCTGGTGGCCAGCACCCAGCTGACCAGCAACGACATGCTGCGCATCGGCGACTGGATCGAGATGCCGCAGTCCAACGCCGACGGCTTCGTCAAGGACATCGCGCTGCACACGGTCAAGGTGCAGAACTGGGACAACACCGTCACCACGGTGCCCACCTACAAGCTGTTCTCGGAAAGCTACCGCAACTACCGCCACATGTTCGAGTCGGGCGGACGGCGCATCAAGCGCACCATCCGCATCGACTCGGCCAGCGTGCGCTTCCTGACCGAAGACGAGGCGCAGCGGCTGATGCGTTTTCGTCTGCTGCACGATTACCTGCAGGCCAAGACCCACGACATCGCCCAGGCCAACCAGACCATGGGCGAGCTGGCCAGCGTGCCGGCCAACCGCCGCCGCCTGACCAATATCGGCACCTTGCGGGCCTATGCGCTGGCCTACCTGAAACAGAATCCCGAGGTCCGCCAGGACATGGCGATGATGGTGCGCATGATGGAGCCCACCTCCGAAGGCATCCCGGTCGAGGTCTATTGCTTTACCGCCGTCACCGCCTGGGTCGAGTACGAGCGCATCCAGGGCGACATCTTCGACCATCTGCTGGCCATCCTGCCCGAACTGGGCCTGCGCCTGTACCAGCAGCCGTCCGGCGCCGACATCGGCGCGATGGGTATCCATCTGCGCGAAGGCGCGCTGCAGGCCGCGCTGGCCGCGGAGGGTGCCCGGCCGGGCCTGGCCGCGCCGTCTGAGCACGGGCTGACCGACGCGAAGATGCCGCGCTAGCGGACGGCGGGCGCGGCAGGGCGCCGGGGCGGGGCCGGCGGGTGGCCCCGTGAGATAATCCAGGCGTTGAAATCCCAGGCGATAGACCCGATGTCGAACCCGTTCTTCAACCTGTATTCCCACGGCTTTGCCCGGGTGGCCGTCGGCGTGCCCGAATGCAAGGTCGCGGACCCCGCGTTCAACGCCGCCCAGACCATAGCCCTGGCGCAGCAGGCCGCCCAGGGCGGCGCGGTGCTGGCGGCGTTTCCCGAGCTGGGCCTGTCCGCCTACACCTGCGACGACCTGTTCCACCAGAAGGCCTTGCTGGACGAGTGCGAGGCGGCGCTGGCCCAGGTGGTGGCGGCGACGGCCGACATGGACATCGCCGTGATCGTCGGCGCGCCGCTGCGCGTGTCCCACCAGCTGTTCAATTGCGCCGTGGTCGCCGCCGGCGGCCGCGTGCTGGGCGTGGTGCCCAAGAGCTACCTGCCCAATTACGGCGAATTCTACGAGGCGCGCCAGTTCAGCGCCGGGGATTGCGCCACCGCCTCCGAGATCCGCCTGCTGGGCCAGACCGTGCCGTTCGGATCCGAGCTGATCTTCCAGATGGAAAAGCTGCCGCTGTTCCAGTTCCACGTCGAAATCTGCGAGGACGTCTGGGTGCCGATCCCGCCGTCTTCCTACGCCGCGCTGGCGGGCGCCACGGTGCTGGTGAACCTGTCGGCCTCCAATATCGTGGTCGGCAAGTCCGAATACCGCCACCAGCTGGTGGCGCAGCAGTCGGCGCGCTGCCTCTCGGCCTATATGTACACCTCCGCCGGCCGGGGCGAGTCCTCCACCGACATGGCCTGGGACGGGCAGGCGCTGATCTACGAAAACGGTGAACTGCTGGGCGAATCCGAACGCTTCCTCGGCCATTCCCACCTGCTTTTTTCCGACGTGGACCTTGAGCGCCTGTCGCGCGAGCGCATGCGCCAGACCACCTTCGGCCAGTCCGTGCGCCGCCACCAGGACGAAGTCCGCAAGTTCCGCAGCGTGGCGGTGCCGGTGAATCCGCCGCTGGAAGACGCCGAACTGCCGCTGGAGCGGCGCGTGGCGCGCTTTCCCTATGTGCCGGCCGACCCGCAGCGCCGCGATGCCCGCTGCAAGGAGGTCTACAGCATCCAGGTGCAGGCGCTGGTCCAACGCCTGTCGGCCAGCGGCATGTCCAAGGTCGTCATCGGCATTTCCGGCGGGCTGGATTCCACCCATGCGCTGCTGGTCTGCGCCAAGGCCATGGACGCGCTGGACCTGCCGCGCTCCAACATCCTGGCCGTCACCATGCCGGGCTTCGCCACCAGTTCGCGCACGCTGCAGCAGGCGCGCAAGCTGATGGAGGTGGTGGGGTGCACGGCCTCCGAGATCGACATCCGGCCCAGCTGCCTGCAGATGCTCAAGGACCTGGGCCATCCCTATGCCGACGGCAAGCCGGTCTATGACATCACCTTCGAGAACGTGCAGGCCGGCGAACGCACCAACCACCTGTTCCGCATCGCCAACTTCAACAACGCCATCGTCATCGGCACCGGCGACCTGAGCGAGCTGGCGCTGGGCTGGTGCACCTATGGCGTGGGCGACCACATGTCGCACTACAGCGTCAATGCCAGCGTGCCCAAGACGCTCATCACCCACCTGGTGCGCTGGGTGGCCGAATCCGGCCGCCTGGGCGACGAAGGCGCGCAGGTGCTGCTGGACGTGCTGGGCACCGACGTCAGCCCCGAACTGGTGCCGGGTGGCGCGGACGACAAGCCGGTGCAGAAAAGCGAAGACTCCATCGGCCCCTACGAGCTGCAGGACTTCAACCTGTACTACACGCTGCGCTACGGCTTTGCGCCGACCAAGGTGGCCTTCCTGGCGCTGGCGGCCTGGCGTGACCGCGAGGCCGGCGCCTGGCCCGAGGGCGGCCACGTGGCCCGCAACCAGTACGACCTGGCGGCCATCAAGCGCAACCTGAAGATCTTCCTGGACCGTTTCTTCCGCCTCAGCCAGTTCAAGCGCACCTGCGTGCCCAACGCGCCCAAGGTCGGTTCCGGCGGTTCGCTGTCGCCGCGCGGCGATTGGCGCGCGCCCAGCGATTCCGAGTCGGCCGTGTGGATGCGCGACGCCGAGCGCATTCCCGACGAAGCCTGACCGGGATTTCCCGCCCAAGGGAGGCCCGGCGCCCGGGCCCCCTGGCGGGTGGTATTCTCTTATTCGATGCGCCCTGCAGCCATGCCGTGTCAGGGCGCCGCAACAGATCAAAAACCCAGGACGACCAACGTGAAACAAGTCACCGCCATCATCAAACCCTTCAAGCTCGACGAAGTCCGCGAAGCGCTGGCCGAAGTCGGCGTCAGCGGCCTGACCGTCACCGAAGTGAAGGGTTTCGGCCGCCAGAAAGGCCATACCGAGCTCTACCGCGGCGCCGAGTACGTGGTGGACTTCCTGCCCAAGATCCGCGTTGAAGTGGTGCTGCCCGACAGCCAGGTCGAAGCCGCCATCGAAGCCGTCGTCAAGGCCGCCCGCACCGGCAAGATCGGCGACGGCAAGATCTTCGTGACGCCGGTCGAGCAGGCGATCCGCATCCGCACCGGCGAGAGCGACGAAGAGGCGCTATAAGTTCCATGTGACTTGCGGCTGGCCGGATCCGGCAGCCGCAAGACCGCGGCGGGATGTTGCGGGCTTGGCGCGGCGGGGATCCTGCCGCAGCAAGCCCGCAACGCATTTTCCGGCCTAGCGGATGAGCTGGTTCATCTCCAGGATCGGGCTCATCACCGCCAGCACGATCAGCAGCACGAATCCCCCCATCAGCAGTATCAGCGCCGGCTCCAGCAGCGCGGTCATGGCCATGGCGCGCCGTTCCAGGTCGCGCGACAGGTTCTGCGCGCCGCGGTCCAGCAGTTCGGGCAGGCGGCCGGTCTTCTCGCCGCTGGCGATCAGATGCACCAGCAGCGACGGAAACACCTTCTGCGCGCCCAGCGAGGCCGATAGCGAGGCGCCTTCGCGCACGCGCGCCGAGGCTTCGTCCACCGCCTGGCGCAGCACGTCGTTGCCCAGGGTGCGGCGCGCCGCCTCCAGCGCCGTCAGCAAGGCGACGCCGCTGCCCGAAAGTATCGCCAGCGTGGAGGCGAAGCGCGCGGCATTCACGCCCAGCACAAAACGCCCCGCCAAGGGCAGCTTGAGCACGCGCGCATGCCAGGCGCGCCGCGCAGCGGGCGCGCGCAACGCGTAGCGCCACAGCGCGACCGCGGCCGCCAGCGCCGCGCCGGTCGCCACGCCCCATTCGCGCACATAGTCCGACAACGCCAGCATGATGCGCGTCAACAGCGGCAGCTCCTGCTTGGCCTGGCTGAACGCCGACACCACCTGCGGCACCACATAGCCCAGCAGGAAGATCACGATGATTACCGACACGCAGGCCACCACCGCCGGATAGATGAAGGCGGTCAGCACCTTGCTGCGTAGCGCGTTGCGCTCTTCGATGTAGTCCGCCAGCTTCTCCATCACTTGGGCGAGATCGCCCGATTCCTCGCCGGCGCCGATCAGCGCGCGGTAGATCTCCGGGAAGTCGCGCGGCCGCGCGGCCAGGGCCGTGGACAGCCTATGGCCCGCGCGCACGTCGTCGCGCACGCCGCCCAGGGTGGCGGCGATGTGTTTTTTCTCGGCCTGTTCCAGCGTGGCGCTCAGGGCCGCGTCCAGCGGCAGGCTCGCGGCCAGCAGGCTGGCGAGCTGGCGCGTCAGCCAGGCCAGGTCGGCATCCGACAGGCGCGTGCGCAGCGCGGCCCCGAGCCCTTCGGTGCGCGCTGCCAGGGACGTGGACAGCGGCAGCAGGCCGCGGCCGCGCAGCTGGTTGCGGGCGCCGCGCTCGCTGTCGGCGTCGATCGTGCCACGCACGATCTTGCCCAGCGCGTCGGTGGCTTCGTAACGGAAGGAAGGCATCTGGAAAGCATCGGCCACGCGCATTCAAAAAACGCGCAAAGCCCCGAATTTAAAGGGTTTCAAGGCCGCTACGATGCCTGCGGATTATGACCGTAGTGTTGCACTGTCACCCCGTATACTCCGACGCGCTTTCACGTTTTTTCACACGATTTCACGTTTCAGGCACCTATCACGTCATGCGTCATATCGCGCAATTCAGCCTTGCGGTACTGCTAGCCGCAAGCCAGCTCGGACCCGCGTCCAGCAAGGCCCATGCCCAACAGACCGACAATCGCGTCAGTCTGAATTTCGTCGACACCGACATCCCCGCCGTGCTGCGCGCGCTGTCGCTGTTCACGCAGCGCAACTTCCTGGTGGATCCGCGCGTCAAGGGCAAGCTCACGCTGGTGTCGGACCGTCCCGTGGACAGCGCGCAGGCCCTGTCGATGCTGACGGGCGCGCTGCGCATGCAGGGCTTTGCCATCGTCGAGGTCGACGGCGTGACGCGCGTGGTGCCCGAGGCCGACGGCAAGCTGCAAGGCAGCGTGGTGGCGGGCAGCGCGCGCCCCGCCCAAGCCGTGGGGGGCGCGCCGGCCAGCGGCGCGGGCCGCGGACCGGTGCCCGTGTCCGCGTTCGCCAAGGGCAGCAGCGGCGAAATGCTGACCCGCGTGTTCCCGCTGAAGTACGAGAACGCGGCCAACCTGGTGCCCGTGCTGCGCCCCATGGTGCCGCCCAACAACCCGATCAACGCCTATCCCGGCAACAACACGCTGGTGGTCACGGACTACGCCGACAACCTGGAACGGATCGCGCAGGTCATCGCGCGCATCGACGTGCCCAGCTCGATCGACACCGACGTGGTGCCGGTGCGTTCGGCCGTCGCCACCGACCTCGCCATCCTGGCTTCGCAGCTGCTGGATACGCAAAGCAGCGACCCGACCCAGCGCATCGCCGTGGTGGCCGATCCGCGCAGCAACAGCGTGCTGGTGCGTTCCGGCAGCCCGGCGCGCACGCGGCTGGCGCGCGACCTCATCATGAAGCTGGACGCGCAGCAGAACCGCGCCGGCAACCTGCACGTGGTCTACATGCGCAATGCGCAGGCCACGCGCATCGCCGAGGTCCTGGGCGGGTTGCTGACGGGACAGGCGAACTCCGCGCCCGGCGCCACCGGCGGCGCCAGCGGCGGCGCGGGCGCGCAGGGCGGGGCGCGCACGCAGAACGCCGCGGCGGGCATGGCTGCCCAGGCAACGGCGGGCATGGCCGGCATGTCCGGTTCGAACAAGGGCGGATTGTCGGGCGAGCAGGAACGCATCTCGCGCGAAGACAACAGCACGCAGGCCGTGTCGTATTCTGCCGGCGGCGCCACCATCCAGGCCGATCCGGCCACCAACTCGCTCATCATTTCCGCGCCCGAGCCGCTGTACCGCAGCCTGCGCGAAGTCATCGACCAGCTCGACCAGCGCCGCGCGCAGGTGCTGGTGGAAAGCCTGATCGTCGAAGTCAGCGAGGCCAAGGCGGCGGAGTTCGGCATCCAGTGGATGACGGGCGCCGGCAACATCAACAGCGACGGCACCAGCTTCATCGGCGGCACCAACCTGGGCGGCAGCGGCATTACCGGCAAGGGCCCGACCACCATCGACGGCCTCGGCAGCGGCTTGAGCCTGGGCGTGGTCAAGGGCACCGTCGACGTGCTGGGCAACAAGGTGATCAACCTGGGCGTGCTGGCGCGCGCGATGGAGAACAGCGGCGAAGCCAACATCCTGTCCACGCCGAACCTGCTGACGCTGGACAACCAGTCGGCCAGCATCCTGGTGGGCAAGACCGTGCCGTTCGTGACCGGGCAGTACGTGACTTCGGGCAGCAACGGCAGCACCAATCCGTTCCAGACCATCGAACGCGAGGACGTGGGCCTGAAGCTGAACATCCGGCCGCAGATTTCCGAGGGCGGCGCGGTCAAGCTGGACATCTACCAGGAAGTTAGCAGCATCGACGAAAGCCGCTCCAACGCCACCACCGGCATCGTGACCAACAAGCGCGCCATCGACACCAGCGTGCTGATCGATGACGGCCAGATCATCGTGCTGGGCGGCCTGCTGGAAGACAACGTCACGCTCTCCACCAACAGCGTGCCGCTCCTGGGATCCTTGCCCGTGATCGGCTCGCTGTTCCGCTACGATTCGCGCAAGCGCACCAAGACCAACCTGATGGTGTTCCTGCGCCCCTATGTGGTGCGCGATGCCAACCGCACGGCCGGCGTCACCATGGACCGCTACGACTACATGCGCCGCGCGCAGGCGGCGGTGCAGCCTGGCCAGCACTGGGCGCTGCCCGACATGCAGGCGCCGATGCTGCCGCCGCCGGGCTCCGCGCCTTCGGTGTCCAACAACGCCTATGACCTGCGCCCGGAACACCAGGCCGAAACGCTGCGCCGGCCGGCGCCGGTCACGGCGCAGTCCTTTGCGGTGCGCCAGTATCCCGGCACGGAGGCGGCGCGCGACGCTTCGGAGGCCATCCGCGTGTCGCGCACGCTGATGCACAGCGTGGCCGTGGATCCCGATACGCTGCTATGAGCGCGCACCCCTTGCCTTATGCCTGGGCGCGGGCGCAGCGCGCGGTGCTGTCGCTGCGCGGCGGCCAGGCCCGGCTGACCGTCAGCCCGCGCACGCCGGAATGGGCGGTGCGCGAGATACGCCGCTGCCACGGCGACATCGAACTGGCGCAGGTCGACGACCAGGCGCTGGAAACCCTGCTGACCGCGGCCTACAGCCACTCGGAAGACGCCGCCTCGGTCATGGGCGTGGCCGAGAACGAGATCGACCTGGACCGCCTGATGCAGGACATGCCCGAAGTGGCGGACCTGCTGGAGGCCCAGGACGACGCGCCCGTGATCCGCATGATCAACGCGCTGTTCGCCCAGGCGGCGCGCGACGGCGCCAGCGACATCCACATCGAACCTTTCGAGACCCACTCCGTGGTGCGCTACCGCGTCGACGGCACCCTGCGCGACGTGGTGTCGCCGCGCAAGGCGCTGCACGCCGCGCTGATCTCGCGCATCAAGATCATGGCGCACCTCGACATCGCCGAAAAGCGCTTGCCGCAGGACGGCCGCATCGCGCTGCGCGTAGGCGGACGGCCCATCGACGTGCGCGTGTCCACCTTGCCCACCGGGCATGGCGAACGGGCTGTGCTGCGCTTGCTGGACAAGGAGGCCGGGCGCCTGCAGCTGGAGAAGTTGGGCATGGACGCAGGCGTGCTGGGCCAGCTGGACCGCCTGATCCGCCAGCCGCACGGCATCGTGCTGGTGACGGGGCCCACCGGCAGCGGCAAGACCACCACGCTGTACGCGGCGCTGAGCCGCCTGGACGCGTCCACCAGCAATATCCTCACGGTCGAGGACCCGATCGAATACGACCTGGCCGGCATCAGCCAGACGCAGGTCAACGCCAAGATCGACATGAGCTTCGCGCTGGCCCTGCGCGCCATCCTGCGGCAGGACCCCGACGTCATCATGATCGGCGAAATCCGCGACCTGGAGACCGCGCAGATCGCGGTGCAGGCCTCGCTCACCGGTCACCTGGTGCTGGCCACGCTGCACACCAACGATTCGGTGTCCGCCGTGACCCGGCTCACGGACATGGGCGTGGAACCCTTCCTGCTGGCGTCATCGCTGTTGGGCGTGCTTGCGCAGCGCCTGGTGCGCAAGCTGTGCCCGGCCTGCAAGCAGCCCGCCATGCAGGACGGTGCACGCGTGTTCCATCCGGTGGGCTGCGACGCCTGCAACCATACCGGCTACAGCGGGCGTTCCGGCATCCACGAACTCTTCACGGTGGACGACGAGGCGCGCCGGCTGATCCACGAAGGGCGGGACGAACGCGAACTGCGGCGCGCGGCGGCCGCGTCAGGCATGCGCACCATGCGCGAGGACGGGCAGCGCTGGGTCGATAGCGGGCAGACTTCGCCCGAGGAAATCCTGCGGGTGACGCGGGACGCCTAGTGTCTATCCCCGCCAGCGGTCCGGAAAGTCGAAGGAAAGCTGGCGGTGATGCCGGATCGAGAGCAGGTAGACCTGATCCTTGATCCGGGCGTACAGCATCAGATAGTGCGCAGAGACGTACTCGCGCAGTTCCGCATCCTTGGCGAGCGCCCGGAGTTGTTTGGCCAGGCGAGTGACGCCGTTGGCGACCTCCACGGAGCGCGCAGACCGCTCCAGGAACAGACGTCCCATGTCGGGGAAGGCCGCCAGGTTTGGGATGATTACCTCGACCAATTCGTCGAGCAGAGCGTCGAAAGCGCGGGGAACCCCGGCCTCGGTCAGGAAGGCGTCGATTTCTTCAAGCTGCCGCTCGAAGTGGGCGGTGAGCTTGACGGCAAGTTTGGCGGCCACGATGTCGGTCAGCGGGGGGGCTTGGCCGCGCGGTAGCGCTTGAGGGCCGACACTGCGCCTAGCGCGTCCTTGGTTTTTCCGGCCGCGACATCGGACAAGCCCCGGCTCGCGTCGTCGATTAACAGCAGGTGGATGCGCTCCTGCTCCAGCCGATGGTAATAGTCCAGCCGCTCGGCATCGATCAGCGCGACATAGCTTTCGCCATTCTTGGTGATGATTTTCTCAGCCCCGGACTTGACCTGATCGGCCAGCTCGGACAAATTGGCCCTAGCTTGGGACAACGGAATCACATCGGCGGACGAGATGCTCATGGCGGGCTCCCTGGGCTAAATATTTGTACATAATAACGTACATTTTAATGCCGGGCATGCTGCCTCTGATTCACGTCCCGAACGACGCCACATCCCCCGACCGCCGCCCCAGCGCCGACAACAGCCCATCCAGCGCCGCCCGGTCCGCCTCGCGCGCGGCGCCGGCGTAGGTCGCCTGGCCCTGGAATTTCAGGCCGCCGCGCCCGCCGGCGCTGCCCTGGCCGCTGACGTCGAGCAGGCCGCTTTCCGTGCTCAGAGCCAGCGTGGCGCCCGATTTGCCGCCTTGCACCCGCAACAGATACGAACCGACGGGCGCCACTGGCGTCAGCGCGGTGCTGGCGTTGCGCCAGCGCAGTTCGGCCACGGGGCCGGCGGGCAGGGCGGCGCCCAGCCGCAGCGGCTGCCAGCGGATTTCCAGCGTGCCCTGGGGCGCGATGGTGTTCCATGGCGCGCCCAGCGCGGACAGGATGGAGGCGGGCGCACGCAGCGACTGGGCCGGCACCGCAACGCCGTTCCAGCCGGGCGTCGCGCGCAGGGGGCCTTGCAGCCAGGGATGCGAGATCTCCAGGGCCAACGCGTCCCAGCGCCATTGCCACTGCACCGGCTGTGGCAACATGCGGCGTGCGCCTTGCGGACCCAGTGCGATCCAGGCGCTGCCGCGCCACAAGGTGCCGCTGGCGTCGGCCAGCGTGATCGGCGCTTTGTCCGGCAGCAGGATCAGCAGCCAGCGCGCGGGCAGCACCGTGACGGCGGCCGCGGCGGCACAGACGCTGCCGGCCAGGAGCAGTGCGGCGGAGCGTTTGGAAAGCCGGAAGCCAGACATCTCAGCCACGCTCCGATGGCTGCGGCGCCATCAAGCTCACCTTGCCATTGACCAGGCCGGGCAGCGGCCGCCCGTTGACATTGGCGGCACGGGTGAGCTGCACCTCCTTGACGGCCAGGCCCCAGTCGCGCGCCGCGCCGTCGAGCCAGCGCAGCAAGGCCGAAGAGGGCGCCTGCTTCAGCGTCAGCAGCACGCCGGATCCTTGCTCGGGCTCGCCTAGCGTCCATAGCTCCGCGCCGAGTCCGGCGCGTTCCAGCGAGGCGCGCAGCTCCGCGGCGCTGGGCATGGCGCCGGTAGGCGGGGCCGACTTGTGCCGCAAAGCCGTGGCCTGCGCGGTCAGGTCGGCGACCGTGGCCGCCTGGCCGCGCAGCGCGGGCAATTCCGCTTGCAGCTTGCGCAGCGTGTTCAAGGGCGGTTCGATCAGCGTGACGAAGACCAGCGCCGCGCCCAGCAGCAGGCCGGCGGCGCTCACCAACCGGCGCTCGCGCGGCGCCAGCGCCCGGTAGCGCTGCCCGGCGCGCGTCAGCGCGGGCGTGAGGGTCTTGGCCAGCGACTGCCTGGCCGCATGCAGGGCTTGCGGGAGTTTCATGGTTGCGCGCGCACGATGCGCCAGGTGTTGTCGTTATCGCCGCGTTCGAGCTTCAGGCCCAGCGCGGCGGCTTGCTGGATCAGCGCGGGGGTTTCCGCGACGCGTTGCGACTGCTCGCCGGCGTCGGCCAGCTGCAGCGTCAGCGCCTGTTCGGCATAGCCCAGGCGGGCCACTTTGTCGGCGGCGAAGGGCAGGGCCTGGGCCGCGGCGCGCGCCAGCGGCAGGAAGTCGGCGGCATTGGCCGCGCCTCGGTTCGCTTGCAGCGCGTCCAGGCCCTGCTGCGCCTGGCGCGGCGGGTCCAGCACCACCGGCAGGTCGGGAAAGGCGGCCAACACCTGCGCGCGCATGCCGTTGCGCAGCGCGTCGGCTTCGGCCTGCAGCTGCGATGCGTACAGATTCAGGCCGCCGATCCAGACGACCGCGGCGGCCGCGCCCCAGCGCCAGACGGGGCGCCAGGCCGAGACACGGGCCGGGGCCAGCTGGGGCATGGCCAGCGACCACGAAGGCGTGGGCGCCAGCCAGCGCGGGTCGGCGGGATCGCGCAGCGGCGCTGCCGTATCGGGTCCCAGGGTCTGCGGCGCGATGAGCGCGTGCGCGCGCAATCCTTGCGCGTTCAGCAGGCCCCAGGCGCGGCGCACGGGTTCGCGTGCGGCCCAGGCCAGCGGGACCGTGCCGTCGGCCGAGCGCGGGCCGTGGCCGATGGCCAGCGCGTCCAGGTCGCTGAGCACCAGTGGCTCCAGGGCGCTGTGCACCGCGGCTGCAAAGCGGGCGCGCGCCACCGCCGGGATCTGCACGTTGGCGGCGATCACGTCCGCGGGGTGCAGCACGGCTTCGCAAGCGGCGTGGGGAAAGGCATGGCCCATGGCTTCAAGCGTCAGCTCGCCCTGGCGGGCGCAGCGCCCGCGCCGGTCGAACCAGGCATAGGGCAGGAGAGAGCCGGCGCCGAACTCGTCCAGCGGCGGCAGCGCGATGCGCAAGATGTTCTTCAAGGAATTTCTCTAGTCCACAAGGTGTCGGGGGCCGCGGGCGGCGAACTGCGCAGCAGCGCCTGCATGGAGATGCGCGCCCGCTCATAGGCCACGGTGCCGCTGGCCAGGAACCAGCCGCTGGTGGTGGCCACGGCGGGCGCGGGCGTCTTCACGCCCGCGCCGGCCAGGCGGTTGGCGAAGTCGCCGGCGTTGTTGAACCAATTGCCGCGGTCGCGCTCGCCCGCCATGGAGCGGGCCTGGCTGAGCGACAGGCCGGGCACCAGGGCCGCAAGCACCTCGGCCGGCGCGGTATTGACGTTGACGGTGGTGGTCGCGGGCAGCACCGTCATGGTTCGGCGCAGCTCATTGCGCGCTGCCGGATCCAGCGAGAGCAGGGCGGCCACTTCGTCCACGCCGCGCGGCAGGGGCGCGCGGGCTTCAGGCGCGGGCCGTCCCGGCGCGGAGGGCGCGTCGGCAGGCAGCGCCGGGGGCTGCGCGGCCGACATCACTTCCACCATGCGCGCGGCCAGCGTGTCCGGCAACTGCAGCGCGTTCAGCAGCCGGCGCAGCACCAGCTCCTGCTCGGGCTGCGGCACGCCATGGTTCGCCAGGTTGTACAGGTTGTACTTGCCTTGCTCGTCCTGCACGCGGCCGGAGAACACGGCGACGCGTTCGTCGCCGGGCCGTTCGATGCGCGTGTCCAGCACCGGCGTGGCCCAGATCTGGTCGCCGCGGGTGGTGGGCTCGCGCCGGCTGTGGTCGCGCACGATCAGGCGGGCCCAGTCTATGCCGCCCGCCAGCATGGCGCGCGCCTGCACCCGCGCCATCTCGTTTTCCACGCGCCGCGTGCTGGCGGTCTGGCGCTGGAACAGGCCGGTGGTCAAGGCCGCCACGATGGCGACGATGATGAGCGCGCTGATGACGGCCGCGCCGCTCTCCGCGGCATTGTGCGGCGCTTTCATGGCAGCTCCAGCACGCGGGTGTAGCGTTCGGGGGCGCCAGGGGAGCCGCGTTCCAGCGCGATCTCCAGGCCGGCGGGGGCGGCGGCCAGGCTGGCGTCGCCATCCACCCAGCCGGTCCCGGGCGCCCAGGCGCGCAGCTTCAGGGCGCGCGTCCCGGGCAGCAGCAGGATGCCGTCGCCGGCGGCCGGCAAGGGGCTGCGCGCCGCCGACGGCCCGCTGGCGCGCCACAGGCCGTCCTTGCGCACCTGCCATTGCACGCGCTGCCACAGGCCGTTGCCGTCGGGGTCGGGGCGCAGGACCTCGAACACGGGGCCGCCGCTTGCGCGGCGCAGCAGGCGCAGGCCGCTGGTATAGGCTTGCGCGTCCAGGCCCGCCGGTTCGAAGCCGGGGCCGGTGTACGAGAGTTCGACGTCGCGCGCCATCTGGCCCAGCGTGCGGACGATGGCGTCGATGTCCTCGGCCTGTTCCTCGATCCGTTCGCGGGCGCTCGACACGTTGGCCAGGCCGCGCCAGGCCATCAGGCTGACCAGCGCCATCAGCGCCAGGGCCACCAGCACTTCGATCAGCGTGAAGCCGGCTTGGGATCGGGGAGAGCGGCGCATGGCTATCGCAGGCTGGACAGCAGGCCGTCCAGTTGCAGCAGGACTGTGCCGGGCTGCGCCGCGCCGGCGTCGCGCACCTTGACCGATACCTGGCGGAAGCTGCGGTTCATCGAATTCGTAAACTCCATTTCGCATTGCAGGGCGCGGCCGCCTTGCGGACAGGGCGCGCTGCGCGTGCCGGCTCGCGGCAGGGCCTGTTCCAGCCGCAGCTGCGCCAGCGCGTTCTGCGCGGCCAGCAGCGCCAGCGTCTTGTCCTGCAGGGCGCGGTTGTTCTCGGCCATGACGCCGGTCGCGCGCAGGGCGGCGCCCATGGCGACGGCGATGATGGCCAGGGCCACCAGCACCTCGATCAGCGTGAACCCGCGCTGCCGGTCGGGCGGGCGGGGCGGTTCATTGAATTTCATAGCGGCCCGCGGCGTCGCGCAGCAGGGTGACGCGGGCATCGCCCGCGCTCAGCGTCAGCGTGACCGGCGCGGCGACCCATTCCGTGTTGAACACCAGCGGCCGGTCCGGATCGAGCCGCAGCGCCACCGGCGCGGCCGACCAGGATTGCGGCCGCAGCACTTCGTCGCGCTCCAGCCGGTCCGGCGGCAGCGGCCTGTCTTCCTCGGCGTTCGGGCCCGGCAGCCGCCCCTGGCGTTCGAACGACCAGCCCTGGCCGTTGGCGAGCCAGCGGATGGGACGGCCGTCGCTGCGGGCTTCGCTCTGGGCCACGGTGAAGGCGTCGGCCAGGCGCTGGGCGTCGCCGCGCAGGCGGTTCTCGCCGCGGCCCACGGACAGACTCACCATGCTGGCCGCGATCGCCACGATCACCAGCACCACCAGGACTTCGACCAGCGTGAAGCCGCGCTCAGAGTTCCCAGGAGCCGATGTCGGCATCGCCGCTTTCTCCGCCGGGCTTGTTGTCGGCGCCGAACGAGAACACGTCGATATCGCCTTTGACGCCGGGGCTCAGGTATTGGTAGGGGTGGCCCCAGGGATCATTGGGCAGCTTGTCCAGGTAGCCGCGCCAGTTGTTCACGCCCTCGGGCTTCTGCACCAGCGCGCGCAAGCCCTGCGCGGTGCTGGGGTAGCGGCCGTTGTCCAGGCGGTACAGCTTCAGCGCCTGCATGATGCCGGCGATGTCCTGGCGCGCGGCGACCTGGCGGGCCTGGTCGGGACGGTCCAGCACGCGGGGGACGATCAGCGCCGCAAGTATCCCCATGATCACTATCACCACCATGATCTCGATGAGGGTGAAACCTTGCTGGCGGGCAAGCCCGCGCGGTAACTGACGCACTTGATGACTCCGGTCTTTCAGTAGAAGCGGGAGATTGTGGACATGAAATATGACAGCAATACTGACGCCGCCACATGCGTCCAGGCCGGACCTGCGCGCAGCGTGCGCATTGTGGCGCCCGCGGCGCGGCCTACTTTTCGCGCGATATGCCGGCGGGCGCGGGCAGGGCGGCCGGGGCCGGCAGGCGGCTGGCGCGCCCGGCCTGTTCCACCGTCACCGCGTCCACGGCGACTTCGCGCAGCACGATGCCGGGGGCCACTTCGCCGCCCGCGCGCCAGGCCAGCGGCGGGCCGCCGTCGACGCTGAGCACGGCGGCGCCGTCGGCGCCGGCGGCGATCACGCCCAGCACGGTGATCTGCGTGCGCATGGCCTCGTCCTTGCCGAACCACAGCGCCACGGGCGTGTTGTCGGCGGCGCGCGGCGCGGCTGCCGATACCGCGGGAGGCAGGGCGCCTGCCTTGGGCGCAAGCAGGATCGAGCCCCATACGCCCAGGCCTGCGGCCAGGGCCAGCACGGCAAGAACGCGGAACGCGGCGGGCAGGTTCGGGCGCAGGGTCAAGAACATGGAACGGGCGGGCAGGGCGGGTTGCGACGGGCCGACTATAGCGTTGCCACATGACAGGCTTGCGATGGCCAGCGGCATTTTCCGCAGCGCTCATCGCGCGGGGCATGCTGTCATCGTTCGTACATGCCTCATGTCTAGCATGCGCTCAAGTCCGGATGACTAAGCCGGGCGCACCTCCTCTCCAACAGGGAACACCCGCATGCAAGACCTGAACCAAGCCAATCGCCGCCGACTCCTGAAAATGCTGGGAGGCGCGCCGATGCTGCCGCTGGGCGGCGTCAGCCTGGCCGCGCTGCTGGCCGGCTGTAATTCCAGCGACGACGATGACGACGATGGCGCGCCGCCCGTCACGCCGGTCACTTTCAAGTCCGCTTCCTTCACGTCCATGGCTGCGCCCTCGCTGTCCCAGCCTGAGCTGATGGCGCGCACCACCGTGGCCTCGGCGCTGGAGCTGACCTTCAGCGACGGCTCCAAGCGCAGCGTCGAACTGGGCTACGAGCCCTTCTTCATGACAGGCGACGCCGTGCCGGACGGCAAGGGCGGCAGCGTGATCGCCGGCGGCTACTACAACCTGGCCGGCGCGCCCATCGTCGATAACTCGGTGCCCGCGAAGGCGCGGCAGTTCTTCTCGAACTGTCCGGACGGCATGTCGCTGCTGTCCTTGTCGGAACCGACCAAGGTGGCGGGCGTGGCCGGCAACGCGCTGTACGCGGTGGTGCAGTTCGAGTACCAGTCCATGGACCAGGCCGGCAAGGACATGTATGGCCTGCTGCCGTCGCAGATCGCGGTGCTGACGCTGTCGCAGGACCCCAACACGGGCAAGCTCAGCCTGGTGAAGTACCACACCGTGGATACCTCGTCGGTGCATGGCCTGTGGATCACCTGCGGCGCGAGCCTCTCGCCCTGGAACACCCACCTGTCCAGCGAAGAGTACGAGCCCGACGCCACCACGGCCAAGGCGTCGTCCTCGTTCCAGGCCTACAGCCAGAATCTCTACGGCGATCCCGCCAAGGCCAATCCCTACCACTACGGCCACATGCCCGAAGTCACCGTCAATCCGGATGGCACCGGCACCATCAAGAAGCACTATTGCATGGGCCGTATCTCGCATGAACTGGTCCAGGTCATGCCGGACCAGCGCACCGCGCTGATGGGCGACGATGCCACCAACGGCGGCCTGTTCATGTTCGTGGCCGACCGCAAGGCCGATCTTTCCGCCGGCACGCTGTACGTGGCCAAATGGAACCAGACTTCGGGCACCGGCCCTGGCGCCGGCACGCTGAGCTGGATCAAGCTGGGCCACGCGACCAGCGCCGAAGTGCAGGCGCTGGCCGACCAGTTGAGCGCCGCCGACATCATGGACGTGCGCACCGCCGATCCGCTGGATGCCGCCTTCACCAAGATCCGCTATTCCGGCAAGGACAACTGGGTCAAGCTGCAGCCCGGCCGCAACGTGGCCGCGGCCTTCCTGGAAACCCACCGCTACGCTGCCATGGCGGGTGGCACGCTGGCCTTCTCCAAGATGGAAGGCACCACCGTCAATGCCAAGGACAAGATCGCCTACAGCGCGATGTCGCGCGTGGACAGCTCGATGACCGACGGCCTGTCGCCTGGTTTCAAGGTCGAAGGCCCGGCGGCCGGCGCGGTCTACCAGCTGCACATGAAGGAAGGCCAGGTCGATACCGACGGCAAGGCCATCGACAGCGCCTGGGTGCCGGTGGACATGGCGGCGGTGCCGGAACTGGTGGGCGAAGTGCTGGCCGCGCGCGACGCGCTGGGCAACACCCACGCCGCCGGCAAGATCTCCAACCCCGACAACCTCAAGTTCTCGGAGAAGCTGCGCACGCTGTTCGTGGGCGAGGACAGTGGCGGCCACGTCAACAACTTCCTGTGGGCCTACAACGTCGACACCAAACAGTTGTCGCGCCTGCTGTCTTGCCCGGTGGCTGCGGAATCGACCGGTCTGCAGGCGGTGGACGAGATCAACGGCTGGACCTACATCACCAGCAACTTCCAGCACGCGGCCGACTGGCAAAGCGTGCACTCGGTGGTGCGGCCGACGCTGGAGCCCTTGGTCAAGGCCAACTACAAGGACGGCTTCGGCGCGTCGGTGGGCTATCTGACCGGTGTCAAGATCGGCGCCTAGGTTCGCGGCCTGCCTCTGGCTGCGGGGCGGCTTCCTTCGGGCAGCCGCTATTTTTTTGCGCATTCCGCGCAAAAGAATCCTGATCCGTCGATCAGGCTTTCTTCTCTTCGCTTCACGGGGCTTTCACCTTTGCTGGCCATCATGTGCCCCAGCGTAAAACCCTGTTCATGACAAGAGAAGAGAAGCATGCAAGCATTGAATTGGAGAAGATGGTGCGCGGCCTTGCTGGCGACCAGCGCCCTCGCGGGCTGCGGCGGCAGCGACGATGACGACGACACCGAAGCCCCGCCGACCCAGCCGCCGGTAACCCAGCCGGATCCGACGCCCGCCGACAAGGTGCTGTTCATCGGCGTCGACGGCCTGACCTACGACGCCATGCGTCGGGGTGTTGCCGACAAGTCCCTGCCGAACATGGCGCAACTCAACGCCACGCGCGCCTGGACCGGCGGCGTGACGGACGCGCCCACGCAGCAGCCGACGTTGCTGGCGCCGGGCTGGGCGACCTTGTTGACCGGCCAATGGGCCGACCAGCACGGCGTGCGCTACAGCGTGCAGGGCGAGACGCTGCAAACGCCGACCCTGTTCCAGCGCGTCAAGCAGGCGCGTCCCGAGGCGCGCAGCGCTGCCGCCTTCAATTCGACGGTGCTGGCCGGGCTCATCGCGGGCCAGCGCGACGCAGGCTATCTGCAATCGCTGACCGACTGTGCCGGCGCGGACGATTGCGTCGCCGCCCAGGCGCGCGACCGCATTACCGAAGGCTATGACGTGGTGGTGGCGCAGTTCGGCGCGCCGGAACGCGTGGCCTCGGAGAACGGCTTCGGCTCGGCCTATGACGGCGCGATCCGCCAGGCCGACACGGCCATCGGCGCGCTGGCCAAGCAGATCGCCGACCGCAAGGCGGAGCACCCGGGCGAAAAGTGGCTGGTGATCGTGGCTTCCAGCCACGGCCTGGGCAAGACCGGCGCCAGCGACGGTCGTCCCATGTCCTCGAACAAGACCATCCTGCTGGCCGCGAACCAGCCCGCGCTGCTGGGCGGCAGCGCCGACGACGCTTCGTTCGACGGTCTGTGGGACAACAACTGGTACGCGCTGCCCAGCGCGGCCGACGTGGCGCCGACGGTGCTGGATCATCTGAAAGCGCTGCCGGCCGCCGCCAAGTACGACATGGCGGGCACCTCGCTGGCCGGCAAGCTGGCGCTGCGCCACACCGCCGCTCGCACCTCGACCGATAACAAGAGCGTGACCTTGAGCTGGGTGCGCGTGGGCGAACCCGCCGGCGACATCGTGATCAGCCGCGACGGCGCGGAGATTGCGCGCGTGCCCGGCACGGCCGCCGAGTACGTCGACAAGGGCTTCAAGTTCGAGACCGAAGGCGTGCACACGCTGAACTACAGCGTCGCCGTCGGCAACGCGGTCAGCGCGGCGCGCACCACCGTGGCCTACACCAAGCCGCTGCCGCTGCTGGCTTCGCTGCGCACCGGCCTGACGATGCTGTTCCCGTTCGAAGGCAATATGACCGACGTTGCCGCGGGCGGCGGGGCCATCACGCCGTTCGACGGCACGCAGGCGCCGGCCTACGCCGATGCGGGCGTGTTCGGCAAGATGTTCAAGAACGACCGCAGCGCGGCAGCCCTGGGCGGCTTCAAGCTGGACTACCCGGCAGGCATGCTGGACGCGGCCCAGGCCTTCACCATCGGCTTCTGGTACCAGTCCGACGGCACCGCCAACGACCGTTCCATCCTGGGCAACAAGGACTACAACTCGGGTGGCAACCCCGGCATCACCATCGCGCAATGGGCGGGCCCGGTGCTGTACTTCAACCTGGCCGGCGGCGGCTCGCGGGTCGACATTAACAACGTCAAGTTCACGCCGAACAAGCCCGTGTATGTCGCGATGACCGTGAACAAGACGGCCAAGACCCTGACGGCTTCCGTCTACGACAGCGAGCTGGGCTTCTCGCAACGCACCATCGGCACCGGCTCGGTCGACCTGACCAAGATCGCCGGCGTCTACGGGCCGCACATCGGCCTGAATGAAGACGGACGCGGCACCTATGGCGTCTGCTGCGCCGGCACCAAGGGTCCCTACACGATGTATTTCGACGACCTGGCCTACTGGTCGCGCGCGCTCACCGAAGCTGAAGTGAAGTCGCTCGCCCTGTCTGGCAAGTCCGTTTCCGAACTGTTTCCCTGATGTACCGAGGATAGAAAAATGAATATGTCCATGATCCTGCGCGGTTTCCTGCGCCTGGGCGCGGTGCTGATGCTGAGCGCCACGCTGGCCGCCTGCGGCGGCGATGACGGCGACAGCGACGGCGGCAAAGACCCCGGCACCGGCCAGCCCGAAACGCCGAAGCCCGAGCCGACCAAACCCGAATTGCGTTGCGCGCCCTGAGCCGCGCGCCCACCCGATCCATAGGAATAGAATCCGTGACGTTCGATAAAGACCAGGTCCACGCCGGCAAGCGCCGCTTCTTGCGCAACGCAGCCGCCTCGACCGCCGGCCTGACCGCGCTGTCGATGTTCCCGCCGGCCATTCGCCGCGCGCTGGCCATCCCCGCCAACAACCGCACCGGCACCATCAACGACGTCGAGCACGTGGTCATCCTGATGCAGGAAAACCGCTCCTTCGACATGTACTTCGGCACGTTCAAGGGCGTGCGCGGCTTCGGCGACCGCATCACCATCCCGCTGCCCGAAAAGCGTTCGGTCTGGGAGCAGAGCAACGGCACCCGCGTGGTGATGCCGTATCACCTGGACAGCACCCAGGGCAACGCCCAGCGCGTGGCAGGCACGCCCCACGACTACGTGGACGCGCAGATGGCCTGGGACGGCGGCCGCATGGACCACTGGCCGCGCTACAAGCAGAACCAGTCCATGGGCTACTACAAGAAGAAAGAGGTGGAGTTCCAGTTCGCGCTGGCCGAAGCCTTCACGCTGTGCGACGCCTACCACTGTTCCACGCACGGCGGCACCAACACCAACCGCCTGTTCCACTGGACCGGCACCAACGATCCGCTGGCCCTGGGCAACGGCCCCTCGACCCGCAACCAGTGGGACAGCCTGGGCGCCTCGTCCACCGGCTGGACCTGGAAGACCTATCCCGAGCGCCTGCAGGAAGCCGGCGTCAGCTGGAAGGTCTATCAGAACCTGCCCGAGAACTTCGGCGACAACCCGCTGGCCGGCTTCAAGCAGTACCGCCGCGCCAACGAACTGGCCGGCAACGGCGCCAACGGCGCGCCGTATCCGGCCTGGACGCCCTCCATGGACGCCGCCAACCCGCTCTACAAGGGCACGGCCAACACCATGCCCGACGGCGGCTTCCTGAAGGCGCTGCGCGAGGACGCGGTCAACGGCACGCTGCCGCAGGTGTCGTGGATCGTGGCGCCGGCCACGTATTCCGAGCACCCCGGCCCGTCCAGCCCGATCCAGGGCGCCTGGTACATCCAGGAAACGCTGGACGCGCTGACGGCCAACCCCGAGGTCTGGAGCAAGACCGTGCTGCTCATCAACTTCGATGAGAACGACGGCTACTTCGACCATCTGCCGCCGCCCGCCGCGCCCTCGCTGAACCCGGACGGCTCGATGGCCGGCGCCTCCACCGTCAACACCGACCTGGAGCGCCACACCCACGCCTCCGCCCAGGACGCCGCCGACGACCGCGTCTACGGCCCCGGCCCGCGCGTGCCCATGTACGTGGTCTCGCCGTGGAGCCGCGGCGGCTGGGTCAATTCCCAGGCCTTCGACCACACCTCGGTGCTGCGCTTCCTGGAAGCCCGCTTCGGCGTGGCCGAGGACAACATCAGTCCCTGGCGCCGCGCGGTGCTGGGCGACATGACCTCGGCCTTCAACTTCGCCACGCCCAACAATGAAAAGCTGCCCGACCTGAACCTGCTGACCCGCGCGGGTTCGGACAGCGAGCGCAGCGCGCAGGAAGCCCTGAAGGCCGTGCCGCTGCCCGATCCCAGCACCCAGGCCAAGCCGGTGCAGGAGCAGGGCGTGCGCTATTCGCGCGCCTTGCCCTACGAGCTGCACACCAGCGGCCGCGCCCAGCCCGATACGGGCGCCATGCGCCTGGTGTTCTCCAATACGGGCAAGCAGGCGGCGGTATTCCATGTGTATGACCGCCTGCACCTGGACCGCCTGCCGCGCCGCTACACGGTGGAACCGGACAAGCAGCTCGAAGGCAGCTGGGACACCGCGGCCGACGGCGGCAAGTACGACCTGTGGGTGCTGGGTCCCAACGGCTACCACCGCCATTTCGCCGGCGACCTGGCCCTGGCCCGCACGTCGGCGCTGGCGCCGGAGATCCGCGTCTGCTACGAAATCTCCAAGGGCGACGTCTACGTCAGCTTCATCAATGGCGGCAAGGCTCCCTGCACCTTCGAAGTCGCGCCCAACGCCTACTACGCCAACCACGAGCGCTGGAAGTTCACGGTGCCCGCGGGCGGCCAGGTCGAACAGCACTGGGCGCTGGAAGGCAGCCAGGGCTGGTACGACTTCACCGTGCGCCTGGCCGAAGACCCGGCCTATCTGCGGCGCTTTGCCGGCCGCGTCGAAACCGGCCGTGCCTCGGTGACGGACCCGGCGATGGGGCTGTAGGCCTCAGGCGGCGGTCTGCGGTTCGCGCGCCTGGAAAGCCTGGGCGCAGGCCTCGCAGATCGCCGCCGTGATGCCCTGGCGCGCATGCTCGCGCCGCTCCAGCATGCCGATGGCGCGGGACATCGGCCCCAGGTCCTGCGGCAGGGTGAGAATCCGCAGTTCCGGGCTGTGCTGCCAGTTGGAGCCGTTGATCAGCGGCAGCAGCGTCACGCCGACCTCCTGGCGCACCAGTTCGACCAGCGTCTCGATCGCGTTGAGTTCCAGGAATTCGTTCAGGGGCGCGCCCAGGCGCCGCAGCAGCCGGTCTATCTGCAGGCCGGTGCGCTGGGTGCGGTCAAAGCGCAGGAAGGGGTTCTGCGCCAGCACCTGGCGCGCGTCCGCCCCGGGCGCCGAGCGCGGCGCGATCACCACCAGCTGTTCTTCATATAGCGCGGTCCAGCGCGTGCTGGCCATCTTGCGCCCGGCCTCCACCAGGAAGGCCGCGTCCAGCTCGCCGTCCTCGACCTTGCCCGCCAGTTCGCTGGCCTTGCCCGACAGGATGCGCACGTCCAGCTTGGGGTGCTGTTTTTTCATGCCGGACACGACCTTGGATAGGGTGCCCATGCAGGACACGATGCTGCCCACGGCGACCGACCCGGCCAGTTCGCCGGGCACGGTGCGCGGCAGCCGCATGCGATCGTAGAGATCCAGCAAGTGCTTGATTTCCGGCAGCAATTCCCGGCCGGCGGCGTTCAGGATGGCAAGGCGGCCGCTACGGTCGAAGAGTTCGCGTCCCAATTCCGTTTCCAGGGAGCGCATCTGGAAGCTGACCGCGGCCTGCGTCAGCGCCACCTGTTCGGCCGCTTCGGAGAAGGAACCGTGGTGCGCGACCGCCAGGAAAGTGCGCAGAAAACGGATGGTACTCATAAAAATCTCTTTTATGACGGAACAAAATTTCAAATTGATTTAATTAGACCACGGGAGTAACTTCGGCCGCTTACCCGTTATGAGACTAGCCACATGAAATCCTTCGACTGGGGCAACCCGTATCCTTCCGTCCGCATTCCGCTGTTCGCCCGCAATGTGGTGTCCACGTCGCATCCGCTGGCGGCGCAGGCGGGGTTGCGCATGTTGCTCAAGGGCGGCAATGCCGTGGACGCCGCCATCGCCGCGGCAGCCACCATCGTCCTGGTCGAACCCGTGTCCTGCGGCCTGGGCGGCGACTGTTTCGCCATCGTCTGGGACGGCAAGGAACTGCATGGCCTGAACTCCTCGGGCGTGGCCCCGGCGGCCTGGAGCACCGAGTACTTCAAGCGCAAGCACGGCGTGGGCGCCGACGGCCTGGCGATCCAGCCCAAGCGCGGCTGGGACGCCGTGACGGTGCCGGGCGTGGTGGCCGGCTGGGCCGCGCTGCACGAAAAACTGGGCAAGCTGCCGTTCGAGCAACTGTTCGAGCCCGCCATCGAGATCGCCGAGCGCGGCTATGCCGTGCCGCCGGTGGTGGCGCACAAATGGGCCGCCGCCGCCGAGGAACTGAAGTCGCAGCCGGGCTACGCCCAGGCCTTCCTGCCCGAAGGCCGCGCGCCCAAGGTCGGCGAACACTTCCGCTTCCCCGACGCCGCCAATACCCTGCGCCGCATCGCCGCCTCCAAGGGCCGCGACTTCTATGAAGGCGAACTCGCCGAACGCATCGCCGCCTTCAGCCAGGAATGCGGCGGCGCCATGACCCTGGAAGACCTGCGCAACTACCGCCCGGAATGGGTCAAGCCCATCTCCAAGTCCTACCGCGGCTACGAATTGCACGAGATTCCGCCGAACGGGCAGGGCATTGCCGCCCTGATCGCGCTGGGCATCGTCGAACGCTTCGACATGGCCGACATCCCGGTGGACTCGGTGCAGTCGCAGCACATCCAGATCGAAGCCATGAAGCTGGCCTTCGCCGACCTGTACAAGTACGTGGCGGATCCGCGTTCCATGCAGGTGACGCCGGAGCAGATGCTGTCCGACGCCTACCTGGACAGCCGCGCCAAGCTGATCCGCCTGGATCGCGCCACCCACTTCGAGGCGGGCCGTCCGCACGCCGGCGGCACCATCTACCTGACCGCCGCCGATGAGAACGGCATGATGATCTCGTTCATCCAGTCCAACTATATGGGCTTCGGTTCGGGCGTGGTGGTGCCGGGCACCGGCATCAGCATGCAGAACCGCGGCGTGGGCTTCTCGATGGATCCGAAGTCGGCCAACGTGGTCGAAGGCGGCAAGCGTCCGTTCCATACCATCATCCCGGGCTTCCTGACGCGCGGCGGTAAGCCGGTCATGAGCTTTGGCGTGATGGGCGGCGACATGCAGCCGCAAGGCCACATGCAGACCGTGGTGCGCATGCTGGACTATCACCAGAATCCGCAGGCCGCCTGCTGCGCGCCGCGCTGGAAGGTCAACCGCGATTTCACGCTGGACATCGAGACCAATATGAAGGCTTCCACCATTGCGGGCCTGAAAGACCTCGGGCATGCTTTGAAGTCGGTCGACGATCCGTACATGGATTTCGGCGCGGGCCAGTTCATCTGGCGCATGTCCGAAAACGACAACGAGCTTGGCTACGTCGCCGCCAGCGACAGCCGGCGCGATGGTCAGGCGGTCGGCTTCTAATACGCAATAGCGCAGCCACAAGGGGAATTTAAATAATGAAACGCTTGACCTTGACCTTCGGCGCCAGCCTGCTGGCGCTGGCCGCGGGCGCGGCTTCCGCCCAGAACATCCGGATCGGCCTGCAGGAGGATCCGGACGTGCTGGACCCGCACCGGGCGCGCACGTATGTGGGCCGCATCGTCTTCACCTCGCTGTGCGACAAGCTGATCGACATCGATCCCAAGCTGCACTTCGTGCCGCAACTGGCCACCTCGTGGTCGTTCAGCCCCGACAACAAGGTGCTGACCTTCAAGCTGCGCGAGGACGCGCTGTTCCATGACGGCTCCAAGTTCGACGCCGCCGCGGCCAAGTCCAATCTGGAACGCGCCATGTCCTTGCCGGACAGCCTGCGCAAGGGCGAACTGGCCTCGGTGGAAAAGGTCGACGCGCCTGACGCCACGACGCTGGTGCTGACGCTGAAAAAGCCCGACGCCACCTTGCTGGCCCAGCTGTCCGACCGCGCCGGCATGATGCTGTCGCCCAAGACCTTCAGCGACGACGTCGCCGCCGTGGGCCGCAAGCCCGTGTGCTCCGGTCCCTACAAGTTCGTCGAACGCATCCAGAATGACCGCATCGTGCTGGAGAAATTCGACCAGTACTACGACGCCAAGGACTTCGCCTTCAAGCGCGTGACCTTCCTGCCGATCCCGGACACCACCGTGCGCCTGTCCAACCTGCGCGCGGGCGACCTGGACCTGCTGGAGCGCCTGAATCCCTCCGACGTGCCGCAGGTCAAGAGCGACGCCAGCCTGACCTTTGCGCCGGTGGCCGGCCTGGGCTTCCAGCAGTTCATGTTCAACGTCGCCAACGGCAAGCGCGCCGAGGACAATCCGTTCAAGAACAAGCTGGTGCGCCAGGCGTTCCAGTACGCCATCGACCGCAACGCCATCAGCGAAGTGGCCGGCGGCGGCATCTTCGATCCGGCGCAGCAGCCGTTCCCGCCCGCCAGCCCCTACCACAGCGACAAGTTCCCGCCGACCCAGCGCGACGTTGCCAAGGCGAAGGCGCTGCTCAAGCAGGCGGGTTTCGACCGCGTGAAGGCCGAGGTCATGTTCGGCAACAACACCACGACGTCGTCGATCGCCGAGATCGTGCAGGCCATGGCGTCCGAGGCGGGCTTCGACCTGTCGCTGCGCCCGACCGAGTACGCGGCCCTGCAGAAGGAATCGGCCGGCGGCAATTTCCAGGTCGTGATGCTGGGCTGGTCGGGCCGGGTCGATCCGGACGGCAACATCCACGCTTTCGTCACCTGCAAGGGCGCGCTGAACGACGGCCACTATTGCAACCCGGAAGTGGACAAGCTGCTGAACGAAGCCCGCACCGTGCCGGACGAAACCAAGCGCAAGGCGATCTACGACCAGGCGCAGACCATCATCCAGGACGAATTGCCCGGGGTGTATAACTACTACCAGCCCTGGCCCTTCGCCATGGCCAAGAAGGTCAAGGGCTTCACGCCCTATCCTGACGGCATGATCCGCCTGAAAGGCGTGACGTTCGCGCAGAAGTGATCGCGGCGCGGCAGTCAAGCGCCGCGCCAGCCGGACGCGCCTTGCGCGTCCGGTTGTCGTTTGCGGCGGCAGGGCGTAGCGGATCATCCTGCGCGCCCCGTCCGCCGTTCCTGTCTTACGGTTTCTCATATGCTTAAACTCATCTTGCGCCGCGTGCTCGTCGCGATACCGACACTGATACTGGTGTCGATGATCGTCTTCATGCTGCAGAAAATCCTGCCCGGCGATCCGGTGCTGACACTGGCCGGTGAAGAACGCGATCCGGCCGTCCTGGACTACTTGCGGGACAAGTACCGCTTGAACGATCCGCTGCCCGTGCAGTACGCCGCCTGGGCCGGACAGGTCCTGCAAGGCGACCTGGGCAAATCGCTGCGCACCGACGTCCCCGTCACCACGCTGATCGGCCAGAAGCTGCCGGTCACGCTGCAGCTGGCCGCCATGGCCATGTTCTTCGCGCTGCTGATAGGTATCCCCATGGGCATCATCGCCGCGGTGCGCAAGGGCAAGCCCATCGAAATGGGCGCCAACATCGCCGCGCTGTCCGGCATGTCCATTCCCAACTTCTGGCTCGGCATCATCCTCATCATGGTGGTGTCGGTGCAATGGAAGCTGCTGCCGGCCTCGGGCTACGTATCGCCGTCCGAGGACTTCTGGCTGTCGATCAAGACCATGCTGATGCCGTCCCTGGTGCTGTCCACGGCCATCGCCGCGTATCTGATGCGCCATACCCGCTCGGCCATGCTGGAGGCCTTGTCGGCCGACTACGTGCGCACCGCGCGCGCCAAGGGCGTGTCGCCGCGCAGCGTGGTGCTGCGCCACGCCTTGCGCAATGCGCTCATGCCCATCGTCACGCTGGTGACGCTGCTGTTCGGCGAACTGCTGGCCGGCGCCGTGCTGACCGAGCAGGTCTTCACGATTCCGGGCTTCGGCAAGCTGGTGGTCGACGCGGTCTTCACGCGCGACTACGCGGTGGTGCAGGGCGTGGTGCTCTGCGTGGCGGTGGGTTTCATCATCATGAACCTGCTGGCCGACATCCTGTACATCCTGGTCAATCCCCGCCTGAGGCACTCATGAGCGCAATTCCTGCAACGGCCGCAGCCGTCACGCCGCCCCGCAGCCGCAACCGCGCCTGGGGCAAATTCAAGCGCAACCACATCGCCATGCTGGGCCTGGTCATCGTGCTGTTCTTCGTGCTGCTGGCCATCCTGGCGCCGCTGATCGCCAGCCACGATCCCTTCCAGACCAGCTTCACCACCATCCGCAAGGCGCCTTCGGCGTCCTACTGGCTGGGCACCGACGAACTGGGCCGCGACATCTTCAGCCGCATGGTCTACGGCGCGCGCGCCTCGCTGATGGCGGGCCTGGTGTCGGTCCTGATCGCGCTGGCGGTGGGCGTGCCCTTCGGCCTGGCCGCCGGCTACTTCGGCGGCTGGACCGACAGCATCATCTCCCGCGCCACCGAAGCGCTGCTGGCGATTCCCTTCCTGATCCTGGCCATCGCGCTGGCCGCCTTCCTCGGCCCCAGCCTGATGAACGCCATGATCGCCATCGGCGTCTCGGCCGCGCCCAAGTTCATCCGCCTCACGCGCGGGCAGGTGCTGGCGGTCAAGAACGAGGACTACGTGCAGAGCGCGCGCGCCCTGGGCGCGTCCGACCTGCGCATCATCGGCCGCCATGTGTTTCCCAACGTGATGCCGCCCTTGATCGTGCAGGCCACCATCACCATCGCCACCGCCATCATCGCCGAGGCCAGCCTGTCGTTCCTGGGCCTGGGGCTGCAGCCGCCGAACCCGTCCTGGGGCTCGATGCTGAACACCGCCAAGAACTTCATGACCCAGGCGCCCTGGATGTCCATCTTCCCCGGATCGGCCATTTTCCTGGTGGTGCTGGGCTTCAATCTGCTGGGCGACGGGCTGCGCGACGCGCTCGATCCGCGTCAGGAAAAGTAATCACATGGCAACAACAATGGACCCCAAGCGCGTCGTCCAGGTCAACGACCTGACCGTGCGCTTCAAGACCCCCGAGCGCACCGTGGAAGCGGTGCGCAAGGTCTCCTTCCACGTCGACCGCGGCGAAACCCTGGCCATCGTGGGCGAATCCGGCTCCGGCAAGTCCGTGACCTCGCTGGCGCTGATGCGCCTGGTCGAGTACGGCGGCGGCCGGATCGTCAATGGCGGCATGCTGCTGCGCCGGCGCAGCGGCGAAGTGCTGGACCTGCTCAACGCGCCCGACAGCACGCTGCAGCGCGTGCGCGGCGCGGACGTGGCCATGATCTTCCAGGAGCCCATGACGTCCCTGAACCCCAGCTTCACGGCCGGCAACCAGATTGCCGAAGCCCTGCAGCTGCACCAGGGGCTGGACGCGGCCGCGGCCCGCGCCGAGACGCTGCGCATGCTGGAGCGCGTGCGCATCCCCGAGGCCCGCGCCATCTTGGACCGTTATCCGCACCAGCTGTCGGGTGGCATGCGCCAGCGCGTCATGATCGCCATGGCGCTGTCGTGCAAGCCCCAGCTGCTGATCGCCGACGAGCCGACCACGGCCCTGGACGTGACCATCCAGGCCCAGATCCTGCAACTGATCCGCCAGCTGCAGGAAGAAATGGACATGGGCGTGATCTTCATCACGCACGACATGGGCGTGGTGGCCGAAGTCGCCGACCGCGTGCTGGTCATGTACCGCGGCGACAAGGTCGAAGAGGGCAGCTCGGACGAGGTCTTCGCCCGGCCGCAGCACGCCTACACGCGCGCGCTGCTGTCGGCGGTGCCGCGCCTGGGCGCCATGCAGGGCACGGACGAGCCCGCGCCGTTCCCGCTGCTGCGGGTGGACGACGCCACGGCGCGACCGCAAGCCGCCGCCGCGCCGGTCGCGGCCGCGTCCACCGTGCGCCGCGAAAACGGCCCGGTGCTGAAGGTGCGCGACCTGACCACCAGCTTCGACATCACCGGCGGCATCCTGGGCCGGGTGCAGAAGCGCGTGCACGCCGTGGAGAAGGTCAGCTTCGACCTGTATCCGGGCGAGACGCTGTCGCTGGTGGGCGAGTCCGGCTGCGGCAAGACCACCACCGGCCGTTCGCTGCTGCAGCTGGTCAAGAGCAAGGCCGGCAGCATCGAATTCGACGGCAAGAACATCGGCGCGCTGCGCGGCAGCGCCATGCAGACCCTGCGCCAGCACATCCAGTTCATCTTCCAGGATCCGTTCGCCTCGCTGGATCCGCGCATGACGGTGGGCTATTCCATCATGGAGCCGCTGCTGATCCACGGCGTGGCGCGCGGCAAGGCGGCCGAGGAGCGGGTGCGCTGGCTGATGGACAAGTGTGGCCTGCTGCCGGAAATGATCGACCGCTATCCGCACGAGTTCTCGGGCGGCCAGCGCCAGCGCATCTGCATTGCGCGCGCCCTGGCGCTGAATCCCAAGGTGGTGATCGCCGACGAATCCGTGTCGGCGCTGGACGTCTCGATCCAGGCGCAGATCGTCAACCTGCTGCTGGACCTGCAGCGCGAGCTGGGCGTGTCGTTCCTGTTCATCTCGCACGACATGGCCGTGGTCGAACGCGTCAGCCACCGGGTGGCGGTGATGTACCTGGGCCAGATCGTCGAAATCGGCCCGCGCCGGGCCATTTTCGAGAACCCGCAGCATCCCTACACCAAGAAGCTGATGGCGGCGGTGCCCATCGCCGATCCGCAGCGCCGCCACCGCGAGCGCTCGCTGCTGGTCGACGAGATCCCCAGCCCGATGCGCAAGCTGGGCGACGATCCGCTGGTCGAGCCGCTGGTCGCCGTGGGCGAAGGCCATTTCGTGGCCCGCCATTCGATCGGGGTCTATTGAGGCAGTAGGCCGCCGGCTGGCAGCCGGTGGCCGGTAGCATCCCCCCGCTGCGCGCGGGGGGAGCCGAAACTAGCGCTTTTCCAGCGCCAGCTTCAGCCCGAAGGCGATGAACACCGCGCCCGTCATGCGGTCCAGGCCGCGCATCACGGCCGGGCGCGACAGCCAGCGCGCCAGCGGGCGGGTCGCCGCCACCAGCACGCCAAACCACAGTATCCCCAGCACTGCGTGGATACCTGCCAGCAGCAGGCTGAAGCGCAGCACGTCGGCGCCCGCGGGAATGAACTGCGGCAGGAAGGTGATGTAGAAGATCCCGATCTTGGGATTGAGGACATTGGTCAGGCAGCCGCGCATGAACCAGCCGCCAGCGCTGGCCGTCGCAGCCGGCGCAGGTCGGGACGCGTCGGGCGCGGCCTGCCTGCCGGGCCGGGCGCCCCACAGCAGTTTCACGCCCAGATAGAACAGGTACAGCGCCGCGCAGAGGCGCAGCGCGTCGTAGGCCAGGGTCGATACCAGCAGCAGCGATCCCAGGCCGAATGCCGCCACCACACCCCAGGCCAGGCATCCGGCGGCGATGCCCAGGCCAGCCATGAGCGCGCGGCGGCCACCTTCGACGGCGGCGGTGCGCAGCACCAGGGCGGTGTCCATGCCGGGCGTGATGGTCAGGATGGCGGCGGCCAGGGTAAAGGCGAGCAGGGCGGCGGTGGCGGTCATGGGCGGGGTCCGGTGGCGGGCATGGCTAAGCGGAGTCGGCCAGTGTAGCGCCGCCGGCCCGGCGCCCGCAGCCGCCTGTCGCCGTGCCGCAGGCGTTATCATGGCGGCCTTCAGCAATTCGCTACATTCACCGGATTTACGCCATGGCCCTGCGCGCCACCATCTACAAGGCCGAGCTCAACGTCGCCGACACCGACCGCCACTACTACGGCAGCCACTCGCTGACGGTCGCCCGCCATCCCTCGGAAACCGACGAGCGCATGATGGTGCGGCTGGTCGCCTACGCCCTGCATGCGCAGGAGGAACTGGCCTTCACCAAGGGCCTGAGCGACACCGACGAGCCCGACCTGTGGGTCAAGGACCTGACCGGCGCCGTCAAGCTCTGGATCGAAGTCGGCCAGCCGGAAGAACGCCGCATCCTGCGCGCCTGCGGCCGCGCCGACGAAGTCATTGTCTATTGCTACGGCGGTTCCGCCAGCAAGATCTGGTGGGACGGCGTCAAGAACAAGCTCGAGCGCACGCGCAACCTCAAGGTCGTGAACCTGCCCTCGGACCAGACCCGGGCCCTGGCCCAGCTGGCCGAGCGCACCATGCGGCTGAACGCCAATATCTCCGATGGCGTGGTGTATTTCTCGGCCGACAAGGGCGAGGTCAGCGTCGAGCCGGAAGCCTGGCGCTAGGCCCGAGGCCGCCTCAACCGCAGGCGTCGGCGGCCTGATTCGCGGGATCGGCGCAGGCGCGCCAGCGGGCCTCGTCCATCGCAGGCAGCAGCAGCACCCGGCTCATCAAGTCCGAATACCAGAAGATCCTGCCAGGCTTGTCGCGCATGGCCTGCCAGACCCGCTCTTGCGCGTCCGTCGCGAGCCGCGCGCGGCCTTGCGCGTCGGTTACGCCTTGGACCAGGATGGTTTGCGTGTCCGGACTCCAGGACTGCATGTCCGTATCGTCCAGCGGCACCTCGTCGGCGATGCTCACGATGCGCCAGTCATTGCCCGGCACCTCGGTGGACAGCGTGCCCAATTCTTCCCGGCGCACCGGATAAGGGCGGGAGTCGGCGGAGGCGTGCGCGACATCGGCATAGGACCTGGCGCCATCCCCGGGGGAGTGGCGGCGCAGATAGCGCTGCTGCGGCTGGCCCTGGGCATCATAGGTCTGGACCTGGAAGGCGCCGCCCTGCGAGATGGTATCGATGGCGCGCAGCAGGCGGCCCGCGGCGTCGCGCGCGTAGAACCGGCCGCCGGCCGGTTCCTGCTTGTCGTCGCAAGCCTCGTTGATGAAGGCGGTCAGCGCGCCGCGGGCGTCGCGTTTCAGGCAGGTCTGGCGGGTCGCCTCGTAGGCGGCGGGCCGGCGGACCGAGGTCTGCTCGTACTCGACCACCCGCGTCAGGGCGCCGGCGCCGTCGTACTCCAGCGTGTAACCGCCGGCCAGGAAGGGCGTGCCGCCGCGGCGGGGGATCTCATAGTGTTCCGCGCGGCACAGCCGGCCGTCGCCGTCGAAATACAGCCTCGCGGGCGCCTGTGAGGCGTCGTCCAGCCGATAAGCGGACCAATCGACCCTGTCCATCCAGGTGCGGGGCAGCGGATCGCCGGTTTCCTCGACCCATGCCGGCGTGTTGCGGGCGGCAATGCGCTCGCCCTGGCGGCCGAGCAGGACGCGGTCGCCGCCCAGGCCGACCGAGACGGGCACCGCCGCCAGCGCCACGGGCGCGGTGAAATCAACGGCAGCCGGCCCGCAGGCCGCCAGCGCGGGGCCGGCATGCGCGATGGCCGCCAGCAGCAAGACCAGTCGCTTATGCATATTGCAGCATGTCCATGAACTTCAGCAGATCCCAGAACTCCTTGGACACGCCGCCCAGCCGCAGCTTGCCGTCATTGTCCTCGAACAGCAGGAAGGGGTAGGCGTCGCGCTCCAGGGTGCCGGGAGCGGGCAGGCGGTAGGGCTTGAAGACGTCCGGGTTGTTGAAGAAAGGCTCCAACCGGCCGCCGCCGTCCACATGCATGTAACGCACGCGTAGTACTTGTTTCTGATACTTGGCCTGCGTTTCCGGGTAATCGCCGCCGTCGCCCGCCACCACGGCGTCGGCCAGGGCGGCCAGGAAGATGCGCTGGAAGCCGGCGTAGTGGATCTCGCCGCTGGTGGAGTCGCCGGGCGCCTCGATCAGCGTCTTGACCAACTGGGTGGCGCGGGATCCCGGGACGATGGTCTTCGCGAACAGGCTGTCGATATCGGCCTTGGCCGGATCGGGCGACTGCCGCAGGCGCTGCAGGTCGGCGCGGAAGTCCTCCAGCCATTGCCGGTAGCGGGCGTTCTCCGCCTGGCGGTCGAATGCCTGGGCCTGGGCCACGCCGCCAGGGAGGGTGATCAGGAAGGCCAGCAGCAGGAGCCAGGCACGTTGCAGCCAGCCCGAGGGCACGCGGATAGGGTGTTCCATAGGCCGGTGATCATATCGTTCAAAATGATGCTATTTTGGTGCAGAGCGTGACAAAATGTCAGACATGGCCACCGGCATGGCCATGTCTATGAACCCAGTGTTGAATCAGGTCCAGAAATGCCAGCAACAGGTGACGTTCCCCCTGCATGCGCGCCCGCCGGCGGCGCGGAAAATGTGCAAACCGGGCTCGACGGTCCCCTGGACCGGCTCGCCCGCTTGGCCAGGCGGCATTTCGGCGTGGACATGGCGCTGGTGGCCTGCAGCGACGCAGACGGCGTCTGGCAGGCCCAGGCGGGCGCCTTGCCCGCAGCCAGCGCCGGCACGCTTCCTTTTTCCGTGGATTGCCCGCTGCGCGCCTCCGATGGCCGGCGGCTGGGCGCGTTCCGGTTGCTGCACGCCCAGCCCCGGGATTTCGGCGACGAGGACCTGGACGCGCTGCATGATTTCGCCGAACTGGCCGTCGCGGCCGTGGAAAAGCGCCAGGCCCTGGCGGCGGAACGGGCGGCGGAAGACGGCTGGCGCACCGAGGCGCGCAATCTGGGCATGGCGATCGCCGGCAGCGGCACGGGCATCTGGGACCGCAATGTCGTGACCGGCGAGATCACGTATTCCCCGGGCTGGAAGGCCTTGCTGGGCTACACCGAAGCCGAAGTCACCAACCGCATCGAGGATTCCTACAAACGCCTGCATCCGGACGACGCCGACTATGTGCGCGCCGCCATGCAGGCGCATTTCGAAGGCAGGACCGAAAGCTACGAGGTCGAGCACCGCATCCTCTGCAAGGACGGCAGCTACAAGTGGATCTGCAGCCGCGGCAAGGTGGTCAGCCGCGACCCGCAGGGCCGGGCCTTGCGCATGATGGGCACCACCACCGACATCAGCGCCATGCGCGCCATGTCCGAGCGCCTGCGGCGCACGGCGGACCTGCTGGTCAACCTGACCGACGCCGTGCCCGGCATGGTGTTCCAGTGCGGCCAGCGGCCCGAGGGCGGGTCGCGCTTCCTGTACGTCAGCGCCGGCATCTGGGACATGTTTGAACTCACTCCATACGACGTCCGCACGAGTCCGTCGGCGATCGAGCAGCGCGTCCATCCCGAGGACCTGGCCACCTATCACGCCTCGCTGCAGGCCGCGGCCGCGGCCCAGACGCCCTGGCACCTGGAGTTCCGCGTGTGCCTGCCGCAGCAGGGCCTGCGCTGGCGCCAGGGCGACGCCAGCCCGCGCAAGGGGCCGGACGGCTCGGTGGTCTGGCATGGCTTCGTGACCGACATCACCGATCGCAAGCGCGCCGACTTCGAACTGCGCGAACTTGCCGCCACCGACGCCCTGACCACCTTGCCGAACCGCCGCCATTTCATGTCGCGCATCGCGGCGGAGCTGGCCCGCATCAAGCGGCAGGGCAGCGACTGCGCCGCCGTGCTGATGTGCGACCTGGACCACTTCAAGCGCATCAACGACACTTGGGGCCATGCGATTGGCGATGGCGTGCTGCAGCATTTCGCCAATACGCTGCGGGCGCAGCTGCGGGCGGTCGACCTGGTGGGGCGCATCGGCGGCGAGGAATTCGCCGTGGTGCTGCCGGACACCGACATCGAGCGCGCGCACGCCTTCGCCACGCGGGTGCAGCAGCGCATCGCGGCCGCGCCGTTTTCGCTGGGCGACGACCGGCACATTCCGCTGACGGTCAGCATCGGCATCTCCACCATGCACACGCTGGACGCCGACGCCGAGCTGGCGCTCAGCCGCAGCGACCGCGCGCTCTACCACGCCAAGCAGCGCGGGCGTAACCGCATCGAGTCAGCGCCCTCAGTGTTTTCCCGATAGAACAACCGGCATAGGCATTTGTTCCATTGACGGTACATTAGGACACCCATAGAGTTCCCTTCATGGGAACCTCACTACCGCTGCCGAAGTACCACCAGATCTACCTCGTCCTGCGCGAGCAGGTGCAGGAGGGGCGTTTCGATCAGGACGGCGTACCCGGGGAGCACGCGCTGGCCGACCAGTTCGACGTGGCCCGCATCACCATCCGCAAGGCCATGGAGATGCTGGTGGCCGACGGGCTGGTGTCGCGCCGGCCCGGCCTGGGCACCTGGCCGCTGCGCGCGCCGGCGAATCCGGCCAGCGCGCCCAGGGCCAATCCGCCGCAGAAGGCGCATCTGACCGGCCTGCTGGAAAACATCGTCAACATGGGCCTGCGCACCTCGGTGCGGGTGCTGGACAGCGCCCTGGTGTCGGCGCCGCCCGTGGTGGCCGAAGCGCTGGACCTCGCGCCCGGCGCGCCCGTGCACAAGAGCCTGCGGGTGCGCAGCACCGAGGCCGGGCCGCTGTCCCACATCACCACCTACGTGCCGCAGGCAGTGGCCGACTTCACACGTGAAGACCTGGAGCGCGAACCCCTGCTGATGCTGCTGGAAGCGGCCGGCGTGGAGTTCGGCGGCGCCACCCAGACCATTTCGGCGCGGCTGGCCGATGCGCAGGTGGCGCGCCACCTGGACGTGGCCGTGGGCTCGGCGTTGCTGGCCGTGACGCGCATCGTGCGCGACGTGAATGAGCGGCCGGTGCAGTTGCTGCAAGGTCTGTACCGCCCCGATCGCTATCAGTACCAGTTGCAGCTGTCACGCGTCGGCAGCATCGACGCCAAGGTCTGGGTCAGCGAAGAGCTGTCCGCCCAATTCCATTGAACCCCCGGAGATCGCCCATGAATTCGCGCCGCACTTTCCTCTATCAATCCGCCGCCGCGGCCGCCCTGGTATCGGCGCCGTGGGTGGCCCGCGCCCAGGGCGCCAAGCCCGTGAAGGTCGGGATCCTGCATCCGGTGACCGGGGCGCTGGCCTATTCGGGCCAGCAATGCCGCCTGGGCGCCTTGCTGGCGATCGAGGACATCAACAAGGCCGGCGGCATCAAGTCGCTGGGCGGCGCGCCGCTTGAGGCCGTGCTGGGCGATGCGCAGTCGCGGCCCGAGGCGGGTTCGGCCGAGGTCGAGAAAATGAACGAGGCGGGCGTGTCGGCCATCGTCGGCGCCTACGCCTCGGCGATCTGCCTGGCCACGACCCAGACCGCCGCCAAGTACAACCTGCCGCACGTGGTGGACGTGGGCGTGGCCGACCAGATCGTCGAACGCGGCCTGAAGAACACCTTCCGCTTCGGCCCGGGCTACCGCGCCTGTAGCGAACGCGCCATCACCGACCTGGCCGCGCTCAACGACGCGGCGGGCAAGCCCGCCAAGACCGTGATGATCGTGCACGAGGATTCGCTGTTCGGCACCGGCACCGCGGCGCTTTTGTCCAAGGCCCTGCCGCAGCATGGCTTCGAGGTCAAGGACGTGGTCAAGCACCCGAACCCGACTCGCGACTTCAACAACATCGTGCTGCGCATGAAGTCCCTCAATCCGGACATCGTGATCCCGGCCAACTACTACAACGAATACGCCTTGCTGCTGCGCGCCATGAAGCAGCAGAAGGTGCAGCCCAAGGCGATCTACTCGGTGCTGGGCGGCGCGGCCTCCAGCTACAAGTTCCTGAAGGAATTCCCCGACATCGCCAACGGCATCCTCGATTGCAACCACTGGTTCAATCCCAAGGATGCGCGCGTGGCGCCGCTGAAGGCGCGCGTCGAGGAAAAGGGCGCTTACTTCAGCTACGAGGTCTTCATGACCTACACCTCGGTGCTGCTGCTGGCCGATGCGCTGGAGCGCGCCAAGTCGGCTGAGCGCGCCGCCATCATCGACGCGCTGGCCTCCAGCACCTTCTCCAACCACATCATGCCCTACGGTCCGACCAAGTTCGTGGACGGCCAGAACACCGGCGCGCAGCCCTTGCTGACGCAGGTGATCGGCGGCGACATCAAGGTCGTCATCCCGGCCGACTATCGCCAGGCCGACGCCGTCTTCCCGCTGAAGGCCTGAGCGTGCTCGATCCCGCCATCCTTTTTTCCTCGGTGCTCAACGGCCTGACCACGGGCGCGGTGTACGCGTTGATCGCCCTGGGCCTGACCTTGATCTACGGCGTGCTGCACATCATCAACTTCGCCCATGGCGCGGCGCTGATGGTGGCGCTGTACGCCGTGTACCTGCTGAAGGACCGCCTGGGCATCGATCCCTACGCCGCCTTGCCGCTGGTCGTGGCCGGCATGTTCGTGCTGGGCTACGCCCTGCAGCGCTACGTGATCAACCGCGCCAGCCACGGCAAGGACGAGAACATCCTGCTGGTGACGCTGGGCCTGGCCATCGTGCTGGAGAACCTGGCGCTGGTGTGGTTCAAGTCGGACACGCGCACCATCGACACCGCCTACACGCTGTCCACGGTGGAGATCGGGCCGGCCATGATCGCCTTGCCCAAGGTCATCGCCTTCTGCGGCGCGCTGGCGGTGGCGGCGGTGCTGTTCTGGATCATCCGCAGCACCGACCTGGGCCGGGCGATCCGCGCCGTGGCCAAGGAAAAGCAGGGCGCCAAGCTCATGGGCATCGACGTGGAAAAGGTCTATGCGCTGTCGTTCGGCATCGGCATGGCCTGCCTGGGCGCGGCGGCCTGCTTCCTGCTGCCGGCCTACTACGTCAATCCGCAGGTCGGCGGCGGTTTCGTGCTGGTGGCCTTCACCATCGTGGTGCTGGGCGGCATGGGCAGCTTCGTGGGCGCGCTGGTGGGCGGCCTGCTGATCGGCGTGGTGGAGTCCATCGGGGGCCTGTTCCTGGGCGACTCGCTGGGCCAGATGGGCATATTCGCGATCTTCATCGCGGTGCTGCTGTTTCGCCCGCAGGGGCTGTTCGGGGCGAGGGGCTGAGCATGGGCAAGGATCTTCTGACTATCGCGCTGTTCGGCGCGGCGCTGGCGGCCGCCGCCACGCTGACCGAATCGGGCGTGGCGCTGACGTTCGTCATGATGTCGCTGTACGCGGCCCTGCTGTCGCAGGCCTGGAACATCCTGGGCGGCTACGGCGGCCAGCTGTCGTTCGGCCACGCGCTGTTCTTCGGCGTGGGCGCCTATGCCCAGGCGCTGGGGCAGCTCAACCTGGGCATCAATCCCTGGCTGGCCTTGCCCATGGCCATTGCGCTGGGCGCGCTGGTCGGGCTGGCGGTGGGCGGGCTGACGTTCCGCTATGGCCTGAAGGGTTCCTACTTCGCCCTGGTGACGCTGGCGTTTGCGGAGGTGTTCCGCATCCTGGCGCTGTCGGTGTCGTTCACCGGGGGCGGGGTGGGGCTGATGGTGCCGCTGCAGGAGGGCGCGGCCAACATGCAGTTCGGTTCGCGCCGCGGCTACATCTATCTTTTGCTGGGTTTCGTGCTGCTGGCGCTGGTCGTCACCGCATGGTTGCGCCATTCGCGCTTCGGCGCCTATCTGCAGGCCGTGCGCGACAACGAGGACGCGGCGCGCGCCATCGGCGTGAATCCGCTGCGGGTCAAGCTCGGCGGCATCGCGCTGTCGGCCGCCTTCATGAGCGCGGCGGGCGCCTTCTACGTGCAGGTGTTCCAGTACATCGATCCAGGCATCGCCTTCGGTTCGGCCGTGTCGGTGGAGGCGCTGGTCGGCGCCATCGTCGGCGGCCTGGGCACCTTGTGGGGACCGGTGCTGGGGGCGGTGACCCTGCATGCCCTGAGCGACCTGACGCGCAACCTGTTCGGCGAATTGCCGGGCATCAGCATGGTCATCTACGGCGTGGTGCTCATCGTGATCGTGATGTTCCTGCCCCGCGGCATCACCGGCAGCGGCCAGGCGCTGGGCCGGCTGTTCAGTGCCAAGGAGCGCGCCCGTGTCTGAGATCCTGCTGCAAGCGCGCAATCTTTCCATCACCTTCGGCGGCCTGAAAGCGGTCCAGGACGTGAGTCTGGACGTGCGCCAGGGTTCGCTGACGGCCCTGGTCGGTCCCAACGGCGCGGGCAAGACCACGCTGTTCGGCCTGTTGTCCGGCTTCCTCAAGCCCGGCTCCGGTTCGGTGCATTTTGGCGGCGCCGACATCACCGGCCGTCCGCCGCACGAATCGGCGCGGCTGGGACTGACGCGCACCTTCCAGATCGTGCAGCCCTTCGGCGCGCAGACGGTGCGCCAGAACATCGCCGTGGGCGCCCACCTGCGCCTGGGCAACCGCCGCGAAGCGCTGGAAGCGGCGGAAGAGGTGGCTGCCCGCGTGAACCTGCAAGCCTTGCTGGACCGGCCGGCGGCCGACCTGACGGTGGCGGGACGCAAGCGCCTGGAGCTGGCGCGCGCGCTGGCCACGCGGCCGCGCCTGCTGCTGCTCGACGAAGTATTGGCGGGGCTCAACCCCAGCGAGATCGACGAGATGATACCGGTGGTGAAGAAGCTGGCCGAAGACGGCGTGACCGTGCTGATGATCGAACACGTGATGCGCGCCGTGATGAGCCTGGCCGAGCACGTCTGGGTGCTGGCGCAGGGCCGCCTGATCGCTTCGGGTACGCCGGGCGAGGTCACGCGCGATCCGGCCGTGGTCGAGGCCTATCTGGGCCAGGGCGCCGCGGCGCGCCTTGCCGCCCAGGGAGCGCCGGCATGAGCGCGCTGTTGGAAGTCCAGGGACTGCGCGCCGGCTACGGCCGCATGGAAGTGCTGCGCGGGGTCGACCTGCGGGTGGACCAGGGCGAGATCGTGGTGCTGCTGGGCAGCAACGGCGCCGGCAAGTCCACGCTGAACAACACGGTCTGCGGCCTGTGCCGGCCTTGGGGCGGCACGGTGCGCTTCGAGGGGCAGGACCTGACCGGCCGCCACTATCGCGACGTGGTCAAGGCCGGGCTGATCCAGGTGCCGGAAGGCCGGCGCGTGTTCCCCAACCTGAGCGTGCGCGAAAACCTGGAGCTGGGATCGTTCACGCGGGCGCGCGAGCGCCGCGCCGCCAACCTGGAGAAGGTGCTGCACATCTTCCCGCGCCTGCGCGAGCGCTTGGCGCAGCTGGCCGGCACCATGTCTGGCGGCGAGCAGCAGATGCTGGCCATTGGCCGCGGCCTGATGGCCGAGCCGCGCCTGCTGATCCTGGACGAGCCCTCGCTGGGCCTGTCGCCGCTGATGGTCGAGGAACTGTTCGGCTTGATCGCGCGCCTGCACGGCGAAGGGCTGGCGATCCTGCTGGTGGAGCAGAACGTGGGCCAGTCGCTGGAAATGGGGCAGCGCGCCTACGTGCTGGAAAACGGGGCGGTGCGCTATAGCGGCGCCTGTCCGGAACTGATGGCCAGCGACGACGTGCGCCGGGCCTATCTCGGGATGTAGCCATGGCCGAGCCTCAAACGCTGGCCCAGAAGCTGATCGCGGCGGCCTGTGGCCGTTCGACTGTCGCCGAGGGCGAAATCGTCACCTGTGCGGTCGACCTGGCCATGTTTCACGACTCCAGTGGCCCGCGCCGCCTGCAGCCGATGCTGCAGGAACTGGGCGCCTCGCTCTGGGATCCTTCGAAAGTGGTGCTGGTCATCGACCACTACGTGCCCGAATCCGACGACGAGTCGCGCCGCATCGTGCGCATCGCGCGCGATTGGGCGGCCGAACAGCAACTGCCCAACGTCTATGACTCGCTCGGAATCTGCCACGTGGTGGTGCCGCAGCACGGCCATATCCGGCCGGGCATGTTCTGCGTGGGCGGCGACTCGCATTCGCCCACGGGCGGCGCATTCGGCGCCTATATGTTCGGCATCGGCAGCACCGAGATGCTGGGCGTGGCCGTCACCGGGCAGATCTGGGTGAAGGTGCCGCAGACCCTGATGATGCGCTGGAGCGGGCGCCTGTCGGCAGGCGTGACCGCCAAGGACATGATGCTGCGCATGATAGGCCGCTACGGCATGAACGGCGGCCGCTACCAGGCGGTGGAATTCTGCGGCGAAGCGGTGCGCGCCTTGTCGATGCAGGAGCGCATGACCCTGTCCAACATGAGCGCCGAGCTGGGCTCGCAGGTCGGCCTGATCGCGCCCGATGAAACCACCGTGGCCTATCTGCGGGAGGCGGGCGTGACGGACGATATCGATCTGACACGCTGGCGCAGCGACGCGGGCGCGCAGGCCGAGTGGCACGATTTCGACGCGGCTGCGCTGGCGCCCCAGGTTGCCGCGCCGCACAGCCCCGCCAATACGCGCGACGTGGATCAATACGCTGGCGTGCCGGTGCAGGTGGCCTATATCGGCGCCTGCACGGGCGCCAAGCTGGAAGACCTGCGCGCAGCCGCCAGCGTGTTGCGCGACCGCAGGCTGGCCGCCGGCATGCGCTTGATGGTGGCGCCGGCCAGCCAGCAGGACCAGCGCCAGGCCGAACAGGAAGGGGTGATGCAGGTGCTGCGCGATGCCGGTGCGGAGGTGCTGGCCACGTCCTGCGGCGCCTGTGCGGGCTACGGCGGGTCCATCCCCGACGGCGCCAGCGTCATCGCCACCACGGCGCGCAATTTCAAGGGGCGCATGGGCTCGGAGACGGCCCTGGTCTATCTGGCCTCGCCCTATACGGTGGCGGCATCGGCCGTCGCCGGCCGCATCGCCGACCCCAGGGAGTTCATGGCATGACCGCAGCATCTCTGAGGCACCGCGTCTGGCGCGTGGGCGCGGATATCGATACCGACGCGCTGGCGCCGGGCGCGTACATGAAATTCGGCATCGATGAGATCGCGCGCCACTGCCTGCAACGGGTGCGGCCGGATTTCGCCGCCAACGCGCGGCCGGGCGACGTGCTGGTCGCGGGTCCGAACTTCGGCATCGGTTCCTCGCGCGAACAGGCCGCGGCGGCGCTGGTGCGCCTGGGCATCGCCGCGGTGGTCGCGCCATCCTTCAACGGCCTGTATTTCCGCAACGCCTTCAACGTGGGCCTGCTGCTGCTGACCTGCGAGCGGGCCGAAACCTTGCAAGAGGGCGAGCGCATCGCCCTGGACCCGGCCGCCGGCCGCATCCGCCGCGCCGCGGGGGAACCCGCGGAACTGCATTGCGACACGGTGCCCGCCTTCCTGCTGGAAATGGTGCAGGCCGGCGGACTGCTGAATCTGCTGAAACAGCGCAAGACTCATTAGGAACCACATCATGCTTGATCCCGTCACACTCGCGGTCCTGAAGGGCCGCCTGGAACAGATCGCCGACGAGATGGACGCCACGCTGTACCGCAGCGCGTTCAATCCCATCATCGCCGAGGCCCACGACGCCTGCCACGGCATGTACGACGCGGCCACCGGCGCCACGCTGGTGCAGGGCAAGTCCGGCCTGCCGGTGTTCGTGGGCGCGATGGCCTTTGCCGTCAAGGCCGCGGCCAAGGCGGCCGCCGAGCGCGGCGGCATGGTCGACGGCGACGTCTGGCTGTTCAACGATCCCTACGAAGGCGGCACCCACGCCAACGACTTCAAGCTGGTGCGTCCGGTGTTCCGCGGCGGCAAGCTGTTCTGCTTCCTGGCGTCGGCGGCCCACTGGCACGACGTGGGCGGGGCGGTGCCGGGCAACTACAACCCCGCCGCCACCGAGTGCTGGCAGGAAGCCGTGCAGATTCCGCCGGTGCGCATCGTGCGCGCGGGTGTGCTGGACCTGGACGTGCTGGCCATCCTGAAGGCCAACACCCGCTTGCCCGACAGCCTGTGGGGCGACCTGAACGGGCAGCTGGCGGCGCTGGAGCTGGGCGCGGGCCGGCTGGACGGCCTGCTCGACGAATACGGCGACGCCACCGTGCTGGAATCGCTGGACACGCTGCGCGAACGGGCGCGGCGCTTGATGCGCGACCATATCTCGCGCCTGCCCGACGGTGAATATGCCTTCGAGGACATGCTGGACAACGACGGCGTGCGCGACCAGCCGCTGCGCATTGCGCTCAAGCTCAAGGTCCAGGGCGAGCGCCTGACGCTGGACTTCACCGGCACCTCGCCTGCCTGCGCCGGTCCGGTGAACATATCCCGCGCCACGGCGATCGCGGCCTGCTACGTGGCCCTGAAGCACCTGTTCCCGGACGTGCCGGCCAACGCCGGCGTGCTGGATGCGGTGGACGTGGTGCTGCCGGACGGCCTGGTGATCTCGGCGGACCGCCCGCGTCCGGTCGGCGGCTATACCGAAACCATTCTGCGCATGATCGACGTGATCTTCTGCGCCATGGCCCAGGCCGAGCCGGCGCGCGCGCTGGCGCAGGCCTATGGGACCATCAATGCCTTGTCGATCGCCGGCTACCGCAGCGATCCCGCCCGGCGCGGCCAGCGCTGGGTGATGTTCAGCTTCTTCGGCGGCGGCCACGGCGGCCATTCGGACGGCGACGGGCTCAGCCACGGCAACGCGCCCATCTCCACCGCCACCATTCCGCCGCTGGAAATCCTGGAGGCGGCCTATCCCGTGCGCTTCACGCAATGGGCGCTGCGTCCCGATTCGGCGGGCGACGGCGCGCACCGCGGCGGCCTGGGCGCCATCTATGAGATCGAATTGCTGGAGGATAGCGCCGAGGCCTTCATCTTCGGCGAGCGCGGCAAGAGCGCGCCCAAGGGCATCGCCGGCGGCGGGGAGGCGGCGCTGAACGTCTTCCGCTATCAGCAGGATGGCGACTGGCAGACCCCGCCCATGCGTTCGAAGATGCTGGGCATCCAGCTCAAGCGCGGCGACCGGGTGCGCCTGGAAACGCCCGGTGGAGGCGGCTATGGCGAGCCCGCCGCGCGTTCCGAGGCGGCGCGCGGGCACGACCGCAAGATGGGTTACGTAAGTGGAAATCTGAAGGAGCAGTCGGCATGAGCGCGGCACAAGGTTTGGTCGTAGGCGTGGACGTGGGCGGCACGTTCACCGACATATTCGTGCTGGATGAGGCGGGCGGCAGCGCCCGCGTGGTCAAGGTGCCTTCCACCCGCGGCGAGGAAGCGCGCGGCTTCATGAACGGCATCGCCCGCGTGGCCGACGGTGCGGGCGCCATCGCCACCATCGTGCATGGCACCACGGTGGGCACCAACGCGCTGCTGGAGCGCAAGGTGGCGCGCACCGGCATCATCACCACCGCGGGTTTCCGCGACGTGCTGGAAATGCGCCGGCGCGACCGGCCCCAGACCTGGGGCCTGCGCGGCAATTACGAGCCCGTGGTGCCGCGCGACCTGCGCCTGGAAGTGGAAGAGCGTGTGCTGGCGGACGGCACGGTGCATACGCCCGTGAACCTGGCCCAGGTCGAAGCCGCCGCCCGGCAACTGCTGGAGCAGGGCTGCGAGGCGGTCTGCCTGTTCTTCGTCAACGCCTATGCCAATCCAGCCAACGAGGCGCAGGCCGCGGCCTGCGTGCGCGCGCTGTGGCCCAACGGCAATGTCACCGCCGCCACCGAGGTGTTGCCCGAGATCCGCGAATTCGAGCGCTGCTCCACGGCCGTGCTCAACGCCGCGCTGCAGCCGGTGGTCGGCGGCTATCTGACGCGGCTGGAATCGGACCTGCAGGCCAATGGCTTCGGCGGTGAACTGCTGGTAGTGCAGAGCAACGGCGGCGTGATGTCGCGCCAGACGGCTTGCGACGTGCCGGTGCGCACCGCGCTGTCCGGCCCGGCCGCGGGCGTCATCGCCTGCGCCGCCATCGCGCGCGCCGCGGGTTTTCCCAACGTGGTCAGCGGCGATATGGGCGGCACGTCCTTCGACGTGTCGCTGGTGGCGGGCGGCGAGGCCTCGCTGTCAGCGCAGACCTCCATCGATTTCGGCATGGTGGTGCGCGCGCCCATGATCCAGATCGAAACCATAGGCGCGGGCGGCGGCTCGATCGCCAGCGTGGACGCGGGCGGCCTGCTGCAGGTGGGCCCCGAATCCGCCGGCAGCGTGCCGGGGCCGGCCTGCTATGGCCGCGGCAATACCCGCCCCACCGTGACCGACGCCAACGTGCTGCTGGGCCGCATCGCGGCCGAGCGTCCGCTGGGCGGCGGCCTGCTCGCCACCATGGACGTGGCGCTGGCGCGCGCCGCCATCGAAGAACACGTGGCCAAGCCGCTGGGCCTGGACGTGCACGCCGCGGCCGAGGCCATCCTGACCGTGGCCAATGCCAAGATGGCGGGCGCGATCCGCGTCGTCTCCATCGAGCGCGGCCACGATCCGCGCAAATTCGCCTACATGCCGTTTGGCGGCGGCGGCGCGCTGCACGTCTGCGCCATGATGAACGAAGTCGACGCCGTTCGCGGCATCGTGCCGCGTTACCCCGGCGTGACCTCGGCCCTGGGCTGCGTCATGGCCGACATGCGGCATGACGGCGTGCAGACGCTGAACGTGGCGCTGGCCGCCCTGGACGCCGACGACCTGCTGGCCCGCATCGACGGCCTGGCGCAGGCCTGCCAGGAGCGGCTGGATTCCGCCGGCGTGGGCTTTCAGGGCATACGCGAAAGCATCGAGCTGGACATGCTGTACGTGGGGCAGAGCCATACCGTGCGGGTCGAAATCAGCCGCGCCGAGCTGGACCGCGCGGGCATAGGCGCCGCCTTCGAACGCGCCTACCGCGCCGCCTTCGGCCGCAGCCTGGAAGGCATCGCCGTACGCATCCTGAACCTGCGCTATGCGCGTATCGGCCAGCGGCCCAAGTTCGACCTGGCGCTGCTGGCGCCGACCAGCACCGAGATGCCGGATGCGCTGGGCACGCAGGCGGTCTTCCATGGCGGGCAATGGCATGACGCCGTGCGCTACGCGCGCCTGGACCTGCCGGTGGGCGCGGAGGTGGCGGGCCCCGCCATCCTGGAGCAGCCGGACACCACAATCTGGATCGAACCGGGCTTTGCCGGCCAGGTCGATTCCCTGGGCAATCTGCTGATCGCCCGCCAAGCTTCCTAGGAGCAGCCCATGTCTGCCTTCGATCCCCGCAGCACCGCGCTGGTCATCATCGACTTGCAGAACGACTTCCTGGCGCCAGGCGGCGCCTATGACCGCGGCGGCGCGGCCAGCCCGCAGGCGCGCGCCTTGCCCGCCCGCGTGGCGCCCGTGGCCCGCAAGCTCAAGGAGCGAGGCGGCTTCGTGGCGGCCAGCCAGTTCACGCTGTGGCCGGACGCGCACGGCGAACCCATGATCTCGCCGCATCTGCGGCAGTTGCGCCCGTTCCTGCGCAAGGGCGATTTCGTCGCTGGCTCCAGGGGGCAGGCCAACGTTGCCGAACTGGACGGACTGGTGGATGTGTCGGTCTGGAAGGTGGCGTACTCCGCCTTCTTCAATACCCAGCTGGACTGGGTGCTGCGGCGCGCGGGCATATCCAACGTGGTGATCGCCGGCATCGTCACCAACGGCGGCGTGGCCAGCACGGCGCGCGACGCCCATATGCGGGACTATCACGTGGCGGTGCTGGCCGACGGTTGCGCCGCGCCCACGCCGGCCATGCACGATGCCGCGCTGGCGGACCTGCGCACCGTGGCGGATGTGCTGTCCTGCCAGGATTTCCTGGACAGGCTGGCCTCGTGAGCGCGCCGCGGGTCCTGCGGGGCGCCGCGCCCGGCGCGGACGCGATGCATGTGCCGGTGGCCATCATCGGCGCCGGCGCTTGCGGCCTGACCGCCGCGCTGCGCCTGGCCGAGGCTGGCATCGAGACCGTGCTGATCGAGCGCGATGCCGCGCCCTGCGGCTCCACCGCCTTGTCGTCCGGTTTCATTCCGGCGGCGGGCTCGGCGGCGCAGCGGGCCGCAGGCATCGACGACGACGCGCAGCGCTTTGCCGCCGACATCCAGGCCAAGGCCCACGGCACGGCCGCGCCGCACCTGGTCGACGCCTACACGGGCGCGGCGGCCGCCGCCATCGACAACCTGGCGCGCCATGGCCTGGACTTCCAGGTGCTGGACGGCTTCCTGTATCCGGGCCACACCGCCCGCCGCATGCACACCTTGCCGGAGCGCACGGGCGCGGCCCTGGTCGCCGCGCTGGAGCGCGCCGCCACGGGCGCCGGCGCCTACTTGCTGACCCGCGCCCTGGCGCGGCAGATCTGGACGGACGAAGCCGGCCGCATCACGGCGGTGGGCTGCGAGCGGCCGGACGGCTCCATCGACGTGATCGGCTGCGACGTGCTGATCCTGGCCTGCAACGGTTTTGGCGGCAATGCGGCGATGGTGGGCGAGTATTTGCCGGCCATGCGCGGGGCCGTCTATGGCGGCCATGCCGGCAATGACGGCAGCGCGATCGAATGGGGCGCCCAGCTGGGCGCGCGCCTGGCCGACCTGGGCGGCTACCAAGGCCACGGTTCCTGGGCCACGCCCCAGGGCGCGCTGATTTCCTGGGCCGTGATGATGGACGGAGGCGTGCAGATCAACGCGGCGGGGCGGCGCTTCCACGACGAGACCCAGGGCTATTCCGAGGCCGCGGTCCACGTGCTGGCGCAACCCGGCGGCGAGGCCTGGAACGTATTCGACGGCCGCACGCTGGCGCTGGCGCGCGGCTTCCCGGACTTTGTCCAGGCGGAAGCGGGCCAGGCGCTGAAGACCTGTGCGGACGCCACGGCGCTGGCGGCCCTGATCGGTTGCGACGAAGCGACGCTGCGCGGGACGCTGGCGGGCGTGGCCCCCGACGCCGCCGATGCGCACGGCCGGCGCTTCGAGCGCGTGCTGCAAGCGCCATACCACGCCATCAAGGTGACAGGCGCGCTGTTCCATACGCAAGGCGGCCTGGATATCGACGCGCATTGCCGCGTGCTGGACCAGGCGGGCCGTGCCTTGCCCAATCTGCTGGCCGCCGGCGGTGCGGCGCGCGGCGTGTCGGGCAACGACGTGTCCGGCTACCTGTCCGGCAACGGCCTGCTCAGCGCGGTGGCGGGCGGTCATATCGCCGCGGCGACCGCCGCATCCTTGCTGGGCCGCGAGCTTTCCTAGGATTATCCAAACCATGCAAAAACAGAATCTGCAAGCACAGCTGGCCGGCGGCGCCGTGCTGGCTCCGGGCGTCTACGACGCCTTGTCCGCCCTGATCGCCGAACAGGCGGGGTTCGGCGCCTTGTACCTGTCGGGCGCGTCCATCGCGTACACGCGGCTGGGCCGCTCGGACATCGGCCTCACCACGTACAGCGAGGTCGAGGACACGCTGGCCCGCATCACCGAGCGGGTGGCCACGCCCGTCATCGTGGACGCCGACACCGGCTTCGGCAATGCCTTGAACACGCAGCGCACCGTGCGCGGCCTGGAGCGGGCCGGCGCCGCCATGATCCAGCTGGAGGACCAGACCTTTCCCAAGCGCTGCGGCCACCTGGACGGCAAGACCGTGATCCCCGCCGCCGAAATGCGCGGCAAGCTGCGCGCCGCGGCGGATGCGCGCGTTCATGCCTCGACCTTGATCCTGGCGCGCACCGATGCCCTGGCGGTGGAAGGCCTGGACGCCGCGCTGGACCGCGCCGAGTCGTATCTGGAAGCGGGCGCGGATGGGCTGTTCATCGAAGCCTTGCGCACGCCCGAGCAGATGCAGGCGGCTTGCAGCCGCTTTGCGCGGCGCGTGCCGCTGCTGGCGAACATGGTCGAAGGGGGCAAGACGCCGGTGCAAAGCGCCGAGGCCCTGACCGCGCTGGGCTTTCGCATCGTGATTTTTCCGGGCGGCACGGCGCGCGCGGTGGCCCACACCTTGCAGGGCTATTACGCCAGCCTGCGCCAGCACGGCACGACCGCGCCATGGCGCGAAGGCATGCTGGACTTCGACGGCCTGAACGCCGTGATCGGCACGCCCGAGCTGCTGGAGCGCGGTCGCCGCTACGAAGGCTGAGGCCGGCGCTTCAGCGCGGCGTGCGCTGGTGCGGCACCAGCGGCGGCACGGGCTGGTCGGCGACCAGTTCCCAGAATGCCGGCAGGAAACACTCGGCCACCAGCAGCGGCTGGCCTTGGCGCCAGAAGACGGAGCGGCGCGCCCAGATGCGGTCCGCGTCGCGGTCGCGCTGCGCGCTGGGCAATACGCCCAGGGCGGTGGCATGGAACGGCACCGGCGAGGCCAGCCGGCGGCAGGCGAACGGCGATCGCACCACCGTGCTGTCGTGGTAGAGCATGTCGGCCAGAGGGCGGGTCAGCAGGCGGCGCATGCCTTGCCAGGCGCCGTGGGACGCTCGCAGCGGCGTCAGGCTGCGCGCGGGCACGCTGTCCACGCCGTTCACCGACATCAGCACTTCGCGGATCCACACCGGCGTGCCGGGCGCGATGCCCATCGCCCGGGCCTCGTCCGGCGGCGCGCCATCGGCATACTCGGCCAGCACGCGCAGGCGCACCTGGCCGACCTGGCGCAGGCCGGCGGTCAGCGCGCCGGGGCGGAACAGCCAATGGCGCGGGGCGGGGGGCAGGATGGGCGGCGCGCTGGCCAGCCAGCCTGCGGCAAGAGGAGGGTGATGTGCTGCGGGTTTGCTCATGGCTGCGTATTATGCCAAGCCGGACGGGACGGCCCAATGCGTCGCAATGACGCAGCGGCCGCGGGCGCGCATGGGCGGGCCGCTCCACCGTCCGGGAAAGCACTTATTGTCCCAGGAACCCGTGCCTCCCTATTATTCGCACACGGTCAACATTGACCTGAACGGCTTGCAGTACCCCGCAGCAATGATTGCTGCTTGAACATACAGTTTGGCTATGAAAGCCCCCGACGTGCACGCAATGCGTGGTCGGGGGCTTTTTCGTTTTCAATTTCTGAATATGGAGCTCGCATGCAAGCGTCGGATCCGCAACGTTCTCCCGCCTCCGTGACCTGGGTGGCCAGCGTGCAGATGGAGCCCGTCATCGGCGAAGTCGCCGCCAACATCGCTCGTTCGATCGAACTGGTGGAGCAGGCCGCGGCCCAGGGGGCGCGGCTGGTGGTGCTGCCCGAACTGGCCAACACCGGCTACATGTTCGAGAGCCGCGAGGAAGCCCATGCCCTGGCCGAGCCGGTGCCGCAAGGCCCCAGCTCGCAGGCATGGATCGCATTGGCCCAGCGGCTTGGGATCTACCTGGTGGCGGGCATCGCCGAACGCGCCGGCGGCCGCCTCTACAACTCCGCGCTGGTCGCCGGCCCCGAGGGGTATGTGGGGACTTATCGCAAGCTGCACCTGTGGGGCGACGAGAACCTGTACTTCGAGGCTGGCGACCTGGGCCTGCCGGTGTTCGATACCGAGCTGGGCCGCATCGGCGTGGCGATCTGCTACGACGGCTGGTTTCCCGAGGTCTACCGGCTGCTGGCGGTGCGCGGCGCGGACATCGTGGCGGTGCCCACCAACTGGGTGCCGATGCCGGGACAGACGCGCGACGGACCGGTCATGGCGCACGCGCTGACCATGGGCGGCGCCCATAGCAACGGCCTGACGGTGGTGTGCGCCGACCGCGTCGGCACCGAGCGCGGCCAGCCCTTCGTGGGCCGCAGCCTGATCGTGGGCTCCCAGGGTTGGACCGCCGCGGGGCCGGCCAGCATCGACCAGGAGGAGGTGCTGCTGGCGCCCATAGACCTGAAGGCCTCGCGCCGCGCGCGCCAATTGAATGATTTCAACCATGTGCTGCGCGACAGGCGCCGCGATATCTATGACGAGCAGTTGGGCGCGGCAGGCCTGCCGCAACGCTGAACGACAGTCGTTCCCTCCAAGGAGAAAACCCATGAAGAGCCTATTCAATAGCTGCCGGATCCGCCTGTCGTTTGTCGCATTGCTGGCTGGCGCCGCCAGCGCGCATGCCGCCGAACCGCTGCGCATCGGCGTGCCGGTCGGCCTGTCCGGCGCCAACAGCGTGGTCGCGCCGGGCGTGGTGCAGGCCTCGCAACTGGCGGCCGATGAAATCAATGCGGCCGGCGGCATCCTGGGCCGCCAGATCGTGCTGGAGATCGCCGATGACGCCTCGGGCGCGGTCGGGGCGCAGAAGGCGTATGACACCCTGGTGTTCCAGAAAAAGGTGGACGCCATCATTGCCATGGAAACCAGCGCGGCGCGCAATGCCGCGCTGCCCATCGTGACGCGCGGCAAGGTGCCTTATATCTACACGTCATTCTATGAAGGCCGTTCCTGCAACCGCTGGCTGCACGTGAACGGCTGGGTGCCGGAGCAGCAGGTCGCGCCGGTGGTGGACCACTTCATGCAGGATCGCAAGGCCAAGACCTTCTTCCTGGTCGGCAGCGACTACGCCTTTGGCCGCGGCATGCTCAAGTTCACGCGGGAGTACATCGAAAAGCAGGGCGGACGCGTGGTGGGCGAGGAATACCTGCCGATCGACGGATCCGACTGGACGCCGGTGGTCTCGAAGATACGCTCGGCCAACCCGGACGCGCTGATCAGCTCGACGGCGGGCGGCGGACCCAATGTCAGTCTGGCCAAGCAGGTCAAGGCGGCGGGCCTGTCCATGCCCTACGGCAATCTGGCGATCGACGAGGGCACCGCCAAGACCATGGGCGACACGGCGGTGGGCATGTACATGTCGGCGTCCTACCTGACCAGCATCGACACGCCGCAGAACCGCAAATTCCTGGACGGCCTGAAGGCGAAGTTCGGCAACGACGCCAAGACCGCCAACGAATTCTCCGCGCCGCAGTATGAAGCCTTCTACCTGTACAAGGCAGCCGTCGAAAAGGCCGGCGGCACCGATGCGCCCAAGGTGGTGCAGGCGTTGAGCGCGGTCACGTTCGACGGCCCGCGCGGCCCGGTGACCATGGACCGCCAGCGGCACGCGGCGCTGACCATGCGCCTGGGGCAGGTGCAGCAGGACGGTTCCATCAAGATCCTGCAGACCTTCGACAAAGTCGACCCGGGCGCCCAGTGTCCGGACCTGAAGTGACGGCCATGCCATGACAAGCGCCGCCGGTCCTGCCGGCGGCGCCGGAGAGCGATATGGGTTTGCTGCTGGACATCCTGAGCACGGCCGCCATGCTGTTCATCGTGACGGCCGGGCTGATGATCATCTTTGGCGTGATGAAGATCGTCAACTTCGCGCACGGCGCGATTCTTACGCTGGGCAGCTATGCCAGCCTGGTGGTGACGCAGCTGGGGCTGAACCCCTGGCTGGCGCTGCCCTTCGCGCTGGCGGTCGGCGTGCTGGTGGGCATGGGCGTGGAACGGCTCATCGTGCAGCCGCTCTACAAGCGGCCGCTGGACGCCATCCTGGCCACCTGGGGGCTGGGTATCGTGATCGGCCAGCTCATCACCATGGCCTTCGGGCGCGAGGTGAAGTTCGCGGATTCGCCCATTCATGGCGCCGTGTCCTTCCTGGGCACGGAGTATTCGGCGTACCGGCTGTTCCTGGTGCCGGCGGCCTTGCTGATGTATGCCGCCATGACGCTGCTGCTCAGCGGCACGCGCTTTGGCGTGCGGACCCGGGCGGTGATCATGAACGAGGACCTGGCGCGCGGCCTGGGCATCAACGCCGAGCGCATCCGCTTCACCACCTTTGGCCTGGGCGCGGGACTGGGCGCGCTGGCCGGCGCGCTGATCACGCCCTTGTCCAGCGTCGATCCGAACATGGGACTGCCGTGGCTGGTCAGCGCCTTCATGCTGGTCATGGTGTCGGGCCATTCGATTACCGCGCTGCTGCTGACCTGCCTGGTCTACGGCGCCTGCCAGGTGCTGGTAAGCGTCTACGTCAGCCCGATCCTGGGCGGCGTCACCATCGCCGTCCTGGCCGCGCTGACGCTGCGCTTGCGTCCTCAAGGATTCGCCCATGACTGACCGCGCATTGATCCCTCAAACGCTGGCCGGCGCCGCTGACGACGCCTCGGTGCAAAAGGCCGCGCGCAGCCGCAGCCTGCTGGGCCTGGCCGGGCTCTGCCTGGTCCTGACCGCGGCGGGTCCCTGGCTGTTCGACACCTATCTGCTGAACGTGCTGATCAAGGCGCTGTTCTTCGCCGTGGCGGCGGTCACCGTGGACGTGCTGTGGGGCTACACCGGCTACCTGACATTCGGCCAGTCCGCGTTTTTCGGCGTGGGCGCCTATGCCGCCGGCCTGGCCTTCACCCACTACGGCTTCTCGCCCGCCATCGCCGCCCTGGCCGCGCTGGCGGCGGTGGGCGCCGCGGCGCTGCTGGCGCTGGTGACGGGATGGCTGTCGTTCTACCGGGGCGCTTCGCCGTTCTTCGCTACCGTGATCTCGCTGGTGCTGCCCATCGTCCTGATGCAGCTGATGCTGTCCGGCGGCACCTATACGGGTTCGTCCTCCGGCCTGACGGGCTACGAGACCTTCGACCTGTCGCTGGAGGCCTGGTACGTGATCGCGGCCGGCGGCCTGTCGGTGGTGGCGCTGATGGCCTGGGCGGCGGTGCGCAGCGACGGCGGCCGCATCCTGGTGGCGCTGCGCGACAACGAGGCGCGTTGCAGCTACCTCGGCCTGAACACCGCCCACTGGCGCATCGCGCTGCTGGTGGTCTGCGGCGCCGTGGCGGGCCTGGCCGGCTTCGGCTATGGCGCCTTCAGCGGCGTGGTGGCGCCGGAGCTGACGGGCTTCGTCTTCGGCACGGAACTGATCATCTGGGTGGCGCTGGGCGGACGCGGCACCATCTGGGGACCGGTGCTGGGAGCCATCCTCATCAACGTCGCGGGCTCCTATCTCAGCGGCAACATGCCGTTCGTCTGGCAGCTGCTGCTGGGCGTGACCTTCGTGCTGGTGATCCTGTTGCTGCCGCGCGGGCTCCTGCCCCTGCTGACCGCGCCCTGGCGGGCAAGGGCCGGCAAGGCGGCCGCGCCCGTGCTGGGCGAGCGCGCCGTCCCTGCGCGCCAGGACGGCGGCGCGGCCCAGGCCTTGAGCCTGGCGGGCGTGTCCAAGCACTTTGGCAGCCTGAAGGTGCTGGAAGGCATAGACCTGCAGGCCCGCGGCGGCGAACTGCTGGGGCTGATCGGCCCCAATGGCGCCGGCAAGACTACGCTGATGCGCTGCATCGCGGACGGCGCCGAACGTTCCCAGGGCAGGCTGGAACTCTATGGCCACGAGGTGCGGCGCGACGGTCCGGAACAATGCGTGCGCCACGGACTGGGCCGTAAATTCCAGAACGCCAACGTGTTCGACACGCTGACCGTGGCCGAAAGCCTGCGCATCGCGACCACGCTGCGCGAGCGGCCGTCGTGGTGGCGCCGGTCGCCCACGCTGGATCTGCCGCCCTATGCATTGGAGACGCTGCGGGTGACGGGCCTGGACCAGTGCCTGGACAGCGTCGCGCGCGACCTCTCGCACGGACAGCAGCAGGCGCTGGAACTGGCGATGGTGCTGGCGCTGGAGCCGGGCATCGTGCTGCTGGACGAGCCGACGGCCGGGCTGAGCAAGGCCGAACGCCAGCAGATCGGCCATGTGCTGTCGTCGCTGGCGCACCGTTACGGCCTGTGTTGCCTGCTGGTGGAACACGACCTGGATTTCGTCAAGGAAATCGCGACGCGCATCGTGGTCCTGCACCAGGGCCGCATCGTCATGGACGGGGGATTCCGCGAAGTAGTGGAATCCGAACTGGTGCGCACCATCTATGCGGGTAGCGCGCCCGCCGCGCAAGGAGCAGGGCAATGACGAGTATCGCCGCGCCGGCGTTGCGCTTGGAAGAAGTGTCCAGCGGCTACAAGCGGGCCATGGTGCTGCACGACGTGTCGCTCTCGGTGGAGCGGGGGTCGTGCGTGGCCTTGCTGGGCAAGAACGGCATGGGCAAGAGCACCTTGCTCAAGACGGTCATGGGCTATCTGCCCAAGCAGCGCGGCCGCGTCAGCGTGGGCGGGGTGGACGCGACCCGGCTGCGGCCGCACGAAGTGGCGCGCTGCGGCGTCGCCTACGCGGCCCAGGAGCAACCGCTGTTTCCCGACCTGAGCATCCGCGACAACCTGCGCCTGGGGCTGCCGCGCGAGCAGCTGTTCGACGAGCGCTTCGCCGAGATCGCCGAGCTGTTCCCGGTGTTCACGAGCCGCTTGCGGCAGCATGCGGGCACCTTGTCGGGCGGAGAACAGAAAATGCTGCTGGTGGCGCGCGGGCTGATGCAGCGGCCCGCGCTCTTGCTGCTGGACGAGATCACCGAAGGGCTGCAGCCCTCGGTGATCGAGCGGCTGGGCCGGGCGCTGAACTGGGAGCGCGAGCGGCACGGCACCACGATGTTCATCGTCGAGCAGAACGTGGCGTTCGCGCTGGACGTGGCCGACCGCTATCTGGTGCTCAAGCAGGGCAGCATCGTCGACGCAGGCGAGGCTGGCGCGTCCGAGGCGGCGGGCAATATCATTGCTCATCTGAAAGTCTGAACGCCATCCGGCCCGAATTCGCCATGACGCACACACGCACTACCCGCTCGAGGATTCCATCATGACCACGCTTCAGGACCAGGAGGCGCAGCGGCCCGGCTGGCGCATCGGCGTGCTCTATTCGCGCAGCGGCGTCACCGGCACGACGGAGTCGCAGCATTTCTTCGGCACGGTGCTGGCGGTGGAAGAGATCAATGAACTGGGCGGCGTCCTGGGACGGCCGCTGGCGCCCGTGGTGTACGACCCGCGCAGCGATGCCGAGGAATACCGCCGGCTGGCGGCCCGGCTGCTGCTGGACGACGAGGTCAGCGTCATCTTCGGCGGCTGCACCTCGCACTGCCGCAAGGCCATGCTGCCGGTGGTGGAGCGCAGCAATTCGCTGCTGTGGTACGGATCGGTCTACGAAGGCTTCGAGTATTCGCCCAATGTCATCTACACCGGCGCGGCGCCCAACCAGGGCAGCATGCAGCTGGCGGCCTACCTGATCCAGAACTGCGGCTCGCGCATCTTCCTGGTGGGCGCGGACTATATCTACCCGCGCGAGACCAACCGCATCATGCGCGAGACCGTCGAGGAGCATGGCGGCGAGATCCTGGATGAAACCTATCTGCCGCTGGGCTGCGACGACAGCGAGATCAACGACGTGGTTGCGGACATCCGCCGCATCCAGCCCGACGTGGTGTTCTCCACGCTGATCGGCTCCGATGCGCAGCGCTTCTACCAGCGCTACCACGAGGCCTGCCAGGCCGAGGGCGCGGCCACCGCGCATATTCCCATCGCCAGCCTGACGATGGCGGAGTCGGAGGTGGCCGAGATCGGGCCGCGGCGCTGCGTGGGGCATATCACCGCGGCCACCTACTTCAACACGGTGGACACGCCGGCCAATGCGCACTTCCTGGAACGCTGGCGGGCGCGCTTCGGCGACCATCCCGCCAGCGTCTATGCCGAGACCTGCTACAGCCAGATGCACCTGTTCGCGCGCGCCTTGCAGCGCGTGGGCAGCATGGACACCCGCAAGCTGGTGCAGGCGGTGCACCAGGTGCAGTTCGACGCGCCGGACGGGCAGATGTCCGTGCTGGCGGAAAACAACCACAGCGTGCTGACGCCGCGCATCGGCGTTTGCCGCGAGGACGGGCGCTTCGACATCGTCTGGGAAAGCGATGAACCCGTGAAGCCGGATCCGTACCTCACCGGGTTCGGCCTGGACGAGTTCTGGTTGAAATAGCCATGGACCATAGCCTACGCCGCCTCTACGAGGACCTGCGCAGTGTGGCCGTCGCCGTGGTGTATCCGCCCGGCGAGGACCGCGACCTGCTGGTCGAACAGCTCAAGCGCATCGGTTGCCGCATCCATCTGCATTGGCCGTTTCCGGACGGCCCGCCCGCAGGCGTGGACGTCATCTTCTTCCAGGTGTCGCAATGCGGCCGCAACAGCGCCGCCTGGTCGGCCAGCGAGGTCGAGGCCACCCTGATCGCCTTGTCCGAGTATGAAACCCCGACCACGCTGAAACAGCTGCTCAAGACCAACGCGCACGGCGTGCTGACGCGGCCGTTCCGCTCGGCGGGGGTGCTCAGCACGCTGGTGCTGGCGCGTTCGGCCAAGCAGTTCCAGAGCCGCCAGCAGTCCAAGATCAACAAGCTGGAAAGCACGATCAAGGCGCGGCGCGTCATCGAAAAGGCCATCCGCGTGCTGATGGACCACCAGCGCCTGGACGAGCGCGCCGCCTATGAGCACATGCGGACCCGGGCCACGGGCCTGCGCGTGAGCGTGGCGGAAGTGGCCGCGATGATCATCGAAGCCAGCGAAGCCATGGAAAAACTTGGCCTGGGCGCCTTGCGCCCGGGGCCGTCCCATAACAATTGAACGCACTGAATGCGCATGCCGAGGAGCCGGACCATGAAGGTCATGATCGCCCGCCTGAACCACGAGACCAATACGTTCTCGCCGGTGCCCACGCCGCTGTCCGCGTTCGGCAATGACGGCCCCGCCTTCGGCGCCCAGGCTTATGCCGAGAACAAGGGCAAGCGCACGGCCATGTCGGCCTTCATCGATATTGCCGAGGCCAACGGCGCGACCGTGGTCACGCCGGTTTCCGCCACGGCCTACCCCAGCGGCCCGGTGTCGGCGGACGCCTATAGCCGGCTGTGCGACGCGATCGTGGCCGGCGCGCAGGGCTGCGGCGCCATCCTGCTCGATCTGCATGGCGCGATGGTGGCCGAGACCTCCGACGATGGCGAGGGCGACCTGCTGGAGCGCCTGCGGCGGCGCACGCCGGACGTGCCCATCGCCGTGGCGCTGGACCTGCACGGCAACGTCACGCCCAAGATGGTGGCCAATGCCGACGTGATCGTCAGCTTCAAGACCTATCCGCACGTGGACATGTACGAGACCGGCGAGCACGCGGGGCGCATCCTGTACGACTGGCTCAACGGCGGTCCGCGCCCGGTCATGGCCTGGCGCCGCTTGCCGCTGATGACGCACACGCTGCGCAGCGCCACGGCCCAGGGCGCCATGCGCCGCGCCGTGCAGGCGGCGCGCGGCGCGGAAAAGGACGGCATCCAGGGCGTTTCCGTGCTGGCGGGCTTCGCGCTGGCTGACATCCCCGACCCGTGCCTGAGCGTGGTCGTGGTGGGCTCGGGTCCGCAGGAGCAGGCGGAACGGGTCGCGAGCGAGCTGGCATCGGCCATCTGGGCCGAGCGCGACGGCTACTTCTACGACAGCGAGCCCCTGGGCGAATCGCTGGCCCGCGCGGCGGAACTGGCCCGCGGCGCGGACCAGCCCGTGCTCTTGCTCGACCATGGCGACAACTGCATGTCCGGCGGCACCTGCGACACCATGGAGGTGCTGATGGCGGCGGTCGACGCCGGCCTGACCGGCATCATCGCGGGGCTGTACTGCGACCCGGAGGCCGTCGCGGCGCTGGCCGCGGCGGGAGAGGGCGCCCAGGTCGAGCTGCCGGTGGGCAACAAGCGGCCGATTCCAGCCATCGGCCGTCCGGCGGCGCCGGTGCTGCTGCGCGGCGTGGTCCGGGCCGTGACCGACGGCGAATATGTCATCACCGGCCCGACCTACACCGGGCAGACGGCGTGCATGGGCCGCAGCGCGGTGCTGGACACAGGCGCCGCGCAATTGGTGATCACCGAGAGAACCCACGAGCCCTGGGACCTGGGCGTGTTCGAGAGCATGGGGCTGGATCCGCGCCGGGCCCGCTTCGTGCTGGTGAAGTCCCGCATGTATTGCCGCCCGGTGTTCGAGCCTGTTTCCCGGGCGCTGGTGGAATGCGCCAGCGAGGGCGTCACCAGTTCGGATTTCGCGCTGTTTCCCTATCAGCGGCGCAGCCGGCCGCTCCATCCGCTGGATCCCATGGCGCCTTCGGACTACGATCCCGCGGCCTGAGGCGAGGGCCGGACGGCGTCCGCATACAATACCGGCCATGGAAAAAGTACGTATCTCCAAGCTCATGTCCGAGCGTGGCCTGTGTTCGCGCCGCGAGGCCGACACCTATATCGAGCGCGGCTGGGTCCGCGTGGACGGCGCCGTGGTGTCCGAACTGGGCGCCCGGGCCTACCCTGACCAGGTCATCACCCTGGAGCGCGCCGCTCAGGCGCGCCAGACCGCGCGCGTCACCATCCTGATCAACAAGCCCGTGGGCTACGTGTCGGGCCAGGCCGAAAAAGGCTATACGCCCGCCGTGGCCCTGATCGACTCCCGTTCCCGCTACGCCGGCGACCGCGCGCCGCAGCGTTTCGAACGCTCGCACCTGGACGGGCTGGCCGTGGCCGGCCGCCTGGACATCGATTCGCAGGGCCTGCTGGTGCTGACCCAGGACGGCCGCATCGCCAAGCACCTGATCGGCGAAGATTCCAGCGTGGACAAGGAATACCTGGTGCGGGTGCAGGGCAGCCTGTCCGAGAACGGCCTGGCGTTGCTGAACCACGGCCTGTCCCTGGACGGCAAGGCGCTCAAGCCGGCGCAGGTGCGCTGGCAGAACAGCGACCAGTTGCGGTTCGTGTTGCGCGAGGGCAAGAAGCGGCAGATCCGCCGCATGTGCGAACTGGTCGGCCTGAAGGTGATCGGTCTGAAGCGCGTGCGCATCGGCCGGGTGTCGCTGGGCGACCTGCCGCTAGGCCAATGGCGCTATCTGCGCGAGGACGAGCGCTTCTGATTGGCCGAACTGGCCGACAAGTGTTGTCGGCCAGTCCTAGATTTTTCAGTCTGTTTCCGACTCCCGCTTATTTCATGAAAGCGGGAGTATTCTTCGCCTGCCCGACGTCGCCCAGGCGCTCCATCAGGAATTCGATGAAGATCCGGGTCTTGGCGGGCAGCAGCCGCGTCTCCGTCACGGCGTAGACCGGGAACGGACCCAGCTGCCAATCTGGCAGCACGCGCTGCAATTGGCCGGCTTGCTGTTCGGCCGACTGGTCGCCCAGCAGCACCACGATGCCCGCGCCCAGCAGCGCCAGCCGCCGGGCCATGGCAACGCCATTGACCGAAAAGCGGTTGCCGGGTGTGAATTCGATGTGCTGCTGGCCGTCGGTCAGGGGCCAGCGGGTCACTTGTCCGGCGCCCTTGGCGCGGAACTCTATGCACTCGTGGCGGGTCAAGTCGCTGGGGTGCCGCGGTTCGCCGTGCTTTTCCACGTACTCGCGCGAGGCGTACAGATGGGCCGGCAGCATGCCCAAGAGCCTCGCAATCTGTGACGAGTCGGGCAGTTCGCCGATTTCGATCGAAATATCGCAGGTCTGGAACACGCGCTGCGCGTGGTCCGGATTGGCCAGATCAAGGAAAAACGTTACGTCGGGGTAGCGGCGCGAGAATTCCATGAACGATTCAGCCAGGAAGTCCGTGCCAAAATCCGCGGGCATGTTCACCCGCAGCGGCCCGGCCGGCGTATCGACCAGCTTCTGCAGTTCCTCATGGGCGATCTGCGCCTCGGCCACGATGCGCTGGCAGCGGTCGAAGTACAGCCGGCCGGCGTCGGTCAGTTCGACCTTGCGGGTGGTGCGGCTGAGCAGCCGCAAGCCGACGGAGCGCTCCAGTTCGGCGACCTGGCGGGACAGTGTCGATTTCGGCACGCCGAGCATCGCGGCAGCGCGGCTGAAGCTGCGTGTCTTGGCGACCTCGACGAAGAGTTCCATGCCTTGCAAGCGTTTCATGGCGGAATTCTGTCATATTCAATGGTGCAGCCATTGTCCCATAAATGGAATGATGTTTTCTCAACATGCCCCTTTGTTTCTCGGGCGGGATAACGCAGAATGCGAGTTCTGCAATGCAGCAATGCGACAAAGCCCAGCCTGCGTGTTCGAGGCAAATCCACCCAATCGATGCGCACGGAACGCTCATACGCGATCCGGGGCGGGCTTTTTTTTTGTTGAAATCGGGAATGCAATCTATGGATAAGAAAAGCGCTATGTGGCGCAGCGCGGCGGTCGTCACGCTGACGGCATCGGCTCTCACGCTGGCCGCTTGCGGCAAGAAGCAAGACGCTCCCCAGGCGGGCAAGCCCCAGGTAACGGTCGTGACGCTCGCCACGCAGCCCGTTTCGCTGACCACCGAACTGCCTGGCCGCACCTCGCCATTCCGCGTGGCCGAAGTGCGGCCCCAGGTCAATGGCATCGTCCAGAAACGCCTCTTTACCGAAGGCGGCGAGGTCAAGGCGGGCCAGCAGCTCTACCAGATCGATCCCGCCCTCTACCAGGCCAGCCTGGACAGCCAGAAGGCCGCCTTGGCGCGGGCCCAGGCGCAGCAGAAGACCGCCGCGCTGCTGGCCGAGCGCTACAAGCCGCTGGTCGCCACCCGCGCGGTCAGCCAGCAGACCTATGACAACGCCGTCGCCTCGCGCGACCAGGCGGGGGCCGACGTGCTGTCGGCCAAGGCGGCGCTGGACACGGCGCGCATCAACCTGGTCTACACCAAGGTGCTGTCGCCCATCGACGGCATCATCGGCCGTTCGGCGGTGACCGAAGGCGCGCTGGTCACGGCCAACCAGACCACGGCCCTGGCCGCGGTGCAGCAGATCGATCCCATCTATGTCGACGTGACCCAATCCAGCGTCCAGCTGCTGCGCCTGCAGAACGCGCTGGCCAGCGGCCTGCTGAAGAAGGCCGACGGCGAGCAGGCCGCGCTGGTGACGCTGACGCTGGAAGACGGCTCGCAGTACAGCCAGCCGGGCAAGCTGCAGTTCTCCGAAGTCACGGTGGACCAGGGCACGGGCTCGGTCACCTTGCGCGCGGTGTTCCCCAATCCGGACCGCCGCCTGCTGCCGGGCATGTTCGTGCGCGCCCGCCTGGCCGACGGCGTGGCCGCCGACGGCCTGCTGGTGCCGCAGCGCGGCGTGACGCGCAATCAGCGCGGCGTCCCGACGGCGCTGGTGGTCAACGCCAAGAACCAGGTTGAACTGCGTGAACTGAAGACCGACCGCGCCATCGGCGACAAGTGGCTGGTCACCGACGGCCTGGCCGCTGGCGACAAGGTCATCGTGGAAGGCTTGCAGATGGTGCGCCCGGGGGCTGAAGTGGTTGCCACCGAAGCCAGCGCCGCGCAGCCGGCGCAGCAGCCGCAAGCAGCCGCCGCGGCGGCCAAGCAGTAGTAGTCAGGAGCCTTGCATGGCAAAGTTTTTTATCGATAGACCCGTATTCGCATGGGTGATCGCGATCGTGCTGATGATGGCCGGCGCGCTGTCCATCCTGAAGCTGCCGGTCTCCCAATACCCCAACATCGCGCCGCCGGCCATCGGCATCGCGGTGACCTACCCGGGCGCGTCCGCGCAGACCGTGCAGGACACCGTGGTGCAGGTCATCGAGCAGCAGATGAACGGCCTGGACGGCTTGCAGTACATCTCCTCGGAAAGCAACTCCGACGGCAGCATGTCCATCACCCTGACCTTCACGCAGGGCACCAACCCTGACACCGCGCAGGTCCAGGTGCAGAACAAGCTGTCGCTGGCGCAGCCGCTCCTGCCGCAGGAAGTGCAGCAGCAGGGCATCCGCGTCACCAAGGCCACCAAGAACTTCCTGATCGTGGCGGGCTTCGTGTCCACCGACGGCTCGATGACCAAGGACGACCTGGCCGACTACGTCGCCTCCTACGTCCAGGATCCCATCAGCCGCACGCAGGGCGTGGGCGACTTCCAGCTGTTCGGCTCGCAGTACGCGATGCGCATCTGGCTGGATCCGGCCAAGCTCGTCAACTACGGCCTGACCACGGTCGACGTCGTGACGGCGATCAAGGAACAGAACGTGCAGGTGTCGTCCGGCCAGCTCGGCGGCCTGCCGTCCGTGCGCGGCCAGCAACTGAACGCCACCATCATCGGGCCGTCGCGCCTGGAGAAGGCGGAAGACTTCGGCCGCATCCTGCTCAAGGTCAACCCGGACGGTTCGCAAGTGCGCCTGGGCGATGTGTCCACCATCGAGCTGGGCGGCCAGACCTACGCTATCGACAGCTTCTACAACGGCAAGCCGGCCTCGGGCCTGGCGGTCAAGCTGGCGCCGGGCGCCAACGCGCTGGATACGGCCCAGGCGGTGCGCGACACCATCAACAACCTGAAGCCTTACTTCCCGCCGGGCATGGACGTCGTCTATCCGTACGACACCACGCCGTTCGTCAGCCTGTCGATCCATGAGGTGTTCAAGACGCTGATCGAGGCCATCATCCTGGTCTTCCTGGTGATGTACCTGTTCCTGCAGAACTTCCGCGCCACCATCATCCCGACGCTGGCGGTGCCGGTGGTGCTGCTGGGCACGTTCGGCGTGCTGGCGGCGTTCGGCTATTCCATCAATACCCTGACCATGTTCGGCATGGTGCTGGCCATCGGCCTCTTGGTCGACGACGCCATCGTGGTGGTGGAAAACGTCGAGCGCGTGATGGCTGAAGAGGGCCTGTCGCCCAAGCAGGCCACCCGCAAGTCCATGTCCCAGATCACCGGCGCCCTGATCGGCATCGCCATGGTGCTGGCGGCCGTGTTCATTCCCATGGCCTTCTTCGGCGGGTCCACGGGCGTGATCTACCGCCAGTTCTCCATCACCATCGTGTCCTCCATGGTGCTGTCCGTGATCGTGGCCATCGTGTTCACGCCGGCCCTGTGCGCGACCCTGCTCAAGCCCATCCCCAAGGGCCATCACGGCGCCAAGAAGGGCTTTTTCGGCTGGTTCAACCGGAGCTTCGAGCGCAGCAGCAACGGCTACGCCAATACCGTCGCGCGCGGCCTGAACCGCAGCAAGCGCCTGATGGTGATCTACCTGGCGCTGGTTCTTGCCATGGGCTGGATGTTCACCCGCATCCCGACCGCCTTCCTGCCGGATGAGGACCAGGGCATTCTGTTCGCCCAGATCCAGACGCCCGCCGGCGCCACGGCGGAAGCCACCAAGGCCGTCATCGACGACGCCACCAAGTACTTGCTGACCGAGGAAAAGGACGCCGTCACCTCGGTGTTCGCGGTCAACGGCTTCAACTTCGGCGGCCGCGGCCAGAACGCGTCCATCCTGTTCATCAAGCTGCGCGATTGGGAAGAACGCGGCGACGCCCGCCTCAAGGCCGGCGCCGTGGCGCAGCGCGCCAACGCGCACTTCCGCAAGACGGAGCGCCGCGGGCAATTGTTCGTGGTGCCGCCGCCATCCGTGATGGAGCTGGGCAACGTCACCGGCTTCGACTTCCAGCTGATGGACCGCGCCGGCGTGGGCCACGAGAAGCTGCTTGCCGCGCGCAACCAGCTGCTGGGCGAAGCCGCCAAGAGTCCGGTCCTGCAGGGCGTGCGCCCCAACGGCATCGAAGACGCGCCGCAGTACCAGCTGGACATCGACCGCGAGAAGGCGCGAGCCCTGGGCGTGGCCGTCTCGGACATCAACAGCACGCTGGCCACGGCCTGGGGTTCGTCGTACGTCAACGACTTCATCGACCGCGGCCGCGTGAAGAAGGTGTTCGCGCAGGGCGAGGCGTCGTCGCGCATGCTGCCGGAAGACCTGGACAAATGGTACGTGCGCAACAAAGAGGGCGACATGGTCCCGTTCTCGGCGTTCGCCAAGGCCACCTGGAGCTACGGTCCGCAAAAGCTGAACCGCTACAACGGCGTGCCGTCGTACAACATCCAGGGCCAGGCGGCGCCGGGCTACAGCTCGGGCGCGGCCATGGAAGAAATGGAGCGCATTGCAGGCAAGCTGCCGGTGGGCGTGGGCTTTGAATGGACCGGCCTGTCGTTCGAAGAACGCCTGTCCGGCGCCCAGGCGCCCGCGCTGTACGCGATCTCGCTGATCGTGGTGTTCCTGTGCCTGGCGGCCTTGTACGAAAGCTGGACGATCCCGTCCGCGGTGATGCTGGTGGTGCCGCTGGGCATCATCGGGGCCTTGCTCGCCACCATGCTGCGGGGCCTGTCCAACGACGTGTACTTCCAGGTGGGCCTGCTCACAACCATCGGCCTGGCGGCCAAGAACGCCATCCTGATCGTGGAGTTCGCCAAGGAACACTACGAGCAGGGCGCCAGCCTGACGGAATCGGCCATCCACGCCGCGCGCCAGCGCCTGCGTCCCATCCTGATGACGTCGCTGGCGTTCATCCTGGGCGTGACGCCGCTGGCGATCTCGTCGGGCGCCGGTTCGGGCAGCCAGAACGCCATCGGCACGGGCGTGATCGGCGGCATGCTGACCGGTACCTTCCTGGCCATCTTCTTCGTTCCGGCCTTCTTCGTGATCATGCTGCGCGTCTTCAAGGTCAAGCGCATGAGCGAAAACGTCGACGTGCACGATACCAGCGTCAACGGTACGCAGGGCGTCTCGACCGAGGGCCAACCGCAATGACATTTCCGATGAGAACCTTGCTGTCTGTTTCCCTGGCGGCGGCCCTGGCGGGCTGCTCGCTGGCCCCCACCTACGAACGGCCGGACGCGCCGGTCGATGCGGCCTATCCCACGGGTCCGTCCTACCAGGCGGCCCAGCCCGCCGACGCGGGCGGCCTCTTGACCGCCGACATCGGCTGGCGCGATTTCTTCGGCACGGATCCGCTGCTGCAACAGCTGATCGAGCAGTCGCTGGCGAACAACCGCGACCTGCGCGTGGCGGCCTTGAACGTCGAGGCGGCGCGCGCCCAGTACCGCATCCAGCGCGCCGACCTGATGCCCAGCATCGGCATCGCCGGCCAGGAAACGGCCCAGCGTTCGCCGGCCGACATGTCGGCCAGCGGCCGCGCCACCACCAGCCACAGCTACCAGGTCGGCGCCGCCATGTCGGCCTGGGAACTGGACCTGTTCGGACGCATCCGCAGCCTGAGCGACAAGGCGCTGGAATCCTATCTGGCGCTGGACGAAACCCGCACGGCGACCCAGCTGACGCTGATCGCCGAAGTGGCCAACGCCTACCTGACCCTGCGCGCCGACCAGGAACTCCTGAGCCTGACGCGCGACACGCTCAAGAGCCAGCAGGATTCCTTCAAGCTTACGCAGCAGAGCTATGACCAGGGCCTGTCCACGGCGCTGGACCTGAGCCAGGCGGAAGTGTCGCTGCGCACCGCCGAGCGCAACCTGTCGCAGTACACGCGCCAGGCCGCGCAGGACCGCAATGCGCTGGTCCTGCTGGTGGGCCAGCCGCTGTCGCCCGAGATGACGGCGGCGCTGGACAACGCGGTCAAGCTCGACGATTCCATGTTGCCGACCACCTTGCCCGCCGGCCTGCCGTCGGACCTGCTGGCCCGCCGTCCGGACATCCGCTCGGCCGAGCACCAGTTGAAGGGCGCCAACGCCAATATCGGCGCGGCGCGCGCGGCGTTCTTCCCGACCATCAGCCTGACCGGCTCGGCCGGCACCGCCAGCGCCAGCCTGGGCGGCCTGTTCGAAGGCGGCTCGGGCGCCTGGAGCTTCGTGCCCCAGATCACCGTGCCGATCTTCGCGGGCGGCTCGCTGCTTGCCGGCCTGGACCTGGCCAAGGTGCAGAAGAACATCCAGGTTGCGCAATACGAGAAATCGATCCAGACGGGTTTCCGCGAAGTGGCGGACGCCCTGGCCGGGCGCGGCACCCTGGACGAGCAGATCCAGGCGCAGCGCCTCCTGGTGGCTGCCAACCAGCGCGCCTATGACGCGTCGGACCAGCGTTTCCGCCAAGGCATCGACGACTACCTGAGCGTGCTGGACTCGCAGCGTTCGCTGTACACCGCGCAGCAGGCCCTGGTGGACACGCGCCGGGCCAGGCTGTCCAACCTGGTCACCTTGTACAAGGTGCTGGGCGGCGGCTGGACCGAACGCACGGTAACCGCGCAGGCCCAGCAGCAATAAGGGCAGGCAAAAAAAGGGCCGATCGAAAGATCGGCCCTTTTTCATTTCAGATCCAGCAGGACCTCAGGTGCGTTTCTTGGCGATCAGGCCCACCACGAACAGCACGACGATCGCGCCTACGACCGATCCGATCCAGCCGGCGGGTTCGCCCGGTGCGTACCAGCCCAGCGATTGGCCCAGGAAGCCGGCGACGACCGAACCGACGATACCCAGGATGGTGGTCATGATGATCCCCATGTTCTGGTCTCCGGGCATGATGGCGCGGGCGATCAGGCCCACGACGAACCCGACGATGATCATGATGATGATGCTCATGCGCGTACTCCTTGCTGGAAGTAAAAGGGGGCAGTGTGGCTAGATGATACCCACGCGCCGCGCGCAGCGGTTGTAACAACTGGTGTATGGCGCGGGCAGGCAACATATGCGTCCCGCGCAGGCTGGCGCTCAGGACGTCAGGTCGATCAACTGGCGCACGTCCTTGGTCATGGCTTCGATGCTGTCGGTGTCGGAAGCCAGCAAGCGCGCCTTGCCGTCCTTGTCGAATACATACACGCCGCGGCTGTGCGTGACTTCGTACATGTCGGCGTCGTCGCCCGGGCGCGGCTTCTCGATCTGGTAGGCCACGCGATAGCGGCGCGCCAGGTCCGCGATCTGCTTCTCGTCGCCGGTCACGCCGATGGCGTTGTTGTTGAAGGCGTTGACGTAGGCCTGCAGGATGTCCGGCGTATCGCGGTGCGGGTCCACGCTGACGAACAGGATGCGTACATCCTGGGCCTTGTCGCCCAGGTTCTGCAGCACGGCGGTCAACTGCGCCATGGTGGTCGGGCAGATGTCGGGGCAACTGGCATAGCCGAAGAACAGCAGCACCGTCTTGCCCTTCAGGTCGTCGCTGCTGACCATCTTGCCGCCCGCGCCGGGCAGCGAGAACTTCAGGTCGGGCAGGTGCCCCTTCACGTTGTACAGGGTCCAGTCGACGTTCCTGTCGCCGCAGGCAGCGAGAAACACGCACAGGGTCAGCAGCAGGCTGCGCAGGGCGCGGCCGGAAATGAGGTGTCGCATGAGTCCAAGGGCCGGTAGGGGGTAAACCTTTTGATTCTACCCGCAAGGCGCGGGCAGGGCAGAGCGGGGAGGGGCGCCGACTCGGGGCGGCTTGTCCTGGCGCAAGCCAAGGGGGGCGGGACTGGCTCGCCCACTTGTAAAGCTTTGTCTGTTTATTGTTTGGAAGTGGCGAATTCGCCTGACCCGTTGCCGTGGCTGCCGCTACATTCAGGACCGTGTCAGATTTCAGAATCCAGAGGCGCCACATATGGACATGCCAGTCAGGAATTCCTTGGGCTATCCCTACTATCCCTATTACCCCGTCGTGCTCGACATCCTGCGCAGCCGCCTGGCGGATTCGGTATTGGACGCGCCTTGCGGACTAGGCTGGCTGGGCGACATGCTGCCCGCCGCCAGCGGCCGGCGGGTCGATATCGACGGCGTGGGCCTGTGGGAGTTTCCCCCGGCGGACGGCGGCTACCGCCGCGTGACGGAGCACGACCTGGAAACGCCGTTGACGGTTGCCGAACCCTATGACGCCGTGGTCTGCTGCGAGGCGATCCATTTGCTGACCAACCCCGGCGTGCTGGTACAGAGCCTTTACCGCGCGCTGCGCCCGGGCGGCACCCTGATCATCACCACGCCCAACACCTGGTATTTCCGTTCGCGCCTGCAGTTCCTGCTGCGCGGCTTCCATTCGGGCTTCCGGCCCATGGTGGGACGGCAGCGCGGCGAGGATTACGTCACGTACTTTCCCTGGAGCTTTCCGCAGCTGCACCTGCTGTTCAAGCACTATGGTTTCACGGACATCAGCTTGCACGACGTGGACGAGAACAAGCCCAAACGCATGATGGAGCATGTGCTGGCCGTGCCGTCGCGGCTGTACTACGGCCGCCGGCTCAGGCAGGCGCAGGACGAGGAAAGCCGCCGCTACTGGAAGCAGGCCGGTTCAGACCAGTCCGTGCACGGGCGCTGGCTGGTGATGTCGGCGCGCCGTCCAGTCGACGCCGCATAGAAAACGGCCCGCCAGGGCGGGCCGTCGGGTCGCGACTTGGCAGCGGACGCTCAGGCGGGTGTCATGCCGCTATGGCGCAGCAGGGCATCGATGCGCGGCGCGCGTCCGCGAAAGGCCGCGAAGGACTCGGCCGCCGGGCGCGAGCCGCCCACGGCCAGCACTTCACGCCGGAAGCGCGCGCCGGTTTCCGGGTCCAGCGTGCCCAGCGCGTTGCCGGCCTGGCGCGCCGCGGCTTCCTCGAAGGCTTCGTAGGCGTCGGCCGACAGCACTTCCGCCCACTTGTAGCTGTAGTAGCCCGCGCCGTAGCCGCCCGCGAACAGGTGCGAGAAGGCATGCGGCAGGCGGTGCCAGGCCGGCGGGAACAGCACGGCCACTTCCTGGCGCACTTCCTGCAGCAGGGCCAGCACTTCGGCAATGGAGATGCCCTGGGCGCGGTCATGCATCAGCATGTCGAACAGCGCAAACTCGATCTGGCGCACGGTCTGCATGCCGCTCTGGTAGTTGCGGGCGGCGACCAGGCGGTCGTAGAGCGCGCGCGGCAGGGGCTCGCCCGTGTCGACGTGGGCGGACAGCTTCTGCACCACTGCCCATTCCCAGCAGAAGTTCTCCATGAACTGCGAGGGCAGTTCGATGGCGTCCCATTCCACGCTGGCGAAGGCCGCCGCGCCGGGCTCGTCCACTTCGGACAGCAGGGCGTGCAGCGCATGGCCGGTTTCATGGAACAGCGTGATGACGTCGTCATGCGTCAGGACCGCGGGCTTGTCGCCGTTGGGGCGCGAGAAGTTGCAGGTCAGGTAGGCGATGGGCGTCTGCAGCTTGCCGTCCACGACGCGGCGCGTGCGCTCGCTGTCGACCCAGGCGCCGCTCTGCTTGCCGGCGCGGGCGTACAGGTCCAGGTACAGGTAGCCGATGAGTTCGCCCTTGGGGCTTTCCACGCGCACGCCGCGCACGTCGCCGTGCCAGGACGACACCGGCGTTTGCGCCAGGCGCACGTCGAACAGGGTTTCGATGACCTCGAACAGGCCCGACAGCACGCGCGGCTCGGTGAAGTACTGCTTCACCTCGTCTTCGGAATAGGCGTAGCGCGATTCGCGCAGACGCTCGGAAGCGTAGGCCACGTCCCAGGGCTGCAGGTCGTCCAGGCCCAGCTCGCCGGTGGCGTAGGCCTTCAATTCCGCCAGGTCGCGCTGGGCGTAGGGCTTGGCGCGCGCGGCCAGGTCGCGCAGGAACACGGTGACTTCCTGGGCGTCGCGCGCCATGCGGGTCTGCAGGCGCAGCGCGGCGAAGGTGCCCAGGCCGAGCAGGCCGGCTTCCTCGGCGCGCAGGGACAGCAGCTCTTCGATGAGGGGAGAGTTGTCGAACTTGCCTTCGCCGTGTTCCGACGCCACCGTGCCATAGCCGCGGTACAGCGCCTCGCGCAGCGAGCGGTCCTGGGCGTACTGCATCACCGGCAGGTAGCACGGCATCTTCAGCGTCAGCTTCCAGCCCGGCTTGCCGTCTTCCTCGGCGGCGGCGCGGGCGGCGGCCTGTACGTCGGCCGGAATGCCGGCCAGGCGGGCTTCGTCCTCGACCAGCAGCGACCAGGCGTCGATCGAATCCAGCACGTTTTCGGAGAACTTCTGTGAAGCCTGCGCTTCGCGATCGGAAATGGCGGCGTAGCGTTCGCGGTCCGCGCCTTGCAGCTCCACGCCGCTCAGGCGGAAGTCGCGCAGCGCCATTTCCACGATGCGGCGGCGCACCGGCGTCCAGGACGCGAAATCGGGGGCGGCGGCCAGGCGCTGATACTGCTTGTACAAGCCTTCGTGCAAGCCGACCCAGGTGGAGAATTCCGTCACCAGGGGCAGGGCGGCGTTATAGGCTTCGCGCAGCTCCGGCGTGTTGACCACGGCATTCAGGTGGCCAGCCACCGACCAGGCGCGCCACAGGCGCTCCGAGGCGGTATCCAGCGGCTCGACCACGGCTTCCCAGGTGGGCGCCAGCGCGGCATCGGCGGCGCGATCCACCGCCTGGCGGGCGATGCCCAGCAATTCCTCGACCGCGGGCACGATGTGTCCGGGCTTGACGGCCGCATAGTCGACGAGGTCGGAAACAGGGGCGAGCAGGGGATTCTGGGTCATGGTGTTACAGGCTGGGAAGAGGTGGGCGGCGCCACGGCGCCGGCAAGGGCATGGGAATCAGGTGAGGGCGATCTGCCCGAAAGCAAGGGCGGATCGCGCTACCCGTCCCGCGGCCAGGCAGGCCGCGGGCGCATCGGCCGTCAGGCTGCGGCGCGTTCGGCCGCTTCGATGGTGTTGACCAGCAGCATGGCGATGGTCATGGGGCCCACGCCGCCCGGAACGGGCGTGATGGCGCCGGCCACTTCCTTGGCCGAGGCGAAGTCCACGTCGCCGCACAGCTTGCCGTCGGTGCCGCGGTTGATGCCGACGTCGATGACGACGGCGCCAGGCTTGATCATCGAACCGTCGATCATGCCGGGCTTGCCGGTGGCGACCACCAGCACGTCGGCGCGGCGGGTCTGAGCCGCCAGGTCGCGCGTCTTGGAATTGCAGATGGTGATGGTGGCGCCGGCCTGCAGCAGCAGCATCGCCATGGGCTTGCCGACGATGTTGCTGGCGCCCACGATCACGGCTTCGGCGCCGCGCAGCGTCACGCCTTCCGATTCCAGCATCTTCATCACGCCATAGGGCGTGCAGGGGCGGAACAGGGGCTGGCCGGTCATGAGCAGGCCGGCGTTGCTGACATGGAAGCCGTCCACGTCCTTCTCGGCCGCGATGGCTTCAATGACCTTGTGCGAGTCCATGTGCTTGGGCAGCGGCAACTGCACCAGGATGCCGTGGATGGTCGGGTCCTGGTTCAGGATGGCGATGCGGGCCAGCAGTTCGGCCTCGCTCATGTCCGCGGGGTACTGTTCCTTGACGGAGTGCAGGCCGGCCTTTTCGCAGGCGGCAACCTTGTTGCGGACATACACCTGGGAGGCGGGGTCTTCACCCACCAGCACCACGGCCAGGCCGGGGCGGGTGCCCTTGGCGGCCAGGGCTGCAACGCGTTGGGCAGCTTCTTCGCGAATGCGCGCCGACAGGGCCGCGCCGTCGATAATTCTAGCGGTCATGCCGTTGCCTCGGGTTTGGCCAAGGCCACTTTCATCAAATCAGCTACGGTGGTCACTTCAAGTTTTTCCATGATGTTGGCGCGGTGCGCCTCTACGGTCTTGATGCTGATGCCCAGGTCGTCGGCGATCTGCTTGTTCAAGCGGCCGGCGACGATGCGCTCCAGCACCTGCTGCTCGCGCGCGGTCAGGCGCGCCAGCATGGCTTCGTGGTCTTTCTGGGCCTGGTGCTTGCTCACGCGCTGCGTGGCCTGCTCCAGCATGCGCGCCACGATCTCGCGCAAATCGGATTCATTGAAGGGCTTTTCCAGGAAGTCGACCGCGCCTTTCTTCATGGTGGACACGGCCATCGGCACGTCGCCGTGGCCGGTGATGAACACGATGGGCAGCGGGGCATTGCGGGCGATCAACTGTTCCTGCAGCTCCAGGCCGCTCATGCCGGGCATGCGCACGTCGGCGATCAGCACCCCGATCTGGCCGGCGTCGTAGTCTTCCAGGAAGGATTCGCCGCTGGCGTAGGCGCGGACGCGATAGCCATTGGCCTCCAACAGCCAGCGCAGCGAATCGCGGACCGCTTCGTCGTCGTCAACAATGAAAACCGTGCTCGACAGGTGGGGCGTGTTCATGCGTGCAACTCCTCGGACTGATCGTTCTGGGCCTGCGACTGGGGTGCAGCGCAGGGCAGGGTAAAGCGGAAAATGGTGCCGCCGGCGGGGTTGGGGTCTGCCCACAAGCGGCCATGGTGCGATTCAATAATGGTACGGCAGATATTCAGCCCCATGCCCAGGCCCTGGGTCTTGGTGCTGAAGAAGGGTTCGAACAGGCGCTCGGGTTCGGCCAGGCCGTGGCCGCGATCGACCACCGCGACCTCGATGTGCTGTTCATGCAGGATCACGGCGACCTTGAGTTCGTCGGATTCGCTCTTTTCCATGGCCTCCAGCCCGTTCTTCAGCAGGTTCAGCAGCACCTGCTCGATCAGGATGGGGTCGGCCAGCACGTCCGGCGCATTCGACGGCACGAAACGGTCGATGCGGATGCGGCGCTTGCGGGCGTCGATCTCGGCGAAGCCGATGGCATTGTCCACGATCCGGCTGATGGCCACGCGCTGGCGGCGGGGCTCGCTGCGCTTCACGAACTCGCGGATGCGGCTGATGATCTTGCCGGCGCGCTCGGCCTGCGAGGCGGCTTTTTCCAGGGCAGGCAGCAGCATGTTGGGGCTGGTGTGGCCGGCCTTGACCAGGGCGACGGCGCCCATGCTGTAGTTGGCGATGGCGGTCAGCGGCTGGTTCAGTTCGTGCGCCAGCGACGAAGCCATTTCGCCCATGGTGGTCAGGCGGCTGGTGAGCTGGATCTTTTCCTGCTGCACGCGCGAGGCCTCTTCGTGCACGCGGCGCTCGGTGATGTCGCGCGCCACCTGCATGCGCACGCGGCGGCCGTCGGTCCAGGCCAGCATGCGGTGGTGCACTTCGAACCAGCGCTGCACCGAGGGCGCGAACACTTCCACGGACTCGTCGGTGAAGCGGCCGCGGCGGCCGGCCAGCAGCTCGTCGTGGCCGCCGGTCTGGGCGCCGAACACGCGGCGGTAGGTGCGGTTGGCGAACAGCAGCTCCAGGCCGTCGTGGGTGTCAGCGGTGACCGAGATGGCGTCGTCCAGGCCTTCCAGCACTGTCATGAAGCGCTCGTGCGCGGCCGTCAGGGCCTCGCGGATGCGCTTAGGTTCGGTGATGTCGGTCATGGAGGTCATCCAGCCGATCTGGTTGCCGTTGGGGTCCAGCAGCGGGGACACATACATGCGCGCCGTGAAGCGCGAGCCGTCGCGGCGCTGCGCCTCGACCTCCAGGCCGCTGCTGGGCGTCTTGCCGGACATCAGCACGTCCAGGGTGTGCTGGTGCTGTTCATGGCGGCCCGGCACCCAATAAGGGAAGGGCGGGCTGCGGCCGATCAGGTCCGCCTCGTTCCAGCCGATCATGCGGCAGAAGGCCGGGTTCACGTAGGCGATGCGGCCCTCCATGTCCAGCACGCGCATGCCGGTGGACATGGAGTTCTCCATGGCGCGCCGGAAGCCGGTCTCGGCGATCAGGGCGGCTTCGGCCGCCGAACGGAAACGGGTATAGCGCCACAGCATCAGCAGGCTGATGACGATCACACAGGACAGGGCCAGCACCACCCAGATCAGACGCTGCTGGCGCATTTCCTGGTCGATGGTGACAAACATGACACTGTCGTCATGGATGCGCTGCAGCCAGAAAAACACCGCCATCACACAGATATAGAGGATCAGCACCATCGCTGGCGTGACCCAGTACACCCCGCGTCGGCGAGTGCGGGCGTGATCGTGGAACGGCGTAGGAATATTGGACTTGGGCGCGCTGGACATGGAATTCGGGCCGGATAGACCGCGCATTTTAGTGCGTGTTGGCAGGGATTTGCCGGGAATCGACTCGTCCTTTTGGAGTACCTAAGTAAAAGTATGACGCCAAAGCGTTCAGCTGGCTTTAAATTTTTCGCATTATGAAATGCCGTACCGCAACATGAAATTTTTCTTGCGACCGGTTAACCTTCTTTCTTAGAATGCCCGCTGATAGGGAACCGACCCAGTAGCAGGTCTCTAGAACAACCCGACCCCATGCATTGCATGGTAGCCCGGATGATCCCGGCTACCATGCAATGTCCGCGAGTAGACAAGTAAGCGGGTGCGGTCACGAACAATCCAACAGGAGACACACGATGTCCTCTTACGCCCAGGCTGGCGCCGTACAGGCTGCCAACGACGAAGACACCCTTGAAACCCAGGAGTGGCTCGAAGCCCTGGCGGCTGTCCTTGATCGTGAAGGACCGCAGCGCGCCCACTATCTGCTCGAACGCCTGATCGACGAAGCCCGCCGTTCCGGCGCGCATATCCCGTTCTCGCCCAACACCGCCTACGTCAACACGATTCCCCCCGGCCTGGAGCCGGCCCACCCGGGCAACCTGGAGCTGGAATCGCGCATCCGCTCGTACGTGCGCTGGAACGCCATGGCCATGGTGGTCAAGGCCAACAAGCACAACCCGCCGGACGGCGGCGACCTGGGCGGCCACATTGCCTCCTTCGCCTCGCTGGCCACCATGATCGGCTGCGGCCAGAACCACTTCTGGCACGCCGAAGACGAAAACCACGGCGGTGACCTGGTCTATTTCCAGGGCCACACCTCGCCCGGCATGTATGGCCGCGCCTACCTCGAAGGCCGCCTGACCGAAGACCAGCTGAACCACTTCCGCCAGGAAGTGGACGGCAAGGGCCTGTCGTCCTACCCGCATCCGAAGCTGATGCCGGACTTCTGGCAGTTCCCGACGGTGTCGATGGGCCTGGGCCCGCTGATGGCCATCTACCAGGCCCGCTTCCTGAAGTACCTGCACGCCCGCGGCATCGCCGACACCAGCAAGCGCAAGGTCTGGGTGTTCTGCGGCGACGGCGAAATGGACGAACCCGAATCGCTGGGCGCCATCGCCCTGGCCGCCCGCGAAAAGCTGGACAACCTGATCTTCGTCATCAACTGCAACCTGCAGCGCCTGGACGGCCCGGTGCGTGGCAACGGCAAGATCATCCAGGAACTCGAAGGCGACTTCCGCGGTTCGGGCTGGAACGTGATCAAGCTGATCTGGGGCGGCTACTGGGATCCGCTGCTGGCGCACGACAAGGAAGGCATCCTGCGCAAGATCATGGAAGACACCGTCGACGGCGAGTACCAGGCGTACAAGGCCAACGACGGCAAGTTCGTGCGCGAACACTTCTTCGGCAAGCACCCGAAGCTGCTGGAAGCCGTGTCGCGCATGAGCGACGAAGACATCTGGCGCCTGAACCGCGGCGGCCATGACCCGCACAAGGTGTACGCCGCGTTCAACGCCGCCGCCACCCACGAGGGCCAGCCCACCGTCATCCTGGCCAAGACCATCAAGGGCTACGGCATGGGCCACGTCGGCCAGGCCAAGAACCCGACCCACCAGCAGAAGAAGCTGGAGCTGGACTCGATCCGCGAATTCCGCGACCGTTTCGGCATCCCGATCCCGGACGACCAGCTGGCCGACCTGCCGTACTTCAAGCCGGCCGAAGACTCGCCCGAAATGAAGTACCTGCACGAGCGCCGCGCCGCGCTGGGCGGCTACCTGCCGCGCCGCCGCGCCAAGGCCGACGAACATCTCAAGGCCCCGGCGCTGGACGCCTTCAAGGCCGTGCTGGAACCCACCGCCGAAGGCCGTGAAATCTCCACCACCCAAGCCTTCGTGCGCATCCTGAACCAGGTGCTGCGCGACAAGGAACTGGGTCCGCGCGTCGTGCCGATCCTGGCCGACGAATCGCGTACCTTCGGCATGGAAGGCCTGTTCCGCCAGATCGGCATCTACGCGCCGGAAGGCCAGAAGTACACCCCGGTCGACAAGGACCAGGTCATGTACTACAAGGAAGCGGCCGACGGCCAGCTCCTGCAGGAAGGCATCAACGAAGCGGGCGCGATGAGCTCCTGGATTGCGGCGGCCACGTCGTACTCCTCGAACAACCGCATCATGATCCCGTTCTTCATCTACTACTCGATGTTCGGGTTCCAGCGCATCGGCGACCTGGCCTGGGCCGCCGGCGACATGCAGGCGCGCGGCTTCCTCTTGGGCGGCACCGCCGGGCGCACCACGCTCAACGGCGAAGGCCTGCAGCACGAGGACGGCCACAGCCACATCCTGGCCTCCACCATCCCGAACTGCGTCTCGTACGACCCGACCTTCGGCCATGAACTGGCCGTGATCATCCAGCATGGCTTGAAGCGCATGGTGGAAGACCAGGAAAACGTCTACTACTACCTGACGGTGATGAACGAAAACTACCCGCAGCCCGGTCTGACCCAGGGCGACGAGGAAGGCATCATCAAGGGCATGTACAAGCTCAAGTCGCACGGCAAGGGCAAGAACCGCGTGCAGCTGATGGGTTCGGGCACCATCCTGCGCGAAGTCATGGCCGCGCAAGAGCTGCTGGAAGCCGACTGGGGCGTGGCCTCGGACCTCTGGAGCGTCACCAGCTTCACGGAACTGCGCCGCAACGGCCTGGACGCCGAGCGCCACAACATGCTGCACCCCGACGAGAAGAAGCCGCAGGTGGCTTACGTCACGGAACAGCTGGCCAAGACGGACGGCCCGATCATCGCGTCGACCGACTACATGAAGCTCTTCGCCGACCAGATCCGTCCGTTCGTGCCCAAGGGCCGCGAATACAAGGTGCTGGGCACCGACGGCTTCGGCCGCTCGGATTTCCGCTCGAAGCTGCGCGAGCACTTCGAAGTGGACCGTCACTTCGTCGTGGTCGCCGCGCTGCGCGCGCTGGCCGACGAAGGCAAGGTGCCGGTCGTCAAGGTGGCCGAAGCCATCAAGAAGTACGGCATCAATCCGAACAAAGCCAACCCGCAATACGCCTGAGGGTAAAGAGACATGAGCAACATCGTGCAAATCAAGGTTCCCGACATCGGCGACTTCAAGGAAGTGGAAGTCATCGAAGTGCTGGTGGCGGTGGGCGACACGATCAAGGCTGAACAAAGCCTGATCACCGTCGAATCCGACAAGGCCTCGATGGAAATCCCCGCGTCGCAAGGCGGCGTGGTGAAGTCGATCAGCGTGAAGGTGGGCGACAAGGTTGCCGAAGGCACGGTCGTGCTGGAAGTGGAAGCGGCGGGCGCGGGCGAGGCTGCGGCCCCCGCGGCTGCGCCGGCCAAGGCTGAGGCTCCCAAGGCTGAAGCCAAGGCTGCCGCGCAACCGGCCGCCGCGGCTGCTGCTCCGGCAGCGCCGGCTGCTGCCAGCGGCCCCGTGAACATCGAAGTGCCCGACATCGGCGACTTCAAGGAAGTCGAAGTCATCGAAATCATGGTCGCGGTGGGCGACACGATCAAGGCCGAACAAAGCCTGATCACCGTCGAGTCCGACAAGGCCTCGATGGAAATCCCCGCCTCGCAAGGCGGCGTGGTCAAGGAAGTGAAGGTCAAGGTCGGCGACAAGGTCGCCAAGGGTTCGGTCGTGGTCGTGGTGGAGGGCGCCGCGCCCGCCGCCGCTGCCGCCGCAGCCCCGGCTCCGGCCGCGAAGGCTGAAGCCGCTGCCGCTCCCGCCGCCAAGGCCGAAGCGCCGGCGCCTGCCGCGCAGCGTCCGGCTCCTGCCGCCGCGCTCGAAGACGCCGACCTCAAGCCGGGCCAGCTGCCGCACGCTTCGCCCTCGGTGCGCAAGTTCGCGCGCGAACTGGGCGTCAACCTGAGCAAGGTCAAGGGCTCCGGTCCCAAGGACCGCATCACCGCCGACGACGTGCGCGGTTTCGTCAAGCAGGCGCTGGCCGCCGGCCCCGCAGCTTCGGCTTCGGGCGGTTCGGCCGATGGCGCCGCGCTGGGCCTGTTGCCGTGGCCCAAGGTCGACTTCACCAAGTTCGGTCCGATCGAAGCCAAGCCGCTGTCGCGCATCAAGAAGATCTCCGGCGCGAACCTGCACCGCAACTGGGTCATGATCCCGCACGTCACCAACAACGACGAAGCGGACATCACCGACCTGGAAGCGCTGCGCGTCACGCTGAACAAGGAAAACGAGAAGTCGGGCATCAAGGTCACGATGCTGGCCTTCCTGATCAAGGCCGTGGTCGCGGCCCTGAAGAAGTTCCCCGAGTTCAACGCCTCGCTGGACGGCGACAACCTGGTGCTCAAGCAGTACTACCACATCGGCTTCGCCGCCGATACGCCCAACGGGCTGGTGGTGCCGGTGATCCGCGATGCCGACAAGAAGGGCATTCTGCAGATCGCCCAGGAAATGACCGACCTGTCCAAGAAGGCGCGCGACGGCAAGATCTCGCCCGCTGAAATGCAGGGCGGCTGCTTCTCGATCTCGTCCCTGGGCGGCATCGGCGGCACCTCGTTCACCCCCATCATCAACGCCCCTGAAGTGGCCATCCTGGGCGTGTCGCGCTCCGCGCACAAGCCCGTCTGGGACGGCAAGCAGTTCGTGCCGCGCCTGATCGTGCCGCTGTCGCTGTCGTACGACCACCGCGTCATCGACGGCGCCTCCGCCGCGCGCTTCAACGCCTATCTGGGCGCCTTGCTGGCCGACTTCCGCCGCATCGCGCTGTAAACGGGGAGCCTCATGAGCAATACCGTTCAAATCAAAGTGCCGGACATCGGCGACTTCAAGGAAGTGGAAGTCATCGAAGTGCTGGTCGCCGTGGGCGACACGATCAAGCCCGAGCAGAGCCTGATCACCGTCGAGTCCGACAAGGCCTCGATGGAAATCCCCGCGTCGCAGGGCGGCGTGGTGAAGTCCATCAACGTGAAGGTCGGCGACAAGGTCGCCGAAGGCACGGTCGTGCTGGAAGTGGAAGCTGCAGCGGGCGCCGCCGCAGCCGCCGCGCCCGCCGCCAAGGAAGCCCCCAAGGCCGCCGAGGCGCCCAAGCAGGCAGTTCCGGCTGCGGCAGCCGCGCCCGCCGCGGCCAGCTTCAAGGGCTCGGCCGACGGCGAGTACGACATGCTGGTGCTGGGCGCCGGCCCCGGCGGCTACTCCGCCGCCTTCCGCGCCGCCGACCTGGGCCTGTCCGTGGTCCTGGTGGAACGCTACGACACCCTGGGCGGCGTCTGCCTGAACGTGGGCTGCATTCCGTCCAAGGCGCTGCTGCACAACGCCGCCATCATCGACGAAGCCCGCGAGCTGGCCGCCCACGGCATCAGCTTCGGCGAGCCCAAGATCGACCTGGACAAGCTGCGCGGCTACAAGGACAGCGTGGTCGCCAAGCTGACCGGCGGCCTGGTCGGCATGGCAAAGGCGCGCAAGGTCACCGTGGTGCATGGCGTGGGCGAATTCGCCGACCCCAACCACCTGACCGTCAAGGCCGCCGACGGCAAGACCCAGACCCTGCGCTTCAAGCAAGCCATCATCGCCGCCGGCAGCCAGTCGGTGAAGCTGCCGTTCCTGCCCCAGGACGACCGCATCGTCGACTCCACCGGCGCCTTGCTGCTGCGTGAAGTCCCCAAGAAGATGCTCATCATCGGCGGCGGCATCATCGGCCTGGAAATGGGCACGGTGTACTCCACGCTGGGCGCGCGCCTGGACGTGGTGGAAATGCTGGACGGCCTGATGCAGGGCGCCGACCGCGACCTGGTCAAGGTATGGCAGAAGAAGAACGCCTACCGCTTCGACAACATCATGTTGAAGACCAAGACCGTGGGCGCGGAAGCCAAGAAGGACGGCATTTACGTCAGCTTCGAAGGCGAGGGCGCTCCCAAGGAGCCGCAACGCTACGACCTGGTGCTGCAAGCCGTGGGCCGCAGCCCCAACGGCAAGAAGATCGGCGCCGACCGCGCCGGCATCGCCGTGACCGACCGCGGTTTCATCGAGGTCGACCGTCAGATGCGCACCAACGTGCCGCACATCTACGCCATCGGCGACATCGTCGGCCAGCCCATGCTGGCGCACAAGGCCGTGCATGAAGGCCACGTCGCCGCCGAAGCCGCCGCAGGCCAGAAGTCCTTCTTCGACGCCCGCGTCATTCCGTCGGTGGCCTACACCGATCCGGAAGTGGCCTGGGTGGGTCTGACGGAAGACGAAGCCAAGAAGCAGGGCATCAAGATCGAGAAGGGCGTGTTCCCCTGGGCCGCCTCCGGCCGCGCCATCGCCAATGGCCGCGACGAAGGCTTCACCAAGCTCATCTTCGACGCGGAAACGCATCGCATCCTGGGCGGCAGCATCGTCGGCACCCACGCCGGCGACCTGATCAGCGAACTGGCCCTGGCCGTGGAGATGGGCGCCGACGTCGTCGACATCGCCAAGACCATCCACCCGCACCCGACCCTGGGTGAATCGGTGGGCATGGCTGCCGAAGTCGCCGAAGGCGTCTGCACCGACTTGCCGCCGATGAAGAAGAAGTAAGGCATGGGCCGCCCCTAAGCGGGCGGTTCTCCATCCACGCAATAAAAAGCGCCGGCCCTGTATGGGAGCCGGCGCTTTTTATTGCTGGTTCGCGGACTACGCAACAGCCGTCGCTATCTGGATGGCAAATTGCGTAAAGGAAGCGGAAAAGCGGGAGCGAAAAATTAGAGCGGAAAAGCCAGTCTTGCCGCGCGTGCGCTTCAGGCGTGCGTATTGATGCGCGAGCCCAGCGTGGCATCCACGGCCAGCACCGGCAGCGACTGCATCAGCGTCAAGGCGGTATCCGCTTGCGCATTGAGGGCCTTCTTCAGCACGCGGGCCTGCACTTCCTGCATGAGGTTCGCGTCCTGCAAAGCCAGGGCGGTATTGACGGTACTGCTGATCGATGCGTCCATGCTCGGGTGTCCTAGTGTGTGGAAGGAGGCTCAAACCGACACCGGATTATCGCGTGGACTGCGCCGCAATGCACGAGTTTCGTGACCGAAAACACCGGTGCTCACGCAGCGACGGTAATCCCCGGCGCATGCGTGCGCCGCGCGGGTTCGACCACGATCTCCACATGCTGATCCAGCGACACCAAGGCCCGCATCAAACGCTCCAGCGAGATGTTCTGCAGCTTGTAGCGTCGAATCTGCGAAACCTTGGGCTGGGTCATGCCCGTAAGCGCTGCGGCTTCGATCTGGCTGAGCCCCCGCTGATCGATCAACTCATTGAGCTTGAGCGCCAACGCCGCCTTGGCCGACAGTTCCGCGGCATCTTCGAAACCAAGATCCAACAAGACGTTGTCGGTGCCCGTGGAATGTCCTTTACGTGTCATTGCGAACTCCTGCCGGACTCATGCCGAGCCAAAACCGCCTTCACGCGCTTCTCGATGAGCGCGATATCCGGCTGCGGCGTAGCGATGCCGGACTTGGACTTCTTCTGGAAAGCATGCAACACATGGACCGCGTCAGCCACGCGCACGGTATAGACAGCCCGAAACGTATCGCCGAGATAGTCATCCACCAGCTCGTACACGCGCGGCCCCAACCCTTTCCAAGGCTTGGCGGTGACTGGCATGCCGCCCAACTGAACGACGAACAGCGCCACGCCCAGGTCTTTCTGGACTTCGAGGGGAAACTTCTTGAAGTCCTTCTTGCTGGCGCCCTCCTAGTACAGCATCTTTCTATCCACGATTATATCCGTTCAGATATAAACAACAAGCCCCTCCAACCGCAGCCCGCCAAGTACTGAAAAGCCAGGCCGAACGATCTGGTGAGCGGGGATGCGTGCAGGACAGATGCGTAGGCCAGTCTTGCCATGGCTGCGGGCTGCGATAGCCGCGCAGCAGGCAGGATAGGCGTACGCAGTTCAACGTTGTGGCGGACAGGGACGGTTTCAGCACTGGCCGCGGGATCGGCGGGGCTGTCGTGCGTTGCGGCGTGCTTGGGATACCGGCCGGCCGGCACCGGCCGAGCCAGGCTCAGGCCCGGTGCAATTCAGGCAATGGCTGCGGCGCGGTGGCGCAGGCGCATGCGGCAGCCTTGAAGGAAGGCCCGCAGCTTCATGGCCGGTTCGGGCATTCCTTGATGGTGCCCCACGCGCGATTAGGCTCACAGAACTGATTGCGGGCGGCCCAGGCGCAGTCGGGGCGATCAAAAAAGCCCAGCGTTGCGCAACGCGCCAACTCGTTTCTCAGCTCGCCTACCCAGGCCGTAGGATCTTCGGCGGGGATTTCGGTCACGCGCAAGGTGGACCTGGGCGCGGCGCTGACAGTGTTCGTCGTGTCCGGTGCCGCGCGCGGCGCTGCCGCATGCTCATGCTGTGCAGGCGAGGCGGGCTGTGGATCGGCAGGCGCCGGCTCAGAAGCGGGACTGGACTCAGGTTGGAGTTCTGCGGGACCTGGATTCGAACGCGAATCCGAATCCGAACCGGCTGCTTGTGTTGCCGGCGCCACCGATGTCGGTTCGGGCTGACCGAATACAGGCCCTGCGTTCGAGCTTGGTGCGGGCGTCAAAGGCACCCGTACCGGGCCGGCAGCCGTGGCGCCGGAAACCGCCGTATTCGGCGAACTCCAAGACACCACCAACAGCACCAGCGCACCGTAGATCGCCAGCGTATACAGCACGGTCAACGTGGCATAACCCACCCGCTTACCCGTGATTGGCCGCGCGTCTTCGCGTCCCACCAGGGCGCGCCAGCCAACCAGCGCGGCGCCAGGCGCCGAAATCAACCACCAGAACATCCGTCGCAGCGGACCGGGCTCCTGTGGAGCGGGCGCGCCCTGTGCCTGCGCAACCAGCAATTCGCGCAAGGCGCGGTTCTCTTCGCGCAGACGCAGGGTCTGCTCGTCCATCGGCGCCTGGGTATCTGGATCCGGGATGCTGCCGTGCTGCGTAGCGAGTGGATCGGGGGGCGTCGCGGTCATGTTGTGAAAACTATAGATACAAAATCGTGCAGTCGCGAGTATGAGGCAATCGGCGCAAGTGAAAAAGGGGAATAGTCTGAAAAAATGGGCCTAGATTGGGACTCGGGCGCCCCTGGGGCTGTAACACACCCCGAGTGTTCCGTCGTGCCGTGCTGCGGCTCGGGCGGACGGCCAGCGGTTCGGCGCTACTGCGAGTCCTCGCTAATACCCGTCGATTTGGCCGCTATTCGCGGGATTTTCTTGACGATAGGGCTGTTAACGTGGCTCCTCCATTTTTCCGCCCATGCTTTCAGGAGTTCCCGTGGACGCCACCATCCCCGTTTCGTCCGACGACGACAGCGCCAACCAGGAAATCGCTCGCCAGTACGACGAGCGGCCGTATGCCTCGGAGGCGTTTTACTATTCCTCCCCCGCACATATCCAGGCAGTTGCACACCTGTACGGCGTGACCGCGCCTGCGCCCCATCGCGCGAGAGTGCTGGAAATCGGCTGCGCGGCAGGCGGGAACCTCCTGCCATTCGCGTTGGCCTATCCTGATGCGGAGGTGGTAGGGGTCGACCTCTCGCCGGTGCAGATCGAGGCGGGCCGGCGGGTACTGGCGCGCACAGGCGTGAAGAACCTGACGCTGCATGCCATGAGCCTGACCGATATCGGGCCGGAGTTCGGCAAGTTTGATTACATCATTGCGCACGGCGTTTTCAGCTGGATCCCTCCAGCTGTGCGCGAAGCGCTGATGAAGCTGAGCCATACCAACCTAACTGAAGAAGGCGTGGCCTACATCAGCTACAACACGTACCCAGGCTGGAAGGCGGGAGACATCATTCGGGATGCCATGACTTTGCATGCGCATGGACTGACCTCAGGCAAGGAGCGTGTGGAGTCGGCCCGGGCGGTGATCAACATGTTCAAGCAGGGGACGGCAGGCAGCAATACGCTGGGTGCGGCGCTCGGCAAGATCACTCATGCCCTGGATCGCTTGCCGGACTATTACCTCGAACACGAATACCTTGAGACCTTCAATTCACCGTGCTACCTGGTCGAATTTGCCGACCTCGCCATGCGCAGTGGGTTGGACCACATGGGAGATGCCCAACCCCAGCTGGAAATTTCGGCAAATTATGGGCAGAACGTGCAATTGAATCTGAGCCTCACCGCAATTGGTCAGCCCAGGTTGGTCCGTCAGCAATACCTGGATTTTCTCGTCGGACAGAACTTCCGCAAGAGCCTGCTGGTGCAGCTCTCGCGCCAAGCCGAAATGCTGCATCAGCCCGACCCGGCTCGAGCCAGCGCGCTCCGCCTGGCTGCGCACTTTGACAAGGTGGATGCACCCGCCGATGTTTCCTCCCAGCCTGGTGAGCAATGGTTGCGCGATCAGAATGGAGTCATGCTGTGTGCCGACAATGCGGCAACGTTGGCTGTCACGGACCTGCTGTCGCAGACATGGCCTCGTTCGTTGACGGTGGCAGAGATTGTTGACCGTATCGACTTGCCCGCTGCCGACATCGAACGGGCTTGGTTGCATCTGGTCTCCGTCGGGCGGGTATTGCTTGCGCAGGACCAGACTCCCTACGATGCCATGCCGCAAGACATGGCGCCCAGCTTGATACCCGGTATCGTGGCGTTGCTTGATGCAAAGGCTGGGGATGATAACCAAGTGGCGCCTTCGAACCTCTGGCATTGCCCCGTCTACTGGACGCCCGATGCCGTGCAATTCTGGACCATGCGTCAGATGGACGGCCAGCGCAACGACGCCGCGTTGAGCAAGCTGCTGCGCGATGCATGGCAACAAGGGATTGTGTCGGGGCCCAATGGGGAAAGCTTGAAGGGCCAACGCAATCTTGACGCCTTGGCACAGCGTTTCATCAGGACGCTATTGGAAATCTTGCGCCATCACGCGTTGCGGCTTTCCTGAGCGCGCCTACCGCCAGATCAATCCGGCGCCTCTATGAGGCGCCTTTTTTTATGAATGATGTAAACAAAAAAACGCCCGCGCGGTGAGGCGGCGGGCGTTTCGTTGCCATGAGCCGGCAGGGCATGCGCCCATCCGGCATTTGGCTATTGGTGCTTAGCGCAGCAGCGACAGCACGTTCTGCGGAACCTGGTTGGCCTGGGCCAGGACCGAGGTGCCGGCCTGTTGCAGGATCTGGTTCTTGGTCATGTTCGACACTTCGGTCGCGTAGTCCGAATCTTCGATGCGCGAACGGGCTGCGGACAGGTTCGTGATCGTGTTGTTCAGGTTGGCAACGGTCGATTCGAAGCGGTTCTGCAGGGCGCCCAGCGTGCTACGCAGCGAATCAACGCTCGCCAGTGCCTTGTCCATGGTGGCCAGCGCGTTGGTGGTCGAGCCTTGCACCAGCGAACCGAAACTGACCGTCTTGCCGTCGGGGGTGAACGTGGCGGTGCCCGCTACTGCGGTGAAATCAGCCTTGGCCGGATCCAGGGCGATGTAGTACGAGCCCGTCTTGGTGTCGTCGATGTTGAAGCCGGAGGCCTTCAATGCAGCCGATTCAGCAGCGCCGTTTGCAGTGATGTTCACCTTGGCGAACCAGTTGCCCGAATCGTCCTGATAGGCGTCCGCTTCCAGAGCGACGCTACCGGCCGCCACGCCCAGGCGGGCGCTCAGGTCGGCTGCAAAAGTGCCGCCAGCGACGCCGAGCTTGGTGACTGCGGTGCTGTCGCCGTAGTTGGCCTTGATTTGAGCCTTCTGCGCGGCGGTCGTACCGTCGACCTTGGTGGCGGTGCCCTTCACGCCGTTGACGTTGAAGCCTTGCAGGCCCAGCGTGGAAGCGGTGATTTCCTTCAGATCGATGTCGATGGTTTCGCCGTCGTTGGCGCCGACTTGAATCTTCAGGGTGCTGTCCTTGGCCAGGACCTTCACGCCGTTGAACTGGGTCTGGGCCGACACGCGGTCGATTTCTTCCAGGCGCTGCTTGATTTCGTCCTGGATCGAGTTCAGGTCGGTGCCGGAGTTCGTGCCGTTGGTGGCTTGCACGGACAGTTGGCGGATGCGCTGCAGGTTGTTGTTGATTTCGTTCAGCGCGCCTTCGGTCGTCTGAGCGATCGAGATGCCGTCGTTGGCGTTGCGGGCGGCTTGGGTCAGGCCCTTGACGTTCGCGGTGAAGCGGTTGGCGATGGCCTGGCCGGCGGCGTCGTCCTTGGCGCTGTTGATGCGCAGACCCGACGACAGACGCTCGATGGCGCTGCCCAGAGCCGATTGCGACTTGTTCAGGTTGTTTTGAGCAACCAGCGAGAGATAGTTGGTATTGATGACTGCAGCCATGTTCAGGCTCCCAAGAGAGAAAGGCTTCTTCAAACTGGGCAGCAAGGCCGCCCACTGGTGTTAACGGGAAAGTTCGTCGACTTTGTGTCTAGGAATCTCTCCGTTGCCAGGATTACGGCAGTCCAAAATCAATCTTTAGCGCTATTTCGCGAAAGTCGACATTTTTCTTCTGTCCGAAGGGATGGGGCCGTTGCCTGGCCTGAGGCCAGGCTGCTCAAGCCGCTGCGCTTATATAGTGCAAGGACGCAAGTCTTCATCGTTCCTACAGTCGGACGGATGTAGAGAGCGCGTGTCCGCGGTCTTTCATGTGTGGTCGGCGCGCAATGTAAAACGGACGCGAGGCGCGTCCGTCATGTTCAGGGGCCTTGGCGGCCAGGGCTGTCGCGGCAAAGGCGTTCCGGCGCGTGCCGAGCTTGCGCCTATCTATATCACCTGCGCAATCTGCCCGTCCTGGGGCAATTCCTGCCACGCCTGTTCCTTCAGCTTCGCCCGTATCCGCGCCGTCGCCTGCGACCTCAGTTGGCACACCCGCGCCTCGGTCACATTCAGGATCGCGCCGATTTCCTTCAGGTTCAGCCCCTGTTCGTAACAAAGCGACAACAGCAGCTTTTCACGCTCGGGGAGGGCGTCAATGGCGTGGATCAGCGCCTGGCGGAAATCGCCGGCCAGCAGCGAATCCAGCGGATTGCCGCCGGCGGCGCCATGGTTCAGCGTGGCGGCCCAGTCGGATTGGCCGCTGGCCGAGTCGGGTTCGGTGGTGAAGTCCTCGTAGTGCACGATCTGTACGCCCTGGGCATCGTGCAACAGTGATTGGTAGTCGCCCAGCGGCATGTCGAGCTGCTGCGCGATTTCGGCTTCGCTCGGGGCGCGCATCAAACGCTGTTCCAGCTGCTGGATGGCCTGCTCGATCTTGCGCGCCTTGGCGCGCACGCTCCGGGGCAGCCAATCCTGGCCGCGCAATTCGTCCAGCATCGCGCCGCGGATGCGGGTGGTGGCGTAGGTCTCGAACTGGGCGTCGGCGGTTTCCTGATAGCGGCGCACGGCGTCGAGCAGGCCGATCATGCCGGCCTGTATCAGGTCGTCGAGTTCTACGCTGGCGGGAAGCCGGGCGAGCAATTGCAGGGCCAGCTTCCGCACTAGCGGGGCATATTCGACCAGGCTGTCATCTGCGTGAGGCATTGCGGGAATGTCGGGCGGTGTCCATCGTTGCGCGTGGTCTGTTGTTGTCAATTTGCGACATTGTCGACAAACGCGCGGCTGCGCTAAAGCTGGGTGGATTTAGTGATCTGCAAGGTGCCATTGTCGGCAAACAACACCGTTTCATTCCTCAAAGTACGCAATGTTTTGAATGCTTATTTGCCAAATTGACGTAAATTCGTCTGAAATTTATATGTCAAGGTGTATCGAAAGCGGTAAGTTGCGCAACATCAACAAAGTTTTGTCATATAAGTCATAGAAAATGACATCAGCTGTGGTAAATTTTACTTAAATTGCGAACAAATGATACATTTCGCATTAAAGCAGAATGTATCGAACGTAAAAGCGCCGGAATTCCGGTGCTTTTGCTTACACAAGCCCCCATCGGCGGGATAGGGAATAGGGAGTCGGGCGTGCAACAAGTCGAAAATTCATTGCTGACAGACATTCGTGAAGTGAATCTGTCCTATTTGTTACTGGCGCAACGCATGTTGCGCGACGACTATGCGGCGTCGATGTTCCGCTTGGGATTCAGCAATGAGGTCGCTGACATCCTCATGCGCCTATCGCCGGCGCAATTGGTCAAGCTCGCAAGCTCCAGCTCGCTGCTGTGCCGTTTCCGTTTCGACGACTACAGCCTGCTGTCCGCGCTGACCCACGACGTTCTGGGTGGTGCGCTGCAGCAAGCGCATGCAACCATCCTGCTGGCCAAGCAGCCTGTCGAAGAATTGGCCTGACGGCCTGATCATTCCATCCGGAAGCACGTGTAATGGCCACCAAGAGCGTTTCGCAGGAAGCGGATGACATTCTGCTTGCCAGCTCCATGATCACTTTGGGAGCTCGGCTGCAGGTGCTGGAGGCTGAAACCAGCCTCAGCCATGACCGCCTGGCGCGCCTGTACCGCGAAATCCGCGGCTGCTCGCCACCCAAGGGCATGCTGCCTTTCTCGGTCGACTGGTTCATGACCTGGCTGCCCAACATCCATTCCTCGCTCTTCTATAACGTGTATTCGTTCCTGAATACGCGTACCAGCAGCAAGGGCATACGCGCCACCATCGACGCCTATCGCCTCTATCTCGAAAATGCCGGCACCGATGCCGCTGAAGGCGCAGAGCCCGTCCTGAGCTTCACGCGCGCCTGGATGCTGGTGCGTTTTTTCGATAGCGGCATGCTGCAAATGTCCGCTTGCCGCCAATGCGGAGGGCATTTCATCGCCCATGCCCACGATCCCCAATCGGATTTCGTGTGCGCGATCTGCCGGCCGCCACCCCGCGCCGGCAAGACGCGCGCTGCGGCCAAGGCCCGCGCCGGAACTCGCCCTGCGCCCGCTGCGAGTACCGCCCGGCTTTGACCGGCGGTATCCAAATACATCAAAAGCCCTGGAAAACCCCCCGTAACCCGCCTTTTTGGGTCGAGGGGAACAGGGGATCATTGACGCCGGTTTTAGACTTCGTTGGCAGGGGCCTGATGTGTTGATTGTTATCGGTTTTCTCGTGGTGGGCGTGTCGGTCGTCGGCAGCTTCATAGCGCTGGGCGGCCATTTGGGCGCGCTGTACCAGCCGTTCGAACTCACGCTGATCTTCGGGGCGGCTTTTGGCGCTTTCATCGCCAGCAACAGCAAGAAGTCGCTGATGCTGGTCAAGGCCGCGCTGCCCGACGCGCTGAAAAGCTCACGCTACGGCAAGGACGTGTACATGGAGCTGATGGCGCTCCTGTATGTGCTGCTGAACAAGGCGCGCCGCGAGGGCCTCATGGCCATCGAATCGCATATCGAAGACCCGGAATCCAGTCCGATCTTCAGCGAGTATCCCCGCATCGCCAAAGACGCCAAGCTCATGGAGTTCATCACGGACTACCTGCGCATCATGATCAGCGGCAACATGAGCTCGTTCGAAATCGAGACGCTCATGGACGAGGAAATCGAAACCTACCGCCATGAGCGCGAGGTTCCCGTGCGCGCCTTGCAGCAGATGGCCGACGGCCTGCCGGCCTTTGGCATCGTGGCCGCGGTGCTGGGCGTGATCAAGGCGCTGGCCGCCGTGGATCAGCCCCCGGCGATCCTGGGCGACTTGATTTCCAAGGCCATGGTGGGCACGTTCCTGGGGATTCTGCTGGCCTACGGCTTCGTCGGTCCGCTGGCTTCGCGAGTCGATCGCCGCAGCGACGAAGCCACCAAGGTGCTGGAATGCATCAAGACCACGCTGTTGGCCAGCATGAATGGCTATCCGCCCCAGTTGGCCGTGGAATTTGGCCGCAAGGTGCTGTTCTCCGCCGTGCGTCCGACTTTTGGTGAGCTGGAAGAGCACGTCCGGCAAGCCAAGTCCACCGCCACCGGCAAGGCCTGACGGAGCGGGCCATGAGCACGGTAAACAATCACCGCGTGGTGATCCGCCGCAAGAAGGGCGGGCATGGCGGGGGCCACCACGGCGGCAGCTGGAAGATCGCCTACGCCGACTTCATCACGGCCATGATGGCGTTCTTCCTGGTGATGTGGCTGATCAGCATCGTGCCCCGAGAAGAGCTCAAGGGCATCGCGGAGTACTTCCGCATGCCGTTGCGCGTCGCCATCACGGGCGGCCCCAGCAGTTCGGCCGAGACCAGCGCGGTGCCGGGGGGCGGCAAGGACCCCTTGCGCAGCGAAGGCGACGTGCGCCGCGCGCAGGGCAACCGCGTCGAGGCGCAGCCCATGGGCGACGCCGAGCGCCGCGAACAGCATCGCTTGGAAAACCTGAAAAAGCGGCTTGAGAACGTCATCGAGACCAGCCCGGTACTGAAGAGCTTCAGGCCGCAACTGCTGATCGACCTGACCACCGAAGGCTTGCGCATCCAGATCATCGATAACCAGAACCGTCCGATGTTCGCCACCGGCCGCGCGGAAGTGCAGCCCTACATGCGCGACATTCTGCGGGAGCTGGGGCCGGTCCTGAACGAATTGCCCAACAAGGTCAGCATATCCGGCCACACCGACGCGTCGCAGTACGCCCGCGGGGAGCGCGCCTACAGCAACTGGGAGCTGTCGGCCGACCGTGCCAACGCATCGCGCCAGGAACTGGTGGCGGGCGGCATGAACGAAAGCAAGGTCCTGCGCATCCAGGGGCTGTCGTCCAGCATGAGCCTGGTTAAAGATGACCCGTATGCGGCCGTTAATAGACGCATCAGCCTAGTGGTGCTCAACCAGAGCACCCAGCGGCGCATCGAGAACGAGAACGCCGCGGCTGCGGACGTGAGCGCCAAGGATGCCCGCGAGGTGGGAACGGCGGTGGAAGCGGCGCAAGCCGCGGCCCAGGCCACGACGGCAAGCAAACCAGGCGAGGCGGAGAACACCCCGCCCGCGGAAGGGGTTCGATAGCAATGGCGGCAACGATTCTGGTGGCGGACGACTCGGCGACGATGCGGATGATCGTCCAGGCGACGTTGACGGGCGCGGGATGGAAAGTCCTGACGGCCGGCAACGGCCAGGAAGCGCTCGAAATGGCCAGGCGCCATCAGGTGGACCTGGTGGTCAGCGACTGGAACATGCCGGTCATGGGCGGCCTGGAGCTGATTCAGGGCTTGCGCCAGGAAGACGAGTACCTGGACGTCCCAGTGTTGGTCTTGACCACCGAGGACGATGTGGACAGCAAGATGGCCGCCCGGGATCTGGGGGTCTGTGGCTGGCTTTCCAAGCCGGTTGACCCCGATGTGCTGGTGGAATTGGCGTCTGAACTGCTCGACGAGCAGGCCGGCGCGTAAGCAGGTTCATTTTTGAAGGCGTACGGGCCATGAGTTCTGGTTTGGACCTCAGTCAGTTTTACGAGACCTTTTTCGACGAGGCGGATGAGCTGCTCGCGCAGATGGAGTAGTTGCTGCTCGAGCTCGATGTGGGCGCGCCCGACATCGAACAGCTCAACGCGATTTTTCGCGCGGCCCACTCGATCAAGGGTGGAGCGGCGACGTTCGGCTGCTTCACGCAGCTGGCGGGCACGACCCATTTGCTGGAAAACCTCCTGGATGCGATCCGTCGCGGCGAAATGGCGCTGCGCACGGACATGATCGATATTTTCTTGGAAACGAAAGACGTGCTCAAAAGCCAACTGGATGCCTATCGGGCCTCCGAAGAGCCCGATGAAGCCGTGTTTGAGCGTATCTGCGCCGTCTTGAGGCAGCTTGCGCTGGAGCATAAGGATCCCGCCGCAGCGGCTGAGGCCCCGGCAGCGGCGGCGGTTCCGGCCCCGGCGCCGGTGCCAGCGCCAGTCCCCGCGCCGGTGGCTGCGGCGCCTGCGCCGCAAGCCCTGGCCGCGGAAGCCGGCAGCCTGCCGCTACGCGTGCGGATTACCAAGGTCTCGGATAAGGATGCGGCCTCCCTGCTCGAAGAGATGGGCAATCTCGGCACTGTGAAGGCCAGCGAACACGCCGGCGGCACGCTGACCGTATGGATGGAAAGCACCTGCACGCCCGACGATATCGAGGCCGTGTGTTGCTTCATCATCGACGGCGATCAGCTGGAAATCAGCCGTGAAGCGGCGCCTGCGGGTACCCCTCAGCCTGCTGTCGCGGCGCCGGCACCGGCGCCAGCAGTGGCCGCGGCCCCGACTCCCGAGGCGCCTGCGGTAATCGAGTCGACAGCTTCCGCCGAGGCGGCCACGCAGGCGACCCGCGCGGCGCGGCCTGCCGCGTCTGCCGCGGCGCATGCCGACAAGGAATCCACCTCGATCCGCGTCGGCGTCGAGAAGGTCGACCAGGTGATCAACCTGGTGGGCGAACTGGTAATTACGCAAGCCATGCTGGCGCAGACGGCTTCCACGTTGGATCCGGTGCTGCACGACCGCCTGCTCAACGGCATGGAACAGCTGGAACGCAATGCCCGCGACCTGCAGGAAGCGGTCATGTCCATCCGGATGATGCCGATGGACTACGTGTTCAGCCGCTTCCCGCGCCTGGTGCGCGACATCGCCGGCAAAATGGGCAAGCAGATAGAACTGCAGACCTATGGCCGCGCGACGGAACTGGACAAGAGCCTGATCGAACGCATCATCGATCCGCTGACCCACCTGGTGCGCAACAGCCTGGACCACGGCATCGAGACGCCCGAAAAGCGCGTCGCTGCCGGCAAGGATCCTGTTGGCCAGCTGGTGCTGTCGGCGCAGCATAACGGTGGCAATATCGTCATCGAGGTCAGCGACGACGGCGGCGGCTTGAGCCGCGAAAAGATCCTGAAGAAGGCGATCGCGCAGGGCTTGCCGGTAAACGAGAATTCGCCGGACGACGAAATCTGGCAACTGATCTTCGCGCCCGGTTTTTCCACCGCCGAAAAGGTCACCGATATTTCGGGCCGCGGCGTGGGCATGGACGTGGTGCGCCGGAACATCCAGGACATGGGTGGTCATGTGCAGCTGTCGTGCGAGCCGGGCAACGGCACCACGACGCGCATCGTGCTGCCGCTGACGCTGGCGATCCTGGACGGCATGTCGGTGCGCGTCGGCGAGGAAACCTTCATCCTGCCGCTGAACCACGTCACCGAATCGCTGCAACCCACCAACGACCAGATCTATTCCGTTGCCGGCAACGAGCGCGTGATGCAGGTGCGCGGCGAATACCTGCCGCTGGTCGAGATGCACCGGGTGTTCTCGGTGAGCGACGCCCAGACCGATCCCACGCAGGCCATCGCGGTCATCATGCAGGCCGAGGACCGCCGTTTCGCGCTGCTGGTGGATCACCTGATCGGACAGCACCAGGTCGTGGTGAAGAACCTGGAATCGAATTACCGCAAGGTGCCGGGCATTTCCGCCGCCACCATCCTGGGCGATGGCAGCGTGGCCCTGATCGTCGACGTATTTGCGCTTGCGCGCGCCAACCGCGAGCGTTGGTCGCAGCCCGAAGCCATTCTGAATTGATGGAGAAATAAACCTCATGGCAGCCAAACCGCAAGCGCAATCCGCGCGCAACGAAGATGTCGGCAGCGAGTTCCTGGTTTTCACGCTGGGCGACGAAGAGTACGGCATCGACATCCTGAAGGTGCAGGAGATCCGCGGCTATGACGCCGACACGGTCACCCGCATCGCGAATGTTCCGCCGTTCATCAAGGGCGTGACGAATCTGCGCGGCATCATCGTGCCCATCGTCGACCTGCGCATCAAGTTCAACCTGGGCCGCGTCGAATACAACGAGCAGACCGTGGTCATCATCCTGAACCTCGACCGCCGCGTGGTCGGCATCGTGGTGGATGGCGTGTCCGATGTGCTGATGCTCAATTCGGGCCAGATCCGCCCGGCGCCGGAATTCGGCGCCACCTTGTCCACGGAGTACCTGACGGGCTTGGGTACGGTGGACGAGCGCATGTTGATCCTGGTGGATATCGAGAAAATGATGACCAGCGACGAAATGGCGCTGGTGGAGAAGGTCGCTTCCTGATCGGAACGGCCTGCTTGGGAGGTAGAAGCGCCATATTGAACCCAATGTGGCGCTTTCCTTTAACGACTTCAATCTGGGAGTGGTTCTTGTGATGCGCAAGTTTCTCGCGAACATGACGATACGCAGCAGCCTGTTGTGGGTGCTGGCGTTTTTCTCATTCATGTTGGTGATCGGGGCCGCGCTGGGCGTGCTGTCCCTGCGCATCAGCAATGGCACCCTGGCGGAGATCAAGCAATCGCAGGAGCTGGACGATGCGGTCGGCCGCGTCGTCTCCAGCTACAAGGACAGCATGACCGGGCTGGGTCGCGCGGCCGCGGCCAACTACGCGGACATCGTGAAGAACGTGGGGCAGCCCACTTTGCTGACCCAGGGTTTGTCGTCCGAGGCGGCCGGCCTGCTGGAACGCGCCAAGGCCTCCATGAACAAGGGGCAGGCCGAGTACGAGTATTACAAGAGCCTGGCCCGGCCCGCCGAAGCGACCGACGCGCTCAAGGAAATCGACGAGTCCTACGATGCGCTGGTCCGGCAAGGGCTGGCGCCGCTGGTCGCCGCTCTGGAAAAGGCGGACATGCCGGCCTACCAGAAGCAGGTTCAGACGGTGCAGGACGCCCTGGAGGGACGTTACGCGCGCGCGATCGAAGGCTTTGATTTCTGGCGCGCCAGCAAGATGCTGGACGCCCATGAGGTGGCGCAGGTGCGTTACCGGTTCGTCTTGATGGCGGTCGCCGCCGGCGGGGTGATCGCCGCGCTGTTGGTGTTCGCAACCTATGTGTTCCTGCGCCGCCGCGTGCTGCTGCCGCTGAAGGAGGCAGGCCATCATTTCGACCGCATCGCCGGCGGCGATCTTACGGCGCGCGTGGACGTGCGCAACACCAACGAAATCGGCCAGCTGTTTGCCGCCCTGAAGCGCATGCAGGAAAGTTTGACGCGCACGGTGGCGTCGGTGCGCCGCGGCGTGGATGAGATCAACGTGGGTTCGCACGAGATCGCGGCGGGCAACACGGATCTGTCCAGCCGTACGGAACAGCAGGCGGCCTCGCTGGAGGAAACCGCAGCCTCGATGGAAGAGCTGGCCTCGACCGTGAAGCAGAACGCGGACAACGCGCGCCAGGCCAACCAATTGGCGGCCAGCGCGTCCGACGTGGCCGAGCGTGGCGGTTCGGCAGTGTCGGAAGTGGTCAATACCATGCAGGAAATTTCCGCCAGCTCGCGCAAGATTTCTGAAATCGTCTCGGTGATCGACGGCATCGCGTTCCAGACCAACATCCTGGCGCTGAACGCG
>NZ_MTLG01000068.1 GCF_002192695.1 Achromobacter xylosoxidans
CGATCAGGCCCTTGATTTCCTTGGCTGCCTGGGCGCTGCGCTGCGCCAGTGAACGCACTTCGCCCGCCACCACCGCAAAGCCCTTGCCCTGCTCGCCCGCGCGCGCCGCTTCGACAGCGGCGTTCAGCGCCAGGATGTTGGTCTGGAACGCGATGCCATCGATCACCGAGACAATTTCGGAAATCTTGCGCGAGCTGGCGGAAATGCCCTGCATCGTGCTGACCACTTCCGACACCGCCGAACCGCCGCGCTCGGCCACATCCGAGGCGCTGGCCGCCAGCTGGTTGGCCTGGCGCGCGTTATCCGCGTTCTGCTTCACGGTCGAAGCCAGTTCTTCCATCGACGCCGCGGTTTCTTCCAGCGAGGCCGCCTGCTGCTCGGTGCGACTGGACAAATCCGTGTTGCCCGCCGAAATCTCGCGCGAACCCACGTTGATCTCGTCCACGCCGCGGCGCACCAGCGCCACGGTGCGGGTCAGGCTTTCCTGCATGCGCTTGATCGCGCCGAACAGCTGGCCAATCTCGTTGGTGCTGCGCACATCGATGCGACCGGTGAAATCGCCGCCCGAGATCTTTTCGAAATGATCGCCCGCTTCGCGCAACGGGCGCAGCACGGTCCGGCTGATGAACAGCCAGCATCCCAATGCCAAGGCCAGGGAGATCGCCAGCATGACTATCGTGACCGTGCGCGAAACGCCATGGGCCGTTTCAGCCTGCACCACAAGCTCATCGGTGCTGGAATCGATATGCGCCAGGACGCCGCCGACGGCCTCTCTCAGAGCCGTGTTCGCCGCGCTTCCCGCGTCATTCAGATCCAGGTAGTCCTGCACCGCCATGGTCGACAAGGCGGCCGCCTGACGCCTGACCACATCGTTGAACTGCTTGTAGGCGCTTTCCAGCTTTTGATTCAAGGCCTCCGAGCCTTCCAGGCGCGGCGCCTTGCGGTATGCGTCCAGCGCCTGAGCGCCTTCCTGCATCAGGCCTTCCGCGCGCTTGGCCTGCGAGGTCGCCTGTTCGGTCTTTCCTTGCTGCAGATCCATCAGCGACGTCGCCAGCAGCAAGCGGCCGCGCAGGAACAGGATGTAGGCCCGGTTCAGCTGCGAGGCCTGCGTGGAATAGGCGTCGTTCACCCGCTCCAGCTTCTCATTGCTCGAGTTCAGCCCCATCCACGCCACGCCATTGGAAATGAACATGGCGCCCGTGAAGAGCAGCAACACCAGAACGAGACAGGTGCGGACTTTCAAGTTGACAAGCATGGAATATCCGAGCGTTAAGCAATGTGAAACGACTATTTCCTACTCTGCACGCACACACGGACGCCCCGGCCCCTGGCCAGTAGCGTCCGTAACGGCGCAACTCCACGCACTCAATGGCGCGCTTTTTTGACCTACCGTATTACCTACTTGCGACTGAACAGACTCGATCCCTGGATGGTCATGAATGCGGCCGAAGCCGCTTGCAGCGCGACCTGGCGCAAGGCAAGCTGGCTGGCGCCTTGGTAGTAATCCAGTTCTTCCAGATCGGACAGGGATTGCGAGTACGACAGGCCTTTTTGCGTGCCGGTCGCATTCAGGGCGTCCAATTCATTCTGGCGGGCGCCAACCGAAGCCTGCACCGTCAGGACGTTGTCGTAGTTGTTCGCAAGCTTCTTGTTGCCGGTCGCCAGGGCGTTGTTCAGTCTCGCCATCGCCACAGGATCACCATCGTTGGGCGCATCCAGTGCGGCGATGATGTTGTCCAAGGTGGCGAACACGTCCATGTCGGCCGACTGGACGCTCTGGAGCTTGATCGAATCCCCTGGTTTGGGAGTCCCATTGATGGCCACCGAGACGCCGCCGAAGTCGACCGCTGCGCCATCGGCATAAAGCGTTGCGGCTTGCGGAGGCTGCGGAACGACCGTGGAGCTTCCATCGGGGTTCGTCGTTGTGATTCGGTAGCCCATGGCACCGGTCGCAGCATCCGCCTCGTACGTCACCTCGAACGCCTTCCCGCCGCCACCAGTCCCCGGTGCTACCGAAACCGCGCCAAATTGCGCTGAGCCCGTGTTCGTTTGCGGTGCTGAAGCGACATAGGCCTGCGAGCCCGGATTGGCGCGTCCAAAGATGTCCTTGCCGAGGTCGCTGGTGGACATCTGACGGCTTTGATCCACCTGAATGGTGCGTTCGCCTATCGAATTACTGTACGTAATCTGGCCCGCAGCGTTCTTGGAATAAGGCATCACGCTGCCATTATTGCCGGAGAACAAATACTGGCCATTGCCGTCGGTCGTATTGGCCAGGCCCAACAAGGCATCACGAGTGCTCTTGAGCGCCGTGGACAGGGTGCGGCGGTCGCTATCCGACAGGGTACTTCCGGCCTGGATGATGCGCGTGCGCGCTTCCTGCAAGGCGTTCGTCACCGCCGTCAACGTATTGCTTTCCTGCCCCAGATTCGTGTTGGCGGTCTGGCGGTTCATTCCATACGTATTGTTCATGCTCTGCGTCTGCGCCACGTCAATGGCGCGCGCGGCCGCCAGGGGGTCGTCCGCAGGCGACAGGAACTTGCGTCCGCTGCCGACCTGCTCGACCAGACGGTTCATGTCCGATTCCTGAGCGAGGATGCCTTTCAGCCCGTTCGAATACATCATTGAAGTGCTCAGGCGCATGGTGAAGCTCCGAATTTATCTGTATTGGTCACGATTCAACGATCCGATCAGCCGCGCAGACCCAGCAGCGTGTCGAACATGGTGCTGGCCACGTCAATGATGCGGGCGCTGGCTTGATATTGCTCTTGGTATTGGGACAGGTTGACGTACTCTTCATTCAGATTGACGCCTGAAACCCCCTGCTGCGCCGCGATCTTCTGGGTGATCAGATTCGCCTGTGCGGTCGCCGCGGACTTGACCTGCGCGGTCTGGACGCCAACGGTATTCACGACCTGGGCGAACATGTCGTTCACGCTCATCGTGCCGTTGGCCAACATCTTGCCGTTTTGAAGTTGCGCCAATTTCAGTGCGTTCTTGCCGTTGGCGTCACCTTTGTCGCCATCGGCTGCCGCGACTTTGTATGGGTCGCTGATCAACACGCTGATATCGCGCGCGGCGTCGCGCGTGGGTGCCAGCGACCATTTGTCACCGGCTTGCGGCGGCGCGCTGATGGTCAGGGAGACGCCCATCTCGTTTTCAAGATTCAGCGTAGCGGGAGTACCCGTGGCCGGACCGTTGAAAACCTCCGAACCTTCGGGCATGCGCAGCACCCGGTAGTTCGTGCCGTCGAACGAAATCTCGTAGTCCTTGGCGTTGATGTTGTTCAGATTCGTGAATTGGCCCGAGATCTGCGCATTGCTCTTGTTCTGCGCATTGGGTATGCCTTGCGGCGAGCCGATGCCAAAGAAGTCCGTGCCGGGATTGCCGTTCTGGTCAAAACCCTGCTTATGCTGCGCGTTAAAGGACAGAGCCAAGCCCACCGCCATCTGGCCCAGTTGGCTCTGCATCATGTCCAGCGACGCGGTTCGGAACTGCAGCAAGCCACCCAGCGTACCGCCCGTCACTTCGTTGTCGCTCAATTCCACGGCTACCGTTTTGCCGGCTCCTGCCGGCAGCGTATAGGCGATGGCGGTACGCCCCACGTCCTTGGCTGAACTTACCGCTTGCAGCGGATACACGGTATTGCCAGACAGAAGGGCCTGGCCGCCATTGGCCAACGCAACGTTGAGCTGGTCGCCTTGTTCATAGGTGGTGACACCCACCAATTGGTTCAGCTCCATGACAGCCTGATCGCGCTGATCCAGGAGATCATTGGGGAGACCTCCACCCGCCTGGCCCGTGGCCAGAGAGATCTGCTGATTCAGGTCGTTGATGCGGGACAAATAGCTGTTGACCTGCTCCACCGTCGTCGTGATCTGCGTATTCAGGCCCATGCGCTGATTTTGCATTTCGGTGTAGGCCGAGCGGATCTGGGTTGCCAGGCTGTTGGCCTTGCCCAGCAGATCCTGGCGAGCGGCAGGGTCGGCAGGCTTGCTGGCCACCGCATTAATGCTGGTGAAGAAGTTGTTCAGGCCAGGCGCGATACCCACGGTGCGGTCCGCGAACAGGTTGTTGATCGCCGAAACCTGGTTGTACTGCGTCTGAAGCTGGGCGCCGCTACCTTGGGCTCCGACCAGTTGTTTGTACAGGAAGCTGTCATAGCTGCGCACGACAGTGTCTACCTGCACACCGCGGCCGATATAGCCGTTGCTGGTGGCCTGGGCGCCGGCGGTCGAGACCATGACGCGCTGGCGGTTGTAACCGACCGTGGTGGCATTGTTGATATTGTGGCTGGTGGTGGCCAGCCCTGCCTGGGCGGCGTTCAGCCCGCCCAGCGCCAATTTATACATGTTCATGCAATGCCCCGTATGTAACCGCTGATATACCTAGATGTCCAATTAACGGCAGGAGGTGATCCGAATTTAGAGTCCTTCCAACATCTGGCGAGAAATTTCCACCTTGGATGCGGCTCCCCGCAGTTGGCCCATGACACCAATCAACTTTTGCGCATACTGCGGGTCCGTCGCATAGCCAGCGTCCTGGATTCTGCGGGCCGCCTCAATCTCGTTGCGCGCCTGCGTGACGCCCTCGTAGCGCGGGCTGTTGCCAATCAGGCGCGCGTAATCCGCAAACGATTCCTCATAGGACGCGTAGGCTCGGAAGGGTTGCGTCACCTTTTTAGCCACACCGTCTTCATATTCGGTAGTCAGCACATTGACGACCCGGCCCTTCCAGCTGGATCCCGCCTTGATGCCGAACAGGTTGTAGCTGGTGCTGCCGTCCTGGTCCTTGATCTCGCGCTTACCCCAACCGGACTCCAGCGCCGCCTGCCCCATGATCAGACGCGCGGGCACGCCGCTTTGCTGCGAAGCCAGATTGGCCGCGCGCGACATCTTGGATACGAAGGAGACCACATGCTCGGGAGCGCCCTCGGCCGCGGCCAAAGCCCGGTTCTGCGCGCTGTTGTTGCGCATCACGTTCAGCAGGGCCGAGACTTCGCGTGGACTTGCCGAACGGAAATCGAGATCCGAGCCCTCTCCCAGGCGCTTGACGGCATCCGCGCCCAGCTCGCCGGGCTTGCCCTGCTGCATTTGCGCCAGGATGGCGCCGGACAGGCCAATGCCGGGCGAAGCCAGATGCAAAGCCAGCTGCTCGTCCGCCATGGACTGCAGCATCTGCGTCTGCTGCGAGTCGAACAGCCCTTCCTTGGGCGTGGCTTCGCGCATGCGCTTGACCATCATCTGCAGGAACAAAGCCTCGAACTGCTTGGCGACCTGCTTCTGCTGATCGGTCCCTTCCGGATCCTTCTTGACGTCGCGTTTCAGGTCCGACAGGCGGCCCATGTCGAAGACTGAATCCTGGCGGCTGGCGCCACGCGCCGCATCATTGGTATAAGCCATGGCCGTCAGATGATTTCCAGTTCGGCGCGCAAGGCGCCCGCCGTCTTCATGGCCTGAAGAATCGCCAACAGATCCTGTGGCGTGGCGCCCAAGGCGTTCAGGCCCTTGACCACATCCGCCAGGTTGGCGCTGGTACTCACGCGTTGCAGCGAACCGTTCTCTTGTCGCACCTCGATCTGGGTGTTGGGCACCACCACCGTCTGCCCTTCCGTGAAGGGCGTATCGGGCTGCGATACCTGGTTCTGGCGATTGATGATGACCGACAGGTTGCCATGGGCCACCGCCGCCTCTTCGATCATGACGGTGCGGTTCATGACGACCGAACCCGTGCGGGCATTGATGATGACCTTGGCCACCGTGGGCGCACGCGTCACCTGCAAGTCTTCGAGCTGCGACAGGAAGCGCGCCTGCGAGGCCTGATCCATGGGCGTGCGCACCTGCACCACGCGGCCGTCCAGGGCAGTGGCGGAGCCCTGGCCGAACTTGCGGTTCAGCGCCATGGCCACATTCTGCGCCGTGCTGAAATCGGTGCTGTTCAGTTCCACGTAAATGTAGCCGTCGCGCGAGAACGTGGTGGGCACGCCGCGCTCGACGATGGCGCCCGCGCTGATGCGGCCGCCGTTCAGCTGGTTGATCTGCACGCTGGAACCGCCAGCGGAGGCGCCCGCGCCGCCCACCAGGATGTTGCCTTGGGCAATCGCATAGACTTGGCTGTCGGCCCCTTTGAGCGGGGTCATCAGCAATGTGCCGCCGCGCAGGCTCTTGGCGTTACCCATGGACGAAACCACCACGTCCAGCGTCTGGCCCGGGCGGGCAAATGCGGGCAGCGTGGTCGTGACCATGACGGCCGCCACGTTCTTCAGCTGCATATTGCTGCCGGCGGGCACCGTAATCCCAAGCTGGGACAGCATATTGGTCAGGCTTTGTTGCGTGAACGGGGTCTGCCGCACCTGGTCGCCGCTGCCGTCCAGACCCACGACCAAGCCATAGCCGATCAGCTGGTTGCCGCGCACACCCTGGATCGAGGCCAGGTCCTTGAGCCGCTCGGCATGGGCCGCGCCTGCGCCGGCCAGCAGCCCGACCGAAACGCAGACGCGCGCCAACAAGGACAGCAAGGCGGATATCGGATTCGGTTGTTTCATGTTCAGAACGGCGAGGCGATCAGGAAGAAGCGTTGCAGCCAGCCCATGGTCTGGACTTCGTCCATGACGCCCTTGCTGCGGTATTCGATGCGGGCGTCAGCCACCTGCGTGGACGAGACGGTGTTCGTGCCGGTGATGGAGCGCGGATCCACGATGCCGGAGAAGCGCACGTACTCACTGCCCCGGTTGATGGCGATCTGCTTTTCACCCGCAACCTGCAGGTTGCCGTTGGACATCACCCCCACCACCGTGGTGGTGATGGTGCCGGTAAAGGCGTTGTTCGCGGTGCTATCGCCCTTGCCCTGCGCCACGTTGCCGCCCTTGGCGTCGGTGTTCAGGTTGGCGTTGGCCCAGCTGTCCATGAACGACGGCGCGGCGGCAATGCCCAGGTTGGCGCTGCCGCTGCGATTGGTGTTGGTGGCGACGTTCTTGGAGGCGTTCGTCTTCTCGTTCAGGACGATGGTGACGATGTCCCCGACGTTGCGCGGCCGGCGGTCCTCGAACAGCGGATAGTTGCCGTAGGTGGTCGGCTGGTAGATGGAGCCCGTGGGCTGCGCCATGGGCGCGGGCGGAGGCGGCGGCGCGGCCGTCGTCGGCCCGGTCACGATGGGCTCGGGCGGAATCATGGCGCAACCGGCCACCAGCAAAGCCAGTGCCGCACTCGATACCAGGCGCAGGACAGACATGGACATCACAGTTGGGTCAGGCGGGCCAGCATTTCGTCCGAGGTCTTGACGGCCTTGCTGTTCATTTCGTAGGCGCGCTGGGTGGTGATCATGTTGACCAGTTCTTCAGCGACGTTGACGTTGGAGGTTTCGACGTACTTCTGCATGATGGAGCCGGCGCCGTCCACGCCCGGCTGCAGCAGGTTGGCGGGACCCGACGCGTCGGTTTCCAAATACAGGTTTTCGCCGATGCTCTGCAGGCCGGTGGGGTTGATGAACGTCGCGATCTGCAACTGGCCGATCTGCACGTTGATGCCGGCGGCGCCGGGCTGCGTCACCGAAACAATGCCATCGTTGCCGATGGAGATCGACAGCGCGTTGTCCGGGATGTTCATCGGCGGCTGGATCACGTAGCCGCTGACGGTCGTCAGCTGACCGTTCTGGTCGCGCTGCAGCGCGCCGTCGCGGGTGTAAGCCTGGGTGCCGTCAGGCAGTTCGATCTGCAGGAAACCGCGGCCGTTGATGGCGATGTCCATCTCGCTGCCGGTGTTGTTCAGGTTGCCAGCGGTGTGGATGCGCTCGGTCGCGGCCACGCGCGCGCCGGTGCCCAGTTGCAGGCCCGACGGCAGCTGGGTGGCGTCGCCGACCTGGGCGCCGGGTTGGCGCAGCGTCTGGTACATCAGGTCCTGGAACACGGCGCGGCCGCGCTTGAAACCGTTGGTGGAAACGTTGGCCAAGTTGTTCGAAATCACGTCCATGGAGGTCTGCTGACCTTCCAGGCCCGTCTTGGCGATCCACAGCGAACGCATCATGATGAAGTACTCCTGGTGCCGCGGCCCGGCCGCGCGCGAAAAATGTTTCTAGTTCAGTTGCCGTATCAGGCGCTTACCGACAGGATGCCGTTGGCGCGTTCGGCGTTGCGGTCCGACTGCTGGATCACCTGCATTTGCTGCTCGAAGCGGCGGGCATTGGCGATCATGCCCACCATCGCCGCCATGGGGTTGGTGTTGCTGCCTTCCAGCACGCCCGACAACAGCCGCAGGCTGGGGTCGGCAGGTACCGGAGGCGCAGGCTGGCCATTGACGGGCGCCATGCGGAACACGCCGTCGTCGCCATGCACCAGCTGATCATTCTGCGGGTTGGCCAGCTTGATCCGACCCAGGTTCAGGATGTTGTTCGGCGCGTCGCCGGCGCCGATGGCGGTAATGGTGCCGTCCGCGGTGATCGTCAGCGCAGCCTGGTCGGGTATGTCGATGGGACCGCCTTGGTCCGACAGCACAGGCTGGCCCAGCGAGGTCTGCAACAGGCCGTTGATGCCGACCTGCAGGCCGCCGGCGCGGGTGTAGGCCTCGCCTTGCGGGGTCTGCACGGCGATCCAGCCGCGCTCGCTGGACAGCGCCACGTCCAGGTCCCGGCCCGTGGTCTGCATATTGCCCATCTGGAAGCTGTTGCGCGGCGTGGACGCCACCGTCGAAACACGCGTGGGCAGGCTCGTTCCGTCCGTGACCGGCACCGAGCGGTATAGCGCGATCTGCTCGCGGAAACCCGCCGTGTTCACGTTGGCCATGTTGTTGGAAAGCGCGGCCTGATGCTCGGTGATGCGCGCCGCGCCATTCATGGCGGTGTAGATGATACGGTCCATTGCCTATTCCGTCGGTGTCGTCACTTGCCTGCCAGGCTTACTTCAGGTTCATCAGGACTTGCATGATTTCGTCCTGGGTCTTGATGGTCTGCGAGTTGGCCTGATAGGTGCGCTGAGCGATGATCATGTTGACCAGTTCCTTGCTCATGTCGACGTTGGACGCTTCCGTGGCCTGACCCACGACCTTGGACAGGCCATTGCTGCCGGGCTGCCCCAGGACGGGCTGGCCGGACATCGCGGTTTCCGTCCAGGCGTTGTTGCCCACGGGTTGCAGGCCTTGCAAGTTCGCGAAATCAGCCAGCACGATCGTGCCGACCACTTGCGTTTTACCGTTGGTGTATTTGGCCACCAGACTACCGTCGCCGGCAATGTTGATGCCGGTGAGCTCCCCGGAGGCATAGCCGTCCACCGAGGGCTCCAACCCGTAGCTGGTGCCATATTGGGTCATGCCGGTGTAGTTGAAGGCTATGTTGAGCGGCTGCGCCGGGGTAGCCGTGCCGCCAGGGGTGGCAAACGAGAAGTTCCCGATCGGAGGGCTGGTCATCACGCCGGAGGTATTGAACGTCAGTTGCCCCGATGCCGGCGTCATGGCCTGACCATCCAGCGTGTAATAGACGTCATAGACGCTTTCGCCAGCAGCGTTTGCGGGACGCTTGGCGACGTACTGCATGACCTGATGCGAATTGCCCAGCGAATCGTACACGGTTATGGGCGACGCGTTGGTGAAGGTATTGGCCAGCTTGGGATCAAAGGGATTGGTGGCCGGATCAATGACTTTGGCATTCCCATCCAGGTTGGCTTTCTTGAAGGAAATCCCGGACGTCGCCTGAGGCGGCACGTTGCCTACGGGCAGACGCAGCTCCTCGGGATTCGCTCCGATCACACCTGCCGGGTAGCCCGTCAAACGGTAGCCCTGCGCGTTCACGAAGTAGTTGTCCTTGTCGACCTGGAATTCACCGTTGCGGGTGTACATCACCGCACCGCTGTTGTCCGTAACGCGGAACATGCCATTGGCGCCGTCGATCGCGATGTCGTAGTCGCCGCCGCCGCCGGTAACCACCCCCACCGTGAAACGCTGGGTGATGGCCGACACCTTTACACCCAGACCGATGCGCGAGCTGGCGTAGACGTCCGCAAACGATGCGGTCGACGACTTGAAGCCGACGGTGCCGGAGTTGGCGATGTTGTTGCCGATGACATCCAGGTTCTGCGCCGCGGCGTTCAAGCCGCTCAATCCTTGTCCGAAACCCATGTTTTTTCTCGCTAATCTATAACTATCAGGGAACGCCGCCGCCCTTGCGCCGGCACCAATTCAGTGCACCCGCTTCAGGCGCCGATCACCTTGCGCACGTCCAACATGCTGGTCTGGCCGTCCAGGCCCAGATCCAACCGCAGGCCGTTCGTCGAGTAAGCCACGCTCTTGACTTGGCCGTAGCTCAGCGTTTCCGCATTCACCTTCTTGCCGTCCCAGTTCAGCGTATACACGCCAGTCTTCTGATCCACCATTTCGATCGTGCGCACGACCGCGCCGTTGGCGTCGGAAATGCGGATCTGCACTTTCTGGGCGTCGCCCTGCAGGTCCAGACCGTAAGGCGTGACGACACGGGCCTCGGGATTCGCGGCATCCACGCCGGACTTGATCTTGGAGCCGGGGATAAGCACGCCCTTGCCTATCATGGCCACGGCGTTCATGGACTGGGACACGTCGATCTGCCCGCTGATGGCGAGCATCGTGTTCTTCAGGTTGGTGATGCCTTCAACGGTGGAGATCTGCGCCAGCTGGGAGGTCAGCTCGGCGTTCTGCATCGGGTTCAGGGGATCCTGGTTCTGCAGCTGCGTAACCAGCAGCTTCAGGAACTGGTCCTGCAGGCCTTGCGCCGTGCTGCTGCCGTTGGCGCCCGTTTGCGCCAGGCCCAGGCCGGTCTTGCTCGTCGATTGGTCGATAGTGGTCATGGATTCAATGGTTCGAGAAATTAGGACTGGCCGATGGTCAGCGTCTTCTGCATCAGGGCCTTGGCCGTATTGAGCACTTCCACGTTCGCCTGGTAAGAGCGCGAGGCGGCGATCATGTTCACGGTTTCGGCCACCGGGTCGACGTTGGGCATGCTGACGTAGCCCTGCGCGTCAGCCAAGGGATGCTGCGGGTCATACACCTGTTTCAGGGGAGACTGGTCTTCGACCACGCCAGCCACGCGCACGCCGCCGATTTCCTGGCCCAATGCCTGGCCGGCCGGGGGATTCACCTGGAACACGACCTGGCGGGCGCGGTATGGTTTGCCATCGGGGCCGACCACGCTGTCGGCGTTGGCCATGTTGCTGGCCGCCACGTTCATGCGCTGCGATTGCGCGCTGAGCGCCGAACCGGCGATATCGAAAATGCTCAACAAGGACATTGCCTGCCGCTCCCTTTAAAAATCATTCCTGAATTGCGGCCATCATGGTCCGGATACGGCCAGACAGCATCTGCATCGTGCTTTGGTAATGCAGGGTGTTATCCGCGAACTGCACGCGCTCGATGTCCATGTCCACCGTGTTGCCGTCCATGCTGGGCTGGTACGGCAGGCGGTACAGCAGCTCGGTCGGCCCCTGCGACACGGCCTTGGCCGGGATATGGCGGGCGGACGTCAGCGCGAGCGAGGTATCGGGCAGGCGCTTGGTGCCTTCCATGGCGTTGGCCATGGCCGTCTTGAAATCGAAATCGCGCGCCTTGTAGTTGGGCGTATCGGCGTTGGCGATGTTCGACGACAGCACTTCCTGGCGTTGCGCGCGCAGTCCCAGGGACTGCTGGAAGAACCGGAAATCTTCATTAAGCCTGTCTAGCATCGGGGCGCCTTGGTGCGTTGCAATTCGGATAAAGCCGGGGACTTCGGACTGACCGTTATCCCATTGGATGACGGCATCATAGGGGCCGGGGCCCGAACACAATCAGCCAAATAACCCGTCATTTCTCATCCAATTCACGTATTGCCGAATGCCGCGGACTTCTACAATTCATCCACCATGAAAATATCCGCAACCCGACTCCGCGCGCGCGCATGCTGCCTGGCAGCCCTGCTGCTGCCCCTGGCTACCGCGCAGGGGCAGGAAGCGGCTACCCAGGTGCCCGAGACGATCGCCCTGGCGGCGCAAACCTATTTGCTGGATCAGCTGGCCAGCCTGCCTGGACAACCCTCGGTCGCGATCGATCCGCCGCGCGCGGAACACCTGGCGGCCTGCGATGTCATGTCCCCATTTATGCCTTCAGGCATGAAATTGCGTTCGCGCATGACGGTGGGAATCCGCTGCAACGCGCCCAAGCCCTGGACGGCTTATGTCCAGGCGACGGTAAGCGTGCCGGGCCACTATTACGTCGCCGCGCGGATGATTGCCGCCGGTCAAGCCCTGACGCCCGACGACCTCGCCCCGAGGGACGGCGATCTGGTCGCCCTGCCCCCAGGCGCGATTACAGACCCCCAAACCGTGGTCGGCATGACGGCCGTGCACCGGATCAATGCCGGACAAGCGGTGCGCGGTTCCGGATTGCGTAACGCGCAATCGGTGGTGCGCGGCGCCAATGTCCGCATCAACGCGCGCGGCAAGGGCTTCGTCGTCAGCAGCGAAGGCCAGGCGCTCGACAACGCGGCGCCGGGCGCCACCGTGCAGGTGCGCACCGCCAGCGGCCAGGTGGTCAGCGGCGTCGTGCGCAATGCCGGCCTGGTGGAAATACAACTGTAATTGTGGTTACATGTCGCATTGCACCAATACGCCTCCCGCCCCTAAAGTTCCGTCCAGCCTTGCCGTTACTGAGGCATAAGTAGGCGAATCCGTCGCACAACCGACCCAGGACGCCCCGCGGAGAAAATCTTGAAGATCAATTCCACCACCAACCGCCCCCTATCGGCTGACGCCGTCGCGCCTCGCGCCGACTCGGCGGTTGCCCAGGCTTATGGCGCCAGCAGCGCCAGCGGCTCCAGCAGCTCGCAGGTGGCGCTGAGCTCGGCATCGCGCAAGCTGCTCGCGCTGCAGGACGGCTCCAATGACATCAACGTCGAACGCGTTGCCGCCATCCGCGCAGCCATCGCATCGGGTCAACTGAAGATCGATACCGGCCGTATCGCCGACAGCCTGATCGCCAGCGCCCGCGACCTGCTGAAGTAAACCCGCACAACCTCCCGAGCTGAACAGCATGACCATGAGCACCGTCGAATCCCTGCAGTCCTGCATGCGCCAGGAAGATGCCCTGATCACCGAGTTCTCCACCATCCTGGAAGAAGAGACCGAAGTGTTGGTGGGCTTGGGAAGCGTCGGCACGCTGCAGGAAATCACCGAACGCAAGGGCGATGTCGCCCGCAGGCTCGTGGACCTGAGCCAGGTCCGGGATTCCCTGCTCGCGGAAATCGGCCTGCCCGCCGGGCACGTCGGCACCGAGCAGGCGGCCGTACTGCACCCGCAGCTGTCGGGCGTCTGGCAGGCGCTGCTGAGCAAATCGGCATCCGCCAACGAAATCAATATGCGCAACGGTGCGCTCATCGACGTGCATCTGCGCTATACGCAGCAGTCGCTGGAAGCCCTGCGCAGCATGGGCGCTGCCGGCGGCGCCCATGCCACTTACGACGCCCGCGGGCGTGGCGCGCGCAGCGCTCCGGGGCGCAAGCCCATTGTGGCCGGTTGAAACACACTACGGTTCAACCGCGCTGATTGATCGGCAAGATTGATCGGCAGGATGGATAGAGCGCCCACGCGCTTGCGCAAGAATCTGCCTATTGCACAACCCATCAAGCAACGGCCACGGTCACGCGGCCGTCATTTCCAATAGCGCGTACAGCTTCAGCAAGGCCACCGGCAACATGCGCCCGGACAGCTTGCGCTCCGTTCCCATGATGCCCGACAAGGGCCCGCGCAGCACTTCAGCAGCTGGAGTATGAGCCAGCTGCCAGCATGCCGCGCCCAACTGGCCGGCCATCAACGATTGGCGCGCCAGTGCATGGGCGCCATCGACGGCTGGCAGGGCCTGCCATGCGTTCGCCATATAGCGGAATCCGGCCTTGGCCTCTTCCTGCAGCACCAGCCAGCGCGCCACGGTGGCGGCATCCGCCTGGGACGCGGGCAGGTTGGTCATGCCGAACAGCTGTCCGGCGACCTCGCCGCTGACCGTGTCGATCAGCCGCGCGCAGACCAGCCGCACGGACTCGCCGCCGTTGCGGCCTGGCAGCGCCACTTCCGTGCCCGAGGCCCACAAGGCCAAGGGCACGCGCTTGCCGCCCTGGACGCTGCTCAGCCCCGGCATGTCGCCGGGCTGGCCGACGGGCAGATAGCCCACGCTCTTGCCCACGGCATTCAGATTGGTCGGGCAGTCATCCTGGATGACGCGCTGGCCGCCGGCGCTGCGCGCCACCCAGGCGGCGCCTTGCTCGCTCAGGGCCGGCCACAAGGCGGCGGTACCGGCTTCCAGCATGTGGACGACCGGAACGCGTGCCAATTTCTCAGCCAGCCAAGCGACACGCGCCTGTAGCGCCAACGCCGGGTCCGGCTGGGCCGGCGCGGTCGGCGCAAATGAAGACAGCAGGCCATGCGGCAGAACCAATTGCTGCGCGGGCGCTGCCAGAGCGGTGCCGCGATCGCTCATCAGCAGCGTGCCCAGCAACGTTCCGCCGGGGAGGCCCTCCCCCTTCATGGCTGCCTTGCCGTGCATGGCAAGCAGGTGCCGTGCGCAGACCGAGGAAAATTCACGGCGCGCCATGGCCAAAGGCTCGTCGCCCAGCGCGGCCACGCTTGCGCCCGAATTGTCGCCAACATAGCCGCGCCACGATGCACGCGCCTGCACGCAGGTCGGGTCGCTTTCCAGCCACGCGATGGCATCGTCCAGGTTCTGCGCAGCCTCAATGGAGCCTGCGCCGCCTTGCGGGCGCAGGATGGCCGAAGCCAGCAACTGCCGCTTGCGGGCCGGATCCGCGCTCTCGGGTTCCCGCGACGCCGACACCAGCGTCGCGAGGTCGGCCTCGCTGGGGGTGTACAGCGCACGAGCCCGCTCGACCATGGAAAAGGCGCGATCGATCAGCACGTCGGCCCGGGCCAGTTCCATGTGCTCGGGCACTTTCTGCCCGACCGACATGTAGTGAATCGGCAGGCGATGACGGATGGCCGTGTCCAGCGCCGCGCCCAGCCGCGTAGCCTCGTCCAGCTTGGTGATGATGCAGCCGGCGACGTCCTCGCCCACGCCATTGCGATAGGCATGCGCCACTTCGTCCAGGGTGTCGCCCTGGCTGGCCGCGTTGAGCACCAGCAGGCGGCGCACCGGCTTGCCTGCGTTGCACAGCATCGCGGCCTGCTCCGCCACCTGACGGTCGCGCTGACTGATGCCGGTCGTGTCGATGAGCACGATCTTGCGGCTGCCCAATTCGGCCAGGATGCGGCGCAGCTCGCCCGCATCGCGCACCGAATGGGCCGGCACGCCCATCAGGCGTCCATAGATCTGCAGCTGTTCCAGCGCGCCGATCCGGAAATTGTCGGTGGTCAGCATGGCGACCTGCTCGCGGCCTTCGCGCGCCACGCAGCGCGCGGCGAGCTTGGCCAGCGTGGTCGTCTTGCCGACGCCGGTCGGGCCGACCAGGGCATATACGCCGCCGGCCAGGAACTCGTCTTCGGACCGCAGCACCGGCAGATGCGTCACCAGCTCGTTGCGGGCCCAGCCCAGCGCCGCTTCCGGCGTCATGCCCTGGGGCAGGCGCTCGACCAAGGTGCGCACCAGCTTCGTGCTGAATCCTGCATCCAGCAGACTGCGGAACAAGGCGGCGCCCGCGGGTTCCCGGCCGGGCCCTTGGCGGCCGCCCCAAAGCAGTCCGTCCATGCGGCTTTCCAGGGCCCCGCGCAGCGCGCTGATGGCGTCCTGCAACCCGGCTGCGGCGTCGGCGGGCATAGCCGCCGGCGGCAATGCCGGCGACTGGCGCACGGGCGCGTCCGGCATGCGGGCCATGGAGGGCGCGGGTGCCGGCGCATGGGCGGCGGAGGCCGGAGCGGCAGCGGGGGAATTCGGCGTCGCGGGCGCCGGGGCGGCCATCGGACTGGCCGACGGCGCGGCCGGAACCGCACTGGCAGGTGCAGCGACGTAGGCGGGCGGCGCGGCCTGGGCCGGAGTCGGACTTGCTGGCGCGGCAGCATGAGCGGGTGCGGCGGCCTGCGCGGCGGGCGCCTGGCGCAACGGCGGCAGGGATGGCAATTCAACACGCAAGGGCGCAGCCTGCTCGGAAGCCATCGGCATAACCTGAGGCGCCTCTTCGTCCGCCTGCGTCGAGGATGCATACGCGGTCTGGTACGCGGCGATCGAACGCGACGGAGCCAAGTACCCGCCCTGCGGCATCACGGGCGCGTGCCCAGCGGCCTCGCGAGCCTCGAAATGCGGGCCGGCTGGAAAGCCGGCGGATGGCGACGGCCGCGCTTCGGACGGCCGGGAGGGCACAGCCTCCTGGCGCGGCACAGCCTCATGAGCGACATCGTCAAAGGCGCCCTCGACGGTGGCCAGCACCTCCACGCCGCCCTCGACGCTGCGGCTCGACACGATCAGCGCGTCCTCCCCCAGCACCTGCCGGACCTGGCGCATCACGTCGCGGCTATTCGCTCCGAAAAACCGGCTTATCTTCATGCTCCGTTACCCCCGCCGATCAGCGCGGTCACACGCACCATGCGCTCATCGGGAATTTCCGTATTCGACAACACGCCCAACTGCGGCAGATGGTGCCGCAGAAAGCGCGACAAAGGCGCACGCAAGACCGGCGACACCAGCAGCACCGGCGCATTGCCCTGAGATTCCTGGCGTTCGACCGCGGCCTGCGCTTCGCGCAACAGCGTATCGGCCAGGCCGGGTTCCAGCCCGCCGCTGGTCGTCATGGCCTGCGAAAGCACGCGCTCGAGCTTGACGTCCAGGCCAATCACGCGCAGCTCGCCTTCGCCCGGGAACCACTGCTGGGTAATGGCGCGGCCCAGCGAACGGCGCGTCAGCGCGATCAGTTCGTTGATATCGGGCTGGCTGCCGGTACCCGCAGCCAGCGCCGCCAGGCGCGGACCGTGTTCGGACAGGGTGTCGATGATGGTGCGCATGTCGCGGATCGGCACTTCTTCCGACAGCAGGCCTTGCAACACTTTCTGCAGCGCCGTGAGCGACAGGGTCTTGGGCACCAAGTCCTCGACCAGCTTGGGCGCGTCGCGGCCGATGCGGTCCAGCAGCTGCTGCACTTCCTGGCGGCCCAGTAGGTTGGAGCCATGGCGATGCATCAAGTGGTTCAGGTGCGTCGCGACCACGGTGCCAGCATCCACCACCGTATAGCCCGCCACCTGCGCCTGGTCACGCAGGCTGCCGTCGATCCACAGCGCCGGCAGGCCGAAGGCGGGATCGGTCGTGGGCGTGCCCTTGATCGGCATGGTCACGCCGCCCGGGTCGATGGCCAGCCATTGCCCGGGCATCGCCACGCCATGGCCGACTTCCACGCCGGACAGCAGAATGCGGTAATCGTTGGGCTTGAGTTCCAGGTTGTCCCGGATATGCACGACCGGCGGCAGAAAGCCCACGTCCTGCGCGAATTTTTTGCGCAGGCTGCGGATGCGGTGCAGCAGTTCGCCGTTCTGGGCGTGATCCACCAGCGGAATCAGCCGGTAGCCGACCTCGAGGCCCAACTGATCCACCATGGACACGTCGTCCCAACTGGCTTCGGCCGCGGCGGCCTGCGCCTGGGTAATGGCTTGGGGCGGCACCTCCGCGGCTTTCGCCGCTGCCGCTGTCTGCCGTTTGTTCAGCACCCAGCCGCCCCAGCCCAGCGCTGCGGCCAGGGTCAGGAAGGCGACGTGGGGCATGTTGGGAATCAGGCCCATGATGCCGACGATGCCGGCAGTCAGGAACAGCACGGCGGGATTGGAGAACAGCTGGCTGAGGATCTGCTGGCCGATGTCCTGGTCGGTCGACACCCGCGACACCACCACGCCGGCCGCGGTCGAGATCACCAGCGCCGGGATCTGCGCCACCAGGCCGTCGCCGATGGTCAGCAGCGTGTACACGCGCGCGGAATCGCCCATCGACATGTCGTGCTGGGCCACGCCCACGATCAGGCCGCCGATGATGTTGATCGCCATGATCAGCAGGCCGGCAATGGCATCGCCGCGCACGAACTTGCTGGCGCCGTCCATCGAGCCGAAGAAGTCGGATTCCTGCGAGACCTCGGCGCGGCGCTTGCGCGCCTCGTCTTCGCCGATCAGGCCGGCGTTCAGGTCCGCGTCGATCGCCATCTGCTTGCCCGGCATCGCGTCCAGGGTGAAGCGCGCGCCCACTTCCGCGATACGGCCCGCGCCCTTGGTGATGACGATGAAGTTGATGATGGTAAGGATCACGAAGACGATGATCCCCACGGCGAAGTTGCCGCCGACCAGGAAGTGGCCGAAGGCCTCGATGACCTTGCCCGCCGCGTCAGGCCCAGTGTGGCCGTGCAGCAGGACCACACGGGTGGAGGCGACGTTCAGCGACAGGCGCAGCAGCGTGGCGAACAGCAGCACGGCCGGAAAAGCCGCGAAATCCAGCGGCTTGCGCGTGAACATGGCGACCAGCAGGATCATCACGGACAACGCGATGTTGAAGGTGAACAGCAGGTCAAGCAGGAACGTGGGCAGAGGCAGGACCATCATGCCCAGCACCATCACGATCAGGATGGGCCCTGCCAGCAGCCGCGCATGCGTGGCCCCGCTACTCTTCAACATGGTGAGCAAAGCGCTCATTCCTTAAGCTCCTTGTGCTGCGGTTTTGGCTTGCGGGTCCAGCCCGGCCGGCACGGCCAGCCTGGTGGGGGCCGTGGGTTCGGCGCCCCAACCGGCCCGCCAGGAACGCAGCTGGAAGACCCACGCCAGCACTTCTGCCACCGCGGTGTAGAGTTCGGACGGGATTTCCTGCCCGATCTCCACGTGTTGATGCAATGCGCGCGCCAAGGGCGGCGCTTCCAATGTCGGGATGCGGTTCTCGGCCGCCAGCTCGCGGATCTTGGCCGCGATCAGGCCGGTACCCTTGGCCAGCACGCGCGGCGCGCCGCTCTTTTCTTCGTCGTACTTCAGGGCGACGGCGTAGTGCGTGGGGTTGGTCACCACCACGTCAGCCTTGGGCACTTCGGCCATCATGCGGCGCCGCGCCGCCTGGCGCTGCTGCTGCCGGATGCGCGCCTTCACGTGAGGGTCGCCCTCGCTTTCCTTGTGTTCCTGGCGCACGTCTTCCTTGGACATGCGCAGCTTCTTCAGGTGGCTCCAGATCTGCCACGGCACGTCCAGCATGACGATAATCAGGAGCGACGCCACGATGAAGGCGCAGCACATCGCCACCAGCGTCAACGCCTTGATCAGGGCCGCCGACGGCGCCACGTGCATCAGGCTGAGCATGTCGTCGTGGTAGCGCCAGATGACCCAGACCGCCACGCCGCCGACCAGCGCGGCCTTGGCCAGCGCCTTGATGAGCTCCACCACCGTCTGCGACGAGAACATCCGCTTCACCCCGGAAATGGGGCTGAGCTTGGAGAAATTGAACTGCAGGGGCTTGCCCGAAATGACGATGCCGCCCAGCAGCACGCTGGACAGCACCGCGATGACCGCCAGCAAGCCGAAAATCGGCAGCAGCACCAACAGGGCCTGGCCGAAACCCTCGACCGCGCGCTCGACCATCACGCCGGGATCGAGCACGATGCGCTGATCAAAGGCCAGGCCGTTGCGCAGCACGCCGCTCAGGGCTCGGTAGAGCGAACCGCCGCCGGCCCAGATCGCAGCGACGCCCGCGGCCAGCATCATGAACGTTCCCAATTCGCGAGAACGCGCAATCTGCCCCTCCTCGCGCGCCTTTTCCAGGCGCCTGGGAGAGGCGGCTTCGGTTTTTTCGAGGTCGCTTTCTTCGGCCATGCTCTGCGGTATTGTCGCGGCTCGCGGATTCTGGAATGACGAGCTGCCCGCCGAGATTCTAGGAGGCCCCGGCCTTGGGCGATAAGCCAAGAAACGGGGGGAAAGCGGCGCTATTCCCGGATGCGCCCGAGACAGCGCGTTCCGGCCCTGCCTGGAACGCGCTCAGCCTGTAACAGCCAGTTGCCTCAGCCCTGCGCGGCGACGGCCAGGCGGTCCGCCCCGTCCTCGCCCGCCGCCGCCTGGAAACGGCCGAAATCCAGGCCTATCCGCACCGCGCCCCAGTGCTCCAACCCCAGATAGACCGGGATGGATATGTCATTGACGATTTCGCCGGTGTCGCGGGAGTACGTCTGAAGCAGCATCCCGCCGGTGTTGGTCGCCAGCCTCAAACCCACCGGGTCGTCGAAGATGCGCTTGTTCCGCACCCGCGCGATATCCTGCTTCGGATCTCCGGTAGGCGGCTGAGAAAATCGCAGGTTGTGAGCGGGCGCGTAACCCCGGCCATCCACCAGTATCGTGTAGATGCCGCCGGGCACGCCATCCAGCACGCTGTCCAGCAGGCGGGTCACCGACTCATCGATCTGCCGGTCATAGCTGGTGTGGTAACGCGCTGGCTCGCTGCCGGGGATGCGTCGGTAGTGACGGTCGAACACATCGGCGCCCCGGCTTCTGGCGTCTTCCAGCAGGTTGACGGCGGCGTCCCGGAAGGCTTCCACCGTGTCGGACAGGCCGTCGAAGGCGGTTTTGCCGGTGCGCATATCGGCCAATACTTCCTGCACGCTTTCCGTCTGGCGGCGGATACGGTCGATTTCACCGGACATGCTGCCGACACGCTCCAGCACGTCGGCGCTCAGCGCCGCTATCCGCCCCACCTCCTCGCTCATGCCGTGGTTGGTGGAGTCGACCTCGCCGATGGCCTGGACCACGTCGCCGACCTGCCGGTTCATGCTGTCGAAGTCGCGCACGAAACGCTCGAAGCCGGAGCACGTCCGCTCCAGCACGCCGCCGGAAGCGTCGACGTCCTCGCGCAGCATGCCGGTCTGACGCTGGGTCGTCTCCACCAGCTCCAGCATTTCGGTGGTGTGCCGGCCGATGTCGCTGGTGGCCGAATTCACGCGTTCGGCCAGCCGCCCTACCTCGCTCGCCACCACGGCAAAACCGCGCCCCGCATCCCCTGCCCGCGCCGCCTCGACGCCGGCGTTCAAGGCCAGCAGCTGAGTCTGCAAGGCAATCTCCTTGATCAGCTTGCTGATGTCGCCTACCGATTGGGCCCGGTCGGTCAGCTGCCCGACGACTTGGGTAAACGAGGCCATCTCGCGCGTCATGCGCTCCACCCGCGCCTTGACGTCGGACAGGTCGGCCAGCGCCTGCTGCGCCGTGTGCAGATTTTGCCCTGACACGTCGGCAATCTCGCGCGCATGGGTTGATGTCGAGGCCGACAAGGCGGCGATCTGCGCGCCGCTGGCCGCGAGCGCATCGGCCGCGCGCGCCTGCTCCTGCGCCAGAAGCGAACAACGGCCCGCTTGAAACTGCGTGCGCGCGGCATTCAGCGCAATTTCGATACTGGATTGGCGCACGGTCATGATGCGGCTGCGGATACGCCCCATGAAGCCGTAGAGCGGCCAAACAGCCGGACTGATGGATAAAGTGCGCTCCGACAGCGTCGCGTCGCCGCGATTCAGCCTACGCAACAACCTCCACATACCGCCCAGACGGAATACGGATCTGGCCATGATCGATCTCCTTGTGCCGGCCCGGATCGCCGTCTATGGGCATCCGTTGCCAGGCGCGCACTGCGCGCCGTGATTCACGCTGCATGGCCCCAATTTATTGTTCTGGAGGGGAGTCTATCGACGAGGCGCCGAACGCGCCCCTAGGGAATACGGTCATGCACGAACTGCGCCGACTGGAGAATGCGCCGCCGGAGGGCATGTCCGGCGGCGCGGCTCTCGGCTAGAAGCCCAGGCTGGCCAGCAGGTCGTCGACCTGGTCCTGGCTGGTCACTACGTCGGTCTTGCCCTGCGGGCTGATCTGCGGCCCGTTGAGCAGGCTGTTGGCCTCGTCGCGGCGCTCTTGCGGGACGTTGTCCAGCAGCACCTGCAGCAGCTCGCGCTCGATCGCGCCCACCACGTCCATCATACGCATGATGACCTGGCCCGTAAGGTCCTGGAAATCCTGCGCCATGATGATTTCCATCAGCTGGGACTGCGTCTGCTGCGCCTGCTTCGGCACATCCTGCAGGTACGCGCGGGTGTCCTTCACGAGTTCGCGCGCCTCGGGCAGCTCCAGCGGCTGGTCGTACCACTGCTGCCAGCGCGCGTCCAGCGCCTGCGCCGAGCGCGACAGCCCGTCCTGGATCGGACCGGCCTGCTCGGTGGCGTTCAACACGCGGTTGGCAGCCTGCTCGGTCATCTGCGCCACGTAGCGCAGGCGGTCGCGGGCGTCGGGAATGGCGTTGGCCGCATCCTTGATGGCCTGATCCAGTCCCAGCTCGCGCATGCTGTCGCGCAGCATGCGCGTCAGCGACGCGATGCGATGGATCAGATCGGGGGATTCGCCCGGGCTCTCATGTTCGGTCGTACTCATGGCTCACCTCAACCGGCGATTTTCTCGAAGATCTTGTTGAGCTTCTCTTCCAGCGTCGCCGCCGTGAAAGGCTTGACCACATAACCGTTGGCGCCGGCCTGGGCCGCCGCGACGATATTCTCCTTCTTGGCCTCGGCCGTCACCATCAGCACGGGCAGCGATGCCAGCGCGGCGTCGGCGCGGATCTGCTTGAGCATCTCCAAGCCATCGAGGTTAGGCATGTTCCAGTCCGACACCACGAACTGGAAACCGCCGTTGCGCAGTTTTTCCAGGCCGATGGCGCCGTCCTCGGCCTCATCCACGTTCTCGAACCCCAGCTCCTTGAGCAGGTTGCGGATGATCCGCCGCATGGTGGGGAAGTCATCCACCACCAGAATCTTCAGGCCCTTGTCTACCATCTTCTACTCCAAAAAAATTTGCCTTGGACCGATCGGGAAGCCTTGCGCGTCAAACGCGGTGCCCACGATCGCCCAGGCGAGTCAGAATGCGTTCGCTAATCGCCGACAACGAAACCACTTCATCCGCGGCGCCCAAGGCGATCGCTTCGCGCGGCATGCCGAAGACCACGCAGCTGGCCTCGTCCTGCGCAATCGTGTGGGCGCCCGCGCGGTGCATGGCCAGCATGCCGGCCGCACCGTCCTTGCCCATGCCGGTCAGGATGACGCCGATGGCGTTCTTGCCGGCGGCGACGGCGGCCGAATTGAACAACACATCCACCGACGGACGATGGCGATTGACGGGTTCGCTGGCTTCCAGCTCGATTACGTAGTTGGCGCCGCTGCGTCCCAGGCGCATGTGCATGTCGCCGCCCGGCGCCAGATATACGTGCCCGGGCAGCACGCGGTCGCCGTGCACGGCTTCGCGGACGGTCACCGCGCACAGGGCGTCCAGGCGCTGCGCGAAGGATCGCGTGAAACCCGCCGGCATGTGCTGGGTGATCAGAATGGCCGGGCTGTCTGGCGGCAGCGGTTGCAGGACCTCGCGGATCGCCTCGGTGCCGCCAGTGGAGGCGCCGACGATAACCAGTTTTTCCGAGCTGGCCAGCGGGCGGCGCAACATGGCCGGCGGCGCGGCCGGCGTCGAGTGCGCCGTCGGCGCGCGCAGCTTGGCGCGCGAGGCGGCGCGTATCTTGTCGGCGATGATCTCGGTGTATTCGAGCAGGCCGTCGCGGATGCCCAGCTTGGGCTTGGTGACGAAGTCGATGGCGCCTAATTCCAGCGCCCGCAGCGTGATTTCACCGCCGCGCTCGGTCAGCGACGACACCATCACCACCGGCATGGGCCTCAGGCGCATCAGCTTTTCCAGGAAATCCAGCCCGTCCATGCGGGGCATTTCCACGTCCAGCGTCAGCACGTCGGGGTTGTGGCGCTTGATGAGTTCACGCGCCACCAAAGGATCGGGCGCGGTCGCGACCACTTCCATGTCCGGCTGGCTGTTGATGATCTCCGTCATCAGCCCTCGCACCAAGGCCGAGTCGTCCACACACAAAACGCTAATTTTCTTCATTTCTTGCTGCCTCGTCCCGCTCAGGACCTGCCCGCACATTCATAGACGGTCTGCCCACGCAGACGAAAATCGCGGCTGATGTAGGTGAAATTTTCGGAATGGCCAGCGAACAGCAAGCCACCGGGCTTGAGCAGCGGCACGAACCGTTCCAGGATCCTGGCCTGGGTGGGTTTATCGAAATAAATCATGACGTTGCGGCAGAAGATCACATCGAATTGTTCGCTGATCTGCCAGGTCGGCGCCAACAGATTCAGGGTCTCGTAGCGAACCATGTCGGCGATCTCCGGGCGCACCCGGACCTGCCCCTCGTTGGCGCCCCGCCCTTTCAGGAAAAAGCGCTTCAGGCGCTCGCCCTCCAGCTTTTCCACGCGTTCGACCGGATAGACGCCGGCGCGTGCGCGGGTGAGCACATTGGTGTCGATGTCGGTGGCCAGCACCGAGGATGCGTTGGCCCGTGGGCCCAGCGCTTCCACCAACGTCATGGCAATGGAGTACGGCTCTTCGCCGGTGGAGGCCGCACAGCACCACACCGATACCGGACCGCCGCGGCGCTTGGCGAAGTCGGCCAGGATGGGAAAGTGATGCGATTCGCGAAAGAAAGCGGTCAGGTTGGTTGTCAACGCGTTGACGAAGTCTTCCCACTCGGCCGCATTGGGCTCCTGCTCAAGCTGGTCCAGATAGCTGCCGAAATCCTGCATGCCCAGCGCGCGCAGGCGCCGGGCAAGCCGGCTGTAGACCATCTCGCGCTTGTGCGTGCCCAGCGAAATGCCTGCGTACGCGTGGATCATCTTGCGCACGCGCGAAAAATCCGCGTCGCGAAAATCGAATTGGCGTTCCACCGAAATGGACGGCGCCTGGGTTGCCGCTGCTGTAGCCACTCTTGCCCTCAGTGCCCAAGCGCAAGCGCGTCAGACGCCTGCAAACGTGTATCGTCACCGGACGAACGCGCCGACGACAGACGCTGGGCCGGGACTTCAATGACCTCGCCCGCGTTGATCTTGAAGACGGCCACCGCTTCGGCCAGGCGCTGGGCCTGCTCCTGCAGGGAACCCGCGGCCGCGGCTGCCTCTTCCACCAGCGCCGCGTTCTGCTGCGTGACTTCGTCCATCTGCGACACGGCGCGGTTGACCTGCTCGATGCCGCTGGACTGCTCTTCCGACGCCGCCGAAATCTCGCCCATGATGTCCGTTACCCGCTTCACCGAGGCCACGATCTCCTGCATCGTCGACCCGGCGCGCTCCACCTGTTGCGAGCCCGCGCCGACCTTGGTCACCGAGTCCTCGATCAAGCCCTTGATTTCCTTGGCCGCCTGGGCGCTGCGCTGCGCCAGCGAACGAACTTCGCCCGCCACCACCGCAAACCCCTTGCCCTGCTCGCCCGCACGCGCGGCTTCCACCGCCGCGTTCAGTGCCAGGATGTTGGTCTGGAAGGCAATGCCGTCGATCACCGAGACGATTTCAGAAATCTTGCGCGAGCTGGCGTTTTTTTTTTGGCGTCCGTGGCGAGGACGGACACGGTATACGCGCCCGGTTCCAATGCCACGCCGCCGTCGTTCTTGCCGTCCCAGTTCAGCGTATACACGCCAGTCTTCTGATCCACC
>NZ_MTLG01000069.1 GCF_002192695.1 Achromobacter xylosoxidans
CGATCAGGCCCTTGATTTCCTTGGCTGCCTGGGCGCTGCGCTGCGCCAACGAACGCACTTCGCCCGCAACCACCGCAAAACCCTTGCCCTGTTCGCCCGCGCGCGCGGCTTCCACCGCCGCGTTCAGCGCCAGGATGTTGGTCTGGAACGCGATGCCGTCGATCACCGAGACGATTTCAGAAATCTTGCGCGAGCTGGCGGAGATTTCCTGCATGGTGTTGACCACTTCCGACACCGCCGAACCGCCGCGTTCGGCCACGTCGGACGCGCTGGCCGCCAGCTGGTTGGCCTGGCGCGCGTTGTCCGCGTTCTGCTTCACGGTCGAGGCCAAAAAAAAAAGCTCCATCGAAGCAGCGGTTTCCTCCAGCGAGGCCGCCTGCTCTTCCGTGCGGCTGGACAGGTCCGTGTTGCCTGCGGAAATCTCACGCGAACCCACGTTGATTTCGTCCACGCCGCGACGCACCGACGCCACCGTGCGGGTCAGGCTTTCCTGCATGCGCTTGACTGCCGCCATCAGCGTGCCGATCTCATTGGTCGAGGTCGCATCCACACGAACGGTCAGGTCGCCACCGGCGATCTTGTCAAAGCTGTCGCTGACGGCGCGCAAGGGCCGCAGGACCACTCGGTTCATAAACAGGAAGGCGCCCAGCCATACAGCGATGATCAATACGGCCAGCACGACGTACACAATGGCCATCGTCGCCGCCTGCGAACGCGCGGACGACACCATTTCCTCGCTATAGGAGGTGATGTCCTTGGCGAATTCGGTCAGTTGCTTCGAGAACGCCCCACTCGCGGCGCCCGCCCTGGTGTTCTTCAGATCCAGGTAAGCCGCCGAATCGCCCTTGTCCAGAGCCGACATCATGGCTTGCAGCGCGTCTGCGAATCCGTTGAAAGACGAGATGAGGTCACCTTCGGCGCTCTTGCCCAGCGCCGTAGTCTTCGGGATGGCCTTGAAGGTTTCCATCTTTTTCTTGGCGTCAGCGACCAACTGCTGCACCGTACGTGTGTTCTCGCTAGCGCCGTTGGTGTCGCCCGTGGCCCGCTGCGCGGCGGCGATATCGGCGCGTATGGTGGCGCGCAACATCTGCGTATAGGCGTCCTTGATCAGATTCGCCTGCTGGACGCTCAAGGTATCCAGGGCGTTGATCGCCTCGGAGTTGGATCGCATGCTGTTCCAACCCAGGACGATAGCCGCCAGCGCGGCCAGGGCTACGACCAACTGGGCGAGCATCAGGCCCGTGCGCACCTTCAGATTGCTAAACATTTCCGTATATTCCGGTAGTCGTCCCGGCGGCATTCTTGCCGCCAGGCCGTAAATAGGGGGGTAGCTTTACTGCATGTGCTGCGCTGACGGATCCCTCCGTCAGAAAGACTCCCAATCGTCGTCCGCCGCAGGCGCCGGGCGCCGGCTAGCGGACGGCGCCGAAGGCGCCGCGTCCTTGGCGCTCGCCGGGCGGCTGGCCGGCCGGCGTAGCGGACGAACCGTGGTGGCCGCTTCCGGCGCCGGCTTGGGCCGGGCGACCTGAGTCAGTCGTGGCGCGGGCGCCGTCTTCGGAGCAGGTTCCGCCGACTGCGACGATTCTGCATGGGCAGGTTCGGCGGACGCCTTGCCTGCCGCCGTTGTCTGCGGCCGTGCCGGCGGTGCCGGCATGCGCGGCGCGCTGCGTTGCGATGCCAGTTGCTGCGCGGGGACTTCGATCACTTCACTCGCGTTGATCTTGAACACGGCAACCGCCTCGGCCAGGCGCTGGGCCTGCTCCTGCAGCGAACCCGCTGCCGCGGCCGCCTCTTCCACCAGCGCCGCGTTCTGCTGCGTCACCTCGTCCATCTGCGATACGGCGCGGTTCACCTGGTCGATGCCGCTAGACTGTTCCTCGGACGCCGCCGAGATCTCACCCATAATGTCGGTCACCCGCTTCACCGAGGCCACGATCTCCTGCATCGTCGACCCTGCGCGCTCCACCTGCTGCGAGCCCGCGCCGACCTTGGTCACCGAGTCC
>NZ_MTLG01000007.1 GCF_002192695.1 Achromobacter xylosoxidans
GGGGCAGTCCGGAGCGAAGGCTCCGGACCGCAATCGTGGGCGCTCGCCACCCAGCCGTCCGCGCCGACGGGCGGCCTACGAAGCACTCCGGCCCACGAAGCAATCAAACCGAGCCGGAAAAAAGTCCCCGAAACCGCTACTCAGACAACGGATCCTGAAACTGCGAACACTTCACCTGCACCAGCCTCCGATCCTGCAACCGCAAAGCCGTCAGCGACCCGCCCCAAACGCACCCCGTATCCAGGCAAATTACGTCCGGCCGCTGCAACAACCCCAGTGTCGACCAATGCCCGAACACGGTCGTGACATTACGCGTGGCGCGGTTGGGCACGTCGAACCAGGGCACCAGGCCGGTCGGCCAGGCGCCCGGCGTTACCTTGGTGGCGAATTCCATGTGGCCATTGGGCGTGCACAGGCGGATGCGCGTCAGCGCGTTGATGATGACCCGCATGCGTTTGCCGCCCTTGTGGTCTTCCTTCCACGTGGCCGGCTCGTTGCCGTACATCTTTTGCAGCGCCTTCTGCCAGTTCGGTCCGCGCAGGGCGTCCTGGACTTCGCCGGCCAGGGCCAGCGTCTTGGCCACGTCCCACTTGGCCAGCGTGCCGGCGTGGACCAGCAGATGGTTCTGTTCGAAGTGGGCCAGCGGGCGAAAGCGCAGCCAGTTGATCAGGTCGGCCGCGTCCGGCGCCCGCAGGACGTCCTCGAGCGTGTCCGATTTGGACGGCTTGCGCACCCCCGCGGCCGTGGCCAGCAGGTGCAGGTCATGGTTGCCCAGCACCGTGGTCGCGCGGTCTCCCAGGTCGATGATGCGGCGCAGGGTTTCCAGCGATTCGGGGCCGCGGTTGACCAGGTCTCCGGCGAACCAGAAGCGCGACTGGGGGTCGCCGACCAGTTCGGGGTGGGACAGCAAGCGATCCAGCGGCGAGCAGCAGCCCTGCACGTCGCCGATCATCCAGATACTGCCGTTCATGCGGGACTTTTGCTCCAAGGCCAACGTTGTTGCGCGATCCGCGTGATGGTGTGGCGATACTCCATGTAGCCCATCGCGCCCAGCGCCACGATCATGGCGCCGATGTTCGGACCCAGGGCGGTCAGCCAGGCCGGCCATTTGCCCAGCATGCCGACGTTCAGGGCCAACTGGTTCAGCATGAAGAAGCCCACGCCCAGCAGGATGCCGATGAAGACCTTGGCGCCTACGCCGCCGCGGCGCGTCTGCATCAAGCCGATGGGAGCGGCAATGGTGATCATGACCAGCAGGGTGAACGGATACGCCAGTTTGCGCCACAAGGCGACGACCTGTCGACCATATTGCAGTTGGTTGTTGCGCAAATAATCCACATAGTCCAGCAGCGTGGCGATGGACATGCGTTCAGGGGTCAGCACGCGGGCCAGCAGGCGTTCGGCGCTGAGTGTCGTGTCAATCCGACGCTCTTGCACCTTCACGACAGTCGCCGGTGGGTTCTTCGGTGGGCGGGCATCGGCCAATGCTTCGGCCGCCTGATCGTCGAGTCGCGTTTCAGTGACATTGTTCAGCCACAGGTCGCCATGGAGGAACAGGCCGAGCGGCGAGGTGGACAGGACGGACAGCGTCTGGTCTTTCTTGAACTCGTAAATCGTGACGTTGGTTACCTGGCCGTCGCCCTTGAGTTCGCCGATATTGATGATGCGGGTGCCGCCGTTGGCGGTGGGTTCCTTGAACCAGTAGCCGCTCTTGAGGCGGTCGCCGCCGGCCTTGCCGCGGAACAGCAGGTTGGCCTCGCCGGATTTGATTTCGGCCCAGGGTGTGACGTACTCGGACAGCAGGCCCGCGCCTATCATCAGCGGGATCGTGACGATCCAGAGCATGCGCAGCAGCTTCATGCCGCTGACGCCGGAGACCCGCAGGATGACCAGTTCATTGCGCTGGGCCAGCCCAGCCAGCGCCAGGATGGCGCCGATCAGCAGGCCGATGGGCAGCAGGTCGTAGAGACGGGTCGGGATCGCCAGGGCCTGCATGTACAGCAGGGCCATCATGGAGAACTTGTCGCCCACGTTGTCCAGATCGTCCACCAACGCGAAGAACGTGAAAAGGCCCAGCAGGGCCATGAGGACCACTGCGCAAGAGCGATAGATCTCGCGGGCCAGGTAGCGACGTGCGGTGCGCATGAAAGAAAGGAGGAACGCCTAAACCCGAAAGCTTAACAAATCCCGCCGCCGAGGGTGGGGGCCATAGGGCCGGATCCGTGTCAGGGAATGTCGACCATCTGCATCCGCCGCGTCAGGACGCCGACCCGGGAGTTCAGGTACCGGGTATTGCGGTGGGCGTCATAGAAACGCGGGTTGGGCAGCATGGCCGCCAGCCGGGCCGACTGGCTGGCCCCAAGGTTGGCGGCCGAGGTATTGAAATAGTGCTTGGCGGCGGCCTCGGCGCCGAACACGCCTTCGCCCCATTCCGCCACGTTCAGATACAGCTCCAGGATCCGCTCCTTGCTCATGACGTGTTCGATCATGTAGGTCAGGACGAGTTCCTGGCCCTTGCGGATATAGCTGCGGGAGCTGGACAGGAACAGGTTCTTGGCCAGTTGCTGGGTGATGGTGGAGCCGCCGCGCATCTTGCTGCGGCCGGCTTCCTGCTGCTTCTGGTTGTATTCCCAGGCCTTGCGGATGGCGTCCCATTCGACGCCGTCATGCTCGGTGAAGTTGGAGTCCTCGGACGCCACCACCGCGCGCTTGAGGTTGCGGTTGATCTTGTCGTAGGGCACCCATTCGTATTTCAGCTCGAAATCGGGGTTGCCGTCGCTCAGGCGGGAGCGTTCCTCGCGCATGATCGCGCTGCTGCCCGGGGGGCGGTAGTTGTACCAGACCACCTGGGCGAACAGCCAGAACTGGTAGAGCAGCACCAGGCACACCAGGGCCATCAGCGCGCCGCTGATGATCCGGAACCAGGAGCGGCCCTTGCGCGTCGCCATGCCGTCTATTGCCCGGCCTTGAGCGCCTCGCGCAGCGCGGCCAGCACGGGGGCAGGGTCGGGACGCACGCCATGCCAGATGTAGAAGCTTTCGGCCGCCTGGCCCACCAGCATGCCCAGGCCGTCGGCCGCAAGGGCGGCGCCGTCGGCTTGGGCCTGTCGCATGAAGGCGGTGGGCTGGGCGCCGTACATCATGTCGTAGGCGGCGGCGCCGGGCGCGTAGAGGCCCGGCGGCAGGTCGGGGGCGGCGTTCTGCAGGCCGCTGGCGGTGGCGTTGATGACCAGGTTCCAGCCGCCGGCCAGGGCGGCGTCCGCCAGGCTGCCGCCGGTGACCGCGGTCTGCGGCGACACGCCGCTGTCGCGCCAGGAGGCGGCCAGTTCTTCCGCCTTGGACGCGGTGCGGTTGACGATGTGGATGCGGGCGCAGCCGGCCTCGGCCAGCGGCTGCAGCACGCCGCGGGCGGCGCCGCCCGCGCCGACCATTAGTACGGACGCCCCGGTGAGGCGCAGGCCCAGGCGCAGCAGGTCCGACACCAGGCCCACGCCGTCGGTATTGCAGCCATGCCAGGCGCCATCGCGCCAGGACAGGGTGTTGACCGCGCCGGCCAGGCGGGCGCGGCTGGACAGGCGGCCGGCGGCCAGGGCGTAGGCGTCCAGCTTGAAGGGCACCGTCACGTTCAGGCCCAGCCCGCCCTCGGCCACGAAGGCGGCGACGGCTTCGGCAAAGCCGTCCACCGGGGCCAGCAGGCGGTCGTAGCGCAGCGGCTTGCCGGTCTGTTCGGCAAACATGGCGTGGATCTGAGGCGAGCGGCTGTGCGCGATGGGGTTGCCGATGACGGCGTATCTGGCGAGAGGGGGCGCCTCGGTCATGGGGCTTGTGTTTCCAGGGTGTCGTTGACGAAATGCCAGGTGCGGGTGATGACCAGCACGTCCGTGTCGCGCGCGATATCGGGCGGGAACGGCGGGAAGGGCGCGGCCAGCTGGACGATGCGGCGGGCCGCCTGGTTCAGCACGGCATGCGGCGAGGGCTGGTCGATCTCGACATCGGCGATGCTGCCGTCGGCGCGCACCGACACCGTGATGCGCAGGGTCCCGTAGATGCGGCCGCGGGCCTCGTCAGGGTAATGCTGGGTGCCGACCGTTTCGATGCGGGTGCGCCAGGCGTCCAGGTAGGCGGCGTAGCGCGAGGCCTCGGCGGAGGGCGCCACGAACTGCTTGCGCGGCTCGGCGCTGTATTGCTGCACCCGCGCCGCCAGCGCGGCCACCTGGGCGCTCTGGATGAGGCTGGCCTGGTCCTCGGCATCGCGGCCGAGGTCGGCGCCGTCGGGCCAGGGGTTGACGGCCTGGCGCTCGGCGCCCGCCTTGTCAGCGGCGCGCAGCTGGGTCATCAGGCGGGTCTGTTCGGCTTCCAGCTGCACCTGGCGCCGCCGCATGGCCTCCAGCACGATGGTCTCCGCCGATTCGCCGGTGCGGGGCAGCGGGGTGGTGGACATGCCGCGCTCGGCGTTGCCGCCGCCGCTCATCTGGTTCTGGGCCTGCGCGCGTGGCGCTTCCGGCGGCGTTTCGCTGCGGGCATTGAGCAGCACGACTTCCAGGCTGGTGACCGGAGGACGCGATAGCGCGGGCGCGCCGAAGCGCCACGCCAGGGCGCCGGCGTGCACCAACAGCGATATCGCGATGCCGATGCGCAGGTAATGCTGGGCGGGGGCGCCCAGCCACCGCAGGTACCGGCCCAGCGGGGAGGGGGAATCAGCGAGGTGTTGCACCTGCGCATTGTAGAGCCAGTCCAGGCCCGCCGGGCGCCAGCGGCGGTTCACACTGACAGCCTAGACCTGGCTTGCGGCAGCCCGGGGCCCCGGGCCTGCCCCGGGGCGCAAGCCGGCAGGCGCTTCAGGCGCCGGCGCGGGGAAACACCCAGACCTTGCTGGCGGGCAGGGCCAAGCGGCAGGGACCGGGTTCGCGTCCTTCGGGGCCGTAGGCGCGCAGCGCCAGGGTATGGGCCGGGTCGGCGTCGGGGGTGCGGAACAGATACTCCCAGCGGTCGCCCAGGTACATGCTGGTCAGCAGCGGCATGTCCACGTGGTTGCCGTCGGGGTCGTCCGCCAGCCGCACCTGCTCCACCCGGATGACCGCGGTGGCGTCCTGGCCCTGGGCCACGCCCGGGCTGGCCTTGCCCCACAGCGACCAGCCGCGGCCTTCGATGCGGGCCTGGCCGTCACGCACTTCGGTGACCTTGCCGTCCAGGCGGTTGTTGCTGCCCATGAATTCGGCCGTGAACAGGGTGGAGGGCGAGCCGTACATTTCCTGCGGCGTGCCCTGCTGTTCGATCTTGCCGTTGTTCAGCAGCAGGATGCGGTCCGAAATCGCCATGGCTTCGCTCTGGTCATGCGTCACCATCAGGGCCGACAGGCCCAGGCGCATGATCAGCTCGCGCAGGAAGGCGCGGGCCTCTTCGCGCAGCTTGGCGTCCAGGTTGGACAGCGGTTCGTCCAGCAGGATGACGGGCGGGCTGTACACCAGCGCCCGGCCGATGGCCACGCGCTGCTGCTGGCCGCCGGACAGGGCGTGCGGGTGGCGCTGGCCCAGCTTGCCCAGGCCCAGCTGGTCCAGCACGGCCTGCACGCGTTCGCGCACCTCGGCGCCGGGCGTCTTGCGCAGCTTGAGCGGGTAGGCCACGTTCTCGAACACGGTCTTGTGCGGCCATAGGGCATAGGACTGGAACACCAGGCCCAGGTTGCGTTCCTCGGCCGGGACCTCCTTCTTCGCCGCGCCGTCGTAGACGACGCGCTCGCCGATGGTGATGCGGCCGCGCTTGGGGCCTTCCAGGCCGGCCACGGCGCGCAGCAGCGTGGTCTTGCCGCTGCCCGAGGGGCCCAGCAGCGACACCACTTCGCCCTGGCGCAACTGCATCGACACGCCCTTGAGCACCGGGTTGTCGCCGTAATCCAGGTGCAGGTCTTCTACAGAAAGCTCAATCATGAAGTTTGACTCCGAATCGCAGGGCGACGCCCAGGCCGATCACGACCAGAACGATATTGATGAAGGAAAGCGCGGCCACGATGTCGATGGCGCCCGAGGCCCACAACGACACCAGCATGGAGCCGATGGTCTCGGTGCCGGGCGACAGCAGGTAGACGCCGGTGGAGTACTCGCGCTCGAAAATCAGGAACATCAGCAGCCAGGAACCGATCAGGCCGTACTTGGCCAGCGGCACGGTGACGTGGCGGGTGACCTGGCCGCGGCGCGCGCCGGCGCTGCGGGCGGCTTCTTCCAGCTCCGGCCCCACTTGCAGCAAGGTCGAGGAGATCAGCCGCAGGCCATAGGCCATCCACACCACCGTATAGGCCAGCCACACGCTGAAGATGGTGCTGCGCATGGCGCGCAGCCATTCGATGAAGTTCTCGCGCAGCCATTCCGCGAAGGGCAGGGCCGACAGCCAGCCGCCTTCGTCCAGGGCGTTGTCCAGCCACATCGGCACGAACAGGAACACCCACAGGAACGCCAGGCCGGCCAGCAGGCCCGGCACCGCGCGCGGCACCAGCACGCTGTAGTCCATGAAACGCGTGACATTGTCCGGCTTGCGGTGCATGGCCAGGCCCACGAACATGTAGCAGAGCACGGCCAGCGCGCCGCCGAACACGCCGATGGCCACCGAGTTGACGATGGCGCGCATCAGGTTGGGCTGCGAGAACACGGTGCGGAACGCGTCCAGCGACAGCACGTCGAACAGCGACACGCCCATGCCCCAGTTGGACACGAAGGCGCGCAGCAGCACGCCCATCAGCGGCACCACGATGGTCACCAGCAGCCAGAACGCCACCACCGCGCCGGCCATCCAGCGCCACTTGCCCAGCGGCAGGGCACGGGCCCGCGAGGCCTTGCCCTTGACGGTGACGAAGCGGTTGGCGGTACGCATCAGGCGACGCTGCAGCATCACCAGGGGGATCGTCATGCAGATCAGCACCACGGCCACGGCGGCCATCAGGTGATAGGACGGGATGCCCAGCTTGTTGGTGAGCTTGTACAGATAAGTCGCCAGCACCAGGTTGCCTTCGGGATCGCCCAGCACCAGCACCAGGCCGAACACTTCCAGGCCCAGGAAGAACAACAGCACGGTGGCGTACAGCATGGCCGGACGCACCATGGGCAGGCTGACCGACACCATCACGCGCAGCGGCGAGGCGCCGGACACGCGGGCGGCCTCCTCGACGTCGGAGCCCATGCTGCGCAGCGCCGACGAGATGTACAGATAGGCGTGCGGCACGTGGGTCAGGCCGGCGATGATGACGATGCTGGTCAGCGAATAGACGTTCCAGGGCACGAAGCCCAGCAGGTTCTGCGCCCAGATCGAGAAAAAGCCCACCGGGCCGGCGGCCACCACATAGCCGAAGCCCAGCACCATGGGCGACACGAACACCGGCACCAGGATCAGCGGCTCGATCCAGCGGCGGCCGGGCAGGTCCGTGCGTATCATCAGGAAGGCCAGCATGCCGCCCAGCGGGATGGCGATGATGGCCAGGCCGAAGGCCAGGATGAAGCCGCTTTTCAGCGCCTTGTAGAAATCGGGGTCCGCGAAGATGAAGCGGAACGCGTCCAGGCTGAAGGTCTTGGACGGGGCAAAGAAGGGCGCGGACAGAAAGCTCTGGATGATGATGAACGACAGCGGCACATAAATCGCCAAAGCCGTGATCAGCACCACCACGCCGCGGGGCAGGGACTGCCATTTCGAGCGCAATGACTGCATGGGGAATCCTGTGTTCTTGAATGGCGCGAGGGTCGCGCGGCCGGGTCGGGGGCGACCGCCCCGGCGGCGGTCAGGCGGACGGCGGCGCGCCGCCGTCCCCTACGCGCGAGGCGGCCCGGAGTCGTGGCTCCGGGCTGCGCGGCATTACTTGCCTGCCGCAGCGCGCCAGTCCTTGATGAACTGCAGGCGCTTGTTCTGCTCCAGGTAGTCCAGCAGCGTTTCGTTGACCGGAATCGGCTTGAGCGAGGCGCCCAGCTTCTTGGTCATGCCGTCCACGTCGTTGTCGCCTTCGATGTCGTCGCGCACCGAGGCCAGGTCGGCCTGGTTCGCCAGGATGGTCTGGCCCTTCTGCGACAGCAGGTAGTCCATCCACAGCTTGGCGGCGTTGCGGTTCTTGGCCTTCTTGCTGATGAACGCGACGCGCGACAGGACCAGCGCGTAGTCGGTCGGGTAGGCCACGCCCAGCGACGGGTCGTTCTTGGCGCGGGTTTCGGCGTAGGAGCCCAGGATGTTGTAGCCGATCAGGTTTTCGCCGGACGACACGCGTTCCATCATGGTGCCGGTGGACGACTGCACGATCAGGCCGCCCGCGGCGATGCCCTTGAGCGTTTCGAAGTACTTGGGGTCGTTGACCTTGTCCTGCACCGCCAGCATGAAGCCCACGGCCGACTTCTCGATGTCGTAGGTGGTGACCTTGTTCTTGAACTTGTCCGGCTGGCTGGCGATCAGCTTGGCCAGGGCGCCGTGCGTGGTGGGGACCTCGGCGGCGGGGATCAGGCGCTTGTTGTAGATGAACACGGCCGGCTCGTAGGTGGTGCCGTAGGCCGAATCCTTCCACACTGCCCAGGCCGGCAGCTTGCCGACTTCCGGCGACTTGTACTGCAGGGCGTAGTCGGTGGCTAGCTTCAGCGCCGAGTCCATCGAGGAACTCCAGACGATGTCGCCGCTGGTGCCGCCCGCCGCCTGCTCGCTGATATAGCGGTTGTAGAGCTCGGTGCTGTTCATGTCGTTGTATTCGACCTTGACGTCCGGATACAGCGCTTCGAAGCCCTTGATGACGGGGCCGGCGGCCTTGGTGTCGGTGGTCGAATAGATGACGACCTTGCCTTCCTTCTTGGCGCCGTCCAGGATCTTCTGGTAGTCGGCCGGATAGCCGGCCGGCACTTGCTGTGCAAAGGCGCTGCCGGCGGCGAGGGCGAATGCAGCGGCGCAGGCGGCCGCCAGTTGGGACTTGGCAAGCATGGGTGTGTCTCCGATGAGTCTTGTGGTTGGAGCGGGATCCGTGTCCAGCTTGCGGGCATCTTAGGAGCCGGCGTCTGTCGTCGTCCTGTCATGGCGGCAGGATGCGTCTAGGGGAAATCCCTGGGCGGCGTGGGCGCGGCGCGCCCGAAAACGTCACGGCCGCACGGGCGTGTCCGTCACCAGCCGGATCCAGTTCTGCACGAAGCGCGAATGGCGGCGCTGGTCCAGTCCGACCAGCAGGGCGGGGCTCAGCACCACCGGCTGCACGATGCCCTGGGAACGCGCCAGCACCGCTTCGGAGGTCCAGCGGCCAGGCGTGTCTTCCATGATGGAGCCCAGCGCCGCATGGCTGGACGCCACCTGCTGGCCGGCCGGCGACAGCAGCCAGTCCACCAGCGCCCGGCCCAGTTCCGGGCTGGGCGCCTTGCGCGCGATCAGCACCGAACGCGCCAGCACCAGCACGTAGTCCTGCGGAAAGACCACGCCGATGGGCGCGCCCGCCGCCTGCCGCGACAGCGCGTAGGAGCCGAGGATGTTGTAGCCGATGTCGATCTGGTCGTTCTCGATGGCGTCCAGGATCTCGGCGCTGGTGGCTGACAGGCGCACGCCGGCCTGGCCCATGGCGTTGGCCAGCCCCCAGAAGTTCGACGACACCAGCTCGTCCTGTTCCGCCAGCAGATAACCCACGCTGCTGGCGGAAATATCGTAGGTGCCGATGCGTCCGCGCAGCGTCGCGGCGTCGCGCTCCAGCAGGCGCAGCAGGTCCTGGCGCGAGCGCGGCACGGTGGCTTCGGTATAGCGCTTGGGGTTGTAGACGATGACGGCCGGCTCGAAGGTGAAGCCATAGACCTCGTGGCGCCAGATGGCCCAGGACGGCAGCTTGGCGGCATAGGGCGAGGAATAGCTCAGCGCATAGCCGTCGTTGGCCAGGCGGATCTGCAGGTCCGAGGCCGAACTCATCAGCACGTCCACGTCCTTCAACTGCCCGGCGACGGCGGCTTCGTAGAGTTCGCGGCTGCCCATCTCGCGGTACACCACCGTCACGTCCGGCCGTTGCGACTGGAAGCCCTGGATCAGCGGCGCGACCACCGGCGTATCCGTGGGACCGGCGATGGTCAGGACGCGTGACGTGGGCTGCGGCGCGGGGTAGCGGGTGACGGTTTCCGCGATGCCGGCGGCGTGTACTTCGCCGGGGGATGAGGCCAGCAGCAGGCCCGCCATGCACAGGGCGCCCAGGCAGGCGGCTGCCGCGCGGCCAGGCGCGGAGCGCGCCAGCGGCAGGATCACGCGCGCCGTCAGGCCGCCTCCGGGACGGTCCTGCAACCAGAGCGAACCGCCGTGGGCGGCGGCCACCGAGCGCACGATGGACAGCCCAAGCCCGGATCCCGGTTGCGATTCTCCGGCGCGGCCACGGGTGAAGCGCTGCTGCACGGCGTCCTTCTCGTCGTCGGCCACGCCGGGGCCGCGGTCCGACACGGTCAGCGCCACGCGGAACCCCGCCACGGGCGTGGCCTGGATGTCCACGGGACCATCGGGCGCGTAGCGCAGGGCGTTGTCCACCAGGTTGCGCAGCATCTCGCGCAAGGCGACGCGGTCCCCGGCGATGCGGGCGCGGCGGACCTCGGGCGCGATCTCGATATGCAGGCGCTGCGCGTCCAGCGGGCCGATGCGGCGGCGCGTTTCGTTGACGGTCTCGGCCACGCCCACCAGGGTGCGCGAACCCTTGCCCAGGCGATGGGTGATGGTGGCATCCATCAGCAGCTGGTTGATCAGCTGGCTGGCATGGGTGGCGTTCAGGTGGATGCGTTCCAGGCGCGCATGCAGCCGCTGTGGATCGGTTTCGTCCAGGGCCACTTCGGCTTGGGCGCGCAGCGAGGCCAGCGGCGTGCGGACCTGGTGGGCGGCGTCCGCCACCAGGGTGTTGAGCGTGCCCATGACGCCGGACAGGCGCTGCATGAAGGCGTTCAACGCCTCGACCAGCCGCCGCACTTCGCGCGGCACGGGCGTCACCAGCGGCGCCAGATCGTCCGGCGCGCGGCCGCGCAATTCCCGTTCAACCACGGCAAGCGGCGCGAAGGCGCGCTGCACGCCGAACCACAGCAGGCCCAGCGCCACCAGGGACACCACCACCAGCGGCAGCGCCGTGCGCCCCAGGATCTCGTCAGCCAGCGCTTCGCGCGACCCCAGCGTCTCGGCCACGCGCACCGTGACCCAGCCGGCATGCTGGCTGGCCGACACCAGCCGGCCCACGGTGGCGACGCGCACGGGTTCGTCGTGATAGCGCAGATAGGCGAAGACCGGCGTGGCCGACTGCGCCAGCGGCAGGCCGGGCGCCAGGTCGTCGTAGCCGGTGATGAGGCGGCCGTTCGAGGTCCGGGCCTCGTAGAAGACCCGCTCGCCGCCCGACAGCATGGCCAGCGAGGACACCGGCGGTTCGACGGTGACGTTGTTGTCTTCGATCTGCACCGAGCCGGCGATGGTCAGCGCCGAGGCCGCCAGCAGCCGGTCGAAAGCCTGCTCCGCTGCGCGCTGCGCATAGCCGCGCAGGAAGAACACCAGCCCGATCAGCGCACAGGCCAGCAGCAGCACGCCCAGCGCGAAGACGCGGCGGCGGATGGAGAAGTTTTCAGGGTTCTTCATGGCTGCGGGCCTGATAGCCGACGCCGCGCACCGTGACGATATCGATCGAGGCGCCCGCCAGCTTCTTGCGCAGCCGCGATATCAGCAGTTCCAGCGCATTGAGGGTGCCGTCGTCCAGATCGAAGAGCTGGTTCATCAGCCGTTCCTTGGCGACGGTCTGGCCCAGCTTGCCGAGCAGGATCTCCAGCAGGCGGAACTCGCGCCGGCCCAACTCCAGCGGCGCGCCGGCCACGCTGACATTGCGGTTGGCGAGGTCCAGGCTGAGATTGCCATAGACGGTGATGCTGCTGGTCTGGCCGGCGGGGCGGCGCATCAGCGCGCGCAGCCGGGCTTCGAGTTCACGCAGGTCGAAGGGCTTGACCAGATAGTCGTCGGCGCCCAGGTCCAGCATGTCGATCTTGTCTTCGATTTCGGAACGTGCGGTCATGACCAGCACGGGGGCTTCCAGGCCGGCGGCGCGCAATTCCCGGATGACGGTGAAGCCGTCCTTGCCGGGCAGGTTGATGTCCAGCACCAGGGCATCCCAGGTCTCGTCCAGTCCCCAACGCAACGCCGCCACGCCGTCGCGCACCCATTGCACGCTGTGGCCGGCGAAGCGCAGCTTGCTTTCCACGGCATCGCCGAGATCGAGATTGTCCTCGACCAGCAAAATGCGCATGTGTTGTCTCCGTGTCTTTTGTGGCTTTCGGGGGGAGTTTATAGGGCTGTGAGGGTTCTGTGGGTCTTGATGCGGGCGGGCTGGGTTCTTAAGACGCCTGTCACGTCGGCGGCCTGCGGGGCGCGGGGCAACGATTGCGGTCCGGAGCGTTCGCTCCGGACTTCCCCATCCTCATCCTCGTCACCGCCTGCGGCGGTTCCTTCGGATTCCG
>NZ_MTLG01000070.1 GCF_002192695.1 Achromobacter xylosoxidans
CGCGTTCAGCGCCAGGATGTTGGTCTGGAACGCGATGCCGTCGATCACAGAAACAATCTCGGAGATCTTGCGCGAGCTGGCGGAAATGCCTTGCATCGTGCTGACCACTTCCGACACCGCCGAACCGCCGCGCTCGGCCACATCCGAGGCGCTGGCCGCCAGCTGGTTGGCCTGGCGCGCGTTATCCGCGTTCTGCTTCACGGTCGAAGCCAGTTCTTCCATCGATGCCGCGGTTTCCTCCAGCGAAGCCGCCTGTTCTTCCGTGCGGCTAGAAAGGTCCGTGTTGCCGGCCGAGATCTCGCGCGAGCCCACCGTGATCTCGTCCACGCCGTGGCGCACCGCCGACACCGTGCGGGTCAGGCTTTCCTGCATGCGCTTCAACGCGGCAAACAGCTGGCCGATCTCATTGTGCGAACGCACTTCCACGCGGCTGGTCAGGTCTCCGGCGGCAATCTTGTCGAAGTGCTGGCCAGCTTCCACCAAGGGGCGCACCACCAGGCGGCCGAACAGCAGGCGGGCCAGGATCATCAGCAGCACCGCCAGGCCCACGGCCACGCCCACCGCCACCATGGCGAGATTGAAATTGGCTTCGGCCTCGTCGATCGTGGCTTGCTGCTGGTCGCCGATGTACTTGCCGAACTCGCTGAGCGCCTCGATGAACGCGGCGCTGCGCGGCGTGCCGTATTCGTTGTTCACCATGTAGAAGGTGGAATAGTCCTCGCTGCGCAGGGCTTCGACCATGGTGTCCACGCCATCGTCGATGTACGAGCGGTAGCGCCGCACCAGGTTCATGGACAGCTGGCGGCCCGTGTCGTCCTGCAGCATGTTCTTCTGGAAATCGGCGAAGCGGCTGCGCACGCCGGTCAGCAAGTCCGTCGCGCCCTTCAAGGCCGCCGCGGCATCGCGGGCCGAGTTTTCGCCGCTGCCCCAGCCGGATTCCTGCAGGTGGCGCGCGGCAACCATCAACGCAACCCGCGCGCGCAGCATGTCGCTGTTGATCACTTCGACCTGCTTGGAGCGCTCGGTCAAGGCATTGACCTCGCGGATCGATTCATAGTTGCTCTGCAGGAAATACGCGGCCAAGCCGCCCACCGCCGCGATCAACACGGCGAAGAACGCCATGACCCACAGCAGCATGGTGCCGACGCGGGCATCGCGCAGCCGCAGCTTGCGCTTCACCTTGGGTGCGCGCGCGGCCTTCTTCTTGCCGACCTTGCCGGATTTCGCACCGGATTCGAGACTCGCTTCCATATTATTTCCCCATCCCTCAGGAACTACTCTGACCAAATGAAAAACCACCCGGTGGACATGCCTTGTTACACGAGGCATGCACTCCAGGCGACGTACATCGCGGCATGCGCCGCGATGCTCCCCGCTGGACTACAGGGCGCTACTTGCCCTGAGGCTGCAACCCGGCCGGTTCACCCGGGCCCGGTATGTAGATGGTCTGCACCTCGGGCTCCGCGGCCGGAAGCGCCACGTCCTGACGCAAGTCAGGCGCAGGCGCGGGTCCCAGCAGCTTCTGGCGTTCCCAAGGTTCCAGCAAGATATTGGTGCTGTCGACGAGGCGCAGCAGCCGGCCGTCCGGGCCGAACTGCAGCAGCGCTTCCTTGCGGCTGTACAAGCCGTCCGCGACGAAGGTGATTTTGAAGGCCCAGAGCGCGAGCAGCGTACCGTCGGTCTGCTTGTAGAGCTTGTCGGGCGGCGCGGTAAGCGTGCGCGAAGCCTCTTCCAGCGTCGTCTGCCCCGGCGTCAGCTGCGACAGTTTGCCCGGGTCGAAATTGTGCCCCGTCGCCGCGCAGCCGGCCAGAAGCACCGCAAACGCAGCCGCTGCCAGAAGATGTATAAAGCCTCGCATATCCTACCCATTTACCGGTCTGGCCGGTGTCAGAAAGATTCCCAATCGTCATCCGCAGGCGCGGACCGGCGGCTTGCCGGCGTCACGGGCTTTGCCTGCGGCGCAGCAGCCGTCGGGCGCGGCGCGGGCCGGCGCAGCGGCCGTGCCGCCGTCGCCCCTTCGGCCGCCACGGGTTTGGCTCGCGCGGAATGCGTCAGACGTACGGCTGGGACAGCCTTGGCCTCGGCGGCGGGAGGCTCCGCCTGCGCTGCGGATGCTGGCGCTGCGGGAGCTACCGGGGCAGCCACGCGCGGCGCGCGGCGCTGACCGGCCAATTGGTGCGCAGGGACTTCGATCACTTCGCCCGCGTTGATCTTGAACACGGCCACCGCTTCGGCCAGGCGCTCCGCCTGCTCCTGCAGCGAACCCGCGGCCGCGGCCGCCTCTTCCACCAGCGCCGCGTTCTGCTGCGTCACCTCG
>NZ_MTLG01000071.1 GCF_002192695.1 Achromobacter xylosoxidans
CGAGGTGACGCAGCAGAACGCGGCGCTGGTGGAAGAGGCGGCCGCGGCGGCAGGTTCGCTGCAGGAGCAGGCGCAGCGCTTGTCCGAGGCAGTTGCCGTGTTCAAGATCAACGCGGGCGAAGTGATCGAAGTCCCCGCGCACCAGTTGTCGGGCGGTTACGGAGCGCCGACGCTGACGCAGTCATGAGGTCTGCCTGCTGAAATCTGCAAGAGGACCGCGGCCGCGCTGATGCGCGGCCGCGGTCCATGTGCCTTGCGGTTTGGCGTGCGCAGAAATCATGCGCACGTTAAGTTTTCGAAAATATGGCCGTTAACAACAATAACGCCTGAAAAGGGCGGTGAACAGTGTTCGAAAGTGCCAGGGGACAAGCTACCCCGGAGCCTGACGAATCTGGCGGGGGAACACGTCTAAGCGGGGCGTCAGATCCGGTTTGCTCGCCGATATTCATTCGCTGCTCGAAATGAAGCACCCGGAGGCAAGCTGTGCGCGTCAACCTACCCATCCACAATGTAGAAACCAAGCTGCGCGAGGATCAGTACCTGATCTCGCGCACGGATACCAAGGGCCGGATCGTCTATGCGAATCCGGCCTTTGTCGAAGTCAGCGGCTTTTCCCGTGAAGAACTCATCGGCAAGCCGCACAACATCGTGCGCCATCCCGACATGCCGCCCGAGGCCTACGAAGACCTGTGGGAAACCCTGCAGGCCGGAGAATCGTGGCTGGGGCTGGTGAAGAACCGGCGCAAGGACGGCGGCTACTACTGGGTGCTGGCCAATGCGACGCCCATCGTCGAGAACGGCGAGGTCGTGGCGTATTCGTCCGTTCGGGTGCGCCCGTCCGACGAGCAGATCGAAATGGCCGAGGACCTGTATGCGCGCATCCGCGAGGGTACGGCCAGGGGCGTGCGCATCCTGCGCGGACGTCCCGTGCGTGCAGGCTGGCGCCGCGGCGTGGATGTGCTGGCATTTCCGTTCCGGCACAACGTCCGCAGCCGCATGCTGCGCCACGCGCTGCTGTCGTCCGGAATCATGGCTGGCGCGGGCGTCTACGGCTTGCGGGCCAATTGGGCGGAACTGAGCACCCTGGGCGCGAGCGTCGGCTGCGCAGCCATCGCACTGGGCGTGGTCGCCATTTTCGGCATGGGCTGGCGTTTGTCCCGGTCGCTGCTGGATCCGATGGTCGATGCGGCCAATATGGCGCGCCAGGTTGCCGCGGGTAACCTGACCACGCAGATCGTGGCGGATTCCGATGACGAAGTCGGGAGCCTGAAGTTCTCGCTCGAAGTGATGCGCAAGAGCCTGATCGGGATCGCGCAGGACGTGTATCGCGGCATCGAAGGCACGACCCATGCCGCGGCGCATATCGCGCGCGGCAACCAGGAACTGGCGGGCCGTACCGAGGGGCAGGCTGCGTCCTTGCAGCAGACCGCCGCCAGCATGGAGCAACTGACCTCCACCGTGCGGCAGAACGCCGACAATGCGCGCCAGGCCAACCAGCTTGCGGCCAGCAGCATGGAAGTGGCGCGCAAGGGCGGCGTGGCGGTCGGGCAGGTGGTGAGCACCATGCATGGCATTTCCGACAGCTCGCGCAAGATTGCGGACATCGTCAGCATCATCGAAGGCATCGCGTTCCAGACCAATATTCTGGCGCTGAATGCCGCGGTCGAAGCGGCGCGGGCCGGGGAGTCCGGCAAGGGCTTCGCGGTGGTCGCAGGCGAAGTCCGCAGCCTGGCGCAGAAGAGCGCCCAGGCGGCCAAGGAGATCAAGGGCTTGATCGAGGATTCGGTGGAACGCGTGACGGAAGGCTCCCAGCAGGCCGAGCAGGCGGGCGCGACGATGGAGGACATCGTCGCCGCCGTGCACCGCGTCACTGACATCATCGGCGAGATTTCGCAGGCTTCCCAGGAGCAGTCCAGCGGTATCGAGCAGGTCGATACGGCGGTGTCGCAGATGGACGTGATGACCGTGCAGAACACCGCGCTGGTGCAGGACCTGGGCGGCGCCGTCATGCAGCTGGGTAATCAGTCCGGCGCGCTGCGCGAAACGATCCGCGTGTTCCGTCTGGTCGGGCAACAGTAAGGTTGACGAGGCGGCGCCAGGCGCCGCCTTGACGCCGGGGGGGTAATCAGGGCTTCTACTTGCCGGCCAGCGCGTCGGCGACGCGGCTCATCGCAGTGAGGCCCGATTCGAACAGCGACTCCAGGAACGGCCCGGCATGCGGCAACACGACGGTCAGAATCGTGACGCCGATAATGAGTGTCACCGGAAAGCCGATGGAGAACACGGACAGCTGTTGCGCGGCGCGGTTCAGGATACCCATGGCCAGGTTGATGGTCAGCAGTGCGCAGATCAACGGCAGCGCCAGCAGCAGGCCGGATATGAAGATGGTCTTGCCCCATTCCACCACGACGCCAAAACCGTTCTGGTGCAGCTGGATCATGGCGACGGGCAAGGTGTCAAAGGAGCGAACCAGCGCGGCCAGGACCAGCAGATGGCCGTCCAAGGCCAGAAAAGTCAGCATCGCAATGATGTTGAACATGCGCGACAGCACCGCGGTATTGGCGCCGGAGGCCGGGTCGAAGAACGAGGCGAAGGACAAGCCCATCTGCAGGCCCACGAATTCGCCGGCGGTTTGCACGGCGGCGAACACCAGCCGCATCGTGAAGCCCAGCGAGATGCCGATCAGCACTTGCTGCATGACCATCCACAGCCCGGTAAACGAGCCGGGCGCGATGGGTGGAACGGGATCCAGCGCGGGGCTGATCGCGACGGCGAGGATGAAAGACAGCCCCACCTTGACCTTGATCGGAATGAGCGATTCGGAGAACAGGGGGGCGGTGCCCACGAGCGCCAGAATGCGCACGAACGGCCAGAGAAACTGGCCGATCCAGCCGTTGAGCTGCTCGAGCGTGAAGGCGATCATGAGGGAGGTCGGGTGCCCGGCGGCGGCTGCCGCTCAGGACACCAGCATGGGGATCTGGCCGATCAGTTGCCGGATGTAGTCGACCATGACGCCGATGAGCCAGGGGCCCAGCAACACCAGCACGCCGCACATGGCCAGCAGCTTCGGAATGAACGACAGCGTCATTTCGTTGATCTGCGTGGCAGCCTGGAAGATGCTGATGACCAGACCCACCACCAGCGTCACGAGCAGCAGCGGCCCGGCCATCGCCAGCACGATCTTCATCGCCTGGTAGGTCATGGTCATGACGGTTTCGGCGGTCATGGCGATTCTCCTCCAGGAGTTATTGATAGAAGCTCTGGGCGAGCGAGCCCATGAGCAGGTTCCAGCCGTCGGCCAGCACGAAAAGCATCAGCTTGAAGGGCAGGGCCACCGTCACCGGCGGCACCATCATCATGCCCAAGGCCATCAGCACGCTGGCGATGACCAGGTCGATGATGAGAAAGGGAATGAAGATGGTGAAGCCGATCTGGAATGCGGTTTTCAGTTCGCTGGTGATGAAGGCGGGCACCAGGATGCGCAGCGGCACCTGCGAGGGGTCTTCCAGGGCGGGCTGCTTGGCCAGGTTGGCGAACAGGGACAGATCATTTTCGCGCGTCTGGTGCAGCATGAAGGTGCGCAGCGGCGCGGCGGCGCGTTCGACGGCAGCTTCGAACTGGATCGAGCCCTCGGACAGCGGCTTGTAGGCGTCGGTGTAGATCTTGTCGAACACCGGCGACATCGTATAGAAGGTCAGGAACAGCGCGAGGCCGATCAGCACATGGTTGGGCGGCGACATGGCCGTTCCCATGGCGCTGCGCAGCAGGCCCAGCACGATGATGATGCGGGTGAAACCCGTCATCATCAGCAGCGCGGCAGGCAGGAACGACAGCGACGTCATCAGCAGCAGGGTCTGCATGCTGAGCGAATAGGTTTCGGAGCCGTTGGGGCCGGGTGTGGCGGTCAGCGCGGGCAAGGTGGCCTGCGCGACGACACCCGCGGGGAACAGGGCCAGTCCCAGCAGCGCGGCGGCGCCGAGCAGGGGCAGCGCGCCGGAGCGGGCGCGGACGGGTGTCGTGCTTGTGGGCAAACTCATGGGTGTCGCTTGGAGGGCGCGGCCGCGCTAGCGGCGCTTGAGCGCCTGGCCCAGCTTGGCCGCGAAGGCGGCGGCGGGCAGGGTCGAAGCCTCCGGCAACTGGCCGGCGGGCAGGGTATGCAGGGTGTTGAGCTGGTTCGGGCCGACGCCCACCACCAGCCAGGTGTTGTCGACTTCGACCACCACGATGCTCTGGCGCGGACCGACCGGCAGGCTTGCCACCTGCCGCAGCAGGTTGCCGCCGCCGCGCGGCGTCAGCCCGGCGCGGCGCGCCAACCAGGCCGAAACCAGGATGGCGGCCACGACCAGGATCAGGCCGACAATGACGCGCAGGAGAGCGGATTCGTCCATGGCGCCAGGGTCAGCGGCGGTTGTTCAAGCGGTTGATCCGCTCGGAAGGCGTAATGATGTCGGTCAGGCGGATGCCGTACTTGTCTTCCACGACCACGACTTCGCCCTGGGCGATCAGGTAGCCGTTGACGAAGATGTCCATCGGTTCGCCCGCCAGGCCGTCCAGCTCGACCACGGAGCCCTGGCCCAGCTGGAGCAGGTTCTTGATGGTCAGGCGGGTGCGGCCCAGTTCGACCGTCAGTTGGACAGGTACGTCCATGATCAGGTCGATATCCGCGCCGGCGCCGCCAGTCGTGCCGGCCAGGGGCTTGAACACGGATTGCGCGGCGGGTTGGGCGGCGGCTTGCGGGGCAGATGCGGCGGGAGCGGCAGGCGCCGCCGCAGCGGGCGCCGGCGCGGCAGCGGGTGCCGCCGCGCTGGTCTGCTCGGCCATGGCGGCGGCCCAGTCGTCCTGGGGCTTCAGGCCGTCGGCTTGGGTCGGCGGGTTGGCGCGGGATTGTTCGGCGAGCGCGTCGGCCCAGTCGTCGGCCGGGGACGAGCCGGTACCGGGCTCGTTCTTGTCAGTCATGGTCAGAGGCCTCGTTGGATTCTGTATCGTGGGTAAACATGTTCTGTACGCGCAGGGCGTACTGGCCGTTGAAGACGCCGTAGCCGCATTCCATCAGCGGCACGCCGTCGACGCTGGCGACTATGGTTTCGGGCACGGTCACGGGCAGGATGTCGCCTACCTTCAGGCGCATCAGTTCGCGGATCGAAGAGGGAATGCGGGCAAATTCCGCAACTACGTCGATGTCGGCGCTGCGCACCTGGCGCGATAGCTGTTGCGCCCAGCGCTGGTCCACTTCTTCGAGCGTGGTTTCCTGCAGCGGGCGCGTCAGCAGATCGCGCACCGGCTCGATCATGGAGTAGGGCAGGCAGATGTTCAGGTCGCCGCCGGTCGCGCCGAATTCGATGTGGAAGGAGGTGACGACCACCACTTCGTTGTTGCCGGTGATACTGGCGAACTTGGTGTGCATCTCCGAGCGCACGTACTCGAATTCGATTGGATAGACGGGGTCCCAGGACTTGCCGTAGCTTTCCAGGGTCAGGTTGAGCAGGCGCCGGATGATGCGCTGTTCGGTCGTGGTGAAGTCGCGGCCTTCGACGCGCGTGTGGTAGCGGCCATCGCCGCCGAACAGGCTGTCGATGACCAGGAACACCAGGTTCGGGTCATAGGTAAAGAGCGCCGTGCCGCGCAGGGGCTTCATCTGAATCATGTTCAGATTGCTCGGCACCGGCAGGTTGCGCTCGAAATCCGCGTACTTCAGGATCTTGATCGAGCCCACCGTGATGTCGGCGCTGCGGCGCATGAAGTTCAGCAGCACATGGCGCATCTGGCGCGCGAAACGCTCGTTGATGAGCTCCAGCGTCTGCATGCGGCGGCGCACGACGCGCTCGGGCGAGCTGAGGTCGTAGGCGCGGGCGCCGGCGTTCTGGTCGGTCGCGCTAGCTTTGCTGTCGCTTTCGCCGGTGACGCCCGCCAACAGCGCATCGACCTCGTCCTGCGAAAGAAATGCCTCGTAGGCCATGCTTATTGCACCACGAACGCCGTGTACAGCACGTCGGTGACGTACTGGCCGTCCGGCAGGGGCGAGAAGGGGCGGTTCACGGCCTGCTTGATGGCGTTGGCCATGTCGGTCTTGCCTTGCTGCGTCTGCACGCCGGTGGGCGATTGCGACGACAGGACCATCAGGATGCGGCTGCGCACTTCAGGCATGTACTTTTCGAGGCGCGTGCGGGTCTGCTCGTCGCTGACGCGCAGCGTCAGGCCCACGTGCATGATGCGCTCGGTGTCGGGATTCTGCAGCGTGACGGTGAAGGGCTCGATCGGCACGAAGATCGGCGCGGGCACGGCTACCGGGTTGGCAGGAGGCGCGACGAAAGTGGCCGGGGTCGCCTGGGGGCCCTGCGCAGCTTGTCCGGGCTGGCCGGGCTGGCCGGGTTGACCTGGTTGACCGGCCGGGACCTGGCCGACGCCGAGCTGCACGGTTGCGCTGTTTTGCGGCTGCATGCGTTGGGTGATGAACCAGGTTGCCCCGGCGCTGGCCGCGGCAACGATGAGCAGGACCAGGATTGCCAGCAAGGGGCGAAGAATACGGCCCATGCCGCCGGAGCGGGAAGAAGGCGCGCCGCGCGCAGGCATGGGTGAAGGTTTGGAAGTCGCCATCTCGGAGTCGATGCGTATTTTGCCGCTGATGAAAACGGGTTCTTAGTGGATGAAAGCATTCTGCCCCAAATGCCGCCTCCGCTTGGAGGCGAAAAACAGGGCGAAAGCCGCGTATCTCAAGCTATTGCTGCAGCGCCCGCAGGCGCGGCCAGAGGCGATGCGCTTCTTTGTCAGGCGAAGGTGTCCACCAGCGCATTGGCGTTGCGCGGAGCCGTCACCGCGACGGGCGCTTCGGCCACGCTGTCGGCGCCAGCCTGGCCGCCGCCAGCATGGCGTTGCGAACCGTTGCCGCCGTGTTGCGCGAATTCCTGTTGGGCGGCCTGTTCGCCCACGCTGGTCTGGCCCAGCGAGATGCCGGCCTGGGCCAGCGCCTGCTGCAGTTGCGGGATGGCGGTTTCAATGGCCTGGCGCACCGAGGCGTGGGCCGACACGAAAGAAGCGCTGGCCACGCCGTCCGACAGGTTCAGGCTGACGCGCAGCGGACCCAGATCGGGGGGATCGAGGCGCAGCTCCGCCGTTTGCATGCCTTGGCGCGCGCTGTGGCTCATCATGACGACCTGTTGGCCGAGCTCGGTGCCCCAATGCGTGCCGCCAACGGGAGTGGCGACTTGCAGCACGACCGGTACGACGGGTGCCGCGATGGCCGCCGGGTTTGCAATCGGCGCGGCGGCCGGGCGTTGCGTGGCGGCGGCAAGCGCCTGTGCCAGGTGGTCCTGGGCGGAGGCGCCATGCTGCGGCGCCTGGAATTGTTGTTGGGTGCTGGCCAGGACCTGGGCCTCGGCGTCATCGGCCTGCTCAGGCATGGCGATGTGGCCGGCTTCGGGGCGTGCATCGCGCGCGGGGCGCGGCATTGCGGCTTCCGCGGCGAGGCGCGGCGTTTCGGCCTTGACGGGCGCGGCAGCGGCGGGGGCGCGGACCGGCGCTTGCGCGGCGGGGGCTGCGTCAGTGCCGGGCTTGGCTGCAGCAGTGATGATAGGCACGGCGATTTCGGCGTCGCGGGCGGCGAGCGCGGCGGCTGCCTCGGCCTGCGGGGCGGTAAAGGCGCCAGCGGCTGCCGCGGCTGCGCCGGCGGCCTGCGTCGCGGGTGTCGCAGGCGCGACGTCGGCGGCATTCAACGCGGCGGTCAGGACCGCTGCGCCGCTGCTCATCGCGGCGGCGGCTGCGGCGGCGTTGCCGCGCGCGAGCTGCACCTGTTCGGCGGCCTGGGCCGCGATCTCCAGGGCTTGCTGCGGCAGGATCACGGCGGGTTGCGCGGCCGCGACGGCCAGCGCGCCAGCCTCGGCCTGCGCGGCGGTCTGCACTGCCGTGTCGATGGCGCTGGCGGCGGCGCCTTCGGCGCGGGCGGCAGGGTCGCCGGAATTCTTGCCGTCAGCGGACGTCTTGGCGCCATTGTTCGCCGGCCGCGAGTCGGCGGCCTGGTTGGGGCGCTGCCGGGCCAGTACGTCCGAAAAGCTGGGGCCCTTTTTGTTCACGGGCACGGACTTGGCGCTGAGCGCGTCAGCGATCGAGGTCGGCGCGGCGGGCGCGACGGCGGGCAGGGGCAGGGGCAGGGGAGCGTTCATCTTGGGCTTCCTGTGAGATATCGCTTAATGCATGCCGGTCTGGCGTTGGACCAGGCGGGCGGAATATTCGTCGTTGGCACGCTGTTCGCGGCGGGATTCCACCACGGCCTGGGCGCGCAGTTCGCGCTGCGCCAGGGCGTCGTAGGAGTTGAGCTTGCGTTTTTCCTGTTGCCAGTAGAGCCGGCCTTTGGCGAGGTTGTCGTCGGCCTGGCGCAATACGCCTTGTTGCTGGCTGATGGCGTCGTCCAGCGTGCTGATGAAGCGCTGGTAGTTATGGCAGTCGCTTGCCGACATGCCGCTGGTCATCGCCTGCTGCAGCCGTTCCAGGTAATCCTGGCGGTAGTCGTGCAGCATGGACAATTGGCGCTCGGCATTGGTGCGCTCGGCGTTGAGCCTGCCGAGCAGGCGCGCCGCTTCGTCCGTGCTTTCCTTGGCCAGGTTGATCAGCATGTCCAAGGGCAATTGGCTAGGCATAGGCGTTCCTCAATTCGAAACTGGCGCGCAGCTGGCTCACGGCGGCTTCATAGCCGACGTTTTCGCCGATGTCCTGCTGCAGGAAGGCTTCCAGGCGCGGGTAGCGGGCGATGGCATCGTCCAACTGCGGATCGTTGCCGGCGGCGTAGGCGCCCACTGCGATCAGGTCGCGGTTGCGCTGATAGCGCGACAGGCTTTGCTTGAAGCGGCGAACCACGGCGAACTGCTCGGGCGTGATCAGCGAGGTCATGGCGCGCGAAATCGACGCTTCGATGTCGATGGCGGGGTAGTGGCCGGCTTCGGCCAGGTGGCGCGACAGGACGACGTGGCCGTCCAAGATGGCGCGGGCCGAATCGGCGATTGGATCCTGTTGGTCGTCGCCTTCGGCCAGCACGGTGTAGAACGCGGTGATCGAGCCGGCCTTGCCGGAAGGTCCGGGCGCGCCCATGCCGGCGCGCTCGACCAGCATCGGCAGCTTGGCGAAGACCGAGGGCGGATAGCCCTTGGTGGCGGGCGGCTCGCCGATGGCCAGCGCGATTTCGCGTTGGGCCATGGCGTAGCGGGTCAGCGAGTCCATGATCAGGAGCACGTCCAGGCCCTGGTCGCGGAAGTGTTCGGCCAGCCGCGTGGCGTAGGCGGCGCCCTGCAGGCGCAGCAGCGCCGACACGTCGGCCGGCGCGGCCACCACGACCGAGCGCGCCAGGCCCTCGGGCCCGAGGTTGTGCTCGATGAATTCCTTGACTTCGCGGCCGCGTTCGCCGATCAGCCCGACGACGATGACGTCGGCTTTGGTGTAGCGGGCCATCATGCCCAGCAGCACGCTTTTACCGACGCCGGAGCCTGCGAACAGGCCCATGCGCTGGCCCCGGCCAACCGTGAGCAGGCCGTTGATGGCGCGCACGCCGGTGTCCAGCACCGTATCGATGGGCGCGCGTGACAGGGGATTGATCGGCTGGGCCGACAGGGGCGCGAGTTCGGCGCCCGTCAGCGGACCCAGTCCGTCCAGCGGCCGCCCGGCGCCGTCCAGCACCCGGCCCAGCAGGGCATTGCCCACCGGCAGGTGGCGGCCCAGCTGGGGCTTGGCGTTGCCGTTCAGTTCGGCCTTGCGCGGCAGCGGAATCTGGCGCTGGACCGGTGGCTCGCCAGGTACGACGCGCGCGCCGGGCGGCAGGCCGGAAATATCGGCCTGCGGCATCAGATAGAGGGTGTGGCCGTCGAAACCGACGACTTCGGCGTCCGCCCAGTGGTCGTGGCCGCGGGCGATTTCGATGCGGGCGGCCGCCCCCACCGGCAGGCGCAGGCCGGTCGCGTGCAGCACCAGGCCGGTGGCGCGCGTGATCTTGCCGCTGACCAGCCAGGGGTCGGTCGAGGCGGCGCGGATCGAGCCGATCTGCAGCTGGGTCTGCCAGCGGTCGATGACCGGCACGGCGGCGGTGGACGCAGCCGGCTGGCCGGGCAGGGGGGAGGCCGGATTGGCGCTCACACCGGCTCCTCCCAGGAGACGTTGCGGCCCAGCGAGGCCGCGACGCGGCGCCAGCGCGTCTGCAGGGTGGCGTCGATGTCGCCGAAAGGCGTTTCGGCGCGGCAGCCGCCACGCGAAATGGATTCATCGGCCAGGACGCGCCAATGGCCTTCCTTGAGTTCGTCCGCCAGGTGCAGGCGGATCAGGTCGATGTCTTCGGGGTTGGCCCACAGACGCATCTGTCCGCCGGCGGTGGGATTGATGTGCAGGACTTCGCGCACGGCGCTGACCACGGTGTCCGGCTGCTCGGCGAGGGTGGTGCGCACGACCTGCTGGGCGATGTCCAGAGCCAGGGTCAGCAGGCCCTGGCCCATTTTTTCTTCAAGCGAGCCGAGGGACGCGGCGCAAGCCTCGACCAGCGCATGCAGGCGCTGCGCTTCGGCGGCGCCTTGTTCGCGCGCCTGAATGAGGCCTTCGGCATAGCCTTGCTCGCGGCCGGCGGCGAGGCCGGCTTCGTGGCCGGCCTGCAGGCCGCTTTCCAGGCCGGCGGCGTGGCCCAGGGCACGGCCTTCCTCGTGGCCTTCCGCAAGCGCCTGGGCACGCAGTTGGGCCATCACCACTTCCGGGTCCGGGCCCGGATCGGGTTCGGGCTCGGGTTCCGGTTCAACGACCGCGGGCTCGTCGAACGACAGCATCTGCCAGCGCCGCCAGGCGGCGCTGCGCGAGATGAGCGTCGTGGCGCCGCTGTCCACCTCAGACATAGGTGTCGTCTCCCTGGTTGCCCAGGACGATCTGGCCGCTCTCGGCCAGGCGGCGGGCGATCTGCAGGATCTTCTTCTGTTCGGTCTCGACCTTGGACATGCGGATCGGGCCTTGCGCGTCCAGGTCTTCGCGCAGCATTTCGGCGGCGCGGCTGGACATATTGCGCAGGAACTTCGCGCGCAGCTCTTCCGGTGCACCCTTGAGCGCGACCATGAGCGTGTCGTTGTCGATTTCCTTGAGGATGAGCTGGATGGCGCGATCCTCGACGTCGAGCAGGTTGTCGAAGACGAACATCTCGTCGATGATCTTCTGTGCCAGGTCGTTGTCGCGCTCGCGCAGGCTGGCGACCACGGTTTCTTCCTGGGTCGAGTTCATCATGTTCAGGATTTCGGCCGCGGTGCGCACGCCGCCCATCTTGCTGCGCTTTGCGCCCTGGCCGGCCAGGACCGAATTCAGGACTTCGGTCAGCTCGGACAGCGCCGCGGGCTGCACGCCGCCGAAAGTGGCGATGCGCAGCATGACGTCGTTGCGCAGGCGGTCCGTCAGCAGCGCAAGCACGCCGGCGGCGCGGTCGCGCTCCAGGTGCACCAGGATGGTCGCGATGATCTGGGGGTGTTCGTCGCCGATCAGCTCGGCCACGGTGTTCGGGTCCAGCCAGTTCAGCGCATCGATGCCGCTGCCGCCTTCGCCGGCTTCCAGGATGTCTTCGATCAGGCCGGCGGCGCGGTCGCTGCCCAGCGCCTTGGTCAGCACGGTGCGGATGTAGTCGTCCGAACCCAGCGTGACGGCCATGAACTGGTCGGCTTCCTGGCGGAATTCTTCCAGGACCACGGCCACGTCGCTGCGCGTGACCTGCTTCAGGCTGGCCATGGCGGCGCCGACCTGCTGGACTTCACGGGCGCCGAGGTACTTGAAGACCTCGGCCGCGGCGTCTTCGCCCAGCGACATCATCAGGACGGCGCTGCGCGTCATGCCGTCCAGCGGAGTGGAATCATTTTTCATCTTTGCTCATCCAGGTGCGCAGAACCATCGCAACGGCGCGCGGATCTTTGGTGGCCATCGTGCGGGCGCGTTCCAGGTTGTCCTGGTACCGGTCCACTTCCTTGGCGCGGGCCACGTCCTGGGCCTCGCGCGCCGCTTCGATGCGCTCGGCTTCGGCTTGTTCCGGATCGACCGGCGGGTAGAGGTAGTCGCCCACCGTGCGGCGCAGCACGCGATACAGCCACAGTGCCAGCACGCCACCGACCAGCCAGGCCAGGATCGTCTTGAACAGCGAGATCATTTCAGGATCGCGCCACATCGGCACCGGCGGCGGGCCGTCGTTGAACTGGCTGTTGACCAGGTTGAGCGAGTCGCCGCGGGTTTCGGAGTAGCCCATGGCTTCGCGCACCAGATTGGTCAGCTTGTTCAGTTCTTCGGGCGGCAGGGCCTGCAGTTCGCCGTCCTTGTCGCGGACGTAGTTGACGACCACGGCCACCGACAGGCGCTTGAGGTTGCCCACCGGTTGCTTGATGTGGCTGATCGTGCGGTCCACTTCATAGTTGGTGGTGGCGTCGCGGCGCTCGTTCAGGTTGCCGGTGACGGCCTGCGTGCCCGTTTGCTGCTGGGCGTTGGCGGGCTGCTGCGGCTGGCCTGGGCGGGGCGGCTGGGGTGCCGGTGGATTGGCGATGGCGGCCTGCGGATTGGCGATGGCGGCCTGCGGATTGGCCGGCGCCTGGTTCGATAGCGCGCCGGGCACGCCTTGCGCGGGATTGACGCCGCGCTGGGTCGAGTCGCTGGTCTGCTGGCTGCGCACGGCGGCCTGGCCAGGTTCCTGGTTCGGGCGGTAGACCTCGGAGGTTTCTTCGCGGCGGGCGAAGTCGACGTCGGCGCTGGCCTGGGCGTGGACGTTGCCCGGACCGACCAGCGGATTGAGGATGGTGAGAATGCGTTCGACCGTGCGCTGTTCCATTTCGCGCACGAAGCGCATCTGGTCGGCGTCCATGCCGCGGCCTTCGCCCATCGGCGCCGACAGCAGGCGGCCGTTCTGGTCGACGATGGACACGTTCTCGGCGGTGAGTTCGGGGACGCTGGAGGCCACCAACCAGGAAATCGCTGAGACCTGGGCGTCGCTCAGGCTGCGGCCGGGATGCATGTTCAGCAGCACCGAGGCGGTGGGCGCCTGGCGTTCGCGCACGAACAGCGACTGGCGCGGCATGGCCAGGTGCACGCGGGCATGCTGCACGGTGTGCATGGCTTCGATGGAACGCGCCAGCTCGCCTTCAAGACCGCGCTGATAGTTGATCTGTTCCGTGAACTGGCTGGCGCCGAAGCGGGCGTTGTCCATCAGTTCGAAGCCAACCGAGCCGCCGCGAGGCAGTCCCTGGGACGCCAGTTGCAGGCGGGCGTCGTACACGCGGTCGGCCGGCACCAGCACGGCGGTGCCCGTTTCGTTGTAGCGGTAGGGCACGTTCATCGCCCCCAGCGCCGTCACGATGGCGCCGCCATCGCGGTCGTCCAGGTTTGAGAACAGCACCTTGTACTTGGGCTCGCTGCTCCACATCGCCACGGCGACGATGATCGCGACTAAGGCTGCCGCGCCGCCCAGCAGTATGGGCTTGGGCAGCGCGCGCACCTTCTCCAGCACGGGGAATTTCGTCAACAGCGACGAACTCAGGGTGGCCTGCTGGTTCATTGGCGGCCCCCGCTGGCCACGCGGAGCTGGAACTGGGACTTCATGTCTGGGTAGGGCAGATTACACATGCAACGTGCTTCTGGTCTGGGGAGAGCGTGGATTATTGCCCCTGAGACGTCCATCCCAATCGTCGAAAACGGCCGGTTTTTGGCGTTACTTATCTCCTATGTCCCCGACAAGGCGAAAGTCGCCGCAGCCGCCCGGGATTCGGGTGGTCGCATTCGCGGAAATGTCGGGTTTTTTGGCGGTTTTTGTCGGCTATGAACCGGCGGGGGCGGGGTTACGCTGTGCGCAATATTGGCGTAATCCCAAACAGCAAGGAATCAGGTAATGGCTGTATCAGGCTTGTCCGGCATCGAAAGCATGCTTCAGCAGATGCGCGCGGTAGTGAGCAAGGCGGAAACCGGTAACCTCGGCGCGGGTGAAATGGTCGGCCAGCCGGATGGCTTCGCCGCGGAACTGCAACGTTCTATCCGTCGCGTCACGTCCGCCCAGAATGCCGCCACGGCCCAGGCCAAGGCGTTCGAGCTGGGGGCGCCCGATATTTCGCTCAACGACGTCATGATCGACATGCAGAAGGCCAGCATCGGCTTCCAGACGGCGGTGCAGGTGCGCAACAAGCTGGTTGCGGCCTACAAGGAAATCTCCTCGATGGCGGTCTGAGTCCCGGTTGTCGGGGCGCGCTTGCGGCTTGACCGGAAGCGCAAGCTGACATCAGGCGGGAACTTGCTGCGCATGCTTCCCGCCGCGCGGCCTCAATTGCGCTGGGCGCTCTTTTCCAGGCGCCAGACCACCTGCTGCAGCCAGTTTTCCTGGCGCGCGTCCAGATTCAGGAAGACAGCTCCGAGGTGGCTGACCGGCGGTTCGCCGGTGAGCGAAACGTGCCTGGGCGCCGGTTCGTCAGGATCCGCGGATTGCTTCATGGGTTGCCCCGAGACCGGATACACATTGCGCACTTCCAGGCTGGCGCTGAGCTTGCCCTGGGCGCCGAAATCCAGTTGCACGTTTTCCATCACGGTGCCTCGTTCCGGCAGGGCGGGGACCGCCAGGTCTGCGCGCAGGCCCACGCCGTCCACCGAGATGTCGCGTATCGTGAACGTGTAGGGCTTGTCGGCGGGAGCGGCTTGCCAACTGGCGCGGCACACGTTGGCGGCCGCGATCAGGGAGGCGCGGAACATCTTGCGGCGCTGGATCCGGGCCAGGCGTTCCGGGAATGGCGAAACCAGCGCGGCGCTGCCGTCGTCGAAATGTATGACCTGGGGCCGTTGCACGCGAAAGCGGATCTGCACGCCGCCATAGGCGGTGGCATGGAAGTGGAAGGCGGTGCCGCTCAGCAAGCCCATGGAGTCGGATTGCTCGAAGTCCGCGCCGGCGTAATCGCGCGGCCTCCAGAAGAATTCGCCGGCCTGCTTGTCCACGCCGAGGATCAGCACGGCCATCTCCCGGTCCGCGGCGTCGCGCACCAGGATATGGCTGTCGGGGTGGGTCAGCTCGAACAGGGCCGAACGCATCTCGTCAGGCCGGGTCAGCAGGAACTCCGGATCGCTGGCATCCAACACTTTGGTCTTCCTCAGGTAATAGGGTCAGGCGGGCGGAGCGGGTTCGGGGAACTCGCGCGATTCCAGGCGGTAGAGCCAGGCCAGCAATTCTGCCACCGCTACATAGAGTTGGGGAGGAATATGTGAATCCAGGTCCACCTGCATCAGCAGGCCGACCAGCTCGCGCGACTCGTGGACGTAGAGACCGTTTTCCTGGGCGGCGCGAACGATGGTGTCCGCGAGCTGGCCGTAGCCCTTGGCGATGACGCGCGGAGCGCCGTCCTTTTCTTCGTAGGAAATGGCGACTGCCGCGTTGCGGCCGGCGTTCGGGTCCGATTCCGGACGAGGGGTGAGGCGGCTCATCAGATATCGGTGGGGATCTCGGGGCGCGGTTCGACCACGCTTACCGACAGATTGCTCAAGGTCAGGCCGGCGGCCAGCAGGCGTGAACGCAGCGCGTCCGAGGAGTCATTGATCTCGGCTGCGCTGTGCGGCGCAATGAGTTGCAGGACGATCTGGTCGCCGGCCAGGTTCAGCCGGGCATCGACCAGGCCCAGCCGGGGCAGGTCCAGCTTCAGCCGCGTGGCCCAGGTCGAAACCGCCGACTCCGGATCGCCGCCGTAGGGGTCGCGCTCGACTTCCCATTCCATGGGTGTTCCGGGCCAGGCTTCGCCTTGCCAGGTCAGCGTCTGGTTGGCCAGCACGTCCAGTTGCTGGCGGACCAGCACGGTCAGGTCCTGGTGTATGCCGCTGACCGGGGGGGCGGGGGCGGGCGAACTGGAGCCGCCCGTACTGGGCGCGGCGTCGGCGCCCGGGCGGCCGCTGGGGGCTGCGCCAGCCCGTGGCCGAGAGGGCGCAGGATCCTGCGTGGGCGGATTCTTGCCGAGCACGGCCTGCGGCTCGCTGCGCAATTGTGCCGGGGTGGCCCGGCCGAAGACCATGTCGGTCAGGTGGGATTCGTAAAACAGTCCGCTGCCTTGCAGCGCCTGACGCAGGGCCTGTCCCAGCGCGCGGGCGGAAGGTCCGCCAGCGGCCAGGGCTGCATGCGCCGCGGCTTCGGGTCCTTTGCTTGCGTTGGGGCTTGCGCCCGGTCCGGCCGGTCGCTCCTGTTTCGCGCCGGCCGCCAGGCCGTCACCGTCGAGCGTTGCCGCGACAGAGGCGGCGAGGGCCGGGGCTTGTTGCTGTGCAGTGGCCTGCGCCGGCATCTGGCCAGGCATGGGGTGGGATGCTTGCGCGCCAGTCTGCGCGGGTTGCTGGCCCGCTTGTGCTGCGGGCATGGGGCCGGCGCCAGCTGCGGGTTGGCCCGGCTGCGCATCGGTGGCCCACAGGGGCGCGCGTCCCTGGACTGCCGGCGCGGCCTCGGGAAATTGGGCCAGCAAGGCAAGAATGGCGCGCGCCGTCGTGCCCAGTGTCGTGGGAGCCGAGGCCGTGGTGTCGCTGCTGGTGACCAAGCCGCGAGCGGCCAGCGCCAGCGCGGCTGCGATCTTGGGGTCGACAACAGTATTCTGGCGGTCGCCGCGGGCGCCGCCAGTCTGTATGCCTTGTCGCGGGTCGCGCGCCGATCCGTCAGAGGCGCCGGGCTTTTCCAGGTTGCCTGGCTGGCTGACCGCGTCGGGCCGGGCTCCGGAGACTTGATTGGCGCTGGCGGCGGACATCGTCGTGCCTAGCACGGCGTCCAGCCGCTGCACCAGGACATTGCCGAGTGCGGCGGGACCTACACTCATTCTTCAGACGCCTGCTGGTAACCGTAGGCGGACAGCAGGGTCTGCTGGCGTTTCATGCGTCCCAGCAAATCGCCCAGGCGCGCCAGTTGCGGAAGCGCCAGGTCCCGGGTGAGCGCATCGTTTTCCAGGATGCGCACGAGCAGGTCGTACTTCATGGCGCGGCCGGCTTCGTCCAGCGGCGCGGAATGCTCGATCTGGCGCAGGCGTTCCACCAGCTCGCAATATTGCTGTCCATGGACCATCGCGCCATCCCAGTCGCCGGCTTGCGCCGCCGCTAGCATTTCTCCCGTGATGAGAGCGATCTCCTGGTAGTTTTCCAGGATAGGGGAGGTGTACTGGGTCGTGGACGTCATGGAAATCTCGGGCGTTCGATGGCTGGCTGGGGCATATGCAATGCCGTCAAGGCTGCACGCCCCCGACAGGGCGATCAATGGATGTTTGCCAGGCCTCGGCCAGATCGGCCAACAGGCGATCCGCCGTTTCGAGCGCTTCCGAGTCTGCTTTCAGATTCGCCATGAGCAGCGTGCGGACGATGTAGTCGTACAGACGGGCGAGGTTTGCGGCAATTTCGCCGCCCGCCTCCATGTTCAGCCCGGTCTTCAAGCCTTCATCGACGATCTTGATGGCCTTCGAAATGGCGGCTCCCCGTTCAGTGGTTCTGCCTTCTTGAAGGTGCAGGCGCGCCTGCCCGATTGCCGCCCGGGCACCCATGTAGAGCAGGGAGATCAGCCTTTCCGGGCTGGCCCCGAGGATTTGCGTTTCCAGGCCGATCTCGGCGTAGGAACGCACGGAATAGGATCCGGTGGGGCGGCGGGCGGCGTAAGTCATCGATACATCTTCTATAAGTTACTTGGACTTGCTCAAGGCCGCGAACTGTTGGGTCAGATAATTGGCGGTGGCGGTCTGTTGAGACACGAATTTTTCCAATTGAACGAATTGGGCGCGCATGGTCGCCATGGAGGCGTCGCTGCTGGACCTGGCGCGTGCGAGCTGATCCTTGACGTCCTTGATCGATTCGGTCAAGCCGTCTTGACGGATCTTGATTGAACCCTTGTCACCCAGCATGCCTTTTGCTGCCGCGGTGAACTGTGCGGTGAGTCCGTTGGCCGAGGTCATAATGCGTTTGACGTCGGCGGGGTTTTCGGTCAACGCCTTGTCGAGCTGCTTTTGATCGATCTTCAACGTGCCGGTCTTCGGGTCTAGCGCGACCCCCAGGTCCGCCAGCGTGCGCAGCGACCCTTCCGAGGTCGCGATTCGCAGTGCGTTGGACATGGTGGATTGGATGCCGCGAGTCGTGCTGTCGCCGGTCAGCGCCTGATTGGTTTCGGCCTTGACGTCGAATGCCGTGTGCTTGGCAATGGTGTTTTGCAGTGAGTTGTACGCATTCACGAAGTCCTGCACGGCCGTGCTTGCGACGCTTGTGTCGCTTTCCAGCTTCAAGGTGATCGGCTTGCCTGCCTCGGTCGTTGCCGTCAGGTTCAAGGTCAGGCCATCGATAGCGCTGGAAATGCTGTTGCTGCCGCTCTTGACCACAATGCCGTTGACTTCTATTTCGGCGTCCACAGGAGCGGTCTGTTGCGCCATTTTCGGGCTGGTATCAGCAGGGTCCTTGTTGTAGTTCAGGATGTCCTTGAGTTTTTGGTCGCCGGTTACGGTAATCGACTTCACTGACGCCTGTTCGCCCGTGTCCTTGGCGCTCAGCATCAGATAGCTGCCGCCGCTGCCATCATTGATGATGGTGGCGCGCACGCCGACCTTGTCGTCAGCATTGATTGCATTGGCGATGCCGTTGAGCGACGTGTCGTTCTTCAGGTCGATGGTGCGCTTTTCGCCATTGGTCAGTTCAATCGTGAACGAGCCGGTTGCGCCGTTGGACGCTTTCCGGTCCGCGACCACGCCGGATTGCAGCGTGTGTGCGGTGGCCAGCCTGTTTACCTTGATGGAGTATTCGCCCTTCGTGGCGCCATCGGCGCCCACGGTCGCGGTCAAGCCGCTGCCGGATACGTTGGCCTTCACGGCGTTCAAGACGGAATTCTTGCCTAGTGCTTCGGCGGTTTTTTGCACGGCTTCCACCGCGCTCTGGATTTGGCCAAAGGCGCTTACGCGAGCTTCATAGCTCGCTTGACGGTCCGTGTACAGACTAAGCTTCTTTTCCTCGACAGCTTGGAGCTTTTTGAGGATGTCTTCCAAAGGAAGTCCGGTGGTCGAGCCGAGGTTGGTGATAGAAGCCATGTGAAATTCCTTCCTAGCGATGCGATTTTGTCAAAAATATGGTGCCGGCGATTGGCCGGGTAAGGGCATAAGGCGGGCCTAATTCGACGCTTCCGGATCCAGGCTCACTCCGGACGGGCATTCGAGCCGATTTCGGGGGCGGATCAGGCAGAGGTCTTGATGCCGTTTCCTTGCATGTTGACGATCATTTTGGCGATTTTCAGCAATGTTTCGCTGGGGATCGTGCGGATGACATCGCCCGACTCCGCATCTACCACAGAGACCACGACTTGATGCACGTTGGGGTCGACTTCGAACTTCAACTGCGTGGACCAGGCTTTCATCTGATCGTTGATTTCGTCCAGAGCCTTGTCCAGGGGTAGCTTCTGCGAGTCGGACTGATCCGACGTCGCGTTGTCCGAAGCCCCGCTGTTCGTTGCGGCGGCCGTGGGCACGACGCTCACGGCGGGGTCCGGCACGAGCGGCGCGGGGGCGACCGGCGCTGGCGCAAACGATGCAGGGGCTATGGGGGTTACGGCCATGATCACTCCAACGGCGATGTGGGCGTCTCGGAGGAACGCGCTGTTTTCAGGGAATTCTCAGCTACGATTACGGCAGGCCCGCAGGGAACTTTAGCCACCGGCGAGCCAGATGTTTCACGTGCTAAACAGTTCGGACCGGGTAATGAGTGTCAAGACGGCGCTGCGAGTCATCGAAATCATCGAAACCTATGCCCGCGAAAAGCGCGCGCTGCCGCTATCGGAGCTGGCCCGGCTGCTGGATGTGCCGGTGTCGAGCTGCCTGGCGCTAATCCGCACGCTGACCGGCTTGGGCTATCTGTATGAAACCGGGCGGCGCCAGGGCTATTACCCGACCGGCAGGCTGCTGGCCATGGCGCAGCGCATCGCCCGCGCCGACCCGGTGCTGGACCGGGTCTATCCCAGTCTCACGGAATTAAGGGACGCTACGCGCGAAACGATTGTTTTCGCCAAGCTGAGCCAGGATGGCCGGGTGGTGTACCTGGACGTGCTGGATTCGCCCCATACGATCAGATACGCGCCGGTTGCCGGTGAGTTCAAAGACGTTCACGCTAATTCGCTGGGGAAGGCGTTGCTGTCCCTGCTGGACGAGCCGGCCCGCGACACCATGCTTGCGAGCATGACCATGACCCGCCACAACGAGCGCACGCTGGTCACGCGCGAGGCGCTGCTGGCGGACCTGGACCTGTCGCGCCAGCGCGGCTGGTTCATGAACAGCGGCGAGTCCATCGCGGACGTGGGCGCGATCGCCTGGCCGGTCACGCTGTCCGGCGAGCACTACGCGATTTCGGTGGGCGGGCCGATCTATCGGATCGAGCCGCAACAGGAGGCCTATGCGCGCATCCTGCGCTCGGCCTGCACCGCGCTGGAGCAGCAGGCCTGACGGGCAGGCCTGCGCGACCATCAAACGGCGCCGCTCAGTACGACTTGGGCAGCCCCAGCACTTTTTCCGCGATGAAGCACATGATCAGCTGCGGGCTGACCGGCGCAATGCGGGGAATGAAGCTCTCCCGCAGCAGGCGCTCCACGTGGTATTCCTTGGCGTAGCCCATGCCGCCCAGGGTCATGACCGCAGTCTGGCAGGCGTTGTAGCCGGCTTCCGCCGCCAGGTATTTGGCGGAGTTGGCGTAGGGGCCGCAGGGCTTGCCCGCGTCATACAGGCTGGCGGCCTTGAACACCATCAGGTCGGCGGCTTCCAATTGCATCCAGGCCTGGGCCAGCGGGTGCTGGATGCCCTGGTTCTGGCCGATGGGGCGGCCGAACACGGTGCGTTCGCCGGCGTACTTCACCGCCCGGTCCAGCGCGGCCCGGCCGATGCCCACCGCTTCGGCCGCGATCAGGATGCGCTCGGGGTTCAGGCCGTGCAGAATGTATTCGAAGCCCCGGCCTTCCTCGCCGATGCGGTCGGCCACCGGGATGCGCAGGCCGTCGATGAACAGCATGTTCGAGTCCACCGCCTTGCGGCCCATTTTCTCGATTTCGCGGACTTCTATCTTGCCGCGGTCCAGGTCCGTATAGAAGAGCGACAGGCCCTGGGTGGGCTTTTCCACGTCTGACAGCGGGGTGGTGCGCGCCAGCAGCAGCATCTTGTGGGCGACCTGGGCCGTCGAGATCCATATCTTGCGGCCGTGCACCACGTATTCGTCGCCCTGGCGCACGGCGCGGGTGCTGAGCTTGGTGGTGTCCAGCCCGGCGTCGGGTTCAGTGACGGCGAAGCAGGCTTTCTCGCGGCCGGCGATCAGGGGCTCCAGCCAGCGGCGGCGTTGTTCATCGCTGCCGAAGACCACCACCGGATTCAGTCCGAAGATGTTCATATGGACGGCCGAGGCGCCGGTGAAGCCCGCGCCGGAAGCCGCAATGGTCTGCATCATCAGCGCCGCCTCGGTCATGCCCAGGCCCGCGCCGCCATATTCCTGCGGCATGGCGATGCCCAGCCAGCCGTCGCGCGCCAGGTCGGCGTGCAGGGGCTCGGGGAAGCCGCCTTCGCGGTCGCGTTCCAGCCAGTATTCGTCGGGATAGCGCTCGCAGATGCGGGCCACGGCGTCCCGCAGCGCCAACTGGTCGGGGGTGAATTCGAAGTCCATCAGTCGTTTCCATCCAAGGTGATGCCGCGGGCCGCCATGGCGTCGATGCGGGCATGGTCATAGCCGGCCTCGGCCAGCACTTCGCGGCTGTGCTGGCCCAGCCTGGGGGCGGGGCGGCGCAGTGAGGTGGGGGTGCTTTCGTACTTGCCCAGCGGAGCGGTGGTGCGGATCGGACCTTCGCTGGGGTGATCCATGGTCCGGATGAAGCCGGTCGCCGCCAGGTGCTCGTCCTGCAGCAGGTCGTCCACGGAGTAGAGCGGCGAAGCGGGGATGTCCGCCCGCGCCAGGCCTTCCAGCCAGTCCTGGCTGCATCGGGTGGCGATGATGTCGGCGACAAAGGCATAGACCTCGCCAATGTGGGCGGCGCGCGCGCCGTGGGAGCTGAAGCGCGGGTCCCGCGACAATTCGGGCCGGCCGATCAGGTCGAAGAAGTTGCGCCAGTGCTTGTCGTTATAGATCAGCAGGCTGATGTAGCCGTCGGCCGTGGCGTAGGGGCGGCGATGCGGCGCCAGCAGGCGCGCATAGCCGGTGGGCCCCAGCGGCGGCTCGAAGGTGGCGCCGCCGAGATGATCGCCCAGCACCAGGTGGGCCATGCCTTCGAACATGGGGATTTCCACCTGCTGGCCTTGTCCCGTCCCGCGAGCGTGCAACACCGCGGACACGAGCGCGACGCCCACGTGCAGGCCGACCGCGCGGTCGGCCAGGGTCAGCGGCGCGTAGCGCGGCACGTCCCCGCTCTGCTGGGCGGAAAGCGCGGCGATGCCGGTCTGGCCCTGGATCAGGTCGTCGTAGGCGGGCCGTCCGGCGTAGGGGCCGGCCTCGCCATAGCCGTAGGCGCCCAGATAGACGATGCGCGGATTGCGCGCCGCCACCGCCTCGTAGGACAAGCCCAGCCTGGCCATCGCCTGCGGGCGGATGTTGTAGAGCAGGGCATCGCAGCTTTCGGCCAGCTTCAGGCAGGCCGCAAGCCCCTCGGGCGTCTTCAGGTCCAGCACCACCGATCGCTTGTTGCGGTTCAGGTGCAGGTAGATGTGGCCCATGCCGGGGTTGCGCATGGGGCCGACGGCCCGCATGTTGTCGCCGGCCGGCGGTTCGACCTTGATGACGTCCGCGCCCAGGTCAGCCAGGACCTGGGTGGCGTAGGGCCCCATCACCACTGTGCTCAGGTCCAGGATGCGCACGCCCGCCAGCGGGCCGCCGGGAGTGTCGGATTGCGGCCGCTCGCTCATTGCTGCTCGATCCCTGCGTCGCGGATCAGCTTGCCCCACAGGTCCAGCTGCGCGCCGACGAACTGGGAGAAAGCTTGCGGCGTGCTGGAGAAGGCGTCGAACCCTAGACCCGCCAACCGTTTTTTCACGTCGGGCTTGGCGACCACCTGATTGATCGCGGCATTCAGCTTGGCCACGATCTCCGGCGGCATGCCGGCGGGGCCGAAGTAGCCGTTCCAGGAGTTGAGGTCGAAATCCTGCACGCCGGATTCGGCCATGGACGGCAGGTCCGGGACGATCGCGCTGCGTTCGGCGGTAGATACGGCCAGCGCGCGCAACTGGCCCGATTGCACGAAGGGCAGGCCCGAGGCCAGGTCGGTGAACATGAAATCGACCTGGCCGCCGACCACGTCGGTCAAGCCTTGCGGCGTGCCTTTATAGGGCACGTGCAGGATGTCGATCTTGGCGCGGTTGGCCAGCGTGGCGCCGGCGACGATGCCGGTGCTGTTGCCGCTGGCATAGGTGATGCGGCCGGGCCGCTGGCGCGCGTCGGCGACCAGTTCGCCCACGGTTTTCCACGGCCGCTTGGGGTTCACCACCAGGATGAAGGGCAGGTTGCCGCCGCGGGCGATGGGGGTGAAGTCCTTGACCGGATCGTAGGGCACGTTCTTCATCAGCCAGGGGGCGGCGGAATGCGAGGTGTTGGTGGTGACGAACAGCGTGTAGCCGTCCGGCTTGGCGCGCGCCACGTAATTGGCTGCGATGGTGGCGTTGGCCCCGGGCTTGTTTTCCACCACGACCTGCTGGCCCAGGATGTTGCCCAGCTCGGCGCCGAAGATGCGGCCCACGGCGTCGGTGCCGGATCCGGCGGGAAAGGGGACGATCAGGGTGATGGGTTTGGTGGGGTAGTCGGCGCCGTGGACGGCGGGGCTGGCGACCAGCGCTGCGCCGCTGATGAGGGCGGCGCCCAACAGGTTTAGAGGGCTCATGGTTTTGTCTCCTGTGTGCTTGGGGTCCAGGCGCGGTTTCTGCGTCCGCTGCCCGGGGCTGCGCCGCGTCAGGCGGCTGGGGGTGGCGCCGGAAAGCCGCGTATCACGCGGTCTGGGGATTCTTCATAAGGGGGCGTGTAGATCACCAGCAGGCGGGCGGGCTCATCGCTGGTGACGGTGAAGACGTGCGGAATGTCCGGAGGGAAGTAGCAGCAGTCGCCCGGCCCCATGTCGGCCCATTCGTCCTGTACCTGCGCGCGCGCCGTGCCGGACAGCAGGTAGCAGACCTGTTCGATGCCGGGGTGGGCGTGCGGTAGCGCGCCCTTGCCCTTGTCGATCACGCCCAGCAGCACCTCCACGCCCCGCGAGCCGACGGTGTCCGGGCCGATCAGGCGCCGGTTCAGGGTGCCGGTGTGGTTGGCGGGGTGGTAGCCGGGCACGTCGGCCTCGCGCACCAGCCAAGCGGGGGTCTTGCTTTGCGTCATGTTTGATCCAATTAAATTTCCATACGTGAAATTATTTTTATGTATGAGAAAAATAGTGGCAAGCAATTTTTCGGTGGGGATACCTTGCCGCCCCCTGGGGGATTAGGGAAAACACCGTGCGTGGACTGCTAAAATCGAAGGCTGATCTCACTTACGGCCCTGTCATGTCTTCTGCCCGCACGCCCGACGTTTCCGCCACCCTGTCCGATTGGCTGCAGTACCTGGAATCGATCCACGCCACCGCGATCGACATGGGCCTGGACCGGGTGCGCGAGGTGGCCGGGCGCCTGGGGCTGGAGCTTTCCGGCGTGAAGTTCGTCGTCGGCGGCACCAACGGCAAGGGTTCCACCTGTGCCATGCTGGAGGCGATCCTGCTTGCGGCCGGCTACAAGGTCGGGCTGTACACGTCCCCGCACCTGATCAACTTCAACGAACGCGCCCGCATCAACGGGCAGATCGCCACGGACGAGGCCTTGATCACCCAGTTCCAGGCGGTCGAGGCCGCGCGCGGCGACGTGTCGCTGACCTATTTCGAGTTCACCACGCTGGCGATCCTGCGGCTGTTCTCGCAGTCGAAGCTGGACGCCGTGGTGCTGGAAGTCGGCCTGGGCGGGCGGCTGGACGCCGTCAACATCATCGACGCCGACTGCTCCATCGTCACCAGCGTGGACCTGGACCACACCGACTGGCTGGGCGATACGCGCGAAAAGATCGGATTCGAAAAAGCCCACATCTATCGCAGCGGCCGCCCGGCCATCTGCAGCGATCCGATGCCGCCGCAATCGCTGCTGGACCACGTCAAGGAGATCGGCGCCGACCTGTGGTTGTTCGGCCATGATTTCAACTATTCCGGCGACCGCCAGCAATGGGCCTACGGTGGGCGCGAACAACGCCGCAATTCCCTGGCCTATCCGGCGCTGCGCGGCGCCAACCAGTTGCTGAACGCTTCGGCCGCGCTGGCGGCGCTGGAGTCGGTGCGCGACCGCTTGCCGGTGCCGCAGCAGGCCGTGCGCCTGGGGCTGTTGCAGGCGTCGCTGCCGGGCCGCTTCCAGATCCTGCCGGGCCAGCCCGCGGTCATCCTGGACGTGGCGCACAACCCGCACGCCGCGGCGGTGCTGGCGCAAAACCTGGACAACATGGGCTTCCATCCGTACACCCATGCGGTGTTCGGCATGCTCAACGACAAGGACCTGGCCGGCGTCGTCGCCAAGCTCGGCACCCGCGTTGACAACTGGTATTGCGCCGGCCTGCCGGGTCCGCGCGGCACGTCTGGAGTAGCGTTGGCCGAACAGGTCGCCGCGGCGCTGCCGCCGGCGCCCGCTGATGGCGAAAAACCGGGCATCGCGGCGTACGCGGATCCTGCCCTGGCCTTTGCGGCGGCGCGCGAACGGGCAGGGGAGAATGATAGAATCGTAGTGTTCGGCTCGTTTCTCACCGTAGCCTCGGTTTTGCAGGCTCTGGGTCGCAAGGCATAGGCAACAGCGGGTCAATCGCGTCCAGGCGGCCCGCCGCCATATCGCCGCAAGGAATTCTCCTCCATGGGTTTTTTCAAACGCAAAGATCCTGCCGACCAGGCGCAGTCCTCCAAGCGAGCGGCAGTGCCCAGCGAGGTGCAGGCTGCGGAGCTGCGCGGCCGCGCGCGGCGCAGGCTGGCAGGCGCCGTCGCGCTGGTGCTGGCAGCCGTCATCATCCTGCCCATGGTGCTCGATTCGCAGCCCACGCCCGTCGACGACAACATTCCCATCAGGGTGCCGGAACGCAATACGCCGTTCCAGCCGCAAGTCAGCGAACCCCAGGTCGCCGCGCCGCAGACGCCCGCGCCGGGCAGCGCCGCGCCGACGGATCCTGCGGCGGCCATTCCCACGCCGCCTCCGGTCACGTCCGCGCAGCCGCCAGCAACGACGACGCCTCCGGCCGCGCAACCTGCGACGCCGCCTGCGACGGCGGCCGTCACGCCGCCCAAGCCCGAGCCCAAGCCGGCCACGCCGCCCAAGCCCGAACCCAAGCCCGCCACGCCGGCCAAGCCCGATACCCGTTCGGATGATGGCGCGCGCGCCCTGGCCCTGCTGGAAGGGCGGCAGGCGCCCGCCGCTACGACGCCTGCGCCCAAGCCGGCCGCCAAGGGCAATTTCGTGTTGCAGATCGCCGCCTACACCACCTCCGAGGACGCCCAGTCGCGGCGCGGCAAGCTGCACCAGGCCGGCGTCACCAACGCATTCGTCGAACAAGCCACCATCAATGGCAAGCAGCAGTACCGTCTGCGGGTGGGGCCGTTCCCCTCGCGCGAGGCGGCGCAGGCGGCCCAGGCGCGGTTGCGCACCCTGGGCTATGACAATGGTTTCATCGCCGCCCAATAGTGACCGGCTTCGACTTCGTCGTGCTGGCCATCCTGGTGGTTTCGGGTGTGCTGGGCCTGGTGCGCGGCCTGCTCAAAGAGGTGCTGTCGCTGGTTGCCTATCTGCTGGCCTTCGTGGCCGCGATATGGTGGGGGCCCACGGTCTATGCCTGGCTGGAGCCCTATATTGAAACGACGCTGTTGCGCATGGGTGTTTCATACGCCGCAGTGTTCATCATCGTGCTGCTGGGTGTGGGCTTGGTCAACATGACGCTTGCCGCCCTGATCCGCAGCACCGGACTGAGTCCCGCCGACCACGGCCTGGGCGGGATGTTCGGGCTGGCCCGTGGCCTGCTGATCGTGCTGGCGCTGGTCGCCGCCGCAGGTTACACGCCGCTGCCGCAGGAGCCGTGGTGGAAGGACGCCATGTTTTCGCATTCGGCCATCGAGGCCATCAAACATATCAAGACGTGGCTGCCGCCGTCCCTGGCGACGTGGCTGCCGTATTGATTAGCTTTAAATCAACCAGGAAATCTCACCATGTGTGGAATCGTAGGGGTCATCGGGCGCGGGCCGGTCAACCAGCTGCTCTATGACAGCTTGCTGCTGTTGCAGCATCGCGGGCAGGACGCCGCGGGCATCGCGACATCGCAGGGCAACCAATTCAATATGTACAAGGCACACGGCCTGGTGCGCGACGTCTTCCGCACGCGCAACATGCGCGCGCTGCCGGGTACGTCGGGCGTCGGCCAGGTCCGCTATCCCACCGCGGGCTCCAGCGCCAGCGAGGAAGAGGCCCAGCCGTTCTACGTCAACGCGCCGTTCGGCATCATGTTGTCCCACAACGGCAACCTGACCAACTGGCGCGAGCTGCGCGAATCGCTCTACCGCGTCGACCGCCGCCACATCAACACCAACTCCGATTCCGAAGTCCTGCTGAACGTGCTGGCGCACGAGCTGCAATCGGCGGCCAGCGGCGTGTCGCTGGACGACGATGCGATCTTCCGCGCCGTGTCGGCCCTGCACAAGCGCGTGCGTGGCGCCTACGCCGTGGTGGCGCAGATTTCCGGTTACGGTTTGCTCGCCTTCCGCGATCCCAACGGCATCCGTCCGCTGTGCATCGGCCGCCAGGAAACCGAAGAGGGCGTGGAGTGGATGGTGGCCTCGGAATCCGTGGCGCTGGAGGGCAGCGGCTTTGCCTTCGTGCGCGATGTCGAACCCGGCGAAGCCGTGTTCGTCGATCTGGACGGCCGCTTCGTCAGCCGCCAGTGCGCCGACAACCCCCAGCTGGTGCCCTGCATTTTCGAATACGTGTACTTCGCGCGCCCGGATTCGCTGATCGACGGCGTGTCCGTGTACGACGCCCGCCTGCGCATGGGTGAGTACCTGGCCGACAAGGTGGCGCGCAACATGCGCCTGGGCGATATCGACGTCGTCATGCCGATTCCGGATTCCTCGCGTCCCGCCGCCATGCAGCTGGCCGCGCGCCTGAACCTGGACTACCGCGAAGGCCTGATCAAGAACCGCTACGTGGGCCGCACGTTCATCATGCCGGGCCAGGCCGTGCGCCGCAAATCCGTGCGCCAGAAGCTCAACGCCATCGGCATGGAATTCAAGGGCAAGAACGTGCTGCTGGTGGATGACTCCATCGTGCGCGGCACCACCAGCCGCGAGATCGTCGACATGGCCCGCGCCGCCGGCGCTAACAAGGTCTACTTCGCCTCGGCCGCTCCCCCGGTGCGTTTCCCGAACGTCTACGGCATCGACATGCCCACGCAGAGCGAACTCATCGCCACCGGCCGCAGCGACGAAGAAATCGCCCGCGCGATCGGCGCCGACTCGCTGATCTACCAGGACCTGCACGACATGCAGCAGTCGGTTCGGGACATCAATCCCAAGCTGTCGCGTTTCGAGGCGTCCTGCTTCGACGGCCAGTACGTCACGGGCGACATCACCCCCGAGTACCTGGCTCGCCTGGGTCAATCCCGCGGTGAACCCGGCGAGGAAGGGGGCGCGAGCGGCCTGCAGTTCAACATGGGCTACGCCGCCAGCGACGCCTGAGAGGCTTGCCACGATGAAAAAATGCCGCCCCACCGGGCGGCATTTTTTTTCATCGCATGGTCAATGGCGAAGTCACATCATCTTGGAGTATTTCAGCGTCCACCGCGCGACGCCCATGCTTGCATAGTTGTTGATGGTGAAACGATAACGGCCGGGTTCACCAGGGTAGCTTATCGACGAGCCTTTGGTCATGACGGTCCAGGTGCCGTTTATTTCCTTTTCGATCTGCAGCCAGAGTTTGTTGCCGCCGCCGTCAAGTGTGATCTCGCCGTGCATGCCGCCAGAGCATGTCTGAGTGAATGGGTCGATAACCACATCGGTGGATCCCGCTTTGGTCGCGCCCATGTATTGAGAGCGAAATACGTGGGTGCATGCGCCAGCGTGTGAGACGGTTGCAGCGCCAGCGAGTGCTGAGGCAAGCAATCCAGCGAGAACCAATTTCTTAGCGTTTTTCAAAACAGTCTCCGTATTGGGTTTGATATCTGAACTCCCGAGCTCGTTCTCGAATTTTCGGGAGAAGAGCTGGAAGTGGTTTTTGAATCCGGCATGTCGGACAGGATGTGTCAATCGAAATGGCGCAATGCATGCGCGGCCAGATATATCGCGATATACACGTATGCTGAAGCCAGGTTAATAAAATCATAAAATTAAGGATGGTCTGTCGCGGCGCAGAGTTTACGGATTATTGCGCGACAACCTCACCTCTTCTTTTGAATAGTTTTTATTTTTCATGGTTGCCTATATGGTTGCGCACTTCCTCCATATATAGCGATTTCGAGACGTGGTGCAGCAGTGGGGTCAGCGGTCAGCGCCGCTTCTAATCCGATTGGAATCCATATGCCAGTCGTATCGCGTAGGCGCAGAAAGCACTGTTGTCCTTAAATCTGTCTCTCTCGAGATTGGAACTGGGCAAACCTGTGCTTTTTTGGGGGCGTCCGGATCGGGGAAAAGCACTTTGCTGAACATTCTTGGGCTTCTAGATCAGCCGCGGTCGGGGTCATTCCTCTTCCGCGGGCGAGATATGACAAAGGCCGATGAAAATGAAAGATCTTACTTTCGCAATCGGGAAATCGGCTTTGTTTTTCAGTCGTTCAATTTGCTGCCACGACTAACTGCGTTGGATAACGTTGCGTTGCCTTTGACCTATCGCGGCGTCGGTCGTACCGAAGCAAGGCTGCGGGCGATGGAGCAGTTGGACGCGGTTGGTCTAGGCTGCAGAGCTGCTCATGTACCCGCGGATCTTTCGGGAGGGCAGCGCCAGCGTGTGGCGATCGCCCGAGCCCTGGTGGGTGAGCCTTCGGTCATTCTCGCGGATGAACCGACCGGCAATCTCGATAGCGATTCGGCGTCTGACGTCTTGTCGCTGCTCCTGAAGCTCAATGCGGAGCGCGGAGTTACATTGGCCGTAGTTACGCATGATGCATCATTGGCGGCACGTTTTGACCGTCGGTTTTGCGTGGCCAATGGAGAACTAATGGAGCTTGAATCTCGGGAGGCTCGAGATCGTGGATGAATCCGCTACCCCATTCCGTGGAATGTCATTCGCACAGCGCCTGCGTGAATCAAGTGACAACCTGAAAAGTTTGGGCAGGCGCGCACTGCTGGCGTTGCTTGGGATTGTCATGGGCTGCGCCGCGATTGTCGCGTTGCTGACGATCGGTCACTCTGCCGCCCAGGATGTGATGCTTATTTTCAAGGGCATGGGAACTGACGCGTTGGTCGTTACATTTCCAGAAAAGCGCGGCGATCGCCCATTGCCGCCCTACCTTGATTTGGTCGCGCTGCGCGCAGCGTTGCCGGAATTCGAGCTAGTCGCGATTCTTGCCACGTACGGCACACGTATGCGAGCCCGTGGTCGAACGGTTGATGCCCGTTTGGTTGGCGCGAGTAGTGAATTGGCTGACGCAATTGGATGGCGGCTGATTGCCGGGCGCAATCTTACCAAGTTTGACGGAAGTAGCCTGTTCGCGGTGTTGGGGGCGGCGGTCGCTCGATCATTGGAAAGTGAAGGCCGGCGCATTGCACCCGGTGAAACTATGCAGATAGGCAACTATCTCTATCGGATTATCGGTGTCGCCGATGTGCTGCCTGCCAATCCGTTCTTGCCGTTCTCGGCCGATGACGCCATATATATCCACTACGAGGGGTTGCGCCGCCAGATACCGGATCCGAAGCCGAGTGCTCTTATTTTGAAGGTGGTGTCCGGTACCGACCTGGACGCTGCCGGGCGCAAGCTGCAAGCCTATCTTGCATCGTCGCTAAGGGGGCGAGATGCGGATGTGCGGATCCCGCGCCAGTGGGTTGAGGGGATGAAGCGTCAGGCCGATACCTTTTCCTATTTGCTGGGAGCACTGGGCGGATTCTCGCTGCTCGTAGGCGGGGGAGGTGTCATGAACGTGATGCTGCTGAATGTTGCCGAACGGCGTAGAGAAATTGGGCTTCGCATGGCCGTCGGCGCTCGGCCTCGGGATATTTGCCTGCTATTTTTGTTGGAAGCGGCCAGCCTTGCTGCGGTGGGCGCTGCAATGGGCGTAATTGTTGGGGTGCTGGCTGCCTTCGTTTTCGTGAAACTCGCTGGTTGGGAATTTGTGTTGGCGCCGCTGGCTTTGCCATTGGGGGCTGGGAGTTCTCTGGCGGTGGGTTTGCTATCCGGTCTGTATCCGGCTCTGGCCGCGGCTCGATTGCAACCCGTACAGGCCTTGCGCGATGCTTGAAAAGGCGAGACGGGCGACGGGCTGGATACTGGCATTGGTCATGCATGGGCCCATTCTTGCGGACAATATCGCGCCGGCTTCACATGCAACGATGCGCAAGCCATCGGCAATAGTGCCGGGCGACCATATCGCGAATCTGACGCTCACGGAAGCGGTATTCCTGGGGTTACGTAGCAATCGTTCAATCCGGAGCGCATATCTTGAGCGCATCGCCCAGAAGTACGATTTGCGGGTTGCGGAAGATTATTTCACGCCTAAGCTGCTGTTGACGGGCCGTTATGTGGGCGTTCGCAATCAAGATGATCGCTATCGGCGGGGGGAGGTTACGCCGCAGACGACGAAGATCAGCGAAATTGGCACACGCTTCAGCCTCTCTTGGGCAAATGAACAGCATCAGGCCGATCGTGCGGGGCGCCAACGCACCGATGGCGTGACGTTTGCGGCGATACAACCTCTACTGCGGGGAGCGGGTAGGGAGGTGGTGACCGCGCCCCTGCGCCTTTCCCGGTTGGCAGAACGGAGCAATCGTTTGGGGCTGCAGGCCAGGGTTGCGCAAACAGTTACACAAATTGTGCTGGCGTATCGTGAGTTGCTGCGAGCCCAGGAACAAGTTCGTATTGCGCAGGACGCTTTGGGGCGTTCGCGCCGTCTGCTCGAAATCAACCAAGCGTTGATCTCCGCCGGCAGGATGGCTGAATTCGAGATTGTCCAGACCGAGGCGGATGCCGCTACGCAGGAGTTGAGTGTGGAAGATGCGAACAATATGCTGGCGGCACGCAGGCTGGAGTTGTTGCAATTGCTGGCCCTGGACCTGAGCAATCAAATATATGCGACGGAGGGGCTGGGAGCGGAGCGCATGCAGCTTAGTTTGGTGGAGGCGCAACGGGTCGCGTTGGAAAGGCAACCGGAGTATCTGATGCAGCTGATTGCGGCCGAGCAGGCTGATGTCAATCTGATCGTGGCGAGGAATCAGTCATTATGGGATGTTTCACTGGTAGGCGGCGCAACTCAGGGTCGAGATCGATATTCGAGGGGGGGCCATGTGCCGGGCTCGGATAGGCGGTGGGAGGGATATGCCGGGATACAGGTGGAAATTCCCATTGGAGACCTGGCCACGCGGCAGAATGAAGTGCGTGCACGGGTGGCCGCGCAGGATCAGGCCAATAAGTTGAAGAATGCCCAACAAGTGTTGGATCGAGAGGTCAGTGATGCAGTGCGCGATGTTGGGTCGCGCTGGCGTCAACTGGAAATAGCGACGCGCGCACACGAATTATCCCGACGCAAGCTCGATATCGAACGCGAGAAACTGCAGGTAGGACGTTCCAGCAATTTTCAGGTCCTCAGTTTTGAGGCGGATTTGCGTAATTCGGATAGCGCGCGGCTGGGTGCGCTGATTGGGTATCTCAATGCGCAGACGCTGCTGGACTTGCGGCTGGGTACGACCTTGGACAGCTGGGATATCGCACTCAATGACTAAACCCATGACTGTCAGGCGGGCATGGCGATGGGTGTTGCTTGCCGTGGCGGTATTGGCGCTTTGCGAATTGGGTTTGCGAACATGGAAAAGCTGGACGCGGCTGGAGATCGCTGCCTCCGGCGGGTGGTACAAGGTAGAGGCGCAGGGCATAGCGGTGCGCATTGGTCTGGTGGGACGAATCGAGCCTGCCGCGATATCGATTGTCAGCGCGCCTTTCGAGGGCAATATCAGGTCAATGCATGTTGTGGAAGGGCAACGTGTGGCGGCTGGGCAGATGCTTCTGGAAATGGATACTGCCGATATTGACATCCGATTGCGCCAGGCTAGCGCCGATCTACTCAAGGCCAAAAGTGCGGTGCAAGTTCTGGTGGACTGGACCCAGGGCGTCGAGGCGAGCCGGGCGCGTCGCGCCTTGGCTACTGCGCGTATGAGCTTTTCGGAAACGGCACGCAAACTGGCGGAGACTCGTACGTTGTTCGCTCGAGGCATTGTGGCGAGGGTGGAGGTCGACTCGCTTGAGCAACAGGCAAAAGTTCAACAATTGGAGATCGCCTCTGCGCAGGCCGATTTGAGTTCCACGCTGGCGCGCGGTGAAGGAGAGTTCCGGCAGATTGCCGATATGGAGCTGGCCAATGCACAAGCGCGGAAGGACACCTTGGCCGCTCTTCGGGCGCGGTCAATCATGACTACTCCATTTCCCGGTGTGGTTATGGGACCGCCCGCGTCGGCGCAGCAGGGGGCAACGGCTCCGCTGCCTGGGGCCCGGGTCGGCCAGGGGCAGGCGCTGTTACGCGTGGCCAGTGTTGAACGCTTGCATGCAGTTGCCAAGGTCGACGAAATCGACATCAATCAACTGAGTGAAGGAATGAACGTGCGGATCACGGGAGACGGTTTCGCGGGCTTGACGTTGGACGGCAGGATCGTGTCGTTGGGCGCGCGGCTAGCTGAGCCGGAGGGGCAGGGAAATCCGGTGAATTACGAGGTCGTGGTCGATATCGTCGCCCCGGAAGAACCTAACCGGCGAGCCGTAAGATTGGGAATGAGCGGTCAATTGGAAGTCGTCATTTATCGCAATGACCGAGCCTTTGTCATTCCGTCGGAGGCAATCAGATCGGTGGGGGAGAGGCACGTCGTAAGATTTCGCCGTGGCCCCAGCGACGCTGAAGAGTTGGTTGCTGTGACGATCGGTCGCCCTATGCCTCAGGGGGTAGAAGTTTTTGGACTAGACGAAGGCGAAGTTGCGCTTGCGGAAGAGCTGGTGTCGTAATGTTCGGCCTGCATCAACACTGGCCGCCGCCCGTCGCTTCCAGGTGCGTCAGGTACACCGCGGGGTCGGGGTTCCGTGTCGTGAGGGCCGGCAGGATAGCGCGCCAGTGGGCACTGCGCCCAGCCTGCCATGGTGGAGCAGCTTTGGGGCTTGAGTGAGCGGGGATTCCGGGTGTCCGATCTGGTATTTCAGGGTAGACATGATCGAGGCGGGAGCGGCGGCGGGGTGAGGTCAGGCTGCCCGGCGTTTTCCTGCGCCCCTGCCTTTTAGGCAAGGGGCGCGGAGCGGTCCTGGCTTAGGGGGCGGGCGTGGCGTCCGCCATCTTGGGTTGCCGCAGGTTGCGGACGAAGTTGACGAACTTCCAGACGATCACCAGTCCGATGACGCCCAGGAGGGTGGCGCTGATCGGCCGCGTCACGAAGACGTCGAACGACCCCCTGCTCAGCAGCATGGCCCGGCGGAAATTCTCCTCAAGCATGGGCCCCAGGATGAAGCCCAGCATGAGCGGCGCGGCGCCCATGCCCAGCCGCAGGAAGGCGTAGCCGATCAGCCCGAACACAGCCGTGATGTAGATGTCATCCAGGCTGTTGTTGATGCTGAAGGTGCCGACGATGCAGAAGAACAGGATCGAAGGGAACAGGACCGTATAGGGGATCTTGAACACGGAGAGCCAGTAGCGCACCAGCGGCACGTTCAGGATCAGCAGGAAGCAGTTGCCCACCCACATGCTGGCCACCAGGCCCCAGAACAGGTCAGGATGCGAACCGATCATGTTGGGGCCGGGCTGTACGCCCTTGATGATGAACGCGGCCAGCATCAGGGCCATCACGGCATTCTCGGGAATGCCGATGGCCATCAGCGGGATGAAGCTGGTGCGGGCAGCCGCTTCGTCCGCGGCAGCCTGGCCGGCCACGCCTTCGATCGCGCCGTTGCCCATTTCGTGCTTGTACTTGCTGAAGCGCTTGTCGGCCGCATAGGCCGCAAACTGCGCAATCGTGGGGCCGCCGCCGGGCAGAATGCCCAGGGCCGCGCCGATCGCGCTGCCGCGCAGGGCGCTCGGGATGATCCGCTTGAACTCGGCCCAGGTCGGCATGAGCTTGATCTTGCCGTTGAACGGGGTGAGTTCGTTGCGGTTATCCAGGTTCTTCACGATTTCCGCGATGCCGAAGCAGCCCAGCGCGATGCTGATCAGGCCGATCCCATCCTGCAAGAAGGCGAAATCCATGGTGTAGCGCGCAGTGCCGCTGTTGACGTCGGTGCCGATCGACGCGAGCAGCACGCCGACGATGGCCATCGCCAGGCCCGTCAGCATATTGCCGCTGCTGACGAAGCTGACGCAGAAGAAGCCCATCAGCATCAGTGCGGTGTAGTCCGCCGGGCCGAACAGGAAGGCGGCTTCGCCCAGGATCGGCGTCATGGTGGACAGCACCACGATGGCCACCGTGCCCCCGATAAAGCTGGAGACGCCTGCCGTGAACAAGGCGAGGCCGGTCTTGCCATTGAGGTTCATCTGATAGCCGTCTATACAGGCGACGATACTGCTTGCATGCGGAATCTTCATGGTGATGGCGCTGACGCTGTCACCATATTGCGCGCCGTAATAAATGCCGGCCAGCATGATCAGCGCGCCGCCGGTGGGAATGGAATAGGTCAGCGGCAGCAGCAGGCTGATCGTGGACAAGGGGCCCAATCCGGGCAGCAGTCCGACCAAGGTGCCGATAACGCAACCCATCGCGCAATAAAGCAGGTTTTGCCATGTCAAGGCATGCTCGAAGCCGAGCATCAGATTATTTATGATTTCCATCGCGCGCTCTCTTCAGAGTAAGGGCAGGTTAAGGCCGAGAAAACTCTTGAATGCAAAAGCCACGGCAATCAGCCCTCCTGAGATTTTCAGGTTTCTCAGGGTTGAATATGAAGTGGCGGCCAGCGAGGCGCAGAAAACCAGGAATATGATGCCGACGATCATATTGACTGCGCCGGATATGGCGGCGCAGCCGACCAGGCTCAGCATGATGATGGAAATGTTCTTGATGCTGTGGCTCATCGGAACCGGCGGCGTGAAGAACGAGGTGATTGCCGTGATCAGGCCGATGGCGAACAGCGCTGAGCTTGCCATGAGCGGAAAGAGGCCCGGTCCGCCCCTGGAAAATGTTCCTACCTGGTACTTGAGTGCTGTAACTCCGAAAAAAAGGGCGAATATCATCATGAATACGCCCCTGACAAAATTCTGGTTATTCATATGCCTATGAATACCCCTCTCCACATTTATATTGCCGCTGCTTTCTTGAAGCACCATGCTCTCCTTGTTATATGAATGCGCTTGCAAGGAGCTGGAATTCTCGATCCCCTTACAAACGCCTGAGAGAGTCTAATAACGGCCACTTTCACTCGGCTTTCGGCTTTTAGAGAGAAATTTGAGATTTCATGCTCGCTAACCCTAGGGGTAGCAAAAAATTTTTCTGCCGGAATGTGGTATTCAGCTTTTATTAAGCAGAGAGAAAGGAAAGTTAAAGTAATCAGTCAGTATGGAGTCAGAATTCGTTCAGAAAATATTCAGAATATGGTGTCAGAAGAAGCCGCAAATTAATCTCTTCGCACGACCCGGGTGATATTCGGTGCGATTAACTATGCCTTTGAATCCCACAAGGGCTGGCGCGTCGCTTCCAGGTGCGTCAGATAAAGGCGCAGATCGAACTCATACTGGTGGTACTGCGGCTCCATGCGCAGGCACATGCTGTAGAAGGCTTTGTTGTGGTCTTTTTCCTTCAGGTGGGCCAGCTCATGCACCGTGATCATCTTCAGGAATTCCGCCGGCACGGTCTTGAACAGCGTCGCCACCCGGATTTCATGCTTGGCCTTGAGCTTGCCGCCCTGCACGCGCGAGATATAGGTGTGCTGGCCGAGCGCATGCTGGATCACGTGGATCTTGCTGTCGAAGGCGACTTTGTTGATCTGGTCGCCATTGCGCATATAGGCGTTCTTCAGGTCCGTCACATATTGGTAGAGCGCCCGGTCGGTACGCACGTCGTGAGGGCCCGCAGGATAGCGCGCCAGCAGCGCCGGGCCCAGCTTGTCTTGGTCGAGCAGCTTTTGGGCCTGGGCGAGCAGGGATTCCGGATATCCGGTCAGGTACTTCAAGGTGGACATGATCAAAAATGGAGTTACGGCATGACGGTCAGGCGCGGCCAGGTCTCGGCATGGCGTTTGGCGGCGAGCCGCGAAGCATAGGCTTCGGGGTCCGCGGCGGGACTGGGCCGCAATACCAGCGCGAACAGGTCGGTCAGGCCGTGCGGGGCGATGATCTGCACCTGGTCGTCGTGCGTCAGGCGCACGGCGATGCAGGTGGCGGTTTCAGGCCAGGCCGCGATGCCGGCCGCCAGCGATGATGCCGGGGGCGGAGCGACGCCCTCGCTGTTTCGGCGCCACAGGTGCACGCGGGCCTGGTTCACCACCTCCCAGGGCACCTCGGGCGCGGCGTCGCGCAGGCGGCGGGCGACTTCCTCTTCATGTGCGGTAGAGAGGTCGGTGGGGTCGTGGTAAACGAAGTCGACGTCGGTTGGGGCATGGCTGCCTGCCGGGTAGCCGTGCAGGTGATTCCAGACCAGGGCGCGGACCGCGCCGGCTCCTATGCAGCCATCCACGGGCCCGTGATCACGGGCGACGCGCAGCCAACGCATCAGCGGCGCGTGCCCCAGGACCAGCCGGCGCAGCGTGGCGGCGTGCCGATCCCCGGGCAGCGCCTGCACGGTGCTTACTGCGAACCGCCGCGCCGGAACACGACAGGCAGCGCCATGAAGAAAATGACGACGAAGAGCGTGAGGCTCCACAGGGCGTACTCGATGCCCAGCACCGGCACCTTGGCGTCCATGCAGGTCGCATAGATGCCGAACAGCCAAGGCACGGCGCTTTCCAGGCCGATGCCGGTCATGAAGCGGTCGGCGAAGGTCTGGTCGCAGGACAGCATGTTGGCGGCCACGCTGTACTGATACCACGCGGCCGCGATGCCGCTCAGGGACAGCAGCGCGGTGAGCGCGCCGCACAGGCGCGTCAGGGCGCGTCCGCCGCCGAATCCGCCGATCAGCGCGATGACGCCGATCACCAGGTAGATCAGGCGCTGCATGACGCACCAGGCGCAGGGCGGCATGTCGAAGACATGCTGGGAAACCAGGGCGAGGCCGACGGCGGCGAAGCAGAAGAGGGCGATCAGGCGGAGCAGGCGTTCTGAGCGAGAGGTCATTGTTGCTTTGCAAGGGTTGAAAAAAGGGCTGGACGCGGCGTCCGGCCAGGCTTAGGCCTTGGGAATCGGAATTGGTTGCATCACTTGCTGCAACACGCCCAGCAGCAGCTCGCGCGAGCCTTCCCAGAAGATCTGCACGCCCAGGCACAGCATGATGAAGGCCGATAGGCGCATGAACACCGCGGTGCCGTTGTCGCCCAGGCGGTGCAGCATCTGCGCGGCAAAGCGTAGGCAGATGTAGAGCGTCACCGACACGACGATGATGCCCGGGATGGATCCGCCCAGCCGCAGCAGGCTCAGCACGTGGTTCTGGTCGCGCAGCGACACCCCCACGGTGATGGCCGCGGCGATGGACCCGGGGCCGCAACTGATGGGGAAGGTCAGGGGATAGAACGCGCGGGCCTTGGCCATTTCCGGGGTGAAGGACTCGGCCATGCGCGCCACGCGTTCGGTGTCGGCGTCGGGCGAATTCACCAGCCGCCAGGCGCTGGCAATGACGAGCATGCCGCCGCCGACCCGCACGATGGATAGTGAAATGCCGAAGAAGCTGAGCAATACGTTGCCCGCGACCATGGCGACGATCAGCATCAGGCAGACATTGATGGCCACGCGCTTGGCCAGCACCATCCGGGTGGATGATGACGCGCCCTCGGTCAGCGACAGGAAGATCGGCGCGATCGCAGGCGGGTTCAGAAACGGCAATAGGGTGGCCAGCGCGAAAAAGAAGCTGGTACCGAAAACGCGCAGATAATCGTTTAGCTCCATGGGGAGGGCGTCGCCTGGCCGAAAACCGGGATTGTATGCGGTCCCGGCGGCGCTGGCGATGCCAGGCGCCCGGGCTCAGGCGGCGCGCTGCTGGGCTTCCTCGCCCGCGAGGGCGTCCAGGATGTCGCGCTCGAACTGCATCTGGCTGCGCGGGCGCGTCAGCGCCGAGCCATCGACGATGAACACGTCCTCGACCCGGTCCCCCAGCGTCATGATCTTGGCCATCAGCAGGTTCACCTCGTGGCGGGCGAAGACGCGCGCCAGGGCGTGCAGCAGGCCGGGGCGGTCGGTCGCGGTCACGGACAGGCGCCAGGAGGTGCTGCGCTCGTCGGGCTGCAGTTCGGCCTGCGGCATGACCGGGAACACCCGCGACACGCGCGACTGGCGGCCGCGGCCGTAGTAGCCGCCGCGGGCGGGCTGCTGCAAGGCGGCGGCGTGCGGGTCTTTCAGGCGTTCGGCCAGCTCGTGTTCGACCAGGGTGGCCTGGGCGCGCAGGTCGCTGGTGCCTTCCGGCAGCAGCACGATGAAGCTGTCCAGCGCCCAACCGTGGCGCGTGGTGTGGATGCGGGCATCCTGAATGGAAAGCGACTTGGCGTCGAAATAGCCGCAGATCGCCACGAACAGGTCGGGCGCATCGCGGGTGTAGACCATGATCTGCAGGCCTTCCCCGTGCTCGGTGGGGCGGGCCTTGACCACGGCCCGGGCCGGCTCCACCTGGTGGTAAAGGTGGCGCGTGTGCCAGGCGATGTCCGAGGCGTCGTGGCGCAGGAAGTACGCCACGTCGAGCTGGTTCCAGAAGGCTTCGCGGGCGTCGTCGCGCAGGCCCGCCAGGCGGGTCAGGCGGGCGGCCTCTTCCTTGCGTTCGGTCAGCACGGTGTGGGCGTCGGCATGGGCGCCGCCCAGGGCGGCCAGCGTCAGCTTGTACAGGTCTTCCAGCAACTTGCCCTTCCAGGCATTCCAGACCTTGGGGCTGGTGCCGCGGATATCGGCCACCGTCAGCAGGTACAGCGCGGTCAGGTGGCGCTCGTCCTTCACGGTGGCGGCGAAGTCCTGCACCACGGCGGGGTCGGACAGGTCGCGCTTCTGCGCCACGGCCGACATCAGCAGGTGCTGGCGCACCAGGAATTCGACCAGTTGGGTGTCCTCGGGCTCCATGCCATGGTCTTGCGCGAACTTGCGCACTTCGCGCGCGCCCAGTTCGGAATGGTCGCCGCCGCGGCCCTTGGCGATGTCGTGGAACAGCGCCGCCACATACAGCAGCCAGTGCCGGTCCAGGCCGGCGATCAGCTGGCTGGCCAGCGGATACTCCTGGGCATGTTCGGGCATGGTGAAGCGGCGCAGGTTGCGCACCACCGCCAGCGTGTGCTGGTCGACCGTGTAGGCATGGAACAGGTCGTGCTGCATCTGGCCCACGATACGGCGGAACACCGGCAGATAGCGCGGCAGGATGTTCAGCATGGTCATGCGCCGCAGCTCGTGCACGATGCCGCGCGGTTGCTGCAGGATCTGCAGGAACAGCTTGCGGTTGACCGGGTTGCGGCGGAACTGCGCGTCGATGCGGTGGCGCGAATGCCAGATGGCGCGCAGCGTCCGCGCCGACATGCCGGTCAATTCCGGATGCTGCTGCATCACCAGGAAGGCGCGCAGCAGCAAGGTGGGATTGCGCTCGAAGCCGTCGTCGCGAATGATGTCCAGGCGGTCGCGCAGGTTGCGGAAGTCGTCGTCGATGTCGCGCGCGTCGCTGTCCGGGCGCGGGAACAGGCGCTCCTCGATGTTCTGCACCAGGATGCCGTTGAGCTGCGTCACCAGCCGCGCCGCCCAGTAGTAGCGCTGCATCAGCAGCTCGCTGCCGCGGCGGGTGGCGGTGGCGTGGATGCCGTAGACCTCGGCCAGGGCCGGCTGCAGGTCGAATAGCACGCGATCCTCGCGCCGGTTCGCCAGCAGGTGCAATTCGATGCGCAGCCGCTTGAAGGCTTGTTCCGCTTTACGCAGGTCACGCGCCTCGGACGAGGTCAGCAGGCCGGCCTGCGCCACGGATCGCCAGCTGTCGCCAAAGCCTGCCGCGCGGGCCATCCACAGGATGACCTGCAGGTCGCGCAGCCCGCCGGGCGACTCCTTGCAGTTCGGCTCCAGCGCGTAGGGCGTGTCGTGGTAGCGCGCGTGGCGCTGCTGCATTTCGACGCGCTTGGCGCGGAAGAAGGCGCGCGGGTCCAGCCGGGATTTGGTCGCGGCTTCGAATTTCTTCATCAGCGCGCGGCTGCCGGCCAGCCAGCGTGACTCCAGCAAGGCCGTTTCCACCGTGATGTCGGCGTCCGCTTCGCGTTCGCAGTCCTCGATGGTGCGCACGCTGTGGCCGGGCTCCAGGCCCAGGTCCCACAGCGAGGCGACCAGCTTCTCGATGGCCGACTCGTCCTCGGGCGTGGGGACGTGCGGCAGCAGGATCAGCAGATCGACATCGGAATGCGGGTAGAGTTCGCCGCGGCCATAGCCGCCCACGGCCGCCAGCGTGGCGCCGGCGGGCAGGGGGCAATGCTTGACCAGGTCGCGCAGCGCGGCGTCGACGATGCGGCGCAGCTCGGACAGCAGGGTGTCCGGCCGCAGGTGCGCGCGGAACTGCGCCACCGCGGTTCGCCGGGCTTCCTGGATGCGTTCGCGCAGGGCGCTGAGGGTTTCGGCGGTCATGGTGGCGGCAGGCTGTGTTTCAGACGGCGGGGATGACCAGGGGCTCGGTGATGAAGGCCGGCGGCTGGGGCATGCCAGGCGACAGGGTCAGGACTTCGTAACCGGTTTCGGTGACGCAGACAGCATGCTCCCATTGGGCCGACAGGCTGTGGTCGCGGGTGACGACCGTCCAGCCATCGGACAGCTGGCGGATCTCGCGGCGTCCGGCGTTGATCATGGGCTCGATGGTAAACAGCATGCCGGTCGTCAGGGGCACGCCCGTGCCGGGCTTGCCGTAGTGCAGCACCTGCGGGTCTTCATGGAAGCGCTGGCCGATGCCGTGGCCGCAGAATTCGCGCACCACCGAAAAGCCATTGGCTTCGGCGTGCTTCTGGATCGCGTTGCCGATGTCGCCCAATGTGGCCCCGTTTTTCACCTGCTGGATGCCTTTCCACATGCATTCGAAGGTGATCTCGGTCAGGCGGCGCGACAATATGGACTGATCGCCCACCGGGTACATGCGGCTGGTGTCGCCGAACCAGCCGTCCTTGATGATGGTGACGTCGATATTCAGCGAGTCGCCGTTCTTCAGCACCTTGTCGCCCGGGATGCCGTGGCAGACCTGGTGGTTGACCGAAGTACAGATGGCGCCGGGAAAGGGCGGGTAGCCCGGAGGGGCATAGCCCACGGTGGCGGATTTCACGCCCAGCTGGTCGGTCAGGTATTCCAGGCAGAGACGGTCCAGCTCCCCGGTGGTGACCCCAGGCTTGACGTAGGGGGTGATGAAATCGAGGACTTTGGCCGCGTCCTGGCAGGCGGCGCGCATCTTGGCCAGGTCGGCTTGATTGGTGATAGTGCCCATGGAGTCGCTTGGCGATATCTCGCTTGAATGTCTGCTTGAAAGGATAGTAGAATTATAGGCTTCCCTAAAATTTTGGGGAGCAATCGGGTTACGGCAAAGGCTGGCCCGGCGGGTGTTGGCAGCGGCATTAGGCGTTGCGCCACGCAAACCCGGCAGTTTTACTGGCAGCGGATCCTTTCATAGTGATCGGCGGCGCGCCCTGAAGTTTCACCGCAAGCGAAGGTTGTGGAGCGAAATCGGGTGGGTCGCGGGTTCCATGGACGGGCGCGCAGGCAGGAAACCAGTCGGGCTAACGTGGGCGGCGGTTGATCCAAAGCGGGCGCAAGCTGGGACGCGGCGTGCTTGTAAGCCCGGTCATGTTTTAGAGCGGCGATGCAGGCTCAGGGTCTGGACTCGGTGTGGATGTCGGCTTAAGTTCTTGAAAACGTTCGCGTTTTCTTAAGAAATGCCCCGATGGTCTGATGCGCGGTCGAACTGAAGCCAGGGCGTAAAACCCCACGCTTGAGCGCGAAGAGCTGGATTTTCCAGAGCTGGATTTCGCCGCCAACAAAACAGGTCCGGGTGCGCTTTCGGGAAACCGCCGGAAACTTCCAGGAAATTCCTGGTGGGTCTGGACAAGCGCCTGCAAGCGTGCGGTGCAAGGCTTTTGGTCGTGGCGGCCGTCTGGGTTTATCGCGGCAGCGTAGTAGAAGACGCCCTAGGCGTCGTAGTTATTGCGGCAGTGATCGGTCGGCCCGGTTAAAATTTTGTCATCCCGCATTTGCGGGAAATCGCGCGCAACACCACCCAGGGTGTCAGCCAGAGGCTGATGCAGGTGCGGCGCAAGAAATCAACCCTTGGAGAAAGTTATGTCTTTGATGCGCGAAATGCTGGAAGCGGGTGTCCACTTCGGTCACCAGACCCGCTATTGGAACCCCAAGATGGCCCCCTATATCTTCGGCCATCGCAACAAGATTCACATCATCAACCTCGAAAAGACGGTTGATAAGTACCAGGAAGCCACCAAGTTCGTGAAGCAGCTGGCTGCTCGCGGCGGCAACATCCTGTTCGTCGGCACCAAGCGCGCTGCTCGCGAGCTGGTCGCCACCGAAGCCGCCCGTTGCGGCATGCCCTTCGTCGACGCCCGCTGGCTCGGCGGCATGCTGACCAACTTCAAGACGGTCAAGACCTCGGTCAAGCGCCTGAAGGACATGGAAGTCGTGGTCGCCGAAGGCGGCGCCGAGCGCATGATCAAGAAGGAAGGCCTGCTGTTCCAACGCGAACTGGACAAGCTGAACAAGTCGATCGGCGGCATCAAGGACATGAACGGTCTGCCTGACGCCATTTTCGTGATCGACGTCGGCTACCACAAGATCGCCATCGCCGAAGCCAAGACCCTGGGCATCCCCGTGGTCGCCGTGGTTGACACCAACCACTCGCCCGACGGCATCGACTACGTCATCCCCGGCAACGACGACTCGGCCAAGGCCATCGCGCTGTACGCCAAGGGCATCGCCGACGCCGTGCTGGAAGGCCGCGAGCAGAACCTGAACGGTCTGGTCGAAGAGCTGGGCGAAGGCCAGGAAGAGTTCGTCGAAGTGCAGGACAACCAGGCCTAAGCCTGTTGTCATGTCCGGCGGTTAGCGTCTGGGAGCGGTGCCGAAAGCGGTCCGCTCCCGCCTCGCCGGCAATGCGAAGGTGGGCTCCCATCTTCCTGATCCGCTAGTCGCGGATGTCCCATCGAATCAAACCACTGTCCCGGTGCGCCGGGGCATGTTCTAGCAAATTGGAGCAAACATGGCTGAAATTACCGCTGCCCTGGTCAAGGAACTGCGCGAAAAGACCGACGCGCCCATGATGGAGTGCAAGAAGGCCTTGACGGAAGCCGAGGGCGACCTGGCCCGCGCCGAGGAAATCCTGCGCGTCAAGCTGGGCAACAAGGCCAGCAAGGCTGCCGCCCGCGTCACCGCTGAAGGCCTGATCGGTCTGTTCATCTCCGCCGACGCCAAGAAGGGCGCCGTCATCGAAATCAACTGCGAAACCGACTTCGTCGCCAAGAACGACGACTTCGTCGGCTTCGTGAACAAGCTGGCCGAGCTGGTCGCCACGCAGAACCCCGCCACGGTGGAAGCCCTGTCGGCGCTGCCCTACGGCGACGGCACGGTCGAAAGCACCCGCACCGCCCTGATCGGCAAGATCGGCGAAAACATCTCGATCCGCCGCTTCGAGCGCATCGAGACCCCGAACGCGCTGGCCAGCTACGTGCACGGCGGCAAGATCGGCGTGCTGGTCGAGTACACCGGCGCGGAAGAAGTGGGCAAGGACCTGGCGATGCACATTGCCGCCACCAAGCCCAAGGCGCTGAACGCCGACGGCGTGAACCCCGCCGACATCGCCGCCGAGCGCTCGGTTGCCGAGCAGAAGGCCGCCGAATCGGGCAAGCCGGCTGAAATCGTCGCCAAGATGGTCGAAGGTTCGGTTGCGAAGTTCCTGAAGGAAGTCACCCTGCTGTCGCAACCGTTCGTCAAGAGCGACAAGCACAGCGTTGAGCAGATGCTCAAGGAAAAGGGCGCTTCGATCAGCAAGTTCGTGCTGTTCGTTGTCGGCGAAGGTATCGAGAAGAAGACCAGCGATTTCGCCGCTGAGGTCGCCGCTGCCGCCGCTGGCCGCGCCTGACCCAGGGTAGTGCTTAAGGGCCGGCGCTAGATTAAATTCTAGTCCGGCCTATTTCTTGTCTTACACTTTCGTCGGATTGTTCCTCGGGATATCACCTATGAGCAGCAGAGCATACAAACGGGTTCTTCTCAAACTTTCCGGCGAGGCGCTGATGGGCGACGATGCATTCGGCATCAACCGCTCCACCATCGTCCGCATGACCGATGAGGTCGCCGAGGTCGCCGCCACGGGCGTCGAACTGGCCATCGTCATCGGCGGGGGTAATATTTTCCGTGGCGTCGCCCCGGGTGCGCAGGGCATGGACCGCGCGACCGCCGACTACATGGGCATGATGGCCACCATCATGAACGCGCTTGCGCTGCAAGACGCGCTCAAGCACAAGGGTATCGACACCCGCGTGCAGTCGGCCTTGAACATCGATCAGGTCGTCGAACCGTACATCCGCCCGAAGGCGCTGCGCTACCTCGAAGAGGGCAAGGTCGTCATTTTCGCGGCAGGTACCGGCAACCCCTTCTTCACCACGGACACGGCTGCCGCGTTGCGCGGCGCCGAGATCGGGGCGGAGATCGTGCTGAAGGCCACCAAGGTCGACGGCATCTACAGCGCGGATCCCAACAAGGATCCCACCGCCACGCGTTACTCGCGCATCAGCTTCGACGAAGCGATCGTACGCCGGCTGGAAGTCATGGACGCCACCGCCTTCGCGCTGTGCCGTGACCAGAAGCTGCCGATCAAAGTGTTTTCGATCAATAAGTCCGGCGCCCTCAAGCGGGTCGTCAGCGGCGAAGACGAAGGCACCTTGGTACACGTCTAAAGAAAAGGAAATTTCATGAGCGTCGCAGAAATCCGCAAATCCGCCGAAGCCAGGATGGCCAAGTCGCTTGACACGCTCAAGACCAACCTGGCCAAGATCCGCACGGGCCGCGCCCACACCGGCATCCTGGACCACGTGCAGGTCGAGTACTACGGCTCGCCCGTGCCGATCAGCCAGGTCGGCAACGTAAACCTCGTGGACGCCCGCACCATCAGCGTGCAGCCCTACGAGAAGAGCATGGCCGCCGCGATTGAAAAGGCGATCCGCGAGTCGGACCTGGGCCTGAACCCCATGTCGATGGGCGACACCATCCGCGTGCCGATGCCCGCGCTGACCGAAGAACGCCGCCGCGACCTGACCAAGGTGGTTCGCAGCGAAGGCGAAGATGCCAAGGTGGCCGTGCGCAACCTGCGCCGCGAAGCCAACGAAGCGTTGAAGAAGCTGGTCAAGGACAAGGAAATCTCCGAGGACGACGAACGCCGTTCGCAGGATGACGTCCAGAAGCTGACCGACCGCAGCGTGGCCGAGATCGACAAGATGGTCACGCAGAAAGAAGCGGAAATCATGACCGTATAATTCCTGGATGCCGTCAGGGTGATAGGCTAGGCCGTATCGCCCTGACGACCAGGATTTCCTGCCTGAGCGCCGTCCTGTCCATTGTTCCGCAGCATTGCTGCGCAGCGGTGGAGCGACGGCGCAGGCTTTTCTCCCTGTATTTCCGTTTTCGCCGTTTCACCGCGCGCAGCTCCAGACCAATGGCAACCAGTTCGACCCAGGCGGTTCCCGCTACCCGCGACATTCCCGAGCACGTGGCCATCATCATGGATGGCAATGGCCGGTGGGCGACGAGGCGGCTGCTGCCGCGCACCGCAGGCCACGCCAAGGGCGTGCAGGCGGTGCGCCGCGTGGTCGAGGCTTGCGGCCGAGCCGGCGTGCGCTATCTGACCCTGTTCGCCTTCAGTTCCGAGAACTGGCGCCGTCCCGCCGAGGAAGTGTCGCTGCTCATGCGCCTGTTCGTGCAGGCGCTGGAGCGCGAAATCGGCAAGCTGGACGAGCAGGGCGTGCGCTTGCACGTCATCGGCGATCTGTCGGCCTTCGAGCCCCGCCTGCAAGAACTCATTTTTGCCGCGCAGGAGCGCACCGCGCACAACGACCGCCTGCACCTCACGGTTGCCGCCAACTATGGCGGACGCTGGGACATCCTGCAGGCCACCCGCGCCATGCTGGCGGCCGAACCCGGGCTGGCCGCCCAGCCCCAATTGGTGGACGAGGAGCGCCTGTCCCGGCACCTGTCCATGGCCTGGGCGCCCGAGCCCGACCTGTTCATCCGCACTGGCGGCGAACAGCGCATTTCCAATTTCCTGATCTGGCAGATGGCGTACGCGGAGTTCTACTTCACGGATCGCTACTGGCCGGATTTCGGCGCCGCCGAACTTGCGGCCGCCTTTGACTGGTACCGCACGCGCGAACGCCGCTTCGGCCGCACCAGCGCGCAAATCAGCGAAGACGGCGCGAAATAAACGGACGACCAGCGCGTCTTTCCAGGCTGTACACGAGGAGACCGTCATATGTTGGGCCAGCGTATCGTTACCGCAGTCGTTCTGTTGGCCGTTCTGGCTGCCGCGATGATCAGCTCGAACCCCTGGTGGTTCGTTGCCTTGCTCGCCCTGGCTGCGGCCTGCGCCAACTGGGAGTGGCTGCGCCTGACGCTGCCGCAACCGCCTTCCCCCTTGATCGCCGTGGGCGTCGCCGTGCTGCTGCTTGCGGGCATGCTGGCCTTGGCTTCGGCCTGGTTGTCGGGCGCCGGCACGGGAATCGCCGATCCCGCCTGGGTGCTGCGCTACCTGGTGCCGGCAGTGGCCGCGGTGTGGTTGTTCGGTGGCTTGGCGGCGGTGGTGCGCGGCCGTTCCGATGCGCCTCCCGCCAGCCTGGGCTGGTCGGTTTTCTCCGTGCCCGCCGCGTTTGCCGCCTGGGCCGTGCTGGCCCAGATGTTCGTGGCGCACGGCGCCGGTTTCGTGGTGTCGCTGCTGGCGCTGGTCTGGGTCGCCGATATCGCCGCATATTTTGCCGGCAGGGCGTTCGGCAAGCGTAAACTGGCTCCGCGGGTCAGCCCGGGCAAGACGATGGCCGGCGCGGTCGCCGGCGTCCTGGGCGCGGTCATCTGGATCGGCCTTTCCAGTTTGTGGGAGGGCACTTACGGCCACGCGCTGGTCGAGCGCTGGAGCTTGTGGCTGGCCCTGCCCATCGCCGCGCTGCTGGGCGTGGTGTCGATCGTCGGAGACCTGTTCGAATCGCTGCTCAAGCGGCGCGCCGGCCGCAAGGATTCCAGCACGCTGCTGCCGGGCCATGGCGGGGTCTATGACCGCATCGACGCCATTCTCCCGGTCGCACCGTTTGCGCTACTTTTGTCTGGAGTGTTGTTTTGACGGCTTTTCAACGCGTCGTCGTGCTGGGATCTACCGGTTCGATCGGTGAAAGCACGCTGGATGTGATCGCCCGCCACCCCGAGCGCCTGGCGGTTTATGCCTTGTCGGCGTACAGCCGGATGGCGCGCCTGGCGCAACAGGCGCAGGCGAGCCGTGCGGCCGTCGTGGTGGTGCCCGATGTGGCGGCCCGAGAAAAATTCATTGCCGCCTGGGCAGGCGGCCAGCCCATGCCGGAGATTCGGGTCGGCGCGCAAGCGCTGGCCGATACCGCGGCTGATCCCCAGTGCGACTCGGTCATGGCCGCCATCGTGGGCGCTGCCGGTCTGCCGGCCGCCCTGGCGGCAGCCCGCAGCGGCAAGCGCGTGCTGCTCGCCAACAAGGAAGCGCTGGTCGCGGCCGGCTCGCTCTTCATGCAGGCCATACGCGACAACGGCGCTGAACTGCTGCCTATCGACAGCGAACATAACGCCATCTTCCAGTGCTTGCCCCATGGCGGGCGCGCGGTCGCGCCGGATAGCCCCGCGCCCGGCGTGCGCCGCCTGCTGCTGACCGCTTCCGGCGGCCCGTTCCGCGGACGCGACCTGGAAGACCTGCACGACGTGACGCCGGCCCAGGCCTGCGCCCACCCCAACTGGAGCATGGGCCGCAAGATATCGGTCGATTCCGCCACCATGCTCAACAAGGGGCTCGAAGTGATCGAGGCGCATTGGCTGTTCGCCATGCCCGCCGACCGCATCGAGGTGGTGGTGCATCCGCAGAGCGTGGTGCATTCCATGGTGGAGTACGACGACGGCTCCGTGCTGGCGCAGCTCGGCCAGCCCGACATGCGCACGCCCATCGCCTACGGCCTGGGCTTTCCCGAGCGCCTGGACAGCGGCGTCGGTCCGCTGGATCTGACGCGCCTGGGCCGGCTGGACTTCGAGAAGCCCGATCTGGCCCGTTTTCCGTGCCTGGCCCTGTCGTTCGCGGCGCTGCGCGCCGGGCAGGGGGCCTGCGTGACGCTGAATGCCGCCAACGAGATCGCGGTAGAGGCTTTCCTGGGCGGCCGGCTGGCCTACACCTGGATTCCGCGGGTTATCGAGGCGACCCTGGAGTGGCAGGCGCGACAAGCATCTGTTACGCTCAATAGTCTTGACGACGTGCTCGCGCTAGACTCGGACGCGCGCGTTTTCGCCGGCAACCTGGGCCTGGCCTGACGTGGGCGCCATCGCCATCGTCCGCCGGCCTCTGATTTTCTAGAATTCTCCGACCCCGATGCTTTTCACCCTGCTGGCCTTTGCGGTTGCGCTTGGCACCCTGATCATCTTCCATGAACTGGGGCACTATTGGGTGGCCCGCCTGTGCGGCGTGAAGGTGCTGCGCTTTTCGGTGGGGTTCGGCAAGGTCATCCTGCGCCGCACCGACCGCCACGGCACGGAATGGGCGGTCTCGGCCCTGCCGCTGGGCGGCTACGTCAAAATGCAGGACGATCCGCCCGCCGGCGCGAGCCCGGCGGAAGTCGCCGGCGCCTTCAACAGCAAGCCCGTGGGCCAGCGCATCGCCATCGTTGCGGCCGGCCCCATCTTCAACCTGATACTCGCGGTCTTCCTGTACGCCGGCCTGAACATGGCCGGCACCGAGGAGCCCGTGGCCGTCATCGCGCAGCCCGCGGCCGACACGCCCGCCGCGCGCGCCGGCCTGCTCTCGGGCGACCACATCCTGGCCATCGATGGCGAAGAAGTCGCCTCCTGGTCCGACGCGCGCTGGCGCCTGATGGACGTCATGGCGACCGGCGGCAGCGCCCGCATCGAGGTCAAGACTCCCGCAGGGGCCGTCCAGCAGCGTGAACTGGTCCTGCCGTCCAACACCATGGATCCCGCCGGCGGCGACCCGCTGGCCGCGGCCGGCGTACGCCTGGCCCAGCCCAAGCCTGCCGTGCGGGTCGTCAACGACGGCGGCGCAGGGCAGGCGGCCGGGCTGCGCACGGGCGACCTGGTCCTGGCCGTGGACGGCGTGCCCACGCCGGACACCGGCGCCCTGGTGCGGCAGATCCAGGAAAGCGCCGGCAAGACCCTGGCGCTTACGCTGGCGCGCGACGGCGCCAATATTTCCCTGAACGTCACGCCGCGCGCCGAGACCGTCAACGGCCAGGTGATCGGCCGCCTTGGAGTCCAGCTGGGCGGCGACATTCCCATGGTCACCGTGCGCTATGGCGTGTTCGAAAGCTTGTGGAAGGGCGCCGTGCGCACCTGGGATACCGCCTGGTTCTCGCTGCGCATGATGGGCCGCATGGTGACCGGCGACGTTTCCTGGCGCAATGTCAGCGGTCCCGTAACCATCGCGGATTACGCCGGCCAGACCGCTAGAATCGGAATTGTTGCGTATATCGCGTATATCGCCTTGATCAGCATCAGCCTGGGCGTACTAAATTTGCTGCCTATTCCCATGCTGGACGGTGGCCATCTGCTGTACTATCTCGTCGAAATTGTGCGGGGTAGCCCGCCGCCAGCAAGGTGGATCGATATCGGACAGCGCGCCGGCATAGGTTTATTGGCAAGCCTGATGGGGCTTGCGCTATTCAATGATTTCACGCGTTTGTTCACTTGAACGCGATTTAGCATAAAATCCACCGCCATTTGCACGACCGAGGATACTCAAGGATGTCTTTTCGCCGGATGTTTCATCACAAAAAGGGTGTACTGCCGGGTTTGATCGCCGCACTGCTGGTTCCGGCCATCGCCCACGCCTTCGACCCTTTTGTCGTGCGGGATATCCGCGTAGAGGGTATTCAGCGAACTGACGCCGGCACCGTCTTCGGCTATCTCCCCGTCAAGGTGGGCGAGAAGTTCACCGAGGAAGAAGCGACCGAAGCCATTCGCCGCTTGTACGGCACCGGCTTTTTCACCGACGTACAGATCCAGACGGACAACAACGTCGTCGTGGTGGTCGTGCAGGAACGCCCCACGATCGCGTCGGTGAACTTCAACGGCATGCGCGAGTTCGACTCCAAGGCCATCACCACGTCGCTGGCGCAGGTGGGCTTTGCCGAAGGCCGCATCTTCGACCGCTCCATGCTCGAGCGCGCCGAATACGAACTGAAGCAGCAGTACCTGTCCAAGGGCAAGTACGGCATCGAAGTGACTTCCACCGTGACCCCGCTGCCGCGCAACCGCGTGGGCGTGAGCTTCGACGTGTTCGAAGGCTCGGTCGCGCGCATCCAGGAAATCCGCTTCGTGGGCAACAAGGCTTTCTCGGAAAGCGATCTGCTTGACGAATTCAAGCTGACCACGCCGGGCTGGCTGACCTGGTACACCGATACCGACAAGTACTCGCGCGAAAAGCTCGAAGGCGACCTGGAGCGCCTGCGCTCGTTCTACCTGGACCGCGGCTACCTCGAGTTCTCGGTCGAGCCGCCCCAGGTCACGATTTCGCCGGACCGCAAGGACATCCGCATCACGATTACCGTGCACGAAGGTGAGCCCTACAAGGTGCGCAGCGTGAAGCTGGCCGGCAATCTGCTGGGCCTGGACAAGGAAATCGGCGCGTTGCTGGAGATCAAGCCGGAAGAGACGTTCTCGGCCGCCAAGGCCAACGGCTCGGCCAAGGCCATCACCGACTACCTGGGCGAACTGGGCTACGCGTTCGCCAACGTCAACCCCAACCCGCAGCTGGACCGCGCCAAGCATGAGGCCGACCTGACGTTCTACGTCGACCCCAGCCGCCGCGTGTACGTGCGCCGCATCCAGATCGGCGGCAATACCCGCACGCGCGACGAGGTCGTGCGCCGCGAAATGCGCCAGCAGGAAGCGGCCTGGTACGACGCCAAGGACATCAAGACCTCGCGCGACCGCGTCGACCGCCTGGGTTATTTCAGCGACGTCAACGTCAAGACCGATCCGGTTCCGGGCTCTCCCGACCAGGTCGACGTCAACGTGGACGTCAAGGAAAAGCCCACCGGCATGATCAACCTGGGCGTGGGTTACGGTTCGTCCGAAAAGGCCATTCTGTCGGCCGGCATCAGCGAAGACAACGTCTTCGGCAGCGGCACCAACCTGACCCTGCAGCTGAACACCAGCAAGACCAACCGCGCCGTGGTGCTGTCGCACACCGATCCGTACTGGACCAAGGACGGCATCAGCCGCACCACGTCCGCCTACTATCGCGTGACCGAACCCTGGAACAACAACGACGGCGACTACCGCGTCAAGGCCATGGGCCTGGGCATGAACTTCGGCGTGCCTATCTCCGAGTACGACCGGATCATGCTGGGCGCGAACTTCGAGCGCAACCAGATCGATCTGTTCAGCAACTCGCCGGCTGCCTACGAGAAGTTCGTCAGGGACTACGGCGATGCGACCAACTCGGTGATCTTCACCACTGGCTGGACCAAGGACACGCGCGACAGCGCCCTGGCTCCCACCAAGGGCGGGTACACCCGCCTGAAGGCGGACCTGTCGACCATCGACCTGCAGTACACGATGCTGACGGCCCAGCAACAGTACTTCGTGCCGCTGGGCGGCTCCTACACCCTGGCCTTGAACGGCATGGTGGATTGGGGCCAGAGCTACGGCGGCAAGGACTACCCGGTCATCAAGAACGTCTACGCCGGCGGTATCGGCACGGTACGCGGCTACGAGGGCTCATCCTTGGGCCCGCGCGACTCGAAGACGGGCGACTACCTGGGCGGCACGCGGCGCATCGTGGCCAACGCGCAGCTCTACCTGCCGTTCCCGGGGGCTTCGAAGGACCGTACCCTGCGTTGGTTCATTTTCTCGGACGCGGGCCAGGTTTCGGCGGGCAGCGGCCTGAGCTGCACCAACGGCAAGCCCGGCAGCGAGGTCGAGGATCCTTGCGGTTGGAGGTTCTCGGCCGGTATCGGCCTGTCGTGGCAGTCGCCGATGGGACCGCTGCAGCTGTCCTATGCCCGACCGCTCAATTCGAAGCCGGGCGACGACAAGCAAAGCTTCCAGTTCCAGATCGGGACCGGTTTCTAAGCACGCCGTTACGCTTGAAAACAAGGGAGAGGGGCACACGGCCGGCTCCCTTGCTGTTTAGTGGCACAATACACACTTTGGCTTTGCCTTACTGGAAGGTGAGATTTTCATGATGTCTGATTCCGCACTTAAAACCTCGAATTCGCTGCGCGCGAAGCGCCGCGGCAAACTGGGCGGCTCCATTGCCCTGGTAGGTGCGCTCATACTCGGTTCGGCTGCCGCGATTCCCGCGCAGGCTCAAGGCACGAAGATCGGTTTCGTCAATACCGAGCGGATCCTGCGCGAGTCGAGCCCGGCCAAGGCGGCACAGAGCAAGATCGAAGCCGAATTCAAGAAGCGCGACGATGAACTCCAGCGCCTGAACAACAGCCTGCGTTCGCAAGCCGAGAAGTTCGACAAGGACGCGCCCGTCCTGTCGGAGTCGGATCGCGTCAAGCGCCAGCGCGAACTGTCCAACCTGGATACCGACCTGCAGCGCAAGCGCCGCGAGTTCCAGGAAGACTTCAACCGCCGCCGCAACGAAGAGTTTTCGGGCATCGTGACGAAGGCCAATGATGCCATCAAGCGTATCGCCGAACAGGAAAACTACGACCTGATCATTCAGGACGCCGTGACGGTCAACCCGCGCATCGACATCACCGACAAGGTGATCCAGAGCCTGGGCAAGTAAGCAGCACCCGTCACGCCATGCCGGTTTTACTGGATCTTGCCCGCGCGCCAACGCTGGAAACACTGTTGAGCGCCGCCAACACCCAGGGAATGGACTGGCGTATCAGCGCGGTTCCCGGCGCGGACCCCATGCGGGTCTGCGGCATTGGAACCCTGTCATCGGCGGGTCGGCAGGAAATCGCTTTCCTGGCCAACCCCCGCTACCAGAGCCAGCTAGGCGCCACTCAGGCAGGGGCGGTCATCGTCTCGCCCGACGTGGCCCAGGCTCTGGAAACGGAAGGCAATGCCCGGCCGCCGTTCGCGCTGGTCGTCTGTCAGCATCCCTATCTGCTTTATGCCCGCGTGGCGCAATGGTTCGACGCCGCCAGGCGTCCCGCGCTGCCCGCGTCCACGCATCCTTCCGCGGTAGTCGCCGCTGACGCCATCATCGAAGAGGGCGTGCGTATCGGCCCGAATTGCGTCGTCGAATCCGGCGCCCGCATCGGCCGCGATACGGTGCTCGGACCCGGCTGCGTCGTAGGCGCAGGCTCGTCCGTCGGGCCCGGCAGCCGCTTGTACGCCCACGTCACCCTGTATGACGGGGTCAAGATCGGTGCGCGCGCGATCATCCATAGCGGCGCCGTGCTGGGCGCGGATGGTTTCGGCTTCGCGCCCGATCCCACGCTGGGCAAGGGCGCCTGGGGCAAGATTCCCCAGCTCGGCGGCGTGACTGTCGGTGACGACGTCGAAATCGGCGCCAACACCACCGTCGACCGCGGCGCGCTGGAAGACACCGTTCTGGCCGACGGCGTGAAGCTGGACAACCAGATCATGGTCGCGCACAACTGCCGCATCGGCGCGCATACCGCGATTGCGGCCTGCGTCGGCGTGGCCGGCTCGACCACCATCGGCGAGCGCTGCACCATAGGCGGTGCGGCCATGCTGTCCGGCCACCTCACGCTGGGCGACGATGTGCATGTTTCCGGCGGCACCGCGGTGACCTCCAGCATTTCGAAGCCTGGCCGCTATACCGGGGTCTTCCCGTATGCGGAGCATGGCGAATGGCAGCGCAACGCCGCCGTGATACAACAGTTGGCGCAATTGCGCCGGCGCGTGCGGACGCTGGAAAAAGACTAGGACGGCGCACTGCCGCCCCTGGCGCGTCCGCGCCGCACAATTACTTTACTTCGCAGGAAAGCATAGAAAAATGGAACTCGACATCAAGGGGATCATGGAGAGGCTGCCGCATCGTTACCCGATGCTGCTGATTGACCGCGTCGTCGAAATGGTGCCTGGCAAGTCCATCGTGGCCATCAAGAACGTCTCGATCAATGAACCGTTTTTCAACGGCCATTTCCCGCACCACCCGGTGATGCCGGGCGTGCTCATCGTGGAAGCCATGGCTCAGGCCTCCGCCCTGTTCTCGTTCACCGACGAGAACGGCGGCCTGAAGTGCGAAGGTTCCAAGACCGCGTATTACCTGGTCGGCATCGACGGCGCGCGTTTCCGCCGCCCCGTGGTGCCGGGCGACCAGCTGCGCATCGAGGTCGAAGCCGAACGCCTGAGCCGCAGCATCTGTAAGTACCAAGCGCGCGCGACAGTGGACGGCCAGGAAGTCGCCTCGGCCAAGCTGATGTGCGCGATTCGCAGCCTGGAAGAGTAAATGGCAGGAAACATTCACCCCACCGCCGTGGTTGATCCGGCGGCAAAGCTCGACCCGACCGTCGTCGTGGGTCCGTTCGCGACCATCGGTCCCGATGTGACCATCGGCGCGGGTACCGAGATCGGCCCGTACTGCATGGTGGACGGGGTGACGACCATCGGGCGCGACAACCGCTTCTACCGCTATTGTTCGGTGGGCGGCATGCCGCAGGACAAGAAGTACCAGGGCGAGCCTACTCGCCTGGAAATCGGCGACGGCAATACGTTCCGGGAGTTCGTCACGCTCAACACGGGCACCGTGCAGGACGGCGGGGTCACGACCATTGCCGACGACAACTGGATCATGGCGTACGTGCACGTCGCGCATGATTGCCACATCGGCAGCCACACCATCCTGGCCAACTCGGTGCAGCTTGGCGGCCACGTCCACGTCGGCGATTGGGCCATCGTGGGCGGCCTGACCGGCGTGCACCAGTTTTCGCGCATCGGCGTGCACAGCATGACGGGCGGCAACAGCTCCCTCATGCAGGACACGCCGCCGTTCGTGCTGGCCGCGGGCAACCCCTGCCGTCCGGTGGGCATCAACGCCGAAGGCCTCAAGCGCCGCGGCTTTACACCCGCCGACATCGCGGCGCTGCGTGACGCCTACAAGATCATCTATCGGCGCGGGCTGTCCCTGGACGCCGCGCGAGCCGAGCTGCGCGCCCGCCAGCAGGCGGAGCCCGAAGTGGCCCCGCATCTGCAGACCTTGCTCGACTTCCTGGACGTCGCGAGCCGCGGCATCATCCGCCCATGAGCACTCGGATCGGCATGGTGGCCGGCGAGCCTTCGGGCGACCTGCTGGCCGGGCGCATCATTGCCGGTCTGCAAGCGCGCGACGCCGGCGTTCGCTGCGAGGGTATCGGAGGGCCGCAGATGCAGGCCCGCGATTTCGACACCTGGCATCCCATGCACGCCTTGACGGTGTTCGGCTATGTCGACGCGCTTAAGCGCCTGCCCAGCCTGCTCGGCACCTATCGCGACGTGAAGCAACGCTGGCTGGCGGAGCCGCCCGCGGTCTTCGTCGGCATCGACGCGCCAGACTTCAACCTGCGGCTGGAGCATCAGCTGCGCCAGGCGGGCACGCCCACGGTGCATTTCGTCGGGCCGTCGATCTGGGCCTGGCGCTACGAGCGCATCCACAAGATCCGCGAATCCGTGTCGCACATGCTGGTGCTGTTCCCGTTCGAGGAAGAGATCTACCGCAAGGAAGGCATACCCGTCACGTACGTGGGCCATCCGCTGGCCGGCGCCGTGCCCATGCAGCCGGACCGCGCCGCGGCGCGCGAGCGCCTGGGCATGGACCAGGATGCGCGCGTGCTGGCGATCCTGCCGGGCAGCCGTTCCTCCGAAATCCGTCTGCTGGCGCCGCGCTTCCTGCAAGCCGCGCAGATACTGCAGAAGAAGGATCCGGCCCTGCAATGCGTCGTTCCCATGGTCAACGACCAGCGGCGCGCGGAGTTCCAGGCCATCCTGGCCCAGTATCCGGTGCCGGGGCTGCGCTGCGTCACCGCGAATGATCTGCACGGCGAGGGCGGAGAACGCCAGGCGCCCGTGGCCTGGTCGGTCATGGAGGCGGCCACGGCCGTGCTGGTGGCCAGCGGTACCGCCACGCTGGAAACGGCGCTGTACAAGCGGCCCATGGTCATTTCCTACGTGCTGTCGCCCTGGATGCGCCGCATCATGGCCTGGAAGTCCGGCCAGCAGCGCCCGTATCTGCCCTGGGTGGGCTTGCCGAACGTGCTGCTGCGCGATTTCGCCGTGCCGGAACTGCTGCAGGACGATGCGACCCCCGAGAAACTTGCCGAGGCGACCTGGACGTCGCTGACCGACGACGCGGGCAGGGCGCGCATCGAGGCCCGCTTTACCGCCCTGCATCAGGAACTGCTGCGCGATACGCCCGCGTTGGCCGCACAGGCGATCCTGGAGGTGGCCGGTGGAGCAGCCTGACCTGTTCGTGGCTCCCGAGCAGCCTGCCATGGTCACGGCGGGCGTGGACGAGGCGGGCCGCGGCCCGCTGGCGGGCGCCGTCTACGCTGCGGCCGTCATCCTGGACCCGGCCCGGCCCATAGGCGGCCTGGCGGATTCCAAGGTACTCAAGGCCGCCACGCGCGAGGCGCTGGCGCTCGAAATCCAGGAATTCGCGCTGGCCTGGTGCATCGCCAGCGCCAGCGTGGCCGAGATCGACAGCATGAACATCCTGCGCGCCACGATGCTGGCGATGCAGCGCGCGGTGCAGGGCCTGTCCACCATGCCGCAGCTGGCGCTGGTGGACGGCAATCAGGCTCCCAAGCTCGGCTGCACGGTGCAGACCGTCATCAAGGGCGATGCCCTGGTGCCCGCGATTTCCGCGGCCTCCATCCTCGCCAAGACGGCGCGCGACGCGGACCTGCTGCGCCTGCATGCGCTGTATCCCCAATACGCCTTCGACCAGCACAAGGGCTATGGCACGCCGCTGCATCTGGAGATGCTGCGCGAGCACGGCCCCTGCGCCGAGCACCGGCGCAGCTTCGCACCCATCAAGGCCTTCGGCCTGAATTCATGAAGCACATCAGTTCTCGCGACAATCCCGCGGTCAAGGCGCTGGTCAAGCTGGCCGGCACGGCGGGCAAGCGCGGCGCGCCGGTGCTGCTGGACGGCGTGCACCTGTGCCAGGCCTGGCTGCAGCACCACGGCGCGCCCGATCAGGCGATTTTCGACGTGGAGCGCTTGTCCCAGCCCGACATCGCGGCACTGGCGGCGGCCGTGCCGGAGCGCGACTGCCTGGCCCTGGACGCGCGGCTGATGCAGTCCCTGGCGGCCGTCGAAAGCGGGCAGGGCGTGGCGTTTCTGGTGACTCCTCCGATCCTGGAGTTGCCGCAAGCCGTGGACGAGAACTGCGTGCTGTTCGATCGCATCCAGGATCCCGGCAATGTCGGCACGCTGCTGCGCACCTGTGCGGCGGCGGGCGTGAAGCGCGTCTTCCTGGCCACGGGCACGGCCGCGGCCTGGTCTCCCAAAGTGCTGCGCAGCGGCCAGGGCGCCCATTTCGCCCTCGCCATCCACGAACATGTCGATCTGGCCGCCTTGCTGCCCAGGCTGCAGGTGCCGTTGGTGGCGACCGCGCTGGATGGCGCGCGCGACCTGTACGAAGGCGTGCTGCCGCAACGCTGCGCCTGGGTGTTCGGCCACGAAGGCCAGGGCGTGGCCGCGGAGCTGCTTGGCGCCGCGCGCCTCAGAGTGCGCATACCGCACGACATGGCGGCGGTGGAATCGCTCAATGTGGGCGCCGCAGCTGCAATCTGCCTCTTCGAGCAGCGGCGGCAGGCCTTGCGCGGCGCGTCCCGCTGACACGCTTTTTTTGCTGCCAGGCGGCCGTGTCCAGCCTGCTGTTTTCCCGAGGGAGCATGATGGCGTCAATACTGGGGAATGGGTTCATGCGTGCAGGGCGGGCGCTATTGCTGACCGCCGGGTGCGCGCTGGCGGTGAGCGCTTGCGGTTCTGGCGGCGCTCAAACGGTCGGGATGGTCCGGGCGGATGTTTCCGAGTCGGCCTACGTGATCCAATTGTCCCGGGCGGTGTCGGCGATGCTGCCGGACAAGACGGCCGTCGACCTGGCGGCGTCGTCCAGATGGGTCCGGGTGGGAGCGTTGCCGCAAGGCGACGTTTATCGGGGAGCCGACGGCCCGTTGATGCTGCAGGGCCGCCGGGGCGAGGCCCGTCTCGTGGCCTCGTCGGGCAAGCTGCTGGGGGTTTACCTGCCGGGAGAGAGCCTTTACCTGCCCCTGTCCCGGCCGATGCCCCTGCCGATGTCGGTGCGCCAATAAGCGCCTACAGGCCTTTCAGCCCCGGTCCAGGCCTACTTCCTGCAACACCGTCGTGGCGATCTCCTCGATCGATTTGGTGGTGCTGGACAGCCAGGAAATGCCCTCGCGGCGCATCATGCGTTCGGCCTCGGCCACTTCGTAGCGGCATTGCTCCAGCTGGGCGTAGCGGCTGTTGGGGCGGCGCTCGTTGCGGACTTCGGCCAGGCGCTCGGGCTGGATCGACAGGCCGAACAGCTTGCCGCGATGCGGCGCGATGGTCGAGGGCAGGGTGCCGCGCTCGAAATCGTCTGGCGTCAGGGGGAAATTGGCCGCCTTGATGGCGTATTGCATGGCCAGGTACAGGCTGGTGGGCGTCTTGCCGCAGCGCGATACGCCGACCAGGATCACGTCCGCCTGGTCCAGTTGGTTCACGAACTGGCCGTCGTCATGCGCCAGGCTGAAATTGATGGCGTCGATGCGGTTGCGGTACTTTTCCGAGTTGGCCTGCATGTGCGAGCGGCCAATGGAATGGCTGGACTTCAGGCCCAGCGCCTGTTCGATATGGCTGACGAAGGTGCCGAACAGGTCCAGGAAAACGCCGTTCGCCTGGCGAACGCGCGCCAGGATGTCGGGATTGACCAGGGTACTGAACACAATCGGGGGGACGCCGGCCTCCTGGGCGCTGCGGTCGATCCGCATGGCCACTTCCGCCGCCTTTTCCAGCGTGTCGACAAAGGGCAGGCGGATAGGCTTGAAATTGACCTCCTCAAACTGCGAAAGCACTGACTGGCTGAAGGTTTCTGCGGTGATGCCGGTACTGTCGGAAACGATGTATACCGTGCGTACGATCGGGGTAGATGTCATGTGTAAAAAATTCCAACCAGGCAGATGGCCGGATGCACTCCACCGAGTACAATCAGGCCCCTATAAGTCACCCCAAGGGCGGTCCAAGGCCAGTTTGGTCAGCGCGTAAATTGGGGCTGTGATCCGGTTCTGATCCAGCTTCCTGATGCATTGACCAAACTCGCTTTCATTCCATTGTAAAAGGTGACTTCAATGTCGTACGTTGTTTTGTTCGAGCAGCTCCGCATGACGGATGTGGACTCGGTAGGAGGCAAGAACGCATCACTAGGCGAAATGATCAGCCAGCTGTCTGGCGCGGGCGTCCGCGTACCGGGCGGCTTTGCCACGACCGCTGATGCTTTCCGCGACTTCCTCAAGGCCTCGGGCCTGGACAAGCGCATCGCCGAACGCCTTACCACGCTGAACCCCGAAGACGTGCGCGAACTGGCCAACGCCGGCTCGCAGATCCGTCAATGGATCATCGACGCGCCGTTCTCGTCCGAGTTCGAAACGCAGATCCGCGAGGCCTTCGCCAAGCTCGACGCTGACGGCAAGGGCTCGTTCGCCGTGCGTTCCTCCGCCACCGCCGAAGACCTGCCCGACGCCTCGTTCGCCGGCCAGCAGGAAACCTTCCTGAACGTCGTCGGCATCGACGACGTGCTGGACAAGATCCGCCACGTGTTCGCGTCGCTGTACAACGACCGCGCCATTTCCTATCGCGTGCACAAGGGCTACGCCCACGCCGACGTCGCGCTGTCGGCCGGCATCCAGCGCATGGTGCGTTCCGACAAGGGCAGCGCCGGCGTCATGTTCACCATCGACACCGAATCGGGCTTCCAGGACGTGGTGTTCATCACCTCGTCCTACGGCCTGGGCGAAACCGTGGTGCAGGGCGCGGTCAACCCCGACGAGTTCTACGTCTTCAAGCCGACGCTGGCCCAGGGCCACTATCCGATCGTCGGCCGCCGCATCGGCTCCAAGCTGATCAAGATGGAGTTCGACCCCGAGCGCCCCGAAGGCCGCGCCGTGCGCACGGTCGACGTGCCGGTGTCCGAGCGCAACCGCTATTCGCTGACCGACGACGAGGTCAACGAGTTGGCCCGCTACGCCGTCATCATCGAGAAGCACTACCAGCGCCCGATGGACATCGAGTGGGGCCGCGACGGCATCGACGGCAAGATCTACATCCTGCAGGCGCGCCCGGAAACCGTGAAGTCGCAGCAGGGCGTCAACGACGTGCAGCAGCGCTACCGCCTGAAGGCCACCGGCCAGGTCCTGATCACCGGCCGCGCGATCGGCCAGAAGATCGGCTCGGGTCCGGTGCGCGTGGTCGGCGACATCTCCGACATGGACAAGGTCCAGCCGGGCGACGTGCTGGTCACCGACATGACGGATCCCAACTGGGAACCCGTGATGAAGCGCGCCTCCGCCATCGTCACCAACCGCGGCGGCCGCACCTGCCACGCGGCGATCATCGCGCGCGAGCTGGGCATTCCGGCGGTCGTGGGCTGCGGCAACGCCACCGACCTGCTCAAGGAAGGCCAGGCCGTGACCGTGTCTTGCGCCGAGGGCGACGAAGGCCGCATCTATGACGGCCTGATCGAGACCGAAGTGGAAGAAGTGCGCCGCGGCGACATGCCCCCCATCGATCTGAAGATCATGATGAACGTGGGCAACCCGCAGCTGGCCTTCGACTTCGCCCAGATCCCCAACGGCGGCGTGGGCCTGGCTCGCCTGGAATTCATCATCAACAACAACATCGGTATCCACCCCAAGGCGGTGCTGGACTACCCGAACGTCGACGGCGAACTGAAGAAGGCCGTGGAATCGGCGGCCCGCGGCCATGCCAGCCCGCGCGCTTTCTTCGTCGAGAAGATGGCCGAAGGCGTGGCGACCATCGCCGCCGCCTTCTATCCCAAGCCCGTCATCGTGCGCATGTCGGACTTCAAGTCCAACGAGTACCGCAAGCTGGTCGGCGGTTCGCGCTATGAGCCCGAGGAAGAGAACCCCATGCTGGGCTTCCGCGGCGCGTCGCGCTACATCGCCGAGGACTTCGCCGAGTGCTTCCGCATGGAATGCGAAGCGCTGAAGAAAGTGCGCGATGAAATGGGCCTCACCAACGTCGAGATCATGGTGCCGTTCGTGCGCACCCTGGGCCAGGCGTCCAAGGTGGTGGACCTGCTCGCCAAGCACGGCCTGGCGCGCGGTGAAAACGGCCTGAAGCTCATCATGATGTGCGAAGTGCCGTCCAACGCCATCCTGGCCGACGAGTTCCTGCAGTACTTCGACGGCTTCTCGATCGGTTCGAACGACATGACCCAGCTGACGCTGGGCCTGGACCGCGACTCCGGCATGGAACTGCTGGCCGCCGACTTCGACGAACGCGACGAGGCCGTGAAGTTCATGCTGCGCCGCGCGATCAAGGCTTGCCTGGCCGCCAACAAGTACGTGGGCATCTGCGGCCAAGGCCCCAGCGACCACCCGGACTTCGCGCAATGGCTGAAGGACGAGGGCATCCTGTCGATGTCGCTCAACCCGGACACCGTTGTCGATACCTGGCAGCGCCTGGCCAAGAACTGATAGGCCTTGCCCACGTAAAAACCCCGCGCCTGCAAGGGCGCGGGGTTTTTTTGTTGCTGGACCAAGGTAGGGCTAGGCCGCCAGCGCTTCGCGCGCAATCAATTCGCGCTTGCGGTCTATGCCCCAGCGGTAGCCGGCAAGCGAGCCGTCGGTGCGGACCACGCGGTGGCAGGGGATGGCCAGCGCGATGTTGTTGGTGGCGCAGGCGCGGGCCACGGCGCGCACGGCACGCGGCGAACCGATGCGTTCGGCGATGTCGGTGTAGGTGGCGGTCGCGCCCACGGGGATCTCGCGCAGGGCTTGCCATACCTGGCGCTGGAAGGCGGTGCCGCGCACGTCCAGGGGTAGGTCCAGGCCGCGGGAGGGGTCTTCGACGAAGCCCACCACGGCCGCCACCCAGCTTTCGAACTGCGCGTCCGCGCCGATCAGGCGGGCGGCCTTGAAGCGGTCCTGCAGGTTGCGCACCAGTTGTTCCGGGTCTTCGTGTAGCGCGATTTCGCAGATGCCGGTGTCGCTGGCCGCCACCAGCAGCGCGCCCAGGGAGCATTGCGCCACCGCGAAGCGGATATCCACGCCCTCGCCGCTCTTGCGGAAGGCGGTGGGCGTCATGCCCAGAATGGCGGGGGCGGCTTCGTAGAAGCGGCCGCTGGAATTGAAGCCGGCGTCGTACATGGCGTCGGTGACGCTGGCGCTCTGCTTGAGCTGCTGGCGGGCGCGGCCCGCGCGCAGGGCGTCGGCGTAGGCCTTGGGGGTGATGCCGGTGGCCGCCTTGAAGATGCGGTGAAAATGGAAGCGGCTCATGCCAGCCTGTTCGGCCAGGGTGGACAGATCCGGCGGCTGCTCGGCTTCCAGGGCGCGGCAGGCGCGTTCGACGGCGGCGGCGTGCTGTTTGCTCAGGGCGGCGGCTTGGTTCATGAAAAAGCTCCTGTTGCGCATGGATTCACGCGCTTGGACCCATCGTCTCAAAAGCCTGCCGCCGCCGCACTCCGTATGTTGCGCGGCGGCCGCGCCGGGTGTCACGCGGGCGCGTAGGCGTCCAGAAAGCGCCGCAGCAGGCCGCCCGCGACCGGCGTGGCGCGGACGTTGGCGGATAGCCCAGGGACGTCGAGGTTTTCAGCCGCGTAGCGGCGGCCGAAGCGTTCCAGATGGGCGCGGATGAAGTCAGGGCCGAATTCGGGATGGAACTGGGTCGAGAACACGTTGAGCCCGATGCGGATCATCTGGTGTTCGTCCAGGTCCGAGCGCGCCAGCACCGCGGCGCCAGGCGGGGGCTGCAGCACGGTCTGCGCATGCAGCATCTGGGCGGGGAAGGTGGACGGCAGTCCGGCCAGCAGCTTGTCGCCGGCGGCGGGCGGCAGCAGCTCCACGGTCTGGGTGCCGACTTCGCGCCCGGCGGGGTTGTAGCCGACCTTGCCGCCCAGCGCGTAGGCCAGCAATTGGTGGCCGTAGCAGACGCCGAACATGGGCAGGCCGGCGGCGGCAGCTTCGCGCAGCCAGGCGGCGGTGTCCTCGCTCCAGGGTTCCTTGTCGGTCACCATGGCGGGCGAACCCGTGATCAGCGCGGCGCGATAGCGGGCGGGGGCCTGCGGCCGCTTGCCCTCGTGGACGGGCACGATTTCCATGGCCTCGGCGGTCAGGCCGGCGGCCTGCGCGAGTTGTTCGGCATAGCCGCCGAACTGGCTTTTGAGCGTGTCGTCCGGATCGCCGGTGTGCAGGATCAGGACGGGGAGAGCGGAGGGTATTGCAGCGGTCATTGGGGGCTTGTGCGTAAAGGATGCGGGCGCCGGGTTCCAGGGGGAGATCCACCGCCAGCGCACATCATAATCCAGCGCTCCGATCCACGATGAAAGGCGCTTTTCCGTTCCGTCCCGGAAATACGTACAATCCGCTCAGATACTCATCCTTTCGGGCGAACGAAGACTATGTGGATTTGGCTGGGACTGGCCGCGCTGGCCCTGATCGGGGAATTGGCGACTGGCACTTTCTATCTGCTGCTGGTGGCCCTGGGGCTGGCGGCCGGGGGCGTGGCCGCCTGGTTCGGCGCCGGCCTGGAGTGGCAACTGGTGGGCTGCGGCATCGTGCTGTTGCTGGGCCTGCTGGTGCTGCGCAAGACCCGCGTGCTGAAAAAGCGCGAGGTCGATTCCGCCCGCAATGCCGACGTGAACCTGGACATCGGCCAGACGGTGTCGGTCGAGGCCTGGTCCGACCAGGGCACCGCGCGCGTCTGGTACCGCGGCGCGCACTGGCAGGCGGAGCTGGCCCAGGGCCAGGCGCCGGTGGCCGGGGAACAAACCATCATTGAAATGCGCGGCTCTATCCTGGTGCTGGCCCCCAAGGGCGCACCCGGCTTGGCCTGAGCAAGGCCGGCCCGCCGCGGGCGGGGCCGGCTGCGGACGTCCGCAAGGTCCGGACGGTTTTCCGCGTATGTATTTACCAGAAGGAGAGGCTCCGAATCATGATGATCGATACATCCACCATCGTCCTGCTCGTCATCGTCGCGCTGGCGATACTGATAGTCATCAAGGCGATCGCCATCGTGCCTCAGCAGCACGCCTGGGTGGTCGAGCGGCTGGGCAAGTTCGACCGGGTGCTGTCGCCCGGCGCGGGCTTCGTCATTCCGTTCATCGAGCGTGTGTCGTACAAGCACTCGCTCAAGGAAATCCCGCTGGACGTGCCCAGCCAGGTCTGCATCACGCGCGACAACACGCAGTTGCAGGTCGACGGCGTGCTGTACTTCCAGGTCACCGATCCCATGCGCGCGTCGTATGGTTCGTCGAACTACATCTCGGCCATCACGCAGCTGGCGCAGACGACCCTGCGCTCGGTCATCGGCAAGATGGAACTGGACCGCACCTTCGAAGAGCGCGACTCCATCAACAGCAACATCGTCTCCTCGCTGGACGAGGCGGCGCTGAACTGGGGCGTGAAGGTGCTGCGCTACGAGATCAAGGACTTGACCCCGCCCAACGAGATCCTGCGCGCGATGCAGGCGCAGATCACGGCCGAGCGTGAAAAGCGCGCCCTGATCGCGGCCTCCGAAGGCCGCCGCCAGGAGCAGATCAACATCGCCACCGGCGAGCGCGAAGCCGCCATCGCCCGTTCGGAAGGCGAGAAGCAGGCGCAGATCAACCAGGCGCAGGGCGAGGCCGCCGCGGTGCTGGCGATCGCCGAGGCCACCGCCAAGGCCATCACCCAGGTGGCGGACTCGGTGCGTCAGCCGGGCGGCATGGAAGCCGTGAACCTGAAGGTGGCCGAGCGCTACGTCGAGGCTTTCGGCAACGTCGCCAAGGAAGGCAATACGCTGATCCTGCCGGCGAACCTGGCGGACGTGGGCGGCATGATCGCGTCCGCCATGACGATAGTGAAGTCCACCCGCAACAGCTGATAACCGCGCCCGGCGGCGCCTGACGATGATCGCTCCCGTTAACTTGCTTCTGATAGCGGCATTGGCGGGAGTGCTTGCGCTGTGCGTGCTGGGGTCCCTGGCCCGCAGCGGCATGGCGGGCATCAAGGAGGCGATCCGCGCCAATCTGCTGACGCTGGCGGCATTCGGGCTCTACGCCTTGCAGGTCACCGAGGCGCCGCTGTGGGTGTCGGTGATGGCCGCCAATACCGCCGTTGCCCTGGCGCTATGCGCGTACTACACGGGATTGCGACGGCTGGTCGGCCTGACCGTCCCCAAGCGCCTGATGGCGCTGGCTTGCGGCGTGAGCCTGCTGGCGCTGGCGTTCTACACCTACATCGATCCCCAGGTCGGGCCGCGCATGGTGGTCATGTCCTGGCTGATGTTCGGGTTCATGGCGGCCATCGCCATGACGGTCAAGCGCGGCATGCCGATGAACCGGTCGCGCTACAGCTACCATTTCGTGCGCGTGGTGGCCCTGATCTCCGCGCTGGTGTGCGCGACGCGGGCCGTCGTCTACATGTTCGACATCGCCATCGCGCAGGCCCTGTTGCTGCCCACGGCATGGAACATCGCGTTCATGACGCTGGGCGTGCTGACGATGCCATGCCTGACGCTGGGCACCATCATGATCATCCACGACCGCATGCTGGCCGACCGCGAACAGGAGGCCAGCACCGACTTCCTGACGGGCCTGATGTCGCGCAAGGCGTGGTGGCTGCAGGCCGAACGCTATTGCGCGCAGGCCCTGCGCACGCGCCGCCCGCTGACGCTGCTGTTGCTGGACATCGACCATTTCAAGCGCATCAACGATACCCACGGCCATGCTGCCGGGGATGCGGTGCTGCGGCATTTCGGCCTGCTGGCCACCGCCACGCTGCGCACCGGCGACCACGTCGGGCGCGTGGGCGGCGAGGAGTTCGCGGTGCTGTTTCCGGACATGCGCAGCGACGCGGTGCTGGATGTGGCGGAGCGGCTGCTGGATTCGGTGCGGCGCACGCCTTGCGCGCACGGCGGCAGCACCATGTCCTATACGTTCAGCGCCGGGGTGGCGGACTGGATGCCCGGGGAGAGCCTGCAGGCATTCTTCGAACGGGCCGACCGCAAGCTGTACGCGTCCAAGGCGGCGGGGCGCAACCGCATCACGGGCCCGGGGCAGGAGTCCGACCGCCAGGCGCTGCCCGAGGCCGCCTGAATCAGTCGTCCTTGCCCTTGCGCGGGGCGCGGGTGTCGTGCTTCATGATGCGCTCTTTTTCGCGCTGCCAGTCCTTTTCGCGCGCGGTGTCGCGCTTGTCGAACAGCTTCTTGCCGCGGCCCAGCGCGAAGTCCAGCTTGATGCGCCCGTTCTTGTAATGCAGGTTGAGCGGCACCAGCGTGTAGCCGCGTTGCTCGACCTTACCGATGAGCTTGCTGATTTCCTCGGCCTTGAGCAGCAGCTTGCGCGTGCGCATGGCGTCGGGGTGGATATGGGTGGAGGCCGTGGGCAGGGGGCTGACGTGCATGCCCAGCAGGTAGAGCTCGCCGTCGCGCACGATGACGTAGCTTTCCTTGAGCTGCACGCGGCCATCGCGGATCGCCTTGACTTCCCAGCCCTGCAGCACCAGGCCAGCCTCGTAGCGGTCTTCGATGAAATAGTCGTGCGTGGCCTTGCGATTGTCGATAATGCTCATAAAGCCCTTGTGCCTGGGTGTCGCGCGCCATGGCTAGGCGTATTCTGGCCCCAGGTCGTGTTGTGCCGGTAAAATCGTGCCATTCTAGCCATTTGCGATAGTCGATGCACAAAGTACAACGATCCGTCCTGGTGCCTTACAGCGCCGCCCAGATGTTCGATCTGGTCGCCGACGTGGAGAAGTACCCCGAGTTCATGCCCTGGTGCGGCGGCGCCGAGGTGCAGACCCGCGACGAGCACGGCATGCAGGCCTCCATCCTGATCAGCTTCGCGGGCATGAAGCAGCGCTTCACCACCCGCAACACCCACGTCTATCCCGACCGGATCGACCTGGAGCTCGTCGACGGGCCGTTCTCCAGCCTGGTGGGGCACTGGGAGTTCCAGCCGCTGGCCGAGGATGCCTGCAAGGTCCTGTTCACCATGGAGTACGCGTTTTCCAACCGGGCGCTGGAAATGGTGGTGGGGCCGGTGTTCAACCGCATCGCCACCAGCTTCATCGATTCCTTCACCAAGCGCGCGCAGGCCAAGTATGGCGAATGAGCCGTCCGCGGGGCCGCAGATCGGCGTCAGCGTCTGCTATGCCTTGCCGGGCCATGTCTGGCTGCGTGAATTGCGCCTGCCCGATGGCGCCACCGTGGCCGACGCGCTGGCGGCCAGCGGTTTCGCCCAGGCCTTTCCGGTGGTGCAGCCCTGGACCCGGGGCGTGGGCATTTTCGGCCGCGCCACCGAACCGCAGGCCAGGCTGGCCGACGGCGACCGCGTGGAAATCTACCGCGGCCTGAGTTTCGATCCCAAGGAATCGCGCCGCCGCCGCGCCGAGCACCGCCGCGCCAAGACGGCCAAGAACGGCAGGGTCCGCCCGGCCGGACTGCTGTAGGAAGCCTCGCGGGGGCGGCAACTTGCCGCCCCACGCAATGTCGCGAATAGGACAAATGCCGCCGCCGCTTCCGGCGTAACATAAGCACCGTCACGCATTTACGTTTACGTCAACGTCATGTCAAAATCGACGGGCAGGCGTTCACGAGACGGCAGCAACGCCAACAGAGAATACTCAGTACAACAGGAGACAGGCTGTGGACTTGGAACTGACCGACGAGCAACGCGCTTTTGCGCAGGCGGCGCGCGACTACGCCGAGGGCGAGCTGGCGCCCAACGCCGCGCGCTGGGACGCCGAAGGCATCTTCCCGCGCGAGGCCTTCGCGCGGGCGGGCGAGATGGGTTTTTGCGCCATCTACGCCAGTGAGGACATTGGCGGCCTGGGCCTGCCGCGGCTGGACGCCACCCTGGTGTTCGAGGAAATGGCGGCGGTGGACCCGTCGACCACGGCTTTCCTCACGATCCACAATATGGCCACCTGGATGGTCGGCAACTGGGGCCAGCCCGCGCTGCGCGAGGCCTGGGGGCCGTTGCTGGCGAGCGGCCAGAAGCTCGCCTCCTACTGCCTGACCGAGCCGGGCGCGGGTTCGGACGCCGCATCGCTGTCGACCCGGGCGCAGCGCCAAGGTGACGACTACATCGTCAACGGCGCCAAGGCCTTCATTTCCGGCGCGGGCGACACGGACCTGCTGGTGGTCATGGCGCGCACCGGCGGCGAGGGCGCGGGCGGCATCAGCGCGTTCGCCATTCCAGCCGATAGCGAGGGCATAGCCTATGGCCGCAAGGAAGAGAAGATGGGCTGGAACAGCCAGTCCACGCGCCCCATCACCTTCGAGAACGTGCGGGTGCCTGCTGCCAACATGCTGGGCCAGGAGGGCGAGGGCTTCAAGATCGCCATGAAGGGCCTGGACGGCGGACGCATCAACATCGGCACCTGCTCGGTGGGCGCGGCGCAGGGCGCGCTGGACGCTGCTCGGCGCTACATGGACGAACGGCGCCAGTTCAACCGGCGCCTGGCCGAGTTCCAGGCCCTGCAGTTCAAGCTGGCCGACATGGCGACGCACCTGGTGGCGGCGCGCCAGATGGTACGTCTGGCGGCCTGCAAGCTGGATGCCGGGGCGCCGGACGCGGCGACCTACTGCGCCATGGCCAAGCGCTTCGCCACCGACATGGGTTTCCAGATTTGCCTGGACGCGCAGCAGATCCACGGTGGCTACGGATACCTGCGGGACTATCCCTTGGAGCGTCTGGTGCGCGATACTCGCGTTCATCAGATTCTGGAAGGGACCAACGAGATCATGCGCGTGATCATCGCCCGCCAATTGTTGGAAAAAGGAGCCGACATAAGATGAATGCACCGGTGCTGTTCGAAGAAAAAGCCGCTGCCAATGGAGTACGGTTCGGGATCGCGACGCTGAATTCGCCGCAGACCCTGAACGGCCTGTCGCTGGAAATGGTGGACCTGCTGGCCGAGCGCCTGGACGCCTGGGCACGCGATCCGGGCGTGGCCCTGGTGGTCCTGCAGGGCGCGGGCGAAAAAGCTTTCTGCGCGGGCGGAGACCTGCACGGCCTGTACCGCAGCATGACGGAAAACGCCGGCAAGCCGGGCTGGAACAACGCCTACGCGCGCCGCTTCTTCGAGCACGAGTACCGGCTGGACTACCGTATCCACACCTATCCCAAGCCGGTGCTGTGCTGGGGCCATGGCATCGTCATGGGCGGGGGCATCGGCCTGATGATGGGCGCCAGCCACCGGGTGGTCAGCGAGACCTCGCGCCTGGCGATGCCGGAGGTCACGATCGGCCTGTTTCCGGACGTGGGCGGCAGCTGGCTGCTGAACCGCATGTCAGGCAGGATCGGGCTGTTCCTGGCCCTGACCGGCGCGCAGCTGGGCACGTCGGACGCCATTTTCGCCGGCCTGGCGGACTTCCGCCTGGACCACGCGGATTGGCCCAAGCTGCTGGCTTCGCTGGAAGAGCAGCCCTGGGCTGGCCAGGCGGCGGATGCGGCGGAGGACGCCATTCCCCCGCGCTCGATCAACGATGGCCTGCTGCGCCGCGCCCTGACGGCGCTGGAGCCCAAGACGCCGCTCGCGCCGGGCAACCTGCGCCAGCATTCGTTCCTGATCAACAGCCTGTGCAACGGCAACCGCCTGGACGACATCTACGAAGAACTCGCGGCGCTGAAGGACCACGAGGATCCGTGGCTGGCGCGCGCTGCGCAGACCATGCTGGCCGGCTCGCCCGGATCGGTGCGCCTGTCGTTCGCGCTGCAGCAGCGCATGCGCCTGCGTTCGCTGGACGACGTTTTCCGCGCCGAGTACATTGCGGCGCTGGCCTGCACCGGCCATGGCGATTTCGCCGAAGGCATCCGCGCCTTGCTGATCGACAAGGACAAGAAGCCGCGCTGGAATCCCGCCGCCATCGACATGGCGACCGACGCCTGGGTGCAGAAATTCTTTGACGAGCCCTGGCCCGAGGGCGAGCCCCATCCGCTGGCGGACCTGGGGCAGGAAGGGCGCTAGGCGCCACGCGGCGGCGTTTCGGCCGCCGCCTGCCGGCGCGGCAACGCTAGTAACACGATGATTTCACACCTATAGCTATAGCAACAGGAGACAGGACATCATGAGCAGCATCGCGTTTATCGGTTTGGGCAACATGGGCGCGCCCATGGCATTGAATCTGGTCAAGGCCGGACATAGCGTGACGGTTTTCGATCTGGTGCCGGCAGCGGTGAAGACCCTGACGGACGCCGGCGCCCGGGCCGCCGCGTCCGCCTCGGAAGCCGTCAAGGGGGCCGAGGTGGTGGTCTCGATGCTGCCCGCCAGCAAGCACGTCGAAGGGCTGTACCTGGGCGAGGACCTGCTGGGCAAGATCCCGTCGAGCGCGCTGGTCATCGAATGCAGCACCATCGCGCCGGACTCGGCGCGCAAGGTGGCGCAGGCGGCCGAGGTGCGCGGCATCGCCATGATCGACGCGCCGGTTTCCGGCGGCACCGGCGGCGCGGCCGCGGGCACGCTGACCTTCATCGTCGGCGGCCAGGCTGCCGCGCTGGAGCGCGCCCGTCCCGTCCTCGAAAAAATGGGCAAGAACATCTTCCACGCGGGTCCGGCCGGCGCCGGCCAGGTGGCCAAGATCTGCAACAACATGCTGTTGGGCATCCTGATGGCGGGTACCTCCGAAGCCTTGGCGCTGGGCGTGGCCAACGGGCTGGATCCCAAGGTGCTGTCGGACATCATCGCCAAGAGTTCCGGCCGCAATTGGGCCACGGAGCTCTACAACCCCTGGCCCGGCGTGATGGAACATGCGCCGGCCTCCAAGGGCTATGCGGGCGGTTTCGGCGTGGACCTGATGCTGAAGGACCTGGGCCTGGCGGTTGAGGCCGCCTTGTCGGCGCGGGCCTCGATCCCGCTGGGCGAGCTGGCGCGCAACCTGTATTCGCTGCACAGTTCCGGCGGTTCGGGCAAGCTGGACTTCTCCAGCATCGTCAACCTGGTCAAGCGCGAGCAAGACTGACATGGCGCCATCGCAAGCGCAGCTGGACCCGGCTGGCCGGGTCCAGGAGAGCTTCGCCCGGCAAAGCATCATGACTTTGCTGGGTGCGCAGCTGGACGTGGTCGAGCCGGGCAGGGTGGACATCGTGCTGCCTTACCGCGCCGACCTGTGCCAGCAGAACGGCTTTCTGCACGCCGGCATTTCCACGACCATCGCCGACAGCGCCGGCGGCTATGCCGCCTATACCTTGTTCGCGCCCGGCGAGGACGTGCTGACCTCGGAGTTCAAGATGAACTTCCTGGCGCCCGCCAAGGGCAGCCGCTACGTGGCCAGCGGCCGCGTGGTCAAGCCCGGCAAGCGCCTGTCCGTCTGCCAGGTCGAGGTGCATGCGTACGACGGCGAGCAAGCCACGCTTTGCGTGATAGGCTTGCTTACCGCGGTGCGCGTGACGCCGCGCTGAATCCCGCGCGCGGCGGGTCCCGGTCGCTGGACCCGCCGCGCGTTCATCGCGCGGTGCATGGGTTTGCGGCAATGCCTTCAAAAGAACATCATCGGATTTTCCGCAGCAACTGGCTGCGCGCGGCCGTGCTGGGCGCCAACGACGGTATCGTGTCCACCGCCAGCCTCATTACCGGCGTGGCGGCGGCCCAGGCCACGCACGGTGCCATCCTGACCTCGGGCGTGGCCGGACTGGTGGCGGGGGCGCTGTCGATGGCGGCGGGCGAGTACGTGTCGGTGCGCTCGCAGGCCGACACCGAGGCCGCCGACCTGCGCCTGGAGCAGCGCTCGCTCAAGCGCAATTCCAGCGAGGAACTGGCCGAACTGATCGACATCTACGTGGCGCGCGGCCTGACCCGCGATCTGGCCGAACAGGTGGCGCGGCAATTGACCAGCCACGATGCGCTGGACGCGCATGCCCGCGACGAGCTGGGCATCTCCATGCATAACCGCGCCCGTCCGGTGCAGGCCGCCGTGGCGTCCGCGGCATCGTTTGCAGGCGGCGCGGCCTTGCCGCTGGCCGTGGCGGCGACGGCGCCCTTGCCGCAATTGATCGTCTGGGTCATAGGCGCATCGGTCGCCTGTCTGGCCGGCCTGGGCGCCCTGGCCGCGGGCGCGGGCGGAGCGCCCAAGGGGCCGGCGGCGTTGCGGGTGACGATCCTGGGCGGCCTGGCGATGGCGGCGACGGCGGGCGTGGGCGCGTTGTTCGGCGTGGCGGTGTAGGGGCAAAGGCCGGCTTGAGAGCATCCGGTCCGGCGCAACCGTGCCGGCTCAGGCGCCGGCGCGGCGGCCCCTGGTTTTACGGCGTGATGGAGTAGGGCAGCGCGACGGCCGAAATGCGCGGACCGTCCGCGGCGCCCAGGCGCAGGTCGCCTTCGGGCAGCGCCGCCAGCGTGGTTTCGAACAGCACCGAGACGACGCCTTGCGCGCCGGCCGCGTCCACGATCCGGCCGGTGGGCTCGCCGGGCTGGGTGGCGTCATAGACGTCCACGCCGGCCAGCGCCTGGTCCTGGACGGCGGCGTCGGCGATGGTGCCGTAGGCCATGCGCCGCTTGACCGTGCCGCGATAGTGGCTGCGCGCCACCACTTCCTGGCCCGGATAACAGCCCTTGGTGAAGCTCACGCCCTGGATCAGGTCCAGGTTGACCGTCTGCGGGATGAAGACGTCCTGGGTGGCCGCGGTGATCCACGGGATACCCGCGGCCAGGTCGGCGGCGTGCCATTGCGCGGCGGGCGCCAGGCCCAGCGCGCCGGCCAGCGCGGCTGACTGCTCCAGTTGTTCGTCGGAGGCGATCCACCACCAGCGCAGGCGCGCGTCGGCGGACGGCGCGGCGATCCAGGTGCCGGACGGCAGGTCGGCGCGCTGCCAGGGCGCGCGCGGCAGCGCACCGGCGGCGGCTTCCAGCGCGGCCAGGTCCGCGGCCGATGCCGTGACGCCCGCCACGTGCAGCGGCGTGGCGGCAAGCTTGGCCTTGGCGCGCAGCACGAACATCGACAGGCGCTTGAGCAGGGCCTGCGCCAGGTCCTGGCGCACCAGGCCGTAGAGTTGGGGGGCGTCGTCCGCGCCGGGGGCGCCGCGCCACATCACCAGGGTGGCCAGCAGGCGGCCCTTGGCGGTGCAGTAGCCGGCCAGACGGGCGGCGTCCTGGGGCAGGCCGGTGACGTCCTGCGTGAGCTGGCCGTGCAGGAAGGAGAGAGCGTCCGCGCCGGAGGCGGCAAAGACCAGGAAATCGTCCAGCGGCGCAATTTGCGCGCAACCTTCCGCGCGGGCGGGAATCGAAGAATGGAAAGCGTGCATGGAGGCGGTGTTATCGCGTCATCAAAGTGCTGATGATAGCCGTGTTCCCCTCCGGGCTGGGCCATGTCCCCGCCGCGCGCAGGGACGCGCGCTACGTTCCGCCCCTCTTTAGCCGCAACAGGTCCGCGCGATCAATTAAACTTCCGACACTTATGAAGAAGCGACTCTTTTCTTACGTCCTGTGGTTTTTCCTGTTGATCGCGCTGGCGGCCGCCGCGGCCGTGGGCGGCGCCTGGTATTGGGCGCACAAGCCCATGCAGTTGCCGGCCGACCGGATAGATTTCGTGGTGGATCCGGGCAGCAGCCCGCGCACGGTGGCGCGCGCGCTGAACGAGGCCGGCGTGCCGGTCTGGGAGCCTGGGTTCGTCTGGATGGCGCGCCTGTCCGAACTCGACAAGCAGATGAAGGCGGGCGGCTACCAGGCCATCAACGGCGATACGCCGTGGAAGCTGCTGGAACGCCTGGCGCGCGGCGACATGACGCAGCGGCAGATCACCTTCCTGGAAGGCTGGACCTACCGCCAGATCCGCCAGGCGCTGCGCGCCAACCCGGACGTCAAGCAGACGCTGGGCGAAACCACCGATGAAGAATTGATGGAACGCCTGGGGTCCGACATCAAGCAGCCAGAAGGGCTGTTCTTCCCGGACACCTATATCTTCACGCCCGGCAGCACCGACTACGACCTGCTGCGCCGCGCCTACCAGGAAGGCCAGCGCATCCTGCAGGACACCTGGGCCAAGCGCCAGCCGGACCTGCCGGTGACCACGCCCTACGAGGCCCTGGTGCTGGCGTCCATCGTGGAAAAGGAAACCGGCCACGGGCCGGACCGCCGCCGCGTGGCCGGCGTGTTCACCAACCGGCTCAAGATCGGCATGCTGCTGCAGACCGACCCGACCGTGATCTACGGCATGGGCGACGCCTACCAGGGCCGCATCCGCAAGCGCGACCTGCAGACCGACACGCCCTGGAACACCTACACGCGTCCGGGCCTGCCGCCCACGCCGATCGCCGCGCCGGGCCGCGCGGCGCTGCTGGCGGCGGTGCAGCCGGAACAGCACAAGTTCCTCTTTTTCGTTTCCCGCGGCAACGGCACCAGCGAGTTCTCGGTCAACCTGAACGAGCACAATCGCAACGTTTCCCGCTATATCCTGGGCCAAGGCCAGAACGCGGCGCCCAGCCCGGCCTCGAACCGTGGCGCAGCCAACGGCGGCCCGGCCAATGGGACGCCCGCAGCCGCGCCCAGCGCCAGCCCGGCGCCGGACGCCGCGCCCGAGCCGGACCAGGGACAGGCACAAGTACAAGGACAAGACCAATGACCACGCGCGGACGCTTTATCACGCTGGAAGGCGTGGACGGCGCGGGCAAGAGCACGCATACCGTCTGGATCGCCGATTTCCTGCGCGCGCAGGGCCTGGACGTGGTGTCCACCCGTGAACCCGGCGGCACGCCGCTGGGCGAGAAGCTGCGCGCCTTGTTGCTGACCGACCCCATGGGGCTGGACACCGAGACGCTCTTGATGTTCGCCGCCCGCTGCGAACATCTGCACCAGGTCATCGAACCGGCCCTGGCGCGCGGCGCCTGGGTGGTCTGCGACCGCTATACCGACGCCACCTACGCCTACCAGGGCGGCGGCCGCGGGCTGGGCGCGGCGCGCGTGGCCGCGCTGGAAGCCTGGATGCAGGCCGGCCAGCCCGACCGCACCTGGCTCTTCGACGTGCCGCTGGAAGTGGCGCGCGCCCGGCTGGCCGACGCGCGCGAGCCGGACCGCTTCGAGCGCGAAGGCGCGGCCTTTTTCGAACGCACCCGCGAGGCCTATCACGCGCGCGCCGCGGCCGAGCCGCAGCGCATCCGCATCGTCGATTCGACTCAGTCCATCGCCCAGATCCGTACCGGCCTGGAAGCGGGGCTGCGCGAATTGCTGGGGCAGGCGGCATGAACGCGACCCGCGCCGCCAAAGACGAGGACGTCACGGCGTCCAACGCGCCGCAATTCCTGCCCTGGCAGGCCGAGACGGCGCGCAACTGGCTGGGCAACCGCGACCGCTTCGCCCACGCCTGGCTGATCCATGGACTGGCCGGCATCGGCAAGCTGGACTTCGCGGTCGCCGCGGCGGCCAGTCTGCTGTGCGAAACCCCGGATAACGGCCTGGCCTGCGGCCGTTGCGCCGCCTGTGCCTGGTTCGCCAGCGGCAACCATCCCGATCTGCGCCGCATTCGCCCCGAGGCCGTGGCCGTGGAAGAGGGCGCGGACGCCGCCGAGCCCTCGGAAGACGCCGAACCCGCCACGGGCACCGCCAAGCGCGCGCCGTCCAAGGAAATACGCATAGACCAGATCCGCTCGCTGGAGTCCTGGTTCAACACCGCCACGCACCGCGGCGGCTGGCGCGTGGCGCTGCTGTACCCGGCTCATGCGCTGAACGTGGTGTCTTCCAACGCCTTGCTCAAGGTGCTGGAAGAGCCGCCGCCGCACACGGTATTCCTGCTGGTCGCGGATGCGCCGGACCGCCTTTTGCCCACGCTGGTGTCGCGTTGCCGGCGCCTGCCGCTGCCGGCGCCGGACGCCGATACCGCGCTGCAATGGCTGCGCGAACAGAACGTGGAGCCGGCCCGCGAATGGCTGGCCGCGGCCGGCGGCGCGCCGCTGGCGGCCCTGCGCCTTGCCCAGTCGGGCGAGGCCGCTTGCCCGCCGTGGCTGACGCAACTGGTCGGCCCCTTGTCCAAGGGCCAGTCGCCCGACGTGGGCACGCTGGCCGAGGCCCTGGAAAAAGTTGCGGCGACCGAATGGATCGACGCCTTGCAGCGCCTGTACACCGACCTGATGCTGGCCAGCGCGGGAGCGCCCGCGCGCTACTTTCCAGCCTTGGGCAGCGCGGTCGCGCAGGTCGCCACGCGCATGAACCCGGCCAAGGTGGCCGAGGCCGCGCGCTGGCTGACGCGCCAGCGCGCGCTGGCCACCCATCCCTTGAACGCCAAGCTCTTCGCCCACGCGACCTTGCAGCGCGTGGTGCTATCCTGCCTGGCGTAAGCCCTTGATCCGGCGGCGCTTCGTCCGGCAAAGGGCGCAGCGCCGCGGCACTTGTATCCAGACTCATCATGTACGTCGATTCCCACTGCCATTTGAACTTCCCGGAACTGGCCGCCGACTTGCCGACCATTCTCGACCGGATGGCCGCCAACCAGGTCACGCACGCGCTGGTCGTCAGCGTCAACATGCCGGAATGGTCGGGCCTGATGTCGCTGGTCGAACCGCAGGCCAATCTGTGGGCCTCGGTCGGCGTGCATCCCGATTACGAAGACACTCCGGACCCCACGCCCGAAGAGCTGGCGCGCCTGTCGGAGCATCCCAAGGTCGTGGCCATCGGCGAGACCGGGTTGGACTACTACCGTCTGTCCGAACCGCTGGACTGGCAGCGCGAGCGTTTTCGCCGCCACATCCGCGCCGCCCGCGACACGGGCCTGCCCCTGATCGTGCACACGCGCTCGTCCGCCGAGGACACCGTGCGCATGCTGCGCGAAGAGCAGGCGGCCGAGGTCGGCGGCGTGATGCATTGCTTTACCGAAAATTGGGAAGTGGCACAGGCTGCGCTGGACCAGAACTTCTATATTTCCCTGTCGGGCATCGTGACCTTCAAGAATGCGCAGATCGTGCATGAAGTGGCCGCCAAGGTGCCGCTGGACCGCTTGCTGATCGAAACCGATTCGCCGTACCTGGCGCCGGTGCCGTACCGCGGCAAGCTGAACGATCCGTCCAAGGTGATCCACGTGGCCGAGAAGATCGCGGATCTCAGGGGCATACCCGTGGCCGAAGTGGCGCGTGCGTCAACCGATAATTTCTTCCGTCTTTTCAATAAGATAAAGAAATAATCTAATCTAATTTATTTAAAGTAATTTATAGGAATCCCATGGCTGCCCGCAACGCTTCCGTCCAGAACACCCTCTTGTCGTGTTGCCGTGGAGCGCTGCTGGCGCTGGCCATCGGCATGACGGTGCCGGCCGCGGCGCAGGCGGCCAACCCAGGCGATTGGTGGGTCTATGTCGCCAACGACTATCCGGACGACATCAAGGAACTGCTGGCGCGCGGCGAAGATCCCAACGTGCGCTACAAGAACGGCCAGCCCGCGCTGATGCGCGCGGTGGTGGACGGCGCCTGGAAGGTGTTCGACGTGATCGCCGCCGACAAGCGCACCGACGTCAACGCCGAGAACCCGGCGGGCGAGACGCCGCTGATGTACCTGGCCATCGCCGGCCAGACCGAACGCGCCAAGACGCTGATCGCCCGCGGCGCCCAGGTCAACCGCCTGGGCTGGACGCCGCTGCACTACGCCGCGTCCAAGGGCCAGCTGGAAATGGCGCGCCTGCTGCTGGCGCACAAGGCCATGGTCAACGCACCCGCGCCCAATGGCGAAACGCCGCTGATGATGGCGGCGCTGTCGGGCCGCAAGCCCATGGTGGACCTGCTGCTCAAGGCGGGGGCGGACGTGGGCTCGCGCGATACCAAGGGCCAGACGCCGGCCGATTGGGCCAGGACGGGCAAGTCCACGGCGGTGGCCGCGGAACTGGACAAGCTGATCGCCCAGCAAGAAGAAACCCGCCGCAAGCTGCGCGCGTCGCGGCCGGCCGAAGAAGGCGCCGAGGCGGCGGGCGCGGCAGTGAGCGTGCCGGCCAGTCCGGAGCCGGGCGCGGCAGCCGCGCAGGCTCCCGCTGCAGAAAAGAAAGCCCCGGCCGCGTCTTCCGCGGTCCAGGGCGTTTCGGGCGTGAAGCTCAACAACTACGACGAGCCCGCCGCGCCCTGAGGCGCGGGCTTGCCCGAGGCCGGCCCGCAAGGGGCCGGCCCGATTCAGATCACGTAGTTCTTGTAGCGCTCGATGTAGTCGCGGGCGCTGCCGTTCAATTCGCGCACGCAGCGCTCGGCCTCGTCGCCGTCGCCGCGCACCATGGCGTCCAGCAGGGCGCGGTATTGCTTGATCCCCATCTCTGAGCGGCCCGGCAGCAGGGCCACGCGGCGCATCGACACGCGGGTGCGGTCGTAGATGCGCTCGATCATGTCGCTTAGCACTGGATTGCGCGCCAGTTCCTTGATGTGGTTGCGGAACTGTTCGATCGTGGCCACGTGGGCCTCGATGTCGCCGCTTTTCAGGCTCTGTTCGAAAGGTTCGCCCAGCAGGGCCTGCATCGCTTCCCAATCCGCGGGCGTGGCGTTGGCCATGGCCAGGCGGACGGCCAGGCCGTCCAGCGCCTCGCGCACCTGATACAGGCGGTAGGTGGTTTCCATGTCGACGAGGGCCACCACGGCCCCCTTGTTGGGCACCCGCTCCACCAGCGCGCGGTCTTCCAGCGTCGCCAGCACTTCGCGCGCCTTGGCGCGCGGAATCTCGTAGGCCTGCGCCAGGTCTTCTTCCGGCACGCGGGTGCCGGGCAGCAAGGCCTGCGACGCAATGCGTTCCCGCATATCGAGTATGACTTCGTGGGTGGAGGCCGCCTTGCGTGTTTCGGGGGCGGCGGCGTCAGCAGAGGCAGTCGCGCGTTTAGTGGGCATGTAGGCACCTGGATTAAGTGGGGCCAAGCATAGCATATTTTGGACGCAAGATTGTGCACAATTTAGAATGCGTAGTTGTAAATCATCATTGACACAATAAAACGCACAAGAATATAGTGACTTCACTTCGTCGCCGTACCTACTCATCCAAGGAGCCCAGGGCAATGAAAGACGCCGCGCAGTCCCCTCAACTTCCCGGCCCGCAGTGCCAGGCATACCTGGCCCGGCGCAATGCCGCGGTCGCGCTGGGCGTGGCCAACGGGCCGCCGGTGTTCGCGGCCGCTGCCCGCGGCGCCACGCTGACCGACCTGGACGGCAACGCCTACATCGATTTCGCCGGCGGTATCGGCACCCTGAACGTGGGCCACGCGCACCCCGAGGTGGTGGCCGCCGTCCAGGCGCAGGCGGCGCGCTATCTGCACACCTGCTTCAACATCGTCATGTACCCGGAATACATCGAGCTGGCCGAGGCGCTGGTCGACCTGGTACCCGGATCCTGGCCCAAGAAAGCCATGCTGCAGACCACGGGCGCCGAAGCCGTGGAAAACGCCATCAAGGTGGCGCGCCGCGCCACCGGCCGGCAGGCGGTGGTGGCCTTCGAGAACGCCTTCCACGGCCGCACCTACATGGCGCTGTCGCTGACCGCCAAGGCCCCCGCCTACAAGACCGGCTTCGGTCCCTTCGCGTCCGAGGTCTACCGCGCGCCGTTCCCGGTGCGCTACCGCTCGGGGCTGACCGAAGCCGAATGTTCCGAGGCCGCTTTCAATGAATTCCGCCGCCTGGTCGAAACCGAGGTCACGCCGGAGCAGGTCGCCGCGGTCATCATCGAACCGGTGCAGGGCGAGGGCGGCTTCCATGCCGCGTCGCCCGCCTTCCTGCAGGCGTTGCGCGCCTATTGCACCCAACACGGCATCGTGCTGATCGCCGACGAGATCCAGTCGGGCTTCTGCCGCACCGGGGAATGGTTTGCCACCCAGCATGCCGGCATCGAGGCCGACCTTTACACCCTGGCCAAGTCCATGGGCGGGGGGCTGCCGATAGCGGCGCTGGTGGGGCGCGCCGACCTGATGGACGCGCCGGCCGTGGGCGGCCTGGGCGGCACCTATGGCGGCAACCCGCTGGCGTGCGCCGCGGCGCTCGCCACCATCGCGGTCATGCGGCGCGAAGACTACGCGGCGCGCGCCCGCGACCTGGGCGGCCGGGTGCGCGCCCGCTTTGCGGACTGGGCCGGCCAGTACGGCATCGTCGGCGACGTGCGCGGCCTGGGCGCCATGGTGGCGTTCGAAGTCGTGCGCGGCGCGGGCGACGACAGTCCCGCCGGCGATCTGGCGGCCCATATCGTGCAGGCCGCCTACCAGGGCGGGCTGGTGCTGGTGAAAGCGGGCTTCTACGGCAACGTGATCCGCTTCCTGGCGCCGCTCTCCATAACCGACGAGGAACTGGCCCGCGGCCTGGACATCCTCGGGCGCGCGGTGGCCGACGCCCAGCGCATCGCCGACGCCCGCGCGTCGCAAGCGGCTTGAGGAGCGCATCATGCACACGCTGTTGAAACTGAAGAACGCGCGCAAGGTGGTCAGCCAGCTGGGCGCGGCCAAGCCGGGCATGGAAGTGCTGGTGCTGTACGACCTGCACACCCACCACAACGTCGAGCCCCTGGCGATCGCGGTGGACGAGGCGGGCGCCGGCCTGCACCTGCTGCAGATCGCGGGCTCCGCGCGCCACGGCCGGCAGTTGTCGCCGGTGGTGGCCCAGGCCATGCAGGGGGCCGACCTGGTCATCGCGCTGACTCGCGCCAATGCCGCGCACACCGACGCGCGCCAGCAGGCCACGCGCGCCGGGGTCGGCGTGATCGTGCTGCCGGAATCGCATCTGCCCGACTTCTTCCTGGCCGAGGGCTGGGACTGCGACTTCGACGCGCTGCGCCCGCAGATCCAGGGGTTGGCCGACGCGCTGACCCGCGCCGACACGGCCCGCGTCACCAGCGAACTCGGCACCGACGTGACCATGAGCATCGCCGGCCGCCACGGCCGCGCGCTGCACGGCTTTGCCAACACCACCGACATTTCGGCGGGCTATTGCCTGGAGTCCAGCCTGGCGCCGGTGGAGGGCACGGCCGAAGGCGTGATCATGGTCAACGCCAGCATTCCCGGCGTCTCGCTGATCCGCGACGAGCCCGTGCGCATCCATATGGAAAAGGGCATGGCGGTGGCCATCGAGGGCGGCGCGGTGGCGCGCCAGTTCCGCGAACTGCTGGCCAGCTTCAACGATCCGCAGGTATACAACCTGGGCGAACTGGGCGTGGGCATGAACCCGCGCTGCCAGTTGGACGGCACCATGCTGTCCGACGAGTCGGTCTACGGCTCGATCCAGCTGGCGCTGGGCACCAGCGCCTATATCGGCGGCACCGTCAAGGCGGCGGCGCACTACGACACCATCGTCACCGACGCCACGCTGGAACTGGACGGCAAGGTGGTGCTCAAGGGCACCGAACTGCGCCTGGAGGACGCGGCATGAGCATAGACCTGAGCCGCGACGCCGACGGCGTGGCCACCGTGCTGATGAACCGCCCGGAAAAGCGCAACGCGTTCACGCTGGACATGTACCGGGAATTCGGCCGGGTCATGCGCGAACTCGACGCCGACGACGCCGTGCGCTGCGTGGTGCTGCGCGGCGCGGGCGGCGCTTTCTGCGCCGGCAGCGACATCGGCGGCTTCGAGGAAGACCGCGACGGCGCCGCGCAGGCGGCCGAGTACGCGCTCTTCACCCTGTCCATGACCGACACGCTCAAGCACCTGCGCCACCCCACCGTGGCCTGCATCGAAGGCGTGTGCGTGGGCGGCGGGCTGGAGCTGGCCGCGCTGTGCGACATCCGCATCGGCGGGCGCAACAGCCGCTACGGCATCCCGGTGAACCGCATCGGCCTGACCGTGGACCACCAGGAACTGGCCGACCTGATCCGCGTGGTGGGCGCCGCGCGCGTGCTGGAAATCCTGCTGGAAGGAAACATCTTCGGCGCCGAGGAAGCCATGTCCAAGGGCCTGCTGACCCGCGTGGTGGATGACGAGCGCGTGGCGGAACAAACCTACGCCACCGCCCGCCGCATCGCCGCGGCGGCGCCGCTGGTCAATCGCTGGCACAAGCGCTTCGTGGGCCAGCTGCGCGAAGGACGCGCGTTGACTCCGGACGAACGCAGCGAAGCCTACGAATGCTTCGGCACCGAGGATTACCGGCGCGGCCGCGAAGCCTTCGCCGCCAAGCGCATTCCCGAATTCATCGGCCGCTGATCCGGCCATCGACCCAAGACGGACCGCATATGACTCAAGCTGCATCCCCCCTTGCCGGCATCAAGATCCTGGATCTCTCGCAGATCATGGCCGGCCCGTACTGCACCATGGTGCTGGCCGACCTGGGCGCCGAGGTCATCAAGGTCGAGAAGACCGGCGCCGGCGACGACTCGCGCGAAATGGGCCCTTATGTGAACGGCGAATCCACCTGTTTCGCCCAGATCAACCGCAACAAGCAGGGCGTGGCGCTGAACCTGAAGGACCCCGAGGCCCGCGAGGTGCTGTACGAGCTGGCGCGCTGGGCCGACGTGGTGGTGGAGAACTATCGCGTGGGCGTGACCAAGTCGCTGGGCGTGGACTACGAAACGCTGTCGCGCATCAATCCGCGCCTGGTGTATTGCTCCATCTCGGGCTACGGCCATTCCGGACCCTATGCGGGCAAGGGCGGCTTCGACCTGGTGGCCCAGGGCATGAGCGGCATCATGAGCATGACGGGCGAACCCGGCGGGCGGCCCTTGAAGTCGGGCATCGCCATCTATGACGTGGGGGCGGGCCTGACCGCGGTCTACGCCATCCTGGCCGCCTGCATCCACCAGATGAAAACGGGCGAAGGCCAGCACATCGACATCGCGCTGGCCGAGTGCGGGCTGCCCTGGTTCGTCTGGGAAGCCGCCGCCTATTTCGCCGACGGCACGGTGCCGGAAGGCACCGGCAGCCGCCACCGGGTGTCGGCGCCATACCAGGCGTTCAACACGCGCCAGGGCTACATCATGATAGGCGCGGCCAACCAGCGCACCTGGGAACGGCTGTGCGGGGACGTGCTGGAACGTCCCGAGCTGATCACCGATCCGCGCTTCATCACGAACTCCGACCGGCTGACCCATATCGCCGAGCTGGAACCCATACTGGAAGCGGAGTTCGCACGCGCCGACGCGGCCGAATGGATCGAGCGCTGCGAGCGGGCCTCGGTGCCTTGCGGCCCGATCAACGACTTCGGCCAGGCCATGCAGGACCCGCACTACCTGGCGCGCGGCATGGTGCAGGAACTGGACCATCCGGCGCTGGGCAAGATGAAGACCATCGGCATTCCGACCAAGTTTTCCAAAACCCCAGGCGCCTTGCGCACGGCGGCGCCGCTGATGGGCCAGCACACCGACGAGGTGCTGCGCCGCTTCGGCGTGGCGGAAGACAGCATTGCAGGCATGCGCGCCCGAGGAGTCATCGCGTAGCAGGCAAACCGCAGCAGGCAGTATCGAAGTCGCATCCAAGCTCCAAGGGGACGCCGGCCGTTAGAACGCCGGCGGCTATTCGAAGTTGAACAAAGATGTTCACGCCGCAAGGAACCTTCATGACACAGCCCATCCATCTTTCCCGCCGCGGCTTCATCGCGGCCAGCGCCGCGCTGGCCGCCTGCGGCGCGCTTCCCTCCCTGGCCAGGGCGCAATCGGCCCAGCCGTTCCGCCTGGGGGCGCTCAATTCCATCACCGGCGTCGGCGGCCCCTACGGGCCGGCCATGCTGGAAGCCATCAAGATCGCCATTGACGAGGTCAACGCCGCCGGCGGCGCCGCCGGCCGCAAGATCCAGCTTTACGCCGAAGACGACCAGACCAAGCCCGACGCCGCCGTGCTGGCCGTGAAGAAGCTGATCGAGATCAACAAGGTCGAGGCCGTGGTCGGCATCTGGCCGTCGTCGGTGGGCCTGGCCGCCATGCCCATCACCAATGCCGCCGGCCTCATCACCATGAACACCTGCGGCGCGCCGGAAATGCTGACCGAGAACAAGCAGGGGCTGGCCTGGATGTTCCAGGCGTCCAACGCCGTGTTCGGCCGCGCCTTTGCGGAGGTGGCGCGCCAGCGCGGCTTCAAGCGGCCGGCGGTCATGGCCTTCAATAACTCCACCTTCGTGGGGCAGGCCAACTACTTCCGTGATGCCTGGCAGGAGAAGGGCGGCAAGGTCAGCGCCTTCACCATCTACGAACCCAACCAGACCACCTACCGCACCGAGCTGACCAAGGTGCTGGCCTCCAAGCCCGACGTGATCTCGCTGAGCGCCTACCGGCCCGACGCCACCATCATCCTGAAGGAATGGTTCCAGACCGGCCAGGACTGCAAGTTCATCATGCCCGGCTGGACCGCCAACGAAGACCTGGTGAAGGCGCTGGGCAAGGAAGCCACCGAGGGCATCATCTCGATCTCCAACGTGGCCGCCCACGAGCACCAGGCGTACAAGACCTTCGCCGCCGAATTCCGCAAGCGCACCAAGCGCGAGCCGGACATCTTCGCGTCGCAGTCCTACGACATGGTGATCACGCTGGCGCTGGCGATCGAGGCGGCGGGGGCGACCGCGGACGTGGCCGCCATCAACGGCAAGATCCGCGCCGTGACCGCGCAGGGCGGGGGCGAGAAGGTCAGCGGCTTCGCGCAAGGCCAGGCGCTGCTGCGCGCCGGCAAGCCGGTGGACTACGACGGCGCGTCCTCGCGCCTGGACTTCGGCAAGCAGGGCGAGACCGTGCCGGACTTTGGCGTCTTCGATATCCGCGACGGCAAGCTGGTGCTCAAAGAAGTCATCGCCGGCCAGGTCTGACGATAAAAAACACTAGGGGAACACAAGTATGGATGCAATCACCGTCATCAACGCCGCCATCAACGGCGTTGTGATCGGGATGCTGCTGGCCTTGCCGGCACTGGCGATCACGCTGGTGTTCGGCATCGCCCGCTTTCCCAACGCCGCCAGCGGCGACTACATGACGTTGGGCGCCTACGCCGCCGTCTTCACCCAGGCGCTGGCCGGCGGCTCGATGCTGGCGGGCGGCCTGGCCGCCGTCGCCGCCACCACCCTGGTCAGCCTGTTCTTCTATGCCTGGGTGTTCCGGCCGCTGGAGTCGCGCTCCAACGTGTCGCGCCTGATCGCGTCCATCGGCGTGGCGTTCGCGCTGCGCAGCACGATCACCTTTTTCGCGGGACAGGACCAGTACACCTTCGACCTGCCGCTCACGCGCGCCTGGAACTTCGGCGGCGTGCGCATCCTGCCCACCGACCTGTACATCGTCGGCACGGCGGTGGCGGCGCTGGCGCTGGTGTTCGCCCTGATGCACATGACCCCGACGGGGCGGCGCATGCGGGCGGTGGCCGACAACCCCGAGCTGGCCGCGGCCAGCGGCATACGCGGGCGGCGCGTGATGATCACGCTGTGGAGCATCGCGGGCGCGTACTGCGGGCTGGGCGGCGTGCTGCTGGGCATCAAGGCGGTGGTGATTCCCGAACTGGGCTGGGAATTGCTGATGCCCATGTTCGCGGCCGTGATCCTGGGCGGCATCGGCAATCCGGTGGGCGCCATCGTCGGGATCATGGTGTTCAGCATTGCGCAGGAAGTCGCCAGCCTGGTGGTCGGGCCGGCCTACAAGATCGTGTTCGCCTTCGCGGTGCTGCTGTGCGTGTTGCTGCTGCGTCCCCAGGGCATCTTCGGCCGTCCGATGGCGGCGAGGTGAAATCATGGAAGCCTATCTGATTGCTATCGCCATCGGGATCCTGATCTACATGCTGCTGGCCTTCGGCCTGTCGCTGCACTACGGGTTCACCGGACTGATCAACTTCGGCCACGTCGGCTTCTTCGCCATCGGCGCCTATACCTCGGCCTTGCTGTCGCTCAAGGGCGTGCCGATACCGATATCCATGGCGGCGGCCGCCGCCTTCGCGGCGCTGGCGGCTTGGCCGCTGGGCATGATCGCCTTGCGGCTGGGCAGCGACTACCTCGCCATCGTGACGCTGGGCTTTTCGGAGTCGGTGCGCATGATGCTGCAGACCGAGGAATGGCTGACGCGCGGCATGCACGGCCTGCCCGGCATCCCGCGGCTGTTCGCCGGCTGGGCCTCGCCGCAGACGGTGGACCTGTGGATCATGCTGCTGCTCCTGGCGGTCAACGCCGGCGCCTTGTTCCTGATCCACCTGGTGATACGCAGCCCCTTCGGCCGCGTGATCGAGGCGGTGCGCGACAACGAGGTGGCGGTGCGGGCGCTGGGCAAGGACCCGGCCCGCTTCAAGACCCGTTCGCTGATGCTGGGCGCGGGCCTGGCCGGCCTGGCCGGCGCCTTCCAGGCGCACTACCTGACCTTCATCAGCCCGGAACAGTTCGTGCCGCTGATCACCTTCTACATCTGGATCGCCATCATCCTGGGCGGGGTGGGGCGCTTGAGCGGCGTGGTGGCCGGCACGGTGCTGCTGGTCGGGTTCCTGGAAGGCTCGCGCTTCGTGCGCGACTTCGTCGGCGGCATCTCGGAGGTGCAGATGGCCAGCGTGCGCATCGGCGTCATTGGCCTGGCGCTCATCTGCGTGGTGCTTTACCGGCCCCAGGGCATTTTCGGCAATGCTGCCGCTACGCGCAGGAGAAAGGCATGACGCTGCTTTGCATCAAAGGGCTGAGCGCCAGCTTCGGCGGCTTCAAGGCGCTGGACGACGTGTCGCTGGAAGTGTGCAAGGGTGAAATGGTCGGGGTGATCGGCACCAACGGCGCGGGCAAGAGCACGCTGTTCTCGGTGGTCACGGGCTACATCCCGCCCAGTTCCGGGTCGGTGCGCTTCGCGGACGAGGACATCACGGGCATGGCCGTGCACCAGCGCGTGCGCCGAGGGCTGGCGCGCACCTTCCAGGTACCGCGCGAGTTCAGCCAGCTGACGGTCTTCGACAACATGATGGCGGCCGCGCCGGACCAGCGCGGCGAAAAGCTGGCGGCGCTGGTCTTCGCCCGCCGCGAGGTGGCCCGCGAAGAGGCGCGCAACGCGGAGCGCGTGCACGAGCTGCTGGCCTTCCTGAACCTGTCGCGCGTCGCGGACGAGCCGGCCGGGAAGCTGTCGGGCGGCCAGAAGAAGCTGCTGGAGCTGGGGCGGCTCTTGATGCTGGAGCCGCGCTGCATCCTGCTGGACGAGCCGTTCGCCGGCGTCAATCCGGTGCTGATCGAAGAGCTGTCGGCGCGCATCGTGGAACTGAACCAGCGCGGCCTGACCGTCGCCATCATCGAACACAACCTGGAAGAGCTGTCGCGCATCGTGCCGCGCATGTACGTCATGGACCGTGGCCGCGTCATCGCCGAAGGCACGCCCGACAGCGTCCTGGCCAACGAACAGGTGCGCGAAGCGTACATGGGGGGAGTGATATGAGCCAGCTCGTCATGCAAGGCCTGTCCGGCGGCTACGGCGAGGTCGATATCGTGTCCGGCATCGACATGCACGTGGCGCCGCGCGAGATCGTCACCATCGCCGGCACCAACGGCGCGGGCAAGTCCACGCTGGTCAAGGCGGTGATGGGCCTGCTGCCGCGCATCGCCGGCACGATGAGCTTCGATGGCCGCGACCTGCTCACGCTGCCGGTCGAGGAGCGCGTGCGCATCGGTATTTCCTATGTGCCGCAGGTGCGCAACGTGTTCGGCGCGCTGACCGTGCTGGAGAACCTGCAGGTGGTGGAACACGTGCAGGCGCGTGAGAAGCGCATCCGCGACATGTTCGAGCTGTTCCCGGCGCTGGCCGGGCGGCGCAAGACCCACGCCGAGAACCTGTCCGGCGGCGAACGCCAGCAGTTGGCTTTCGCCCGGGCGCTGATGTCCTCGCCGCGCCTGATGGTGCTGGATGAGCCCTCGGCCGCCTTGTCGCCGGCGCTGACCGAGCAGGTGTTCGCCGAAGTGCGGCGCCTGCCGCAGATCGGCGTGGGCGTGCTGATGGTGGAGCAGCGCGCGCGCCAGGCGCTGGCGTTCAGCGACCGCGGCTACATCCTGGATTCCGGCCGCATCGTGCTGACCGACACGGGGCAGGCGTTGCTGGCCAACCAGCATATGAGCGATCTGTATATCGGGCGGGGCGGCCACGCGGGCGCGGACCGTCCTCCCAGCGGCAGTGTTCCCGCTTGAATCAGCCAGAGCCATCCCGCCGGCAGCCGCCGTCGCGGATGGCAAATCCCTACTTCCATATCCCTTTGCAGGAGCCGTATCTTGCCTACTTCCGAAACCATGGTTTCCCCGGCGCCCGTTGCGCGCCGCCCGGCGCCCGGCGCCATCGCCGCGTTGACCGCCACCCAGGGTCTGGCCGCGCTGGAGCAGGGCAGGCTGACCTGCGAGGCCTGGGCGCGCGCCTGCCTGGACCGCATCGAAGAGCGCAACGGCGGCGTCAAGGCCTGGGTCCGGGTGGACGCCGAGGGCGCGCTGGCCCGCGCCCGGGAATGGGACCGCCACGGCCGGCGGCGTGCGTTGGACGGCGTGCCGCTGGGCATCAAGGACACCATCGACACGGCGGCCATGCCCACCGAATTGGGCGATCCCGAGATCTTCCCCGGCCGCCAGCCCGAGGCCGACGCGCCCGTGGTGACGCAGGCGCAGGAACTGGGTTTCAACGTGCTGGGCAAGAACACCGTGTCGCGCCACGCCATCATGCTGCCGGGGCCTGCGCGCAATCCGCATGACCTGACCCGCACGCCGGCCGCGTCCTCGGCCGGTTCGGCGGCGGCCGTCGCCGACTTCATGGCGCCGCTGTCCATCGGCACGCAGACGGCGGGTTCGATTCTGCGGCCGTCGGCGTTCTGCGGCGCGGTGGGCTTCAAACCCACGCTGGACGCCATTCCCTACGTGGCGATCCGGCGCTATTCGCGGGTATTGGACGTGATCGGGCCGATCTCGCGCTCGGTCGACGATGTGGCCTTGTTCATGCGCGCGTTTACGGGCGATCCCCGGTTTGATCCAGCGTCCACATTGCGCCGCGATTTCCGCCTGGGCGTGTGGCGGCCGAAGGACTGGGCCGACACCGAACCCTGCATGCGCGAAAGCTTCGAGGCCAATCTGCGCGCGCTATCGGCCGCGGGCGTGAAAGTCACGGAACTGGTTATGCCGCCGGCCTTCGACACCATGGGCGAGGCGCAGGACGTGATCATGGCCTACGACCTGGCGCGCGAGTACGCCGCCATCAAGCGCGACCATGCGGCGCTGTGCGATCCCGGGCTGATCGAGTACCTGACGATGGGCGAGGGCCTGTCCGCGGCCGACTACGCCGGGGCGCTGGATGCCGCCGACGCCTGCCGCCGGGCGTACTACGACGTGGCGCGCGAGGTCGACGCGGTGGCCATGCCTTCCACGCTGGGCGAGGCGCCGCCCGCCAGCTCCACCGGCAGCTCGGCCTTCATCCGCATCTGGTCGCTGCTGCACAACCCGTCCATCACCTTGCCCGTGGCGCGCGGCCCCAACGGCCTGCCGCTGGGGTTCCAGATGGTCGGCTTCGTCAAGGAAGACGCGCGGCTGCTGTACTGGGCGCGTTGCGCCGAGCGCATCTTGGGGTCGACCGCCCACCAACCCTGACCGGCCCCTGGGCAGGGTCAGGTCCGACGCGCGCCGCCGGGGCGCGGCGGACTCTTTGGCGCCTTCGGGCGCCTTTTTTGCGCCGGCTATTCGGGGTTTTCCCCAGTAATTCTCAATATTCGGGAATAAAAAGTAGGCTAAGAGCCATAAATTGATAATCTGCGCTCCGTTAGCTTGGAGCCAAATGTTGAAAGCGGATCTATCAGTCGGGGCAGGCGCGGATCGCGTGCTGTACGTGCTGGCCACCCTGGCCAGGCACGACGGCCCCCTCAGCATCGCCGCCCTGGCCGAGCAGACCGGCCTGGCGCAAAGCACCCTGTACCGGCAGGTGGCGCTGCTCAAGCGCTGGGGCTTCGTCGCCGAGCACGATGGCGAATACGGCCCCGGCCCGCTGTGCGTGCAGCTGGCCTGGGGCTTTGACCAGTCCTCGTTCCTGATCCATGAAGCGCAGCCCGACATGGCCGCGCTGGCCGCCGCCTCCGGCGAAACCATAGGCCTGCTGGTGGCGGTCAAGGACCAGGCGGTGTGCCTGGACATGATCGAAAGCCAGCATCCGCTGCGCTGTTCCTTCACCAAGGGGCGCGGCCTGCCGCTGGCGCGCGGCGCCTCGGCCAAGTCGCTGCTGGCCTTCATGCCGCTGGCGCGCCTGCAGGCCGCGCTGGCTTATCTGGCGGCCGAGGCCGGCGTGGACGCCGGACGCCTTGGGCAAGAACTGGAAGCCATCCGCGCCCAGGGCTATGCCGTCACCGACAGCGAGGTCGATGCCGGCGTCTGGGGCGTGAGCGTTCCGATTTTTCAACGCGCCAACCAGGCCGTGGCCTCGATCACGCTGATGGCGCCATCGACCCGGGCCGCCCAGCGTCCCGAGGCATTGACCGAGATGACCGTGGCCGCGGCCCGGCGCATTTCGGCGAAGTTGCAGGCGCATTGAGACAGTCTTCGTCCATTCCACGCCGTATCCATACCCACCCGACCGCCGTATCCATATTCCATAGAGGACCCACCATGACCACTCGCCGCACATTGCTGACCGCCGCCCTGACGCTGGGCCTCGCCTGGAGCGCCGGTCCGGCGTTCGCCCAGGAAACCATCCGCGCCGTGACCGACGCGACTTTCCCGCCGATGGAGTTCGTCAAGGACGGCAAGCGCACCGGCTTCGACATCGAATTGGTGGAAGCCTTGGCCGGCGCCATGGGCAAGAAGGTCGAATGGATCGACATCGACTTCAAGGGCCTGATTCCCGCCCTGCAGGCCGGCCGCGCCGACATCGCCGTGTCCGCCATCTACATCACGCCTGAGCGCGCCAAGGTCGTGGACTTCACCGATCCGTACTACGCGGGCGGCCTGGTCGTCATGACCAAGAAGGACGGCCCGGTCAAGACGCTGAAGGACCTGGACGGCCGCAAGGTGTCGGTGCAGGTCGGCACCAAGTCGGTTAACTACCTGAAGGAACACTACCCGGCGGTGCAGCGCGTGGAAGTCGAGAAGAACCAGGAGATGTTCAACCTGGTGCAGATCGGCCGCGCCGAAGCCGCGGTGACGGGCAAGCCCGCCGCCAAGCTGTTCGCCCAGAGCACGCCCGACCTGACCGTGCTGAACGACCAGATCACCACCGAGGACTACGGCATCGCCGTGCCCAAGAACAAGCCCGAGCTGACCCGTGAGCTGAACGCCGCGCTGCAGAAGCTCAAGGCCGACGGCAGCTACCAGGCCATCGTCAACAAGTGGTTCGAGGCCCCCGCGAAATGAACCTGGATTTTTCTCCCGTCTTTGCCGACTTCGGCGCGCTGATCAACGGCGCCGTGGTCACCGTCGAGGTGACCGCGGGCGCCTTGCTGCTGGCCTGCGTCATCGGCCTGCTGGTGGGCGTGGGGCGCCTGAACCCCAAGCGCTACGTCATCTACAACCTGTGCAGCGTCTACCTGCTGCTGTTCCGCGGCACGCCCTTGCTGGTGCAGCTGTTCATCTGGTTCTTCGGCCTGCCGCATTTCGGCATCACCCTGCCGGCGTTCGCCTGCGGCGTGCTGGGCCTGGGCATGTATTCCGGCGCCTACGTGTCGGAAATCGTGCGCGGCGCGATCCAGTCGGTGGACCGCGGCCAGACCGAGGCGGCGCGCTCGCTGGGCATGTCGTCCGGCCAGGCCATGCGCATCATCGTGCTGCCGCAGGCGGTGGTGCGCATGATCCCGCCGCTGGGCAATGAATTCATCGCGCTGATCAAGAACTCGGCCCTGGTGTCGCTCTTGACGATCCACGACCTGATGCATGAAGGCCAGAAGATCATCAGCGTGTCCTATCGCTCGCTGGAAACCTATCTGGTGGTGGCGCTGATTTATCTGATCCTGACCACGGCTACCATGCTGGTGCTGCGCAAGATTGAACACCGCCTGCGCGCGGGGGGGATGGTGCAATGAACTCCGCAATGAACTCTGCCGCGGACCCGCAAGAAATGATCCGCATCCGCGGCCTGCGCAAGTCCTACGGTGACCACGAGGTCTTGCGCGGCATCGACTTCGACGTGCTGCCGTCCCAGGTGGTGGTGGTGATCGGGCCCAGCGGCTCGGGCAAGAGCACCTTGCTGCGCTGCTGCAACGGGCTGGAAGTGGCGCAGGCCGGCACCATCGACATCTGCGGCCAGACCCTGCTGGACCACGGCAAGCTGTTGCCCGAGGCCGAACTCAACCAGCTGCGCATGCAGGTGGGCATGGTGTTCCAGGGCTTCAACCTGTTCCCGCACCTGTCGGTGCTGGACAACGTGACGGTCGGTCCGCGCAAGCTGCGCGGCATGGGCCGCGAAGAAGCCCACGCGCTGGCCGCGGACCTGCTGGACAAGGTCGGCCTGGGCCAGAAGATGGCGGCCATGCCGGCCAGCCTGTCGGGCGGGCAGAAGCAGCGCGTGGCCATCGCCCGCGCCCTGGCCATGCAGCCCAAGGTCATGCTGTTCGACGAGCCGACCTCGGCGCTGGACCCGGAACTGGTGGGCGAAGTGCTGCAGGTCATGAAGCTGCTGGCCAAGGAAGGCATGACCATGATGGTGGTCACGCACGAAATGGGCTTTGCCCGCGACGTGGCCGACGTGGTGGCGGTGATGGACGGCGGCGTGATCCTGGAATCCGGTTCGCCCGACGTGATCTTCACCCAGCCGCGCGAGCCGCGCACCCGCGAATTCCTGCAGGCGGTGCTGAACGCGGGGCAGGGGGCGGCATGAGCGCGGCGCAATTCGACCGAAGCTTGTGGAAGGCCCGCGACGACAGCGCCGAACAAGGCGACACGCGCCGCCTGGCGCATATCGTCGAGGCGGCCGCCGGCCAGGTCCGCAAGGGCGAGCCGGTGCTGCTGGGCTTCGCCTGCGATGCCGGCGTGGCCCGCAACCAGGGCCGCATCGGCGCGGCCGAAGGCCCGTCGGCCATCCGCAAGTTCCTGGCGGGCCTGCCGGCGCACGGCCTCACGCGCCTGCTGGACGCCGGCGACGTGGCCTGCGAGGGCGACCGTCTGGAAGACGCCCAGGAGCAACTGGGCCTGCGCGTGGCGGAACTGATGGAGCAGGGCGCCCGCCCGCTGGTGCTGGGCGGCGGCCACGAGATCGCCTGGGGCAGCTTCCAGGGCCTGGCGCGCTGGCTGGACGCCTGCGGCGACACGGAACCCGTGCTGGTGCTGAACCTGGACGCGCACTTCGACCTGCGCACCGGACGGCCCGGCAGCTCCGGCACGCCGTTCGACCAGATCTCGCGCTATTGCGAGGAACGCGGCCGGGCCCTGCAATACGCCTGCCTGGGCGTATCGCGGCTGGCCAATACCCCGGCGCTGTATGCGCGCGCCGCCGAAGTCGGCGCCATCTGGGTCGAGGACCGCGACATGCAGGAGCGCCACCTGGCGGCGCGCCTGGCCAACGTCGACGCCTTGCTGGCCCGGGCGCGGCACGTCTACCTGACCATAGACCTGGATGTGCTGCCCGCGGCGGTCATGCCGGGGGTGTCGGCCCCGGCGCCCTATGGGGTGCCACTGACGGTCATTGAGGAAATCGTGCTGCGGGTCAAGGCCAGCGGCAAGCTGCGCCTGGCGGACATGGCCGAATTCAATCCGCGCTTCGACCAGGACGGTCATGGCGCGCGCGCGGCGGCTCGCCTGGCCTGGCAGTTGCTGAACGATTGAACGGACCGGCGCCTCATCCTTCGGATGGGGGCAGGATCAGACGGGGCGGTTTCCTGGTAGGAAGCCGCCCCGTTTTTCATCCCCCTCATGGCGGGCGGCAGGGCTTGCAGCTTATGGCTGGCAGGCTGGACGCTGCCGGTTTGGCGGCTTAGGATAAGGGCAGCATCAGGCCTGGGTTTGCGGCCCGTTCAACCGCCTCAACAGTTATATGTCCCCAATTAAAATATTTTTGTTTTAAATGGGGACGCTATAACTTTCGTGGATAAAATGGCGCAACTTTGTCAGGAGAGCCAGCTCATGTCTCAAACTCCCACCCACGCATTGCCGTCTTATCTGAACGCCGAGGACCTCGGCCCCTGGGGCAACTACCTGCAGCAAGTCGACCGGGTCACCCCGTATCTTGGTTCGCTGGCGCGTTGGGTCGAGACCCTGAAGCGCCCCAAGCGTTCCCTGATCGTCGACGTGCCGATCGAACTCGACAACGGCAGCATCGCCCACTTCGAGGGCTACCGCGTCCAGCACAACGTCTCGCGCGGCCCCGGCAAGGGCGGCGTGCGTTTCCACCAGGACGTCACGCTCTCTGAAGTGATGGCGCTGGCGGCCTGGATGTCGATCAAGAACGCCGCGGTGAACCTGCCCTACGGCGGCGCGAAGGGCGGCGTGCGCGTTGACCCGCGCAAGCTGTCGGCTTCTGAGCTCGAGCGCATGACGCGCCGCTACACCTCGGAAATCGGCGTCATCATTGGACCGTCCAAGGACATCCCGGCGCCCGACGTGAACACCAACGCCCAGACCATGGCCTGGATGATGGACACGTACTCCATGAATGAAGGCGCCACCGCCACCGGCGTGGTCACCGGCAAGCCGATCGCGCTGGGCGGCAGCCTGGGCCGCGTCGAGGCCACCGGCCGCGGCGTGTTCGTGGTGGGCTGCGAAGCCGCGCGCGACATGAACATCGACGTGTCCAAGGCGCGCGTCGTGGTGCAGGGCTTCGGCAACGTGGGCGGCACCGCCGCCCGCCTGTTCCATGAGGCCGGCGCCAAGGTCATCGCCGCACAGGACCACACCGGCACCGTGCACAATCCGGCGGGCCTGGACGTGCACAAGCTGCTGTCCTACGTGTCGCAGCATGGCGGCGTGGGCGGCTTCGCCGGCGGCCAGGCCATGGACAAGGCTGAGTTCTGGACGCTGGAAACCGAATTCCTGATCCCGGCCGCCCTGGAAAGCCAGATCACCGCCGACAACGCCGCCAAGGTGCGCGCGAAGATCGTCGTGGAAGGCGCCAACGGTCCCACCACGCCGGAAGCCGACGACATCCTGGCCGAACACGGCGTGTACGTGGTGCCGGACGTGCTGGCCAATGCCGGCGGCGTGACGGTCAGCTACTTCGAATGGGTGCAGGACTTCTCCAGCTTCTTCTGGAGCGAGGACGAGATCAACCAGCGCCTGGAGCGCCTGATGCGCGAAGCCTACGCTTCGGTGTCGCAAGTGGCCAAGGAGCACAAGGTCACGCTGCGCACGGCGGCGTTCATCGTCGCTTGCACGCGCATCCTGCAAGCGCGCCAGGTGCGCGGCCTGTACCCCTGATACCCGATACGGCGGGGCGTCCCCGGACGCCGCGCCGAGGAGGGCAGGAGACAAAAATGGAAATCGCCCCGCAAGGGGCGATTTCCATTTGCGCGTCCGCACGCGCACCGCGCATGAATAGCACATCGGTATTGCAGGCCTGCGCGCGCCGCGTCCTTGCTTGCGGGCTGTCGGCGCGGCGCGACATCCTGCGCTTTTTTCGCGGCCTAGGGAATTTCCCAGCTTGCGTAACCAGAACTGACACATTGCGTCCCTAGAATTCGTTCCTGCCATGCGCCAGGCGCGCCGCACGCGATGCGTGCCAGCCCGGATGCGCATGTCTGTTCAATCAATGGGAATTTGCAATGAAAAAGACTTTGTTCGTCACCGCCATGCTGGCCGCGTTCGGCGCAACGGCGCAGGCGGAAACCTCGGTGACGCTGTACGGCTTGATCGACACCGGTATCGGCTACCAGCGCATCAAGGGTGATGGCTACCATGAGTCCAAGGTTGGCATGGTCAACGGCGTGTCCAGCGGTTCGCGCTGGGGCCTGCGCGGCGCCGAGGACCTGGGCGATGGCCTGAGCGCCGTGTTCACGCTGGAAAGCGGCTTCAACTCGGCCAACGGCACGTCGGGCCAGAGCAGCCGCCTGTTCGGCCGCCAAGCCACCATCGGCCTGAAGAGCACCTCGTGGGGCCTGTTGGAACTGGGCCGTCAGACCAACATCGCTTCGAAGTACTTCGCCGCGATCGATCCGTTCGGCGGCAGCTACGGCCAGGCCAACATCGGCGTGGCCTTCAGCGCCGCCAACACGGTCCGCTACGACAACATGGTGCAGTACTCGACGCCGTCGTTCAGCGGCCTGCAGTTCGGCATCGGCTACTCGTTCAACGCCGCCGACACGACCGCCGCGCAAACCGGCTTCAAGACCGCCGACAACACCCGCGCCATCACCACCGGCCTGCGCTATGTCAGCGGCCCGGTGAACGTGGCCCTGACCTATGACCAGCTGAATCCCGCGAACCAGCTGAACACCGACGCCACGCCCAAGTCGTGGATGATCGGCGGTTCGTATGACTTCGAAGTGCTGAAGCTGGCGCTGGCCTACGGCCAGACGCGCGACGGCTGGTTCACCGGCCAGGGCGTCAATGCCTTCGGCAGCGGCAGCCCCACGGCCAAGGGCTTTGGCACCAACGTGGCGGTGTCGGGCTTCAAGGCCAATTCCTACCTGGTGGGCCTGAGCGTGCCGATCGGCGGCGCCAGCAACATCCTGGCTTCGTGGCAGCGCGCCGACACGGACAGCGACAAGCTGACCGGCGACGACGCCACCATGAACATCTACAGCCTGGGCTACACCTACAACCTGTCCAAGCGCACCAATCTGTACGCCTTGGGTTCGTATGCCACCAACTTCGCGTTCACCGACGGCGTGAAGAGCACCGTGGCCATGGTGGGCGTGCGTCACCGCTTCTAAGACGCAAGGCGAGCCAGGGCGGCGCGCCTGCGCCGCCCCGCCGCCGCGGTTGCACTGAGCGGACTGGGCGTCTTACCCGGCCACAGACGCGAAAAAAGCGGCCACCTCCCTAGCTCCATCCTCAGTCCGCTCAACCGAACCCCGGCTTGTTGCCGCAGGGAGCGCCCGCGCAGGCCGCGGGCGCTGCCGGGTGCGGCCTATGACGCAGGCAGCAGCTCAGGCTTCAGGATCCCGCGCAGTTCCGAATAGGGAATGCTCAGCTCGGGTTCGCCATGCGAGTACGGCGCGATGGAATAGGCGTCGTACTTGACCACGATGCCCTCGCGCGTCAGCGCATAGTTGTCGCTTTCCTGGAATGGCCACATCTTGTTGTAGGCCGCCGGATCGCGGCGCGCGTCCGGATTGCCGGCCAGCCACTTGGCGTGCGCTTGCCGCAAGGCCGCCACGTACTGCGGATGGCGGCCCGGTATCAAGGCTTCTTCCAGGCCCATCACGCGGCCGCGGCTGCGCTCCCAGTTCAGGTACTGGGTGGCGGGAATGCCGTGCGCGGCGCCGGTCAGGAACTGCTCGGTGTGCAGTTCGACGGCCACGATGTCGCCCACCGTGTCCTTCACGCTGGCCTTGAAGTAGGTGGCATCGCGCGGGCGCGCGACCGACCAGAAGTACTGCGTGTATTCCGACAGCGTGTCGTAGGGGCCGCGGCGGTTGGCGTCGGTGCCGGTCATGTAGGCCAGCACGTGGTCCACCAGCGCGGTCAGCTTGGGGATGCCGGGAAACGCGACGCTGTCGATTTCGATGCGCGGGCAGTCGCCCTCGCAGCCCGGCTTGCTGGATGCCCACTTGATGCGTTCGGTGGACAGGTCGCCGACTTTTTCCGGCGTGGACGCCGAGGCCGGCGCCTGCGTGGCCAGGGTGATGTCGGCGGGCGGCGTGCTGCCGCAGCCGGCCAGCGCCAGCAGGGCCGCGCCCAGGATGAGACCGCTTATCGCGCCTTGCGGCGTGAAGGTGCGACGCATTGAAACTACCTCCAGAAAATCGGGGCGCGGCCGTTCAGGGCACCACGCCGGTCCACTCGGGCGTGGCGAACTTCTCGGCTGCCTGCGCCTGCGCGCGCGCCAGCGTGTCGCTGCCTATCTGCCCGGGGGTGAGACGGTGCAGGCCGGCAAAAGTTTCCACCATGCGGTCGATGATGACTTCCCGCGCGAGCCCGGTCTGGGTGCGCAAGGGATCGACGCGTTTCTTGGCGCTGGTGGTGCCTTTGTCGGACAGCTTTTCGCGGCCGATGCGCAGGACCTCGACCATTTTATCCGCGTCGATGTCGTAGGACATGGTGACGTGGTGCAGCACCGCGCCGCCGCGGCGGGCCTGCGCCGCGCCGCCGATCTTGCCGATGTCCGAGGCGATGTCGTTGAGCGGCTGGTACCAGGCCTTGATGCCCAGGCCCTGCAGTGCGGTCAGCACCCAGGCGTCCAGGAAGGCGTAGGACTCCTGGAAGCTCATGCCGTGCACCAGCGCCTGGGGGGCGCTGAGCGAATAGGTGATGGAGTTGCCGGGTTCCATGAACATCGCTCCGCCGCCGCTGACGCGGCGCACGACCTGGATGCCGTGGCGGCGCGCGCCGTCGGGGTCGACTTCGTTCTTGAGCGATTGGAAGCGGCCGATCACGACCGCGGGCGCGGCCCATTCCCAGATGCGCAGGGTGGGCGGACGCAGGCCGGCGCCGACCTCGTCGGTGATGACGGCGTCCAGCGCCATGTGCAGCACCGGGTCTTGCGGCCCTTCATGGATCAGTTGCCAGTCGTAGTCGTTCCAGTCGGTGCGCGTCATGCCAGCGCCCTCCGCAGCACGACGGCGACGGCCTCGGCCGAGAAGCCGAACATTTCGGCATCGGCGGGCAGGGCCGATTGCACGGCCAGCGCCAGTTCCAGTTCGCCGGCATCGGCCGGCAGGCCGTTCAGGCCGCTATTGATGGCGTCGAGGGCCTCGGGCGGCTCAAGAAAAAAGTCGCCGCTGATGCGCACATCGGCCAGGCGGCCATCGCGCACTTCCAGATCCGCGACGACCAGTTTGCCGCCGGGGACTTTGTATTCGCCATGCATGGGCGTTCCTTCCAAATCAGTACTGAAAAACTACAGGCTGAGCTTCATGCCGTCGTGGCTGGCCTTGAAGCCCAGGCTTTCATAGAACCGGCGCGCATCGGGCCGGGCGCGGTCGGTGGTCAGCTGCACCAGGCTGCAACCCTGGATGCGGCATTGCTCTATCGCCCACTCGAACATCCTGCGTCCGAGGCCGGCGCCGCGCGAGGACGAGGCGATGCGCACGCTCTCGATCTGCCCGCGCCATTGGCCCAGCCGCGACAGGCCGGGTATGAACGATAACTGCAAACAGCCGACCAGGTTCGAGCCCTGTTCGACCACGGCCAGGAATTGATTGGAATCCTGGCCGATTGCGGCAAAGGCGGCAGCATAGCGCGGGTCCAGCGGCAGCGCGGGATTCTCGCGCGTGGCGCCGAGTTCATCGTCGGCCAGCAGGGCGACGATGCCCGGCAGATCCCCCAGTCGCGCGCGGCGGAAAACCAGTTGCGGGTCGGGCATGGCGGCTCCTTTCAGCGGGCGGTGTTCTGGGCGGTCTGGCCGAACAGGATGCGGCGCGATTCCTCGTCGCTGATGGACGGCGCGGTGTTGATGGTGTCGGCCAGCGCATAGGCGCGCTGCGTGGCGGGGCGCGCCGCGATGGCGTCGAACCAGCGCTTGAGGTGCGGGAAGTCGTTCAGGTCCTGGCCCTGCTTGGCGTGCGGCACGATCCAGGGGTAAGCCGCCATGTCGGCGATGGAGTAGTCGCCGGCGACGAATTCGCGGTCCGCCAGGCGCTTGTTCAGCACGCCGTAGAGGCGGTTGGTTTCCTTGACGTAGCGCTCGATGGCGTAGGCGATGCGCTCCTGCGCGTAACCCGAGAAATGGTGGTTCTGGCCGGCCATGGGGCCCAGGCCGCCCATCTGCCAGAAGAGCCACTGCGACACCTCGGCGCGGCCGCGCAGGTCGGCGGGCAGGAAACGTCCGGTCTTCTCGGCCAGGTACAGCAGGATGGCGCCCGACTCGAACAGCGAAATCGGCGCGCCGCCGCCGGCCGGGGCCTGGTCGACGATGGCGGGAATGCGGTTGTTCGGGGCAATGGCCAGGAACTCGGGCTTGAACTGATCGCCGCGGCTGATGTTCACCGGATGGATCTTGTAGGGCAGGCCGGTTTCTTCGAGGAACAGCGTGATCTTGTGGCCGTTGGGGGTGGTCCAGTAGTAGAGATCGATCATGGGATGTCCTGTGCGTCGCGCCGGCGGCGGCCGGCGCAGGAAAAAGCCATGATAGCGGGGCCGGCTTGGCGCCGGCCCCAATAACCGGGGGGCGGGTACGGGTTTGCCCCGAGGCTTGCCCCTGCGGCAGCCCGCGTTCAGGCGGTGCCTGCGCGCGGCCGCCCCGGCAGGCGCCAGGTCCAGTTCAGGCTCACGCCCGCCGCCGCCAGGAAGATCATGGCCACGCCGGCGATCTGCGTGGCGTCCATGCGGTGCCCGTAGACCACGAAGTCCAGCAGGATGGCGACGGCGGGATAGATGAAGCTCAGCGCGGCGGTGGACGTGGTCGGCAGCTTCTGGATGGCCGAGTACATCAGGATGTACATCAGGCAGGTATGGATCAGTCCCAGCGCCACCAGATAGCCCCATTGCAGCGGCGCGGCGGGCAGGGCGTTGAAGTCCGCCATGGGCAGCAGCATCACGGCGCCCAGCGTCACCTGCACCAGCGCCAGCACCTGCGGCGGAATGTGCTTGAGCCGCTTGACGATGATGGCGGTGACGCCATAGAGCGCCGCCGCGCCCAGCCCCAGCATCAGCCCCGACAGATAAGCGCGGCCGTCCGCGCCGCCGGCTTCGGACAGGCGCAGCACCAGCATCAGGCCGGCGAAGGCCAGCACCGACCAGGCCAGCTTGCCGCGCGTGGGCCGTTCGCCCAGGAACAGCACGCCCAGCCCGATCAGGAAGAAGGGCTGCACGTTGTAGACCGCGGTGGCCAGCGAAATGGAGGCCAGCCGGTAGGCGGAAAACAGCAGCACCCAGTTCAGCACCAGCGCGGCGCCCGCGGCCAGGGCCAGCGCGAGCGTGCGGGCGGTGAACAGGCCGGGCTTGAGCAGGCCGCGCGCCCAGCAATACAGGAACAGCGACAGGGCGCCGAACACGCAGCGGAAGAACACCACGTTCCAGGCGCTTTGGCCGGACTCCAGCACAAACACGCCGAGGGTGCCGGACAGGGTCATCGCCGCGGCCATCTGGGCCAGGCCCAGGCGTTCTGACGAGGGATTCATGAGGGTTCTCCAGGGGCCTTGCGGCCGCGATGTTCGATGGAGAAATTATCCCAGGCGGATCAAGCTGGTTATATGATGTTGATGTGGTGAATCGATTCCAAAACCTTTGTTTAGGTGGAATTTATGCAAAACGACCTAAAAACTGAAAACCCGGTCCTGGACGGTATCGACCGCCGCCTGGTGGAGATGCTGACCGCCAATGCGCGCACCACCACGGCTGACCTGGCGCGCCAGGTCGGGATGTCCGCGCCCAGCGTCGCGGACCGCTTGCGGCGGCTGGAAGAGTCGGGCGTGATCCGGGCCTATACCCTGGATGTGGACCCGGTGGCGTTGGGCTATGCGCTGGAGGCCATCGTCCGCATCCGCCCCTTGCCGGGGCAGCTGCGCCACGTGGAGGGTCTGATCCAGCAGATTCCGGAATTCGTCGAATGCGACAAGGTCACGGGCGACGACTGCTTCATCGCCCGCGTCGTGCTGCGCTCGATCTCGCACCTGGACGGCATCCTGGAGCGCGTGACCGAATTTGCGGAAACCAACACCGCCATCGTCAAGTCGCACACGGTGCGCCGCAGGCTGCCGCCGCTGCGCTGAAGCGCGCCTCAGACCGGCGCCGACAGCGCCTTTTCGATGTCGTCCTTGATGCCGGCCGGGGTGTCGGTGGGCGCGTAGCGCTTGATGACCTGGCCGTCGCGTCCCACCAGGAACTTGGTGAAGTTCCACTTGATGCCCTCGGTGCCGAAGACGCCGGGCTTCTCGCCCTTGAGCCAGCGGTACAGCGGATGGGCATCGTCGCCGTTGACGTTGATCTTGGCGTAGAGCGGGAAGGTGATGTCGTACTGCGTGGTGCAGAAATTGCGGATCTCGGCCTCGTCGCCCGGTTCCTGGTGGCCGAACTGGTCGCAGGGAAAGCCCAGCACCGTGAAACCGTCGTCGTGGAACGAGCGGTACAGCTCTTCCAGGCCGGTGTATTGCGGCGTGAAGCCGCACTTGGACGCCACGTTCACCACCAGCAGCACGCGGCCGCGGTAGGTGTCCAGGGACTGTTCCGTGCCGTCGAGGGCGCGGGCGGAGAAATCATGGATGGTGCTCATGCGGGCTCCCAGGTCAGGCGTCCGAACGCGAGGGCGTCAGCGCGCCGGCTTGTTGTCCAGCGAGTGTAGCCCCGGCGCCGCGCCCGTAGTAGCGCGTGCCCCACAAGGTCAGCAGCAGGACGGCGGCGGTGATGCCGGCCGACATCCAGGGCAGGTCCGTCAGCGGCAGGCCGTGGCCCAGCGCCACGCTGCCCAGCCAGGCGCCGCCCGCATTGCCCAGGTTGAACGCGCCCTGGTTCAAGGTCGAGGCCAGGTTGGGCGCATCGGCCGCCTGGTCCACGATCAGCGTCTGCAGCAGCGGCACCACCGCAAAGCCCAGCACGCCCCAGATGAAGGTCACGGCCAGCATGGGCGCCAGCGCGTGGATGGCCTGGCTGAGCGCCAGGAACACCAGCAGCAGGCCGATGAAAATGCGGCGCAGCGACACTTCCAGGTTGCGGTCGCCCAGCTTGCCGCCCAGGGTGCTGCCCGCGGTCAGCGCCACGCCAAAGAGCAGCAGCACGCCGGTCACGCCGCGCTCGGACACGCCGGTCACTTCGCGCAAGAGCGGCGCGATATAGGTCAGCACGCAGAACAGCGCCGCGGAGGCCAGCACGCTGGCGGCCAGCGGCCAGACCACGCGCACGTCGCGCAGCACCTTGAATTCGCGCAGGATGTTGCCGGGCTGCATGGGAATGCGCGCCGGCAGCCAGGCGGCCAGCGCGGCCACGGCGGCCAGGCCGATGCCGCTGACCACCCAGAAGGTCGAACGCCATCCGGCGACCTGGCCCAGCGCCGTGCCCAGCGGCACGCCCAGCACGTTGGCCAGCGTCAGGCCGGTGAACATCAGCGCAATGGCGCTGGCGCGCTGGTTGCGCGGCACCAGGTCCGCGGCCACCACGGCGCCCAGGCCGAAAAAGGCACCATGGCAGAACGCCGTGAACACGCGCGCGGCCATCAGCAAGCCGTAGTTCGGCGCCAGCGCACACAGCAGATTGCCGACCACGAAAGTGCTGGCCAGGCCGATCAGCGTGGCGCGGCGCGGCAGCCTGGCGGTGATGACGGCCATGATGGGCGCGCCGATCACCACGCCCATGGCGTAGCCGGTGATCAGCAGGCCCGCGACGTCGATGCTGACGCGCAGGTCTGCGGCGACGTTGGGCAGCAGGCCCATGATGACGAACTCGCTGGTGCCGATGCCGAAAGCGGCGGCGGCCAGCGCGATGAGGTGCAGGGGCATGGGAGACAGGGCCGGGACGAAGAGGAAAACCCCGGCGGCAGAGAAAGGGCAAGGGCGGAATTCTAAGGCAGCGCGCTGTGGGCGCTTGCGCAAAGCCCTATTGCAATTAAGGGTATACCCTGAGAAATGTCTGAGCATGCTTGACGCCGGCCGCGCTTCCCATTTGGGCCTGCGCCGCGCGGGGCCATTGCCCGGGTTCGGGCACCGCCGTCCTATGATGTGCCATCAGATCGAATGGCGTGCCTGCAGGAGAAATTGGCAATGGAAGGAATGATCGAACGGCTGGAAGCGATGCTGGCCAAGGGCACGGACAACATGCTGCTGCGTTTTTCCCTGGGCAAGGCCTATGCCGAGCAGGACCGCTTCCGCGAAGCCGAGCCGCATCTGCGCGCGGCGCTGGCATTCGATCCCGCCTATTCGGTGGCCTGGAAATGGCTGGGCAAGGCGAGTCTCGGGCAGGGCGACCGGGCGGGTGCGCGCGCCGCCTGGGAATCGGGCCTGCAGGCCGCGCAGGCGCGCGGCGACCAGCAGGTGGTGAAGGAGCTGCAGGTGTTCATCAAGCGCCTGGACAAAGAGGCCGCGGCCGGCGCCTGAGGCCGCTGCAAGCCTGAGCCGGCGTGGCGCTACAAGGATTGGCGCGTGCCCAGGGGCTGGACGCGCCCGATCCTGAACACCTCGATCGCGTGGCGCAGGTCGCCCGCGCCGGATGGCGGCAGGGTGGGCGCCGCGTCGGGGCTCCCCGCATCTGCAATGCCGCTGTGCACGTCGCGGGCCAGGCCGACCAGATTCCTGCGCGTGGCCTCCAGCGACCAGCTCAGCGCGCCGATTTCATCATCCGTGCTGGCGGGCGCCAGCGGCGTGCCCAGATTGCCGGCCGCGATCTGCCGCGTGAAGTCGGTGGCCGTGGCCAGCAGTCCGGACAGCGTGCGGGCGTAGGCCCAGCCCGATGCGAAGATCAGGCAGACGCCGGCGGCCAGCACCGCCGCGGCCAAGGCCAGTTGCTCGATGTCCAGGTTGGCTGCCATGCCATGCAGCGCAATGCCGCCGGCGGCCAGGAACAGCGCGGACGACAGGCCTGCCCAGGCCAGCATGCGCCCGCGTATGCCCGCCGCCCGCCAGTCGCGCAGGCGCGCCAGCAGGCCCCCGGGATGGATCCGCCCCGCGCTCAGGCGCAAGCCGCCGGTGATGCCGGTGCGCAGGCGCCGGTAGGCGCTGTCGGCGGTCTCGATCTGGGCGCGCGTCGGCTTGACGCGCACGCAGGCATAGCAGACGGTGACGCCGCGTTCCACCACCGGGGTGATGCTGGCCAGCGACCAATAGTGGCCGCCATGCTTGCGCCGGTTCTTGATCACGCCCGTCCAGGACTGGCCGCGCTGTATCGTGCGCCACAGATCGTCGTAGGCGGCCAGCGGCATGTCGGGGTGGCGCATGGTGTCATGGCCCTTGCCGATCAGGTCCGCTTGCGTGTAGCCGCTGACTTCCAGGAACGCGGGATTGGCATAGATGATGCGGCCGCGCGCGTCGGTGCGGGTGATGAGGCACTGCTCGTCGTGCAGCGTGTATTCCTGGTCATGGACCTGCGGATGGTCGCGCATGCTGTGTCGTCCTGCGATCGGCGTTGGCGGGGAGTCGCGCAACCATCATCCAGGACGCGGACGGAAACGGCGTTGACCTAGGTCAAGCGCCGCCTACGCCCGTCCGCGCGGTGCGGCGCCAAGGCGCCTGTCAGGCCGGCGGCAGTCCGCTGAACGCCTCCAGCGCGCGCAGCCGGCTCTGGGCCAGGTCGACGATGGGCAGCGGATAGCCTGCGCCCGCGCGCTCCATGGGACTGGGATCGTGGATGGCGCGGCTGTCCAGATGCGCCAGTTCCGGCAGCCATTCGCGCAGGAACACCCCGTCCGGATCGAATTTGCGCGACTGCGACAGCGGATTGAAGATGCGGAAGTAGGGCACCGCGTCCGCGCCCGTGGATGCGCTCCACTGCCAGCCGCCGTTGTTGGCGGCGAGGTCGCCGTCCACCAGTTGCGCCATGAACCAGGCTTCGCCCAGCCGCCAGTCGATCAGCAGGTTCTTGGACAGGAACATGGCCGCCACCATGCGCAGGCGGTTGTGCATCCAGCCCAGCGCCAGCAGCTGCCGCATCGCCGCGTCGACGATGGGGATGCCGGTGCGGCCGTGCTGCCAGGCATGCAGGTCGTCCGGCGCGTCGCGCCAGGGCACGGCCGCGGTCTCCGGCTTCATGGGCTGGTGCATGGACAGCCTGGGGTAGGCGGCCAGCAGGTGTTGATAGAACTCGCGCCACAGCAGTTCGTTGATCCAGGTGGCCGCGCCGCGCTTGCCGCCGTCCACCTCGCCATGATTGGCGGCCAGCGCCGCGCGCAGGGCCTGGCCCGGCGACAGCACGCCCGCCGCCAGATAGGGCGAGAGGCAGCTGGTGGCGGGCAGCGCGGGAAAGTCGCGTTCTTCCTGGTAGGCGTCGATGACGCCGTCGGCAAAGGCTTCCAGCCGTACGCTGGCCGCGTCCTCGCCGGCGGGCCAGAGCGCGCGCACGGGTTCGGCGGGCGCATCGAAACCGTCGAAGGCCGTGGGCAACGGATCCGCCGGCCAGGGCGGCGGCGTCTGTGCGCGCGGGGCCGGCAGGGCGCGCAGCGGCGCCGTGCGCAGCCGTTCGCGGCAGGCCCGCGCATAGGGGGTGTAGACGCGATAACACTCGCCCTTGCCGGTCAGCACCGTGCCGGGCCGCAGCAGCGAGGCGCCGTGATGCAGCGTCCACTCCACGTCCATGGACCGCAGGCGGGCAGCGACCGCGGCATCGCGGCGGCGTTCGTTGACGGCCCATTCGGCATTGGCGTGGACTTGGCCGATGGCGTGGTCGCGGCAGAAAGCGGCCAGCGCGTCCGGCGCTTCGCTCCACTCATGAACGGTCAGCAGCCGCAGCGGTATGCCCAGGCGGCCGAGTTCGCGCGCGAGTTCGCGCAGGTTGCGCAGCCAGAAATCGACCTTGGCCGGCGCGTCGCCATGTAGGCGCCATTGGCCAGGCGCGGCCAGGAACAGGGCGGTGACCGTGCCGCCCTCGGCGGCCGCGGCCAGGGCGGGGTTGTCGTGCGCGCGCAGGTCGGTGCGCAGCCAGAGCAGCGTGTTCATGGGCGGTCCAGGGCAGGGAGGCGGCGAGGCTGGCATTCTATATTGCGTCCGCCGCGCGGGCGCACGGACGGTGCGGGCTTGGAAGACGATGTAAAAACTACGAGTAGATGTGTCCTGGCCGGCGCAGGCCCGCGCCGCGGGCCTCGCAGGGGAATCCGCGTGGCGCGGCCCGATCGCGGCGCTTTGCGGTCAAACCATGAAACACGCTGGCCCGCCGCGCGTATTGACGCGGCCAGGGCCCCGCCATGTAATTCAAATAAACGACTAGAGCAAGATGAACGCTATGGGAAATCTGATGGACCTACGCCCGTCTTTTCTGAGGGGCCGCACACCCGCAGGCAACGCGTCGCGCGACGTTTTGCAGAAGCTCTGGCGCTCGGTGGACCTGCCGGACGAGTCGCTGGACCACGTGGTGTTGACTGGCGCCGACCCGGTACTCCCATCGTCCTTCGCCGTCGGCGCGGCGGCGCAGGCCAGCATGGCGGCGGCCGCCCTGGCAGCGGCCGAAATCTGGCACTTGCGCGGCGGCGCCAGGCAGCAGGTCGCCGTCGACATGCTGCACGCGGCGCAGGAATGCCGCAGCCACTACACCATCAACGGCATCACCCCCAATCCCTGGGATCCCATCACCGGCCTGTATCGCTGCGGCGACGGCGGCTGGGTCCGCATCCACGCCAATTTCGCCCATCACCGGGATGGCGCGCTGGCGCTGCTGGGCTGTCCCGCGGGGGAAGACACCACCCGCGCAACGGTTGAGCGCGCCCTGAGCCGCTGGAAGGCCCTGGACTTCGAACAGGTCGCCGCCGATGCGGGCCTGCCCGTGGCCGCCATGCGCAGCTTCGACGAATGGGACCGCCACCCCCAAGCCGTGGCGGTGGCCGCGCAGCCCTTGCTGACCATCGAACGCATCGGCGAGGCCGATCCGCGGCCCTTGCCCAAGTATGGCAACGGCGCCAGGCCGCTCAAGGACATCCGCGTGCTGGACCTGACCCGCATCATCGCCGGCCCGGTCTGCGGCCGGGCGCTGGCGGCCTACGGCGCCGACGTGATGCTGCTCAATTCCCCGCATCTGCCCAACATCGACAACATCATCGACACCAGCCGCGGCAAGCTGTCGGTGCTGGCCGACCTGGACACGGCCGACGGCCGCATCGCGCTGGGCAACCTGCTGCGCAGCGCGCATGTGTTCGTGCAGGGCTACCGTCCCGGCGGCCTGGCCGCGCTGGGCTTCGGCCCGCAGGACGCGGCGCGCATCCGTCCGGGCATTGTTTACGTGTCCTTGTCCGCCTATGGCGATAAGGGCCCCTGGGCGGGCCGCCGCGGCTTCGATTCCCTGGTGCAGACCGCCACGGGCTTCAACCATGCCGAAGCGCAGGCCGCGGGCCAGGACGCGCCCAAGCCCATGCCCATGCAGATCCTGGACCATGCCTCGGGCTACCTGATGGCATTCGGCGCGCAGGCCGCGCTGGCGCGCCAGGCGACCGAGGGCGGCAGCTGGCACGTGCGCGTGTCGCTGGCGCAGACCGCGCATTGGCTGCGCGGCCTGGGCCGGGTCGAGGGCGGTCTCGCCTGTCCGATGCCGGGTTTTGAAGGCCTGCTGGAAACCGAACCCTCCGGCTTTGGCGAACTGGTGGCCTTGCGCCACGCCGCGCAGTTCTCCGCAACGCCGGCCCGCTGGACGCGTCCGTCCAGCCCGCCCGGCACGCATCCGCCGGTCTGGCCGTTCAACTAGGAACTGCGGCCCGCCCCTGCACGCCGCCCGGCGTCCGCCTGGGAATGGGCCGTCTCTTGGAGCCGCGGGTTCATCCGCGGTTCCGTCTGATGTACACCCGCGTATTCACGTAAAGGCCGTAGCACGGCCTGCGGGCTGTGTCTGCTCGATACGGCCCGCGTTCTCCGCGTTCAGTCCTGACTGAGCCGCCTCCATCGCCTTCCTCGCGCAAGCCCCGCCTGATGCCAGTGATCAGGTTTTCTGTTGTCGAATCAATAAATTACATATTGAAATTAATAGTCATATAAATAGCATATTGTCATATTTTGTCATTTGTAAGTAACAACACGAATCCCCGGGCGTGATGGCTTGGAGCGCGAGCGGGATTTCGTCCTGGATATGACCCAGAACGGAACCGGCCGCGCCGCAGTTCAGTAGCTTGGCGGCTTTGCCTGGCTAGCGCGCCCACCCCCCGCGGATTCCTTTGAGACAAGGTCATGACGATGCTGAAGCTACCCAAGCCATTTGCTTGGCGCAGATCGGTCGCGCGCCCAGCCAGAAAGACGTTGTGCGTGGCGCTTTCGGTTTTCCTGCTGTTCCAGGGATGCGCGGCGCCGCTGGCCGGTGAACACCGCAAGCCGTCCGCCGCCGACGCCCACGCCGTATCCGCATCCGTCGCGGTTCTGGAAGGGGCGCGCGCGCAGGAAGCGGCCGCGCCGCGCGCCGCGATCCCCGGGGGCATGGATCCGGCGCCTGATCTGGAAGGGCGGCCCTTGCCTGCCAATCCCGATCAAATGGCCAGCGCCGACGCCAGGGCCATGGCAGGCGGCAAGGCCACCGGCGAAGCGAAGCGCTTGGCCGAAGGCTGGCTGGGCCAGTTCGGCACCGCCAGGCTGGACCTGCTGGGCAGCTTCCATGGCGGGGCCCTGGACATGCTGTTTCCGGTGCACGATTCCGGGACGGGCCTGGTTTTTTCGCAGCTCGGCGTGCGGCGGACCAACCTGCTGCAGGAGTCCTATCGGACCACGGTCAATCTCGGATTGGGATACCGCCATTTCGCCGACGGCTACATGGTCGGCGGCAATGCCTTCCTGGACCAGGATGTGTCGCGCGGCCATCGCCGACTGGGCCTGGGCGGCGAATGGTGGGCGGACTATCTGAAACTCGGCATGAACGGCTACTTCAGGCTGAGCAACTGGAAGCGCTCGCCCGATGCGCGGGACTACCAGGAACGCCCGGCCAGCGGCTGGGACATCAGGGCCGAAGGGTATCTGCCCCAGTATCCGCAGTTGGGCGGCAAGCTGATGTTCGAGAAGTACTACGGCGATGAGGTCGGGCTGTTCGGCGCCAGCAACCGGCAAAAGAATCCCAGCGCCTGGACCCTGGGCGTTTCCTACACGCCGGCGCAAGCCGTCACCCTGGGCCTGGACCATCGCATGGGGCAGGGCGGCAAGTCCGACACGAGCTTCAAGCTGGGCGTGAAGGTCGCGTTCGGGGTGCCCTTGGCCAAGCAGCTGGAGCCGGGGGGCGTCGCGAGCAGCCGCCAACTGGCCGGCATGCGCATGGACCTGGTCGAGCGCAACAACGAAATCGTCCTGGAATACAAGAAAAACGCCCCAATGACGATCCAGTTGCCGTCGGCCGTCAGCGGCTATCCGCAGACGGTGCTCAGCTTTCCGGTGACCATTGCGGGCTCGGCCGAGGCGCCCACGATCGAATGGTCCGGTTCGGCGGCGACTTTTGCCATGCCCTATGGCGGCGGGTCGGGGATGATAACGCTGCCCGCCTACAACATCGGCGGCGTCAACCGTTATCGCCTGGCGGCAACGGCCATCGATGCGCATGGACGGAAAATCAGTTCGAACATCATGGAAGTGAGCGTCAATCCGCTGAGCCTCAGCGTCGCGCGCTCGAAAGCCGCCGCCATGGCCGACGGCATGGACAGCGTCAGGTTTACGGCCCAGGTCCGCGGCGTCGCGGCTGAACCCATGGCCGGGCGCGCCATTGCCTGGACCTTGCGCGGGCCCGGCGCCATCAAGGAATCTTCGGACCGGACCGATGCGGACGGACTGGCGTTCGTCATGGTCAGCAGCACGGTCGCGGCCACGGTCGAAGTCGAGGCGACGGAAGCTCAGGGCTTCAAGGGCAGGAGCGAAGCCGAATTCCTTGCGGCGCCGGCTTCGGCGAACGTTACGCAACTCGATGCGACCCCAGCGTCCATCCTGGCAAACGGCCGGGACAAGACCGTGCTGAGGGCGACAGTCAAGGACGGCAAGGGCAACGCCGTGGGCGCGGGCGTGGCGGTGAACTGGACGGCCACCGCCGGCCAGCTTTCCAGCCACAGCAGCCATACCGATGCGAGCGGCATGGCGGTGGCGGAACTGCTTTCCGCCACCGCCCCCGGCACCGCGGTCATTACCGCCAAGGCGGGAGCCGAGGATCCGGGGAAGAGCTTGTCGGTGGATTTCCTGCTGGACGCATCCGACGCGAAGGTCGTGCTGCTCACTTCCAGCAAGACCACCGCCCCGGCCAACGGTATCGACACCGTGACGCTCACGGCCACCGTTGCCGATGGGCGGGGCAATCCGGTGGGCGCCGGTATCGACGTTCATTGGGGCGCCAGCCTCGGCGCGCTGGGCGCAGCCTCCAGCAGCACCGACGCGAACAGCCAGGCCACGATCGTATTGACGGCGCCCATCGTGGCCGGCGTGGCGACCGTCAGCGCCAGGGGCGCAAGCGGCGATGCGGGCAAGACCGCTGCGATTGCCTTCGTGGCCGATGCCTCGAGCGCCCGTGTGGTTCTGCTTACGCCAAGCGAGGCCAGCGGCGTGGCCAATGGCACGGATACCCTGGCCTTCACGGCCACGGTTGAAGATGGGCGGGGCAATCCGGTGGGCGCCGGCATCAGCGTCAACTGGACCGCCAGTCAGGGCACCATCGCATCCAGCAGCGTCACCAACGCCAGTAGTCAGGCTACGGTCATGCTGACCGCGCCGCTCTCTCCCGGCGTGGCAACCATTACCGCCAAGGCCGCGGATGGCGATGCAGGCAAGACCGCCTCGGCAGTCTTCACTGCCAACGTGCTGATGGCGCGCGTGGCCCAGCTTACGCCCAGCAAGACCAGCGGCTTGGCCAATGGCACGGACACCGTCACGCTCACGGCCACCGTCGACGATGGCCGCGGCAATCCGGTGGGGGCGGGCGTTGCCGTCAGGTGGACCACCGACCGGGGCACCGTTGCCGCCGCCAGCGTCACCAATGCCAGCAGCCAGGCTACGGTCGTGCTCACCGCGCCGACCATGACCGGTCCGGCGACCATCACCGCCAAGTGCGCGCCTGGCCGCCAGGGGAAGAGCTTGGGCGTCGATCCTGGCCAGACCGCAGCCATAGTCTTCACCGCCGACGCGTCCAGCGCCCATGTCGTCGAACTCAGCCCGAGCAAGAACGTTGGCGTGGCCAACGGCACGGATACCGTGACCCTGATGGCCCTGGTCGCAGATGCGCAGGGCAATCCGGTGGGCGCGGGTGTCACCGTCAACTGGAGCACCAGCCTGGGCACGCTCGCCGCCACCAGCGTCACCAATGGCAAGAGCGAAACCTCGATCGTGCTGACCGCGCCGACGGCGCCCGGCGTGGCAGCCATCGTCGCCAAGGCGGCGGGCGGCGATGCCGGCAAGACGGCCTCCGTCACCTTCACGGCCGACGCGTCCACCGCCCGCGTGGTCGCGCTCACGCCCAGCAAGAGCACCGGCCTGGCCAACGGCAGGGATGCCGTGACGTTCACGGCCACGGTCGCGGACGCCTCGGGCAACCCGGTAGGAGCCGGCGTCACGGTGAATTGGGGCGCCAGCATGGGCATCCTGGCGGGCGCCACCAGCACAACCAACGCCAGCAGCCAGGCCACGATCGTGCTGACCGCGCCGACGGCTGTCGGCACGGCCACGGTCACTGCCAAGGGCGCAAGCGGGGACGCGGGCAAGACCGCCTCCGTTGCCTTCACCTCCGACACGTCCAGCGTACACGTCATAGAACTCAGTCCGAGCAAGACGGTGGGCCTGGCCAACGGCACGGATACCGTGACCCTGATAGCCTTGGTGGCAGATGCCCAGGGCAATCGGGTAGGCGCGGGCGTCACCGTCAACTGGAGCACCAGCCTGGGCACGCTCGCCGCCACCAGCGTCACCAATGGCAGGAGCGAAGCCTCGATCGTGCTGACCGCGCCGACCGCGGCCGGCGTGGCAGCCATCGTCGCCAAGACGGCTGGCGGTGACGCTGGCCAGACTACCTCGGTTACCTTCACGGCCGATGCTTCCACGGCTCGCGTGATCGCGCTCGCGCCCAGCAAGAGCTCCGGCGTGGCTAACGGCCTGGATACCGTGACGTTCACGGCCACGGTCGCGGACGCCTTGGGCAACCCGGTAGGAGCGGGCGTCGCGGTCAACTGGGGCGCCAGCATGGGGACCCTTGCGGGCGCTACGAGCACAACCAATGCCAGCAGCCAGGCCACAGTCGTGCTGACCGCGCCGACGGCCGTCGGCACGGCCACGGTCACCGCCAAGGGCGCAAGCGCAGATGCGGGCAAGGCCGCCTCCGTTGCCTTCTCTTCCGACGCGTCCACCGCCCGGGTGGTCGCGCTCACGCCTAGCAAGACCGTCGGCGTGGCCGACGCCATGGATACCGTGACGTTCAAGGCCACGGTCGCGGATGCCGGGGGCAATCCGGTAGGGGCGGGTGTCACCGTTACTTGGGGCACCAGCCTGGGCACGCTGGCCGCCACCAGCACCACCGACGCGGGCAGCCAGGCCACGGCCGTGCTGACCGCGCCGATGGCTGCTGGCGCGGCGACGATAACCGCCAGGGCGGCGGGCAGCGATGCAGGCCAGAAAGCCATCGTCACCTTCACGATCGACGCCTCCAGCGTCCGCGTGATCGACCTCAGGTCGAGCAAGACCTACGGCGTCGCCAACGGCAGCGATACCGTGACCCTCACGGCCACGGTTGCGGATATCCGGAACAACCCGGTGGGCGCTGGCGTCGCCATCAACTGGAGCACCAGCGCAGGTACGCTTGCCGGTGTTGGCGGCACCACCGATGCCAACAGCCAGGTTACCGTCGTCCTTACAGCGCCGACTGCCATCGGCCGGGCCATCGTCATCGCCACGGGGGGCACGGCAGACGTAGGCCGGGCCGCCATCGTCACGCTCATAGCCGACGTGTCGACCGCCCGCGTGGTTTCGCTCGTTCCCATGCGCACCACCAGCACCACCTTCCCCGCCGGCGTTGGGGCCAACGTGGCAGCCACCGTGCAAGACGCCTATGGCAATCCTGTCGGCGCGGGCGTCACCATCACCTGGAGCAGCGATTTCGCTGTCTTGGATCTGGTTACCAGCAGGACTGATCAGGACGGCAGGGCTAACAACACGGTAAGGTATTACGCGGCCGGCACAGTCTTGGTGCAGGCCCGTGCCGTAGCGGGGGATCAGGGCACGACCCTTGCCATGACCTACATGGCGGACCCGTCCCGGGACTACGTCAGTACCTTGAACGCCAACAAGAGTACGGGAGTAGCGGACGGCAGCAGCACTGCTACCTTCACGGCCGCCGTGCGGAACCAGTTCAACGACCCGGTGGGCGCCGGCGTCACCGTGCACTGGGAGACGACGGGAGGTACCTTGGCCGCGCCCACGAGCATGACCGATGGCGCCAGCGTGGCCAGCATCGTGCTGACCGCGCCGACCGTGGCGGGCGAGGTGGCGGTGAGTGCCAAGGCAGGAGCTAATGATCAGAACAACAATTTCGCCGTGGTGACATTCAAAAGCGGCGCGTCCTCGCCTGTCGTCGGCAGCGCTTCCGCCAGCAAGGCCAGCATTGTGGCCAACGCTCGCGATACGGTGACCTTTACGGCGGTGGCGCTGGACGGCAACGGCAATTCGGCAGGCGCAGGCCAGGAGGTCACATGGAGCACCGATCTTGGCACCCTGGAGGCGTCATCGACCAGGACCAACGCCAACGGCGAGGCCACAGTGGTGCTGACGGCGGGCAAGCGTGCGGGCCAAGCCACAGTGACAGCCAAGGCGCGGGCTGGAGATTCCGGCCGAACCGTCCGCGTGGCATTGACCTCCGATCCGACAACCGCCCGCGTCGCCTCCCTCGTCAGCAACAAGGCCTCCGCGCGGGCCAACGGCCAGGAGAAGCTGATCCTCACGGCGACCGTGAAAGATGCCAACGGCAATCTGGAGGGGGCGGGGGTCACCGTCAACTGGCGGACCAACCGCGGTACGCTTGCCGCAACGACCAGTAGCACCAACGACTATGGTATTGCCACAATGGAGCTGCGCGCGTCGGACTCCACCGGCACGGCCGTGCTGACCGCAAGGGCAATTGCGGCGGACACGGGCAAGACCGTACGCGTGGAGTTCACTTCGCGGGAGTCCCTTCCGCCGCCGCGACCATGAACGCGCCGGATCCACCCGGCCAGTGCTGCTTGGGGCGGGGCGGCCCTTGGTGGCCCCGCATCAGGTGGCGGCGCCTACTGTCTGGCCTTCCAGTCGCGCAGCGCGCGCATGGTGTTGGCCACATGGGAATCGGGGTTCATGTCCGTGTATTCGTACAGGATCTTGCCTTGCGGCGAGATCACGTAGGAAATGCGTTGCGCGTATTCGGGACGCTTGTCGTGGACGGCGTCGTAGGCCTTCATGATCTTGCCGTCGCCGTCGGCCGCCACCGCGAACTTGCCGCGACACTCGCTGACCGAGAATTTGTTCAAGGTGTCGATGTTGTCGGTCGACACGCCGATGACGGTGGCGCCCAGGGATTTGTACTCGTCGGTGGCTTCGGCGAAGTTGTGCGCCTCTATCGTGCAGCCCTGGGTGAAGGCAGCGGGAAAGAAATACAGCACCACTGGCCCCTGCTTGAGCGCTTCGTTCAGCGTGAACGTGTAGACCTTGCCGCCCAGCGAGGCCTGGGTGCTGAAGTCCGGCGCGGGTGCGCCCACGTCCAGCGCGGCCTGGGCCGAGGGGCCGGCCAGCAGGCTGCAAAGCAGTAACCAGGGGGCAATACGCTTCATCGGAATCTCCATAGGTTTCAACGGCCGCGCGGCGACAGGCCTACTGTAGCCCCGCAGGAGGCCAGGGTCCAGCTCGCGGCCCGGACCGATGCCGTCCGGTCCTAGTCGCGCCCGGGACCGCCGCGGCCGTTGCCGTTTCCGTCCCCGCGCGGTTGATCGCGCTGCTGTTGCTGACGCGCCTGCTGTTGCTGACGCGCCTGCTGTTGCTGACGCGCCTGCTGTTGCTGGCGTGCTAGTTGCTGCACCTGCTGATCGCGTTGCTGTTGCTGGCGTGCTTGTTGCTGCACCTGCTGATCGCGTTGCTGTTGCTGGCGTGCTTGTTGCTGCGCCTGTTGATCGCGTTGCTGTTGCTGGCGTGCTTGTTGCTGCGCCTGCTGGTCGCGCTGCTGTTGCTGACGCGCCTGCTGCTGGACCTGCTGGTCACGCTGCTGTCGCTGACTCGCCTGCTGCTGTGCCTGCTGATCGCGTTGCTGCTGTTCGCGCACCTGCTGCGCCTGCGGCGGTTGAGGGCGGCCTGCCTGTCCGCCGGGCATATCGCGCCCGCGCTGCTCGTCGCCGCGATTCGGACCGCCGCGGTTGTCGCGGCCATTGTTGTCCTGCACGCGATCGCGTCCATCCCATCCGTCGCGGCCATCGCGCCCGTTCCCCGGGCGTTGGCCTTCAGGCGGCCTGCCGTTGGATTGATGGTCCACGTACGCCTGAGGCGGGCGTCCCTTGTTGTGGTCGTAGAACTGCGCGCGATTGTTGCCGGCGTCGCGCACATACCCGCGTTGCATGTCGGTCTGCGGCGCATGGCGCTCCTTGCGCGCGGCAAGTTCGCGCGGGTCCGCGTCGCGTCGGATGCCCGACGGCCCGCCGTGGTAGCTGACGCGGCGGTTGTCCACGTGGTTCACCACCACGGTGTGGTTGTAGACGTTGGTCACGCGCGTGACATTAACGTTCGTCACGGACCGGTTGTAGTAGAAGCGGTCGCGTTTCCAGTAGCCGCCCACATAGCCCAGGCCGCTGTAGCCGAAGCCGTAGTTGATCCCGCCATAGAAGCCGACGTGCGGGCCCCAGTAGCCCGGGTTCCACAGATAGATGCCGTTGCTGAATCCCCAGTAGCCCGGCGTCCACAGCGCGCCAGGATAGGGAGCGAGCACCCACGCGCCGGGCACCCAGAAATAGCCGTAGCGGTTCAGGCTCCAGTAGCCCGGGACCCACATGTAGCCGTCGGCCGGGGCGGGCGGCTGGACGTAGACCGGCAGTGGCGGCGGCGGTTGGGGGCTGCGGTCCACCAGGGCCAGGTTGGCGTTCGCCGGATCGCCATCGTCATAGACGGGCGCGGCGGGAGCGGGCGGCGGCGCATAGGTCTGGGCCGCGGCGCCGGCGCTGGCGGCCAGCAGGACTGCCGCGGCCAGGGGGCGCGGGTGGAGGATCCGGGAGTAGATGTTCATGGTCTTTTCCTTGGCGCAACGGGCGCGCGGATCAATAGCCACGATAGTAGTAATGAGGGGCTGGATATGCCGGGTAGTAATAATGCGGCGTGTAGTACACCGGCGCCGGGCGGTAGTACGCCGGCCTGGCGGGCACGACCACGCATCCAGTCAAGGCGCTGGACATGGCCAGCATCAGCAACAGACTCTTCTTCATTTGCGGCTCCTGCCGAGCGCCGGGCGTGGTCCACGCCTTTTTCGCGCTCGTCAGGATTAGGCCACGGGCCAGTCCCCAGGGTTCTGGACTGTAATCGTTCCGAAACAGCTTTCCGGTGACGGATGTTTGCGCCTGCGTGACCGTCGATGTCGTTCGTATCAATGTCCGCGCAAAAGAAAGGGGGCCGCCTCGGCGACCCCCTGATAGCGCGTAGCGCCGTGTTACGGCTGTCAGTTCCAGCGGCCGCCGTTGCCGGCGAGGCTGAAGCGGCCGGCGCCCATGAAGGCGATGGCCAGGCCGGCGAACAGGAACATGCCTTGCAGTTCCAGCGCCCAGCCGCCGTTGTTGGTCATGCTGCTGATCTGGCCGGAGTGGGCCAGCAGGATGGCGACGACCATGTTGATGGCGATCAGCAGGCCGCCCAGGCGGGTGTAGATGCCGACGATGAGCAGGACGGGGGCGAGGATTTCGCCGACGTAGGCGCCATAGGCCAGAAAGCCAGGCAGGCCATGCGAGGACAGCATGCCGCTGATGCCGCCGACGCCGCCGCCGGTCAGTTTGAACAGGCCATGCAGCAGAATCAGAATACCGAGGGTCAGGCGCAGGATCAGTTTGCCGGTGTCGTCGGATTTGATCATGGTGAGTTTCTCATCTATTGGTTGAAAGGGGACCGCGGCCGTTGGAACAGGTTGCGAGCCTTTGGTTCCGCGCCCCGGTGATCGCGGACTGGGCGGCCGCCAGGGCAGGCCGCGCCATTATTGCAAAACCCGAGCAAAACGATCAAGTTCTTGTCGCCCGCCGATATTCAGAACTCTTCCAGATAGCGCATGCGGAAGCGCCGGCCCTTGATGTTGCTGTTGGACAGGCGCGAGAACGCCTGCTTGGCAATCTGGCGGTCCAGCGCCACGTAGGAGTTGAACTCGGTGATATTGATCTTGCCGACCTGCTCGAACGTCAGGCCGCCATCGCCGGTCAGCGCGCCCAGCAGGTCGCCCGGGCGCAGCTTGTCCTTCTTGCCGCCCTGGATGCACAAGGTGATCATGGGCGCGCGCAGCGGCCGGTCCGCCTTGGGCCGCAGCGTCTTGATGTCGCCCCACACCAGGGGCGCGCCCTGGTACTGCTCGATCAGGTTGGCCCAGCGCATTTCCTCGGGCGAGCACAGGCTCAGCGCCAGGCCCTTCTGGTCGCCGCGGCCGCTGCGGCCGATGCGGTGCACGTGGACCTCGGTGTCCTTGGTCACGTCGACGTTGATGACGGCGCTCAGGTTCTGGATGTCCAGGCCGCGCGCGGCCACGTCGGTGGCCACCAGCACGGCGCAGCTGCGGTTGGCAAACTGGATCAGGATCTCGTCGCGTTCGCGCTGTTCCAGGTCGCCGTTCAGGGCCTGGGCGCTGATGCCCTCGGCTTGCAGGCGTTCCACCAGGTCGTGGCTGCGGATCTTGGTGTTGCAGAAGGCCAGCGTGGATTCGGGGCGGAAGTGCGCCAGCAGCCGGGTCACCGCGTCGAGCCGGTCCTTTTCGTCGATTTCGTAGAAGATCTGCTCGATGCGGCTGGCGTCATGCTGCGCCTCGACCTTGACCTCGGCGGGGTTGCGCAGGAAGCGGGCGCTGAGCTTGCGGATGTTGTCGGGATAGGTGGCCGAGAACAGCAGGGTCTGGCGCTTGCTCGGGCAATGCGAGGCGATGGCCACGATATCGTCATAAAAGCCCATGTCGACCATGCGGTCGGCCTCGTCCAGCACCAGCGTGTTCAGGCCCGACAGGTCCAGGCTGCCGCGCTCCAGGTGATCCTGGATGCGGCCCGGCGTGCCTACCACCAGGTGCGCGCCGCGCGCCAGCGATTCGGCCTGCGGCCGGGCGGCGGCGCCGCCGCACAGGGTCAGGATCTTGACGTTGGCGATCTGGCGCGCCAGCCGGCGCAACTCCTGCGCGACCTGGTCGGCGAGTTCGCGCGTGGGGCATACCAGCAGCGCCTGCGGCGCGAGGCGCGTCGGGTCGAGCTTCTGCAGCACGCCCAGGCCGAAGGCCGCGGTCTTGCCGCTGCCGGTCTTGGCCTGCGCGATGAGGTCGCGGCCTTCCAGGATCAGCGGCAGGCTTTGGGCCTGGATGGGCGTCATCTGCTCGAATCCCAGGCTCTTCAGGTTGTCGAGCAGGGCGGGCAGCAGGGGCAGGGAGGTAAAGGAGGTGTCGGTCACGATAGGAGAGATAGTCGCTTTCTGCCCCGGGGGCGGCCCGGCGGCAAAAGAAAGGGGCGGTTGCGCGAACCGCATACGCCCAAGAGTGTAATGCCTGCGGCCGATTGGCCCTGAAACAAGAGCCGGGAATGAAGGCCCCGGGGGGCCGAACCGGGGCGGGCCGGCGCTAGGCCTCGGATTCGTAGGTGCCGGCCAGCGCGCGGGCGGCCTCCTGCATGCGCGGCAGCCAGGCGCGCGCGCCGTCGATCGACAGCCGCGCCACCGGCGCATGCAAGGCGACCGCGGCAATGGCGCGCGTGCCATGCAGGATGGGCACCGCCATGCAGACGATGCCCAGCAGGAATTCTTCGCGGTCGAAGCTCGCGCCTTCCTTCTTGATGGTGCGCAGCTCTTGTTCCAGTGCGGCCACGTCGCACAGCGTGTTGGGCGTGTAGCGCGGCAAGGGCGCCGCGGCCAGCAGCCGCTGGCGCGCCTCGCGCCGCATGTGGGCCAGGAACAGCTTGCCGCTGGCCGAGCAATGCAACGGCACGCGCGAGCCCGAATGCAGGTTGACCCGCAGCGGCCAGGCGGTTTCGACACGGTCCAGGTAGATGACTTCGTCGCCGTCCAGCATGGTGCAGTTGCAGGTCTCGCCGATCTCGTCGACCAGGCTGTCCAGGATGCGGTGGCGCTCGCCGCGCAAGGGCGAATTCAACAGGGTGTCGCGCGCCAGCGCGCTCAGGCGCGGACCGCTGACGTAGCTCTTGCCGGCGGGCTCGCGCAGCAGCATGCCGGCGTCGACCAGCCGCGACAGGATGCGCAGCACCGACGGCTTGGGCAGGCCGGTGGCGTCCGTCAGCGCGGCCAGCGATACCGGCTGCCCGGAGCGGGCAACCTGTTCCAGCAGGGTCAGCGCGCGCAGCGCTGCGGAGGATTCGTCTTTCATCTTTCAATAATTGAAGATTCGGCGGCTTGCTGCGCATCCTCGCACGGATTTCGCAGAAAATGAAACGCCGTGGGCTGGGAACATGCAGGTTTCTGCTGCAGTATCGGATCATGCCGGCCCAGATGCAATCCGACACCGCCGGCCTGCCAGGAGAGAGACCATGAGCAGCAAGCAACACATGACCCCCAGCGAAGCGTTTGTGGAAACGCTGGTCGCGCAGGGCGTCAAGGACGTATTCGGCATCGTCGGCTCGGCCTTCATGGACGCGCTGGACCTGTTTCCGGCGGCCGGCATCCGCTTCGTGCCCACGGTGCACGAGCAGGGCGCCGCGCACATGGCCGACGGCTATTCGCGCGTCACCGGCCGCCATGGCGTGTGCATCGCGCAGAACGGCCCGGGCATCACCAACTTCGTGACCGGCGTGGCGGCGGCCTACTGGGCGCACAGCCCGGTGGTGGCGATCACGCCCGAGACCGGCACTGCGGGCATGGGGCTGGGCGGCTTCCAGGAAACTGAGCAGCTGCCGATCTTCTCGCGCATCACCAAGTACCAGGCCCACGTGAACCGGCCCGATCGCATGGCGGAATTCACCGCCAAGGCCTTCGACAATGCGCTGGCCGAACGCGGTCCGACCCAGCTGAACATCCCGCGCGACTATTTCTACGGCGAGATCGACGTGGCCATTCCGGAGCCGCGCCGCATCCGCCGCGGTCCGGGCTCGGAAGAGGACCTGGAAGCGGCGGCACAGATGCTGGCGCAGGCCAAGTTTCCCGTCATCGTGGCGGGCGGCGGCGTGCTGTTCTCGGACGGCCAGGCGGAATGCGTGGCCCTGGCCGAGCTGCTGGGCGCGCCGGTGGTCACCAGCTATCTGCACAACGACGCCTTCCCGGCCAGCCATCCGCTGTGGTGCGGCCCCTTGGGCTACCAGGGCGCCAAGGCGGGCATGAAACTGCTGTCGCAGGCCGACGTGGTGCTGGCGCTGGGCACGCGCCTGGGACCCTTCGGCACCTTGCCGCAGCACGGGCTGGACTATTGGCCGCAGGGCGCGCGCATCATCCAGGTGGACGCCGACCACCGCATGCTGGGCCTGGTGCGCCCGGTGTCGGTAGGCATTTGCGGCGACGCCAAACCGGCCGCTGCGGCGCTGGCCGCCAAGCTGCGGGGCCGCGAGGTCGCCTGCGCGGCCACCAAGGCGGGACGCGGCGAACAGATCGCGGCGCAGAAGGCCGAATGGGAAAAGGAACTGGACAGCTGGTCGCACGAACGCGACGACTGGAGCCTGGACATCATCGAGCACGGCGGTGGCCGCATGCATCCGCGCCGCATGCTGCGCGAGTTGGAGCGCGCCATGCCCAAGCATGTCATGGTGTCCACCGACATCGGCAATATCTGCTCGGTGTCCAACAGCTATCTGCGCTTTGACGAACCGAACTCCATGCTGGCCGCCATGAGCTTCGGCAATTGCGGCTATGCCTTGCCGGCGCTAATCGGGGCCAAGCTCGGCAGGCCCGACCGGCCGGCCGTGGCCTACGTGGGCGACGGCGCCTGGTGCATGAGCTTCCAGGAACTGCTGACCTGCGTGCGCGAAAAGATACCCGTGACGGCAGTGGTGTTCCATAACGGGCAGTGGGGCGCCGAAAAGAAGAACCAGGTGGACTTCTACGGCCGCCGCTTCGTCGGCAGCAACCTGAAGAATCCGAACTTCTCGGAGTTGGCGCGCGCCATGGGCGCGGAAGGCATACGGGTAGAGCACGCCGACCAGGTGGGCGCGGCCTTGCAGGCCGCCTGCAAGGCCCAGTCCGAGGGCAAGACCACCGTGCTGGAGATGATGGTCAGCCAGGAACTGGGCGACCCGTTCCGCCGCGACGCGCTCAAGCAGCCGGTGCGCTTCCTGGACAAGTACAAGCAGTACGTGAACCAGCCGTTCCATCCGGGCGAGGTGCCGCTGTCGATCGATCCCGCCAAGCGCTGATCGCGTGGCGTTCGTCCGGCGCGGCCGCCGCCGCGCCGGATTCTTCTCGCCAGGCGCCGCGGATCTCCGCGGCAGGAGCAGAACGAAATGGAAAGCGATAGCTTGTTCGAGCCGCTGCGCAATGCCGCGCTATCGGCCGGACGCTTGCGCACGGCAGTGGCGTATCCGCTGTGTCCGAACAGCCTGGGCGCGGCCGTGCAGGCGCGTGACGCAGGCTACATCGAACCGGTGCTGGTCGGTCCGGCGGACAGGCTGCGGGCCATGATGGCGGAGCTAGGGCTGCGCGCAGGCGAGCTGGAAGTGTTCGACACGCCGGACGACGAGGTGCAGGCCGCGCGCGCCGCGGCGACGCTGGCGCGCGACGGCGCGGTGCGCATGCTGATGAAGGGCAGCCTGCATACCGACCACTTCATGTCGGCGGTGGTGGCGCGCGACGCGGGGCTGCGCACCGACAGGCGCATCAGCCATGCCTTCGTGATGGCGGTGGCCGCGTACCCCAAGCTCTTCATCCTGACGGACGCGGCGGTCAACATCGCGCCGACCCTGCAGGAAAAGGCCGACATCGCGCAGAACGCGATCGACCTGGCGCGCGCGCTGGGCGTGGAACGGCCCAAGCTCGCGGTGCTGTGCGCCACCGAGTCCGTCAATCCCGCCATGCCCGCCACGCTGGACGCGGCAGCCCTGTCGAAGATGGCGGACAGGCAGCAGATCCGCGGCGGCGATATCGACGGCCCGCTGGCCTTCGACAACGCCATCTCGCGCGAGGCGGCCGACCAGAAGGGCATCGTCTCGCGCGTGGCGGGCGATGCCGACATCCTGCTGGTGCCCGATATCGAGGCCGGCAACATGCTCTACAAGGAGCTGACCTGGCTGGCTGGCGCGGGCACCGCCGGATTGGTGCTGGGCACGCGCGTGCCCGTGCTGCTGACCAGCCGCTCCGATTCCATGCAGGCCCGCGTCAACAGCTGCGCGGTGGCTTCGCTGTACGCGCGGGCGCTGGCAGCCTGAATCCGGACCGTTTGCGGGGCTGGCTCCAAAAAGTCCGGCGGTTTGGTACTAAGCCTGGACCCGCAGGCTGGATACGCTACCCCCAAGGCCATCCGATGAATGGTTCGTGATACTAGACATCAAGGGGTAGAACATGCGCAGCGCAAGAAAATGCCTGACCACGATACTGACGGCGCTGGCCCTGGCGGGCGGGGCCATGGCCGCGGACGCGCCCAAGCCCGGCGGCACGCTGGTGATAGGGTCGACGCAAGTGCCGCGGCACCTGAACGGCGCGGTGCAATCGGGCATCGCAACCGCCTTGCCCAGCACGCAGCTGTTCGCCAGCCTGCTGCGCTACGACGCGGATTGGAAGCCGCAGCCTTATCTGGCGCAATCGTGGGAGCTGGCGCCGGACGGCAAGTCGCTGACGCTGCATCTGCGCAAGGACGCCTTGTTCCATGACGGCAAGCCCGTGACCTCGGCTGATGTCGCGTTCTCTGTCATGGCGGTCAAGAAGAACCATCCCTTCCAGACCATGTTCGCGCCCGTGGAAGCAGTGGACACGCCGGATCCCTACACGGTGGTGCTGCGCATGAACAAGCCGCATCCGGCCATCCTGCTGGCGCTGTCGCCGGCCCTGATGCCGGTGCTGCCCAAGCACATCTACGACGATGGACAGGACCTCAAGAGCCATCCGCGCAACTCGGCCGATGTGGTCGGATCGGGTCCGTTCAAGTTCAAGGAATTCAAGCCAGGCCAGGAGATCGTGCTGGAGAAGTTCGACAAATTCTTCCTGCCCGGCAAGCCCTACCTGGACCGGATCGTGGTGAAGATCAATCCGGACGCGACCAATCTGCTGATCGGGCTGGAACGCGGCGACATCGGCGTGCTGCCCTTCATGACCGAGCCCACCATCCTGCGGCGCGCCAAGGAAAATTCCGCCATCGTCATGACCAGCAAGGGCTATGAAGGCATAGGCGCCTTGAGCTGGCTGGCCTTCAACACGGCGCGCAAGCCCTTGAACGACGTGCGGGTGCGGCAGGCCATCGCCTATGCCACCGACAAGGGCTTCATCACCAAGGCCCTGAATGCCGGCTTCGCCAAGCCCGCCGACGGGCCCATCATCGGCACCAGCCCGTTCGCCACGCAGGACCTGGCGAAGTATCCGCTGGACCTGAAGAAGTCCGAGCAATTGCTGGAAGAGGCAGGCTACAAGAAGGACGCCAAGGGCGAACGGCTGTCGCTGACGGTGGACTACATGCCGGGTTCCGACGTGCAGGGCAAGAACGTGGCGGAATACCTGCGCAGCCAGTTGAAGAAGGTCGGCATCGCGGTGCAGGTGCGCGCCTCGCCGGACTTCCCGACCTGGGCCAAGCGCATTGCCGGCAAGGACTTCGACATGACCACCGACATCGTCTTCAACTGGGGCGATCCGGTGATCGGCGTGCACCGCACCTACCTGTCCAGCAATATCCGCGACATCATCTGGACCAACACGCAGTCCTACTCCAACCCCAAGGTGGACGAACTGCTGGAACAGGCCGGCACCGAAACCGACGCGGACAAGCGCCGCGCGCTCTACGCGGAATTCCAGCGCCTGGTCACGGCCGACGTGCCCATCGATTTCCTCACGGTCATTCCGTACCACACCCTGTCCTTGAAGAAGGTGCACGGCCTGCCGGACGGCATCTGGGGCGTCATATCGCCCATGGACGATACCTACCTGCAGTAGGGTGGAGCCGCCATGACGCGCTATCTCTTGCGCCGCCTGGCCTACGCGCTGGTGCTGCTGCTGGCCGTGGTGACGCTGAATTTCCTGCTGATCCACATCTCGCCGGGCGATCCGGTCGAGACCATCGCGGGGTCCATGGGCGGCATCAGCGAAGAACTGCGGGCGCAGTTGCGCGCGCAGTACGGGCTGGATAAACCCTTCCTGACGCAGCTCGGCATCTACCTGATGCAAGTGCTGCAAGGCGACCTGGGCTATTCCTATTTCTTCAACGTGCCGGTGGCGCAGCTGATCTGGGACCGCGTGCCGGCCACGCTGCTGCTGGTGGTGACCTCGGTGCTGAGCGCGTTCGTGGTGGGCACGCTGCTGGGCACGCTGGCCGCGCGCAAGCCCAACGGGCCGCTGTCGCAAGGCATCACGCTATTGTCGGTGGTGGGCTATTCCGCGCCGGTGTTCTGGACCGGCATCATCCTCATCATCCTGTTCGCCTCGGCGCTGCCGATCTTCCCGGTGTCGGATATGCGTTCCGCCGGCGGGCCGCAGGACGGCTGGGCGGGCGCGCTGGACGTGCTGCACCACCTGGTGCTGCCGGCTTTCACCCTGGCCTTCGTCTACCTGGCGCAGTACAGCCGGCTGGCGCGCGCCAGCGTCATGGAGGCGCTGTCGGCCGATTACATCCGCACCGCGCGCGCCAAGGGCCTGCCAGAGCGGTCCGTGCTCTACAAGCATGCATTGCGCAACGGCGTGCTGCCGGTGGTGACCATGCTGGGCCTGCAGTTCGGCAATGTGCTGGCGGGCGCGATCCTGGTCGAGACGGTCTTCAACTGGCCCGGGCTGGGCCGGCTGGCGTTCGACTCCGTGCTCAGGCGCGACTATCCCACGCTGCTGGGCATCCTGCTGTTCGCCTCGCTGCTGGTGGTCGTGATGAATCAGCTTACCGATCTGGCCTACCGCCTGATCGATCCCAGGATCAAGACGTCATGAGCCAGACTCCTCCCGCCGTATCCATCGCCGCCTTGCAAGGCCAGGCGGCGCGGCCGCCGGCCCGCCCGTCGTACGAGGCCCTGCGGGTGTTCGCGCGCAATCCCTCGGCGCTGGCCGGCGTGCTGTTACTGGCCGCCATCCTGGCCGTGACGCTCTTCGGGCCCATGATCATGCAGGCGGATCCCTTCGAGATCGCCGGCGCGCCGATGACGGCGCCGGGCGCGGACGCGCTGCTGGGCACCGACTACCTGGGCCGCGACGTGCTGACCGGCATGGTCTACGGCGGCCGCGCCACGCTGCTGGTCGGCGTGGTGGCGGCGGTGCTGTCCATGGCCATCGGGCTGACGGTGGGCGCGCTTGCGGGCTACTACGGCGGCTGGATCGACGAAACCCTGATGCGCATCACCGAGTTCTTCCAGGTGCTGCCGACCCTGCTGTTCGCCATGGTGTTGGTGACGCTGTTTTCGCCGTCGCTGGCGACCATCGCCATCGCCATCGGGGTGGTCAGCTGGCCGGGCACGGCGCGGCTGGCGCGCGGCGAATTCCTGCGCCTCAAACGCCGCGAGTACGTGCTGGCCGAGAGAGTGATAGGCGCGGGCGACGCGCGCATCATCTGGCGGGTGATCCTGCCCAACGCGCTGGCGCCGTTGATCGTGTCGGCGACGCTGGCGATAGGCACGGCGATCCTGTTCGAGGCCGGCCTGTCGTTCCTGGGCCTGGGCGATCCCAACATCATGAGCTGGGGCCTGATGATAGGCAGCAACCGCCCCTACATCCTGACCGCGTGGTGGGCGGTGACCCTGCCGGGCGCCGCCATCTTCCTGACCGTGCTGGCGGTCAGCCTGATCGGCGATGGGCTGAACGACGCCCTCAATCCCAACTCGCGGGGGCGGGCATGAACGCCGCGCCGCAGGCGCCCGTGCTGGAGGTCGACAGCCTGAGCCTGGAGTTCCAGACGCGCGGCCGCGTGGCGGAGGTGCTGAGCGCAGTCAGCTTCGCGCTGAACCCTGGCGAGACCCTCTGTTTGGTGGGCGAGTCCGGCTGTGGCAAGAGCATGACTGCGCTGGCCATCATGCGATTGATTCCCGCGCCGGGGCGCATCGGCGGGGGCAGCGTGCGCCTGCGCGGCGACGACCTGGCCGGCCGCGACGAGGAGGCCATGCGCCAGGTGCGGGGCAACAAGATATCCATGATCTTCCAGGAGCCCATGACGGCGCTGAACCCGGTGTACACGGTCGGCGACCAGATCGGTGAGCCCCTGCGGCTGCACCAGGGGCTGAGCAAGAGCCAGGCCCGCGAGCGCGCCATCGAGATGCTGAAGTCGGTCGGCATTCCCTTGCCGGAACGGCGCGTGGACGATTATCCGCACCAGATGTCGGGCGGCATGCGTCAGCGCGTGATGATCGCCATCGCGCTGGCCTGCGACCCTGACGTGCTGATCGCCGACGAGCCCACCACCGCGCTGGACGTGACGGTGCAGGCGCAGATCTTCGACCTGCTGCGCGAGCAGCAGGCGCGGCGCGGCACCGCGGTGCTGCTGATCACGCATGACATGGGCGCGGTGTCGGAAATGGCCGACCGTGTGGTGGTCATGTATGGTGGCCGCGTGGTGGAGCAGGGCGGCGTGCGCGAGATCCTGGCGCAGCCCCGCCATCCCTACACCCAGGGGCTGATCGCCTGTCTGCCCGAGCTGGACCGCGAGCCCGACGACCTGCGCCCGGACCTGCCGGAGATTCCCGGCGTGGTGCCCTCGATCTGGGAGCGCGGCGCGGGCTGTCCCTTCATGGAGCGTTGCGGGCAGGCCATGGCGCGCTGCCGCGACGCGTTTCCGCCCCTGACCCGTGTAGGCGAGGGCCAGGAAGTCGCCTGTTGGCTGTATCCGGAGGCCGCCCAATGACTTCGCCGCAATCTTCCGCCTTGCTGTCCGTGCGCGATCTTGCCGTGCATTTTCCCATCGGCGGGCGCGGCCGCGACGGCAA
>NZ_MTLG01000072.1 GCF_002192695.1 Achromobacter xylosoxidans
CATTGGGGCGAGCATCGGAATGGCGCAGGGCTGCCTCGGCGGCTAAAGGACCCTGACATCCGCAAGCTCGAAGCCCTGCCGCCCTGCACTTCGGTTTTGTGAGGCACGGTTCTTGAGCCGCCGGCGTCCGGACTGCGGGATTCCGATGCTCGCCCCGGTGGGGCTGCGCTTCGGATCCCTCCGCCCGGCCACCGGCTCACGGTATCTGCCCATGAACGGGGGAAAAGCCACCGCATTAGGCGCCTGTCAGCCGAGACTGCCCGGAGCCATCCGAAGCGCAGCCCCATTGGGGCGAGCATCGGAA
>NZ_MTLG01000073.1 GCF_002192695.1 Achromobacter xylosoxidans
GGCGCGGCCGCGACGGCAAGCCGGTGGTCGTGAAGGCCGTGGACGGCGTGTCCTTCGAGCTGCAGCGCGGCCGCACCCTGGCGATCGTGGGCGAGTCGGGTTCGGGCAAGACCACCACGGCCTTGTCCGTGCTGCGGCTGGCGGACCCGACCGCGGGCTCCATCCACTTCGACGGTACGGACATGACGGCGCTGAGCGGCTCGGCCCTGCGCCGCATGCGCCGCCGCGTGCAGTTGGTGTTCCAGGATCCGTATTCCTCGCTCAATCCGCGCCAGCGGGCGGGCGACATCGTGCGTGCGCCGCTGGACCTGATGGGCATCGATCCGCCCGGCGGACGCGAGGCGCGCGTGGCCCGCATGTTCGAGCTGGTGGGCCTGCGGCCGGAACAGCGGCAGCTGTTTCCGCACCAGTTTTCCGGCGGACAGCGGCAGCGGCTGAACGTGGCCCGGGCCCTGGCCAGCGCGCCGGACCTGATCGTCTGCGACGAGCCGGTGTCGGCCCTGGATATCGCGATCCGCGCGCAGATCCTGAACCTGCTGCGGCGCATCCAGCGCGAGCAGGGGCAGTCGTTCCTGTTCATTTCGCACGACATGGCGGTGGTCGAGCACATCTGCGACGACATCGCCGTCATGTACCTGGGAAAGATCATCGAACAGGCCTCGCGCAATGCCTTCTTCACGCGTCCGCTGCATCCCTACAGCGTCGCCCTGATGTCGGCGGTGCCGACCGTGAAGGGCGGGCGCGAGCTGGCCGCACGCCGCGTGCGGCTGGCGGGCGATCCGCCCAGTCCGGTCGATCCGCCGCCGGGCTGCCGTTTTGCCGGACGCTGCCCGGCCGCGCAGCCGCTCTGCGCCACGCGCGAGCCGGCCTTGCGCGAGGTCGCGCCAGGCCACCGTGTGGCCTGCCATTTCGTCGAGTCCCGCGACGGCGTCCTGGTGTCGCCGTTGCAGGGATGAATCCACTCTCCGATAGAAGGACAGACCGATGACCCAGACCCGCGCCCGAACCACGATCTATGCCGCGCGCAGCATCCTGACCATGAATCCGATGCAGCCCCGCGCCACGCATGTGGCGGTGCGCGAGGGCCGCATCCTGGGCGTGGGCAACCGCGACGAGCTGGCGGGCTGGGGCCCCGCCGATCTCGACGAGCGCTATGCCGACAAAGTGCTCATGCCGGGCCTGGTCGAAGGGCATTGCCATCTGCCGGAGGGCGGCATGTGGAAGTTCGTGTACGTGGGCTTCTATGACCGGCGCGGACCCGATGGCCGCTTGTGGGAAGGCTTGAAGAGCTTCGATGCAGTGGCCGCTCGGCTGCGCGAGGCCGAGCGCGTCCTGGCGCCCGGCGAGACGCTGATAGGCTGGGGCTTCGATCCGATTTTCTTCGACGGCGCGCGCATGCGCGTACAGGACCTGGACGCGGTATCCGCCGAGCGGCCCGTGGTGGTCATGCATGCCAGCATGCACCTGATGAACGTGAACACGCCCATGCTGGCGCGCGCCGGCATAGACCGCGACACCGACATCGAGGGCGTGACGCGCATGGAGGACGGGCGCCCCAGCGGCGAGCTCTGCGAGTTCGCGGCCATGTTCCCCGTCATGCGCCTGATCGGCAGCCCGTTCCGCACGGTGGGCGTATCGGAAGAAGGCCTGCGCATGTTCGGCAAGGTGGCGCAGTGGGCGGGCGTCACCACCGCCACCGACCTGGTCAACGAGCTGGGCGACGAGGGCCTGGCGACGCTGGCCCGCATCACCGCCGAGCCGGACTATCCGGTGCGCATCGTGCCGGCCGCCTCCGCTTTGACCTACGCCGGCGATCCCGCGCGCTGCCTGGCCAAGCTGGCCGAGGCCCGGCGCCTGAACAACGACAAGCTGCATCTGGGCATGGTCAAGCTGGTGGTGGACGGTTCGATCCAGGGCTTTACCGCCCGGCTGCGCTGGCCGGGCTATTACAACGGCGCGCCCAACGGCATCTGGGTGATTGCGCCGGCGGAGCTGGACGCGATGGTGCAGACCTACCACGACGCCGGGGTGCAGCTGCACATCCATACCAATGGCGACGAAGCCACCGAGCTCGCCATCGACGCGGTGGATCGCGCCTTGCGCCGCAGCCCGCGGCGCGATCACCGGCACACCTTGCAGCACTGCCAGATGGCCGACGCGGCGCAGTTCCGGCGCATGGCCAGCCTGGGCATGTGCGCCAATCTCTTCGCCAACCACATCTTCTACTGGGGCGATGCGCACCATGCCCTGACCATGGGGCCGGACCGGGCCAAGCGCATGGACGCCTGCGCATCCGCCGCGCGCGCCGGCGTGCCGTTCTCCATCCATTCGGACGCGCCCATCACGCCGCTGGCGCCGCTGTTCACGGCCTGGTGCGCCGTCAACCGCCAGACCTCGTCGGGCAAGGTGCTGGGGGAGTCCGAGCGCATCGGCGTGGAAGCGGCCTTGCATGCCGTCACGCTGGGCGCGGCCTACACCTTGCACCTGGATCACCTGGTCGGCTCCATCGAGATCGGCAAGCATGCGGATTTCTGTGTGCTGCAGGACGATCCGCTGGAGGTGGCGCCGGAACAGCTGAAGGACGTGCGCGTGCTGGGCACGGTCATCGGCGGCCGGCCCTTGCCGCTGCGGGAGGCCTGAGATGGCGCCGCAGGGCGCACCGCGCATCGCGCTGACCGTGGTGGGCGGGTTCTTGGGCGCCGGCAAGACCAGCCTGCTCAATCACGTGTTGTCCCGTAGCCGGCGCCGCGCGGCGGTCCTGGTCAATGACTTCGGTCCGATCGATATCGACGCCGGACTGATCGCGCAACGCAGCGACCAGGTGATCAGGCTGGCAAACGGCTGCGTCTGCTGTTCGATGGCGGGCGGCCTGGACGACGCCCTGGCGCGCGTGCTGGCGCTGGATCCCTTGCCCGAATGGATCGTGATCGAGGCCAGCGGCGTGTCGGATCCGGGGCGCATCGCGCAGGTCGGCATGTCCGATCCCCTGCTGCAGTTGGAGGGCGTGGTGGTGCTGGCCGATGCCGCGAATGTGCGCGCGCTGGCGGCGGACCCCTTGCTGGCCGATACCTTGGACCGCCAGTTCAAGGCGGCCGATCTGCTGGTGCTGAACAAGACCGATCTGGTTCCTGCCGAGGAACTGCCGTCGCTGCGCCTGTGGCTGCACGCGGCGACGCGCGGGGCCGCGATGATCGAGACGCGCGAAGGGCGCGTGGACCTGCGCCATCTGCTGGGCGAAGGCGGGTCTTGCAGCCTCGCGCATGAATGCGCCAGCGGCGCTTGCAGCCATGCGGGCCACGTCCACGCCGCGACGCCCGATGACCCCGATCATCCGTTCCAGAGCTGGCTGTGGCGCGCGCCCGCGCTGCTCGACGCCGACCAGCTCGCCAGCCGGCTGCGCGACGCGCCCAGGCAACTGCTGCGCGCCAAGGGCTGGGTGCGCACCGACCGGCATGGCCTGGTGCTGGTGCAACTGGCGGGCCGGCGCGTGCGCTACGACACGCAGGCCAGGCCGCCCGCGGATCTGGACGAGCCAGCGCTGGTGCTGATAGGCATGCGTGGCGCTGTCGATCCCGACTGCATGGACGCCTGGTTGGCGCCGGCCGCTGTTTGATGGTCGAGCAAGCTTCTGGTGCAAGCGATTTCCCGCTTCTGGTTCTAGACCCTGCCTGGGGGCTCACTTACCTTAGGTCCTGAATGCTGGCGCGCGTTGCGCTCGCGTCTACCGGAGGTATGCGATGCAGAAGACCGTCACCGCGGACATGCTGGCCGAATTCGCGGCGGCCTGGAACCGCCACGATATCGACGCCCTGATGTCCTTCATGAGCGACGACTGCGTGTTCGAGACCGTGGCCGGCCCCGAGCGGTGGGGCGCGCGGCACGAAGGCCGCGAGGCAGTGCGTGCCGCCTTCGCCGCGGCCTGGGCGAATTTTCCCGACGCGCAGTGGCAGAACGGCACGCATTGGGTCGCTGGCGACCGCGGCGTATCCGAATCGACCTTTACCGGCACCGCCGCCGACGGCTCCCGCGTGGAGGCGGACATGGTGGACGTCTTCACCTTCCAGGACGGCAAGATCCGCGTGAAGAACGCCTACCGCAAGCAGCGCCCGGCCTTGCCGGCCCGCGGTTGAGGACGCCTCCCGCCCCCTGCAACCGGAACGCCGCATGGATACTCAAATGTCCTTCCAACCTGTAGGTCCGGCCCCCGCTGGCCGGACGGCGATCAGCGCCTACAACCCGGCCTACGATCCGCTGGTGTCCCCGCCCGGCCGCGGGCAAGACTACGCGCCGACCTACTGGGTCGCGACCGCCGGCGAGCCGCCCGAGGACGACGGTCCCGTCAACGGCGACATCGACGCCGACGTGGTGATCGTGGGCTCGGGTTTTACCGGCCTGTCGGCCGCGCTGACGCTGGCGCGCGATTTCGGCGTGAAGGCCGTGGTGCTGGAAGCCAACCGCGCGGTGTGGGGCTGCACCAGCCGCAACGGCGGGCAAGGCCAGAACGCGTCCGGCCGCCTGTACCGCTCGCAATGGATAGCGCGCTGGGGCCTGGCGACGGCCAAGCGCCTGGACGCGGAAATCCGCGAAGGCTTCGAATATTGGAAGAGCCTGGTGGCCCAGGTCGATTGCGACGCGCAGCCGGGCGGCCACCTGTACACGGCGCACCGCCAGAAGAAGATGGCGTTCCTGGAAAACGAAGCCCGCGTGATGCGCGAGGTGTTCGGCTATGACGCCAGGATGCTGAGCCGGGAGGAACTGCGCGAGCGCTACGTGTACGACCGCGAGGCAGTCGGCGCGATGCACGAGCCGGACGGCGTGGGCGTGCATCCGCTGAAGCTTGCCTACGGCTATATGCGGCAGGCGCGGGCGCTCGGCGTGCGTATCCATCCAGGCAGCCCGGTGCTGGGCTGGCGCGCCGAGAACGGCGGCGTGCGGCTGCAGACGCCCAACGGCTACGTGCGCGCGCGGCGCGTGGCGTTCGCCACTGGCGGCTATACCGCGCAAGGCGTCAACCGCCTGCTGGACAACCGCATCATGCCCGTGCTGTCGAACTCGCTGGTGACGCGGGTGCTGACGCCGGCGGAACGCGACGCTGCGGGCCTCAAGAGCACGGTGTTCATCACCGACACGCGGACCCTGCGCTTCTACTACCGCCTGCTGCCCGACGGCCGCATGCAGATCGGCAGCCGCAGCGCCTTGCGCGGCGCAGACGCGCAGCATCCGCGCCACTTGGCGCTGCTGCGCGAAGGCCTGGCGCGCAAGTTCCCCACGCTGGCGGGTGTGGATGTGGATTATTCCTGGTGGGGTTGGGTGGACGTGAGCCACGACATGATGCCGCGCGTGACGCAACCCGACCCGGCGCAGCCGGTCTATTACGCCTTCGGCTACGGCGGCAATGGGGTGGCGTTCTCGGCCCACGCCGGCAAACGCCTGGCGCAGCGCATGATGGGCAAGGACGGCGTGTCCTGGGACCTGCCGATCTATGACTCGCCCTTGCCGGGGCATATGTTCGCGCCGTTCCGCAGGCTGGGCCAGGGCCTGCTGTACCGCTGGTACTACCTAAGAGACGAAGTGCTCTAGCGCGTGCAAGTCCGGGCCCTGCGGGGCCTGCTTGCCGTCGGCGGCGCGGTCGCGGTAGCGGTCGACCACCTTGGCCAGCCTGGCGATCCCCGGCTCGATGTGTTCTGGCCGGATCGAGGTGAAGCCGACCCGCAGGAAGTTGCGCGGCGCGTCGGCGCCGTTCATGAAGAAGACGTCGCCGGGCTCCACCACCACGCCTTCGGCCAGCGCCGCCTCGGATAGCTCGCAGGCGTTGAGCCAGGGCGGCCCTTGCAGCCAGCAGGACGAGGACCCGGTAATGGGGATGACCTTGAAATCGGGCAGATGCCGCGCCAGCGCGCGGGCCAGCTCGGTGCCGCGTTCCTGGTAGGCCTGGGATTGCCGGCGCAGCAGCGAATGGTGGTGGCCCAGCGAAATGAAGAGCGAAAACGCCCGCTGGATGTAGGCCGAAGGATGCCGCAGCATCAGGCGGCGCAGGGCGCGCAGTTCCGCGGTGAGTTCGCGCGGCGCCACGATGTAGCCGATGCGCAGGCCCGGGGCGAAGGACTTGGCCAGGCTGCCCACATAGATCACGCGGCCGTCGCGGTCCAGGCTCTTCAAGGCGGGAATCGCGCCTTCGCCCCAGCGGCTCTCGCTTTCGAAGTCGTCCTCGATGATCAGGCTGTCGGCCTGGCGCGCCAGCGTCAGCAGGTTCTGGCGGCGCTCCGGCGATAGTGTCACCGTGGTGGGGCACTGGTGCCCGGGCGTGACGAAGATGTAGTCGCAGCCCAGCAGATGGGTGCCGGTGCACAGCCCTTGTTCGTCCACCGGCAGGGGCAGCAGGTTGCGCGTATGGCTGGCGAAGATGTTGCGGGCGTCAGGGTAGCCGGGGTCTTCCATGCCGACCACGGTGTCCTCGTTGACCAGCAGGTCGGCCAGCAGGTAGAGCGCATGCTGCGCGCCCACGGTGATGACGATTTCCTCGGCGTCGGCCCAGACGCCGCGCCTGGGCAGGACCTGGGTGCGGATCTGCTCGATCAGCGCGGGGTCGTCGTGGGTGATGAGGTCGGGCGCCCAACTGCGGATGTCCAGCACGGACAGGGCCTTGATACAGCATTCGCGCCATTCCGCGGTGGGAAACAGGTCCTGGTCGAACTGCGCGTAGACAAAGGGGTAGGGCTGCTTCTGCCAGTCGCGCGGCTTGGTGATGTTGCGCTGCCGGGATGGGCGAAAGCGCAGGCGCTCTTCCCAGCGCACGCCGGGCGCGCCGCCGTCATCCGCCGGCTGCGCGTCGGCCGCCGGCCCGGAGTGGCCGCGCATCACGGTGTCGCTGACGAAGTGGCCGCTGCGTTCGCGCGACACCAGATAGCCCTCGCTCACCAGTTGCTGGTAGGCGAACACCACGGTATTGCGCGCGATGCGCAACTGGTCGGCCAGATGCCGGCTGGACGGCACCGGCGTGCCGGGCGGCAGGTGGCCGCTCAGGATGGCGGACACCAGCATCTGGCGCACGCATCCTTGCAGGCTCAGGTTGGGCGCGCTTTCGCGTTCGAACAGGCGCTCCCACAACACAGGCTTGAGCATCGAGGCCTGGCTGGACATGACGGCTCCTTGTCTAGGCCGCGCAGCCGATAGCCGCTGCGCAGGCGCCGTTCCTGAGGATAGAGGAGCCGGATGGGGGACGAAATGAGGGATTGCCCGGGCGCGTTTCAGACCCGTCCCTTCCAGGGGATGGCGAATTTCTCCAGATAACGGACCAGCAGGTCGAAGGCGAAGGCGAACACGCCGATCACGATGATGCCCATGATGACGGTGTCGCTGGCCAGGAACTGGGCGGCGTTGAGCACCATGAAGCCCAGGCCGCGGTCGGCGGCCACCATTTCGGCGGCCACCAGCGTGGTCCAGCCCACGCCGATGCCGATCCGCATGCCCGTGAAGATTTCCGGCATGGCGGCCTTCAGGATCACGTGCCAGACCACCTGCGCGGGCGTGCCGCCCATGGCGTAGGCGGCGTGGATCTGTTCGATCGACACCGAGCGCACGCCGGCGCGGGCCGCGATCGCCATGGGCGCGAAAATCGCCAGGTAGATCAGCAGGACCTTGGGGAATTCGCCGATGCCGAACCAGATGATGATGAGCGGCAGATAGGCCAGCGGCGGCAGCGGACGGTAGAACTCGATGGGCGGATCGAAGATGCCGCGCGCGTAGCGGTTCACGCCCATCAGGATGCCGACGGGAATGGCGGTCACGCAGGCCAGGAAAAAGGCGCCGAACACCCGCGACAGGCTGGCCAGCGCATGTTCGGTAAGCGTGGAGTTGGCCACGCCGTCGGTCATGGCCGAGACGAACTTGTCGTACACGGCCAGGGGCGAAGGCAGGAACAGCGGCCGCACCCAGCCGGCGCTGGTCACCAGGAACCACAGCCCCAGCAGCGCCAGGCTGGTGATCAGGCTGATGTGGCCGCTGTAGCCCGCGCCCGGCGCGCCGTAGACCTTGCCCGGCGCGGCGGGCTTGTGTCCCGGGCGGCTGCTAGCCATGGAAGCCTTGGGGGGAGGAGGCTCGTTCGTCGCCATAGATGATGCCAAGGACTTGTTCGCGCATGGCGATGAAGTCGGGACTGGATTTGATGCTGCGGCCATCGCGGGTCTCCAGGTAGCGCCGGTTGAAGTCCGGCGTGAAGGTATGCGTGATGCGGCCCGGGCGGGGCGACATGACGATCAGCCGCGAACCCAGAAACAGCGCTTCCTCCACGCTGTGCGTGATGAAGAAGAACATCTTGTTGGTCTGCCGCCAGATGTCCAGCAGCAGCTCCTGGATGGTCTCGCGGGTCAGCGCGTCCAGCGCCGCCATGGGCTCGTCCATCAGCAGCATGGCGGGGTTGCAGGTCAGCGCGCGGGCAATGCCCACGCGCTGCTGCATGCCGCCCGACAACTGGTAGATCATGTGGCGGTGGAAGTCCTGCAGGCCCACCAGTTCCAGATTGCGGCGGGCGCGGGCACGGCGGGTTTCCTTGTCCACGCCTTGCAGCTTCAGGCCGAACTCGGTGTTCTCCAGCACGTTCAGCCAGGGCAGCAGGGCGTGCTTCTGGAACACCACGCCGCGGTCGGCGCCGGGACCCACGATGGGCCGGCCGCCCAGCGTGATCTCGCCCTCGGTGGGCGACAGGAACCCGGCCAGCAGGCTGAGCAAGGTGGTCTTGCCGCAGCCCGAGGCGCCCAGCGCCACGACGAACTCGCCGGGCTGGATGGTCAGGTTGACGTTCTGCAGCGCGATGACCGGCCCGCTTTCGTGCAAGCCGGGGTAGGTGACGCTGACTTTCTCCGCGCACAGGCTTTGCGTGGCGGACGAGGACTGCATGGTCATGCCGGCTCCCCTAGGTTGCGACGGGCTGCGCGCAGCCCTGCGTGGCGCGAGGCAGGCGGCGCCGCACGGGCCGCCTTGGCCGCAAGCGCCCCTTACTTCTCGGCCGCCTTGGCGTACTTGTCCGTGACGTGCGGGCTGTAGTCGGCCAGAGCGCGGTCGATCTGCTTCTGGTCCTTCAGGAAGTTGGCGCTGGCCGCGAAGGCGCGCGCGGCGCCCGACTCCTTGCCGCCGCCCAACCAGACATTGGAGGCCTGTTCCTGCACGGTCGGGAAGACCAGCAGCTGCAGCGCCTCGACCATGTCCTCGGGCTTGCCGCCGATCAGCTTGACGATGCTCTTGACCTGCGGCGAGTCTGCCGTCCACTTGGCGCTGTTGGCGCGGTAGTCCGCATAGGACTTGGCCAATACGCTGGTGAAGGCGGCCATGAACTTGGGATTCTTGGCGGCCCAGGCGCGGTCGACCACGATACCGTCGAAGGTCGGCACGCTGGCCTTACCGATCTGTTCCGAGTCGGCGATGATCTTGCCGGTCTTGGCGATCTCGGTTAGCGCGGGCGGCCAGACGTAGGCGGCGTCGATGTCGCCGCGCTGCCAGGCGGCCACGATCTGCGGCGGCTGCATGTTCAGGATACGCACGTCGCGCGGGCTGATCTTCCAGACCTGTTCCAGCCCGACCAGCAGGTGGAAGTGGGAGGTGGAGACGAAGGGCGTGGCGACCCGCTTGCCCTTCAGGTCGGCCGTGCTGTTGATGCCGGAGCCGTTGCGCGCCACCAGCGCCTCGGATTTGCCGATGTTGTCCAGGATCCAGAACAGCTCCATGTCGACGCCGCGGGTGGCGGCCGCGGTGATGCCGGTGGAGCCCAGCACGCCGACCGGCACGTTGCCGGAAGCCAGCGCGGTGGAAATGTCGCCGCCAGAGGTGAACTGGCGCCAGTCCACCTGGTAGCCGGCGTCCTTCAATGCCTTGTCGAAACTGCCGTCGGCGATCGCTGTCAGGAATGGCCCCACGATCAACTGGTAGCCGACCACCAGCTTGGTCTGGGCATAGGCGGGAGCGGCCAACAGCGCGGCGGCCAGGCCGGCCAGGGTGCAGCGGCGGATGAGGCGGAATATCGCGTTCATGGAGATCTCCGGGAGGGAACGGCCACGCTCCGGCGCGGCCGGCTGAAGCCAGTTTGCCCGGATGGAGCCAGAACGCTAGAGCCAGATGTCCTAATCAGTAGGAGCCAAAAACGGACCGGGCCCCCCCGCCGTGCCGGCGACGCCAGGACTGGCGCGGCCGGCGCGGCGGGGTGCGGCCGGCGAGGCGGCCCGCGACATGCGCCAAAAGAGGGAAGGGGGATCCGGCTAGCGGATGAGGCTGAGGAATTCGGCCCGGGTCGACGGGTTGTCGTGGAATTCGCCCAGCATGACCGAGGTGACCATGGACGAGTTCTGCTTTTCCACGCCGCGCATCATCATGCACATGTGCTGGGCTTCGATGACCACGGCCACGCCGGCGGCGCCGGTCACGGACTGCACGGCCTCGGCCACCTGGCGGCTGAGGTTTTCCTGTATCTGCAGGCGGCGCGCGTACATCTCGACGATGCGCGCGACCTTGGACAGGCCCAGCACCTTGCCGTTGGGCAGGTAGGCCACGTGCGCCTTGCCGATGAAGGGCAGCATGTGGTGCTCACAGAGCGAGTAGAGCTCGATGTTCTTGACCAACACGATCTCGCGCGTGTCGGAGGTGAACAGCGCGCCGTTGACGATTTCGTCCAGGTTCTGGTCGTAGCCGCGGCACAGGTGGCGCATGGCCTTGGCCGCGCGCGCCGGCGTGTCGGCCAGCCCTTCGCGGGACGGATCTTCCCCTAGTTGTTCGAGAATGGCGGTGTAGTGCTTTTCCAATGACATCGGGGACTCCTGGGAGCGGCGCTGGTTGCGGCGCTTTACTGTGTGTAGCGTAGTGCTGCAAGTCTACCGCAGCGCGGGAAAACGATCAGGCCGGGCTCAGGTCCAGGCCCGGGTCAGACCCCACGGTTTTCGACGGCGTACTTGATCAGCTCCGCCTGGCCGTCTATGCCCAGCTTGCGCTTGATGTTCAGGCGATGGGTCTCCACCGTGCGCACCGATAGCCCCAGCGCCTGCGCGATCTGCTTGTTGGCCTCGCCGCTGGCGATATGGCGCAGCACGTCGCGTTCGCGCTGCGTCAGCATGGTGGCCGGCGCCGTGGCCTGCGACAGGCGCACCGCCACCGCCGCGCTGAAATAGCTGCGGCCCGCCATGACCGCGCCGATGGCGGTGACGATTTCCTGCGCCGGCTCGTCCTTCAGCAGGTAGCCGCGCGCGCCGGCCTTGACGGCTTGCACCATGTATTCGGGGTTGTCGTGCATGGACAGCACCAGCACCGCGATTTGCGGGTAGCGCTCGTGCAGCAGGGCGGTCAGCTCCAGCCCGCCCACGCCCGGCATGTTCAGGTCCATCAGCGCCAGGTGCGGCAGGGTGCCGCCCTGCGGGTCCTCGGCCAGGCAGGCGGCCAGGAAGGCCTGGGCGGCGGCGGCGTTGCCGGCTTCGCCCACCACCTGCAGCTGCGGCACGGTTTCCAGGCGCAGCCGCAGCCCGTCCCGCACCAGGGGGTGGTCGTCGATCAGCAGCAAGCGGATGGCGTCGTTCATGCTTCGGGACTCGCGGGAAGGGGGGCGGCAGGCAGCGGCAGCCAGGCTTGCAGGACCGTGCCCTGGGTGGTGGAGCGGAAAGTCAGCGTGCCGGACAGCGCGTTCATGCGTTCGCGCATATTGCGCAGGCCGATGCCGCGGCGCGGATCCTGCTGCACCTCGGCATAGTCGAAGCCGCGGCCGTCGTCGGCGATGGTCAGGCGCAGGTCGCGCGGGGAATAGGCCAGCGTCAGGTCGGCGCGGGTGGCGCCGGCGTGGCGGATGACGTTGGTCAGCGCTTCCTGGGTGACGCGGAACAGGGCGGTGGCGTAGGCCTCGGGCAGCTTCACCGGCTGCCCGGCGGTATGCAGGCGCACGGCCAGCGGCGCAGCGCCATCCTGGCTGGGAATGGCGAACTCGCGCCCCAGATGTTCGAGTGCCGCCGGCAGCCCCAGGTCATCCAGCAGCGTGGGCCGCAGATTGTGCGAAATGCGCCGGACTTCGCCCACGGCGGTGTTCAACCGGTCCAGCGCGCCGCCCAGCGGGGTGTCGATGTGGGCCAGCGCGCGCGGCTCGGCCGGCAAGGTCTGCCGCAGCCGTTCCCGCGCCGCTTCCAGCGACAGCTTGATCGACACCAGCACCTGGCTGATGCCGTCATGTAGTTCGCGCGAGAGCCGGGCGCGCTCGTCTTCCTGCGAACGCACCAGTTGCCTTGCCATCAGCCGCAGCTTGGCGTCGGACTGCCGGTGGTCGCTGATGTTCAAGGCCAACCCGCAGGCGGCCACGCCCAGGATGGACACGGCGGCGATGCCGGCCACCCAGGCGAACATGTCGCGGATATTGGCCTGGGCGGCGGCGTCGATGCGCTCTAGCGCCTGCTGCACGTCGTCCAGGTAGATGCCGGTGCCCAGCATCCAGCCCCAGCGCTCCAGCACCACCACATAACCGAGCTTTTCCTCGGTCTGGTGGGTGGAAGGTTTTTCCCACAGGTAGTGCACCGCTTCGCCGTCCTGGCCGCCGCGCCGGGCGGCGGTCAGCAGGTTCTGGATGACGGCCTGGCCCTTGGTGTCGCGCAGCTCCCAGAGGTCCTGTCCAACCAGTTCCGGCTGGCGCGGGTGCATCAGGTTCTTGCCTTTCAGGTCGTAGACGAAAAAGTAGCCGTCGTGGCCGAATTCCATCTGCGCCAGCAGGTCCAGCGCGCGCTGGCGGGTGGCGTCATCGTCGGCCGCGGCCTGCAGGGGCGCGATGGCGCTGTAGGCCAGGTTCACGTAGTGGCGCAGCTCGCCTTCCTTGCTGGCCAGCCAGGCGTTTTCCACCACCTGCTTTTCGCGCTGCGCCAGCTGCAGGCCCTGCACGTAGACGGCCACCGTGATGGCGGCGACGGCCACCAGCAGGGGCACTGCGGCAAGCAGCAGGATTTTGAGGCGCAGCTTCATAAAGGATTTGTATCAGCGCGGGTGCGAATATTGCAACGCAGCATTTGGCGTGCCGCTATCAGGGTCGGGAGAATTCAGCCGTGATTTTACGGTTTCCGCTAAATCATGCTGCGGCGCATTGCGTAGTAACACGTAGCGGAATTGCGTAGTTTCGCGCTTGTTGCTGCGTGGTCAAAACGAAATACTAGCGTCCGCGTCGACACGGCGCTGCGTGGACGCGCGCGCGTCCGCCACCCCACAACAATGAGTCTGCCTTCCGCGGGACGATAAAAGCGTTTCACGCCAAAAGCATGGCGGGAGGCTAGAGGAGCACTTATGCAAACCAGCAGTAAGGGACTGGGTCAGCACCTGGTCTGGCTGGCGGTTGCGGTACTGGGCGCGTTCGCGCTGGGCACCGTGGCGCTGGCCAGAGGGGAGACCATCAATGCGCTATGGGTGGTGATCGCCGCCGTATGCGTGTACTTGATCGCATACCGTTACTACAGCCGCTTCATCGCCAAGAACGTCTTCCAGCTGGATCCGACGCGCATGACGCCGGCATGGAAGCACAACGACGGCCTGGACTACGTGCCCACCAACAAGCACGTGCTGTTCGGCCACCACTTCGCAGCCATCGCCGGCGCCGGTCCGCTGGTGGGCCCGGTGCTGGCCGCGCAGATGGGCTATCTGCCGGGCATGCTGTGGATCCTGGCCGGCGTGGTGTTCGCCGGCGCCGTGCAGGACTTCACCATCCTCTTCATCTCGACCCGCCGCGACGGCCGTTCGCTGGGTGACCTGGTCAAGTCCGAACTGGGCAAGATCCCGGGCGTGATCGCGCTGTTCGGCGCCTTCATGATCATGGTCATCATCCTGGCCGTGCTGGCGCTGATTGTGGTCAAGGCGCTGACGCACTCGCCCTGGGGCACCTTCACGGTGGCCGCGACCATTCCCATCGCGCTGTTCATGGGCGTGTACCTGCGCTACATCCGTCCGGGCAAGATCGGCGAAGTGTCCATCATCGGCTTCGTCGGCCTGATGGCCGCCATCACCTTCGGCCAGGACGTGGCCGCGCACCCGGTGATCGGCCCCATGTTCGACTTCGACGGCAAGGGCCTGACCTGGATCCTGATCGTCTACGGCTTCATCGCTTCGGTGCTGCCGGTGTGGCTGCTGCTGGCCCCGCGCGACTACCTGTCGACCTTCCTGAAGATCGGCACCATCGTCGGCCTGGCCATCGGCATCGTGGTGGTCGCGCCCGAGCTGAAGATGCCCGCGCTGACCCAGTTCGTCGACGGTTCCGGTCCGGTGTGGTCGGGCAACCTGTTCCCGTTCCTCTTCATCACCATCGCCTGCGGCGCGGTGTCGGGCTTCCACGCCTTGATCTCCTCGGGCACCACGCCCAAGCTGATCGAGAACGAAACCCAGGCCCGCTACATCGGTTACGGCGGCATGCTGATGGAATCCTTCGTGGCCATCATGGCGCTGGTCGCGGCTTGCGTGATCGAGCCGGGCATCTACTACGCCATGAACAGTCCGGCGGCCGTGATCGGCACCACGCCCGACCAGGTCGCCCAAGTGGTCTCGAGCTGGGGCTTCGTGGTGACGCCCGCGGACCTGATCCAGACCGCCAAGGACGTGGGCGAAAGCACCATCATCTCGCGCGCCGGCGGCGCTCCGACGCTGGCCGTGGGCATGGCGCACATCCTGCACCAGGCCATCGGCGGCCCGGGCATGATGGCCTTCTGGTACCACTTCGCCATCCTGTTCGAAGCGCTCTTCATCCTGACCGCTGTCGACGCCGGCACCCGCGCGGGCCGCTTCATGCTGCAAGACCTGCTGGGCACCTTCGCCCCGTCGCTCAAGCGCACCGACTCGCTGCCCGCCAACCTGATCGCCACTGGCTTGTGCGTGGCGGCCTGGGGCTACTTCCTGTATCAGGGCGTGGTCGATCCGCTGGGCGGCATCAACACGCTGTGGCCGCTGTTCGGCATCGCCAACCAGATGCTGGCCGCGATCGCGCTGACGCTGGGCACCGTGGTGCTGTTCAAGATGAAGCGTGACCGCTACGCCTGGGTCACGGTGCTGCCGACGCTGTGGCTCTTGGCATGCACGCTGACCGCCGGCTGGCAGAAGCTGTTCCACGCCGACCCGCGCGTCAGCTTTCTGGCGCACGCCGACAAGTACAACGCGGCCATCGCCGAAGGCAAGGTCCTGGCTCCGGCCAAGTCCCTGGGCGAAATGTCGCGCGTGGTGTTGAACGACTACATCAACGCCGGCCTGTGCGCGATCTTCATCTTCGTGGTGGTGAGCATCGTGGTGTTCGGCCTGCGCTCGGTGCAGCGCGCGCGCGACGAGAACAAGCCGACCGCCCGCGAAATGCCTTACGAAACGCTGCCGGCCGCCGCCGGCGCGGACTGAGCGCAACAGGGAGACGACGCATGCTGTTCAGCAACATGAGTTCCGCGGCCGGCGCCGCCGGCCGCTACCTGGGGCAGACGCTCCGGCTGATGGTCGGCGTGCCGGACTACGAAACGTATGTGGCCCACATGCGCCGCACGCATCCTGACCAGGAGCCGATGAGCTACGAGGAGTTCTTCCGCGAGCGCCAGGATGCGCGCTATGGCGGGAAGAAGCGGATCGGCTGCTGCTGACGATCAACGGCCTCGTTCGCGAGAGCTTGGATTGATGATGAACCCTCCCGTAAAACGGAGGGTTTTTTCGTGGGCGGGCACCGTGATCTGTTCCAACTTGCAACTAATGAAAATATCCGTTATCGACGGTCGGACTGCGATCACTCGTTATTTGTTCTATGTCGGATTCGCTTTTTTATTGGGTACAAGAAAAACGTACAAGGTATAGAAAAAAATAGACTTTTACTGTGCATGATATTGGTGCTGTTTTGTGCGAGCGTTAGGCTAAAGTCGGGAAGTTGGTAGGGATCGTCGAGTGTTTCGGATGGGTTTTCGAATTTAAAGAATATGAGTGTTCGGAAAGGCGAAAATTCCTGAGAATAAAAGATTTCAAAGAGAGGTTTTCTATAAATGGAGAAAATCAAGCTAAGTCAAATCGAGCTGCTTGTGGCAGCGGTCGAGATGGGTAGCTTTAGCGCGGCCAGTGCTGAGCTTGGCTGTACGCAATCTCGCATCAGCCATTCAATCGCCGAACTCGAACGGAGTCTGGGTGTGCGGCTCCTTGAAAGGACACACGCAGGCTGCACCCCCACACAGGCTGGTCATCGTGTCTTGGCGAGGGCCCGGGAGATTCTGCATTTGACGCGAGAGATCGAGCAGGAGTCGCACGACCATCTAGATCTCAAAGGAACTGTGCGCGTTGCCTGCATACGAAGTGCGGCAACACACCTCTTGCCGTACGCTATAGAGACCTTGGAGCGCGAATGCCCCGGTGTGCATCTGGAAGTGCTGGACGGCTGTCATAGTTATGACTCAGTAATGGAGATGCTGGAACAGGGGAGCGCGGACATTGGAATTACGCGTGAGTTAAAGGAGACCGCGTTCAGAATGAAGTCGCTAGTGTCTGATCAATACGTAGTTGTCGCCCCAACTTCACGAAAATTGAACTCTCCGGTGCATTGGGAGGAGCTAGTGGAGATTCCGTTCATACATATCCAACAGCCCGGTTCAGAATGGATCGTTGAACAGTGCCTTGAATCCGGAATGCCCCGCCAACGTGTTCGCGAGCAAGTAAGCGAAAGCGGTATCGCCGCCATGGTCGGGCGCGGACTAGGGTACGCCGTGCTTCCACGATTGACGGTCTTTCCGGACGTGCAGGGGACGCAGATCCTTGTCCTTCCGTTTCGCGCGATGCGAAAATTGGTGATGTATCGAACGTCCCGCCGATCTCGTGATAGTGTGGTCGATACTGTTATTCGATACATTCGAAACAAGTCACTCGTCATGAAAACCGAGGTTTGGCAACGTGGGATTATCACTCTTGATTTTTAGCTGCGGGGCAGCTTAATTCGGATTTCTGGGCTGAATGGATCTTAAATATGATATCGGCCTCGATCGCGAAATTGATATCTGCAATAGTCAAACTACCCGCGTCGTGTGTAGTCAGTGTGATGTCGATTCGGTTGTAGATGTTTGTCCATTCAGGATGGTGAGCACGCTTTTCCGCGATTAGGGCAAGCTGCGCCATGAACGAAAAAGCCCAAGCGAAGTCCACAAACTCATATCGACGCGAGATCGCTCCGCCTCGGGCGTCGACATATCTCCAATCGGGACAGCGAGTCAATGCGGTGTCAAGCTGCGCCCCAATGAGGCGAACGGCGGCGCTGTTGGCGGAGTATGCAATCATGGAGCAGGGGGGCGTGGTGCAGAGTTGGCAATGGTTGCCGATTTGCGTGTTGGTCGAAGTATCAAAAACAGGGCACTCAGAATTAGTACACCTGCAGGCAGGTATGACCAGGTCAGATTCTCGTGCAAAAAGAATACGCCCCACAGCACGCCAAAGGGCGGGATGAGGAACGTTACGGTGAGCACCCGGATCGGTCCAACATTGTCGACAAGGCGGAAAAAGAGAATGTATCCCCATGCAGTGCACCCGACTCCGAGTGCCAGCAAGGCTAGCAGCACATGGGGTGAGTTGAGCGTGGTCATGAGCAGCGCTGGTGAGTTAACAAGCGATGCGGAGAAGAAGGGCAGCAGCAGCAGATTTGCTCCCATTTGACTGCCAAATGCCACGAGCTTGGGATCCAAGCCACCCCGCTCAGTGATCCAACGCCGGGTCAAGAGGTCACTTACGCCGTAGCAAGCGGTCGCGACAAGACAAGCCGCGATACCCAACGCGACGCTAGGCGTCACTACAATCGGACCCTCGGTCATCAAGACAGCGACGCCTACAAGACCAACAACGACACCGAAGATCTTGCTTGCATCGACGCGCTCTGCAAAGAACGCGGCGCCGATAATGGTGCCCATGAGCGGAGTTGTTGCGTTCAAGATCGCCGAATAACCCGCTGGCAAGACGCGCGCGGCCAGTGCATACATCAGCACCGGAATTCCTGAGTTAACAATGCCGAGCAACAGCGTTGCGCGCAAATGCTTGCCGAACGATAGACGCACCCCTAATAGAGGCAGAAGGACGGCCAAACTGGCTGCGCCGATGAGCACGCGGAGCGCCGCAGTCAGCGTGCCTCCAAGTACCGGTGCAGTGATCCTCATGAACAGGAAACTCGAACTCCATAAGCCCGCCAAGAGCAGCAGCCGGGCATGATCCATAAATCTCATGGTGTCATGAGCCCGTTTGCTATAAGTTCTTTACGCACCAATGCATGCTCGCTTACTTTGGTGAGTCGAAGAAATTCGAGACTGTTTTGAAGTCGCGGCGCTTCGGAAAGTGCGGGCCGCTGGCGTGCGATGTCATTGAGCATCTTGTCTGCCATCGACGAATCTATGCCTGCGGCCAGCAGTACGGCACGGTCATGAGTTCTGTCGTCAAAGTCGTCGAAGTATGTGGCAATTATGGCTGGTAGCAACGTCGCGGCCATTTCGCGCTCACTTTCGTCAAGACGAGGCCAAACCCAAGCCAACGCGCGACGAAAGTACCCATAGTGACGACCTTCGTCCGCCAAATGGTATTCCATGAGTCGGCGGAATCCAGGGTCGTACCCATCGAGTCGGCTGGCGACAAGAATCTCCTTGGTGAAAGTGCTCTCGGATAGACAGCAGCATAAAAACCTCGACAACGCCGCACTGGAGTCATCCAGGTCATGCGCTATATCCTCGTAGGCATTGATAAGAGCGTTTCGCGCCGGCATGGGGATAGGAGCAATGCCGGTTGCCAGGCTTACCTTGTTTGAGAATAGGCGCGCCATGTACGAATGAAATGCTTCGTCCACAAGGATTGCCAGCGCTTCGGTTGCGGTTTCTGCTTCAAAGACACGAATCGATCGGCCATAGGCGATATCCACGGCGACCCGATTCACAACATCGGTTTCCGTCAGGCAGACATCGTGCAGGTACTTGTGAAAGGCCTGAACATGAATGAATCGCTGTGTACTCTGTGGCTGAGCGAGCATGGCGGGATGGCCAAGCAAGGGCTTCATCTCTACCGGAAAGCGCCAGTCGAACGCTGTATCCTCATCAAATATTCCCGTGCATGGCTGATGCACGGTTGCCTTGGTGAACCAAGCCAGGTCGATGTGGGCCGCGGAATACGCCATCGTCATTTCTGTGCCTCGCGTTCTCGTTGAACGCAGAATTCGACGCCAAGAATATCTCGCGTGCCTGTCGAGACGCCGTCAAGCGACGAGACCGGGGTTACTGAATGGTAGATATCGGGGTCGCGGAAACAATAGAAGTCCAGCGGTTCTAGCATTGTCGTGGCGACCAGCGCTTGTTTTTCATTGTCATAGATGATGCTCTCGCCACCGGTGAGATTTTTTCGCCCGAATAAAATCTGGCAACTGAAGTCGACACCGTCCTTGTGTATGCCTTCCGGGGTTGGCAGGCCAGTAATGCCGGGCTCGCCAAGGATGCGAACCTGATGGAGAAATAACTCGAGACGCCTTGCGCCGAGCGCTGTCGAAAATCGACGGCTGAAGTGTTTGAGGATGCGTTGCAGTAACGGCGATAGTAGCAAGCCGTCGTCAATCAGCATAAACGTGCGCGTTCCTCCATTGACTTGGTTGTAGGCGGTAGACTGATAGAACGAAGTCCTCTTCAAATCGGTCAGTTCGTCCAGTGTCGCGTCATAGACGAGTTCCGCATAACGTCGCTTGCGATAGCGACCGTTGTCCTTCAGGTAGGAATCTGTCTCTAAGTCGTTCCAGGTCGCAGCAGCGAGGGCAACAGCTTGGAAATCACAGCTGCCGGAAAACACTTCATCGTCGCAGTTTCCTACCCAAACACTCTTTCCAATGATGGCCTCGGATGTGATTTTCTTTATGACGGGCATGTTGATCAGCCTTAAGCCAGTTGGTAGTAGGAAGGAATGCGCTTGCTTGCATGCGTGGGCGTAATAATTTGTTCGACGGTGTATAGATGCTGCAGCAAGGAAACGTCGATATTCAGTTCTTTACGTAATTCATCTAGTCGTCGATCAAGCATGCATTCCAACGGAACATCAAATATTTCAACTTTGTTTGATTGGCCTGCGGAAAAGCCAAGATCATAAATGCCGAGGTCACTTTTTTTGAAGCGGTACTTGGCAGGGTAGAGTCGATGGGCACACCACTTGAAGAGTTCTTTCTCGAAACCGCCGATCCGCTTGGACGTTCCCATGGTGTACCCGATCACAAACGACTCGTCTTGGACGAACAGGCCACGCCCAAGAAGAACGTGAATCAAGTCATGGCGTAGCAGCGTACAGTTTCCCTTCAACGCCACCGGGCTTTTGGGGTTTTCGAGCAGTAGCACAATCCATGGGTAGGAGTCGAATTCATAGGTGGGCAGCGTTGAATAAACCTCGCCTAGCGTCAGATTTCCATTGTTCAAACCCGGATTCCAATTCGCCCATTCAGTGGGTTTGGTTTTTTTCGCTTTCTCGTGTGTCATGCCTTTCTCACTTTTCAAGCGGTGGTGTGCGGATAATTGTGTTCGAGGTAATTTTGAGCGGAGATAAACCTATCCGCCATCGCAATGAGAGATATGTCATGTTTGTTGTATGAGAAATTTAGATGGTCTGGCTTCTGCTTCTTATCGTGTATAAATTCCGGAAGTGGAAAGGAAACTGATCGAGTGGAAATGCACAAAATGCAATTGATGACTAGCATCATTCATGCAGACCGTCTTGGTGGTGTCGAACATGGGGGGCTCCACCAGGCAATTTATCCGTCTGTGCAGTACGGGTTTGAGCGTGTTGAAGATCTCATCAGCGTATTTCAGGGCGCCGCCAAAGGCGCGTTCAACTATGCGCGTCAAGGTACGCCTACGACGGCAGCGCTGGAAAAGAAGCTCACTCTCATGGAGCAAGGAAGGGGCACTGTTTGCTTTGCTACAGGCATGGGTGCGCTTGCAGCAGTCTTTCTCTCGTTGCTGAGGGCTGGGGATCAACTGGTTGCAAGCCGCTATGTATTCGGTAATACCAATAGCTTGTTTTGCACGCTGCGCAATCTGGGTATTGAGGTTGCGTTGGTCGACGCATGTTTGGCGTCCGAGGTGGCCTCGGCGTTGCGCCCCAATAGTCGGATGGTGTTCGTTGAGACAGTCGCCAACCCTGGGACCCAGATCCCGGATCTGGCGGGTATTGGAGTGCTGTGCAAAGGGGCCGGAATTCCATATGTCGTGGACAACACCGTTACATCACCAGCGCTGTTTGTTCCCCGTTTGGTCGGCGCTAGCTTAGTAGTGAATTCATTGAGCAAGACGCTTGCTGGTCATGGGGCTGCGCTCGGAGGTGCCGTGACCGATACCGGTGAATTCGATTGGGAAAACTATCCGAATATTTTTGAAAACTATCGACGGGGCGACCCAACGATGTGGGGGTTGCAGCAGATTCGCAAGAAAGCGTTGCGCGATATGGGCGCGTCCCTGTCGCCGGAGCAGGCGCATAAGATCTCTATAGGTATGGAGACATTGGCACTGCGTGTACAGCGCAGTAGCGCGTCTGCTCTGGAGCTTGCCCGTTTTTTGCGGACACATCCCGCCGTCGGCGCCGTTCACTACCCAGGCTTGGAGGAACATCCCCAATTTGAGCGCGCAGCTACCTTGTTTGGCGCGGGTTCCTGGCTCTTGTCATTCGACCTAAGGGATGTCGCCGCCTTGCCACGTGTGCTCAATGCGTTGCGCATCCCGGTCAAAGCTACCGGACTTGGTGACAGCCGTACCTTGATTATTCCTGTTGCTCCTACCATTTTCTGGGAGGCGGGCCCCACGGTGCGGAAAGAAATGGGTATTGGTGATGGAATGGTCCGGGTTTCAGTCGGACTGGAAGACCCCTCTGATTTGGTCCGGGATTTTGGGCACGCGTTGAGCTTGTCATGAATTGAATTCCCGCCCTGGGACCAGGAGTTCCGAGGCACGGCTCGTTGCTGCGCACGAGTTTTGGCCCGTAGCCTAGCCTGCCTTTCTACGCAGCCTCTCAGCGTAAACCACCAAGGGCACCGCCCCGATCGCGCACAGCGACATCACCAGGAATCCCCCCGGCGCATAACTGCGATACAACGCGCCTCCCAGCTGGATGCTGGCGAACATGAAAACCCCGCCCGACAGCAGCGCGTAAAGCGCGATGGCCGAGGTCTTGATCGCGGCAGGCACGTGGCGCGTGATGTACCACATGATGGCGGCGTTATTGCCCGCCAGCGTGAAGCACTGCAGCAGTTGCAGCGCCGCGATCAGCGCGGGATCGGTGGTGGCGGAGAGCCCGGCCCAGCGGATCGCGGTCATGATGGCGGACGCCAGGATCAGCCACTGGGCGCCCGTGCGCGCCAGGATGCGCGGTGCCAGGAAGAAGAACAGGACCTCGCTGGCCACGCCCACCACCCACAGCATGGATATCAGCGAAGTCGACAGGCCGCTGGCGGTCCAGTACAGCGTGGAATAGGAATAGAGAAAGCCGTTGCTGGCCTGGACCAGCGAGGCTGCCGCGATGCACATCAGCAGCGGGCGGTCGCGCAGGACTTCGAGCATGGGCAGGCGCCCGCTTGGCGCGGGCGTCTCGCCGGGGGCGGGGCGCGCCGCCCGGGGCAGCAGGCGCACGCAAGCCAGGCAGGCGATGATGAGCAGGATGGACAGCCACATCACCCAGTTCGCGTCGAAAGTCTTGATCAGGTAGCCGCCGATCACGGTGACCACGGCAAAGCCCAGCGAGCCGCAGGCGCGCATGACGGTGTAGGAACTGCCCTGGCCCCGGCCGCTGGCGATGGCCATGCGGTCCATCAGCGGCAGCACTGCCGGGAAGACGGCATTGAGCAGCAGGGTAATGGCCAGCAGCCAGGCGGGTGTGCTGCTGAACGGATAGCAGACGAACAGCGCCAGCGACGCCGCCAGCGCGGCCGCGATCAGCGCGTGCGCGCGGCCGGTCTGGTCGGCCACGTGGGCGACCACGGGCGTGGACAGGATCTTGGGCAGGAACGACGTGGCGACGATCAGGCCGATGACGGCGGGATCCAGGCCGCGGCTGGCAAACCACAGGGGCAAAAAGGGAATGCTGACTCCCTGCAGGCCGTAATACAGGAAGTAAAACCCGTGCAGGGCGATGGAGCCTTGCCTGGGGTCGGGGTTGCCGCGCATAGCGATGTGGGGATCCGGCTGAATTGACGCGCCGTAGCATACTCCTAGCCGGTCCGGATTTCAGGAGGGGCGGCGCATTGATCCAGGACATTGGCAAAAACTCGTTGGCGGATTTACGCTAAGGTAGTCGCGGCGCCTGCATGCGCCGCGCGTGTGTTTTCACCATCATTCCTAGGAGTTGCGACCCATGGCCAAGAAACTGGATGAGAAGACCACCAAAGCCCTGAAAGAGCGGCGCAAGCGCCCGCTGGCAACGCCGACCGACCTGGCGTCGGCGGCCACCAGGGATATTTCCGCGGCGCTGAACCAGATACTCGCCGACGTGTTCGCGCTGTATCTGAAGACCAAGAACTTCCATTGGCATGTCAGCGGCCCCCATTTCCGCGACTACCATCTGCTGCTGGACGAGCAGGGCGACCAGCTGTTCGCCATGACGGACCCGATCGCCGAGCGCATCCGCAAGATCGGCGGCACGACGCTACGGTCCATCGGCCACATCGCGCGCTCGCAGCGCATCTCGGACAACGACGCGGACTATGTGCAGCCGCTGGACATGCTGGCCGAGCTGCGCGAGGACAACAAGGTCCTGGCCGCGGCGCTGCGCGAAGCGCACAACATCACCGACGAGCATCGCGACATCGCCAGCTCCAGCCTGATCGAGAACTGGATCGACGAGACCGAACGGCGCACCTGGTTCCTGTTCGAAGCCAGCCGGGAAGGGGATTCGACGGGCCATTGAGGCCGCAAGCCGGCCGGGCGCGATGGGCCTCTGCCCGGCCGGCTTGTCCGTCTCAGAATGACGCCGTGACCGTCGCGTAGTAGGCTCGGCCCGGTTCGTTGTAGGTGGCAGCGCCGGCTTCGCCCGCATTGCCTTCGCGGTAGAGCTTCTTGTCCAGCAGGTTGCTGACGCCGATACGGAATCGCAGGTTCTTGTTGACCTCGTAGCCCGTGCTCAATCCGATCAGGGCGTAGGGGCTGACGCTTTGCAGTCCCTGGCCCGTGATGGTTTCGCCGCGGCGCGGGTTCAGGGTGGGGGCTTCCTGCTTGCCGTAGTAGGTCAGGTTAGCCTGGAACGACAGCTTTTCGGTGGCGAACCAGTCCAGCGTGGAATTGATCGTGTACTTCGGGATGATGCTCAGCGGCTGGCCGTTGTCCTTGCTTTCGCTCTGGATCATGTAGGTGAAGTTGGTGTTCCAGTCGAGGCTGGGCGCAAGCGGAATGAAGAGATTGCCTTCCAGCCCCTCGACCACGGCCTTGCCCGAGTTGCTCCATTGCAGCACGCGCGCGCCATTGGCCAGACGGTAGGCGATATCGGTGCCGGCCACGATCTTGTTCTTGTAGTCGTTGCGGAAGTAGGCCGCGCTCATGCGCCAGCTTCCAGGATCGTATTCGAAGCCGATTTCCTTGTTGACGCTGGTTTCGGGCGACAGGTTCTCGTTGCCCACCAGATAGCAGCCGTTCTGGTTGGCCTGCGACGCCAGGCAGCCGAAGCCGCGGCTGTACATCAGGTAGTTCGGATTCGACTGATACAGATTCGGCGCCTTGTACGCACGCGCGATGCCGCCCTTGAGCTTGAAGGCCTCGGTGACCTTGTAGGCGGCGTTCAGGCTGGGGCTCCAGTTGTTGCCGAACTTCTCGTTGTGGTCCAGGCGCATGCCCGGCGTCAGGGTGGTGCGCTCTCCGGCCTCGATGTTGTCCTCGACGAACAGCGCGTAGCTGTTCTGGGTGGTCTTGGAGTCGCGATTGCCGGGGGCCACGCCGCCGATGACCCCGCCCGTGTAGGTCTGGCGCAGGCTGGCGGGATCGTCCAGGGATTCGCGCAGCCACTCCACACCGACGGTCGCGACCTGCTCGAAACCGAGCTTGAATGGGACGTTGACCTCGCCCGCCGCGCGCAGGTTCTTCAAGCGCGAGGTGGACCAGCCCAGGTCCATTGGGCTGCCTTCGCCGCTGCCGGCCAAGCCTTCGTTTTGGCGCGCGTTGCGGGTGTAGTCATAGCCCATGGAGGCGCGCGACGTGCCCCAATCCCAGGTGCCGCGATGGGTCAGGCTGAGGCTCTCGCGGTAGAGCACATTGGTTTCCTTGCCGTACAGGCTGTCGGTGAACTTGCTTGTGGAGTTCAGCATCGTGTCGCCGGCATAGAGGTTGCCCTGACGGCTGAAGGCGGCTTCCAGGTCCAGCGTGTTACGGTTGTCGGGACGCCAGGAGAAAACCGTGTTCAGATCCTGATTGATCACGCCTTCGCGGCCGGCCGATTCCGCCAGGCCGTCGCCGTTGAGCAGCGAGCGGCCGGCGTTGATGTTGCGGGCGTCGGGGTTGGTCTTGTTGTAGTTGCCGTAGAGGCGGAAGCTGAGGGTGTCGCTGATGGGACCGCTCAAGCGGATGCCGACCCTGTTGGTATTGCCTTCGTCGCTGTTCTCGGGCTGGTTCAGATAGTAGGTCAGCGAACCGCTGAGTTTGTCCGTGGGACGTTTGGTGATGATGTTCACCACGCCGCCCATCGCACCCGAGCCATAGCGCGCGGCGGCGGGGCCGCGCAGCACTTCGATGCGCTCGACTTCCTCGGCGGGCACCCAATTGGTGTCGCCGCGCGTGTCACGGTCTCCGCTCCATCCATAGCGGATGGCGTTGCGGGAGGTGGCGGGTTTGCCGTCGATCAGGATCAAGGTGTTTTCCGGTCCCATGCCGCGGATGTCGACCTGGCGGCTGTTGCCGCGCGAGCCGCTGGCGCTGTTGCCGGTCAGGTTGACCCCGGGTTCGCGCCGGATGATGTCTGAGAGGTCGTTGGTGGGAGGCCGGCGGGCGATTTCCTCGGCGGTGATCACCGACACGCCCAGCGCTTCCTTGACTTCCTCTTCGGCGGTGCCGAGCACTTGCACGGTGGGGAACTGCTGGATGTGGGAATCATCCTGCGTCGAGGAGGTCTGCGCGGCGGCGCCGGCGGTATGAAGCGCGCAGAACAGCGCCGCCGCAGCGTAGTTCAGGCGTTGGTAGGACAGGGACGGCACGAAGTTCTACTCCACGGGGGGCGCAGCATGCGGACCGTGCGGGCAGGGTGGGGTTTTCACAACGCCCGACGCCGATCCGCGACCCAAATCCGGATGTGCATGATTTAATTGAGAACGATTTCTATTTAAGTGCGTTCAGAATTATGTCAGTGGGACTGCACGCCGGGTTTTGCGCCGGCACCACGAAGCTTTGCGGCATCGCCAATCGTTTGGAATCGGCCGAGGGCGGCGGCGCGAACAGCCCCGGAGCCGTGGCGCCATCGCTACACAGGATCCCCCATTACGGATTGGCGGCTCCCTCGCGCGCGCGCGCCGTCATGGAAGGCTGGTCGGATCTGGCTGAGTTGGCTCCGGGCATGGCGCTGTGGCGGCTGGACGCGCGCGATCTGCAGGGCGCGAGCATGCGGGCCACGGTGCGGCCTGGCCTGCACCTGGCCCTGGTCGTTGGCGGCCGCGTGAACGTGACGTTTGGGGAGCACCGGCTCAGCCTGGGGCCTGGCGCCGACGGCGTCGTGCAGGGGATGATGCTGTCCGTGTTGGAGCAGCACGCCTTCCTGCGCGAATCCTGCCGCGGCCATATCGAGCGCACGGTGATGCTGACTTTGCAGCCGCAGTGGCTGGACCGGCATCTCCCTGGCGAAGAGGGACAGGCGCTGCGAGCCTTCGCGCAGCGCCATCTGGCCCTGCAGACGTGGCAGGCATCGAATCAGGCGGTTGTTGCCGCGCAGCAGATGCTGCGTCCGCCCGCGCTACCGCCGCCCCTGTGGCGTCTGTATCAGAAGTCGCGTGCGTTGGACATCGTGGTGGAGGCGCTGACGCACGTGCATGGCGTGGCGGCCGAAGAGGCCGCACCGCTCAGTACGCGCGACCGCCGCCGCATGGCCGCGTTACGGGAATGGATAGACCAGGGCGGCGCCGACGCGCTATCGCTGGCGGAGATCGCCGCCCGCGCCTGCATGAGCATCAACACGCTGCAACGCCACTTCCGCGCCATGTGGGGCACTACGGTGGCTCAATACCTGCGCGACGGCAGGCTGTCGCGCGCGCGGCTGGCGCTGGAGCGCGACGGCATCAGCGTCGCGCAGGCAGCTGGCATCGCCGGCTACGGCAGTGCGGCCAACTTCGCCACCGCATTCCGGCGCCGCTTCGGCGTGCCGCCGGGGCAAGTCCGTGCTCGGCGCTAAGACGCGGCGGGGGGCTCGCGTTTCAGGTCAGCCGTGTTTGCCGAAGCCGCCGCTGGCCCATTCCGAGGCGCGTTGCACGCTGAGCTTGTACGTCGGCGCGACCTGGGTCTGGGCCAGTTGTTCGCCGGATTCGTCGTAGGCGCTCAGCACGGCATAGGGCTCGTCTTCGTCGGGAACGATATCCAGCTTGACGGTCAGACGGCCGGCGGCGGCGTCGATCTTTACGCTCTTGTGCAGGGTCGCGTGCAATTGCTGCTCGTGGCGGCGCAGGACTTCCCGGGCGGTCTTGACCAGGGTGATGAAGGCCGGGGAGTCGAGCGGCTTGGGGTTTTTCTTGTCGCGGCCCATGGTCCATGGGCCGACCAGGGCAGGCTCGGCCTCGCCGTCCATGGTCATTTCCACGGCCCAGCCGTCGTCTTCCTCGTTCTTGATGATCCGGGCGGTCCAGCCGTCGTCGCGCCACAGCGTGGGCAGCTGTTCTTTGCGGTCTTCGGGGGCTTCCGTTTCCGGTATGCGGGTATCGTTCACTGCTGTACTTCTCCTGGACTCGTTTGCCGGCAGAGCCGCGATTGGGGCGCGTTGCAGCTCCCGGCTGCCGCCGGAAACCGTTGCCGCAGCGCGAGCTCCATCGCGATGGCTGCAATTGCGCCTGCTGACAATAGGGTGCCGGCAACGCCGGTCTTGGCCAGCATGATACCGCCCAGCGTCGCGCCGCAGCCGATGGCGCAGGATGCAGCATTGCTTTTCCGTTTTCATCATTCACGCAATGCACCGGAACCTAAGCAACGCAAATTGATGCCGACCGTCGTGGAACGGTTGATCTGGGGCTATGGCGACGGCTCCACCATGCCCGTATTCGATACACCCCGCGGAAAACTGGGTACCGTGATCTGCTGGGAAGACTACATGCCGCTACTGCCCATGGCGATGTACGGGACAGGCATGAGCCGCCGTGGCTGAACTGATACGGTCGCAGGCACGTAGCAGTTTCCGGTGCAGCAAGTTGCATGAAGTTCGACGGTAAACTCCGATTGTTTGCAGGGCATATCGCGCTCGCTCTGACCATTTCCAACCTCTTTTTGCGTTGCTATTTTTAAGCAACCGTCAGAGGAAGGCATGGGGAAAAATCTCCGGTTCCTATATGCGGTCCTGCTGATAGCGCTCGGCGGCGCTGAGTTCGTTTGTCTTTGCCTGGCCCGCGAGTCGTAAATGAAGCTGCTGAAGCAGCGTTTTGAGGAAATGATGAATTTTTGGGTCCCTGTAGTCTTCGGTACGTTCAAGCTCCTGGTGTTGGGAACGGGCATGTTTCTCGCCATCAAGTCCCATTACGATGGAGAAAAAAAGGAAAAAGAGGAAAAGAAGGAGACGAAGGCTCCGTAAGGAGACTTCGTTGCTACGCGAGGTTTAGAGCGCGGCCGACTTTATTCAGCGCGGCCGGCTCCATTTATCGTCTTCAGTTCACCAGCACAGGCTTGTCCCGATACTGCTGCGGAAACGTCTTGGCCAGGTTTTCGACCTTGGGCACGTCGTTCACCATGATGTACATGCTGTACGGATGGCGCACGAGATAGTCCTGGTGGTAGTCCTCGGCAGGATAGAAGGCTTTCAGCGGTTCTATCGTCGTGGCAAGCGCCTTGGGATAGACGCCGGCCTGGTTGAGCTGCGCGATGTACGCTTCGGCGACCTTGCGCTGGCCGTCGTCCGCCGGAAAGACCGTTGAACGGTATTGGGTGCCGCTGTCCGGACCCTGGCGGTTGAGCTGGGTGGGATCGTGGGCCACCGAGAAATAGATCTGCAGCAGCTGGCCGTAGCTGACCTGGGCGGGGTCGTAGGTGATCTCGACCGCTTCGGCGTGGCCGCTGCGCCCGCCGCTGACGGCGTCGTAATTGGCGGTGGACGCCTGGCCGCCGGCGTAGCCCGAGACGGCGGAACTTACCCCCTTGACGTGCTGGAACACGGCTTGTACGCCCCAGAAGCAGCCGCCGGCGATGACGGCTTTTTGCGGCGCGGCGGCGGCGGGCTGGTCCATGGCCGGGGACGGAATGATGAAGGCGGTTTCCGCGGCGCTGGCCGAGGCGGCGCCCAGCAGGCCGCAGGCGGCGGCCAAGGCGGCGCAGAGTTTGCGGGGCAGGTGGGTGGCGGACATGGTGTCTCCTGATGGGTGGGGCGGCCGGGATTCAGGCCTGCGGGGTGAACGCCAGGGCCAGGCCATTCATGCAATAGCGTAGACCTGTCGGGCGCGGGCCGTCGTCGAACACATGGCCCAGATGGCCGCCGCAATTGGCGCAATGCACGGCGACGCGCGTCATGCCGAAGCTGCGGTCCTTGGTCTCGCCGACGGCGCCGTCCAGCGGCTGCCAGAAGCTGGGCCAGCCGGTGCCGCTGTCGAACTTGGTGGACGACGAGAACAGCGGGTGGGCGCAGCCGGCGCAGGCGTAGGCGCCTTTGCGATACTCCTTGTCCAGCGGGCTGGAGTAGGGGCGCTCGGTGCCTTCGCGGCGCAGCACTTCGTATTGTTCGCGCGTGAGCCGTTCGCGCCATTGCGCGTCGCTCAGCGTGTAGGGGAAGGCCTGGGCGGCGGCGGCCGGGCCGCCGCGCGCCGCCAGGACCGGGGCCAGGCCGGCGGCGATGGCCGCCGCGCTGCCCAGGCCCAGGAAATGCCTGCGGTCTAGTTTCATGACATGCTCCGGATCAGGGGCGGGCCGGGTGGGCGCTATTGCTTCATGCCATCCTTGGACATGCCGCCTTTCGACATGCCGTCCTTGGACATCGAATCCTTGGACATGCCGTCCTTCGACATGCCATCCTTGGACATCGAGTCCTTCGACATGCTGTTCTTGGACATCGAATCCTTGGACATGCCTTCCTTCGACATGCCGTCCTTGGACATCCCGCTCTTGGCCATTCCATCCTTGGCCATTCCATCCTTGGCCATTCCATCCTTGGACATCGAGCCGCCGCCCATCGCGTCCTTGCTCATGTTGTCGGCGGCGTGGACTGCCGCGGCGCCGAAGGCCATGCACAGCGACAGTGCGGCGGTGGTAGCGATTTTCTTCATGATGCGTTCCTTTATGGAGTGGGGTTGGGTATAGATTCCACCTAGCTGCCGCCGAACCAGTTGTAGCCCTGGTCCTCCCAGTAACCGCCCGGGTAGGTGTTGGTCACGAAAATTGCCTGTATGTGCTTGGGGTTCTTGTAGCCAAGCTTGGTGGGCATGCGCAGCTTCATGGGGAAGCCGTACTCTGGAGGCAGCGTCTGGCCGTCATAGGTCAGCGCCAGGATGGTCTGGGGGTGCAGCGCCGTGGGCATGTCGATGCTGGTGTAGTAGTCGTCGGCGCACTTGAAGCCCACGTACTTGGCGTCGAGGTCCGCGCCCACGCGCTTGAGGAAGGCGGAAAACGGCACGCCGCCCCATTTGCCGATGGCGCTCCAGCCTTCCACGCAGATGTGCCGCGTCACCTGGTCGATCTGCGCCATGGCGCGCAGTTCCTCCAGCCGCCAGCGGCGCTTGTCGGCGACCAGGCCGCTGACTTCCAGGCGGAACGATTCCTCGTCCACGTGCCGCACCTCATCGATGCCGTAATAGGCGTTGAAGGGGAAGGGCCGCGTGATCATGGATTCGGGATAGGTGGGCGCCAGCTTGTTCGGATCGAAGATCCAGCCCTGCACCCGGTCGTTGAAGCGCGAGACGGTGGTCAGAGCCTTTTCCACGCTTTCATCGTCGGACAGCGAGCAGCCCGACAGCATGGCCAGCCCGCCCAGGGTCAGGCTGCTGCGCAGGAACGCGCGGCGCGAGGGCTGTTCGACCCGTTTTTCCAGGATCCTGCCGGCTTCCTTGAGGATGGCGGACGCGTCCAGGCCGGGCAGGGAGGGGCGCTTGTGCTTGTTCACGGAGGGCTCCTTATTTGCCGCGGATCATGGCGATCAGGCTGCGGGGCACCAGCGCCACCATCAGCAGGTGGACCACCACGAACGCCGTCAGCAAGGCCATGGCAATGAAGTGCACGCGGCGAGCGGCCTCGTAGCCGCCCATCAGTTCGCGCAGCAGCTCGAATTGCACCGATTTCCACAGCACCAGTCCGGACAGCACCAGCACCGCGATGTCGAGCATCACGAACAGGTAGGCCAGGCGCTGCACCTGGTTGTAGCGGCGCGGGTCGGCATGGGCGAGCTTGCCGCGCAGCGCCGCGCCCAGGTCGGCGGCCACGCCGCGGGCGCTCAAGGGGAAGAACTTGCGCCAGAGGCGGCCCGTGGCCAGATTCATCGCCAGATAGAGGACGCCATTGAAGAACAGCAGCCACATGCCGGCGAAATGCCATTGCAGGGCGCCGCCCAGCCAACCGCCCAGCGTGATTTCCCGGGGAAACACGAAGTCGAACAAGGGCGAGGCGTTGTAGATGCGCCAGCCGCTCATCACCATGACCACCACGGCCAGGGCGTTGAGCCAGTGCATGGCGCGCAGCCAGCCGGGATGGACGGGGGCATTGGCCGGCGGGACGGGCGGCGCGTCGTGGCTTGCGGGGGTGGCCAGCATGGCGGGCTCCGGGGGCTTGTTGTCGTTGGAGCCATTCTTCCCCGGGGCCGATACCGAAGTCCTCACGCAAACTTAAATTAATTGTGATAACTCGGCGGCGCGGATTGGCGACAATAGGCGCATAACCCCTTTAGAGTTTCCCGCCCATGGACACGCCCCGACGCGTACTCATCGTCGAAGACGACGCCCACATCGCCGAACTGCTGCGCCTGCATTTGCGGGACGAAGGCTATGCGGTCGAGCATGCCGCCGACGGCAACGAAGGCATGCGCAGGCTGGAGGAAGGCAGCTGGGACGCCCTGGTGCTGGACCTGATGCTGCCTGGCATCGACGGCCTTGAAATCTGCAAGCGCGCCCGCGCCATGGCGCGCTACACGCCCATCATCATCACCAGCGCGCGCTCCAGCGAAGTGCATCGCATCCTGGGGCTGGAGCTGGGCGCCGACGACTACCTGGCCAAGCCGTTCTCCATGCTGGAGCTGGTGGCGCGGGTGCGGGCGCTCCTGCGCCGCAGCGACGCCCTGGAGCGCAACGCGCGCATCGACGCCGGCAGCTTGGCCCTGCACGGCGTGGCCATCGATCCGGTGGCGCGCACGGCCGAGGTCGACGGCCGCCGGCTGGACCTCACCCCGCGCGAGTTCGACCTGCTGCATTTCTTCGCGCGGCACCCAGACAAGGTTTTTTCGCGCATGGATCTGCTGAACCAGGTGTGGGGCTACCAGCATGAAGGCTATGAGCACACGGTCAATACCCACATCAACCGGCTGCGCACCAAGATCGAGGCGGACCCGTCGGATCCGCGCCGCATTCTGACGGTCTGGGGCAAGGGCTATAAATTCGCCGCAGGGCCGGCCGGCGTGGGAGGCGCATCATGAAGCGGTTCACGCTCACCCAACGGCTGTCCGCCGTGTTCGCGTTGCTGTTGCTCGCCAGCTGCGGCGCCTCGGCTTGGCTGCAGATCGCCGCCAATTCCCGCTACGAGCAGGAGGTGGTCCAGCGCCTGTCCAGCGGGCTGGCGCAGCATATCGCCGGCGCCAACGAATTGATGGACACCAACGGCTGGAAGCCCGCCGCGGTGCGCTCGCTGTTCGACATGCTGATGGCCGTGAACCCGGCGGTCGAGGTCTACCTGCTGTCCAACGACGGCCGCATCGTGGGCGATGCCGCGCCCGCCGGCCAGATCAAGCGCGACCGCGTCGACCTGGAGCCCGTCAAGCGCCTGCTGGCGGGCGGCATGCTGCCCATCACGGGCGACGACCCGCGCAGCCCGGACGCGCAGAAGGTCTTCAGCGCCGCGCCGGTGCGCGTGGGCGGGCAGGACAAGGGCTATGTCTACGTGGTGCTGCAAGGCCAGGCGCACGATGCGCTGGCGATGGCGGTGTCGCGCAGTTCCGTGCTGCGCACGACCCTGTGGTCGATAGCGCTGGTCGCGCTGCTGGGCCTGGTGGCCGGGCTGGCGGCATTCGCGCTGATCACGCGCCCGCTGCGCGGCCTGACGCGCGCCGTGCGCGCCTTCGACGGCGATGACGGGCAGGCCCTGGCCGCGCTGGAGCGGCCGGGCGACGCCTCGGAGCGCAATGGCGACGAGATCGCGGTGCTGCGGCGCAGCTTCGTGCAGATGGGCAAGCGCATATCCGACCAGTGGCGCGAACTTACGCGGCAGGATCAGCAGCGGCGCGACCTGGTCGCCAACATCTCGCACGATCTGCGCACGCCGCTGACCTCGCTGCACGGCTATCTGGAAACCCTGAGGCTGAAGGACCAGACGCTGGACCCGGACGAGCGTCGCCGCTACCTGGACATTGCGCTGGCGCAAAGCCGCAAGGTCGGCCGCCTGGCGCAGGAACTCTTCGAGCTGGCGCGCCTGGAATCCGGGCTGGTGCGGCTGGAACCGGAAACCTTTTCGCTGCCGGAGCTGGTGCAGGACGTGATGCAGAAGTTCGAACTGGCGGCCGAGGCCCGCCAGCAGCGGCTGACCACGGACATCCCGCGCGAGCTGCCGCCGGTGCGTGCGGATCTGGGCCTGATCGAACGCGTGCTGACCAATCTGCTGGACAACGCCATCCGCCACAGCCCGCCCGGCGGCCTCATCGAACTGCGGCTGGGCAGCGCGCACAACCTGGTGCAGGTGCAGGTCAGCGACACCGGCGAGGGCATACCGCAGGCGCTGCGCGCCGGCCTTTTCACGCGGGCCAGCGCCTTGAATCGCGGTCCGGGCGACGGCGGCGGGCTGGGGCTGGTGATCGTGCAGCGCATCCTGCAGCTGCACCACAGCGAGATCCGGCTGGTGGACCGCGCCGGTGCGGGCGCGGTGTTTCAGTTCGACCTGGCCGCGGCGCGCTAGCGGCCTTCTACGGGCCGGATGCGCCCAGGCTGGAAGCGGATGCCAGCCGCCGCACCGTGCCGCGCGACGCGTCCACGTCCAGCATGTCGCCAGTGGCGACGTGCCGCATGATGCCCTGCACATTGACGATTGCCGGTATGCCGAACTCGCGCGCCACGATGGCGCCATGCGACAGGTAGCCGCCTGCCTCCATGACCAGAGCGCCCGCCCGCAGGAACAGCGGCGTCCAGGCCGGGTCGGTGGACGCCGCCACCAGGATGCCGCCTGCGGGCATGGCCAGGCCCTCGGATGGCGTGCGGGCCACGAAGGCGCTGGCCTGCGCGCGGCCGCCGGCTGCGGGCGTGCCGCGCCAGGAACCGGTGGCGCCAGCATCGTCAGACGCGAGGGGCGATAGCGTTGTGGCAGCGCCCTCGGCGTATTCGGCGATGACGTCCTGATCCGGCGTAGCCGCCCAGGACGCCAGCTGAGCCCGGCGCAGGGTGGCGCGGCGGCCCGCCGCGGCGGGCGCCAGCGTGCCTTCGGCCAAGGCAACGAGTTCGGCGGCGGTCAGATGGAAGATGTCGTCCGCGGCGGCCAGGGCGTCGGGACGGAGGTAGCGACGGCCCAGCGCCAACGCGTTCCTGCGAGCGACCGCAAGGTAGGCGACGAGGACGCTGCGTGCGGCCTCGCGCTGCCTGCCTTCGATGCGGGCCGCGGCCAGCAGCCGGGCGATCAGCGGCCGCTGCCAGAAAGGCAATGCCGCGCGCAGGCGCTGCCGGGCCTGGCTTGCCGCGCTGTCCTGCCGGGCGCGCAGCGCTGCAGGGTCGGCGTCGGTCAGTTGCAGTACGCTGTCCAGCAGATAGGCGGGATCCTCGCGCCAGCGCGGGTTGCGCAGATAGGTTTCATAAACGGCGCGGTGGCCATACTGGCGCAGGAAGTCCGCGAAGGCCGGCTTGAAGGGGGCCCCATCCGGCAAGGCGCTCTGCCAGCCGGTGCTGTCGCGCTGAGGATCGCGCAGCCAGTCCATCACCCGTGCGTCGCCAGCAGCCAGCTTGGCCAGCGCCATGAGGGAGTAGCTTTGCGCCGCGGTCACGCTGGGTTCGCCGCCAGCCATCAACGCGGCCGTGAGCGCATGGCCTTCGCCTGGGCAGGCTTTCTCCACCAGTTCCAGCAGCTTGTGCAGCGCGCCGCCGCCCGATCCTTGCAGGAAGAACAACTGATCCGCCGCGAGCACGGTGAGGAACTGGTCCCACAGGCGGGCGCCCAACGCGGCGTTGGACGCGGGCGCGGGTTCGTCCAGCCAGGCCTGGGCGCGGGCGAACAGGCGCGGCAGGTCCCGTTCCGCCTGCTTGCGCAAGGGGGCCGCGCGGCGCAGGTAGCGCAGGATGCGCGCGCCATGGCGCAGGCGTTGGCCCAGCGTCAGAGGCGCTACCTCGATCTCGGGCTGGGGGCCGCCCAGGAGGGCGTTCATGGCTTTAGGCGGCACGCCCAGCGCATCATGGCCCACCCATTGGATAAGGGAGGCGTCCAGATACACCCGGCCCTGGAACAGCGCCGCGAGCCGCAAGCCCGGCAGAGGGGTATACCCGCTCAATTCAAAGCCCGTGATCAGCATGCGTTGCGCCATGACGCGCCCCGTGTCCCATTCCAGCGCCGACATGGCCAGCGGCAGGACCTCGCGGGTGTTGCCGCGCGACCAGTAGGCAGGCTGCGCGCGCAGCGCCGGATAGGTGTGGCGCGCCGCCGCGGTGACGGGGCGGGCCTGCACGATCCAGAACTGCCGCCCATCCCAGACCCATTCGATGTCGTAGCCGCCGCCGGCATAGTCCAGCGCGCGCGCCGCGTCGCGCACGATGTCGCCCAGGGCTTCGGCCTGCGCGTCGCTCAGCACGGCCTGGCCCGCGCACGCGGCAGGCGTGGCGGCAAGCAAGGTGCCCGCGCCTTCCGCGGCCTGGCTGGCGTGGCGTTTGGCGCCGATGCGACGGCCGGCCAGCGGCCAAGCCTGACGCAGATAGTCTTCGCGCAGGCGGTATTCGTCGCCTTGCGCCGCGCCGTCGACCAGCGACTCGCCCAGGCCCCAGTTGGCGTGGATGACCATCTCGTCATGCCGCCCCGACACGGGGTCGATGGTGAAGGCGATGCCCGAGGCGACCGCGTCGATCAGCGGCATGACGACCACGGCCATGCCGGCAGGGTCCAGCCCCAGCTTGTGCCGGTAGGCGCGCGCCTGCGGCGTCCATTGCGAATCCCAGACCTGCCGGACCGCGTCGATCGCCGCATCCGCGCCGCGCACGTTCAGGCAGGAAAGATGGATGCCCGCGAACGAGGCGTTCGCGGAATCTTCTTGCGGCGCGGACGAGCGCAAGGCCAGCGGCCGCTCGAGCCAGCCGCGTGCGGCCAGTTCATCGCGCAGCGCCTGGGCGACGGCGGGCGGCAGCGCCTGGCCCGGTTCGCGGTCGAGGCTAAGCGCGGCCGACAGCACGAAGCCCTCGGGCACGGGCACGCCCAGTTGCGCCATGCGGCCCAGCTGCCAACCCTTGCCGCCGGCGGCTTGCGGGCCGGCCAGTTCGGCGGCGGCCCAGTCCAGGGCGGCGGCAGTCATGCCGCGGCCTCGGGCTGCACGCCGCGCACGAAGAGGCTGATGGCGGCATCGAACTCTGCCTTCAGGCTGCTGCGGGGCTGGTCCAGCCAGCGCAGCATCGCGCCCAGGTACAGGAATTGCAGCTGATGGGCCAGTTGCCCGGCGGCAAGGTCGGTCCTAGCCTGGCCCGCGGCCTGCGCCTCTTCGATCAGCGCGGTGTATAGGGCCTGCATGCCGCTGCGCGGATAGCGGTCGTCGTCGCGCACGCCGGGCTGCAGCGTGGACAGCCGGTAGCGCAGGTACGGCTCCAGATAGGTCCGATGCGATTCGGACCAATGGGCCGACGCATGCAGTATCCGCGTCAGACGCTGTGCTAGGGTGGGCAGGGCGCGCAGCGCGGGTTGGAGGTCCTGGACGCTGGCCGCCAGTTCGCCATGGAAGCGGTGCGCCAGCAGGGCTTCCTTGACGGGGAAATGGTTGTACAGCGTGCCCTTGGAGACGTCCGCCTGCGCGGCGATCTGTTCCATGGTGACCACGTCATAGCCCAGGGTTTCGAACAGGCGCCAGGCGGTCTGCGCCAGGTGGTCCAGGGTTTGCAGGCGCTTGCGTTCGCGGCGTCCGGTTTCGGGCGTGGCGGATTCGGATGAAGGCAGGGCAGAGGAATTCATGATGCAAAAATAATTGAACGACGAATAATATTATACGTCGTTCAATTATTTTAGGAAGCCCCCGCGCCTGGGTCGGCTGGGTTCAGGCGGCGGCGGGCATCTCGCCGTGCAGCAGATAGTCCATCAATTCACGCACCGAACGCACGGCGTTGCCGAAGGGCAGCTTGGACGCGCCGCGGAAGAACAAGCCGCGGCTGACTTCGCCGCGCATGGCGGCCGCCAGCTTCAGGTCGATGCAGAATTGCCCGAAGCGCGCCAGGCCGTCGCGCAGCCCGCATTGCGTCAGGCAGTCCATGCGCTGGCTGCAGCGGCGCGCATCGCAGCGGGTGTTGGCCTGCAAGGTCTTTTCCTGGCGCAGATAGCGCGTGAGCCAGGGCGTTTCCACGGCGCGGGCGGGCAGGCCCGCCACGCTGGTGAATTCGGCCAGCTTGTCCGGATCGGCATCGATCAGCACGCGTTTGAAGTTCTCGTGCGCGTCGCCCTCGTGGGTCACGGCAAAGGCCGTGCCGACCTGCACGCCGTCGGCGCCGTTGGCCAGCCAATGGCGAACCTGCTCGTGGCTGCCCACGCCGCCCGCCACGATCAGGCGGGGAGCGTCGGAGCCCAGCGCCAGTTCCTGGAACAGCTTGTGGCAATCGGCCAGCACATGCTGGAAGTCGAAGCGCTCGCTGTGGATGTCGTCCAGCCGGGCCGCGCCCAGATGGCCGCCGGCGTAGCCGGGGTGTTCGATCACCACGGCGTCGGCCATGCGGCCCTTCTTCATCCATTTCTTCAGCACCACGGCCACGCCGCGCGCCTCGGACAGGATGGGCACCAGCGCCACCTTGGGGTAGTCGGCGGTCATCTCGGGCAGGTCCAACGGCAGGCCCGCGCCCATGACGATGGCCTGGGCGCCGCTTTCGCAGGCCTGCCGCACCAGGGCGGGATGGTCGCGCACCGCCTTCATGACGTTCACGGCCACCAGGCCGCGGCCCTGCGCGGTGTCCAGCGCGGCGCGCACCTCGCGGTCCAGCGCGACCTGGTTGGCGCTGTCGATGACGTCGCGGTCATGGCAGCGCTCGGTTTTTTCCATCAGATCGGGATGGTGGTGGCGCAAATCCACACTGGCGATGGTGCCCACGGCGTTCTGGCTGGCGACCGCGCCGGCCAGGCGATGGGCGGATACGCCGACGCCCATGCCGCCCTGGACGATGGGCAGCAATTCGCGTCCGGCGAGGGTGAGTGATTTGAACCACGTCATGATGAGTCTTTCCTCTTTTCAAGTGGACAGAGGCTAGAGCAAGGGGCATCGGGTCGCCTTGCGCAGAATCAAGTGCGGCAGCACCTGGCTCAACGATAGGCAAACTCCTCGAACCATTGCATCAGCAGCGCCAGCGCCGGCGCGCTTAGCGCGCGCACCGGCGGCGAATCAGGCGAGCGGCGCGCGCCCTGTACGGCAAAGCGGCGCACGCCGCGGCGCGCCAGCTCGCGCGCCAGGGCCAGCAGCCGCGTTTCATCCAGCCAGTCCGGATGCCAGGTAATGCGGCATTCGAAATCGAGGTCGGCCGAAAGCAGCTGCGCCAGGCATGCCTGCGCGGGACGCTGCGAATCGCGCCGGCCGGTGATCTCGTCATAGCCCTGGGCGTCGGCCTTGATGTCCAGGCCGACCCAGTCCAGATGCCGCAGCACGTCGGCCAGGCGCAGGGGATAGATGCCGGCGGTATGCAGCCCTACGCGGTAGCCCATGCGCCGGACGTCGCGGATCATCTGCGGCAGGCGCGGCTCGCTCAGGGGCTCGCCGCCGGAGAACACGATGGCGTCGAGCAGGCCCTTGCGCGTTTCCAGGAAGGCGCGGGTCTCGCGCCAATCGTAGCGGGCGGCGCGGGTCTGCAGCTCGACGTTGTGGCAGTAGTGGCAACGCCAGGGGCAGCCCGCGATGAATACGACCGCCGCCAGTTGCCCGGGCCAGTCCACGGTGGAAAAAGGCACCAGCCCGCCGACCGCGTGCGAATGCCGCGGCAGGGGCTGGGCCACCGGTTGCGGCGCGGCCGGGTAGGCCGGCCGCGCCGCCAGCCGCCGCGTGCCGGGGCCGCAGCCCGTGGTGGACGCGGCGGCTTGCGTGGCGCCTTCAGGCGCGGCGTTCGACGAAGAAGCGGCGTTCATTGAATTCGCCTTGTTTGCCGGTGTTGAAGGAAGCGACGGGACGGTGGTAGCCCATGACGCGGGTCCAGATCTCGCAGCGCACGCGCTGGCTGTCGTCCAGCTGCGCGGCGGGAGCGGTGGTGACTTCGGGAGCGATCAAGGTTTGCATGGCGGTTCCTCAAGGAGTGGATGCCGGGCGGCTGCCCGGCGGTCCGGTCCGGGCCTGTCGGTGACGGGGCCTAGGCCGGGGTGCAGCATGCCGCCTGCTTGGCCAGCAGTTCGGCATCGCATTTCGGGCAGAACTCGTGGTGCCCCGCCAGATAGCCATGGTTGGGGCAGATGGAGAAAGTCGGCGTGACCGTGATGTAGGGCAGCCGGAAGTTCGACAGCGCGCGGCGCACCAGCTGCTTGCATGCCGCGGCGGAAGAAACGGCCTCGTTCATGTACAGATGCAGCACGGTGCCGCCGGTGTACTTGCCCTGCAGCGTTTCCTGCAGTTCCAGCGCATGGAAGGGATCGTCGGTGTGGCCCACCGGCAGTTGGCTGGAGTTGGTGTAGTAGGGCTGCGTCTCGCTGCCGGCCTGCAGGATGGCGGGATAGCGTTTCCTGTCCTCGCGCGCGAAGCGGTAGGTGGTGCCTTCGGCGGGCGTGGCTTCCAGGTTGTACAGGTGGCCGGTCTCTTCCTGGAACTCGGTCATGCGGGCGCGCACGCGGTCCAGCAAGCGCACGGCCAGGGTGTGGCCCGCCGCGGTGGTGACGTCCTCGGCGTCGTCCGTGAAGTTGCGGATCATCTCGTTGATGCCGTTCACGCCCAGCGTGCTGAAGTGATTGCGCAGGGTGCCCAGGTAGCGGCGCGTATAGGGGTAGAGCCCCTGGTCGATGTAGCGCTGCACTACCTTGCGCTTGGTTTCCAGCACGTCGCGGCCCAGTTCCAGAAGATGGTCCAGCCGCTGCATCAGCCGCGCCTCGTCGCCGCGGCAGGTATAGCCCAGACGCGCGCAATTGACCGTCACCACGCCGACCGAACCAGTCTGCTCGGCCGATCCGAACAGGCCGTTGCCGCGCTTGAGCAGTTCGCGCAGGTCCAGCTGCAGGCGGCAGCACATCGAGCGCACCATGTGCGGCTCCAGGTCCGAGTTCAGGAAGTTCTGGAAATAGGGCAGGCCATAGCGCGCCGTCATCTCGAACAGGCGTTCGGTGTTGGGGTGATCCCAGTCGAAGTCGGGCGTGATGTTGTAGGTCGGGATGGGGAAGGTGAACACGCGGCCCTTGGCATCGCCGGCCATCATGACCTCGATGTAGGCGCGGTTGATCATGTCCATCTCGGTCTGCAGCTCGCCATAGGAGAACGGCATTTCCTCGCCGCCGATGTACGGGATCTGGTCCTTCAGGTCCGGCGGGCAGGTCCAGTCGAACGTGAGGTTGGTGAAGGGCGTCTGCGTGCCCCAGCGGCTGGGCACGTTCAGGTTGTAGATCAGCTCCTGCATGGACTGCTTCACTTCCGCGTACGTCATGGCGTCGCGGCGGATGAAGGGCGCCATGTAGGTGTCGAAGGAGCTGAAGGCCTGGGCGCCGGCCCATTCGTTTTGCAGCGTGCCCAGGAAGTTGACGATCTGGCCGATGGCCGCCGACATATGGCGCGGCGGCGTGGCCTCGACCTTGCCCGGAATGCCGTTGAAGCCTTCGGTCAGCAGCTGGCGCAGCGACCAGCCGGCGCAATAGCCGCTCAGCATGTCCAGGTCGTGGATGTGGATGTCGCCTTCGCGGTGGGCGCGGCCCGCTTCGGGCGCGAACACGTTGGACAGCCAGTAGTTGGCGGTGACCTTGCCGGCCACGTTGAGGATCAGGCCGCCCAGGCTGTAGCCCTGGTTGGCGTTGGCGTTGACGCGCCAGTCGCGCTGGTCCAGGTATTCCTCCATCGCGCTTTCCACGTCCACCAGCGTGTGGCGCAGCGCGCGCAGCCGGGCGTGCTGTTCGCGGTGCACGATGTAAGCGCGCGCCGTGCGCCAGTGGCCGGCCTGCACCAGGGCTTCTTCCACGCGGTTCTGGATGGTTTCGACGCCGGGGCAGGGGTTGCCTTCCAGCGCGGCGATGACGGTATCGGTCAGGGCTTGCGCGCCCGCCAGGTCCAGTTCTCCCGTGCTGCCGCCGGCCGCCGCCATGGCCTGGGCGATCTTGTCGCGGTCGAACTCGGCGACCCGGCCGTCGCGCTTGAGGATGTGCTGGATATGCATGACTGACACCATATGTAGTAGGGTGTGAAAACTCTACCACCACATATGGTGCGAGAATCGCCCCGCAGCGCCTGGATATCAGTCTTGCTTGATGCGCGTCAAACGCGCCGTTCAGAAGCCGATGCCGACGCCGGCCAGGGATATCGCCACGGCCAGCGCGGCGGTGCCGGCCGCCGGGCGCGGCGCCCACGACAGCATGCCGACCCAGAGCAGGGCGCCGGCGGAGAGCCAACCCAGCCATGCCACCACGCCCACGGTATTGCCCCACAGCCCGACGCAGGGCAGCAGCGCCAGCGCCAGCAGCAGCACGCCGGCGCCGCGCAGCACGCGGGTATGGTTGGCGGAGGGATCGCGGCCCCAGATCTGGTCGTAGTGGCGCGGCATGGCCAGGCTCAGGCAAGCCATGCCCGAATAGGTCAGCAGCAGCGCCATGGAAATCGCGTACAGGTCGTTGGTGTTCATGCGGCCGCCTCTGCGTCACTGCGGGGATTGCGCCGGGCGGGCGCGGTTGCCGGCCGCCGCCACAGCAGCAGGGCCGCCCAGCCCGATAGTACGCCGAATGCGACGGACGTCAGTTCAACGCCGGCGCTTTCCCAGTCGCCGCGCGCGATCTGTGCCAGCGGATGGTCGCCCAGCGTGGCGAGCGACAGCGCCGGCAGCAGCAGGCACAGCGCCGACAGCAGGGCCAACTGCGAGATCCAGGCGCGGCGCGGGCTGCACAGCCAGGCATGCGCCAGCGTCAGCGCCCACACCAGGAAAAAGCAGCGCAATTCCCACAGCGCGCGATTTTCCAGCGCCACCGGCAGCAGGCGGTTGGCCCAGAAGTAGCTGATGCAGGCGATGGCCAGTCCGGCCAGCGCGGCCACGTTCAATCCTTCTATCAGCCGGTACATGCGCGCCGTGGCGCTGCCGAATTCGCCGCCATGCTTGGCGCGGCGCTTGACCATGAACAGCAGCGCGCCCGTGCCCATCATGGCCGCGCCCGCCAGGCCGCAGATGAAGTACAGCCAGCTGACGGCCAGTCCGCCAAACTTGGACATGTGCAGATCGCTCATCACCTGGAACGCCAGCGCGGGGGCGCCGCCATGCACGCCGCCCGCCGGCCGCAGGCGCAGCAGCTCGCCGCTGGCGGAGAACTCGGCCATGCCCGTGGTGGCGCTGATGTTGCGGAAAGTGTTCGCGTCTTCGTTCCAGCCATAGACGCCGATGCGCATGGAGCTGTCTTCGGGATTGTTGATGACGATGGCGCGCGCCGTCTGCCCGATCAGCTGTTCGCCGCGCGCCACGATGGGTTCGAGCGCCGGCATGGCCAGCGCCACGCCGGTGCGCGCGGGCCGTTCTTCGCCCGTCAGCTCGGCCAGGTACAGGCGGCTGGCCTGCGGGCCCGCGCCATAGGTCGCCGTGACGGGGGCGGGCATGAGCTGGGCGCTGGAAATCACGATGCCGGTGTAGGCGATCATGAACTGGAAGGGCAGGGTCAGCACCGCCACCGCGTTGTGCGCGTCCAGCCAGGACCGTTGGCCCTTCTTGGCGCGGAAGGTGAAGAAGTCCTTGAAGATGCGCTTGTGCGTGACCACGCCGGAAATCAGCGCGACCAGCATCGCCATGCTGGCGAAGGCGACGATCCACAGCCCCAGGCCGGCGTCGTGCAGCGTGTAGTGGAAGTCCACGAAATGCGTGCCGCCCATCGTCGCGCGGCCTTCGGCGTCGTGGTGGTCGGTCAGTTCGGCGCCTGTTTCGGGGTCGAGTTCGGCATCCGCATACTGGCCGTTCTGGTCGAACCAATAGGCCGTCAGTCCGTTTTCGTGAAAGCGGTCGACCGGCCAGATTTCCCACATGCCAGCGCCGGCATGGTTGCGCGCCATGTAATCCACCGCCAGTTCCAGCCGGCGGGCGCGGTCCACCGGGACGCTCTCCCTTTGCGCAGCCTGGGCTTCCGCCTCCTGGTGCTCGGGCGTCATCCAGTGCGTGATGGGTTCGGAGAAGACGGCCAGCGATCCCGTCAGGAAGACGGCGAACAGCAGCCATGAGAACCACAGGCCGACCCAGGTGTGGAGCCAGGCCATGGATAGGCGGAAACCGGATTTCAGGACGAGCCTCTTTCTTGTTGGCGCCGCCGCGAGCCGGGCGGTCTGATTTTATTGAGAATGGTTCCAATTCTAGTCTAAATGGGGACGAAGTTGCCCCTGCTGTCGGTCTTGTATTTTTTGCCGCGGACGCGGCATCCGCTCCGAGCAGCCGCAGGCGATTGCCATCGCGCGGGCCGGGCATGGCGATTGCTGGGTAGGCGCGCCATCCGCATATCCGCCGCAGGCATGCGCGGATGCCCATCCTAAAGAGGAGCGCCCAATGAAACGCAAAGCCGGAAATGCCTCGCAAATCGAGGAACTGCTGTACCAGGCCCTGGAGACCGAGATAGGCGGCCTGGCCGTGTACGAAACCGCCGTGTCCTGCGCAGTGAACGAGGACCTGAAAAAGGAATGGCTCGGCTACCTGGAAGAAACCCGCACCCATCGCCGCGTGCTCTTGACGGTATTCGAGCAGCTGGGCCTGGACCCGCAGGCGCAGCCGCCGGGCCGGCACGTCGTGCGCCATATCGGCGAGGCGTTGGTCAAGGCCATGAAGATGGCGATCAGCGCCGGCGATCCGGCTGCGGCCCAACTGGTCGCCACCGAATGCGTGGTGCTGGCCGAAACCAAGGACCACGCGAACTGGTCCCTGATCGGTGTGATCGCCGAACAGCACAGCGGCGACGCGGCCAAGGTGTTGAAGCAGGCGTACGACGCCGTGGCCACCGACGAGGACCACCACCTCTATCACACACAGGGCTGGTCGCGCGAGCTGTGGATCCAGTCGCTGGGATTCCCCGCGGTGCTGCCGCCTCCCGAAGAGGTCAAGCAGGTCGAGACCGCCATCGGCGCATCGCGGGCCGAGCAGGCGCGCGGCAAGATGCTGAGCCACTAGGAGATTGCGATGCCAGCCAAGAAAGCAGCAGGCAAGCGCGGCGCGGGGGCGGCGGTGGACACGGCCTACCTGAACACGGACAGCGGTCCCGCGTCCGGACCCGCGGGCAAGCCCAGCCACCCGGCGCTCAAGCGCGCCGCGGTCGTGGGCGCGACGGCCGCCGCGATTCCCCACAATGCCGGCAAGGCGGCGGAGTACGGCGAAGAAGGGGCGCGCTGCCCCTATGCCGGCGCGCACGTCGCGGCAGCGGACGCTTCCGCGACGGCCAGTTCGCTGTCCGAAGCCGAGACCTCGGCCAAGACCGGGGGCGTGGCGGCGGCCGGCGTCAACGCGGCCGACGGACGGCTGGAACGCGTGCGCGCGGATTCAAGCGGGCAGATGCTGACCACCAACCAGGGCGTGCGCGTCAGCGATAACCAGCACTCGCTGAAGGCGGGCCTGCGCGGGCCGGCGTTGCTCAAGGACTTCATCCTGCGCGAGAAGATCACGCATTTCGACCACGAGCGGATTCCCGAACGCATCGTGCATGCGCGCGGTTCGGCGGCGCACGGCTACTTCGAATGCTACAAGCCGCTGACCGACCTGACCGCCGCGTCCCTGTTCGCCGAAGCCGGCAAGCGCACACCGGTGTTCGTGCGCTTTTCGACGGTGGCGGGCGAGCGCGGCTCCAAGGACACGGCGCGGGACGTGCGCGGTTTCGCCGTGAAGTTCTATACCGACGAGGGCAACTGGGACCTGGTCGGCAACAACATGCCAGTCTTCTTCATCCAGGACGCGATGAAGTTCCCGGACCTGGTGCATGCCGTCAAGCCGGAGCCGCATCATGGCATGCCCCAGGCCGCATCGGCGCACGACACGTTCTGGGATTTCGTGTCGCTGATGCCGGAATCCACCCACATGCTGATGTGGCTGATGTCGGACCGCGCCATCCCGCGCAGCTACCGGATGATGCAGGGCTTTGGCGTGCACACCTTTCGGTTCGTCAACGCCGCGGGCGAGTCGCGGCTGGTGAAGTTCCATTGGAATCCGCTGCTCGGCACGCATTCGCAGGTGTGGAATGAAGCCGTCAAGGTGTCCGGCGCGGACCCCGATTTCCACCGCCGCGATCTGTGGGAAGCGATCGACGCCGGCAATGGCCCGCAGTGGGAGCTGGGCGTGCAGGTGTTCACCGAGGAACAGGCGGCAGGTTTCAGCTTCGACGTGCTGGACGCCACCAAGATCGTGCCCGAGGAACTGGTGCCCGTGGTGCCGGTGGGGCGAATGGTGCTGAACCGCAATCCCGACAATTTCTTCGCCGAGACCGAGCAGGTTGCCTTCTGTGCCGCCCACATCGTGCCCGGACTGGACTTCACCAACGACCCGCTGCTGGCGGGGCGCATCCATTCCTACGTGGATACGCAGATATCGCGCCTGGGCGGCCCCAACTTCCATGAGATCCCGATCAATGCGCCGCTGGCGCCCGTGCACAACAACCAGCGCGACGGCATGCATCGCCAGGCCATCCATCGCGGCCGCGTGGCTTACGAGCCCAACTCGCTGGCCGGCGGCTGTCCGTTCCAGGCCGGCATGGATGGGTTCGTGTCGTTTCCGGAACCGGAAACGGGCGACGAACTGCGCGGTCATCCCGAAAAATTCGCCGAGCATTACAACCAGGCGACGCTGTTCTATGAAAGCCAGGCGGACTGGGAAAAGCGCCACATCGTCGATGCCTACGCCTTTGAGCTGAGCAAGGTCACGGTGCCGGCGGTGCGCCAGCGCATGGTCGCGTCGCTGCGCAATGTGTCGGATGCGCTGGCGCGAGGCGTCGCCGAGCAGTTGGGCATGGCCTTGCCCGAGCCTTTGCCGCGCGCGGTCGAGAACCCGTCCAAACCGGAAATCGAGGTCTCGCCGGCCTTGTCGCTGACCGCTCGCCCAGGCGAGGCCGGCATCGCGACCCGCAAGGTCGCGATCCTGGTGGCCGAAGGCGCGGATGGCAAAGCCGTGGCCGCCGTGGCTCAAGGACTGATTGCGGCGGGCGCCGTGGTGCGCCTGGTGGGACAGCGCATCGGTCCCGTCCCGACGGATGAGGGTGGTGCCGTGGACGCCGACGCCTCCCTCGATAATCATCCTTCCGCGCTATTCGATGGGGCGGTGGTGGCGGGCGGGGAGGCCGCGGTGGCGCGCCTGCGCGAGGACGGGCGTGCACTGGAGTTCCTGCGCGATGCGTTTCGCCACGGGAAGACCCTGATGGGCGTGGGCCAAGGCGCGCAACTGTTCGCCGCGGCGGGCATTGCAGCGGTCCACACCGACCCGGGCCTGCTGGCCGTGGACGCGGCGGCGCCGGGCAAGAGCGTATCCGCCTTTATCGATGCCCTGGCCAGGCACCGCCATCCCGAGCGGGAGACGTCGCCGCCCATGGTGTGAAAATGCCCAGGCGTCGGCACGGGTGCTGGCGCCTCTTGACAACATACATGCGCCTGCCAATACTGCACTGGCAAGTCGGGGCGAGCGCGCTTGGCGCTTGCCGTCCTTCAGACAAGGGGGCTGTATGCGTCGCGCGTCCGTTTTGCCTATGTACCGTTGGGGTTGGCTGTGGGCCGGCCTTTTTTTGTTGGCCGCCTGTTTCTCACTGGCGCCGCAGGCCAGGGCGGAGTCCGCCGCCGAGCTCAGCCGGGAGGCGCAGGGGGCGCTGGATCGCCTATACCAGCAGGAACCCAAGACGCGTGAACTGGGCAAGAAGGCGGTGGGTGTGCTGGTGTTCCCCCGCATCCTGAAGGGCGGCCTGCTGGTTGGCGCGGAAACCGGTGACGGCGCGCTTATCCGGGCCGGCAAGGTCCAGGGTTACTACAACATATCGGCCGTTTCGTTCGGCCTTCAGGCCGGCGCGCAGGAGTTCAGCTATGCGCTGTTCTTCATGAACGAGCCGGCGATGCGGTACCTGGACCAGAGCGACGGCTGGTCGCTCGGCGCCGGCCCCAGCCTGGTCGTGGTGGACGACAGCTATGCCGCCAGCATTACCACCACCACCCTGAGCCAGGATGTATACGCCGTGCCATTCGGCGGACAGGGACTGATGGCGGGCATGGGCCTGGAAGGGTCCAAGATCACCCGCACCCAGCCGGACTGAGGCCAGGCGCCCGCCCGCCGCGGCTAGTCCAGGGTGATGCCGGCGCGGGCCGCTACTTCGGAAAAGGTGCGTAGTTCCTTCGTGATTTGCGCCTTGAATGCCGGCCCGGGCAAATAGACGGGATCCAGCGCCAGGTCCGCGACCGATTTGCGCACCTGCGGATCCTCCATGATTTCCGCCACGGCGCGGCTCAGGGTGTCCACCACCGGGGCCGGCGTGCGCGCCGGCGCCACCAGCGCGTACCAGCCCACGAAGGAAACGTCCGCCATGCCGGCTTCGGCAAAGGTCGGCACGTCGGGCAGTTGCGGCATGCGGCGTTCGCCCGTCACGGCCAGCGCGCGGATCTTGCCGGCCCGGACCTGCGGCGCGGCCGAAGACACGGTGTCCACGCCCAGGTCGACTTCGCCGCCTATCATGGCCGTGACCAGTTGCGCGCTGCCCTTGTAGGGCACCGGCAACATCTTGGCGCCCGCCGCCTCGGCGTACATTTCGCCGGCCAGGTGCGGCGCGGATCCAGGACCGAAGGTGCCGTACATCAGGCCGCCCTTGGCGCTTTGCTGCCGGGCCAGCGCGGCCGCTTCCTGGGCGGTGCCGGCCGCCAGCCCGTTCTTGGCCAGCAGCACCACCGGCGCCATGGCGACGATGGCGATGTGTTCATAGCTCTTCTGCGGATCGTAGGGCAGGCCGGGCTTGAGCGCCGGCAGCACGGTATAGGTGGTGCTGCCCGACAGCATCAGGGTGTAGCCGTCAGGCTGGGCGCGCGCCGCCGCTTCCGCGCCGATCACGGTGGATGCGCCGGGACGGTTCTCGACGATGACCGGCTGGCCGAACTTGCCGGACAGCTTGTTGGCCAGCAGCCGCGCCACGGCGTCGGTCGCGCCGCCCGGGGTGAAGGGCACGACGATCTTGATCGCCTGTTCGGGATAGGCGGCTTGGACGCCGCCCGCATGCGCGGCGGCGGCGAGGCTTGCGGCCGCCAGGGCGGCGCGGAGTTTGACGGTCATGGCGGAGATTCCGGTCAGTTGGCGTTGGAAGACGGGCTAGCAGCCGCCTGGCGCAGGGCGTCGCCCTGGTCGCCCAGGTCCCAGTACAGGCCGGCCATGATGGCCAGCCCCTCGCGGGCCACGCTGCCCAGCAGGTGTTCGTTGGGCGCGTGCTGGGCGCAAGCGGGATAGGAATGCGGCACCCACAAGGTGGGCAGTCCCAGTTGATCGGCGAAGATGTCGTTGGGCAGCGAACCGCCCAGATTGGGCAGCAGCGCCGGCCGCTTGCCGGTGCTGCGTTCCAGCGAGGCCGCGGCCCAGCGCACCCAGGGATTGTCGGGCGATAGGCGGGTGGCGCCGGCCTGCATGCCGATGCGTACCTGCACGTCCTCGAAGCCTGCCGCGCGCAGATGTTCCTGCACGTGCGTTTCCAGCGCCCGCCAGTCCGTGCCCACCACGAAGCGCAATTGGCACCAGGCCACGGCCTCGGGCGGGATGGCGTTGACCGGCTTGGCCGGATCGCCAGCGCCAAAGGTCAGGACGTCCAGGCTGTTCCAGCCGAACACTTTTTCGGGCGCGCTCAGCCCGGGCTCGCCCCACCAGGCGTTGATGTCGGGGTCGTCCTCGCCGCCGCCGACTTCCAGGTCGGCCAGCGCCTCGGCCACCGCGTCCGGGATAGGGGGCGGACGCAGGCCGGGCACCGTGATGCGGCCGCGCGCGTCCACCAGCGTGGCGATGGCATGCGCCAGCACGATGGCGGGGTTGGCCAGCAGGCCGCCCCAATTGCCCGAGTGGTAACCGCGTTCACGCGCGCGCAGCTTCAATTCGAAATTGACCGCGCCGCGTGAGCCCATGAACAGCGTGGGACGCCGGGCGCTCAGGCGCGGGCCGTCGCTGGCGATGAAGACGTCCGCCGCCAGCGCCTCGCGCTGGGCCTCGCAGAAGGCGGCCAGTCCGGGCGAACCCGCTTCCTCGCCGGTTTCGATCAGCCAGGTCGTGTTGAAACCGAGCCTGCCGCCGCGCGCGGCGATGACCTGGCGCAGGGCTTCCAGATTGATGCTGTGCTGGCCCTTGTTGTCGGCGGTGCCGCGCCCGTACCAGCGGTCGCCCTCGACCTGCAGGCGCCACGGGTCGCGGCCGGCTTCCCACTTGGCGGCGTTGCCGCGCACCACGTCGCCGTGGCCGTACATCAGCACTGTGGGCAGACCGGCCCGCTCGATGCGACGCGCCACCAGGATGGGCAGGTCGGCGCCCGAGGGGTTGGGATGCACCTCACAGGCGAAGCCCAGTTGCTGCAGCAGCGGAACCAGTTCTTCGTTCAGGTAGGCATGCTGGGCCGGCGCCTGGTCCGGTACTTCGCTTTCCGTCGCGTAGGCGACGCGGCGGGCCAGCGCGGCATGCAGGTCGCCGTTGTCGTAGGCTTGAACGGCTTGGTGCAGGGCTTGTTCGCGTGTCACTTCGGTGTCTGGGATGCTGAGGGAGGCACAAAGTTATTACGCTTCACCACATGCCACAATTAGATAATTAGCATTCTTTCATTGCCATAAAGGCATGGTTAAGAGGGGGCCGTCATGATTTCGCTGGGCTTGAGGTATTTCCTGGAGGTCGCGCGCTGCGGTTCCATCGCGGGCGCGGCGGCGGCGCAGCACGTCGCGGCCTCGGCCGTCAGCCGGCAGATCGCCAAGCTGGAGGACGGACTGGGCATCGCGCTGTTCGAGCGGCAGGCGCGCGGCATGGAACTGAGCGAGGCCGGCCGCCAATTGGCGGCCTACGCCAATGCCGCCGCGCTGGAAGCCGAGCGCGTCACCACCGAGATCCGCCAGCGCAGCCACCTGGGCGACGTGACCATACGCCTGGCCTGTACCGAGGGTTTCGCCCACCGTTTCCTGCCCATGTGCATGGCCGAGTTCAAGCGGGTACGGCCCGAGGCCCGGTTCCATCTGCACGTGGAGCGCCCCGAAGAGGTCAGCCGCCAGGTCCTGGAAGGCCTGTCGCAGCTGGCGCTGCGCTACACCACCGCGCAGGACGACCGCCTCAAGACCGAGCTGCTGGTGCGCGCGCCGGTCTACGCGGTCATGTGCCGCAACCATGCGCTGGCCAGCCGCCGCAGCCTGAGCATGCGCGACCTGACCCGCGTGCCGCTGTCGCTGGGCGACCACGGCACCACGGTGCGGCAGCTGTTCGACGCGGCCTGCGCCAATGCCGGGCTGCATATCGAGCCGGCCTATGTGTCCAACCATTCCGCGGCCTTCCTGCCCATGCTGCCGGGCAGCGACATCGTGGCGCTGTCGGGCTACCTGACGATGCTGGGACAGCGCGATGGCGAGGGCTTGGCCGCGGTGCCGTTCAGCAATCCGGAAATGCGGCAGCGGAGCATCCAGGTCCTGACCTTGCAGGGCAGGACCCTGCCGGCGCTGGCGCGCGAGTTCCTGGAGTTCATGGCGCAGCGGCTGACGGCCACGCCCAAGGCGCCGGAGGGGTAGAAGGGGCCGCCGCAAGCGGCCCCGGGATTGCGCTTCAGTCCAACGAGATATTGGCCTCTTTGACCACGGCCGCGAAGCGCGCCGAGTCCGCGTCGCGGGCCTGGGCCAGCGCGGCGGCGTCCTGCGGCCAGGCGTCGAAGCCATAGGTTTCGAAGCGCTTGCGCACGGCGGGCGTGACCACGGCCTGGGCGATGGCGGCGTTGATGCGCTTGACCACGGCATCCGGCGTGCCCTTGGGCGCGAAGGCCGCGACCCAGGTCTTCAACTCGAAGTCCTTGGGGCCGCCGGCCTCGCTGACCGTGGGCACGTCGGCGTAGGAGCCCAGGCGGGATGGCGCCGCCAGCGCCAGCAGCTTGACCCGCTTGGCCTGGTACAGGTTCTGCACCGTGGCGGCCGTGCCGAAGGCCCAGTCGACCTCGCCATTGGCCACCGCCGTGTAGAGCTGGGCCAGGTCCTTGAAGGGCACGTGCGTCATGCTGGTCTGCGTGGCGGTCTGGAACATGGAGGTGCCCACGTGCGCCACGCTGCCCATGCCCCAGGTGCCGTAGGTCAGCTTGCCGGGCTGGGCCTTGGCCGCCGCGATCAGGTCGGTGACGTTGTTCCAGGGGGACGAGGCCGACACCACCATGAAGAAATGCGTGGTGTAGATCGGCGCCACTGGGACGAAATCCTTGACCGGATCGAAGGGCAGGCTGCGGTAGAGCTGCGGCTGCAGCGTCATGTGGGTATTGTCCACCACGGCCAATGAGTAGCCGTCGGGCGCGGCCCGCTTGACCTCGCCGATCGCCAGCCAGCCGTTGGCGCCGGGCTTGTTCTCGACGATGAGCGGCTGTTTCCAGGCCGCGGTGAGCTGTTCGCCCAGCATGCGGGCGACGGCGTCGGGGCCGCTGCCCACCGAATACGGCAGCACGATGCGCACCGGCCGTTCGGGGTACTTGTCGGATTGGGCCTGCGCCGAGGCGCAGGCCAGGGCGCCCGTCAGCGCCATGCACCAGAGAGTATTTTTCATGTCTCCTCCACTTTCCATGGATGGTTTTTGCGGCGCTTCCCCGCGCCGCTTATCGTTGAGGCCGCAAGCGCGGATGCGTCGCGGCCGGGAACTCACAACAAAGCGGTGCTCGGCTCAGGACGCGGCTGCCGCTTCGGGGTACAGCGTCTCGTAGGCGGCGGCAAAGCCCGGGTCGCGCTGGCGCAGGTCGTCGTGGCTGACCTGGCCCGTGCGGCGCATGTAGTCGTAGGCGAAGGACAGCGGGTCCAGGTGCATCTTGTCGGCCACGTTCTCGTACCAGTCCAGGCTGCGCGCGGCGGCGGTCTGGAAGTTGGCCGATGCCGGACGGCGCTGCGCTTCGAAGTGCGCGAAGGCGGCCTGCGTGTCGTCGGGATGCTGCGTGAGCCCCTGGTGCAGCGCGATCGCGTCCTGCATCGCCATGCGGGTGCCGGAACCGAGCGAGAAATGCACGGTGCGCAGCGCGTCGCCGAGCAGCACGATGTTGCGGTGCGACCAGCGCTCGTTGCGCACGATGTTGGCTTCGAACCAGAGGGAGCGGTTGCTCAGCAGTTCGTTGGCGCCCAGGTCGGGGCGGAACACGTCGGCGCAATAGCGGCGGCTTTCGTCCTCGCTGGCCGTGTCCAGGCCGGCGCGCTGCCAGGTGTCCGGGTCCACCTCCACCAGGAAGGTGCTGAGGTCCTTGCTGTACTGGTAGCTGTGCGCAATGAAGATGCCGTGCTCCGTTTCGCGGAAGATCAGCGACACCGGATGAAAGCGCTGGCGCGTGCCGTACCAGGCGAACTTGTTGCGGCGGCGTTCGAAGCTCGGCCGGAAGTGTTCGGCGTACTGCTTGCGCACCGCGCTGTTGCTGCCGTCGGCGGCCACCACCATGTCCACTTCCGAGGCCAGCCGCTCCACGTCATCGATCTGCTGTTCGTGCAGGATCTTGACGCCGGCCTCCAGGCAGGCTTTTTCCAGGACTTCCAGCATGTCGATGCGGGCCGTGCGCGAGAAATGGTTGCCCTGGACCTGCACGCGGGCGCCCTGGTGGATGATCTCCATGTAGTCGCAGCGTTCGTGGTGCGCGACGAAGGCCTTGAAGAATTCCGGGTCGGCTTCGCGCAGGAACGACAGGCCGATGTCCGAGAACACCACGCCCCAGCCGTAGGTGGCGCCGCGCGGGTTCCGTTCGTACACGGTGATTTCGTGCTGCGGCGCATGCTTCTTGGCGAGCAGCGAAAAGTACAGGCCGGCGGGGCCGGCTCCGATGACGGCGATCTTCATTTGGCTTCACTCCTGTTTGCTTCGGCCTGCGCGCAGGCTTCCTGATATGACTGCAGCGCGCCGCGCAGGGCGGCGGGCACTTCGATGGCGCGCCGTTCGCCGCGCGCCACGCAGATCGGGGTCAGCCTGGCGTCGAACGCGGGTTGGCCCCGGACGCTGCCAGCCACGTGCAGGGTGTAGGTGCGGGTGCGGATTTCCTCGACCCTGACGCACATGTCGAATTCCTCGTCCGGCCACAGCGAGGCCTGGAAGTCGAAGGACAACGCGCGCGTCGGCGTGCCGAAGCCGTGCTCGTCCTTGATGCGCTGCGGCGTGCCGTTGAACAGGTGGCCGTAGAACAGTTCAGCGGCCGACAGCACGTATTCGCCGAAGGTGACGGTGTAGACCACGCCGGCGGGATCGCAGTCGCCCCATTTGACGCGGCGCCGCACGATGAAGGGCGTTTCGCTCAAGACGTATTCAGTGCTGGTCATTGCCGTTCTCCCTGGCCTTGGCGGCTTCCTGGTTGAGCATTTCCGCGACGCTATGGCGCAGGGCGGCCTTATCGAGCTTGCCGACCTTGGTGACGGGGAAGGCTTCGATCTGCTCGATGCGTTCCGGGCACTTGTATTTGGCGAGTCCCTGGCCGGTGAGGAAGTCCGCCAGTTCCGTCAGGCTGGGCGCCGTGTGGCCGGGCCGGACGATGACGAAAATGCAGCCTTTCTCGCCGTAGAAGGGGTCCGGCATGGCCACCAGGCGCGCTTCCGAAATCGCGGGATGCGCGCCGACCAGCGCCTCGACTTCCTCGCAGCCGATCTTCTCGCCGCCGCGGTTGATGTTGTCGCGCAGGCGGCCTTCGAAGGCGTAGCAGGTTGCGCCATCGATCACCCGCGCCGTCATCATGTCGCCGGTGCGGTAATAGCCGTCCGAGGTGTAGGCCGAGGCGTTCGCCGCCGGAGCATCGAAGAATCCGGGCAGCGTGGCGGGGCCGCGGAAGCAGAGTTCGCCCATCTGGCCTTCGGCCACCGGTTCCTCGGTGCCGGGTGCGAGCAGGCGGATGTCGTCCTCGGGGCAGCCCGAGCGGCCTTGCGTATGGTGCCGCTCGTACTCGGACGCGTCGGCGGGCGAGCCCAGCAGCAGTCCTTCCGTGATGCCGAACAGGTTGGAGCAGGGCACGTTCAGGTGCGCTTCGAGGCGGTCCGCGGCGCTCATGGTGATGAACAGGCGCAGGGACGACAGGTCATAGTTCGCCAGGTCGGGAAAGGCCATGATCTGCGGCGCTATCGGCCCGATGGACATGGCGCGGGTGACGCGGTGGCGTTCGATCAGTTCCAGCATGCGCGGCACGTCGACCCGCGGCATCAGCACCGCGGACACGCCCATGGCGATGACGGGGATCAGCACGTAGACCTGGGCCGCGTTATGCAGCAGGGGCAGCGCCCAGATGATGCGCTCGTCGTCCTGCATCTTGTAGCGCCGCGCGCAGGCCAGCGAATGGCCCAGGTACTCGGCATGGAAGCGCGGGATGATCTTGGGCATGCCAGTCGTGCCGCCCGATAGCTGGAAGCTCAGCACGTCTTCGCAGCCGGGTCCCTGGTCCGCCAGGATGAGGCGGGCCTCGGCCAGCGGCATCGCATCCAGCAGCGCATGCAGGGACACGCCATGCGGCGAGTCGCCGCGCGCCACGACCAGGTGCTCCAGCGTGTCGCTGGCGGCCAGCATGCCGGCGGCAAAGGCCGGCAGGTCGAACTTGCCGAAGTCGGCCTGCACGAAATAGCCGCGGGCGCGGGTCTGGCGCGAGAGCTGGCCGATCTCCAGTTCGCGGTGCTGCGGCAGCGAACAGACGGGGACGATCCCCGCCTTGTAGCAGGCCAGCAGGGCCAGCGCCGTTTCCAGCGTGGTGCCCATCTGGAAGATGGCGCGGTCCGCGGGCGCCAGGCCCAGCTTCAGCAAGGCGGCGGCCAGCCGGTCGGTCTGTTCGTCCAGCTCGCGGAAGCTCAGGCTGCCTTCGTCGATGATCAGCGCGGTGCGCTCGGGGCAGCGCTGGGCGGTGGCGTGCAACGCCGCACCCACGGTCGAGCGTTCCCAGGCGCCGCTGGCAAAGTACTGGCGGGCACGTTCGGGGTGGTGGTAGATCACGCCCTCTATGGGGTGGCGTATATCTCGCATGATGGTCTCCTCCTGGCCCGTGTCTCAGTGCCGCGCGGCCGAGATCCGCACGCGGTCCCGGTCCAGCACGTCGATCGTGCCGCTGACGCCGCCGGTGAACAAGCCATACCAGACGGCGGGCTTGAGCCCCAGGGCCTTGCGCTGGAATTCGACCGGGCCGTCGGAAACGATGCAGTCGAAATGCTCGCCCGGCACCACGGTGCAATTTTCGCGCCCCGATGCGTCCTCAACCAGCGAGGAAAATTCCTCGACGCGCGGCACGAAGATCCGCACGGGAGGCTCGGCGCCGCCATCCGCCAGCTCCAGCCGGTCTTGCAGCAGCGCAGCCTTGCGCGCCCAGACGTCGTCGATGTGCTGGATGCGCCCGCCGGCCGATTCCGCATCGGCTTCGGCCTGCATGGCCGCCTGCAGCGTCAAGGCGGCGTCGATCGAGTCGACTTCGCCCAGCGGCCGCAGCTTGCGCGTGAATTCGATGAAATAGCCATTGGGATCGCGCACGTAGATGGATTCGATCACTTCATGGCGGGTTTCGACCGAGACTTCCAGGCCGGCATCCTGCAGCTTCTGCTTCCAGGCCTTGAGTTCGTCCTCGCTTTCCACCAGCCAGGCGGTATGCGTGGCGTCGAACACATGGTCTTCGGGCAGCGGCCGCATGCTGCTGCGTCCGCGCAGCGCCTCGGGTTCGTCCGAGCCCAGGTAGTAGAAGAAAGCGATGGTGCTGCCCTGGCCGCTATCGAAGAAGAAGTGCAGGAAGTCCGGGTGCGTGGCGGGGCCCCAGCCGCGCGCCGAGATCACGTGCACCAGCGGCAGGCCGAGTATGTCGCGATAGAAAGCGACGGTTTCGCGCAGGCGCCAGGTGGGCCGCGCCGTATGGTCCACGCCGTGCAGGCGCAAGGGGGCGGGGGTCTTGGGAGTTGCAGTCATGACTTGCTCCGTCGGCATTCGGATTACAGGAAGCGTTGGCGCAGCCAGCCGGCGAGTTCGCGCCCGGCCGCGTAGCGTCCGGGTTCTTCGCCTTCGGCCAGGGCGCGGCCATGGTGGTCGCCCCGGATGCGCAGGTGGGTCTTGTCCGGCGCGGGGATGGCGTCGTGGATGGCGCGCACGTCGGAAGGGAAACAGGCCTGGTCGCCGGTGTATTCGACGATCAGGGTGGGCTGATGGATGCCGCCGGCGGTGCGCGCCATGCTGGCGTTGGACGAGAGGCCGGACCAGGTGGACAGCCAGCTCTCGGGCGTGCAGAAGCGGGCGAAGCCGACGGCGCCGTAGTTCGACGCATAAGGATCCTTGCCCCACAGCGAGCCCGGGTGGCGGTCCGAAGGATCCAGGCTGAGGTCCAGGCAGCGCAGGTCGGCGTCGGTGCGCCAGACCACCAGCACGGGCGTGTGCGCAGCTTGGCGGCGGCGTTCGGCGGATGCGTCGACGCCGCTCTTGACGTCGGCGCGGGCCGCCATGCGGTCGGCGATCATCTGCCGCGCCTGCGCGTCCAGGCGCGCCACGCGGTCGCGCTGCGCCTGGCGGTAGCGGGCGACGAATTCCGGCGCATAGCGCGCCTGGCCCTTGGGCCGATAGCCGTTCTCAGAAGCCAGCGGATCCAGGTCCGGCGCCACCGACAGCGCATCGTTTTCGTCGGCGACGGACGGGTCAATGCAGTTCAGCAGCAGCGAGCCCTGGCCCGGATGCGGGCCCACCAGCACCAGGCCGTGCACCTCGGGCATGTCCAGTTCATCCAGCCCGCTGGACTTGCCGCCCGGCGTGCGGGCGACGCGCTCGCCGGCGGGCAGGCCGGCCTGCTGCGCATAGAACGCGTACAGGCCGGCGCCGCCGGAATTGCCCAGCAGCACGATCTTCTTGAAACCCTGTTCGCGCAGGAAGCGCAGGCCCGCGGCCACGTCCTGCAAAGCCTGTTCGTGTTCCAGCCTGAGGTCGTTGCCGACCGAGCGCGCGCCTTGCGACCACGCCGCAAGACCGGCGCCGACGATATCGGGGATCAGGTAGTGGCAGGCCATGAACTCGCGCGGATGCATGACGCAGACCACGGTGTCGGGGCGGGGGCCGGCTGGCTGGTACAGCGATCCGGAGGTGGCGGCGCCGTCCGCGGTGCGCAGCACGACGTTGCGGGTCGAGGCGCCGGCGGGCAGGTCGCGCGGATTCCAATCGGTGTTGAGAAAGCCGGCGGTGATCTGGCTGGAGGGGGCGGCGGTAGTCACATTCGTCTCCTGTGGCGATGGTCCGGGGACCTCGGTTTGACGTATTAGACGAATATTTGACTTTAGTGTCAATTAAATTTAAAAAATTGACAGTAGCGTCAAAAATGAGGAACTCAAGGGCGGAAGAACGCCAGAGGGCGCGGCCAGGCAGCGCAATCGCGCATGCCATAATTTCGGGACAGGGCCGTCCCGCACGGTCCATTCGAGGAACATCGCAACGTGAACGACGCAAGCACCAAGGGAGCGCTGAAGGGCGAAGCGCTGCGCACCGCCATACTCGACGCCGCGGCCACGCTCTTCATCAAGCGCGGCAGCGGCGGCACCAGCATCCAGGACATCGCCGAGTCCCTGGGCCTGAGCCGCACCGCCGTCTATTACTACTTCAAGAGCAAGGACGCGATCCTGCGTTCGCTGACCGAGGACGTGCTGAGCGCGGCCAAGAAAATGGCCGGCGAAACCGCCACGCGCGAGGACCTGGATCCGGTCGAGGCGCTGCGCGCCCTGGTCACCCAGCATGCCGACCTGATCCTGTCGCGCAGCGCGGAATTCCGCGTGGCCGATCGGACCGAAGCCGACATGACGCCCAAGCAACGCGCCGCCGTGCAGGCGTCACGCCGCAACGTGCTGGAGAACTTCAGCCGGGTCATCGAAAACGGCATCCGCGACGGCCAGTTCCGCATGGTGGATCCGCATGTTGCCGCCTTCAGCCTCATCGGCATGTGCAATTGGTCTGCGTGGTGGTACAAGCCCGACGGCCGCCTGAGCCGCGCCGAAGTCGCGGCCATCATGGCCGACATGGCGGTGCAATCGCTGTTGCGCGATGCTGCCCGGCGGCCGCGCTCGCCGGACGTGAGCGAGTCCTTGCGGTTGGTGCGCGAGGATCTGGACTACCTGGAAAAGCTGGTGTTGCCTGGCGGGCCGCAGCCTTGATTGTCGTGGACGGCGGCGACTCAAGAACTCCGCTACACAGAGTCGAAGCGACAGGGCTTCGAGCTTGCGGATGTCAGGGTTCTTTAGCCGCCGAGGCAGCCCTGCGCCATTCCGATGCTCGCCCCAATGGGGCTGCGCTTCGGATGGCTCCGGGCCGCCTCGGCTGATAGTCGCCTAATACGTTGGTTTCAGCCCCCGTTCATGGGCAGATGTCGTGAGCCGGTGGCCGGGCGGAGGGATCCGAAGCGCAGCCCCACCGGGGCGAGCATCGGAA
>NZ_MTLG01000074.1 GCF_002192695.1 Achromobacter xylosoxidans
GCTGACCTTGCTGGCCATGGTGCTGGCCATCGGCCTGGTGGTGGACGACGCGATCGTCGTGGTGGAAAACGTCCATCGGCGCATGGAGGAAGGCGAATCTCCGCTGGATGCCGCCATGAACGGCGCGCGCGAAATCGTCGGCCCCGTGCTGACGATGGCCGCCGTGCTGGTTGCGGTCTACGCCCCGCTGGGCCTGATCGGCGGCCTGACGGGCGCGCTATTCAGTGAATTCGCCTTCACGCTGGCCGCGGCGGTCATGGTATCCGCCGTGGTGGCGCTGACCGTATCTCCCATGGTGGCCTCCCGGCTGATGCGCCGGCAGGCGCCCAGCCGCTATGCCGTCGCGGTGGAACATGCGACCGCCAAACTGGTGGGCGCCTATGAGCGCGTGCTGGAGCGGGTGCTGCGCGACACGCGGCCGGTGCTGCTGGCCGGCGCTGGCGTGCTGGTGAGCCTGCCTATTCTGTTCAACGGCGTGCAGTCGGAACTCGCCCCCGCCGAAGACCAGGGAGAAATCATCGTAGACATGAAAGGCCCCCAGGCCAGCAGCCTGGAGTTCCTGGAAGGCGAGGCCAAGCGGGTCGAGGCCGCGCTGCTTGCCCTGCCGGAAGCCGCCACCGTCTACATGGTGTCCGGCGCCGGCGGCGCGCTCAACAAGGGCTGGGCGGGCGTCATGCTTAACCCGTGGGAAACGCGCAGCCGCAGCGCCGAAGCCATCATGGCCGACCTGCAGACCGCATTGCCCGGCATCGAGGGCATTGCGGGATCCGCCTTCCTGCCTGCGCCCCTGCCCGGCTCCGTCGGCGGCTTTCCGGTGCAGTTCGTGTTGTCCACGCCGGAAGGTCACCGGGCGGTCCATGACGAGATGGAAAAACTGAAGGCGGCGGCGCGCGCCAGCGGCCAGTTCGCCTTCGTGGATTCCGACCTGACCTTCAGCAACCCGACCACGCTGGTGCGGATCGACCGTTCCAAGGCCCACGACCTGGGCCTGAGCATGAAAGAGATTGGCGACACCCTGGCGCGCCTGGTCGGCGAATCCTACGTCAATCGCTTCGGCGCCCAGGGGCGCTCCTATGACGTGATCCCCCAGGCGCCGCGCAATCTGCGCCTGAACGCCGAGTCGCTGGACCTGTTCCACGTCAGGACCGCCAGCGGCGGCCAGGTGCCGCTGTCCACCGTGGTTTCGCTGCAGAAAAGCGTCGAGGCCAATGCGCTCACGCAGTTCAATCAGCTCAACAGCGCCACGCTGGTCGCGATCCCCGCGCCAGGCGTTCCGCTGGGCCAGGCCGTGGCCTTCCTGCAGGCCGAGTCCGCCAGCCTGCCGGCGGGATTCCAGACCGGCTTCCTGGGCGAATCGCGGCAGTACCTGCAGGAACAAGGCGGTTTTGCCTTGACGTTCGCCTTTGCCCTGGCCTTCATTTTCCTGGTGCTGGCCGCTCAGTTCGAGAGCGCCCGCGATCCGCTGCTGATCCTGACCACCGTTCCGCTTGCCGCTTGCGGCGCGCTGGCCGCCATGTTCTTCGGCCATGCCACGCTCAACATCTATACCCAGATCGGACTGGTCACGCTAATCGGCCTGATCACGAAGCACGGCATCCTGATCGTGGAATTCGCCAACGTTGAGCAGCGGCTCAGGGGACTGGACCGCGTCCGCGCGGTGCGAGCGGCCGCCGCCACCCGCATCCGCCCCATCCTGATGACGACGGCCGCCATGGTCGGTGGCCTGATGCCGCTGCTGTTCGCCAGCGGCGCCGGCGCGGGCAGCCAGCGCGCGATCGCCACGGTGCTCGTCGCGGGCTTGCTCGTGGGCACGTTGTTCACGCTATTCGTGCTGCCTGCCGTCTATGCGCGGTTCGGCCGCAATCTTGTTGCCGGCGGCGCGCCCGCCGGGTCGGATCGCGGCGCCGACCAGACCGCCGCCTTGCCGGGAAATCCATAACATGACCTATGCCTTGACTCATTGCGCCATGCGCTTCGGACTGACGCTGTCGGCGCTGGCGCTGGCCGGGTGCTCGCTGCGCCCGGCGCATGCCCCCGACACCGGCACTATCCCCTCCGCCTACAAGCATGCGCCCGCGGAATCGGCGGGCGCCTGGACCACCGCCCAGCCGGCCGACGACGCGCTGCGCGGCGCCTGGTGGACCTTGTTCCAGGATCCCGCGCTCAACGCCTTGCAGACCGCCGCGCAAGACGCCAATCCAACGCTGCAAGCCGCTTACGCACGATTGCAGCTGTCGCGCGCCCAGCACAGGCAGGCGCAGTCCGCGCTGTTTCCCCGGCTCGACGCGGGCTTCGGGCCGACCCGCCTGCGGGAATCGCCAGCCTCGTACAGCGAACGCGACGACGGGCCGGCCTCGACCAGGACGCTGTGGCGCGCAGACGCTGCGGTTGCGTATGAGGCCGATCTGTTCGGCCGCGTCTCATCGACGATCGGCGCGGCATCGGCGGAACAGGCTCGCAGCGGCGCGTTGTATCGGCTGACGCTGCTGGCCTTGCAGGCCGACGTCGCCGACACCTACTTCCTGATCCGGGAACTGGACACCCAGCACCACATCTATCGGCAAACGCTGGACCTGCGGGAACGCGGCCTTGCACTGAGCCTGATGCGCCTGGAGGCTGGCGATGGCGCCGAGCTTGAGGTCGAGCGCGCCCGCGCAGAACTGGAAGCGGCGCGCACCGACGCCTTGGGCGCGCAACGCCTGCGCGCCAGCGCCGAACACGCCCTGGCAATCCTGCTGGGCAAGGCCCCGGCCGATTTTTCGCTGCCGCCTGACCCGCTACGGCGCATGGCGCTGGCCATTCCCCCCGGCCTGCCTTCGGCGCTGCTGGAGCGCCGTCCGGACATTGCCGCCGCCGAACGCGCCATGGCCGCGGCCAACGCCCGCATCGGCGCGGCCCGCGCCGCCTTCTTTCCGCGGCTCGAACTGACCGGGGCGGCCGGATTCGAGTCATCCAGCCTGAGCCAGCTGTTCCAATGGTCCAGCCGGACCTTTCTTCTGGGTCCGTTCCTGGGCACCGCGCTATCGCTGCCGATCCTGGACGGCGGCGGCCGCCAGGCGGACCTCGATGCCGCCCGCGCGGTCCATGAAGAAGAAGCGGCGCGCTACCGGGAAACGCTGCTCAACGCGTTCAGGGAGGTCGAGGACAATCTGATGCATCTGCGCATCATGGCGGCCCAGCAAACCGCGCAAGACCGTGCGCGGCTGGCCGCGCAGCGTTCAGCCGACCTGTCGCGCCTGCAATACGAAACCGGCACGCACACCCAGCTTGACGTCATCGATGCGGACCGCAACCTGCTGCAGCAGCAATTGGCCTCGGCCAGGCTGGATGGCGATCAGGCGCGGACCACCGTCAGGCTGATCCGGGCCTTGGGCGGCGGCTGGGACACGCCGCTGCCCGGCGCGTCCCTCAGCGTGTCGCAAGCGCCTGCGGCGCCTGCTCCATCGCCGCCGCTTCCGCCTTCACCCAATCGATGAACGCCTGCACTTCCGGCCGCTGCACCGCATCCGGCCGGCTGACCACGTAATAAGCGAAACGCGCGGGCCAGGGCTGGTCCAAGGCAATGGCCAGCCGGCCCGCCTCGATGTCCTCGCGCGCATGCGTGTCCTGCACCAGCGCGATGCCCTGCCCCGCGGCGGCGGCCCGCAGCAGCAGCAGATCGTCCTCGTAGCTCGGGCCGCGCTGCGCTTCCTGCCCTGCGTCCACGCCGTGCGCCTGCAGCCACAAGGCCCAGTCCGCGCGGTCGGAATCCTGCAGCAGCGGGTACTTCAGGCAGTCCTCGGGACGCTCGATGGCGGGGCCTTGCGCCAGCGTGGCCGGGCTGGCCACGGCCAGCAGCACCGGCGTCATCAGCCGGAACGTCGACAAGCCGGGGTAATGCCCCAGGCCATGCCGCAACGCCACGTCGATGCGGTCCCGCTTGAAATCGACCAATTGCGACGAGGCCTCCACCCGGACCTCGATGTCCGGATGCAAGGCCGAGAAGCGGCCCATGCGCGGCACCAGCCAGGACGAAGCGAACGACGGCACCGTGCTGACGGTCAGGGTGCGCTGCGCGGCATGGGATTCGAGCAGCGCCAGCGATTTTTCGATCTGGTCGAAGGCGCGCATCAGCCCCGGATAGGCGCGAGCGCCTGCCTCCGTCAGCCGCACGCCGTGACGCTCGCGCACGAACAGAGCCAGCCCCAGCCGGTCTTCCAGCAGGCGTATCTGCTGGCTGACCGCCCCTGGGGTCACGCCCAGCACTTCGGCGGCCGCCTTGAGGCTGCCGAGGCGTCCGGTTTCGGTGAACGCTCGCAGCGCGAGCAGTGGCATCACGGCGCCCATAAACATTCTCGATTTAGAAAAACTATCTTCAAAATCATACCCATCCGCTCCTAGACAGCAATCATAAGACATGATCTCCGTCTTCAGCCATCCGATCATGGAAATAGCTGTGCTTATTTGAAAAGCCCAGATCCGGTGGCCGTCCCTATGCGATACGCCACGCTGCATATGGGTGCCGCCTGCAACACACAGGCAAGACACCGCAATAAATCGGCATTTGCTAGAGTGACCATATTGAAAATGATAATCATCCCCGGAAGAGAATCATGTTCACGCAATGCCGGCTCCGGCAAAAGGCAGATCCCATATGAACCGTGAAATCCATGACTTCGCCGCCATCGGTCTAGGCCCGTTCAACCTCAGTCTCGCCTGCCTGGCCGCGCCCTTGTCCGGCGTGCGCGGGGTTTTCCTGGACAAGAAGCCAGGCTTCGATTGGCACCCCGGCATGCTGATCGAGGACTCCACCCTGCAGAACCCCTTCCTGGCGGACCTCGTGAGTCTGGCCGATCCGCGCAGCGAGTACAGCTACCTGAACTACTGCAAGCAGACCGGGCGCATCTATTCCTACTACATGCGCGAAAACCACTACCTGAACCGGGCCGAGTACAACCGCTATTGCAAATGGGTGGCGGCCCGCCTGCCCAACCTGCGCTTCAATCACGACGTGCAGAGCGTGCTGCACGATCCGGACAGCCGCGCCTACCTCGTGACCGGCCAGCATGCCGTCAGTGGCGAGCGCTTCATGGTCCGCTGCCGCAAGCTGGTACTGGGACTCGGCACCCAACCCCAGTTGCCCGAATGCTGCGACCCGCGCACTGCGCCCTACGTCCACAGCGCCGACTACTTGCGCCACAAGCCCCAGCTGCAGCGCAAGCAAGGCATCACCATCGTCGGCAGTGGACAGAGCGCGGCCGAGGTGTTCCACGACCTGCTGCGCGACAGCGCCAAGCACGCCTACAGCCTGACCTGGATCACCCGCTCGCCCCGCTTCTTCCAGATGGAGAACACCAAGCTCACGCTGGAACTGATCTCTCCCGACTACACCGACTATTTCCACGACCTGCCCGAAGCCCGGCGGCGCGAGATGCTGCGCGAGCAAAGCAGCCTGTACAAGGGCATCAACGCCTCGCTGATCAACCAGATATACGACCTCCTGGACGAGAAGATCCGCGCGGGCGACCGCCGCTACACGCTGCTCACCAGCGCGGAACTGCGCGCCAGCCGGCATGAGCGCGCCACCGGCCGCTACCACTTGGACTTCATGCACGTCGACACCGGCCAGCCGTTCAAGCACGTGACGGACGGCCTGGTGCTGGCCACCGGCTACGCCCCGCGCATCCCCGCCTGCGTCAACCCCATCAGCGACCGGATCGCCTGGGATGAAGGGGGCGGCTACCGCATCGCCCACAACTACGCCGTGGACCGCGCCGGCACGGAGATCTTCGTGCAGAACACCGGGCTGCTCAGCCATGGCGTCACGAATCCCGACCTGGGATTCTGCTGCTACCGCAACTCGCAGATACTGCGCGACCTGACCGGCGTGGAGCACTACGCCATCGAGCCCCGCACCGCGCTGCAGGACTTCCGCCCGCCGGAGAACGGCGTGCTGGCGCATCGCCTCGGCATGCCGGAGCCGATGCCCATGATGGACGGCCATCGTGCCGCCACCATCTGATCTTGCGGAGAGCCAGCATGCTCACGATGACAGCCACCTTTCTGGGCGAGGTCGTGCGCCAGTCGCGCGACCACTACGACGAAGGCCGGGGACTCGCCTTGCGCCCCCTGGTTCCGGACGCCGACGCCGCACTGCTGCGGCAATGGTTTTCCATGGATTACGCACGCTTCTGGTCCATGCAGCAGCACAACGAAGATCAGGTGCGCGACTTCTATGAGGCCCTTTGCGGCAGCGGGCACGCCAGCGCCTGGCTCGGCAGCCATGACGGACAGCCGGCCTTTCTGGTGGAGTGCTACGACCCGGCGCGCGACGAAGTCGGCGAACACTACGCGGTGCGGCCCGGCGACCTCGGCATGCATCTTTTCATCGGCCCGCCGCGCTTGCGGGTCCCGGGCTTCAGCCGGCAGGTATTCGCCTTCGTGATGCGCTTCATGTTCGACCGGCTGAATGCCGCGCGCATCGTGGTCGAGCCCGACGCGAACAACGCCAAGATCCACACGCTCAACCTGGCCATGGGATTTACCTACTCAGGCCAGGCCCGCTTCCGCGCCAAGACCGCCAGCCTGGCGTTCTGCACGCGTACTCAGTTCGAACAGGCCCAATACCAGGAGTCGACCCCATGAACCCGCATGCCACCCCCCATCCCGCGCAGGTCGCCAGCCATCTGGAGCCGGAAGTCTGGGCCAAGGTCAACCGCCTGCTCGTGCGCAAGGCCATCTCCGAGTACACCCATGAAGGGCTGCTGCAGCCCGAACGCCTGGGCCCGGCGGACACGCCCGGTTTCGACCGCTATCGCCTCGCGCTCGCGGACGGCCGCGTCGAGTACCGCTACGACGCGCAACTGATGGCGATGCGCCACTGGCGCATCCGCGCGGACTCGATCGCCAGGACCACCGCCGGCGCGCCCGCGCCCCTGGACGCCCTGCAGTTCGTGATCGAGATCCGCGACAGGCTGCGCATTCCGGAAGACCGGCTCCCCATCTATCTGGACGAAATCGCCAGCACGCTGCACGGCGCCGCCTACAAGCACACCCGCGCTTGCCTGCCCGCCGCCGAACTCGCGCTGGCCGACTACCAGGCCATCGAAACCTCGATGATCGAGGGCCACCCCAGCTTCGTCGCCAACAACGGCCGCCTGGGTTTCGACGCCGAGGACTACCACGCCTATGCGCCCGAGGCCGCCACCCCGATCCGCGTGATGTGGCTGGCGGTGCACAAGGACAACGCGCATTTCGCATGCCTGTCCACCATGGACTACGCCAGCCTGTTGCGCGGCGAGCTGGGCGATGATGCCATGGCGCGCCACGCCGCCACGCTGCAAGGCCAGGGGCTGGATCCCGCCGACTACTACCTGATGCCGGCGCACCCCTGGCAGTGGTTCAACAAGCTGTCGCTGGCGTTCGCGCCCTACGTGGCCCAACACAAGATCGTATGCCTCGGTTACGGCGAAGACGACTACCTGGCGCAGCAATCGATACGCACCTTCTTCAACATCAGCCAGCCGGGCAAGCATTACGTGAAGACCTCGCTGTCGATCCTGAACATGGGTTTCATGCGCGGGCTGTCGCCCTATTACATGTCGGGCACGCCCGCCATCAACGAATACCTCCACGGCCTGATCGCGTCCGACCCCTGGCTGAGGGCCAACGGCTTCACCATCCTGCGCGAGGCGGCCAGCCTGGGATTCCGCAACTACTACTATGAAGCGGCGATTTCCGTCGACACGCCCTACAAGAAGATGTTCTCGGCGCTATGGCGCGAGAACCCGCAGGCGCTGATCGGCCCCGGCGAACGGTTGATGACGATGGCAGCGCTGCTGCACGTGGACCCGCAGGGCCAAGCCCTGCTGCCCGCGTTGATCCGCGCCTCCGGGCTGAGCGCCGCCGCATGGCTGGAACGCTATGTGGATGCCTACCTGACGCCGCTGGTGCATTGCTTCTACGCCCACGACCTGGTGTTCATGCCGCATGGCGAGAACGTGATCCTGGTGATCCGGGACCATGTGCCCGTGCGCGCCTTCATGAAGGACATCGCCGAGGAATCCTCCATCCTCGACCCGCAGGCCGACCTGCCCGAGAACGCGCGCCGCCTGGCGGCGGACGTGCCCGAGGAATACAAGCTGCTGACGATCTTCGTCGACGTGTTCGAGGGCTATTTCCGCCATCTATCCCAGGTCCTGGCCGACACCGGCCTCATGCAGGAAGACGATTTCTGGGAGCTGGTCGCAGGCCGTATCGCAGCCTACCAGCAGGCGCACCCGCAACGGCTGGAAAAGTACCGCCGCTACGACCTGTACGCGCCGGACATGATCCACTCGTGCCTGAACCGCCTGCAGCTCGCCAACAACCTGCAGATGGTCAATCTGGCCGATCCCATCGGCAGTTTCCAGATGGCGCCCAGGTTGCCCAACCCCGTGGCGCCTTACCGGCCGCTATGGCTGGACCGGACCGCCGACGCCGCGCAGGCCCTTGCGTGACCCGCGAACTGGACGATCTGCTGGCGCTGGCGGGCCGCCTGGTGCCCGGCCTGGATGGCCGCGTGGGCGCCCCGGCCGCGCCCGGCATCCGTCCGGGCGCGAGCAACGCCGATGCCATAGCGCGGTTGCGCGACTGGTGGCGCGAGCGCCATCCGGAAGCCGGCCCGCATTACCTGGCGCTGCGCTGCTGGGGCCTGTTGATCTGGCAGCCCGTATACCTCTGCGTGATCGCCGCGCACCGCAGCGGCATCGTCCCGGATCTGACCCGGCTCAGCCAGCCGGTCGCCAACGGCTTCATCGCCGGCTACACCATGGAACGCCATGAACCCCTGCACGGCGGCCTGGAACAACGGCTGGACGCGGCCGCCACGCAGCTGCGCGAGATCGGCGCCTTGTTCCACCGCGAGCTGGGCGCGGCGCTGCGCCTGAATCCCCGGGCGGCCGCCTGCATGCAGGCCGATTGCGTCCTGTCCGCCCTGTTGGCGGCTCGAACGGGCGTGAGCGCCGCGGACAACGCCTGGGCCGCCGCAGCGGCGGCCGATTGGCTTGCGCGCCTGGGCATCACGGGCCGCAGCGGCTATCTGAGCTATCAGCGGCGGTCGCTGCCCGCCATCGCCGTGGACCGGCAGGTCTGCTGTCACCACTTCCGCCGAAGCGACGGCGACTACTGCAGCACCTGCCCCAAACTGGATCTTGCCGAACGCATCGCCCGGATCGACGCCGAGAGCGTCGAGCCCGCCTGACAGGCGGCCGCCTTGCGCAAGGCACAAGGAGTCGGACATGACGGACATAGGCCGCCTGGCACACGTCGAGCAGGCGCTCAGCCCGCTGCACGTGCGGGCGTATTTCGACGAAGACCTGTACGCCCGCGAACAGGAAGTGATATTCAAGCGCTCGCCGCTGTATGTCGGGCATGAGAAAGCCGTGCCCGAATCCGGCGACTGGCGCCGGCTGCCGCACGAGGACGGCGGGCGCGTCCTCGTGCGCGGCGCCGGCGGCGTGGAACTGATATCCAACGTATGCCGCCACCGCCAGTCGCTGATCCTGGGCGGCGAGACAGGCGCCGTCACCGGGCCGGGCAAGCCGGCAGGCAATCTGTCGGCCACGGGCGGCAACATCGTCTGCCCGCTGCACCGCTGGACTTATGACAATCGCGGCCAGATCCTGGGCGCGCCGCAATTCCCCAGCACGCCTTGCCTGAACCTGCCGCGCTTTCCCCTCAAGCGCTGCCACGGCCTGCTGTTCGAGGGCCCGGGCGACCCGCTGGCGGACCTGGGCGACCTGTTCGCCCGGCCCGAGTTCGACTTCTCGGACTATGTGCTGGACCACGTCGAGGTGCATCAATGCAACTACAACTGGAAGACCTTCATCGAGGTCTATCTGGAGGACTATCACGTCGGGCCGTTCCACCCGGGCCTCGGGCGCTTCGTCACCTGCGAGGACCTGAGCTGGGAATTCGGCAAGCGCCGCAGCCTGCAGCGCGTGGGCGTGCACGATGCCCTGGAGAAGCCCGGTTCCGACGTGTACCGCGACTGGCACGGCACTCTGATGCGCTACCGGGATGGCTCGCCTCCCGATTTCGGCGCGATCTGGGTGACCTACTTTCCCACCCACATGATCGAGCTTTACCCGCACGTGCTGGTGCTATCCACGCTCTATCCCAAGGGCCCGCAGGAGACGGTCAACATCGCCGAGTTCTACTATCCCGAGGAAATCGCCCTGTTCGAACGCGAATTCGTCGAAGCGCAACGCGCCGCCTACATGGAAACCGCGGTCGAGGACGACGAAATCGGCGAACGCATGGATGCCGGCAGACGCGCGCTGCTGCGGCGCGGCGTCAGCGAGAGCGGTCCGTACCAGTCTCCCATGGAGGACGGCATGCTGCACTTCCACGAGTGGTACCGCGGCACCATGGGCGAGCAATTGGGCGATTGCGCCGCGCCCTGAGCGCCACTGACAGCCCTTGAATCAATGCGAATATATGCTATTCTCATTTAGACCCCGCCGCTTCCCCTGGCCGACATCCGGGGGACTCAACCCGCAGCGCGAGTGACGCCATTGAATCCCTCCTTCCCCGCCGTCCGATTCACCGTCGCCGATTTCAACCGCCTGGGCGGCCATAACGGTTTCCACTATCAGTTGCCCGGATTCCAGGCCGCGAGCGCCGATCCGGACACCGTTTGCATCGCCGAAGGCCGCGTCGAGGAACACGCCATTCGCCCCGGCCTGACGCTGGTCATGTCCGACGTGCTGGTGCATCACCACTACGAATCGACTTCGGTCATGACGCCCCGCTTTTCGGCCATCGTCATGCTCCAGGGCCAGGCTCAGGCGCGCGTCGGCCACCACGACGACCTGCCGCTGGTGGCCCAAAGCGGCATCAGCGCCGCCTACGGCGATACGGTCGCCATGACCGGCATCCACCATGCCGGCCAGCGGCTGCGCAGCGTCAATCTGTCGCTGTCCGAGCCGGACGCCGCGGACGACGACCCGATCAGCGATCGGATCCGCAAAGCCCTGCGCACGCCCGCCTTCCGGCTGCGGCGTTGGCAGGTGCAGGCGCATCTGATGCAGTCCATCGAACACCTGCTGGAATGCCGTTGGGACGATCCGCTGCGCGCCATGCTGCGCGAAGGCGTCGGCGCGCAGCTTCTGGCGCATGCTTTGGCTGCGCTGGACCAGCAGGAGCCCGAACCTGGCACGCTGTCGCAGCGCGACCGCCAGTTGCTGGAACGCGTGCGGGAACGGCTGCACAGCGCGCCAGGCGAAGAGCACACCCTGGATGACCTGGCGAAATTGGCCTGCATGAGCCCCAGCACCCTGCGCGCCAAGTTCCGCGCCGCCTATCAATGCTCCGTGTTCAGCTGGCTGCGGGAACGTCGGCTGGAGGTCGCCCGCGAGCAACTGGCTCGCGGCTGCAGCGTGCAGCAGGCCGCCCACTGCGTGGGCTATCGGCATGCCACCAATTTCGCCACGGCGTTCCGCGAGCGCTATGGCGTCGCGCCCAGCGAACTGAACTGAGCGGGGCGGCCGTGAGCGCCCCGACCCGCGGCTTTCGGCGGCATCCATCGTTCTTGCGGCGTTGCCCATTCATCCTGCCGCGGCTGGCGGGCGACCATGAGGCGACGTTTCCCGCCCCGGGAAGCCCCTGCCCCGGACGCTGCCGTGCCCCGCCCCGACAAACCGACTTCCTTTCCCATGATGGTGCTGATGCTGGGCCTGCTGGCCTGCGTGGCGCCCGCCACCATCGATGCCTATCTGCCCGCCTTCGCCGCGCTGGAGCGGGAGTTCGGCGTGCCGCAAGAAACCGTGCAGCTGACCCTGGGGGTCTACATGTTCTGCTACGCGGCGATGCTGCTGCTGCATGGAACGCTGTCGGATTCGCTGGGCCGGCGCCGCGTCATCCTGGCGACGCTGGTTTGCTACATCGGCGGCAGCGCGCTGGCCGCCGCCGCGCCGAGCTTCGGCTGGCTGTTGGCGGCGCGGGCGCTGCAGGGCCTGTCCGCCGGCGCCGGCATCGTGGTGGGCCAGGCCATCGTGCGCGACTGCTACGAAGGGCCGGCGGCGCAGCGCGTCATGTCCTACCTCATCCTGGTATTCAATCTGTCGCCGGCATTGGCGCCCATCATCGGCGGCCAGTTGGCGGCGCAGCTGGGCTGGCGCGCCGTCTTCGTGATGCTTGCCGCCCTGGCCGCGGCGGCCTGGGCGCTATGCGCCTGGCGGCTCCCCGAGACCCTGCCCGCCAGCCGGCGCAGGCCGCTGTCGTGCCGCGCATTGGCTGGCGGCTACGGCGCGCTCCTTGCAGACCGGCGATTCGTCGCGCTCGCCGCCGCCTTCAGCCTGATCTTCGCGGCCCAGGGCTTCCTCATCGGCGCCGCGCCGGACTTCATCGCCAACGTCCTGGGCCTGCCCGTAACGGATTTCGCGTATCTGTTCGTGCCGCTCGTGATCGGCGCCATGGCGGGCGCGCTGTTCGCGGCGCGCAAGGCCGGGCGCTGGACGGACCACCGCATCACCAGGCTGGCCTACCTGTTGATGGGCGGCAGCTGCCTGGCAAGCGTCATGTATGCCGCGAGCGCCGGACAGCCCGCCCTGCCCTGGGCGGTCATCCTGCCCGCCATCTACACCTGCGGCCTGGCCATGTGCGTCCCGGCCATGACCCTGCACATCCTGGCCCGTGCGCCCGGCCTGTCCGGCACCGCCGCCTCGGTCCTCGGCTTCGCCCAGATGCTGGCCTTTTCGGTAGCCAGCGGCTGGGGCGTGCCCCTGGTGTACGGCCGGCCCCTGGGCCTGGCGCTTGCAATGCTGGCCTGCGTCGCCGCGAGCGCGGCAGGCTGGGCCTGGCTGCAACGGCAGTCCGCGCCTTTGGCGAACGCCCGCTCGGGTTGATGCGGCGGCGTTCGGCATACGCATCGCATCTTCCGGCATACGTTCAAGTCTCCTGCAAAAACAATAATTCTCATTACCAAATTTTTCAGCCGGAGCTTGTGTTCATGTCCCCCGCACTGTCCCCGCCGCGCGCGCTTAGGCGCCGGGCGAATCTGCTTACCCTGGCCGTTCGCGCGGCCTTGCTGTGCTCAGCCTTGCCCTACCACGCCGCCAACGCGCAATCCAGCTCATCAGCCGGCGCCGAACAGCCCGCCGAACTCCCGGCCGTCACGGTCCGGGGCGCCGGCGTGCCCGGCACCACCGAAGGCACCCATGCCTACAACACCGAGGCCATGAGCACCGCAACCGGCCTGACGCTGTCGCCGCGGGAGACCCCGCAATCGGTCAGCGTGGTGACCCGCCAGCAGATCGAGGACCAGGGCTTGCAGGACACCGGTTCCATCCTGGCCAGCGCGCCAGGCATCTCCGTCACGCGCAGCGACAGCAACCGCCTGTCGTTCTCGGCGCGCGGCTTCGCCATCGACAACTTCCAGTTCGACGGTCTGAACGCCCCGATCCTGAGCCAATGGAACTACGGCTCCACCGACATGGACGCCGCCATCTACGACCGGGTGGAGATCGTGCGCGGCGCCACCGGCCTGATGACCGGCTCGGGCAATCCCTCCGCCGCGGTGAACTTCATCCGCAAGAAGCCGCTGCGCGAGTTCGCGCTGTCCGGCAGCGCCAGCGCCGGCAGTTGGGATTACGTGCGCGGCGACGCCGACCTGTCCGTGCCGCTGACGGAGAACGGACGCATCCGCTCGCGCTTCGTCGCCGCCTACAGCCAGGGCGACAGCTACGTCACGTTCCTGGATTCGCGCAAGCGTACGCTATACGGCGTGATCAGCGCCGACCTCACTCCCGACACGCTGCTCACCGTCGGCTTGGAGTATCAGCGCAACCAGGGCAACGGTTTCGGCAGCGGTTTCCCGCTGTTCTATTCGGACGGCTCGCGCACCGACTTCAACCGGTCCGTGGCCAACAACACGCGCTGGGCGCGCATCGACACCGAATCGACCACCACCTTCGTGGACCTGAGCCACCGCTTCGCGAACGATTGGAAGGCGCGCGCGGCCTATAGCCACAACGAGGGCGAATACCGCATGAAGCAGCTTTACCGTGGCGGCTATCCGGACCGGACCAGCGGCACGGGCATGAGCAGCAGCTTCAACAACTACGATGGCGACCGCTCGCGCGACGACATCAACCTGACGCTGTCGGGCCCGTTCCAGCTGTTCGGCCGCAAGCACGAACTGGCCCTGGGCTGGATGAGCGTCAACGACCACAGCGACATCGGCCAGTACCTCATGGTCGGCGCCAAGCCCGCCATCGGCAGCTTCTTCGACTGGCGCCAGGACCATATCGCCGAACCGACCTGGTCCAGCCGCAAGACGCCCGCGGACGACATGCGGGTCAAGCAGACCGGGACCTACGCCGTGGGCCGGTTTTCGTTGGCTGATCCGCTGCACCTGATCGTGGGCGGACGCTGGAGCAATTGGGAGACCAACCAGACCTACTTCGGCAGCAAGCGGCAATACAAGATCAACGACCAGTTCACGCCCTACGCGGGCCTGATCTACGACATCAACAAGACCTACACGGCCTACGCCAGCTATACCGAGATCTTCCAGCCGCAGAACGCGCGCTCGCCCAGCGGCTCCATCCTGCCGCCCATCGACGGCAAGAGCTACGAGATCGGCTTGAAGGCGTCTTACCTGGACGGCCTGCTGGACGCGGCCGTCTCGCTGTACCAGACCCGCCAGAACAACCTGGCCCAGGCCATTCCCGGCGAGTCCGTCATAGGCATGCCCGGCACGCAGGCCTATCGCGCGGCATCCGGCGCCAAGGTCGAAGGCTTCGAGCTGGAAACCACCGGGCAGATCATGCCCAACTGGAACATCGCGGCCAGCTACACGCATTTCACCGCCAAGGACGCCGACGGCAAGCCCATCAACACCAGCCATCCGCGCAGCCTGTTCAAGCTCTACACCACCTACCGCCTGCCCGGCGACCTGAACCGGCTGACGGTGGGCGGCGGCGTGGACTGGCAAAGCCGCATGTACCAGGCCGCCCCCAGCCCGCGCGGCAACGTGGACGTGGAGCAAGGCAGCTACATGCTGGTGAACCTGATGGCGCGCTACGAGTTCAGCAAGCACGTTTCCGCCAATCTCAACGTCAACAATCTGTTCGACAAGAAGTATTACGACCAGATCGGCTTTTTCAGCCAGGGTTGGTGGGGCGCGCCGCGCAACGTGATGCTGACGCTCAGGGCCCAATATTGATCGGGGGAATTGCCGGCACGATGCGTCTAAGCCTTACACGCTTGAACCATGCGATCCTGCGGGCCGGCGCGGCCTGCCTGGCCGTGCTCGCCCTGGCGGCCTGCGACCGCGCCGCCGATGCGCCGGCCGCTCCAGCGCCACCGGCTGCCCAGGCCGATGGTTTTCCGGTCACGATAGAGAGCGCGCTGGGCCGCGCCGTCATCGCGGCGCCGCCCCAACGCGTGGTCACGCTGGGCCTGGGCGCCGACGATCTGGCGCTGTCGCTGGGCGTGGTGCCGGTGGGCGTGGGCCGCGCCGACTGGGGCGGCGACGCCGACCATTACTGGCCCTGGGTGCGCGCCGCGATCGAGGCCCGCGGCGCGCCACTGCCGCAGGCCATCGCCATGTTTCCGGAACTGGACGTCGAAGCCATCGTCGCCCTGCGGCCGGACGTGGTGCTGGCGCCTTTTTCCGGCGTCAGCGCCGAAGCCTATGCGCAGTTGTCGCGGCTGGTGCCGGTGGTGGCCTATCCGGAACAGCCATTCCTGACCCCGGTGGATGCGCAGATCGACCTGATCGCGGCGGCGCTGGGCCGGCGCGCCCAGGCCGCGGCGCTCAAGGCGCAGATCCGCGGTGCGCTGGCGCAGGCCTCGCGCGACCACCCCGTGCTGGCCGGCAAGACCTTCGCGTATGTGCGCGCCGACCTGGGTTCGGGCAATTTCGCGGCCTATGTGGCGGGGGATCCGCGCGTGGACACGATCGCCGCCATGGGCCTGAAACTGGCGCCGTCCATGCGGGGCCTGCACGCCAGCGCCGGCCATTTCGCCCATTACCTGGGTTTCGAACATGCCGACGCGCTGGGTGACGTCGACGTGCTCGTATCCTGGTTCTACACCCCCCAGGAGCGCGACCGGACCGCGGCGCTGCCGCTGTACGCCTCCATCCCCGCCGTGAAGCGCGGCGCCTACGTGGCGCTGAGCGACCCGGCGCTGCTCATGGCTTCTTCCTCGGGCACGCCGCTGGCCGTGGCGTGGATGCTGGGCAAGCTGGCGCCGGCATTGGCCGCGGCAGCCGAGCGGGCCGAAGCTGGACCCGGAGCCCAGAATGAATAAGCCGGCCCATGCAGCCGGCTTGGGCGCGGCCTGTCTGTTGCTCGCCGCCGCCATCCTGGGCAGTCTCTGGCTCGGTTCACGCAACCTGTCGCCCGGCACGGTCTGGCAAGCTCTGTTCCAGCCCGATGATGGCTACGCCGCCCTGGTGGTCGCCTCGCGCATGCCGCGCACCTTGCTGGCCGTGTTGACCGGCGCGGCGCTGGCCGTGGCTGGCGCGCTGATCCAGGCCCTGACCCGCAATCCGCTGGCGGAGCCCGGGCTGTTGGGCGTCAACGCCGGCGCCGCCGCCTCCATTGTGACCACCGCTCTCGCGCTCGGCGGCCTGCCGGCCCATCCGTTCTGGGCGGCCCTGCCCGGCGCACTGGCCGCGGCGTTGGCCGTATACCTGATCGGCGCGGGCGGCCGGGGCCTGCAGCCGGTGCGCCTGATCCTGGCCGGCGCGGCGGTCAACGCGGTACTGTTCGCCTACGTGCAGGCCGTGGCCTTGCTGCGCGAGGACATTTTCGACGCCTATCGGTTCTGGGCCGTCGGCTCGCTGGCGGGACGCTCCATGGCCGAAGTGGCCCGGGCCGCCCCCTACATAGGCGCCGGCCTGCTGCTGGCGCTGGCACTGGCCCGGCCCTTGAACGTCCTGGCGCTGGGGCAGGCGCTTGCCCGGGCGCTGGGGGTGCGCGCCGGGTTGTACCGCGCGCTGGGCCTGCTCGGCGTGGCCATGCTGGCCGCCGCCGCCACTGCGGCCGCGGGCCCCATCGCCTTCGTCGGCCTGGCCGTTCCGCATATTGCCCGCCGCATCGGCGGGCCCGACCTGCGCTGGCAACTCGTCTACTGCCTGCTGCTGGGCCCCATCCTGATGCTGGCGGCCGACATCCTGGCGCGCCTGTTGCGCGCGCCGGCGGAGCTGCTGACCGGCGTGGTGGCCGCGTTCCTCGGCGCGCCGTTCCTGCTGGCGGCCTTGCGCCGCCGGCCAGGGAGCCGCCCGTGAGCGGCCAGCGGCGCACGCTGCGCGTCGGTGCCTGGCTGTCGCTCCCCTACTCGCCACGCGCGCTGGCCTACGCCTCGCTGCTGGCGGCGCTGGCGATTGCATCGATTGCCGGCGCCCTGTTGGCGGGAGAGCAAGGACCCGCCTGGTCCCGGATCGGACGCATCCTGGCGGGCGGCGGCACGGCGATCGAGCACTGGCTGGTCTATACCGTCAGGCTGCCGCGCGCGCTGGCCGCGCTGGGCGCCGGCGCCGCGCTGGCCCTGTCGGGCGCGCTGTTCCAGAGCATTACCCGCAACCCGCTGGGCAGTCCCGACATCATCGGCCTCACGGCGGGCGCCTCGGCGGGCGCCGTGGCGGTGACGATGGTCTGGCCGGGCGCGATGCCGCTGGCCTGGGGCGCCGCGGGCGGCGCGCTGCTGGCGACGGCGGGAGTCTGGTTCGGATCCGGCGCCGGGTTTTCCGCGCCCCATCGCATGGTGGTCGCGGGCATCGCAGTGGCCGCCGTCGCCTTCGCCTTCGTGCAGTACGGACTCTCCAATCTGCGCCGCGAACAGGCGCATCTGGCCGCCACCTGGCTCAACGGCAATCTGGCCGGCAAGACCTGGAACGATGTTGCCTTGATCGGCTCGGCCTGCGCGGTGCTGCTGCCCTTGGCGCTTGGCCTGGGCGCGCGCCTGCGGCTGCTGGAAATGGGCGACGACGTGGCGCTCGCCTTGGGCGTCGCCCCTGGACCGAGCCGGCTCGCGGCGACGCTGCTGGCCGTGCTGGCCGCCGCCGCGGCCGTCAGCGTGGCCGGTCCCATCGCCTTCATTGCGCTCGCGGCTCCGCAGATCGCGCGGCGCTGCGTCCCGGCCAGCGGTCCGCAGCCCCTGTTGGCCGCCTTGACCGGCGCCGTGCTGCTGGCAGGCGCGGATCTGCTGTCGCGTTCGGCTGGCGCCAATGGCTTGCCGGTAGGCGTTCTTACCGCCGGGATCGGCGGTCTCTATCTCGCATTTCTGCTGCTGCTCGAATGGCGCAAGGTCTCGACGTGACTACCGCAATGCCCGCCCCCGTCCTCCAGCTCCGGGACGTGAGCCTGTCTTACGGCGACCGCCGCGTGCTGGACGGCTTGACGCTGGACATTGCGCCGGCCTCGTTCACCGTGATCCTGGGTCCCAACGGCTGCGGCAAGTCCACGCTCTTGCGCGTGTTGGGCGGCGCCGTGCCTCCCGGCCATGGCCAGGCCCTGCTCGACGGCGCCGACCTCGCCACCCTGCGCCGGAAATCGGTGGCGCGCCGCCTGGCATACCTGCCGCAGAACCCGATCGCGCCCGAGATGGTCACCGTGCGCGACCTTGTCGCCCGCGGCCGCTATCCGCATCAGTCCCTGCTGCGGCCATGGTCGGCGGCGGACGCCAGCGCCGTCGACGCCGCCCTCGCGGCGACCGATCTGGACGGACTTGCCGCGCAGCCCGTGCACACGCTTTCCGGCGGCCAGCGCCAGCGCGCCTGGCTGGCGCTGGTGCTGGCCCAGGAAGCCGGCATCATGCTGCTCGACGAACCCACCACGTTCCTGGATATCCGCCATCAGCTGGACCTGCTGGAGCTGTGCGCCCGGCTGCATCGCGCTGGCCGCACACTGGTGGTGGTCCTGCATGACCTCAACCTGGCCTTGCGCTACGCCGAAAGGATCGTGATGATGCGCGATGGGCGGATCGCGGCGCACGGCGATGCCGGTTCGGTCGTGACCGAGGACATGATGCGCCAGGTCTACGATCTGGATTGCCGCGTCATGCCCGATCCCGAGACCGGCAGCCCCATGGTCGTGCCCCGGCGCTCACGCTAGCTTTTCAGGAGTGTCAATGGAAGTTTCCTTGAGTGGAAGAATGGGCGGCCCGGAGGCCGGCGTGTCCTGGCTCGCCGGAATCGTCCTGCTCCGGCCCAGGCTGAAGTCCGCGCTGGTCGACCTGGCGGTCGCCGGCCTGCGGACCATCGACGTGGAAATGTGGATCGGCGGCAGCATCACCGACTACGCGCCAGAAGGCTTGTCCTCCAGCGCCAGGTACTACGCGAAGAAAGAGTCCCTGTTGCTTGCCATCTCCGTGCCCAAGGCAATGGCCGCGGCCTCCCCGCAAGAGCGTCCGGACCAGGCCGTGGCGGGCTGGCTGGCCGACGGCTTCAGTTCCGTCAAACTCCCGCGCAGCGCCCAGACGCTGCCCTTTGCGCTCATTGCGGAGACGGTCCGCTCTTCCCTGGGCATCGCCCGGCAGTGACAAGCACTGTGGTCGAATGAAAAAGCCCGCCTGAGCGGGCTTTTTTCCTGCGACGCCGGCGCTTCAGAGCATATGCGCCAGGAACTCGCGGCTACGCGCCTCTTGCGGCGCGCGGAAGAAGTCGGCCGAGGGCGCTTCCTCGATGATGCGGCCTTCGTCCATGAAGATGACCCGGTGCGCGACTTCGCGCGCAAAGCCCATTTCATGGGTGACGACCAGCATGGTCATGCGTTCGTCGGCCAGCTGCTTCATGGTGCGCAGCACTTCGCCGGTCAGTTCCGGGTCCAGCGCCGAGGTGGGCTCGTCGAACAGCATGATGTCCGGTTCCATGGCCAGCGCGCGGGCGATCGCCACGCGCTGCTTCTGGCCGCCGGACAGGCGCGTCGGATAGTTGTCGCGCTTGTTCAACAGGCCGACCTTGCGCAGCAGCTCTTCCGCCTTGGGCACGATCTGGGCGCGGGTCATGCCCTTGACGGTAATGGGCGCCTCGATGATGTTCTGCAGCACGGTCATGTGCGGGAACAGGTTGAACGACTGGAACACCATGCCCATCTTGCGGCAGATGCGGCGCACGTCGGCGTCGCTGGCGTACTGGCTGTGTCCGCCCGGCACGGCGCGGGCCATGGCCTCGCCTTCGACCTCGATGCTGCCCTCGTCGATGGTTTCCAGGTGATTCAGGCAGCGCAGGAAGGTGCTCTTGCCGGAACCGGACGGCCCGATCACGGCGACCACTTCGCCCTGGCCCAGGCTCAGCGATACCCGGTCCAGCACGCGGTTGGCGCCGAAGGATTTGATGATTTCGCGGGCCTCGATCATGACGGGACGCGCGGACGGAGGATTACTGGTCATATTTGGCATAGCGCTTTTCCATGTGCTGGAAGAACCACGTCAGGATCAGCGTCATGATGAGATAGAAGGCGGCGGCGACCAGGAACGGCGTGGTCGTGAAGTCGCGCTGCACGATGCCGCGCGCCGTGCGCAGAATGTCGTTGAGCGCCAGCACGTAAATGAGCGAGGTGTCCTTGACCAGAGTGATGGTCTCGTTGCTCATGGGCGGCAGCACCCGCTGCACCATCTGCGGCAGCACGATGCGGCGCAGGGTCTGCAGATAGGTCATGCCCAGGACCTTGCTGCCCTCGTACTGGCCGCGGTCCACCGACTGGATGCCGGCGCGGAAGATCTCGGCGAAATAGGCGGCGTAGTTCAGCGCGAAGGCCACCACGGCGGCCGGAAAGTCCGGCAGGCGGATGCCGATCACGGGCACGAACGGCAGCGCGAAGTAGATGAACAGCATCTGCAGCATCAGCGGCGTGCCGCGCATGAGCCAGATGTAGCCGTTGACCAGGCTGCTGGCAAGCCGCCATTTGGAGATCCGCACCAGCGCCAGCACCAGGCCCAGCGGGACGGCCAGCGCCAGCGTGATGAAAAACAGCGTCAAGGTGACTTTCGCGCCTTGCGCCAATGGCCCCAATAGGGAGAGTACGTAGTCCATGCTTGGGTTCGCGCCGTCAGCGTCGGTGGACGCCGGGGCAAGATCGTTTCATGAGTAAGCCCGCCTGGCGCATCGGCGCCGCGGCGGGCTGCGAAATACAGGCCGGGGCGCCCGGGCCGGATGGCCGCGGACGCCGCCCGCCCCTTACTTGATGATGTTGGCGCCGAACCACTGGGTGGCGATGCGGCCGGCGGTGCCGTCCTGCTTCATCGAATCCAGGGTCTTGTCCAGCTTGCCCAACAGCTCGGTGTCGTCCTTGCGCACGCCGACGCCGTAGTCTTCGGTGCCGAAGTTCTCGTCCAGCACGCGGTATTCGCCGGCGCGCTTGCTGATCAGGTAGCGGCCCACCACTTCGTCCACCACGATGGCGTCCAGGCGGCCGGCGGCCAGGTCCATCAGGGCGGTGACGTTGTCGCCGAACTTCTTGACTTCCTTGATCTGGGCCGCGACCGGATCCTTGGCGATGGCGTCGGTGGCGCTGCTGCCGTCCTGGGCGCCGACGACCTTGCCGGCCAGGTCAGCCTTGAGCTTCACGGGCGAGGCGTTGCCGACGATGATGATCTGGTGGTTGGCCATGTACGGCGCGGTGAAGCTGATGTTCTTCTTGCGCTCTTCGGTGATGGTCAGGCCGTTCCACAGCACGTCGACGCGCTTGCCGTTGAGTTCGGCTTCCTTGGCGCTCCAGTCGATGGGCTTGAACTCCACTTCCAGGCCCAGGCGCTTGCTGGCTTCCTTGGCCATGTCGATGTCGAAACCGACGATCTGGTTGTTCGAGTCGCGGAAACCCATGGGCGGGAAGTTGTCATCCAGGCCAACCACGACCTTCTTGGCGGCGGCGGGCGCCTGCGCGCTGGCGGCGGGCGCATTGTCGCTGGGGCCGCAAGCGGTCAGCAGCGCGGTTGCGGAAGCGAGGAGTACAGCTGTCAGTTTTTTCATCGTTATGGATGCGCCGGGCGCAAGAATGAAGAATGCCGGAATGGCCAGTCAAAAAGCCGCGAGCCGGTATTTTAGCCTCCCCCGCGACTGTGGGCGTCGCCCCGGGCCGGCGTGCGCTATTGCGCCGGGTGGAAACGCTCCAGCAGGCGCAGGAACAGCTCCACGGCGCGCGAGCCCGGGCGCGACACCTCGGTGATCGCGCAGAGCGTATTCTCGTAGGTCGGCCCGCCCGGCAGGCGGGTCAAGGCGTGGCGGCGCGAGACCGAGTCGGCATAGTGGGCCGGCAGCAGGCCCACGCAGTGGCCGGACGACACCAGCATGGCGATGGCCTCGAGCCCGGTGGCCTCCGGCCCGCGGGCAAAGCCGTAGACGCCCAGCGCGTCGTGCACGAAAGGATGCGAACGGTAGACCAGCGGCAGGTCGCGGGCCTGCCGTACGCTGCCGCGCGCCACGAAGATCTGGTGCCGCTCGATGAACAGCCGCTGGTAGTTGAAGCCGCTTTCCCGCCGGTACATGCCGCGGATGGCGACCTGCACCCGCCGCTCGCGCAGCGCCTGGTCCAACTCGTTGAAGGTCATGACGGTGAGTTCGACCTTGACGTCGGGCGCTTCGACACGCATGGCCGCCAGGGCTTCAGGGATATGGCAGTCGGCGTCGGTGATGACGTGTTCGACCATGCCGATGGACAGGGTGCCCGACAGCACGCCGCGCACCGCATCGATTTCGGGACGGATCCGCTCCAGCGATTTCAGGGCATCGCGCGCCAGTTCCAGGGCGACCTTGCCCGCCTGCGTGAGTTCGAAGCCCGAAGGCCCGCGGTCGCATAGCCGCACGCCCAGGGTTTCCTCGACCTCGCGCACGTGCCGGCTGATGGACGCCTTGGACATGTGCAACTGCTTTTCCGCCGCCGCGAAGCCATTGGCCTGGGCCACGGCGCAGAAGATCCGCAGGGAACGCAGGTCGCGTTCGGTGAACTCGGGACGGGACAAGGCGGCGGCTCTGGAAAGGTATTGGTTTTTGAAACCATACCACTAAAAAAATCATTTTTCACAACCCAACCCGGCAGATACAGTGGGCCCAGCACTGGCGTCCAGGGGCGCAGACCCCGGCAATTCCCGCAAGGGATATCCGCCGGCCCGGTGCCGGAACCATGACGACATACAAGGGAAAAATCATGCAGAACCTGTCCAGAAGGCGTTTTGTCGCGACCACGCTCGCAGCCGGGGCCACGCTGGCCCTGCCCTCGCTGTCCTGCGCCGAGGGCGGATCGCTGGCCGACATCAAGAAGCGCGGCAAGCTGACCGTGGGCACCGAAGCCGCTTACGAACCGTTCGAATTCGTCGAAAACGGCAAGGTGGTGGGCTATGGGCACGACGTGCTCCAGCTCATGGCGGCCAAGCTCGGCGTACAGCTGGAACAGATGAACCTGCCATTCCAGGGCCTGCTGCCGGGCCTGATGTCGCGCAAGTTCGATTTCGTCGCGACCAGCGTGGGCATCACCCCGGAACGCGCCCGCCGCTTCGCCTTCACCCAGCCCGTGGGCGTGGTGCGCTCGGTGCTGATGGTGCGGGTGGACGACGCGTCCATCAAGCAGGACACGGATATCGCCGGCAAGATCATCGGGACCCAGATGGGGTCGTCTTCCCAGCCGGTGGCCGAGGAATTCGAAAAGCGGCTGAAGGAAAAGAACGGCAAGGGCTATGCCGACACCAAGCTGTTCCAGGCCTACCCGGACGTCTCCAACGCGCTGGCCAACAAGACCGTGGACGTGGCGCTGATGCCCTCGAACATCGCGGCCGTGCAGATGCGCAAGCAGCCGGGGGCGTTCCGCATCGCCGGCGAGATCGGCCAGGCCAAGCTGCTGGCATGGGTGGCCAACCCCAAGGACCTGGAAATCCGCCAGTTCATCAACGACACCTTCGACGAGCTGCGCGCCAGCAACCAGCTGCTGGAGCTGCAGAAGAAGTGGTTCGGCGCTCCCATGGACACGCCGCGCGCCAACTACCTGCCTGACGGCGCGATCTAGGCGGACCTCCCATGCTGGATTGGTTGAATCAGAACGGCGCCCTGGCGCCGTTCCTGCACGGTGTCGTCTCGGGCACGGCGATCACCCTGGCGGCTTCGGTGGCGGCGTTCGCCATCGGCATCTGCCTCGGGGTCGCGCTGCTGCTGGCGCGCCTGTCCCCCTACGCGCCCTTGCGCGGGCTGGTCATGTTCTGGGTCAGCGCCATACGCGGCACGCCCGCGCTCATCCACATGCTGATCGCCTACTACGTGGTGCCGCCGCTGCTGGGCATCTCGGTTTCGCCGCTGGCGGCCGGGATCGGCGCGCTCGCCTGTAACACCAGCGCCTACATCGTCGAGATCCTGCGCGGAGCGCTGGGCACGCTGTCGCCCGGCCAGGTGGCGGCCGCGCGCGCGCTCGGCATGCGCAGCCGCCAGATCTGGCGCCACGTGCTATTGCCGCAGGTGTTCTACCGCGCCGTCCCGCCCTTGACCAGCGAACTCACCATATTGCTGAAGGCCTCGTCGCTGATGTCCATCATCGCCGTTCCGGAGCTGGCCACGGTGGCGCGCAACGCCACGCTGCAAAGCGACCTGCCGCTGCAGGTGTTCACCGTGACGGCCGCGGTGTACTTCATCATTCTTTTCTGCCTGTCGGCCGCCTCGCGCCTGTGCGAGCGCCGCGTGTCCAGGATGCTGCCCAATGCCCATTGATCTCTCCATCGTCGGGCAGTCCGTCCCCGTCCTGCTCAAGGGCCTGCGGATCACCGCCCTGGTCAGCCTCATCGGCATTCCGCTGGGCATCCTGATCGGCACGATCGCGGCCTATGCCGCGCAGTCGCGCAGCCTGTTGCGGCCCGTGGCCCTGGCCTACGTGGAACTGGTGCGCAACATTCCGTACCTGATCCTCGTGTACCTGTCGTTCTTCGGCTTGCCCAAGCTGGGCGTGCCGGCCTCGGCCATGTCGGTCGCCATCGGCTGCACCGCCTTCTACACCGGCGGCTACTTCTGCGAGGTGCTGCGCGCGGCCTTGAAGAGCGTGCCGCGCGGCCAGACCAGCGCGGCCCTGTCGCTGGGCATGACCTACTGGCAGACGCAGCGCCACATCGTCGTGCCCCAGCTGTTCGGCTTTCTCATCCCGCCCACCACCAGCCTGGTCATCATGATGTTCAAGGACTCGGCAATCTTTTCGGTGATGAGCCTGCCGGAAATGACCTACCAGAGCAACCTGCTCACGGCCAACACCTTCGCCTACCTGGAAGTGCTGGGCACCACCGCCCTCATCTACTGGGTGTGCAGCGTGCTGATGGCCGGCACGGGGCGCCGCCTGGAAACCCTGGTCCGCCGCAAGACGCGCCAGGCCTGATCCTCCCACCATCAAGGAAACGAGAACATGAGCACCTATACGGTCCCTCCCCGCACCGGCCACCCCACCCTGCTGTACTCCACGCTGGCGCTGGACCTGGACAACCTGCAGGCCGATGTCGCCGTGCTCGGCATGCCCTACGGCTCGCCCTATTCGGCCGCGGACTTCAGCAACGACCAGACCAATGCGCCCACGGCGATCCGCCAGGCGACCGACCGCGTGGTGCGCCGCCCCGGCCACTACGATTTCGACATCGACGGGCCGCTGCTGCAAGGCCGCGACGACATCCGCTTCGTCGATTGCGGCGACATCATCCCCGACCTGTCCAAGCCCCGCGGCGAGCACTATGAACGCGCCGAGGCCGCGGTGCGGCGCATCGCCGCCGCGGGCGCCGTGCCCATCGTGCTGGGCGGCGACCACGGCATCACCACGCCGGTCCTGCGCGGCCTGGACCAGCAGGGTCCGATCACGCTGGTGCACATCGACGCCCACCTGGACTGGCGCGACGACGTCAACGGCGTGCGCGACGGGCTGTCCAGCCCCATCCGGCGCGCCTCCGAAATGGTGCATGTGGACCGCATCATCCAGATCGGCCTGCGCGCCCAGGGCAGCGGCCGCCCGGAAGAGCTGGAGGCGGCGCGCGCCTATGGCGCCGAACTGGTCACCGCCTACGAACTCCATGACATCGGCATGGACGCGGTGCTCGAGCGCATTCCGGATGGCGGCAACTATTACCTGACCATCGACGCCGACGGCATGGATCCCGCCACCATGCCGGCGGTCGCGGGCCCCGCGCCCGGCGGCGTCACCTTCGTCCAGGCCCGCAAGCTGATCCACGGCCTGGTGCGCAAGGGCCGCGTGGTGGGCATGGACATCGTTGAAATCCAGCCCGAAAAGGATCTGAACCAGATTTCCTGCATCACGGCAGGCCGGCTGATCCTCAATCTCATCGGCGCGTCCATCCGCGCAGGGCATTACGACAAATGAACGCGCCCGCCCCCATCATCGAAATCCGCGGCGTGGACAAGTTCTACGGCAGCCATCAGGTGCTCAAGCAATGCTCGACGCGCGTGAACCGGGGTGAGATCGTGGTGGTCTGCGGGCCGTCCGGCTCCGGCAAATCCACCCTCATCAAGACCGTCAACGCCCTCGAACCGATCCAGGCCGGCGACATCCTGATCGACGGCGCCTCCGTGACCGGCGCCACCGACCTGCCCAAGCTGCGCACCAAGGTCGGCATGGTGTTCCAGCACTTCGAGCTGTTTCCGCACCTGGACATCATGCGCAACCTGACCCTGGCGCAGCAGATCGTGCTGGGGCGGGACATCGGCTCGGCCCGCGCCAAGGCCGGCGCGCTGCTGGAACGCGTGGGCCTGTCCGCCCATGCGGGCAAGCACCCGGGGCAGCTGTCCGGCGGCCAGCAGCAGCGCGTGGCCATCGCCCGCGCGCTCTCGATGGATCCGATGGCCATGCTGTTTGACGAGCCGACCTCCGCGCTGGACCCCGAGATGGTCAATGAAGTGCTGGACGTGATGGTGGAGCTGGCCGAGGAAGGCATGACCATGATGGTCGTCACCCACGAAATGGGCTTTGCGCGACGCGTGGCCAATCGCGTGGTCTTCATGGAAGACGGCGCCATCATCGAGGACAGCCCCACGGACAGCTTCTTCCGCGACGCGGCCAGCCCTCAGGCGCGCCGCTTTCTTTCCAAGATCCTTCCCCACTGACGGCCGGATAGCCGCCAGATCCATCCGCCGCATCAGGACTCAATATGGCCCACACCCGCATCCGCAAATTCAATACCCGCCAAACCTATCCCGAACAACGCCTGGACAACGACCTGTGCCAGGCCGTGGTCGCCGGCAACACCGTGTTCCTGCGCGGCCAGATCGGCCAGGACCTGGACACCCGGGAATCGGTGGGCGTCGGCGACGTCGCCGCCCAGGCCGAAAAAGCCATGGCCAACGTCGCCATGCTGCTGCAGGAATGCGGCAGCGAACTCTCGCATATCTGCAAGCTCACCGTCTATCTGGTCGACGTGCGCTACCGCGAAGAGGTCTACAACGTGGTCGGCCGCTGGCTCAAGGGCGTGTTCCCGGTGTCCACCGGCATCGTGGTTTCAGCCCTGGCCCGGCCCGAGTGGCTGGTGGAAATCGACGTGACGGCCGTCATTCCCGGCTGAGGCGGCAACGTCATGCCTACCGCCTCCGAGGCGCTGCTGGCGCGCTTGATCGCCTTCGACACGGTGACCCTCACGCCCAACCTGGCGCTGATCGAGACCGTGCGCGAACTGCTGGCGGCGCACGGCATAGCCTGCACGCTGGTGCGCAGCGATGACGGCACCCGCGCCAACCTGCACGCATCCGTCGGCCCCGCCGATGTCCCGGGCGTGCTGCTGTCGGGACACACCGACGTGGTGCCCGCCGCCGGGCAGGCCTGGACCGTGCCGCCCTTCGCGCTGACCGAGCGCGACGGACTGTTGTACGGACGCGGCGCGGCGGACATGAAGGGCTTCGTGGCCTGTGCCGTCAATGCGATGCTGCTGGCCAGCCAGCGCCCGTTGCGGCGGCCGCTGCAGCTGGCGCTGTCCTACGACGAGGAGATCGGCTGCGTCGGCGTGCGCCGGCTGCTGGACGTCATGGAAATGGCGCCCACCCGGCCCGCGCTGTGCATCGTGGGCGAGCCGACCTCCATGCAGATCGCCACCGGCCATAAGGGCAAGATGGCCCTGCGCGCCGTCTGCCAGGGACTCGAAGGCCATTCCGCGCTGGCGCCGCGGGCGCTGAACGCGATCCATCTGGCGTGCGACATGGTGGGCGCCATGCGCGCCCTGCAGGACGCGCTGCAGGCCCATGGCGCGCGCGACCCGGCCTATGAGGTGCCCTACGCGACCGTCCACGCGGGCTGCATCCACGGCGGGCGAGCCTTGAACATCGTGCCCAACGAATGCGTGGTCGACTTCGAGATCCGGCATCTGGCCCAGGACGATCCCGACGCGCTGCTTGCGCCCTTGCGCCAGACGGCCGAGGACATCCGCGATCAGGCCCGCCTGCGCGCGCCCGCCGCGGATATCCGGATAGAACAGGTCAACGCCTATCCGGGGCTGGACACGCATCCGGCCAGCGAGGCCGTGCGTTTCGTGGAATCGCTGCTGCCCGCCGCCACCGGCAAGACCAAGGTGGCTTTCGGCACCGAAGGCGGGCTGTTCACCCGGCACCTGGACGTGCCCGTGGTGGTATGCGGCCCGGGATCCATCACGCAGGCCCACAAGCCCGACGAGTTCATCTCGCGCGCGCAACTCGCCGAGTGCGATGCATTCCTGGAACGGCTGCTGACGGCGCTATAGCGCCAGCCCCGCGTTTCCACGCGCCCGGACGCCGCCCGCGGCGACGCCCGGACTCCGCGCTCAATCCGGCTTGATGCCCGCGGACTTGATCAGGGTTTCATAGCGGCCGGCCTCATCCTTCATGGCTGCCAGCGTGGCCTCGGGCGTGGAACCGCGCACCAGCAGGCCGCGCGCTTCGTAGGTCTGGCGAAACGCGGGATCCGCCGTGACCGCCGTCACCGCCTGGTTGATCCGCGCCACCAGCGCGTCCGGGGTCTTGCCCGGCGCGAACAGGGTAAAGACCGTGGACGGAATGCTGCCGGCCTTGCCGCCCGCCTCCTGCAGCGTCGGCACGTCCGGCATCATGGCGGCCCGCTGCGAGGCGCCGGCAACCAGCACGCGGATCTTGCCGGCCTTGTACTGTTCCGACACCGCCAGGCCGCCTGCCATGACGCTGTCCACGTCGCCTGCCATGGTCGCGGTCATGGCAGGCGCCACGCCCTTGAACGGCACATAGGTGAACTGCACGCCCTCGGCGCTGGCCAGCATGGCCATGCCCAGATGGTTCACATGGCCCTGGCCGCCGGTGCCGACATTGATGCGCTGCGGATTGGCCCGGGCGTAGTCGATGAATTCCTTGTAGGTCTTGGCCGGAAAGGCATTGCTGACCGCCACGTACAGCTGCACCTGGCCCAGGTCCGTGACCGGCTTGAAATCCTCCTGCCAGCGGTACGGCACCTTGGCGTAGAGGAAGGGGTTGGTCTCCAGCGCCAGCCGGTCCACCATCAGCAGGGTATTGCCGTCGCCCGCCGCCTTGGCGACGTAGTCGCTGCCGATGATGGCGTTGGCGCCGGGGCGGTTCTCCACCACCACGGTCTTGCCGCTCTCCTTGAAGAGGCGGTTGCCCAGGTCGCGGGCCAGCACGTCAGGTTCGGTGCCGGGCGGATACGGCACCACGATCTTCACGGTGTCCGAGGGCCAGGCCTGGGCCGCGGCCTGGGTCGCCGGCAACAGCGCCAGCGCGGCCCACAATACGGGTTGCAAACAACAACGGTACGGCGATCCCATGGTACTTCCCCTTGTATATGTCGTTCCGGAAGCGTCCGGCGACTGAGTTGCCGCTCCGGGCCAGGACGGGCCCGGGCGGCTGGAAATCCAGATCAGGACCGGTCCGCTTCACCAGCGGCCGATCAGAATGCCCATCATCCGTTCGTGCGCATGCGTGCGCTCGCGTACTTCCTCGTCGGTCTCGGTGGCGCGGCGCTTGAGGCCTTGGTGCCAGTCCAGCAACGCGGACCGCATCCGTGCGGCCACCGGCGCCATGCCCGGATCGGCGCCCACGTCATGCAGCTCGCCCGGATCGTCGCGCAGGTCGAACAGCTGCGCGGGATAGCCCTGCCAATGCAGATACTTGTAGCGCTCGTCGCGCACCATGAGACCGGTGCATTCGCGCTCGCCGCGTCCCAGGAACAGGCGCGCCTCGCGATAGGCGTAGTCCAGGCTGCCCACCACGTACTCGCGCGCGGGCGGCGCCGCGTCGGCGTTCCCGCGGATCCCCGGCAGCAGCGAGCGGCCCTCGATGCGGTGTTCCTGCCCCGGCAGCGCCAGCGCCTCCAGCACCGTGGGGACGATGTCTATGCATTCGACGAAGGCGTCGCTGCGGGTGCCGCGGGTCGCGTCGGCGGCGGGCGCCGGGTCATGGACCAGGCAAGGCACGCGCATCGCGCTGTCGTAGAAGTACTCCTTTTCGCCCAGCCAGTGGTCGCCCAGGTGGTCGCCGTGATCCGAGGTGAAGAGGATCAGCGTGTCCTTCAGCCTGCCGCTGCGCTCCAGGTAGTCCAGCAGCCGGCCGACCTGGTCGTCGATCTGCTTGACCAGTCCCATGTAGACCGGCCGTATGCTGCGCCAGACCTCGTCGCGGGCGAAGGACTCCGACTCTTCCAGCCGCTGGTAGGCGCCATGCACCGGATGCGGACGCTCCCGTTCCGCTTGCGAACGCACCGGCGGCGCGCAGTCTTCCGCGCCATACATGGCGTGGTATGGCGCCGGCGCCTTGTACGGCCAGTGCGGCTTGATGTAGGAAAGATGCAGCGCCCAGGGCTGGTCGCCCTGCCCCTGCATGAAGTCCAGGGCGCGGTCCGTGAGATAGGCCGTCTCGGAGTCGGCCGCGTCCACGCGGGCGGGCAGCGGCGCGTTGCGCATCAGCCAGCCGCTGGCGATGCTGCCGTCGGCGGTCTGGCTGCCCACCACGTAGTCTTCCCAGGGCCGCTCGCTGTCGTAGCCGCGTTCGCGCAGGTAGCGGCGGTACGGGCTGTCCTGGGCCAGTTCGAAATGGCCGTCGTAGCGCTCGATGGGCACGAAGCCGCCTTGCAGGAAACGTTGTTCGTCCTCGGCCGCATAGCCTTTGCCCCGCAAGCCGGCGCGGTCGGGCACGAAGTGCGTCTTGCCCAGCAGGTGCAGCGGCAGTCCGGCCTGGGCCAGGTATTCGCCCAGGCACCATTCGTCCACCGGATGCGGCACGCGGTTCCAGGTGACGCGGTGCGACAGCGGATAGCGGCCGGTGTAGTAGGACGCACGCGACGGGCCGCAGACCGCGGATGTCACGTAAGCCCGGTCATACTGAACGCCCATGCGCGCCAGGCGGTCGATGTGCGGCGTGCGCAAGGCGCCGGCTCCGCCATAACAGGACAGATGGTCCGCGCGCAGCTGGTCGCACATGATGAACAGCACGTTGCGCACCGGGTTGCCCGCGGGCTGGACGGATGCGTTCATGGCTGTGCTCCGTTCAGGATCGCCCCGGACGCGTGCGCCGGCCTGTCCGCGGACGGGGCGGCCATCTGGCCTGCTCCGGGTACGAAGCGGGCGGCAAAACGGCCCAGGGCGTCGGCCGCGTCCTGGCGCCTACCCAGCGCCGCGACGTAGCGGTCCGGACGCACCAGGACCCAGTCCGCGCGGGTGCGCTGGAACCAGAAGTGCAGCGCGTTTTCCGTGTCCTGCAGCACGGGCAAGGCCTCGGCCTGCAGCTCGTCAGGATCGCAGCCGCTGCGCGCGCGCTGCGCCGCCACGTAACGGCAGCCCAGCTTGTCCAGTTGCGCCCGCAGGGCCGGCGGCAGCCCGGCGCGCGGATCGCGGCGCCAGCCTATCAGGGCGAAGCCCGCGCCCAGCGCCTCGTCCAGGCGTTCCGTGGCGCCGTTCTCGCCTTCCACCAGCGGCTGGATGAACATGCGGCCGATGCACTCGCGCTGCGTCCTGTCGGCGCTGTCGCCCACCACGCCGCGGCTGTAGCGCGGCATGGGCTTGAATTTCATCTGCAGCACATAGTCGCGGATTTTCGGAATGTTCCTGATCGACAGGAAGAACGCGTCGCGCAGCGCCGCCAGCACCGGGTTGGTCTGCGACAGCATGGCGCCGAACATGTCGGCCAACGAAATCATGGCGCGGGCATGGCTGTGGCGTTCGTCGTGGTAGCTCTGCAAGGCGGCCGGGTCCAGGCGGCCCTGCACGATCCAGGCCACCTTCCAGGCCAGGTTGAAGGCGTCGCGCAGGCCGGCGTTCAGGCCCTGGCCGATCCAGGGCGGGGTCAGGTGCGCGGCGTCGCCCGCCAGGCAGACCCGGCCCGCGACGAAGCTGCGCGCCACCCGCGAATTGTGGGTATAGACCCGCGCGCGGATGACGTTGAGCCTGGCCGGGTCGGCGACGTGGTGGCGCAGCAGTTCCCGCACCTTTTCGGGCTGCAGCATCTGCTCGCCGTCCTCTCCGGGAAACAGCATGAACTCCCAACGCCGCAGGCCGTAAGGCAGGCGCAGGCAGACATAGGGGCGGCGCGGCTCGCAATGCAGCGCCGTGTAAGGCGCGTCCAGGGGGTCCTGGTCGCATTCGATGACCACCCATTTGCGCGGATGCGTGTTGCCGTCGAAGGGCAATTGCAGGATGCGCTCGCGCACCGCGCTGCGGCCGCCGTCGGCGGCCAGCAGGTACTGCGCGCGGATTTCGCGCTCCGCACCCTCGGCATCGCGCACCCGCACCGTGACGCCGCGTTCGTCCTGCGTCAGCGACAGCAGCTCGCTGCCGAGTTCCAGCGTCACATGGGGAAAGCGGCGCAGCCCGGCGCGCAGGGTGCGCTCGCCCAGCGGCTGCGAAAACAGGTTGCGGCGATACCAGCCGAACTCACGCGTGGCCGGCAGGATCTCGGCAAAGCAGCGCTTGGTCCGCGTGTACATGCGCATGGGCACGTTCTGGATCATGTCGCGCAGCATCTCATCGGCCAGCCCCGCGCTCTGGAAGGTGCGCATGGCCTCGTCGTCCAGGCCCACCGCGCGCGGATAGTCCAGCACGTCCTGGTTGCGTTCCAGCACCAGCGTTTCCACGCCATAGCTGCCCAGCAGATTGGCCAGCGTTACGCCGACCGGCCCGGCGCCCACCACCAGCACCGGCACTTCTACGATATGCGCCATCTCGGCTCTCCCTTGGATTCTTGTCTAGTGCCTGGCGGGTTGCGCCTTGGGCTCGCCTCAGGCGCGCCGCAGGAACCCGCCGACGGCCTGCTCGAAGGCGGCCGGCCGGTCGTCATGGATGTAATGGCCGGCGCCGTCTATCTCGACCCACTCCACGTTCGGGTTGCGCGCCGCCATGTCGCGGGCGGTCTGGGCCTGCAGGTAGTCCGAGCGCCCGCCGCGCACGACCAGGGTCGGACAGCCCAGCGCCTGGACCTGCGGCCACAGGTCCACCACCCGCGCGGGATCGGGGTCCAGCCGGGTGGCGGCGATGCCGGCATGGTCGTGGCGCCAGGTCCAGCCGCCCGCCCCGTCCTCCTTCAACATGTGACGCAGCCGTTCCTCGCGGGCGGCCTCGGTCACGCTGGGCCGCAGCGCGCGCAGGTATTCGCGCGCCGCGGCGATGTCGGCAAAGGACTCGGGCGTCTCGCGCAGTTCGCGTTGGATGCGCGCCGCGCCCGCGCTGCCTTCGAAGGCGGCGGGACCGGCGTCCTCGACGATCAGGCGCCGCACGCGCTGCGGATGGCGGGCGGCGAACACGATGGCGGCAATGCCGCCCATCGAATGGCCCAGCAGGTCGAAGCGGTCCAGGCCCAGGGCGTCGGCCACGCCCGCCAGGTCATCGACGTAGGCGTCGGTGTAGTAGTTGCGTTCCGGATCCCAGCTGCTGGCGCCGCGCCCGCGTTGGTCATAGGCCAGCACGCGGAAGTCCGGCTGCAAGGCCTGCGCGATGCCGGCGAAGGTCTCGGCGTAGCCCCGGATGCCGTGCAACATGAATAGCGGGCGCCCTTCGCGCGGACCCCACTCGGTCAGATGCAGGGTCATGCCGTTGACGGCGATGTCGGTGTCGCGGCGTTGCATGTGGGCTTCCTTTCAGCAGAGTCCGTCTTTGCCCTGGATTTCACTGGCAGGGATGCCGCCCAGGCGCGCATGCAGGCGGCCGCGGGTGGCGAAGGCGAAGGCGATCAGCACTTCGTCGCGGTTGGGCGCGTCGCCGAACAGCGCAGTCACGCTGTCGTAGTGCGAACGGACATAGAGCGCGTCCTTGTGCGCCAGCGGAATGTCGATGACGGTACCGGGTCCGCCGCGCTTGCCGGTGGACGGCACCCAGGCCTTGCCGCCGCCAAGCGCGGCGCGCACGGGCTCGGCGAAGATGGTGGTCAAGAGCGCATTGCCGTGCTCGTATTCGCCGTCGGTGCCCACCACGCAGGCCTTGCCGTAGCTTTCCAGTGGCTGGCCACCGGCCGCGGCAATGATGCGCCGGCCGAATTCCTCGCCCAGCATGCCCGAGGGTTCGACGTAGCCCGACAGGTCGCGCTCGAAGCGTCCCGCATAGGGGTTGTGCAGCGCGGCCGCGATGACGATCTTGCGCAGCGGCTCGCCGTCGGCCGGTTCGCCGGTTTCAGTAGCCAGGGTGTCGTCGATTTGCAAATACCACTTGCGGATGCGGTAGGGACCGAAGTTGGGGTTGCTCATGGATGCTCCAGAAAGTGAGGAATCAGGAAGGGATGCGCCGCGCGGGCTGTCAAAGAGGATCCAGCGTCATGGGGACGCTGGGCGCGTTGTGGTCATGCAGGACTCGCTTGCCCTCTTCGTCGCCATGCACGGTTTCGCAGAAGAACTCGAAGCGGTGGCCGTCGGGGTCGGTGAAATACAGGCCATAGCCGACCTTGTGGTCGGTGATCTTGACCACCTCCACGCCCTTGGCCAGCAACATGCCGTAGAGGCGGCGCAGCTCGTCCACGTCGCCCTCGATCTCCAGCCCGTAGTGCTGCATGTTGACGGGGCCGCGGGCGGGCTCGCCTTCGGCCGCGCGGATCAGGGCGATGTCATGGTGCTTGCGCCCGAAGGACAGGAACACCCATTGCTCGCCGCGCGCGGTCTCCTGCATGCCGAGCACGGATTCGTACCAGGGCGCCGACGCGAACGGGTCGCGCACGAACAGGGCCAGGTGGGTGCGCGCGATGCGCGGCCGGCGGTCCGCCGGCGCAAGCGTGGTGTTGGTGGACATGGCGGTCTCGGGCGGGTTGTCAGTTGATGGATTGGGGATGCGCGGTCACGGGCGCGGCGTACGGCGTCCAGGCCACGGCGGTGATTTCGCTGAAGTCGCGCCATTCCTTGAACCAGCTGCGGCCGCCGTCGGTGGAGCGGAACAAATGGCCGTACTTGGTGCCGGCGAACGCCAGCCGCGGGTCGGCGGCGTGCACGCCGAAGGCCCAGAAGGTGGAATTGGGCGGCGTGTGCAGCAGCGCCGGCTGCCAGTTGCGGCCGCGGTCGGACGAACGGTAGATCCTGCTGCGCGTGCCGGGCGTGCCGTCGCCGATGGCCAGCAGCAGCGTGTCGGGATCGTCCGGCAGCGCCTGCACCGTGCGGGTGTAGTACATGCCGTCAAAGCGCGACTTGGAGGCCACGCCGTCCCAGCGCCGGCCGTCCTCGCTCAGGTAGACGGAGTTCACGGTCAGAACCATGGCGGCCTTGGACGCGCTGGCCGTGGCCGGCAGCACCGCCACACAATGGATGTCGGGGTTGGCGATGGCATCGGCATTGCCTTCTTCGTCCTGGCGCGACCAGCTATCGCCGCCATCTCGGCTGTGCCAAAGGCCCCCTTCCTCGACCCCGAACCAGACTTCGCGGCCGTCGTCGGGGTCGACGCAGACTGACAGGATGCGCGGGCGGTTCACGCCGCGGCAGAATTCCGGCAGTTCGGGCGACAGGCGTTGCCAGCTGGCGCCGCCGTCCACCGAACGGAACATGGCCGCGCGCGACGGCGCGCCGGTGCCCGCATACATGCGCCGCGGGTCTGTCGGGTCGATGGCCATGGCCCAGACGGTCATGCCGTTCATGGGGCTGTCCACCCGCGTGAAATGCGCGCCGCCGTCGGTGCTGACGCACATGCCGGCGTCGGCGCCGGCGAACACGCGGCGCGGATCGGCCGGGTCCACGGCCAGGCTGCGCACCGTGCCGTCGAACTCGATGGCTTCCTTCAGCCCCAGGCGGTGCCAGGTGGCGCCGTCGTCCACGCTGCGCAGTATTCCTTGGCCGGCCGTGCCGACCAGTATCGTGCCTTGCATATCCAGACTCCCCGAATGAGGTTCAGCGGTTCAAAGAAAAATGCCGCGCGTGATGCCGCCGTCCACCCCCAGCGATTCGCCGGTGATGGCCCCTGCCCGCGGCGACGCCAGGAACAGCACCGCGTCGGCGATCTCGGCCGGCTGCAGCACCCGGCGTATGGGCGTGGCCTTGGCATAGTTGGCCTCGACCTGGGCGGGAGTCAGCCCCTGCTTGGCGGCTTCTTTTTCGTACAGTTCATGGATGTGGGGCGTCTCGACCACGCCCGGATGGATCACGTTGACCGTGATGCCGTGCGGACCCAATTGGTCCGACAGCGTCTTGGTCATGTGGCAGATGGCCACGTTGCGCATGCCCGAGAGCTGCTTGCTGCCGCGCCCGGTCAGCCCGCCGATGTTGACGATGCGGCCAAAGCCGCCCTGGCGCATGTGCGGCGCGGCCGCCTTGGCGCAGCGCATGTAGCCCACCACCTTGATGTTGATGTCTTCCAGCAGGCCCTCGGGATCGGCCTCGTCGATCTCGCTGCGCACCAGGCCGCCCGGGTGGGCAGCGCCGTTGACCAGGATGTCGATGCGGCCGAAGTGTTCGGCCACGCGCCGCATCATGGCGTTGACCTGGGCCGTGTCCGACACGTCGGCCGCCACGCCCAGCACTTCCACCCCCGTGGCGCGGGTGATTTCAGCCGCCACTTCGTCCAGCTGCGCCTGGCGGCGCGCCACGATGGCCACGCGCACGCCCTCGGCCGCCAGCGCTTCGGTCACCGCCCGCCCGATGCCCAGGCTGCCGCCCGTGACCACCGCGACCTTCCCCTTGAGTTGCAAGTCCATGCTTTGATGCTCCTTGTATATATGGCGGCGCCTACAGCGCCATCTCGATCAGGACCGGTCCCGGCTGGCGCAGCGCGGATTCCAGCTGCGCGGCCAGTTCTTCAGAGGTCGCGGCGCGGCTGGCCTGCACCCCGTAGCTGGAAGCCAGCCCCACCCAGTCGATGCGCGGGCGGTCCAGCGCGGTCAGTTCGGCGGCGCGTTCGCCCAGCACGGCGTTGCCGCGGCGCAGCTCGTTGCGCAGAATCGCGTACTGGTGGTTGGCGGCGATCAGCACCGTGACCGGCAGGTTTTCATGCGCCAGCGACCACAGCGCCTGGATCGTGTATTGGGTGCTGCCGTCGGACAGCACCGCCACCACGCGTCGCTGCGGGCAGGCGATGGCGGCGCCCATGGCGACCGGTAAGCCCTGGCCGATGGCGCCGCCGGTATTGGTCAGCACGGTGTGCGGCGCGGCGCCGGCGGACGCGGCATACAGCGGATAGCCGCAGGTGCCGCCTTCGACCGAGACGATGGCGTCTGCGGGCAAGGCCCGTGCCACCACGGCGGCGATGGATTGCGGCGTCAAGGCGCCTGGTGCAGGCTCGGGCAGCGGCGCGGCGGCGGATTCGAAGGCCGGCGCGCCCGCCAATTCGGCCAGCGCTTCCAGGCGCGAGGCCGCGTCCTGGCCGGGAGCCGCCAGTTCCAGCAGGCGTTCCGCCGGCACCAGACGGCTGGGATGGCCGGCATAGCCAAAGTAGGTAACGGGCGGCAGTGCCCCAACAAGCACCACCAGATCGGCGGCGTCCAGCGCGGCGCGCGCGGGTTCAGGAAAGTACGGCAGCCGGTCGAAGTCCGGCAGGCCCTGCCCGCGTTCCGATCTGGCAGGAAAGGTTTCGGCGTAAGCCTTACCGCCCAGCGCCGCGCACAGGCGCGCGGCGGCAATCTGCGCGCGGCCTCCCAGGCCGCTGGCGGGACCGCCCCCGCCCAGCAGGAACAGCGGCTTTTGCGCGCGGCTCAGGCGCTGCCATGCGGCGGCGGCGTCGAAGGTCTCGGGCTGCGCAGCAGCCTCGGCGGCAGCGTCCGCCGAATCCGGCGTCACGCTTTCCGCCTGGAAGTCGGCGGGAAAGATCAGCGTCGCGCCCTGGCCGCCATCGGCCAGGCTGGCCCGCACGGCGGCGCACGCAGCGCCGGCGGCGTCCTGGGCGGACGCGATGCGCTCCACCCAGCCGGACACTGGGCGCGCCAGCGACTCGATGTCGGAAGTCAGGGGCGCGTCGCATTCCAGGTGCCAGCTGGCGTGGTCGCCGATGATGTTGACGATGGGGGTGCGGGCGCGCCGAGCATTGTGCAGATTGGCGATGCCATTGGCGAAGCCCGGCCCCAGATGCAGCAGCGTCGCGGCCGGCTTGCCCGCCAAGCGGCCATAGCCGTCGGCCGCGCCGGTGCAGACGTTCTCCTGCAGGCCGACCACGCAGCGCATGCCGCGCACCTCCTCCATCGCACGCACCAGATCCAGCTCGGTGGTGCCGGGATTGGCGAAACAGACTTCCACGCCCTGCTTGCGCAGAGCCTCCAGCAAGGCACTAGCTCCGGTCATGATTACCGCCTCCTTTTTTTGCTACTTTATCGTAATTTGATAAATGTGCAATTTCTTTTGGCGGATTGATGTCTGATAATTTATTAGAATTATCTATTTGATAGATCTGCAGGAAAGTCCTATGCACACGCGTGCGCGCCGCGCGCGGCGGGGCGATTTGCCAATACGCGCCCCTTGGTGCACCCTCGCAGCACGTCTGCCTTCCCACGCCTCACACACATGAACAGTCTTCGCCGCATGCTCGATGTCCTGGACCTCTTTCAGCCCGACCGGCCGGTCCTGGACGTAGACGCCATCTGCCAGTTGCAGGGCTACGCGCCCGCCACCGCCTACCGCTACGTGCGCGAGCTGTGCGCCTGCGGCTTGCTGGTGCGCCTGCCCGCCGGCTACGCGCTGGGTCCGCGCATCATCGCGCTGGACCTGCAGATGCGGGAGTACGACCCCATGCTGACGGTCAGCCGCGACCTGATCGAGGAACTGTCCGGCCAGACCGGGCTGGACGTGCTGCTGAGCGCGCGCTACGACGACAAGGTGATCAACGTGCACCAGCAGGCGGGGCGCAATACCCAGGCCCTGAACTTCGGCCGCGGCCGGCACATGCCGCTGCTGCGCAGCGCGACCGCCCGCGTGATCCTGGCCAATCTGGGGCCGCGCCAGTTGCGCCGCGTCTACGACGAGCACGCCGATGCGCCCGACATGCAGCGGCTGGGGCAGGACTGGAAGTCTTTTTCCCGGGCCATGCTGCAAGTGCGCAAGGCCGGCTATTGCATCTCGTCGGGCGAACTGGATTCCGGCAAGACCGGGATCGCCGCGCCTATCTTCGATGAAGAGAACCATGTGCTGGGCAGCATCACGCTCATCGGCATGCAGGACGCCTTCGCGGCCTTCCGCGAGGACTACCTGGCCGGCCTGGTCTGCCGCGCTGCCACCGAAATCACCCGCCGCATCGCCCAGGCGCCGGCCAAGCTGCAGCAAGCGGCCTGATCCCCGCCGCGCCAGTTCCAGGTTCACGCATGACACCCGCTATCCGCATCGGTCCCCTCGTCTTTCCCTCGGACCTGCTGGTCCTCATCGTTGCCGCCGCCGTCGGGCTGCTGGCCGCCAGGTTGCTGACCCGCAGGCAGCAGTCCCGGCCCGACACCGGCACGGTGTTGTGGCGCGCGCTCATCATCGGCCTGGTGGTTGCCCGGCTCGGCTTCGTCTGGCAGTTCCAGGACCACTTCATCGAGAATCCGCTCCGGATCCTGGACCTGCGCGATGGCGGCTGGGCCGGCATGGCCGGGCTTGCCGCGGCATGGCTCTACACGCTGTACGCGGCCTTGCGCCGCCAGGCGCCGCGGCCCGCGCTGCTGGGCGCGCTGGCGTTGGCCAGCGCGGTCTGGATAGGCGGCGGCCGCTGGCTGGCGCCCGCGCCGCAGGCCCAGCCCGAACTGGCCGCGCTGGCCTTGCGCCAGCTGGACGGCGCGCCCGCGGCGCTCGCGGCCTACCAGGGCAAGCCCACCGTCATCAATCTGTGGGCGAGCTGGTGTCCGCCCTGCCGCCGCGAAATGCCCGCCTTCGCCGCGGCGCAAGCGGCGCATCCCGACGTGAATTTCGTCTTCCTGAACCAGGCCGAAGCGCCGCCGGACGTCACGGCGTTCCTGGCGCAGCACGCGCCGTCGCTGCGCAACGTGCTGCTCGATCCCGCAGGCGCGGCCTCGCGCCAGATGAGCAACCGCGGCTTGCCCGCCACGCTGTTCCTGGACGCCCAGGGACGGCTGGTGGACCTGCGCGTGGGCGAGCTGTCGGCGGCTTCGCTGGCACAGCGCCTGGAGGCGATCCAGGCGCCGGCCAGCGGCGATTGAGGCGTGGACGTTTCAGATCTGCGGTTCTGCCGCGACGCGGGCCCAAGGCAAAGGCTGCCCGTCCATATCGCGTTCGAATAGCCACAAACGCTGGCCCGCATGGGTGGGCGGCTCTTCCAGCCGCACGACCAGGACCGGTCCTGCGGGCAGCGCCCGGACCGTGGCGATGATTGCGGCAGGCGCGCCGTCCCGCGACGGCAACTCGGTCCAGGCCTGCAACTCCGCCTGCTCCACCGCCGCCGCGCGCGCCTGACCATGGCCGCAAGCCGGGCACCACAGCCGCAGGGGATAGACCAGATGGCCGCAGCTGCAACATAGGCTGACGTCGACGCTCATGCTTCCTCCCGCGCCAGCACGGCCGCATTGGCGCACATGCCGTAACGCAGCTGCACCATGCCGTAGCCGGTAGCCACGCCGTGGCGCGCGCCGCGCACCTGCCTTTCCCCGGCCTGCCCCAGCAACTGGCGGACCACTTCGACCAGGCCATGCATGCCGCCGGCCGTGCCCGCCTGCCCGGCGGACAACTGGCCGCCCGCTGTGTTGACCGGCAAGTCGCGGGTGGCCAGGCGGCGCGCGATGAAGCCCGGCAGATCGTCCTCGCGGGCCAAGCCCAGATCGCAGAGCTGCGCCAGCGCCATGGCGGGATAGTCGTCGTAGACGCTGAGTACATCCATATCCTGCGGTCCCAGGCCCGCGCCCTGCCAGAGCGCTGGCGCAAACGCCGCGATGCCGGTCTGCAATCCGTCGCCTTCCTGCTGGTCGCCGTTGTAACGCGCATCGCTGGCCAGCAGCCGCACGTTGACTCCCGCCGGACGCGCGCTCAGCACCAGCGCGCAAGCGCCGCTGACCACCGGCACGCAATCCAGGCGTCCCAGCGGCGGCGCGACCATGGGCGCGGCCAGGTATTGCGCCAGGCTCATGGGCTCGCGATACGCCGCGTTGGGGTTGCCTGCCGCCCATAGCCGCTGCGCGACGCACAGCGCGCCATAGTCTTCCCGCGTGAGGCCGGTATGCGCCATCTGCCGTTGCGTGAGCATGGCGAACAAGGGATTCGGCCCCTCGCAGCCCAGGGGGCTGAGATAGTCCTGCGCGCTGCGGTTGTAGCCGCGCACCAGCCCCGCGAAATCGGCGCCCGTGAAGTGGTCTCCCGCGACCAGCACGATGGTCTCGGCCTGGCCGGCCTGCAACGCCAGCCACGCCTGGCGCAGCAGATTGATGGCGCTGGCGCCGCCCATTTCGTCCTGCATGCACCAGTTCAACCGCAGTCCCAGCCGCCACGCCAGATCGATCGCGCGGTCGGGCCGCAAGGTGAAGGACGCCACGCCCAGCCCGTCCACACGGCCTGGCGTCAACCCCGCGCTGCCCAGTGCCTGGGCGATGGCGTCGGCCATCAGGCCGGCCGTGCTGATCTCGGGGCCGGGATGGCGCAGCGCAGGCGTTTCACCCACGCCGACGATGCCCGGGCCGCGCGCCGCGCTCATGCCGATTCCTGCCGCGGCGGTTCGCGCGTCAGCAGCAAGGTCAACACCGTGACCGCGGCCATCCCTACCAGGAACCACGCCACCGGCGTTGCCGATTCATACTTGCGCAGCAGCGCCATGGCGATCAGCGGCGACAGGCCGCCGGCGAAAACAGAAGCCAGTTCATGCCCCAGCGCCAGTCCGGTATAGCGGACTTCCGCGGGAAACAGTTCGGCGAAGTACGCCGGCTGGGTGCCGATCATCGCGGCGTGGCAGACCGTGTTGCCCAGGAAGAAGGCCAGGAATATCCACACAGGTTCCTTGGTCTGCACCAGCCAGAAGAACGGGAACGCTACCAGCACCAGGCCGGCCGAACCGATCAGGTACACCGTGCGCCGGCCGATGCGGTCGGACAGGTGGCCGAACCAGACCAGCGTGCCCAGCTCGATGAACATGGACACCAGCACGCCTCCCAGCATGACGTCGTTGGGGATGCCCAGGAACTTGCCATAGGCCAGCGCAAACGCCAGGAAGATGTACGAACCGCCGTTCTCGGCCACGCGCAGCCCCATCGCGGTAAAGACCTGGCGCGGATAGCGGCGGAACACTTCGACTGCCGGCATGCCGCGCTTGGCGGTCTTGGCGGCTTGCACGAACTCATCGCTTTCCGGGATGTGCTTGCGGATGTAAAGGCCCACGCCGAAGATCAGCACGCTCAAGAGAAACGGCAGGCGCCAGCCCCAGCTCATGAAGGCTTCCTGCGGCAGCTGCTGCGCCAGCATGAAGACGCCCGAGGACAGCACGAAGCCGCCCGCCACGCCCAACTGGCTGAAGGACGAAAAGTAGCCGCGGCGCTTGCCTCCGACCGCCTCGCTGATCAGCAGCACGCCGCCGCCCCACTCTCCGCCCGCGGCCGCGCCTTGCAGGATACGCAGCACCACCATGGCTACCGGCGCCCAGAAACCAACTTGGTCATAGGTGGGCAACAGCCCGATCAGGAAAGTCGCGGCCCCCATCAGGCCCAGGGTCCATTCCAGCGCCAGCTTGCGGCCGTAGCGGTCGCCGATATGGCCGAAAATCACGCCGCCCAGCGGCCGCGCCAGAAAGCCGACGGCAAAGCCGGCAAACGCCCCCATGGTGCCCAGCAGCGGGTCGGTGCCCTTGGGAAAGAACAGTTCGCCGAACACCAGCGCCGCCGCCGTGCCGTAGATGAAGAAGTCATACCATTCCATCGCGTTGCCCGCGACGGACGCCATCACCACGCGCCGCGTGCGCTTTCTGCGCGCGTCGTCGCCAGCGGCCGCGGCCGCCCCCTTGTATGCCATCGTCATTGCCGCCCCTAGTCTGTTTGAAAGAACCTGCGGCGCTCAGCGCGCCACGCGATAGCCGACGGCGTCCCGGTCCCAGGCGTCGCCGGTGATACCCTCGTCCCGCAAATGGAACTTGCGGATCTTGCCGTTCTCGGTGCGCGGCAAATCGTCCAGCACGCGCAGATAGCGCGGCACGGCGAAATACGGCATGCGAGGCTGGCAGAAATCCAGCAGCGTCTCGGGCGCAATGGCTTGTCCGGCCTTGTAGACCAGCGCCGCCATGACCTCGTCCTCGGCCAGATCGGAACGCACCGCATAGACTGCCACCGCGGCAACCGCCGGATGCGCCAGCAGCACCTGCTCCACCTCGTACGAGGAAATGTTCTCGCCGCGTCGGCGGATGGCGTCCTTCGTGCGGTCCAGGAAGCGGAAATAGCCGTCCGCATCGCGCACCACCCGGTCGCCCGTGTGGAACCAGAGGTTGCGCCAGGCTTGCACCGTCTTGTCGTCCATGCCGAAATAGCCGGTGGCGATGGCGTACGGCTCGTGGGCACGCAGCAGCAGCTCGCCCGGCGTGCCGTCGGGCACCGCCGCGTCATGTTCGTCGGCCGCCATCGCGTCGAATTCAGGCGCGGCGCGCCCCATCGTGCCCGGGCGCTGTTCGGCCAGCGTGCCGCCCAACGCGAAATTGGTTTCGGTGGAGCCGTAGCCTTCCAGCAGCGCGATGCCGGTGCGTTCGGCGAACGCCGCATGGAAACGTTCGGGAACTCCCGGCGCCAGCGCAATGCGCGCACGGTGGCGCCGTTCGGCCGCGGCAGGCGCTTGCGCCAGCAGCATGGGCACCATGGCGCCCAGCAGATAGGTCACCGTGGCGCCCGTAGCCTCAAGGCGATCGAAATAACGGCTGGCCGAGAAGCGCTCGTCGCAGATGATGGTCGCGCCCGTGACCAGCGCCTGGAAGCAGGCGTTCAGGGCATTGGTATGGAACAGCGGCAGGCTCGTGTAGAGCACGTCGCTCTCGGCGATTTCCAGATTGCGCGCGGCGATCCTGCCCCACCAATAGAACTGCGCGTGCGGACAGCACACGCCTTTGGACAGGCCGGACGTGCCCGAGGTGTACAGGATGGCCAGCGTATCTCCCGGACCGACGTCGGCCGCCGGCGGCAGCGGCGTGTCCGGCACGGGCGGTGGCGGACACGCGCGCACCGGCAGCGCGTCGGCGTTGCCGTCCAGCAGCCAGATGCGGTTCAAGGCCAGGGACTGCATGTCCAGCGCAGCCAGCGCCGGACAGGACGCGGCGTCGGCCACCAGCAAGCGGCAACCGCTGTTGGCCAGGATGTGCTGCAGCTGCATGCCGCGCGACGCCGTGTTGATGGGCACGACCACCGCGCCCAGCCAGCCGCAGCCCAGCACGATGGACAGGAATTCATGGCGGTTGCCGGCCATCAGCCCGACCCGGTCGCCGCGGGCGACGCCGGCCGAAGCCAGGCGCGCGGCCCAGGCCGCCGCATGCCCGGGCGCGTCGCCGTAGCGCAGCGCGCCGCCCGGCGCCTGTACCCATGTGCGCTCGCCCCATCGGGCGCCCTGCTCCAGCAACAACGACGGCAGTGTCAACGCATGCATGGCGGTGCTTCCCCTGTGTTGCGGCCATCGGCAAGCGTTGCCCCAGCCCTTTGAAATTAATCTAGGAATCAACTATTTATATGTCAAATTTATGGCTATTATTTATCTTATAAATCAGGCTGATATAAGAGGCGTGCATGGAATTCGACCTGAACCTCATGCGGGTTTTCCTGACCGTGCTGCACGAGCGCAGCGTCACGCGCGCGGCGCAGCGCCTGAACCTGACGCAGCCCGCCGTGAGCTATGCGCTGGCGCGTCTGCGCGAAAAATTCGACGATCCCCTGTTTGTGCGCACGGCCTCCGGCATGCAACCCACGCCGGTCGCGTTTGCCCTGGCCGAACCCATAGAGCGCGGCATGAACAGCTTCGCCGAAGCCGTCAACCTGCGGCAGCGCTTCGAGCCGGCCAGCAGCACCCGCCGCTTTCGCCTGTCCATGTCCGATATCGGTGAAATGGTGTTCCTGCCGTCGCTGATGGAACGCGTGCACGCCCTGGCGCCGCGCCTGCAGGTGGAAGTATTGGAGATCCCGCTGGAACGGCTGCCGCAGGCGCTAAAAGACGGCGAGGTCGATCTCGCCATCGGCAACCTGGCCGGGCTGGGCAGCGAAACCTGCCACGCCGAACTGTTCAGCGAACGCTACACCTGCATGGGCAGGCGCGGCCATCCGGTGTTGTCGGCGGGCCTGACGCGCAGCCAGTACAAGCGCCTGGACCACATCCTGGTGGCCTCGCGCGCCAGCGCGCACCGCTTGCTGGACGATGTGCTGAGCGAAGCCGGCCTGCCGCGCAGGCCGTATCTGACCTTGCCGCATTTCTCGGCGGCGGCCGAGATCGTGCGGCGCACCGATCTCACCATGACGCTGCCGCTGCGGGCCGCGATCTGGTTCAACCACGACGACGCGTTCCAGATACGCCCGCTGCCCATCGCCCTGCCGCCGCTGTCCGTGACCGTGCATTGGCACGCCCGCTTCGAAAGCGACCCGGGCACCGTCTGGCTGCGCCGCCTGGTGGTGGAGACGCTGGCGGACCCGGCCTGAGCCCGCGCGGGCGCGGCGCTTATCGCATCGCGGCCAGCATCAGGTCCAGGTTCTGCACCGCCGCGCCCGACGCACCCTTGCCCAGGTTGTCGAACACCGCCGTCAACAGCACCTGGCCGTGTTGCGCATTGCCGTAGACGGCCAGACGCAGATCGTTGGTGCCGTAAAGCGCCTGCGGATCCAGGTGCGTATGGGCGGCCGCGTCCTGCGGCGCCACGACCTGCACATGCCTTGCGCCCTCGTAGTGCTGCTGCAGGCAGGCGTGCAGGCGCTCCATGTCCACGCCCGCCGGCAGCAGGCGCAGCTGCAGCGGCACGCTCAGGACGATGCCCTGGCGGTAGGCGCCATAGGCCGGTACGAACACCGGCCGCTGCGTCAGGCCCGCATGCCGTTCGATCTCGGGCGTGTGCTTGTGCGCCAGGCCCAGGCCGTAGAGCTGGAACGCCGGTCCCGGCGCGCCGTCCGCGGCTTCATAGGCGTCCACCGCCGCGCGCCCGCCGCCCGAATAGCCGGACACGGCGTGTACGACCAACGGATAGTCGGCCGGCACCAGCCCGGCCCGTACCAGCGGCCCCAGCAACGCGACCGCGCCCGTCGGATAGCAGCCGGGGTTGCTGACGCGCCGCGCCTGGGCGATCAGCCCGGCCTGCTCCGCGTTCATTTCCGGAAAACCATAGACCCAGCCCGGCGCCGTGCGGTGGGCGGAACTGGCGTCTATCACCCGGACCGCGGGATTGACGATGGAAGCGGCGGCCTGGCGCGCCGGCTCATCGGGCAGGCAGAGGATGGCGATATCGCAGCCGTTGATCGCCTGCGCGCGGCGCTGCGGGTCCTTGCGTTCGGCCTCGGGCAGCGTCAATAGCCGCAGATCCGTGCGCCCGTGCAGGCGTTCGTGGATCTGCAGGCCGGTGGTGCCCTGGTCGCCGTCGATGAAAACTAAAGGTTGGGTCATGGCGCTTGCGTCCTGGATCAAAGGGGCGCCGGAAGGTTCCGGGCGCAGGACTCCATCATCGGCCGGACTGCTAGATAACAAAAGTCGAATATCATGACTATCCAATTCAGCTTTCCTGAACGAAACCGACATGCGTGAAATCAGCCTGGACCGCCTGCGCACCCTGGTTGCCATCGCCGACCTGGGCTCGTTCGCCGACGCGGCGCGCGCCCTGCATCTGGCCCCGCCCACCGTCAGCCTGCACGTGGCCGACCTGGAGGCGCGCATCGGCGCGCCGCTGCTCACGCGCAAGCGCGGCCAGGTCCGCTCCACCGCCATCGGCGAAACCCTGCTGGAACGCGCGCGCCGGCTGCTGGCCGATGCCGACCAGGCGCTGGACGATGTGCAGCGGCAGGTACAGGGCTTGTCCGGGCGCGTGCGGCTGGGCGCCTCCACCGGCGCCATCGCCCATCTGCTGCCGCAGGCCCTGGAAACGCTGGGGCGCAACCATCCCGGCATCGACGTGCAGGTGGCCGTGCTGACGTCGCAGGAAACCTTGCTGCGCCTGGCCGACGGCTCGCTGGACCTGGGCCTGGTGGCCCTGCCCCAGCCGCCGCTGGAAGGCCTGGTGCTGCGCCCCTGGCGGCGCGACCCGGTCATGGCCTTCCTGCCCGCCAGCTGGAAAGCGCCCGCGCGCCTGACGCCGGCCTGGCTGGCCGAACGGCCGCTGATCCTGAACGATGCCAGCACGCGGCTCTCGCGCCTGACGGGCGAATGGTTCGCCGCCGCCGGCCTGAACCCGCGCGCCCGCATCCAGCTGAACTACAACGACGCCATCAAGAGCCTGGTGGCCGCGGGCTACGGCGCCACGCTGCTGCCGCACGAGGCCACCGCGCCGCAGCCGGATCCGCGCATCGAGATGCGCGTGCTGCGGCCAGCCCTTTGGCGCCCGCTGGGTATCGCGCACCGCGCCGGGCAAGTCGAGCAAGCCACCCGGCATGTGCTGGACGTGTTGTGGGAGCTGCGCGCCTCACCTGCCCGCTGAGGGCGTGCGGCGGAAATACGCGGTGCGCTGGCTTTCCTCGCGCAGCCGGCGCGCGCGCGAACGGAACAGGTCCTTGCGCCCCACGATGCCCACCAGCCGGCCGTTGGCCCGGTCCAGGATGGGCACGCGGCCCGCGCCGGTCAGGGCCATGCGGTCGGCGATCTGGCTGGCCAGTTCCTCGGGATGGCCGTACACCAGGTCGCGGCCTTGCAGGGCCTCACCCAGCGTGCGCCCGGTCTGCTCGTCGTCGATGGCCCAGGCCAGCGTGTCGGCGCGCGTGACTTCGCCGACCACCACGCCTTCGGCATCCAGCACGGGATAGCTGGTGTGCACCGGCTGCGCCGTCGTGAAATGCGCAATGGCCTGCGCCACGGTCCAGTCGGCCGGCAGGGTCTGGACCGGCGTGGTCATTACCTGGCTGACCCGCAGCAGGTCGAAGGGATCCACGCGGTACTCGCGGCTGATGTGGTGGCCGCGCCGCGCGATCTTCTCGGTCAGGATGGAGCGCTTGAGCAGCAGCACCGTCATCCCATACGCGAACACGCAGGCCGACAGCACCGGCAGCAGCGCGCCCATGTCGCCGGTCAGCTCCACCGCGAACAGGGTCGCGGTCAGCGGCGCGCGCATGGTGCCGCCCATCATCGCCGCCATGCCCAGCAGCGCCCAGAAGCCCGGATCGGCCTGCGGCAACAGCGGCGTGGCCAGCGCGCCCAGCGCGCCGCCGAATATCAGCAGCGGCGCCAGCACGCCGCCCGAAGTCCCCGAACCCAGCGCCACGGACCAAATCACGACCTTGACCGCCAGAAGCAGCAGCACGGCCTGGAAAGCCAGGTCGCCCGCCAGCAAATGGCGGATGTTGTCATAGCCCACGCCCAGCGCCGCCGGCTCGATCAGGCCGCCCAGGCCAATGACCAGGCCGCCAAAGGCCGGCCACCACATCCAATGCAGCGGCAGTTTCTCGAACAGGTCCTCGGCCGCATAGACCATGGAGGTCAGCACGCCCGATCCCAGCCCGGCCAGCACGCCCACGGCGGCGCAGGCCAGCAGATGCGCGGGTGTGAACGTCAGCGAACCGGCATACGCGAATATCGGCCCGCCATCCAGCATGAAGGCGCGCGTGGCCGCGGCCACCAGCGCGGCCATCGCCACGGGCAGGAAGCTGCGCGGCTTCCATTCGAACAGCAACAGTTCCACCGCCAGCAGCACCGCCGCCAATGGCGTGGCGAAGATGGCCGTCATGCCCGCGGCGGCACCGGCCACCAGCAGGGTCTTGCGCTCGCCGTCGTCCAGGTGGATGGTCTGCGCCAGCAGGGAGCCGATGGCGCCGCCCGTCATGATGATGGGGCCCTCGGCCCCGAACGGGCCGCCCGTGCCGATGGAGATGGCGGACGACACCGGCTTCAACACCGCTACCTTGGGCTGGATGCGGCTCTTGCCGATCAGGATGGCCTCCATCGCCTCCGGAATCCCGTGGCCGCGGATCTTTTCCGAACCGTAGCGCGCCATGAGGCCGATGATGAGGCAGCCCACCACCGGAATGGCGACGGAAGCCAGGCCCAGGTGGCCTGTCGTGATGGGCTGGTCCTCGAACGAGAACTGATGGTGGTAGGCCAGATTGGTGCACAGCGCGATCAGGCGCAGCAAGGCCCAGGCCGCGGCCACGCTGGCCAGGCCGACCGGAACGGCCAGGCCCATGAGCAGGACGACGCGCTTGTCCGTGGTGAAGTCGCCCAGACGCAGCGCGGCCCGGGCGGAGGAAGAAGTGGGAGGCATGTTCGAAGAGGGGAAGAATTGCGCAGGGATTTGCGAAACGTCATATATATCGTATCACGACATATATTAGAATCGATCGGGTGAAACCGCCCTCGCCCCCACCCCAGCTGACCGCCACGGACTACGAGCTCCTGGCCGACTTCCGCTATGCGCTGCGCCGCTTTGCCGCCTTCAGCGAAAACGCCGCCGCCGGACTGGACCTGATGCCGCAGCAGCACCAGGCCCTGCTCGCGATCAAAGGCACCCGCAAGAACGCCCCCGGCCGCCGCGGCCTGTACGTGGGCGAAATCGCCGAACGCCTCCTGATCCGGCCCCACACGGCCGCCGAACTGGTGGGCCGGCTGGCGCGCCTGGACCTGGTCAGCCGCGAAGCCGATCCCGAGGACGGCCGCCGCGTCGAGGTGGTGCTGACCGCCCGCGCCGAACGCATGCTCGAAGACCTGTCGGCCTCGCATCTGGAAGAACTGCGCGCCATGCGCCCGCTGCTCACGCGCCTGCTCACGCGCATCGGCGACGAATCCGGCAACGCCTGATCCACGCTCTGCTGCATAAGCTTATGCAGCGCAGCTTTGCCTCGCGTGATAAATTGTCGCCCCGCGACATATCGATGCGCGAGGAGATCGTTTTGGGTGTAGCAATCAAGCGCTGGCTGGGCTCGTTCGCGCCAGCGCCGGTGGGCGTCAACGGACGCGAGAAGCTCTACGGCGTGCTGGGCGCGCTGCTTGGCCTGTTCTGCACGGAATGGGTGGGCCGCCACGCGCTGGGCGACGCCAGCCCCTGGTTCATCGCCCCCATGGGCGCGTCCGCCGTGCTGCTGTTCGCCGCCCCCGCCAGTCCGCTCGCCCAGCCCTGGTCCATCATGGCCGGCAATCTGGTCTCGGCCCTGATCGGCGTCTTCTGCGCCCAGTTCATCCCCGTGCCCGGCGTGGCCGCCGCCGTGGCGGTGGCGCTGGCCATCGGCGCCATGTTCTCGTTGCGCTGCCTGCATCCGCCCAGCGGCGCGGTGGCGCTGACCGCGGTGCTGGGCGGCCCCGCGGTCGCCAGCCTGGGTTACGGCTTCGCGCTCTGGCCCGTGGCGCTGAACTCCGCCATCCTGCTGTGCATCGCGGTCGTCTTCAATGGCGCGCTCAAGCGCAACTACCCGCGCCGCCACGCCGACCCGGCCGCGGGCCACAACACCCGCGACCTCGCGCCCAGCGCCCGCCTGGGCTTCAGCCTGGCCGACCTGGACGACGCGCTCACGCAGCGCGGCGAGCTGCTGGACATCAGCAAGGAAGACCTGGAAGAAATCGTCCTGGCCGCGGAAATGCGCGCCAGCGTGCGCCGCTTCGGCGACGTGCATTGCGCCGACATCATGTCGCGCGACGTGGTCGCGGTGCAGGCGCAGGACCCGCTGGACTACGCCGTGCGCCTGTTCGACAAGCATCGCCTGCAGGCCCTGCCGGTGCTGGATTCGGCCGGCCGCTACGCCGGCATGGTCAGCCAGGGCGACGTGCTGGCGCGCCGGACCCGGCTGGCCGCCGTCGCCGTCGACGCGGATGCCGCGCCCGACCTGCTGGTGGCCGACTGCATGCGCAGCGAAGTCCCCTTCGCCACCCCGGGCCTGCCCGTCATCGAACTGGCGCGCCCCATGTCGGACAGCCTGCATTGCGTGCCGGTGCTGGATGAAGCGCGCAACCTGGTCGGACTGGTGACGCAATCGGACCTGGTGGCGGCGCTGTACCAGATCGCGCTCGCGGCCAGTTCGCAGGCGCCGGACCCGGACGCCCAGAAGCTGGCGGCCTGAGCGCCAGCCCTCCGTAGCCCTACGGATTCCTGCCCGCACCGGCCGCAAGGCATAATTTCAGGCGTGAATCCCCTATCGCGCGCTCGCGCCTTCTTCTGCTGGCTGGTCCTGTTCGCCCTTGGCGCCTTCTGGATCGGGCGGCAGGACTATGTGGACCAGTACGAACGCTTCACCCAGAGCACCAGCGTGGCGCAGCGCATGCTGAGCCAGAAGACGGTGCAGCATGAAGCCGTGCTGGCGACCCTGGCCGCCCTGTCCCATCCCCCCGCGCCGGAACGTTTGTATCCCAGCCTGCGGCCGGCCATGCCGCAACTGCTGGGGCTGGGCTACCTGCCTGGCGGCGCTTGGAGCGGCAGCATGGCGGAACCTCCCGGCCTCGCGGCCGCCGTCGAACGCGCGCGCGGCCTGGCCCGGCCGGTGACGCTGCCCGTGGACAGCGCCCGCTATTGGCTGGTGGCGCCTTCCGGCTGGAGCCTGCTGCTGGACGCCAGCCAACTGATTCCGGCGGCCGATTTTCCTCCCGGGCTGGCCAACCTGACCCTGACCGTGGACCAGACGCCGCTACCCCTCCTGGACAAGCAGCCCGATGCCGCCGTCCTCGGCTGGCCCCTGGCCCTGCAAAAGCCGCTGGGCGCGGCCAGCCAGCCCTTCCAGATGCGCAGCACGCGCAAGCTGACCCCAGGCGTCTGGCCCTGGGCCACCTGGCTGGCCTGGGGCCTGGCCAGCGCGCTGCTGGTGGCCGGCGCCGCGGCCTGGCAGCGCTCGCGCGCCCAAGCCCGCCGCCAACGGGAACAACTACGCCTGGGCGCCATGGCGCGCCTGAGCACGCTGGGCGAAATGGCCGCCGGCATCGCCCACGAACTGAACCAGCCGCTGACCGCCATCCTGGCCCAGACCCGCGCCGCCGAGCGGCTGCTGGACGACGAAGACGAACGCCCCGCGGTGCGCCACGCGCTGTTGGCCAGCGCCGAACAGGCCAAGCGCGCGGCCGACATCATCAGCCGCATGCGCGCCCTGGTGCAGCCCAGTTCGCCCACCCGGCGCGTGGCGCTGGATCCCGACGCGCTGGTGGCGTCGCTGCGCTTTCTGCGCGAAGCGGAACTGGCGCGGCTGGGCATACGGCTGAGCTGGCACAACGCCAGCCCCGGCGTGCGTCCGCTGGGCGACCGCGTGGCCCTGGAGCAGATCCTGCACAACCTGGTGCAGAACGCCGCCGACGCGCTGGCCGACGTTGCCGGGCCGCGCCAGATCTCGCTGGAGGGCCGCGCCGACGGCGACGACTACCTGTTCAGCGTCAGCGACACCGGCCCCGGCATCGCCGCCGACGCGCTGCCGCGCCTGTTCGCTCCCTTCTACACCACGCGGCCGCAAGGCATGGGCCTGGGACTGGCGCTGTGCGAAACGCTGGCCGGCTCAATGGACGGCCGCATCGCCGTGCGCAATCTCAGTCCGGCAGGCGCTTGCTTCACGATAAGCCTGCCGCACGCCGCCGCATGACGACGCAGGAATCTCCCATGTTCGAACAATCCCCGCTGGTCTATCTGGTCGATGACGACGACGCCGTGCGCGACGGCCTGGCGCTGCTGCTGCGCAGCGTCGGCCTGCGCAGCGAGGGCCACGGCGATCCGCTGGCCTTCCTGGCCCAGCTGCATCCGCAGGCCATCGGCTGCGTGGTCCTGGACATCCGCATGCCCGGCATCAGCGGCCTGGACGTGCTGAGCCGGCTGGCCGAGCAATCCGACCTGCCCGTGGTCATGCTGACCGGCCACGCCAACGTGGACCTGTGCCGCCGCGCGTTCAAGGGCGGCGCCATGGAGTTCCTGCAAAAGCCCGTGGACGACGACGTCTTCCTGGACGCCGTGCAGGCGGCCGTGCGCACCCACATCGCCAGCCGCGAGAGGCTCGCCGTGACCCAGGCCGCGCAGGAACGGCTGGACAAGTTGTCCGGGCGCGAGCGCGACGTGCTGGAACGCATCGTCCAGGGCCTGAGCAACAAGGAGATCGCGCGCGAGTTCGACCTGTCGCCGCGCACCGTGGAAACCTACCGCGCCAACGTCTTCGCCAAGCTGGAAGCGGACAACCTGGCCGGGCTGATCCGCGAGTATGCGGGGCTGCTGGGCTAGGACTTGCGCAGGCACCCTCCGTAGCCCTACGGAGGCCCCAGCGTAGCCGACCGAATACCGCCGATCGGCCGTCCTCTTTAATCTGTCTGTTCCTGTCACCGACCCACAAAGGACCCAGACATGTCGCCCAAATTCATCGCTTTCGCCGCCCTGTTCGCCTGCGCTGGCGCCGCCAACGCCGCCGTGCTCAACGAGAGCAACCTGTCCATGGCCGACGCGCAGAAGCTGGCCACGGACACCGTCGCCGCCTGCCAGGCCAAGGGCTACAACGTGAGCGCCTCGGTGGTGGACCGCGCCGGCCTGCTCAAGGCCTTCGCCCGCGCCGACAATGCCGGCCCGCACACCGTCGAGGCCAGCCGCGCCAAGGCATACACCGCCGCATCGGCCAAGACCCCGACGCTGACGATGCTGGAGAACGTCCAGAAGAACCCGGCCGCGGCCACCCTGACCGATATTCCGGGCTTCCTGGTGCTGGGCGGCGGCGTTCCCGTCAAGGCCGGCTCGGCCGTGATCGGCGCCATCGGCGTGGCGGGCGCCCCCGGTGGCAACCTCGACGCGCAATGCGCCGACACCGCCTTGCAAGAGAACGCCGCGCTGTTCAAGTAAGCCGCTGCCGGCCTGGGCGCGGCGCGTTTGCCGCGCCGGCGGCATCGCGGTAGGCTTGGGGCGCCATGCCCCAGCCGCCCTCCCTCTCCCTGCTCGCCGCCATCCTGCGCCGCACCGCCCGGCGCTATCGCGTGCCGGCCATTTCACAGATACCTACCGAGGGCGCCATGCCCGCGACCGCGCTGGCCATCGCCATCGAACAGGCGCGCCAGTCGCTCGAAGCCGGCGCCGCGCCGCCGACCGCGGTCAAACAGGCCTTTCTCGACGCGCTAGCACGCCTGATCCGCGACGCCTTGCGCGAGTCCGACGGCGATCCCGTGTTCCAGGCGATGCTGCTGCGGCACCGCCTGCCGCTCGTGCGCGAATATGCCTCCCTGGCCGCGCGCGCCGCCCAGGACCGCCGCGAGATCATCGCCGCCGCCAACGCCATCGCCCATCCCGCAAAGCTTGAACGCATGGCCGCAGGCCCCGCACGCGACGCGATGGCCGCCTTGCAAGCGGCGGCGGCTTCCGAGTCCTGGACGGCGCTGCCCGAAGCCGCGCGCCAGCTTCTCGGTTTGTCCGCTGACGCCCAGCCGGCCTCCGCCGCTCTCGACCGTCTGCTCGCCAGCCCCGCGCTGGATCATCTGCAACGCCTGGACGTCCTGACCGCCGACAGCGACGTGCGCCGCTACCGCGCCTTGTGGGAACAGCAAGGCCCGCGCCCGGGCAGCGCCACCGCCCTGGCCGAAGGCAACGCCTCGCGGTTGCGCGGCGACGCCGTCGAGGCGCAGGCGCTGCAGGCGCTCCAGGCCCTGGCGCACCGTCTCAATGACGCCGATGGCAGCCAGGCCTACCAGGCCGTGTCGTCCATGCGCGTACCGCCTTCGATGCCCGCCAACGCCGACCGCGCCAAGACCGAGTGGGATGCCGCGCTGCTACGCCGGGCCGAAGGCGATGGCGGGCCGCCGGCCTGGGATCTGTGCCTGCTGCTCGAAGCCAAGGCCTCGGCCGACGCAGCCGCCACCGACTTCCCGCGGCTGTTGCGCGGGCTGCGCCTGCTGGCGCAGGCCGATCCCCAGACCGACTACGCCTTCAGTACACGCCAGGGGCAGTTCCCCCTGCGCGGCGCGACGCTGCGCGCGTTGCCCGCCGAAGGCCCGCGGCTCGATACCACCGTGCTCTATATCTGCGACGGCCCGGCCGACGCGATCCCGCGCCTGCTCAGCGCCGCCAGCCGCATGCAGCTGCTGTCCGCGCCGCCCAGCCTGGAATACGCCGGCCTGCTGACGCAGGGCCTGGCCCCAGCCCCCGATACCTTGGACCCCGTCTGGCAACAGCTGCTGCAATCGGCCCAATGGGCCGGCGTGCTGCAGCAGTACCCGACGCTATGCGAGGCGCGCGAACTGATGGCGCACCCGGATGACCTGATGGCCGCGATCGAAGGCGCCGCACGCTGAAGCCTGCGCCCGCTGGCCGATCCGCTCACTCCCGCGCGATCAACCGGAAATCCTGGCTGCCTTCGCGCTCCAGCTGCGCCACCAGCCCCAGTTCCCAGTCCAGATAGTCCCGGAAGCCCTGATCCCGCGCAGCCAGGTCGTCCAACAGATAGGGGCTGATGCTCTGGTCGTCGTCCGCGGTCAGCACGCCTTGCGCGCCGCGCGCCAGTTCCAGGCCCTGTTCCTTCCAGGCGCGGGTGCCGCCCAGCAGGTAGCGCACCGGCCGCTGGCTGCGCCACGCCAGCTCGGCCGCCACGACGCTTGCCAGCACGCCGTCGGCGGAGGTCAGCACGATCGTCCGGTCCCGGTCTTCGGGCAGGAACTCGGCCAGGCGATCGGGCGCGGTGTAACGGGAGCCCGGCACGTGGCCGCGCTCGTATGCAACCCGGGAATCCACGTCGAACAGCACGGCTTCGCCGCGCTCCAGCGCGGTCCGCAATGCATCCGGCCGCAGCGCGGGCGCATCCGGGCGGTGGCGCAGCACGCGCCGCGGCTCCGGCCCACCCTGCAACGCAGCCGATGCCACGGGCCGGTACAGATAGACCTCGACCGCGCCCAGCTGGGCCAGCCAGGCGCCGGTGGTCAGGGCACGCACGCCGTCCCAATCCGCCAGCACCACGCGGGCGCGGCGCGTGGCCAGGTACTCGTCCGTGGCCTGCACCAGTTGGCCGCCGGGGGCCCAGCGCCAGCCCTCCAGATGGCCAGTCTCGTATTCCTCGCGGGTGCGGACATCGAACTTGTAGAGCGTGCGCACGCCCTGTTCCGCCTCGAAAGCCTGCAAGGCGGCGGTATCGATATGCGCGATGCCCGCGCGGCGCGCCACATCGGCCGCCTGCTGGCGGGCCGCGCTCAATGCCTGGCCTTCGGGTTCGGGCAGCGCGGCATGCCTGCCATAGGCCAATTCGCGGCCCGACAACAGCCATTCCATGGTGCCGTTGTGCAGCGACGCGACACGGTTGGGTATGCCGGCGTCGATCAGCGTCTGCGCGCCGACGATGCTGCGGGTGCGTCCCGCACAGTTCACCACCACAAAGGTCGCCGGGTCCGGCGCCAGCTCTCGGATGCGATAGACCAGTTCCGCACCCGGCAGGCTGTGCGCGAAGGGCAGCGTGAAATTGTGGAATTCCTCGGGCGTGCGGCTGTCCACCACCACGATGTCGTCGCCGCGCGCCACGCGCTCATCCAGTTCGTCCACGTCGATCCAGGGCGTGCGCTTTTCGTGCTCGATGACTTCGCCGAAGGCCTTGCTGGGCACGTTGGTGCCGGAGAATACCTCGCGCCCTTCCCGCTCCCACGCGTCCGTCCCGCCCGCCAACACCGAAATGTTGGTCCAGCCCAGACGCGCCAGCTTGGCCGCCGCCAGGTGCGCCAGCGTCTCGTCGTCATCCACCAGCACGATGCGTGCGTCGCGGCGCGGCGCCAGCCTGTCGATCAGCAGTTCCAGGCGCCACAAGGGCGCGGGCACGGCGTGCAGCAGATGGCGGCGCGCGTGGCGACCAGCCTCGCGCACGTCGAGCAAGGCGATCTCGCCCGAGCCGCGCAGTTCATCCTGCAGCGCCTGCGCGGAGATGCGCGCATGGTAGATCGCCGCAGGCGGCGAGAATGTGCGGTAGGTGCCGCCCGCCGTGCTTTCGAACACCACGCGGCCATGCAGGCGGTCCAGCGCCAATCCATAGAAATGCAGGTGCGCGCCCGGCTCGTCGTCCACCAGTTCGATGGTGTGCACGTCCGCCGGACCCAGCACGATGGAGCTGCCCGGCTGCACATCCACGCGCTGGACATGGGTCAGCACGTCGCGCAAGGGATCGACGCTGCGTTCGCGCGCATAGACCTCGTTGCGCTCATTGCCTTGCACGCCGGCGATGATGGCCCAGGTCGTGTGGTCATGCGGCGGCTGGGCCTTGCCCGGCTCGCCCAGCGACAGGTACAAGGCATGGCCGCCATCCAGGTCCTCTGCCAGCCGGTAGATGGCGGTCGGCCTGCCCGGCACCACCGCGAACGCTTCCGCCGGGAACAGCTCGCGGCGGCGTCCCAGCGCTTCCAGCAGCGTCGCCACTTCGGCCAATTGTTCGCGCGTGGCGCTGGCGCCGTCGGGCGCCAGCCGCCGCGCCTGGGCGATGAACTCGCGCACGGCCTGTGCGCGGCGCCGCGGCGGGAACGAAGGGATGCAACTAAGGATATGCGCAGGACGACGACTCGGCCAGCCTCCTGCCTCAACCTTCGCCCTTGAGTTCGCGTTCGACGATCTCGCGCGTCAAGGTCGGCACGAACATCTCGACGAAATGGAAGGCGTAGCCGCGCAGCCATGCGCCGCGCCGTATCGCCAGCCGCGTCAGGTTGATTTCGAACAAATGGCGGGCGTCGATGGCGCACAGGCGCGTGTCGCGTTCGGCGTCCCAGGCCACCGAGGCCACGATGCCCAGGCCCAGCCCCAGCTCCACATAGGTCTTGATCACGTCCGCGTCCATCGCCGTCATGACGATGTCGGGCGTGATGCCGGCCCGCGCGAAGGCCTCGTCGATATGCGCCCGGCCCGTGTAGCCGCGCCCATAGGTGATGATGGGATGACGCGACAGCTGCGACAGCGTCACCCCGTCCTGCTGCCGCTCCAGCGGATGTCCGCGAGGCACGATGATGCTGTGGCTCCAGCGGTAGCAAGGCAGGTTGATGAGGCCCGGATAGTCGGCCACCGCTTCCGTCGCCACGCCGATGTCGGCCTCGCCTTCCAGCAGCATCTCCGAAACCTGCCTGGGCGAGCCTTGATGCAGATGCAGCACTACGTCGGGATAGCGTTCGCGGAACTCCTTGATGACGGGCGGCAAGGCGTAGCGCGCCTGTGAATGAGTGGCCGCAATGGAGAGCACGCCCGTCCGGCTGTCCGCGTACTCCGCGCCCGCGTGACGGATGTTGTCCGCGCATTGCAGTATCTGCTCCACCAGGGGCAGGATCAGTTCGCCGGGCGGGGTCAGGCCGATGAGCCGCTTGCCCGAGCGCACGAAGATATCCACGCCCACCTCTTCCTCGAGTTCGCGGATCTGCCGGCTGACGCCGGGCTGCGAGGTATGCAGGCTCTCGGACACGTCGGTCAGGTTGAAGTCCTGCCGCACGGCTTCGCGCACGGAGCGCAATTGCTGGAAGTTCATCGCGCGCCTCAGCCCAGGAATGCCAGCTGATTGCCGGACGGATCTTTCACGTACATCACGCGCGGCTCGGCGTCGGGCAAGGAACAGACCGGATGGTGTCCCGCCAGGCGCAGCCGTGCCAGGATGTCGTCATAGGCGCCGGTCTTGAGGGCCAGGTAGTCGGGCTTCACTTCCCGGCTGACTTCCTCCACGGGAGACAGCGACAAGGTCGCCTCACCCAGCGCGAACAGCAGCCGCTGGCCGCCAGCCCCGGCCATTTCGTCCAGGCCGATGATGTGACTATAGAACTCGCGTACCGCTTCCTGCCGCTGCACAAGAAATGGAAGCTGTACCGATCCGATGGAAAGAATAGTGGACATGCCCTGCCGCCTATCATGGAACAGGGCAAATTCTAGTGGTCGCGGGTACTGGCGGACAAAGAGGTAAACGTTGCTTCTACATAGCCGGAAACCCTAAAGAAAACCGCTTATTTGCATATGCATCAGGCGCTGCGCCGCAGCGCCTCGCGCGTGGCCCCAAAGGCGCGCTCCAGGTCGCCTATCAGGTCCAACGGGCTTTCCAGGCCGATGTGCAGGCGCACCACCGATTGCGCCTCGGGGCCGTCCCGCCACAGACTGTGCTCGGCCAGGCGCTCGGGCGCGGCCTCCAACGCCAGGCTCTCGTAACCGCCCCAGGACGCGCCGATGGAGAAATAGCGCAAGGCATCGATGAAGCGCGCGGCGGCGGCTGCATCGGAGTGGCGGAAAGCGAACGACACCAGGCCGCTGGCGCCGCTGAAATCCCGCCGCCACAGCGCATGGCCGGGGTCCTGCGCCAACGCGGGGTAATAGACTTTGGCGACGTCCTCATGCCGCGCCAGGTACTCGGCCACGGCCAGCGCGTTTTCATGATGGCGCGCCAATCGTACGTCCAGCGTACGCAGGCCGCGCAAGGTCAGGTAGGCGTCGTCCGCGCCCACCGACAGGCCCAGGGCGTCATGGGTCGCGCCCAGCTGCCTGGCCAGCTCAGGACTGTCCACGGTGACCACGCCCATCATCACGTCGGAATGCCCTGCCAGATACTTGGTGGCTGCCTGGATGGAAATGTGCGCGCCCAGCGCCAGCGGCTGATAGTACAGGCCGCCGCTCCAGGTATTGTCCGCCGCCACCAGCACGCCATGCCGCCGCGCCACCGCGGCAAGCGCCGGCAGGTCCTGCACCTCGTACAGGAGCGAGCTGGGCGATTCCAGGTACAGCAGCCGCGTGTTCGGACGGATCAGCGGCTCCAGGTCGTCGCGCGCGACAGAAAAATACTCCACCTCGATTCCGTAACGCTGCAACAGCGCGCGGTCCACCTTGCGCACCGGCGAATAGACGCTGTCAGCCACCAAGGCGTGCTCGCCCGGCGCCAGGGTCGCCAGCAGCGTCAGCACAATGGCCGAGAGGCCCGACGGCGCCAGCACGGTGCGATGGCCGCCCTCCAGCGACGCCACCGCCTCTTCCAGCGCCTGATGGGTGTCCAGACCATGGCGGCCATAGGTCGCCACGCGCTCGCCCGCCGCGCGCTGCCGGCCCAGGGCCGCCTGCGCGGCGGTGTCGGCAAAGCGCACGGTGCTGGTGCGCACCACCGGTACGTTCACCGGACCGGAACCCTGCTTCAAGCTGGGCGATCCGGCATGCACCAACCGGGTCTGGACGCGGGCATCTGCCAGGCTCATGCGGGCACCTCGTTGCGGTCGGGAATCAGGGATACGACAGTCATGCACAACTCCATCAAGGTTCACACCGCCAAGCGCAGCGGGTCGAAATTCAGGTAGCTCTCCATGGGATCAGGCACGCGCTCTCGCAGCGGCGCCGCGCCGACCGCGCGTTGCAGGAAGGCGCGCGTGCGCTCGCTGGCCGGCGCTCCGAACAGGCGCGCCGGCGGCCCCGATTCGACAATGCGGCCGGCCTCGGTGAAATACACGACGTCGCTGACCTCTTCGGCAAAACGCATTTCGTGGGTCACCAGCACGCAGGTCAGGCCGTCCTCCACCAGTTCGCGGATCACCGTCAGTACTTCTCCGACCATCTCCGGATCCAGCGCGGAAGTCACTTCATCGAACAGGATCAGCTCCGGCTGCAAGGCCAACGCACGCGCGATCGCCACGCGCTGCTGCTGGCCGCCGGACAGCTCGCCGGGATAGGCGTCCTGCTTGTGCTCCATCCGCACCTGTGCCAACAGCTCGCGCGCCCGCGCCTCGGCCTGCGCCCGCGGCACGCCGCCCACCTTGATGGGGGAGATCGTCAGGTTCTCCAGCACACTCAGGTGCGGGAACAGGTTGTACTGCTGGAACACGAAGCCCACGCGCTTGCGCAGGCCGATCAGCTCGGCCTCCGTCTTCAAGGCGTCGACGCGCACGCCGCCGACCTGGATGCGGCCGCGCTGCGGGCGCAGCAGCCCGGCAATGCAGCGCAGGATGGTGGACTTGCCCGACCCCGAGGGCCCGATGATCGACACCGCCTGCCCCTGCTGGATCTCGACGTCGATGCCCTTGAGCACCTCCGCCTGGCCGAAAGCCAGATGCACATCCCGCAGACTGACCAGCGGCTGCGTAGCCCCGTCCTTGACGACGGCCGCGCGCGCCTCGAATTCAATGATGCTCATGGCGTTTTTCCAGATACCGCGTCCAGCGCGCGATGGGGTAGCAATAGGCGAAGAAAAGCGCCAATAGCGCGAAGTAGACCAATATGGTGAAGTCGGTGCGCGACACGGTATTGCTGGCCACCGTGGCTGCGTCGACCAGATCGTGCACGCCCACCAGCGAGGCCAGCGAGGTGCTCATGGTGATGCTGGCGTACAGGTTCATCCACGACGGCAGCATCCGCCGCAGGCACTGCGGCAACACGATCATGCGGAATATCTGCGCGCGCCGGAACGCCAGCGATTGCGCGGCCTCCCATTGCGCGCTGGGTATGGACTGGATCGCGCCCCGGAAGATCTCCGCCACGTTGGCGCTGGCCGGCAGGCCCAGCCCGATGACGACCTTGATCCAGTCCGGAAACGGCAGGTTCCATCCCCCCAGCCTCAGCTCGAAGGGAAATACATAGGTGGTGAAGTACACCAGCACCAGGATGGGCGCATTGCGGAACAGCAGCACGTAGGCGCGCGTCAGGCGGCGCAGCAGCAGCGACGGCGACAGCGACAGCGCGCCCACCACCAGCCCGGCCAGCGTGCCCAGCGCCATGGCCAGCACGCTGATCTGGATGTTCATCGCCAAGCCGCGCAGCAAGGCGGGCGACCAATGCCACAGCGCCTGCACGGCGGCGGGCGCCGAGCCGGTAGCCGCCCACGCCAGGTTCAGCGCCGCCAGCGCCAGCAGCACCGCGAGCCAGGGATCGCGCAAGGCCGACGGCAGCCGCCGCCCTGCGGCCTGCGCGCCCAGGACCAGGTCATTGGCCATAGCCAGGCATCCTCAAACGTTCTTCCAGCCATCTCCCGCCCAGGCCGACCAACCAGGTCAGCAGGCCGAAGTACAGCAGGATCAGCAGCAACAGCTCCAGCACGTTGTCGCGGTACGACCAGATCATGATGGATTCATAGGTCACGTCGCCCACCGCGATCGCCGAGGCGATGGCGGTCATCTTCACCAGGTCCACCAGGTTGTTGACCAGCGCTGGCAAGGCAAAGCGCAGCGCCAGCGGCAATTGCACCTGGGTCAGTATCTGGCGCCGCGAAAACGCCAGCGAGCGCGCCGCCTCCATCGTCACCGCGGGCACCGCTTCGATACCCGCGCGCAGGGCCTCGGCATGGAACACGCCCTTGTGCAGGGCCACCACGATCACCACCCAGGCGAACGGCGCTATCGGACTGCCGCCGCCCAGCTTTTGCGTGATCAGCATGTTCAGCACCAGGAAGGCGCAATACAGCTGCACCAGCGTGGGCGTGTTGCGCGTGACTTCCACAAACGCCTGCAGCGGCCGGGCCAGCCAGGCGCGGCCGCTGGTCAGGCCCGCCGCGACCAGGACGCCGAACAACAGGCTTGCTGGTATGGTCCACGCGCACAGCTGCAGCGTGACCAGCAGCCCGCGGCCGAACGCGGACAGCTCGCCCGCGTCCAGCACAAAGCTGTAGTTCAGGCCCAGCGGCTTGAAGAAGCCGACCCAGGCTTGCAGTGCCGATTCGAACATGCCCCGGCCCGCCTCAGCTTCCCTGCTTGTACTTCGCGTGCAGTTCCTGCAGCAGTGGTTGCGGCGGCGCGATGCCCAGGCGCGTTTCCGTGGCGATCAGCCAGCCCGTGCGGTGCCAGTCCTGCACCACCTTGTCGACGGCGGCGATGGTGTCGGCCTCGCCCTTGCGGGCCCAGACCACCGAATTGGCCGGCAGCACCTCGGTGGCGATGGGCGCGTGGTAGTCCTTCCACTCCGGGTTGCTGCGCAGCAGCGGCTGGATCAAGGTCGAATCGTGCACCGCCGCGACACACTGGCCGCCGCGCAACGCCAGCAGCGAATCCGACGAGCTCTTGAACCCCTTGACCACCGCGCCATAGTCGGCCGACAGCGGCCGCGCGAAGCTGCTGCCCTGCGATACGCACACCGGCTTGCCGCGCAGGTCTTCCCACTTGGCGATGCCGCTGGTCTTCAGGGTGGCGGCCGTGCCGCCCACGCGGAAGAACGGCGTGGGCGCATAGCCCAGGATCTCGGCGCGTTCGGGATTCAGTTCCATGGACGCGATCAGCAGGTCGACCTTGCCGGAGATCAGGAACTGCGTGCGCGTTGCCGTCTGCACCTGCACCAGTTCCGCCTTTACGCCCAGGCCCTTGGCCAGCTCGCGCGCCAGCTCCGGGTTCCAGCCCACCAGTTGCTGCGTGGCGGGATCCAGCGAACCGAACACCCCGCCATTGGCCAGCACGCCTATGGTGATGGTGCCGCGTTCCTTGACCTTGTCCAGCGTGGCGTCGGCCTGCGCCGCGCCGGCGGCCAAAGCCAGCGCCAGGGTGATTGCGATGCGGGCGCCGCCCGGAGTCTTGCGAGTTGCCATGTCGTTGTCGATGGATGTGCTTTGAACGGACCTCCATGCTGCGTGTCCGCGCAGTCCACGACAAAGAAGACTTTCAGATATCAATATGCGGACGGCCGATACCGCCTGAAACCGGCCGAGACAACCGCATCCGGCGCTGAGGCACGGCCATCGCCGCGCATTCGAAAAGTGCGGATGCCCGGCAGAAAACCAGCGCTACAGGCCGGACACAGTCTCAAAACCGGAGAAGAAAGCGCAATGGCCCGGGTAGCCCGGCCGCGCGTCGCATGCTTTCAGGCAGCCCGGCTTGCCGCCAGGGAAGCTCGCCGACACCGACATGCCGAAGCCGTAGGTGGGCGTTGTCACCTCGAAGCTGCTGTCGCATACGGTCTGGGTGCTGTAGGCGAACGTCATGCCTTCGCGCCGGCCCTTAAGAGAAAACGATACCTGGAAGCTGTCCAGGCTGCGCCATCCCGGCCGAGGCAGGACCAGAAAACGATAGTGCCTGGCATCCACGCGCTGGCCGAAGATCTTCAGGCGGGCCGACGAGGCATCCGTCTTGGGCGACGGATAGGGCAATGCCAGCAGCGCTCGCGGATCTCCCAGCACGCCCAGCTCGAAACCCAGGCCCTTCTTGTAGAAGGGCACGTCAATACTGGGATAGCCCGAATACTCGACGCGCTGCGCGGCGCCGTAGACATCCGATTTGGGGTTGTAGTCGGGCGCGCGCGCGAAAGTGACGTCCAGCGTCAGCGCGGCGTCCGCCGGATTCGCATCTTCGCTGCGCAAGTGCTTTTCAAAAACATCGGCCTGCGTCGCGCACCCCGCCAGCAACCCTGCCAGCAGCGCGGGCGCCGCCCAGCGCGAGGCCCGCCTCGCAGCGAGCCGGAACATGGCGCGCGCCGTCATCGGAGTTCTCCGCGTTCCTGGGCCAGGACGGGCGATGAATCCAGCCCCTGCCCTCGCAGCTGCCAGCCTTGCCTGGTCTCGTGCCAGCTGAAATTGCGGTTGATCCATTCCGCTTTCAGGTTGTCGTACAGACGCCGCTGATCGATGCGCTTGCCCTCGTCCAGCGCCTTGCCCGCCGTCGCATAGCTCTCGTCCCATAGGGTTTTGAAGGCCTTGCCCTGCATCGCCCTCGTGAACGGCACGCGCGCATAGACGCCGTCGTCCTGCGTGCTCAGGCGGATCTCGTTGTCCAGCAGCAAGGCGCCGCTGCGGTTGTCGGGCGCTACCGACACCAACCTGACTCCGGACGGCTGATACTCCTTGGGCAGCAGGTGTTCGAACCACAGCACCTGTCCGGTCGACGTTACCAGCGCGCGAGAGCCCGCCGTGAACAGCAGCAGGTCCTGCCGCCCGGGCTGCGGCAGCCCCAGGTCGGGATCGCGTATGTCGATGGTGGGGCTCAGCACCCGCGCCAGCGGCGTGTCGTTCTGTACCGCGATCAATATCGTACCCACGCCCATGAAATCGTTCGACACGGCCAGCAGCACCGGCTGGCCGCCCATCTTCGGCCCCAACGCCTGCACGCGGATGAACTCGTACGCGTTCAGCGGCCGATACGTCTTGCCGCGGTACTTGATCTGGCGCAGCCGCGAACCTTCGTATCCCTCTATCCGGAAATCGCCCATGGCCTCGCTGACCTTGCCCGGCGCGGGCGCCGCGCCCTGCGCCTGTGCGCCGCCGGCAATCAGCAACGCGAGCGTCAGCGCAATGCTGGCGCGCGTTGCGCGGCAACGTGACGCGGGTGGGCGGGAAACGGGCACGGTGGTCCTGTATGTCATGACGCATGTGGAAGTGCGCATTCTATCTCCGCCTGCGCTTTGTCATCAGAAAACAGATATCCACATGCGAATTCAATCGTTCTAGCAGGGCCCTGCATCGGCCAGACTGCCCTTTCACTCAAGCGCAATCAGGAAATCCGATGTCCCTACCCTCAGTCACCGGACTGGACCACTACATCATCCGGGTGCGCGACCTGCAGGCCGCAACCGAGCAATACCAGAAGCTGGGCTTCGCCCTGGCGCCGCAGGGCCGGCACCATCGCGGCACGCGCAACCAGACGTTGATCCTGGATGCCAACTACCTGGAACTGCTGGCCTTTCCGCCGGAACTGCGCGAGCAGTCGCGCTTTGCGGGATTTGACGACGCCTATGAAGGCCCGGTCTCGGTCGCGCTGCAGACCACCGACAGCAGTGCCGTGCACGCCGAGCTTGCCCGCCTGGGCATAGAGGCCGAAGCGCCGCAACGCGGCGGCCGCCCGGTGCACCTACCCGAAGGCAACGAGGACGCGGCCTGGAACAACACCCAGTTTCCCGCGGGCCTGTTCGCGGTGCCGGACTTTTTCACCTGCGGCCACCTGACACGCCATCTGGTCTACCGCCCCGAATGGCAGGAACACGCCAACGGCGCCCGCCGCATCGAGTTCCTGATCGCCGTGCATCCCGAACCGCGCGCCCTGCGCGCCGCGTATGAACGCGTGCTCGGCCCGATCGCGATCAGCGAACTTCCCGACCAGGGCCTGCAAGTGCGGCGAGGCAGCCTGCGCATCGACTTCCTTGCGCCCGCGGCCTTCGAGCAGCGCTTCCCTCATGTGCGCGTGCCTGCGGGCTTGCCCGCCAGCAGCCAGGGCGGCTGGTTTGCGGGCTCGGTCATCGGCGTGCGCGATATCGGGCAGACGCGCGCGTGGTTCGACGCCAACAACGTCCCCTACCGCGCCAACGCACAGGGCGAACTGGCGGTGGCGCCCGAGCACGCGGCGGGCGCGCTGCAAGTCTTCGTGCAGGAGGCATGATGGGCCAGCCCCTGCCCGACTACTGGACCTGCTTTTCCACCGACTACGCGGCGGCGCGCGAGGCCTTCGTGGCTGCTGCCGCCGCGCGCGGTGCTGCGCTCTCGCGTCACGAACATCCCACGGCGCGCGACCCGCAGGGCCGGCCGTTGACGGTGGACATGGCGGTGCTGGGCCGCCCCGGCGCCGCCCGCACGCATCTGGCCATCAGCGGCACCCATGGCCTCGAAGGGGCGGCCGGCTCGGCGGTGCAGCTCGCGTGGCTGCAGGCGGACGGCGGCCAGCCCTTACCGGACGACGTCAACGTGGTGCTGGTGCATGCGCTGAATCCCTACGGCTATGCGCATGACACGCGCACCACCGAAAACAACGTGGACCTGAACCGAAATTTCATCGACCACACCCGGCCCGCGCCGGCCAATCCGCACTACGCCAGCCTGCATCCCCACCTGATTCCACGGCATTGGACCGAAGCCGCGCTGGACGCCGGCGCCGAGGCGCTGGAGCGCTTCCGCCAGGAGCATGGCGCGGACGCGCTGTTCAACGTCACGGCCAGCGGCCAGTACACGCATCCGGACGGCCTGGTCTACGGCGGCAATGGCCCCGAATGGTCCAACCGCACGCTGCGCCGCATCGTCGACGAGCACCTGGGCGCAAGCGAGCGCGTGGCCTTCATCGACTGGCACACCGGCATCGGCGAATACGGCGAACCCTTCTTCCTCTGCTTCAACCCCGACGGCAGCGCCGAGCAGGCGCAGGCCGCGGCCTGGTGGGGCGAGGACCGCGTGCTGGGACAGCGGCCGCACGGCCTGGCTCGCCCCGACTACCAGGGGCTGGTGTTCCGCGGCGTGCAGCAGGCCTTGGGCGCGCGCCCGCTGGCCGGCGCGGTCGTCGAATTCGGCACTCGCGGGCTGCAGATGCGTCCGGCCCTGAGGCTGGACCAATGGCTGCGCTTCCAGGCCCCGGCCGCCCCCGACGCCGCGCGCGATGCGCAGCTGCGCGCGGACCTGGTCGATGCCTTCGTACCCGTGTCCAGCGTCTGGCGCCGCAACGTCGTGGCCCATGGCCTGCAGATCACGCGCCAGGCGATAGCCGGCCTCGCCGCGTGGTGACTTTTTCCTTTACCCATACTTCAAGACACCCATGAAAGCCATTGTTTTGCGTGAACACGGCGGCAGCGACAAGCTGCGCCTGGAAACCGAATTCCCCGATCCCGTCGCCGGTCCCGATGACGTGGTCATCCGCGTCGGGGCCTCGTCCCTGAACTACCACGACGTGTTCACCCGCCGCGGCATGCCCGGCATCAAGCTGCCCTTTCCCGTCATCATCGGCCTGGACGTGGCCGGCGTGGTGGTGCAGACCGGCGCCAATGTGCGCGACTGGAAGGCGGGCGACCGCGTGCTGGTCGACCCGATAGACCGGGTCGATGGCGGCCTGGTGGGCGAGACCATCCACGGCGGCCTGGCCGAGCTGTGCCGCGTGCCCGCGCACCAGCTGCTGCGCCTGCCCGACGAGGTCAGCTTCGACCAGGCGGCGGCCCTGCCCGTGGCCTACGGCACCGCCCTGCGCATGATGAACCGCATCGGCCAGGTGCAGCCCGGCGAAAAAGTGCTGATCCTGGGCGCCAGCGGCGGCGTGGGCGTGTGCGCCGTGCAATTGGCCAAGCTGGCTGGCGCCGAAGTCATCGCCTGCGCCGGCAGCCCCGAAAAAGCCGAGGCGCTGCGCGCCCTGGGCGCCGACCACGTCATCCTCTACACCGAGGAAGACTTCCTCAAGGCGGTCCAGGAGCGTTTCGGCAAGCCGTCGCGCCGCCGCAGCGGCAAGTCTGGCGGCGTGGACGTGGTGGTCAACTTCACGGGCGGGGACACCTGGGTCAAATCCCTGCGCTGCCTGCGCCTGGGCGGCCGCCTGCTGACCTGCGGCGCCACCGCGGGCTTCGACCCCAAGGAAGACCTGCGCTACATCTGGACCTTCGAGCTGCAGATCCGCGGCTCCAACGGCTGGGAACGCGAGGACCTGCACGAGCTGCTGGCGCTGGTGCGCGACGGCCGGCTGCGCGTTCACGTGGACCGCAAATGGCCGCTGGAACAAGGCGCGCAGGCTCTGGCCTCGCTGGAAGATCGCAAGATCGTCGGCAAAGTTCTGGTGTCGGCATGAGCGCGAATCCGAAGGCGCTGACGCCTGCCGCCACCCTCGACGCCGCGGCCATCCAGGCCAGGTTCGACGATTCGCCGTTCATCGCCTGGCTCGGCCTGTCGGTGCGCGACGTGAACCATGACCAGGGCGAACTGACCGTGCTGGCCCCCATGCGCCCGGAGTTCGAGCGCGGCGCGGCCAGCGGCCAATGGCATGGCGGACCGCTGGCCGCCGTGATCGACACGGTGGGCGATTTCGCCGTGGGCATGCTGTTGGGCCGGGGCCTGCCGACCATCAACTTCCGTGTCGACTACCTGCGTCCGGCTGTCAACACCGCGCTGACCGCCGTGGCCCGCGTGCGCCGCAACGGCCGCAGCGTGGGCGTGGCCGACGTGGATCTCTACAACGACCAGGGCGCGCTGGTAGCCATCGGCCGCGCCACCTACGCCACGCTCAACCAGGGCTGAGCGAACGCTCATCTTCAAGGACACCATCATGACCACTGCGCAGCGCCCCGGACGGCGCACTTTCCTAACCCGTACCGCCGCGGGCGGCCTGGCCGCCGGCCTGGGCATTGCGCCTCAGGCGCTGCTGGCCGCGGCCTCCCAACCCGGCGCCGACGCCGGCCCCGCCCGCAAGGGCGGCACCCTGGTCGCAAGCTGGGGCGGCCTGGAGCCCCAGGCCCTGTTCGTGCCCGGCGGCGGCGGGTCCAGCCCGTTCCAGACCGCGACCAAGATCCTGGAACGCCTGCTCAAGCTGGACGCCGACCTGAAGTTCCAACCCGCGCTGGCCCTGTCCGTGACGCCGGCCGCGGACTTCCGCAGCTACACCATCAAACTGCGCGAGGGCGTCACCTGGCACGACGGCGCGCCGTTCACGTCCGCCGACGTGGTCTACAACGTGCTGCAGCACTGGAAGCCGGTCTCCGCCGGCATCGCGCTGAAGTCGCTGACCGGCGCCACCGCGACCGATCCGCTGACCGTGGTGCTGAACTTCGACGCGCCGGTGCCGGAGTTCTTCCTGAAGTCCACCCTGGCCGGCCAGTTCCAGCTGCTGGTGCCCAAGCACCTGTACGACGGCCGCGACATCATCACCAACCCGCTGAACAACACGCCGGTCGGCACCGGCCCCTGGAAGTACGGCAAGTGGGTGCGCGGCAGCCACGTCGAATACCTGCGCAACGACAGCTACTGGAATGCCGGCCAGCCCAACCTGGACCGCCTCATCATCCGCTGGTGGGGCGACCCCGCCACCCGCGGCGCGGCGCTGGAGACCGGCGAGCTAGGCCTGGCCTACTCCAACCCGGTGCCCGCCCGCGACATCGACCGCTTGCTCAAGACCGGCAAGGTGGTGGTGGACACGCGCGGCTACCAGAACTCGGCCTGGACCGTGACCGCCGAATTCAACCAGCGCCGCGACATCGTCAACCGCCGCGAGGTGCGCCAGGCCATCCTGCACGCCATCGACCGCCAGTTCATCGTCGACACCATCTACTACGGCCGCGGCAAGCCCGCCATCGCGCCGGTCTTCAGCAGCAACCCGCTGTTCTACACCGAGGACGTGCCGCGCTACCCGTTCGACCCGAAGAAGGCCGCCGCGCTGCTGGACGCCGCCGGCCTGCCGGTCAAGGACGGCAAGCGCTTCACCGTGAACCTGGTGGCCGCCGCCTGGTTCGAGGAGAACGCCAAGCTAGGTCAGTACCTGAAGCAGGCGCTGCAGGACGTGGGCATCGAGGTCAAGCTGGATTCCGTGGACCGGGCCACGGCGCTCAAGCGCATCTATGGCGACTACGACTACGACATCGCCGTCTCCAACTTCACCTCGCCGCTGGAACTGGTGCCCACGGTCACCCAGTTCTACACCACCGACGGCATCGTCAAGGGCGCCGCCTTCCGCAATGCTACCGGCTACTCCAACCCGGAGATGGACGCGCTGGTCGCCAAGCTGACCCAGGAAACCTCCCCGGACGCGCGGCGGGCGCTGGCGCACCAGTTCGCCCGCCTGGCATCGACCGACGTGCCCCACGTGCCGCTGGTGGAGATCCAGTCGTTCACCCTGGCGGGCAAGAACGTGCGCAACTTCACCACCGGCGCCAACGTCCAGGGCGAAAGCCTGGCCGACGTCTGGCTGCAGGCCTGAGGCGCGCGCATGCCGATCCGACTGATCTTGCGCCGGCTGGCCCAGGCCGTGCCGCTGCTGCTGGGCGTGGTGGTGCTGAACTTCGCGCTCATCCAATCCGTGCCCGGCACCTTCCTGGACGTGATGACGGCCGAGCAGCAGGTCACCGATCCGGCGCTCATCGAGCGCCTGCGCGTGACCTACGGCATGGACCAGCCGCCCGCGGTGCAGCTGCTGAAGTACATAGGCTCGGTGGCGCGCGGCGACCTGGGCTACTCCTACCGCCACAACCTGCCGGTGCTGGACGTGATCCTGGCGCACCTGCCGGCCACGCTGCTGCTCATGGGCGCAAGCCTGGCCATCGCGGTGCTGGTGGGCATGGCGGCGGGCATCGTGTCGGCCGTCAAGGTCAACACCTGGTGGGACAGCGCCGTGTCGGTGTTCGCGGTGCTGTGCTTCGCGGCGCCCAGCTTTTGGCTGGGCATCATGCTGATCGTGCTGTTCTCGGTGAAGCTGGGCTGGTTTCCGGTCGGCGGCATGGTCACCATCGGCCTGTCCGGCGGCGCCTGGCGCCAGGCGCTGGACGTGCTGCATCACCTGGCGCTGCCGGCGCTGGCCCTGGGGCTGTTCTATTCCGCCGCCTATGCCCGCGTGATGCGCGCCTCGATGCTGGAAGTCAGCCGCATGGACTTCGTGCGCACCGCATATGCCAAGGGCCTGACGCGCAGCGCCGTGGTGCTGCGCCATGTGTTGCGCAACGCCTTCCTGCCCATCGTCACGCTGCTGGGCCTGCAGTTGGGCGCGGTGCTGGGCGGCAGCATCGTGGTCGAGGCCGTGTTCAGCTGGCCCGGCATCGGCGCCGTGCTGTTCGACAGCGTCATGAGCCGCAACTATCCCGTCGTCCTGGGCATCCTGGTGCTCAGCTCCTTCGTGGTGATCATCGCCAACATCGCCGTCGACCTGATCTACACGCGGCTGGACCCGCGCATCAAGGCTGCCTGACATGTCCGCATCCCCTACCCTCGCCCTTCCCACGGCATCCTCCCACCGCCGCGCCTCGTTCGCCGCGCGCTTTGCGCGCAACCGGGGCGCCGTCGCGGGCGCCACGCTGCTGGCCCTGGTCGCCTTCCTGGCGGTGGGCGCCAGCTGGCTGTATCCGACCGACCCGCTGCGCATCGTCGGCGCTCCCGAGATCTGGCCGTTCGAGTCCTGGCGCCATCCGCTGGGCACTGATTCCATGGGCCGCGACATCGCCGCCATGATCGCCCATGGCGCGCGCGCCACCTTGCTGATCGGCCTGGTGGCCGCGGCCACCGCCACGCTGATCGGCGTGAGCGTGGGCGCGGCCGCCGCCTGGGCCGGCGGCTGGGTGGACGAAGGCCTGATGCGCGTGGCCGAACTGTTCCAGATCATTCCCAACGTCGTGTTCGTGCTGACGGTGGTGTCCATCCTGGGGCCGCGCATCGAGCACATCACGCTGGCCGTGGGGCTGGTGTCCTGGCCGCCCATCGCGCGCCTGACCCGGGCCGAGTTCCTGTCCTTCAAGGAACGCGAATTCGTGCAGGCCTGCCGGGCGCTGGGCATGAGCCCGCTGCGCATCGTCGCCGCCGAAATCCTGCCCAACGCCCTGCCGCCCGTCATCGTCATGTCCTCGCTGGTGGTGGCCGGCGCCATCCTCTACGAATCGGTGGTGTCCTTCCTGGGCCTGGGCGACCCCAACATCGCCAGCTGGGGCCGGCTGGTCGGCGAAGGCCGCAGCCTGATCCGTTCCTCCTGGTACATCTGCGCCGTGCCGGGCGTGGCCATCATGCTTGCCGTGCTCTCGCTGAACCTGGTCGGCGACGGCCTGAACGACGCGCTCAATCCCAAGCTGCAAAAACGCTGAGCCGCATTCTCTTCGGAAAACTCCATGACGCATTCGCTACTCAACCTGGGCCATCTGGCCGAGCCGGAACTGTCTTCCGATCTGCCCGCCATCATCGACCTGCGCCTGCCCGACGCGCCGCGGCATTACACCCACGTCCAGGTCCGCCTGCTGGCGGGCGGCGTGGCCGCCTGGCTGTCCGCGCGCAGCCTGCCGCCGGGCAGCCGCATCGCCATCGCCGCGCTGAACCGGGCCGAGTACCTGATCGCCTACTTCGGCATCATGCGGGCGGGCCATGTGGCGGTGCCCATCAACATCAAGCAGTCGCAAGAGAACATCGACTACGTGCTGCGCGATGCCGACATCGCGCTTGCGCTGGTGGATGGTCCGCGCCGCGCCGCCTTCGAGGCCAAGGTTCCAGTGCTGGACTTCGACGACGCCGGTCCGCAGGGCTTTGCCGCGCAGATCGCGCCCACGGACTTCGGCTTCGTCACCCCGCAGGCCGACGACATCGCGCAGATGCTGTACACCTCGGGCTCCACCGGCAAGCCCAAGGGCGTGCCGCTCACGCACCGCGGCCAGTTGTGGGCGCTGGCCGCCACCTCGGCCGCCGTCGTCCCCCGTGCAGGCACGCAGGAACGCTATCTGCTGGCCCAACCGCTCTTCCACATGAACGGGCTGTTCATGGCCAAGCGCGCCTTCGCCAGCAACAGCCTGCTGGTGATCCAGCCTTCGTTCGACGTCGCCGCTTACGCCGACGCGCTGGAGCGTTACCGCATCTCCGTCCTGACCGCCGTGCCCACCATGTTCGCCCGGCTGGTCAAGGATCCGGCGCTGCTGCAAGGACGCGACCTGTCGGCGCTGACCCGGGTCATGCTGGGCTCGGCCCCCATGACCGTGGCGTTGCTGGAACGCATCCAGCGCGCCCTGCCCGGCGTGCGCGTGACCCACGGCTACGGCACTACCGAGGCCGGCCCGGCGGTGTTCGGCCCGCATCCCGATGGCCTGCCCACGCCCGCGCTGGCGCTGGGCTACCCGCTGGATCCCGCGCAGGTGCGGCTCGCGGATGGCCCTGGCCCGGACCAGGGCGTGCTGCTGATGAAGAACCCCGCCGTGCTCGCGGGCTATCACAACCTCCCGGAAAAGAGCGCCCAGGTGCTCAAGGACGGCTGGTACCACAGCGGCGACGTGCTGCGGCGCGACGCCGACGGCTTCTATTACTTCGTGGGCCGCGCCGACGACATGTTCGTCTGCTCCGGCGAAAACATCTATCCCGTCGAGGTCGAGAAGCTGCTGGAATCCCACCCCGACGTGCGCCAGAGCTGCGTGGTGCCGCTGGCCGACGAGGAACGCGGCCATATCCCCGTCGCCTTCGTCGTGCGCCGCGACGGCAGCCGACTGCACGCCGACGCGCTCAAGCGCCACGCGCTCGCGCACGGCCCGGCCTACCAGCACCCGCGCCGCATCCGCTTCGTGGATGAACTGCCCTGGGCCGGCACCAACAAGGTCGACCGCAACGCGCTGCTGCTTGCCGCGCGCCAACTGGAAGCGCAACATGCGTGGACCCAAGCCGAAACGGAGGCGGCATGAGCCAGACTGAATTCCCCGACAGCCTCGCCGGCAAGACTGCGCTCGTCACCGGCGCCAGCCGCGGCATCGGCCGCGCCATCGCGCTGGCCCTGGGCCGGCGCGGCGCGCGCGTCGCCGTGCACTACCACAGCGCAGGCGATGCCGCCGACGACGTCGTGCGCCAGATCGAGGCGGCAGGCGGCCAAGCCTGGGTTTTGCAGGCCGACCTGGCGCAAGCGGACGCCGCAGCAGTGTTGGCGCGGGACTTGCGCGCCTCGCTCAAGGAACGCTACGCCGACGACGGCCTGGACATCCTGGTCAACAACGCCGGCGTGGGCCTGCGTGCGCGCCTGCCGGAAGTCACGCCGGACGCGTTCGACCGGGTGCTGCAAGTCAACCTGAAGACCCCGTTCTTCCTGATCCAGCAGACCCTGCCCTTCCTGCGCGACCATGGCCGCATCGTCAACGTGTCCTCCATGGGCACCCGCGCCGCCTATCCGGAAATGAGCGTCTACGCGCCCGCCAAGGCCGGGCTGGAAGCGCTGACCCTGCTGCTGGCGAGCGAACTCGGCGCGCGCGGCATCACCATCAATGCGGTGCTGCCCGGCGCCACGGCCACGGACCTCAATGCGCGCGCCCGCGATCCCGAGCAGAGCAAGGTCATCGCCAAGACGGTTGCGTTGGGACGCGTGGGACAGCCCGAGGATATTGCGGACATCGTCGCCTTTCTGGCGTCGCATGAGGGGCGCTGGATCACGGGGCAGCGTATCGATGCGACGGGCGGACAGCGGCTGTAAGTCGCGCTCCGCTGGCCGCGCCCCTGCATCGAATCATGCAAGCGGCCGGTTCAAGATGCTTTCGTACTGAAGCAGGTCTTCCGCCGAAAAACAGCAGAAGATCACCTCCAGCATGGAGGAATCCTCAACCAGGCTTGTACGGACGCTTGCGACGGCCACCTCCGCCGCCAATTCGATGGGATACCCGTATATCCCCGTGCTGATGCTGGGGAACGCAATCGACTTGACCGCCCTTTCTTGCGCCAGTTCCATGCACCGGCGATAGCAGCTGGCCAGCAGCGTCGGTTCCCCGCTATCGCCGCCCCGCCATACCGGGCCCACAGTATGGATGATGTACTGCGCGGATAGGCGATAGGCCTTGGTCACCTTCGCATCCCCCGTCTTGCAGCCGCCCAGCAAGCGACATTCATGCAGAAGATCCGGACCCGCCGCGCGATGGATGGCGCCATCGACGCCGCCCCCACCCAGCAACGAGGAGTTTGCGGCGTTGACGATGGCGTCCACCTGGAGCTTCGTGATATCTGAACGGATTGCGCGCAGGCTTGTGGACATGATCTTGCTCCTAGCGGTGCGAGCGCCGTTGCCGCAGCGTGTTTACGGCGTGAGCTTGCTCGCAGCAAGTGTCACCGCGAAGGACGCATCACGCTTATCGGTCAGAACGGATTGCAGATCCGCGCAGCCGAAATCGGTAAATAGCCTCTGCTCAAAGCTCGGGTGGTAGCCCTTCCAAAAATAGCGCGCCTGCGTGCCATCGACAAGCCGCTTTTGCTCAGACAAGCAAGGGCCTGGCGATGCATGGATAAATCATCCTGGCTTATCGTTTTTCTTTTTGGCAGTGCAGATTAGGACTCTCGCATGAGAGCCCGCGGTCCCGGCGCTGCAATTCAGCTTATGGCGAGATCATCATCGAATGGCGTACCCAATATTGGGTAAATCTCCTCACGAAGGTCGATTTAAGATCCCACCAAACTTAAGAAAAATTATCAGGCGAATGCTTTGTAACTGCGTCCAGTTCGACATAATGCGCAGCCGAAATATTTTTCAGCCACGCCATACAGCGCGCGATGAAGCCAAAGGAGGAGCTTTCGATATCATTAAGTTTTAAGAGACAAATTCAAAATCAATAATTTCGTAGCAAAATAATTCCCATCAAAAAGCCATCAAAAAAATGGAGTTAAAAATGAACGACGAAAATGAAATTTTGGTTGAAGGAATCTTAAACGCCGGCGAATCTCATAAACCGCTCACTGCAATGCAGGTTGCGGTTCCCATCGAAGTAATCAACGCAGTCAAAGCCGCCCCGTTAACCAAATTTGGAGAGAGCATAGACGAATCTTCGAAATCCTTTTCGAATCAAATTCTTAAGTATGATTGGTTAACAATCAATGCAAAAGGAAGAATGGTTCTTACGAATTTCTCAGTACCCTGGATTGCAATTGCAGTAAAAAACTTGAGCATAGAAAACGCACCAACGATCAATGACAAGGCAATCATATTGCGCGCTCTCGATAGCTCGCTAGAGAAGTATGTTAATGGTGCAAATCGAGATCCATATCCAAGTCGCGCGCGCGACGGGGCAGATGGAAGCGGCCAAGAGGGAGGCAGCGGCGCCGAAGGTGTCTGGGGCGGCGATGGACTCACTGTTCATACACCAAAAATATTCTTCTTTTTTCAGAATATCGACGTAGCGACGCAAGACCCTCCGGCTGGGGGAGTCCACATTCGGATTATCGCCGATGGCCCCAAAGGAGGTAACGGAGGGAATGGCGGACCGGGACAAGATGGCGGCCATGGCGGCAGCGGCACGTCTTCGCAATGCCGGAATGTAACTTTTCCCATTAATCATTGCTACGAATGCGTCGCAGGCCCTGGCGACGGTGGCCGTGGCGGTAATGGCGGAATTGGCGGACGGGGTGGTGCCGCCGCTGCCGGTGGCAATGCAGGAGATGTTTGGTTTATAGGACCGAAACCGGATCTGGCAAAGACCGGCTATTTCGGAGTGGCGCAAAAGGGCGGAGCACCAGGAAATCCCGGACTCGCAGGTGGACCTGGTAAATGGGGCGGAGGCGGCGGCGGCGGATATCAGTGCAAATGCTGCACAGTTGGCGGAGGATCGAAAGGGGATGGAACTGAGCCTACACCATCGACGCGCGGGCCTGGCCCTGTTTCCGCTCTTCATGGAGTAGATGGCGACACATTCCGTCTAGAGCGAAACAATGGTGACCTATGGCCTTGAACCAGCCACCTGCTCGCACCGATTAATCTTTCGACCATTTGGACTAAGGGATTTAGAGTCCAATTGGGGAGAATAAGTAGTCTGATATTATTTTCCAGAGTTTTTCTCTGAATATCTGAAATTTTCCCGCCCGGCATCACCCATCACAAGACGTTGGCAAGCAACCAGGTCATTGTGTGAAGAAAAACCAGACAATGGGCTCGTTCAAAATTTCAGTCCCCTCTTGAGCATAGGGGTCAGACTACGATTCCGCCCACCTCATGCGCTCAAGAATTCGCTGGTTGACACCGCTTCCTCACATGCAACGATGCCTTCTGAATGCCCTGTTGATTGCCCTCCTCGTCAGCGTCAGCGTGCCTGGCAGTCGGGCGCAAGCCCAGCCCCAATCGACGCCAAAGATACAAGCTGGCGAGGGCCGCCCATACGAAATCGCCGACAGCGAAGTATGGGACGTGCCCGATCCGGTGTCGGGCCGGGGCTACCAGGTCTATGTCGCGTTGCCGCCGTCCTATGCCAAGCAGCCGCAGCGGCGCTACCCCGTGCTGTATGTGACCGACGCCGACTACGCCTTCCCTATCATCCGGCAGTTGGCGCGCCGCCTGAACGTGGAAGGACCGCGGATCGAGGAATTCATTCTTGTCGGCCTGTCATATGGCAAAGGCGAGGATGGCGGAGTCAGCCGCCAGCGCGACTACACGCCTACACCGAACGGCCCAAGCACCGCGCCGGCCAATGCGGTCCATGGCCAGGCGCGCGCCTATCAAGCGTATCTGCGCGATCAGGTAAAGCCTTACATCACCGCCCGCTACCGGACCGACCCGGCCAGAGCCCTTTTTCTCGGCCACTCCTATGGGGCGCTGCTGGGGACACAGATCCTGTTCACCGAGCCCGGCATGTTCAACGGCTATGTCCTCGGCAGCCCGTCCCTCTGGTACGACAAACGGCATGCCATGAAGCTCGAAGCGCGCTATGCCCAGCAGCATCGGGACCTGACGGCGAATGTCTATCTTTACGTCGGCGCCTACGAAGCCCTGCGCAAAGGCGACCGGCGCTACAACCAGACGGTGGACATGGTCGCCGACAACCGGGCGCTGGAGGCGGCGCTGCAAAGCCGGAAATATCCAGGCTTGAAACTGAAGTCCGTCGTCCTGAATGACGAGGACCATCTCACCGTGGCGCCGCGCGGCTTTATGCAGGCCCTGAGATATCTGCTGCCGGTGCGTGACTAAATACGAAGATGCGACTTGCGCCTGCTCTAGATCGCAGGCCCCTTCAGTTCGATCTGGTTGCCGTCCGGATCGAAGCAATAGATCGAAAGTCCTTCGCCTTCCGCGCCATACCGCAACACGGCCTTGTCCGCCGTAATGCCGAAAGCCCGCAGATGGTCCAGGATGGCCGTTTCATCGAACGGATCGACCCGCAGGCAGAAGTGGTCCAGGTTGTGCCGGTCTTTCCCTGGCGCTTCCCCGCCCGCGGCGCCCAAAGGCCCTTGTACATCGACCAGATCGATCATGGAGCCACCGGCGCTCAGATGGATCATTGCGTACTCGTCGTTCTTCTTCTTGATCTGGCAGCCTAGTACTTTCGTATAGAAGTCCACGCTACGCGTCAGGTCCTGAACCCTGAGCACGACATGGTCCAAGTGCTTGATCTGAAATGCCGGCATGATGATCCTCCTGGGCCGAGAGTGATACGGGCGGCGTTGGCCTGCTCCGGACGTATCAGTCTAGCGTGCCAGCTAGAACCGATCGAGCTTCAGCCCCGCCGCAAGATAATCAATAAAAGCCCGTACCTTGGCGGGTGGAAGCCTGTGCTCCTGCCAAAGCACGTGTATGGGCACAGGCTTGGACTCGAACGCTTCGAGTATGACTTCCACCTGCCCCGCATCCAGCAGGTGCCTGATCTGCCATAGCGGCGAATAACCGATGCCGAGCCCGGCGCCGACCGCGGAATAGATCGCCGCCATCGTGTTGGTCCGGAACGGACCACGAACCCCGACGCTGCGCCGCTTGCCATCTATCTCGAAGGCCCATTGCCCCGAGCGTTGATCGATGGTCCTGACAATGCAGTCGTGCTGCCGCAGTTCCGAAGGATGCGCGGGACGGCCACGCTCTTCGAAATACGAAGGCGCGCCGAATACGACTCTGCGCAAGGCTCCCAATCGTCTTCCTTGCAAACCCGAATCCGGCAGGTCTGCGATGCGCACGACCAGATCGAGGCCTTCCGCGGCAAGGTCAACAAAGGAATCCGTCAGTTGCAGATCGACTTCGATCTGCGGGTATGCGCGCATGTACTGCGCGATGATCGGAACCAGGAAGTCCGGGCCGAACAGCACCGGGGCGCCGACACGCAATATGCCCGACGGCGCGGCCCGGCGGTCTGCGACCTCCAGCCGGGCCTCGCCTATTTCCTCCATCGCCGGTTTGACCCGCCGGAAGAACGCCTCGCCGGCTTCGCTGAGAGAGCAATGCCGCGTGGTGCGATGGACAAGTTGCACGCCGACGTCTTCTTCCAGCGCGGCAAGAGAACGGCTGACGGCCTGCAGCGAGCGGCCGAGATGGCGCGCGGCTTTCGTCAGGCTTCCCGTTTCAGCGATGTGGATAAACGCTTCCAGGTCTTCGAGGCGGCTCATTATTTATCTCGAATAGCGTGATTCATTTTCAATTTCCACGCGTATTGTTCCACCAATCGGTAGAAAATACACTGCCTTCGTACTCACACGCACACGAAGGAGAAACCCTGTGAACGGCACTCAGCCTATCGTTTTGGTGGTCGGAGCCAGCGGCAAGTTCGCCAGCCTGGTGGTTCCTGAATTGCAGCGGCGCAAGGTCACGGTCCGGGCGCTCGTGCGCGACGAAGCACGCGCCGCCCAGGCCCGCTCACTGGGAGCGGCCGAGACCGCCATCGGCGACCTCCGCGACGTCGACAGCCTCGCAGCCGCTACGCAAGGCGTGGACGGCGTCTTTCATATCGGCCCCGCGTTCACCGCCGACGAAGCGCCCATGGGCGTCGCCCTGGTCGACGCGGCCAGGCGCAGCGGCGTGAGGAAATTCGTCTTTTCATCGGTCATCCAGCCGACCAACGTGCGCCTGGCCAATCACGCCAGCAAGATCCCGGTGGAGGATGCGCTTTACTCGTCGGGCCTGGAATACACGATTCTGCATCCCGCGAACTTCATGCAGAACATCGGCTTGGCCTGGCCATCGATCCGCGAGCATGCCAGTTTCGGCGAACCCTTTCCCAAGGACACAGGCATCGCTCGCGTGGACTATCGCGATGTGGCGGAAGTTGCCGCCATTGCCCTGACCGAAGAGACGCTGGCCTACGCAACCTTGGAGCTGTGCGCCGGCATGTACAGCCGCATGGACATCGTGGCAGCCCTGGGCGAGGCGCTGGGACTTCCGGTCGCGGCGCTGGAGCCCGGTTTCGACGCATGGGCGGAAAGCGCGCAGTTGCCTTATGGCGATCAGCAGTTGCTTCTGTTGTCCAGGGTTTTCGATCACTATCGCGCCTGCGGGCTCGGAGGAAACAGTCTTGCGCTGAAGGCAGCGCTGGGCCGGGATCCGCGTTCGCTGCGCGAGTACATCAATGACCTGGTGGCCGAGAAACAAGCGGCGCGCAGCCGCAGGGAGTGTTGAAATGGCTGACCGCTCATCAAGACCCGCCCTGAAAAAACTCCCCCAGCGCTATGCCCCCTTCCTGATGCCGCTGGTTCTTTCGGTGTTCATGTCGGCCATCGTTTCAGCGGTGGCGACCGCCGCGAGCGTGGGTGTGGGCCCCGACTTTGTCGTCAGCTGGCCCAGCGCCTGGGGGGCCTCCTGGATCGTGGCCTTTCCCAGCCTTTTGCTGCTGCTGCCCGTCGTGCGGCGAATAGTCGCCTGGATGGTGGCCCAGCCCTAGGCTGGGCAGCGCCAGCATGAACCCTGCGTGGCCGCGTCGGCGTGCGTCAAGCGGCCGGCCACGCAAGCATCGCGGCATCGATGATCATGTTGAGCTTCTTCACGCCCGCGCCGTCGCGGGCCTGGATCGACAGGCCTTCGAGCACGGTCGTGTAGAAGGCGGCAAGCTGATGGACATCGGCGGACGGCGGGAGGTCGCCCTGCGCAATGCCTTGCGAGAGGCGTTTCCTCAGCATCGATTCCCCGTCCTCTCGATTGGCGGCAAGAAACGCGCGTACGCTTTCGTTCTCGGGCGCGCCCAGCAGCGAAGACAACACGATCATGCAACCACGCGGCCCCTCGGCGACGGCATAGGCCCGTGCATTTGATCGCAGCATGGTTTCGACGGCCTCGCGGGCCGTCCGGGCTACGCTGAGGCTCTGCGACGTCGCACGCCCCTCGACCCGGTCGTAAAGCTCGACCGCCTGCCGGAAGATCTCTTCCTTGCAACCGAAGGTCGCATAAAGGCTGGGCTTGTTGACGCCGGTGGCGCTGACGAGATCCTGGATCGAGGTACCTTCATAACCTTGCGCCCAGAAGGTGCGCATGGCTGCCAGCAAGGCCAGGTCTTTGTCGAACGCTTTCGGACGCCCGATTTTCGGCGCGGAGGCCGATTTTGCTTGATTGCCAGAATTCACGATTCAATGATCCGCAGCCCCGCCACACCAACACCTATCAACCCCAGGAACAACAGCTTGGCCGATGACATCTGTTCGCCGAGCACCAAGGTACCGAAAACCGCTACGCCAAAAGCGCCTATGCCCACCCAGATGGCGTAAGCGGTGCCCACCGGCAGATGCTTCAGAGCCAAGGCGAGCAACACCAGGCTTAGCATGGCGACGCTTATGCCGATCAGGCTTGGCCAAAACCTCGTCAATCCGTCTGCCTGCTTCAGCGCCAATGCCCAGACGATTTCAAGCATGCCGGCCAGAACCAAGAATCCCCAGGCCATCCGAGTCCCCATTCCTGTTCGCCTTCCCGAAACCCTAGGCGGTGAAGCCTCCATCGATGGCGAGCGATGCGCCGGTGATGAATTGGCTCTCGGCCCCCGCAAGATAACCCACAGCGGCCGCAATTTCCTCGGGTTGGGCGTAGCGTTTAACCGCCATGAGTTCCAGCTCGGCGGCCACAGTCGGGCCGTCGGCAGGGTTCATGTCGGTGTCGGTCGATCCCGGATCGACAATATTGACCGTAATGCCGCGGCCGCCGACCTCGCGCGCCAGGCCCTTGGTGAATCCGATAAGCGCGGACTTGCTCATCGCATAGAGCGTCACGCCCGCGTAAGGCACCCTTTGGGCGAAGCAGGAGCCGATGGAGATGATGCGCCCGCCGGTTCCCATGTAAGCCAGCGCGGCTTGCGAGGCCACGAACACCGCTCTGGCGTGGATCGCCAGGGTGTCGTCGATTTCCTCGAGCGTGGCGTTCTCGACGGGTCCGTAGGGGAACACGCCGGCGCTATTGACGAGTATGTCCAGCCTGCCCAGTTCCCCGGCAGTCTGCTCTACCGCCGCCCGGACCGCGGCCGGGTCGCGGCTGTCCGCCTTGATGGCCAGGACCTTGGCGCCGGTTACACCAAGTTCCTGGGCGTAGTCTTTCGCGGCCTGATCAGATCTGGCGTAAGTGAACGCGACATCAGCGCCCCGTTCAGCGAACCTTCGGACGATGGCGGCGCCGATGCCGCGCGTACCCCCGGTGACCAGCGCAACCTTGCCTTGGAATTCCATCGCCAAGCTCCTTTTATACCGATCGGTTCAAAAGATGCTACGCGCAGCGGAGTTCGTCGTCAAGCATCACTTCCCGCGGATATACCCATCCCGCGTCTGCGGCAGCTTCATCCCCAGCACGGCGGAGGCGACCTGCGTGCGCAGGATCTGCGCCGTGCCGCCCGCGATGGTGAACATGCGCGCGTCGCGCACGTGACGTTCCATCGGCAGGTCGCGGCCGTAGCCGGACGAGCCATGCAACTGCAAGGCGTCATTGGTCACGCGCTGCGCGGTTTCGGCCGCGAAGATCTTGGCCTGCGCGGCCAGCGACAGATCCGGGAAGCCGAAAGTCCGCGGCGTGCCGCTGCTGGCGGCCGCATGCAGCATGTGCCGCGCCGCATTCAGCTGGATCGCCATGTCGGCGACCATCCACTGCAAGCCCTGGAACTCCGCTATCGGCCGGCCGAACTGCTGGCGTTGCTTGACGTAGTCCACGGCCTCTTCGAAGGCGCCCTGCGCGATGCCCAGCGCCACGGTGCCCGCGCCCACGCGCTGGGCGTTGTAGGCTTGCATCAGGCCGGCAAAGCCGCGCTTCAAGCCCTCCGGTGGAACCACCAGCATGGACTTGTGCACTTTGAGGTCGCGGAACTTGATGTAGGTCTCGGGTATGCCCCGCACGCCCATGGCGTAGGAACGCTTGGCGATCTCCAGGCCATCGTCCGCGGCGTCCGGCTCGCGCACGTGGATGAAGGCGCCTATGCCCAGGTCCACGCCCTCGTCGAACACGCGCGCAAAGATCAGGTGCAGGCGCGACACTCCGCCCCCGGTGATCCAGTATTTCTCGCCGTTGATGAGGTAATCGTCACCCATGCGCACTGCGCGAGTGCCCATTTCGCTGGCCGCGCTGCCGGCCTGGGGCTCCGAGATGCAGATGGCGGGCTTGTCTCCCGCCAGCACGCAGCCGGCGGCCAGCGTCTTCTGCTCATGGCTGCCGTATTGCATGATGGCGCCGATTGCGCCCATATTGGCTTCGACCGTGATGCGTCCCATGGTGGCGCAAGCCTTGGCCATTTCTTCCACGACCAGGACGGTATCGAGATAGCCCAGTCCCTGCCCGCCGTACTCGCGCGGGATCGTCATGCCCATGAAGCCGGCCTCGCGCAGCTGGCCCACATTGGCCCAGGGATACTGTTCGGATTGGTCGGTGGCCGCGGCCGTCGGCTTGAAAACGGTCTGCGCCAGTTCGCGCGCGCGCTGCTGCAGCGCCAATTGCTCTTGGGAAAGTTCAGTCATGGTTCATCCTTGCTACGTGCAAAACTCCGGCCGGGCCATTTGGCCCGCCGGCATCAACCCACCTTGATATCCGCGCGCCGCGCCACCTCGGCCCAGCGTTCGACTTCGCTGCGCGTGAGCGCGGCCAGTTCCTGCGGCGTGCCGCCGCCCGCATCCGCGCCCAACGCTATCCAGCGCTGCACGAAAACCGGGTCGGCAAACGCGGCATTGACCGCCGCGTTGAGCACGCGCACCACGTCCGCCGGCGTGGACGGCGGCGCATAGATGCCGTACCAGCTGGTCGCGTCGTAATTGGCCGCACCGCTCTCCGCCGCCGTGGGCACGTCGGGCAGGCTGGGCGAACGCACCTTCGAGGTCACGGCGATCGCGCGCACGCTGCCGGCCCTGATGTGCTGGATGGCCGACGGCATGGTTTCGAACATCATGTGGACGTTCCCGGCAATGATGTCCACGATCGCCGGCGCCGAGCCGCGGTAAGGCACGTGCATCATCTGGGTGCCAGTGACGTTCTTGAAGTACTCGGCCATCAGGTGCTGCATGGTGCCCGCGCCCGGCGTGGCATAGCTGTACTTGTCCGGATTGGCCTTCAGCAGCGCCACCAGCTCCTGCACATTCTGCGCCGGCAGATCCTTGTTGACGATCAGCGCATGGTTGACGCGCCCCAGAAAGCCCACTGCCGTCATTTCGCGGATGTCGTATCCCAGCTTCGGATACACCGACTGGGCGATCGCGTGATGCACCGCCCCGAACAGGATCGCGTAGCCGTCGGGGCGGGCCTTGGCCACGGCGTCCGCGCCCAGCGTGCCGCCGGCGCCGCCGCGGTTTTCCACGATGACCGACTGGGCCAGACTCGCGCGCATCGGCTCGGCCAGCTGGCGCGACAGGATGTCCACGGTACCGCCCGGCGCATAGGGCGCAATCAACCTGATGCTCTGCGACGGATACTTGCCCTGCGCAAATGCGCGGCTCAATGGCGCCAATGCGGCCAGCGCCAACAACTGTCTCCTATCCATGCCTCTCTCCTCTTGTGTCCGCCCTCGTGCGGGACGGTGTTGTCTAAGGTGCGTGACGTCAGCCCGGCGAGCCACCCGCCGTCCAATCGCCCAGGATTTGCTGCGCGTGCTCGTTCAGACGGGGCGGCGGCCTGCGGTACGAAACCGGCGTGGCGGACAGCTTCAGCGGGTTTGCCAGCAGGTTCAGCTCGCCGCCTTGCGCCCACTCGCAGGGCATGCGCAGATGCGCGCCGCGCGCCTGGACGTGCGGATCATTGAACACATCGCGCAGGTCGTTGACCGGGCCGCAAGGCACGCCCACGGCTTCCAGCTGTTCCAGCCAGGTTTTCCTGGGGCGCAGGGCCAGCGCGTCCTGTACCCGTTGGCAAAGTTCGGCGCGGTGGGCGACGCGGGCCGCATTGGAGGCGTAGCGCTCGTCATCCGCCAGCCCGGCCAGGCCGGCAATCTCGCAGAAGCGCCGGAACTGCGCATCGTTGCCCACGGCAAGAATCATGGGACCGTCGGCGGCGTCGAACACCTGGTAAGGCACGATGTTGGGGTGGCCGTTGCCTAGCCGCGCGGGCGGCTCCTGCTCTGCCAGATAGTTGGTTCCGGCATTCACCAGCCAGGCAATCTGGCTGTCCAGCAGCGAGATGTCGATGTGCTGCCCCTGCCCGGTCAGGTCGCGGTGGCGCAGCGCCGCCAGGATGCCGACCGCGGCGTACATGCCGGTCATGACGTCGGCGATGCCCACGCCCACCTTCATGGGCGTGCCCTGCGGCTCGCCGGTAAGGCTCATGATCCCGCCCATGCCCTGGATCAGGAAGTCGTAGCCCGCGCGCTTGGCGTACGGACCCGTCTGCCCGAATCCGGTGATGGAGCAACACACCAGGCGCGGATACCTGTGCTTGAGCTGCGCATAGTCCAGCCCGTGCTTGGCCAGGCCGCCGACCTTGTAGTTCTCGACCAGCACGTCGGCATGGGCCAGCAACTGATGCAGCGCGTCCCGGCCGGCCTCGGTGGCGATATCCAGCGCGATGGACCGCTTGTTGCGGTTGGCGCTCAGGTAGTAGGCGCTTTCGCCGGTCGCGCGGCCGTCCTGGCCATTGATGTACGGCGGCCCCCACTTCCGGGTGTCATCGCCCTCGTCGGGCTTTTCCACCTTGACCACGTCCGCGCCCAGGTCACCCAACAGCTGCGTCGCGCTGGGGCCCGCCAGGATGCGCGAGAGGTCCAGGACACGCACGCCCTTGAGCGCGGAGGCTTCCACTGACTGCATACGCCTTCTCCATCAGAGTCGATCGATGCAGTCTAAAATTCGCAATCCTCACCTTCAATTGAGTTTTTTTTCAACATGAAGGAACGCTTGGCGCCTGGGCGGGACGGGCGACGCGCGGCGCTACTTGACCGGAAACTTCAGCTTGGGCGCGGCCTCCCTGACCATGGCCCAGAAGGCATGCGCGGCAGGCGACAGCTTGCGCTCATTAAGGCAGGCCAAACCGATCCTGCGCTTGGAGGCGGGGCTGATCTTGCGGTAGACCAGCCCGTCGTAGGCCTGCGGCAGCACCAGCGACGCCAGCACGGAGATGCCCTGCCCGCGCCTGACGAACTCCAGGATGGACATGATCTGCGAGAGGTCGTGCGCGATATGCGGCTTGGCGCCGGCGCGCTCGAACATGCGCGTAATGACCGGCTGCGAACCGGCGCGCGTCATGATCAGGGGATAGTCGATCAGATCCTTCACCCCGATCGTCTTGCGTTCGGCCAGCGGGTGGCCGGCAGGAAGCACCACCATCAGTTCATCGCTGACCAGCGGCAGCGTGTCGAAATCCGGTTTGGGCAAGGCCACCACGCCGATCTCGATGCGGCGCTCGACCAGCGCGCGCTCCAGTTCGGGGTCCGGCTTTTCAGTGACGAAGACGTCGACGCCCGGATAGCGCGCCTTGAACATTTCCAGCATCTGCGGCAGGATGTTCAAGGAGGAACTCGCGCCCAGCGAACCGAGATTCAGCAAGCCCGAACGCAGGCCCGCGCTGGCGCTGGCCGTCGCCCGCACGATCTGCAGGGACGCGAACACGTCCCTGACATGCGGCAGGATCTGCTGCCCGGCATAGGTGAGCAGCACGCCCGGCGCATTGCGGTCGAGCAAGGGCGCCCCCAGCGTGGCCTCCAGCGTGCGCAGGGCGTGGCTGGTGGCCGAGGGCGTCATGCCCAGCCGCGCGCCGGCACCCGCGATACTGTCGGCCGACGCCAGGGAAATCAACAGTTCCAGCTGTCTGAGAGAGAGGGATTTTGCTGCCTGATCCGGCATGGCCATGTTTCCTTGGTCTAAGTCGCCAGCGCTTGCGCCAGCTCCAACGCCCGCGCCAGAAACGCCGACGTGTCATCCTTGCGGTAACTGACGATCACCGGCGACACAAAGGTATCGGCGTCGATCGCCACGTGCGCCACATCCTGCCGCTGCAAGCGCTGCACCGACGCCGGCACCACCGTCACGCCCAGCCCCGCCGCCACCAGGCCGATGGCGGTCTGCAGTTCGTTGGCCTCCTGCACCACTTGCGGCGCATGTCCCGCCGCGCGGAACAAGCCCAGTACATGGTCGGAGAAGTTCGGGCGCGGGCGCGCCGGATACAGCACGAAGGGTTCGCGCGCCAGGCGCTCGACGGATACCCGCCGCAACCGCGCTATCGGATGGCCCAGCGGCACCGCCGCCATCAGCGCTTCGGTCATCAGCACGCGCCGCTCGATGGCGGGATCGTCGAACAGGATGCGGCCTATGCCCAGATCGATGCGCCCGGCCTTCAGCGCCTCCAGCTGGGGCAAGGTGGTCATTTCCGTGAGACCCACCTCGACCTGCGGATCGGCGTTGCGCAGTTGCCGAATCAGCTCCGGCACGAAACCGTAGAGCGTCGACGGCACGAAGCCTATGCCGAACCAGCGCCGCTGGGTCTGCCCCAGCCGGCGCGTGCCCTCCAGCACCTCTTCCAGGCGCGCGGTCAACAGGCGCGATTGTTCCAGCAGGAAGCGGCCCGCTTCCGTCAGGCGCAGCGCCCGCGTGGTGCGCTCGAACAGCTGCACGCCGAGTTCTTCCTCGAACAGACGGATCTGGCGGCTGAGCGGCGGTTGGGCCATGTGCAGCCGGGCGGCCGCGCGGGTGAAGCTGCCTTCTTCCGCCACGGCCTGGAAATAACGCAGTTGCCTCAGTTGCATGGCATGGCCTTATACATACCATAAAGGTATCAATCAGAACCCATATAGTCTTGGACTCACGGGGAAAACGCAAGCCATACTGAGCCATCGCTCGAACCTGATCGTGGAAAGTATGAATCGCGGGACATCTTCCCGTGGTCTGCGGACCATCGGCGCGCGGCGACACAATAATTCCAGCATTACGGAGACCATCATGCGCTTGCGCTCTGCATTCCAACGACTCGCCCGGGCCTGTGTCGGCCTGGCGCTGCTGGGCGGCGGGTCCGCCGCCCTGGCGCAAACCTATCCGGATCACCCGGTCAAATGGATCGTGCCCTTCCCGCCCGGCGGCGCGATGGACAGCATCGCCCGCACCCTGGGCGAATCCATGGGCAAGCAGCTCAACACCACCTTCATCGTGGAAAACCGCGCGGGCGCAGGCGGCAATATCGGCGCGGCCAGCGTGGCCCGCGCCAAGGCCGACGGCTACACCATCCTGATCGTCGCCAACGGCATGGCCGTCAACCCGGCCTTGTATGCGGACCTGAACTACGACCCGATCAAGGACTTCGCGCCGATCTCGCTGCTGGCCGTGGTGCCCAACGTGCTGGTCACCAATCCCGCGCGCACCGGCGCCACCAGCGTGCAGGACGTGATCGCCAAGGCCAAGGCGCAGCCCAACCACTACACCTATGCCTCGGCCGGCGTGGGCACGTCCATCCATCTGGCGGGCGAGCTGTTCCTGTCCATGGCCCAGGTGGACATGCTGCACGTGCCCTACAAGGGCAGCGGCCCCGCCGTCGCCGACCTGCTGGGCGGACAGGTGGACTACATGTTCGACAGCATCACTTCCGCCAAGCCGCATATCGAAGCCGGCAAGCTGCGCGCGCTGGCGGTGACGACCAGCAAGCGTTCGGCCGCCCTGCCCGATGTGCCCACCGTGGCGGAAAGCGGATTGCCCGGCTACGAGCTGATGCCCTGGTTCGCGGCCTTCGCCCCCGCCGGCACGCCGCCGGAAGTGGTCGCGAAATTGAATGCCGCCATGCGCGCCGCCTTGAACGACGCCAAGGTGCGCGCCACGCTGGACTCCATCGGCGCCGAGCCCATCGGCGGCACGCCGGACGAACTGCGCGACCACCTGGCGCGCGAGACCGCGCAATGGAAGACGCTGGTGAAGGAACGCGGCATCAAGATCAATTGAGGGCGCCAGCTCATGCCTTCCGGCCCGCGACAGGCATGGCGTCCCACGGATACCCATCGAACGTGTCCTTGACCAGCTCCCGCAGCCAGATGATCGCCGGATCCTGGTGAAAGCGCGGATGCCAATGCTGGCGCAGCGCAAAGGACGGCAGCGGCAGCGGCGGCTCCAGCACCTTGACCACGCCGTAGCCGCCGAACACATTGCCCAATTCCTGCGGCACGGTGGCGATCAGGTCCGGGTGCTGGTCCAGCAATAGCGGCACCACCAGGAAGTGCGGCGTGGACAGGAAGACGTTGCGCTTGACGCCCTGCTCTTCCAGCGCGCTGTCATAGGCTTCGGACGAGCGTCCGGCCAAGGTCACCACGATCTGCGGCATGCGCTGAAACTGTTCCAGCGTCAGCTCGTCGCCCACCTCCTTGTTCTTCACGCTGACCAGGGTCACGAAGCGGTGCATGAAGAGCTGCTGCTGGAACAGGCCCTGCGGCGCCGCGCGCAGCGATCCCAGCACCAGATCCACCTCGCCCGAGGCCAATAGCGGCTCGACCTGCTGCAGCGGCACCTGGCGCGTGCGCAGGGTGCAGTGCGGCGCCAGTTCCCGCAGGCGCTTGATCAGCGGCGGCAGGAACACCAGCTCGCCCATGTCCGTCATGCACAAGGTGAACACGCGCATGGCCGAGGCCGGATCGAACTGCGCCTGCGACAGCACCTGTCCGCGTATGGTCGCCATCAGCGCCAGGATGGTGGGCGCCAGGCTCTCGGACTTGGGCGTGGGCTGCATGCCCTGGCCGGTCTTCACGAACAGCGGATCGTCGAAGAACGCGCGCAAGCGGTTCACGGCGTGGCTCATGGCGCTTTGCGACAGGCCGAGCTGTTCGCCGGCGCGGGTCACGCTGCGCTCGCGCATCAAGCTGTCGAAGACGGCAAGCAGGTTGAGATCTAGTTTCTCGTTATGCATAGCGTGCATTTCCAGAATCAGGCTCATGACATTGACGCATATTCCGCCGCTATCTATCGTCTTGTCAAACGCCGCGCAGACCGGCGTTTCCACAAGGAGACAAAATCTTGAAACCCCTTCTACACCCCGTGCGCGCGGTGCTGGTTTCGTGCGCCCTGCTGTCCTGTAGCGCCGCCTCGGCCGATGTCGGCGTCGGCGTCATCCTGTCGCTCACCGGCCCGGCCGCCTCGCTGGGCGGCCCGGCCAAGAACGCCATCGACCTGCTGCCGCGCGAGATCGCGGGCGAAGCGGTGCGCTACATCGTGCTGGACGACGCCTCGGACGCCACCGGCGCCGCCCGCGCCTTCCGCAGGTTGGTCGACGAGCACAACGTGGACGTGGTGCTGGGCACCTCGGTCACGCCCGCCACCCTGACGCTGCTGCCCATCGCCCAGGAGAAGAAGGTGCCGCTCATGAGCCTGGCGGCCGGGGCCAAGCTAGTCGAACCCATGGACCCGCAGCGCCACTGGGTGTTCAAGGTGGTACAGAACGAAAACCTGATGGTCGCCAGCACCGTCGCGCACATGCAGGCCGCCGGCGTGAAGACGTTGGGCTACATCGGCTTTGCGGACGCCTACGGCGACAGCTGGCTGGCCGAAGTTTCCGCGCAGGCGCAGCGCGCCGGCATCAAGCTGGTCGCCACGGAACGCTACGTAAAAACGGACACCAGCGTCACGGCGCAGACCCTGAAGCTGCTGGCCGCCAGGCCGGACGCGGTCATCGTGGCGGCGTCCGGCACGCCTGGGGCGCTGCCGCAGAAGTCCCTGCGCGAGCGCGGCTATGCCGGCCGCATCTACCAGACCTACGGCATCGCCAACCGCGAGTTCCTGCGCATCGCAGGCAAGGACGCCGAGGGCGCGCTGTTCGCCGTGGGCCCGGTCGTGGTTGCCAGCCAGCTGGACGAGGCCAACCCGATACGCGCCGTCGCCCTGGACCTGACGCAGCGCTACGAAGCCGCCCACGGCAAGGACTCCATGTCGGTGTTCGCGGCCAATGCCTGGGATGCCGGCATCGTGCTGCAACAGGCATTGAAGGCCACCTTGCCCAAGGCCAGGCCGGGCACGCCGGAATTCCGGGCCGGCCTGCGCGATGCGCTGGAGGCCACCCGCGACGCCGTCACCTCGCAAGGCGTGTCCACCATGTCGCCCGCCGACCACGTGGGCTATGACGAGCGCGCCGCTGTCATGGTGCAGATCAAGGACGGCGCCTGGCGCTACGTCAAATAACACAGGAGCAAACCCATGTTCATCAAAAACACCTGGTACGTCGCGGCCTGGGACCAGGAAGTCAGCGCCGACGGCCTGTTCTCGCGCACCATCACCGGCGTGCCCGTGCTGATGTACCGCGACGGCGCCGGCCGGCTGGTGGCGCTGGAAGACCGCTGCTGCCATCGCGGCGCGCCCTTGTCGGTGGGACGGCGCGAAGGCGATTGCGTGCGCTGCATGTACCACGGCCTGAAGTTCGACCCCACCGGCGCCTGTGTCGAGGCCCCGGCGCAGGCCCGCATTCCGCCGCAGGCCAGGGTGCGGACCTTTCCGGTGGTGGAACGGCACCGCTGGATCTGGATCTGGATGGGCGATCCGGAACGCGCCGATCCGGCCCTCATCCCCGACACGCAATGGCTGGACCATCCCGATTGGCGCAGCCTGGACGGCTATATCCATTACGACGTCAACTATCTGCTGATCGCCGACAACCTGCTCGATTTCTCGCACCTGCCCTTCGTGCACCCGACCACGCTGGGCGGCAGCGAAGACTATGCCTCGGTCTCGCCCAAGGTCGACCGGCTGCCCGACGGCGTGCGCATCACGCGCTGGACGCTCAATACCGAGGCGCCCGCCTTCGCCAAGAAAGTCCGCGAGTGGCCGGGCCTGGTGGACCGCTGGAACATCTACAACTTCACGCTGCCCGGCATCCTGTTGATGGATTCGGGCATGGCCCCGGCCGGCGGCGGCGCGCAGGAAGGCAATCGCGCCGGCGCGATCGAATTCCGCGGCTGCCAGGCCCTGACGCCCGAAACCGCGACCTCGACCCATTACTTCTTCGCGCATCCGCACAACTTCTCGATCGACCGGCCGGAAATCACCGCGTCGATCCACCAGAGCGTGGTGGATGCCTTCGACGAAGACCGCGACATCATCACCGCGCAGCAGCGCTCCCTGTCCCTGGCGCCGGACTTCAAGATGGTGCCGCTGTCCATCGACGCCGCGCTGTCCCAGTTCCGCTGGGTGGTGGCGCGCCGCGTCGAGGAAGAGCAGCAGGCGGCGGCTGGCGCGTCGGGCGCGCGTGCCGCACAGGCGGTGGCCTGAGATGCGGCGACTAGTCGTCAGCCGCATCGTGCGCGAGGCGCGCGGCGTGCTCGGCCTGCATCTGCGCAGTCCCGACGGCGCCATGCTGCCGGCCTTCGAGGCCGGCGCGCATGTGGATGTGGCGTTGGGCAATGGCCTGGTCAGGCAGTATTCCCTTTGCGGCGACCCGACGGAACTGGGCGTCTACCGGCTGGGCATAGGCCTGGCGGCCGATACGCGCGGCGGCTCGCGCTACGTCCATGAACAGCTGCGCGAGGGCGACCTGGTGGATATCGGCGAGCCCAGGCAATTGTTCGGGCTGAACGCGCAGGCCGCCGGCCATGTCTTCATCGCGGGCGGCATAGGCATCACGCCCATCCTCAGCATGATCCATGCATGCGTCAGGCGCGGCGAGCCCTGGCGGCTGCTGTACTGCGTGCGCGACCGCGACGCGGCCGCCTACCTGCCTGAACTCGCCAGCCACGGCGAGCGCGTGGCGCTGCATGTCGACAGCGAACAAGGCGGCGCGCGCTGCGACCTCGACGCCTATCTGGGCGCGCTGGCGGAACCGGGTATGCATGTCTATTGCTGCGGGCCCGGGCCGTTGATGGATGCGGTGGCCGCAGCCTGTGCACGCGGCGCCATCGCCCCGGCGCGCGTGCATTTCGAGCGCTTTGCCGCCAGCGCGCCCGCCACGGCCGAACCCGGCTCGGCTTTCATGCTGCGGCTCGCGCGCAGCGGCGGCTGCCACGAAGTGCCCGCGGACAAGTCGGTGCTGGACGTGCTGGAAGCGGCCGGCGTCGCCTGGCCGTACTCCTGCCGCGAAGGCCTGTGCCGCAGCTGCGAAGCGGGCGTGCTGTCCGGCGAGGTCGACCACCGCGACTACGTGCTCAGCGACGAGGAACGCGCCGCCAACCGCAGCATGATGGTTTGCGTGTCGCGCGGCTGCGGCACGCTGGAGCTGGACGTCTAGGCAGGTTGCTGCAGGGCCGACGCATCCAGCAGATGGTCGACGATGGCGAGTATCTGCTCGGCGGCTTCGCCGATGTGCCGCTCCAGCGCGGCCTCGGCGTCTTCGGCCCGGCCCTGCCGCGCCAGCGCGATCAGCTGGCTGTGCTCGTCGTGGGCCTGCTGGCGGATCGGCGCGTTGACGATCTGGAAGCGGAAATAGCGTTCGGATTTTTCGTGCAGCGCGCGCACCATGGCCAGCGCCGCGGGCCGTTGCGCCGAGCGGTACAGCAGTTCGTGCAGCTGCCAGTTCAGGCGCCCCCATTGCTCGGGCTCGGCCGTGTCCATCTGCGCCACCACCTGGCTCGCCAGGTCCAGGTCCTGGGTCTCGCGTTGCTGCACGGCCAGGCGCAACAGCCACGGCTCCAGCCGCAGGCGGATGTCGAAGAACTCCTGCACCTCGGCGCGCGACAGCATGGAGACGTAGGCGCCGCGGTGCGGAATCATGTCGATCAGCCCTTCGGCGCTGAGCTGGCGGATGGCCTCGCGCACGGGCAGGCGGCTCACCCCCAGTTCCTCGGCGAACAGTTCCTGGCGCAGCGCGGAACCGGGGGGAATCGCGCCGGACAGGATGCGGTCGCGCAGTTCGTCGACCACCAGTTCGACAGCGGTCTTGCGCACGAGGCGGCCGGGACTGGCGGCCTGGGAACGGGACGGGTTGGAGGCGGAAAGCGGCGAATTCTGGGACATGAAACCTGCCTGGTTGCACCGTGCGGCGGGAGCGGCACGGCAGGACTGAGTGGAAAACAGGGCCGCCATGCCCAGGAAAACCCCGAGAGACAGTCGGCGCCCACAGCCCTTTTAATGTGAGTATATTGGATCCATGATCCAGTTCAAGCCAGCGCCCCCAAGGGACTGGTCCGAGGCCTCCGCCTCGTTTTTTTAAGCCCCATATTTTTGGATCCAATATCCAATAACCAGAATCCGCTCCATTACAACCGGACGGACCACGCATCAGGAGCCGCAGCATGAGCATTCAATGGCAAGGCGTATTCCCCGCCGTCACCACCAAGCTGAAACCCGATTTTTCGCTGGACCTGGAGGCTATCCGCCAGGGGCTGGAACGCCTGATCGAGAACGGCGTGGGCGGCGTGGTGATGATGGGCATGGTGGGCGAAAACGCCCAGCTCTCGCCCGAAGAAAAATTGCAGGTGCTGCGCACCGCCGTGGACACCGTGCGCGGCCGGGTGCCGGTGATTTCCGGCGTGGCGGAAACCGGCACCGCGCGCGCCGCCGCCTTTGCGCAGGAAGCCGAGCGCATCGGCGTGAACGGCCTGATGGTATTCCCCGGCCTGACCTACAAATCCGACGGCCGCGAGACCGTGGCCTTCTACCGCGCAGTGGCGCGCGCCAGCGCCCTGCCCATCCTGCTCTACAACAACCCGCGCGGCTACGGCGTGGACCTGACGCCGGACCTGGTGGCCGAATTGCTGGAAGAGCCGACCATCGTCGCCATCAAAGAAGAGTCCTACGACACCACCCGCGTGACCGACCTGATCACGCGCTTTGGCGACCGTCTGGCCGTGGTCTGCGGCGTGGACGACCTGATCCTGGAAAGCGCCGCGCTGGGCGTGACCGCGTGGGTGTCGGGCATGGCCAACGCGGTGCCCAAGGCTTCCGTCGACCTGCTGAAGCTGGCCGTCGAGGGCGATTTCGCGCGGGCCCGCAAGCTTTACGCCGCGTTGACGCCGCTGTTCCACCTGGACACGGTGGTCAAGCTGGTGCAGCACATCAAGCTGGCCGAACATCTGATCACCGGCAGCGCCGAAACCGTCAAGCCCCCGCGCCTGGACCTGGCCGGGGCCGAACGCGAACGCACCATCGCCATCACCAAGCAGACGCTCGCGGATCTTTCCGCCCTGGGTTACTGATACCGGAGCCGCCACCATGCGCCCCTACCGCCTGTCCGCGCTGCTTGTCAGCGCCCTGTCCGCAGTTTCCGTCCTGTCCGCCGCGCACGCCGCGGACTACCCCGCCCGCTCGATGGAACTGGTGGTCGCCTACCAGCCCGGCGGCGGCAGCGACAACACCGCGCGCGCCATCGCCGAGGCGGTGCGCCCGCCCATGCTGGCGCAGCCCACGGTGGTGATCAACAAGCCCGGCGCCAGCGGCTCCATCGGCTGGGCCTACGTGGCCAACGCGCAGCCCGACGGCTACCGGCTGGTGCTGATGACGCCTGAAATGCTGGTGGTGCCCCTGATGGGCATAGGCAAGACCACGGTCGGCGACTTCCAACCCATCGCCCGCTTCACCGACGATCCCTCGTCGGTCACGGTGCGCGCCGACGCGCCCTGGAAGACGGTGGAGGAATTCCTGGCGGACGCCAGGAAGAATCCCGAGCGCGTCGCCGTGTCCAACGCCGGCATCGGCACCGTGCCGCACATGGCGGCGGCGGCGCTGGGCGAGCAGGCCGGCGTGAAGTTCGTGCACGTGCCCTACCAGGGCTCGGCCCCGGCCATCATGGGCCTCCTGGCGGGCGACGTGCAGGCCACGACGGTCGCCTACGCCGAACTGCAGCAGCACGTCGAGACCGGCAAGCTGCGCACCCTGGCCGTCATGGCGGCCAAGCGCCTGGACAACCTGCCGGCGGTGCCGACCATGAAGGAAAAAGGCGCGGACCTGCAGTTCAGCGTCTGGCGCGGCATCGGCCTGCCCAAGGCCACGCCCGCGGACGCGGTCGAGAAATGGCGCGCCGCGGCCCGCCAGGTGGCGCAATCGCAGGACTTCCAGGCGCTGATGCGCAAGCAGAACCTGACGCCCTCCTACGCCGACCTGCCGCAGTTCACGGCCGACGTGGCACGCCAGGAGGAAGCGTTCAAGGCCTTGGTGCCCAAGCTCAATCTGAAGCCCTGAGCGTGTAGTCCTGAAGGGCGGCGGGCGCGGCGCGCCCGCTGCGCTGATCCGCCTATTCCACCGTCGCGCCCGACTTCTTCACGACTTCCGCCCAGCGCGGGATTTCCGTCGCCATCAGGTCGCGCAGCTGTTCCGGCGTGCTGCCGACCAGTTCCATGCCCATGGTCTTGCCCAGTTTCTCCTGCACGTCCGGCTCTTTCAGGATCACCGCGATTTCCTGCGCCAGCTTGTCGAGGATGGGCTTGGGCGTGCCCTTGGGCGCGTATACCGCCTGCCAGGACGCCATCTGGAAGCCCGGCACGCCGGCTTCCTGCATGGTCGGCACCTCGGGCGCCAGCGCGATACGGTCCTTGGTGGTCACGGCCAGCAGCTTGAGCTTGCCGGTCTGCAGCAGGGGCAAGGCCGCCGTCATCTGGTCGAACATGAAGGTCACCGCGCCCGAGGACACATCCACCATGGCGGGCGGCGTGCCCTTGTACGGCACGTGCGTGAGCGGCACGCCTATCATGCTGGAGAACAGTTCGCCGGCCAGGTGCGTGGAGGTGCCCGCGCCCGAGGACGCGAAGGTCCGTTTGGCCGGGTCGCGCTTCAACAGCGCGATCAGGTCGGCCACGGAATTCACGCCCAGGTTGGGATCCACCAGCAGCACGTTGGGCAGGTAGGCGATCAACGAGACCGGCTCGAAGTCCTTGACCGGGTCGTACTTCAGGTTCTTGTACAGGCTGGCGTTGATGGCGTGCGTGCTGATGGTGCCGCCGAACAGCGTGTATCCATCCGGCGGGGCCTTGGCCACATAGGTCGCGCCGATGCCGCCTGCGGCGCCTGGCTTGTTCTCGACGATGACGTTCTGGTGCAGGCGGTCGCCCAGCTTCTGGGCCAGCACCCGGCCCACCACGTCGGTCGAGCCGCCCACGGTGAACGGCACCACGTAGGAAATCGGCTTCTGCGCCGGCCAGTCGGCGGCCTGGGCGGGCGCCGCCAGCGTGCCCAGCGTGGCGGCGGCCAGCAGCGCGGCCAATGCGCCGCGTCGTTGCGTGTTCATGGTTGTCTCCTGCCTCTTGTTTGGCTTGTGGGGTTGCCGGCAACGCCGGCGGCAAGGCTCAGCGGCCCTGTTGCTTGCGCCATGCGGCGAACTTGTCCTTGGTGCCGGGGTCGGTGGGCGGATACAGCCCCAGGATGGATGCGCCCTGCTGCACCTCGCCGGTCACGAAGTCCTCGAAGGCCGTCATCTCCACGGCTTCGACCGCGATCTCGTCGGCGATGTTGGCGGGTATCACCACCACGCCCTCGCGGTCGCCCACGACGATGTCGCCCGGCCACACCGCCACGTCGCCGCAGCCGATGGGCGCGTTGATGTCCAAGGCCTGGTGCAGGGTCAGGTTGGTGGGAGCCGAAGGCCGCTGGTGATAGGCGGCAAAGCCCAGCTCGGCGATCTCGGGCGAATCGCGGAAGCCGCCGTCCGTCACCACGCCGGCCACGCCGCGCTTCATCAGCCGCGTGACCAGGATGGAGCCCGCGGAAGCGGCGCGCGCGTCCTTGCGGCTATCCATGACCAGCACCGCGCCTTGCGGGCAGGTTTCGACCGCAACGCGCTGCGGATGGGCGCGGTCCTCGAACACCTTGATGGTGTTCAGGTCTTCGCGCGCGGGGATGTAGCGCAGGGTGAATGCCGGGCCGACCATATTGGGCAGCGTGGCGTTCAGCGGACGCACGTCCTGGATGAACTGGTTGCGCAGGCCGCGCTTGAACAAGGCGGTGCACAGGGTGGCGGTGCTGACGCCAGCCAGGCGGGCGCGGGTTTCGGGATTCATTTGGGACACGATGGCTCCGGGGCTGAAGGCAATGGGAGGGGCGCGGACGGCGCGTTAGAAAATCTCGGGCTCCGGCACGGGCGCGCCGAAACCGGTTTCCAGGAAATCGAAATCGCAGCCGTCGTTGGCCTGCAGGATGTGCTTCGAATACATCCAGCCGTAGCCGCGTTCGTAGCGCCTGGGCGGAGGCGTCCAGGCGGCGCGGCGCGCGGCCAGCTCTTCGTCGCTGACGTTCAGGTGGATGCTGCGGGCGGGCACGTCCACGGTGATCAAGTCGCCCGTCTTCACCAAGGCCAGCGGGCCGCCGATATGGCTTTCCGGCGCTACGTGCAGGATGCAGGCGCCATAGCTGGTGCCGCTCATGCGGGCGTCGGACAGGCGCAGCATGTCGCGCACGCCCTGCTTCACCAGCTTGGTCGGGATGGGCAGCATGCCCCATTCCGGCATGCCGGGGCCGCCCTGCGGGCCGGCGTTGCGCAGGATCATGATGTGGTCCGCGGTGACGTCCAGGTTCTCGTCGTCCACCGCGGCCTTCATGCTGGGATAGTCGTCGAACACCAGGGCCGGACCGGTGTGGCGCAGGTACTGCGACGCGCAGGCGCTGGGCTTGATGACGCAGCCGTCCGGCGCGATATTGCCGCGCAGCACGGCCAGCGCGCCTTCGTCGTAGATGGCCCGGTCCAGCGGGCGGATCACGTCGTCGTTGTAGACCTCGGCGCCGGCGATGTTCTCGCCCAGCGTCTTGCCGGTGACGGTCATGGCGGACGGATCCAGATGGTCTTGCAGGCGCGACATCAGCGCCGGCAGCCCGCCCGCGTAGAAGAAATCTTCCATCAGATAGGTGTCGCCGCTGGGCCGGATGTTGGCGATCACCGGCACCTTGCGGCTGGCGGCGTCGAAGTCGTCCAGGCCCACGGCGCAGCCCGCGCGACGCGACATGGCGACCAGGTGCACGATGGCGTTGGTGGAGCAGCCCATGGCCATGGCCACGTTGATGGCGTTCTTGAAGGACGCCAGGCTCAGGATGCGCTGCGGCGTCAGGTCTTCCCAGACCATCTCCACCACGCGCCGGCCGCATTCGGCCGACATGCGCATGTGGTTGACGTCCGCCGCGGGGATCGAGGACGCGCCAGGCAGCGTCATGCCTATGGCCTCGGCGATGGCGGTCATGGTGCTGGCCGTGCCCATGGTCATGCAGGTGCCGTAGCTGCGGGCGATGCCGCCCTCGACCTCGGTCCATTGCTCCTGCGTGATCTTGCCGGCGCGGCGCTCGTCCCAGAGCTTCCAGGCATCCGACCCGGACCCCAGGATCTTGCCCTTCCAGTTGCCGCGCAACATGGGGCCGGCGGGCACGTAGACACAGGGCAGCCCGGCGCTGACCGCGCCCATGATGAGGCCCGGCGTGGTCTTGTCGCAGCCGCCCATGAGCACGGCGCCGTCGACCGGATGGCTGCGCAGCAGCTCCTCGGTCTCCATGGCCAGGAAGTTGCGGTACAGCATGGTGGTCGGCTTGACGAAGGATTCCGACACCGAGATCGCCGGCAGCTCCACCGGAAAGCCGCCCGCCTGGAACACGCCGCGCTTGACGTCCTCGACGCGCTGCTTGAAATGGCTGTGGCAGGGATTGAGGTCCGACCAGGTGTTGATGATGGCGATGATGGGGCGGCCCGCCCAGTCGTCGGGGCCATAGCCCATCTGCATCATGCGGGAACGGTGGCCGAAGGAGCGCAGGTCGTCCCGGGCCATCCAGGCGGCGCTGCGCAGGCTTTCATAAGAGCGTTTCATAGGGGCTGGGCGAAGTTTCGTAATGGCGACCGAGCCATTTAAACACTAATACATTAGTACGTCAGCCTGGTAAAAACCCGCTAAACTCCGTTACTCTTCAGGCCCCACTTCGCACGCGACCCGATGCAAAGCACCAAGCTCAGACTGGACCGCTCGCGCCACGCCGCGCCGCAAGTCTTCGAACATCTACGCGAACAGATCCTGTCCCTGGAGCTGGCTCCCGGCGCGCCCCTGTCGCGCATCACGCTGGCGGAGACCTACGGCCTGAGCCAGACCCCGATCCGCGACGCGCTCATGCGGCTGGCCGAGGAAGCGCTGGTCGAGATCTATCCGCAGCACACCACGGTGGTCAGCCGCATCGACGTGGCCGCCGCCCGCGAAGCGCACTTCCTGCGCCGCTCGCTGGAACTCGAAATCGTGCAGATGCTGGCGCAGCGCCCCGATCCCCTGCTCTTCCAGCGTTTGCAGGCCAGCATCGACCTGCAGCGCGCCAGCCATGCCAGTGGCCAGTACCAGCGCTTCATCGACGCCGACCAAGCCTTCCACCGCGATATGCACGAATCCGCGGGCGTGATCCGGCTGTGGGAACTGGCGCAACGCTACAGCGGCCACCTGGACCGCCTGCGCCGCCTGCATCTGCCTGAAGCCGGCAAGGCCGAGCGCATCCTGGACGATCACCAGCGCCTGCTGGACGCCATCGTCGCGCAGGATCCGCAGCGCGCCCAAAAGGTGTTGCGCGAACACCTTTCGGGCACCCTCAGCCAGGTGGCTGAGATCTGCAAGCGCTATCCGGACTATGTGCTGACGGCCTAGGCGCCGTTGCCCCTAAGGCGTATTCGTCCCGCCCGGACGCGCCCTGCCCGGTATGATCGGGTACACGCCACGGTCACGAGCCTGGCGCCGGCGCGCCGCGCCACCACCGGAAAACACCAATGACCGCAAGGCACGCATTCCTGATCGCCCTGGCCGTGACCGCCTGGGTCCACCCCGCGCAGGCCGCGCCGCCCCCCGGCGCCTGCGAGACCATCACGGTCCGCGAGGGCGATCCGGTGCCCGCCGACGCCTGCGCCGTGAACATCGTGCCGCGCGACCCTGGGCCCGGCGGCATGCTGTCCGGCGGACCAGATTGGGTACCGGTGGACCCCCAGGCCATGCCTGGCGTGTTCTACGACAGCGCGTCGATCAAGGCAGTATCGGAGCGCCCGGCGGTCATGGCCGTGAACGTCGCCTGGTTCTATGCCCAGCCCAAGATCTCCGCGGCAAATGGGCAACCCTACCGCTCCGTGACCCAGCCGGTCACCATGAACTGCACCGCCGGCACTTATACCGTCAGCCAGGTCGTGCACCATGCGGGCGAGAACGCCACCGGCCCCATCGTCGAATCCCTGCCTCCGCCCGGCATCCGCAATGCGCCGATCGCGCAGGACCCTGTGCAGCGCAAGCTGCGCGAGATCGTCTGCCCGGCCAACGGCAAGGGCGCGCGCAAGTAGCAGCCGGCCGTCGCGGCCGTGCCGCGCGCCTATCCCGCCGCTTCGGCCGCCAGCCGCGCCTGGCGTTTGGCCAGCTCGGTTTTCAATTGCACCAGGCTGGGCGTAACGATGGGCAAGAAGGCCGCTTCCCGCCAACGCCGGGCAAAGCCCGAGCCTGCCTGGCGCAAATAGGCCCCGCCGCCGCTGGCCAGCAACTCCAGCTGCACCGCCTGCTGGGCCGCTTCGGCCAGGGCAATGCGGATCTCGAACAGCCGCCAGGGCTGCGCCACGAAGCTTCCACTACGCACGCCTTCGATCAAGCCCGCGGTCAATGCATCCAGCTGCGCGCCCAGCGCTTGCAGCGGCTCGCCCAGGATGCCGCGCGAGGCCTGGCCCTGCCCGGCATCCAGCGCGGCGCGCAAGGCGCCTCGCGCCAGGCCGATGGACAGGCCGCACTGCATGCCGGCGAAAGCCGGCCTGGCCTGGGGCAGGTATAGCCGTGCGTCGGGATGGATCAGCCACGCCGGGCCAATGCGCACATCACGCAGTTCCAGCGCAGCGGTATTGGTCGATTGCAGCGCCAGCAAAGGCAGGTCCGCGCTGCGTTCCAGTCCCGCAATATCGTGCGGCAGCGCCACCACCGCCGGCGTGCCATCGGGCGCGGCAACGGCCGCCGCCACCAGGAAGCCCTGCGGCCGTAGGTTGGTGACCCAGGGCATCTGGCCGTCCAGCACCCATGCGCCGTCCGCCTCGCGCGCGGCGATCTGCAGCGACTCGATGCCGCTGAGGAACTTCATGGCGTTCGACAGCGCGGTCGCGCCGGCCTGCTCGCCCCTCAGCAGCGGCGCCAGCCATGCATCCGCAAGGCCGGTGTTGGGGCTGCGCAGCAGATACTCGATGAAGACGCGCTGGCTCCAGGCCACGAAGGCTCCGGCAACGGAAAGCTCCGCCAATTGCGCGATCATTTCGATGGCGTCGCCGATATCCGTACCCGGCAAGCCGCCCTGCGCTACGGGCACGCCATGGCGCAATACGTCGGCGGCGGCCAGTTGCGGCAGCACCGCAGCAGCGTCCAGGCTGCCGTCGTCCAGGGCATCGGCGTGCTGTCGCAGCCAGGCTTTCAGATTCGCGGGCAGCGCGGCGTGGACGGGCGTACGGACCATGGGTGTCTCCTGCGGGTCGGCATCGGATGCGCCGGCACTGGCGGCCCGGCGCGATCCCGCATGATGCCCGCAAACTGCGATGCCCGAGCGACCGTATCAGCCACCCATCCTGGGCCTTGCCGGTTCAACCCAGGCCCAGCAGCAGATCGGCCAGCAAGGCCGGATGCGTGATGTGGGCTTCGTGCGGCGCGGCGATGTCGACCCAGTTCCAGCCCGCTTGGGACTTCACCAGCTTGCGCGATTCGTCCAGCACCGCCAGCTCGGGCTGGGTGCAATGGATGTAGGTGCGGGCCACGCCATTGCCGATGGGGTTCTTCAGGTTCAGCGGCGTGGTGTAGCTGGCCAGCGGATGCGCGGTCAGGCGGCGCTTGACCCAGTCATGGTCCGCGCTGCCCGGCGTGAACCCCCAGGCCGCGGGCATCGGATCGGGAATCGGCACGGCCAGTCCATCGGTGGCCTTCGAGGCCGCGGCGATGCGGGCATCGGCATCCGCCTTCGGATACACCGAGAACGCATTCTGGCCGCTTTGCAGCACGATGGCGTCGAAGTACACCAGATGCGCCAGCCGCTGCGGAATCCGGTCGGCCACGCCCGTGATGGGAATGCCGCCGAAGCTATGGCCCACCAGGATCACGTCCTTCAATTCCTGGGTCTCGATGACCTGGACCAGGTCCTCGACAAAGGTATCGATGGTGATGTTCTTGCTCAGCAGGTGGGCGCGGTCGCCCATGCCGGTGTAGCTGGGCGCGTACACGCGGTGGCCGGCCGCCAGCAGGCGGTCCGCCACCGGACGCCAGCACCAGCCGCCATGCCACGAGCCATGGGCCAGGACGTAGTTGCGGGCCTTTGCGGTCGGGGCAGCCGGAGCTGCCGCCCCGACCGCTCCCGCGGCTGCCAGCGCGGGCAAGCCCGCGGCCAGCTTCAACAAGGTTCTGCGGGGAAGCATCGTCATGGCTTACACCTGCGCCAGCGCCTGATCCAGATCCGCCAGCAGATCGTCGATGTGCTCGATGCCGATGGACAGGCGCACGGTTTCCTCGCGCACGCCCGCCTTCTGCAGCTCTTCGGGATTGAGCTGGCGGTGCGTGGTGGACGCGGGGTGCGTGGCCAGCGACTTGGAGTCGCCGATATTGACCAGCCGGGTGAACAGCTGCAGCGCGTCCTGGAAGCGCGCGCCGGCCTCCCGGCCGCCCTTCACGCCGAAGGTGAAGAGTCCCGGCGCCTTGCCGCCCAGGTACTTCTGCGCCAGCGCATGGTCGGGATGATCCGGCAGGCCGGCGTAATTGACCCACTCGACCTTCGGGTGTTCGCGCAGGTACTTGGCGATCTTGACGGTGTTCTCGACGATGCGGTCCACGCGCAGCGCCAGGGTCTCGATGCCTTGCAGGATCTGGAAGGAGTTGAACGGCGAAATCGCCGCGCCGGTATTGCGCAGCGGCACCACGCGGGCGCGGCCGATGTAGGCGGCCGGACCGAAGGCTTCGGTGTAGACCACGCCGTGATAGCTGACGTCCGGCGTATTCAGGCGCTTGAAGCGTTCCTTGTGCTCAGCCCAGGGGAACTTGCCCGAGTCGATGATGGCGCCGCCCAGGCTGGTGCCGTGGCCGCCCAGGTACTTGGTCAGCGACTGCACCACGATGTCGGCGCCGTGCTCGATGGGACGCAGCAGGTAAGGCGACGGCACGGTGTTGTCGACGATCAGCGGCAGGCCGTGGCGATGCGCCAGCTCGGCCAGCGCAGCGATGTCGGTGATGTTGCCCAGCGGATTGCCCACGGATTCCGCGAAGATGGCCTTGGTGCGGTCATCGATCTGGGCCTCGAAGGCGGCCAGGTCGGAAGGATTGGCGAAACGCGTGGTGATGCCGTATTGCGGCAGCGTGTGCGCGAACAGGTTGTAGGTGCCGCCGTACAGCGTGCTGGACGACACGATGTTGTCGCCCGCTTCGGCAATGGTCAGGATGGCGTAGGTCACCGCGGCCTGGCCCGAAGCCAGCGCCAGCGCGGCGATGCCGCCCTCCAGGGCCGCCACGCGCTGCTCCAGCACGTCGGTGGTCGGGTTCATGATGCGGGTGTAGATGTTGCCCGGCACCTTGAGATCGAACAGGTCGGCGCCATGCTGCGTGTCGTCGAACGCGTAGGCCACGGTCTGGTAGATGGGCACGGCCACGGCGCGCGTGGTCGGATCGGGGCGATAGCCGCCATGCACGGCCACGGTTTCAAGCCGCCACTGGGGCTTCTTCGCTTCGGTCATCAGTATCTCCTGAAGGGTTGCTTATCAATGATTCTTCTCAGACGGGCAGCGTCCGCGCCGCGCGCAGGATGCGTTCCACGTCCGCATGATTGTTATAGGCGCCGACGGACAAACGCACGTAACCATACTCCACTATGCTGGCCACGATCCCCGATTGTGTCAGATGCGCCAGCGCGGCGGCGGGATCCGGCACGCGCAGCGCCGTTGTCGTACTGCGGAATTCGGGACCGGCCGGCGACACCACCCGCAGGCCCAGGCCGCGCAGGCCCGTGCCCAGCGCTTCCGAAAGCTCCAGCACCCAGGGCTCGATACGCTCCGGCCGCGCGCCTTCGATCAGGTCCAGCGCGGCGGCCCAGCCCGCGATGCCCGGATAGTTGAGGTTGCCCGATTCGAGCCTGCGGGCGTCAGCAGCATCGGCTATGCCCAGCTGCCATTGCAGTCCGGACTTGTCCAGCGTGTTGACGCCCGAAGGTCCGATGTACAGCGGATCCAGGGCGTCCAGCAGCCTGGGCGATACATGCAGCAGACCCACGCCCAGCGGTCCGAGCATGCCCTTGTGCGCGCCGCAAGCAAAGGCATCCACGCCCCATTCATCCACGGCGGCGCGCAGCAGCCCCGCGCCCTGAATGCCGTCGACGACCAGCCAGATGCCGCGTTCGGCGCAGCGCCGGCCCAGTTCGGCGATATCGGTGCGCAGGCCGGTGCCGTACTGCACCCAGGACACCGCGATCAGCCGCGTGCGCGCATCCACATGCTGCCAAAGCTCATCCACCGTGTAGCGATGCGAATTCGCCCGCGCCACGCGCACCTGCACGCCGCGGCGCCGCAGGTTCAGCCAGGGCAAGGCATTGGTGGGATGTTCCTGGTCGTCCACCACCAGGTTGTCGCCTTCCTGCCAGGCCAGCCCCTGCGCAACGATGTTCAGCCCTTCGGTCGTGTTCTTGGTGTAGGCCAGGCGCTTGGCGTCGCCGCCGATCAGGCGGGCCAGCCGCAAGCGCAACGCATCGGCATCGCGCAGCCATTGGGGCTTGTCGCTGCGCGCGTGGGTAATGCCATCGAAGAATGCGCCGACCGCCTCGGCCACCTTGGGCGCCAGCGGGCTGGTATAGGCAATGTTGGCGTAGGCCTGGTCTTGCGTGATCGGAAACAACTGCCTGAATTCGTCCTGCCAGCTCATGCGCCACCGCTCCGTCATTTCAACTTGGTATGCGGGAATTCTAGGTATATGACGCGAATTTGAGTAAGGCTTAGTTTTTATATCCATATGACCATATAGTCGCTCGCGCCACGCCGTCGCACCCATAGAATTCCTGCCTTTCCAGACGGCATCGAATAAAGGAACGGCATGCGTTTGACTCAACAACTGAAGATCGCGGGCATCGCCGCCATGCTGGCGCTGGCCGGTGCGGCTCATGCAGGCACGGTCGATACCATCAAGAAACGCGGCGAGCTGGTCTGCGGCGTGAGCCAGGGATCCGCGGGCTTGTCCATCGCCGACAAGCAAGGCCGTTGGACCGGCCTGGACGCGGACCTCTGCCGCGCACTGGCCGCGGCGGTGCTCGGCGATCCGGAAAAGACGCGCTTCGTGCCGCTGAGTTCGCAGCAGCGTTTTCCCGCGCTGCAGTCGGGCGAGATCGACGTGCTGAACCGCAACACCACCATTACCTCCAGCCGCGACGCCGGCCTGGGCATTGCCTCCGCCGGCATCGTGTTCTATGACGGCCAGGGCTTTCTGGTACCGCGCAAGCTGGGCGTCAAGAGCGCGGCCGAGCTCGACGGCGCGCAGGTCTGCGTGCAGCCTGGCACGGTCAACGAGCAGAATCTGGTCGACTACTTCAAGAAGCACAAGCTCAGCTATCGTCCGGTCGTCATCGAGAATCTGGTCGAACTCGAGCAAGCCTTCTACGCGGGGCGCTGCGACGTCTACCTGTCGGACGCGTCCACCCTGGCCGCCAGCCGCGCAGCGCGCGCCAGCCAGCCCGACGACTTCGTCATCCTGCCTGAACGCATCAACAAGTCGCCGCTGGGCCCCTTCGTGCGGCAGGACGACGCCAACTGGGCGGCCATCGTGCGCTGGACCATCAACGCGCTGGTGGCGGCCGAGGAACTCGGCATCACCGCGCAGAACGCCGACAGCCAGACGCAAAGCAGCGACGCCCAGGTGCGCCGCCTGCTGGGCGTGGACCCCGGCATAGGCAAGAGCTTCGGCCTGGACGAAGGCTGGGCCCGCAACGCCATCAAGGCCGTGGGCAACTATGGCGAAGTCTGGAACCGCAATCTGGGCGCCGCGACGCCGCTGAAGCTGGAGCGCGGCCTGAACGCGCAGTGGAACCAGGGCGGGCTGCTGTACTCGCCGCCGTTCCAGTGACACTGGCAGCATGAGCGCCACGGGCGGGCCCTGAGCCCGCCTTTCTTGCATTTGCCCCCTCCTTCTCCACCATGGCTGCGACCACTCTCCCCTTTCCCTCCACCGGCCGGTGGCGGCGCTGGCTGCCTGCGCTGGCGTGGACGCTCGCGCTTGGCGGCTTGGCTGCCATCCTGCTCTGGCACATCGAATCGGTGCAGACCGCGCGCGGCATCCAGGGCGGCTTCGGCTTCCTGTTCCAGCCCGCGGGCTTCCGCATTTCGGAAAGCCTGCTGGACATCACGCCGGAAGATCCCTATTGGATGTCGATAGCAGCCGGCCTGGTCAACACCTTGACCGTCGCCGCCGTGGCGATCCCGCTGGCTACGGTGCTGGGGCTGGGACTGGGTCTGTTGTGCCTGTCGCGCAACCCCTGGTCCGCGCGTTGCGCCGCCGCCATCATCGCGCCCTTGCGCAATACCCCAGTCCTGCTGCAACTGTTCGTCTGGTACGGGCTGCTGCTGCGCCTGCCCGACCTGCGCCAGGCTTGGTCGCCGCTGCCGCACCTGCTGCTGTCCAATCGCGGATTGGCCTTGCCAGCGGTGCACGGCTGGCTGCCCTACGCGGCCGCGGCGGCCGCCGCGCTGGCGCTGGGCGGGTTCGCCCGCCGCCGCTGGGGCAATCCTGCCCTGTATGCCGCGCTGGCCGGCGCGCTGCTGGCATGGATCCTGTTGCCGCCCATGCGCATCGACCTGCCGGTCAGGCGCGGCCTGGGCCTGCAGGGCGGCTGGCAGCCCAGCATCGAATTCGCGGCACTGACGATAGGCCTGGTGGTGTTCCATGCCGCCTATATCGCCGACATCGCACGCGCGGCGGTGCGCGCCGTGCCGCTCGGATTGGTGGAGGCCGGCCAGGCGCTGGGCTTGAAGCCTCGCAGCGTATTGCGGCTGGTGATCGCACCCTATGCCGCCCGCGTGGCCCTGCCGCCTTATGCCAACCAGTGCCTGGCGCTGGTGAAGAACAGCACCCTGGCAATCGCCATCGGCTATCAGGAATTGATGGCGGTGATCAACACCGCCATCACCCAGACCGGCTTGGCGCTTGAAGGCATCGCGCTGGCCGTCATGGTCTATCTGGGCCTGGCGCTGGCGCTGGGCGGCGGATTATCCGCCTGGAACGCGCGCAATACCCGCCACGGCCCTGGCGACACGCATGGCGCGCGCCTGGGCGAACGGCCTTCCTGGAACGCTGCCGGCGAACGCAGCGGCTGGCTGCCATCGGCCGCGCTGGCCGCCGTCCTGGGTCTGATTCTATGGCGCCTGTTGGAATGGGCGCTGCTCGGCGCGGTATGGCGCGGCGATCCCGCAGCCTGCGCAGCCGCCGCCGGCGCATGCTGGGCCGCCGTGGGCGAGAACCTGCCTTTGCTGTTCTTCGGCACCATGGCCCAGGTCGACCGGGCGCCGGCGCTGGCCGCCTGCGCAGCCCTGCTTGCCGGGGTTGCGCTGGCGCTGACTCCCTCGCGCATCCGCCCCACAACACGCGCGGCGCTGTTCGCCGTCCTGCTGGGCGCGGCCATCAGCGCACTGTCCGGCTGGCCTTGGGGCGGCGCCGCCATCGGTCCGCAACGCTGGGGCGGGCTGCTCGTCACGTTGATCCTGGCCATCTCCGCCCTGCTGGCGGCGGTGCCGCTGGCTTTCGCGCTTGCGTTATTGCGCCGCAGCCATAACCGCAGCGCCTCGCTGGCCGCCGCCGGCCTGATCGAAGCCGTGCGCGGCGTGCCGCTGGTGACACAGCTGCTGTTCGCGTCCTTCGTGCTGCCCATGCTGCTGGGCGGCGGCGTGTCCAAGTTCGCCATGGCGCTGGCCGCGCTGACGCTGCACACCGCCTGCCTGCTGGCGGAGGTGCTGCGCGGCGCGCTGCAAGCCATACCGCCCGGCCAGATGATGGCCGCGCGCGCGCTGGGCATGCCCGCAGCCATGGCCTATGGTTCGGTGATCTGGCCGCAGGCCCGCCGCATTGCCGCGCCTGCCGCATTGGGCGTATTTGTAGGCGCGGTCAAGGACACCTCGCTGGTCAGCATCATCGGCGTGTTCGACGTGCTGGGCGCGGCAAAGGCGGTGGTCGCCGGCACCGATTGGCGGCCATACCACGTCGAGGTCTACCTGGCCGTGGCCGCCCTGTACTTCGCGGCCAGCGTGGCGCTATCGCGCGTGGCCCGCGCCATGGAGGGCAAGAGCGGCCGCGCTTGAAGCCGGCATGCCGCCGCAGGCTGCCGGACCCGCCTCAGAACCGTTCGTCCATCAGCGCCGGCATCACCAATTCCCGCACAAACGACGCATCGGACAGATTCAGCAGCGCGCGCGTCATCGCCACCACGTCGTGCACGGGTATCAGGCCGCCCTCTCCCCGCTGGCTGGCTTCGTCGCGCGGCAGGTCCATGCCGTCTTGCGTGTTCAGGTAGCCCAATTGCAGGCAGGTCACCGCCAGCCTTCGCGCCCTGAAACTCTCGCGCAAGGCGTCGGCGATGCCGCGCAGCGCATACTTGGATGCGCCGAAAGTCACTTCGGGGCGGCCGCTGCCGGCCAGTCCCGAGGTGGAGCCGGTCAGGATGACCTGCGGCTTGCGCGCGCCGAGGACGCGGGGAATCAGCCGTTGCAGCAACAGGATGGTGGCGGTGACATTGATGTCGACCATGCGCGCGATTTCCTTGGGCGAGTCCGCCAGGAAGTCGTAGTGCTCGCTGAAGGCGTGTTCTTCCCACACGCCCAGGTTGTAGAGAATGGCATCGAGTTCATCCGGCGCCTGCGCGGCGATCTGCTCGACGGCGGCCTCGGGCCGTGACAGGTCGGCCTCGATCCAGCGCAGTTCGCAGCCAGGCGCTACGGCGACATCCTGCGGCGCGCGGCGGGCCACGCCCACGATCAGCGCGGCATCCTGGCCCAGTCCCTCCACGAATGCCCTGCCCAGCCCCTTGCTGGCGCCCACCACCATGATCCGCATTGCTGCTACCTCCATCCGATCACGCCCGGGAAAGCGCCAAGCTCCCCCGCGGCAACGACGCCCGGTATAGCACGATCCCTGGCGAATTCACGCAATGCCCGCAGGCGACGGCGGGCATTGCTCGGTCAACGCACCGCGCCCTGCAGCCACGCCGGCCGCGGTGCGGCATCCAGCCAGTTCTTCACGATCAACCCGAGCTCCGTATCGCCCGAGATCCGCAGCCGGCGTTGGAAAAACAAGGTATCGGCGTCCGTTTCCGAGCGCATCAAGGCCAGCAGATCGACCAGCTTCGCGCCCAGCTCCAGTTCGGCGGCAGCGCCGTTCCATAGCGGCCGGAAGGCGCCCTGGCGCACCGCGAAGCTGCTGCGCAGGCCCAGGTCCTCGACCGTGATGGCGAAGCTGCGGCCTTCCAGTTCAGGCGGCGGCGTCAGCCATTTCAGCCGCCGCGCCAGTTCCAGTCCAGCGGTGAAGTGCAGCGAAACGAACGGCGCGGGCAAACGCCGCCCCAGCCTGGCAATCATGCCGGGTACTTGGATCGCCGCGCTCATGCCACGGCCTCCAACAGGTCGATGCCCGGCTTGCCATGGAAGTAGCCGTTGCAGCGGGCCATGCCCGCAGGCGGCTGCGCCTCTATCGGCGCCAGTCCGCGCCGCATCGCATCCAGCGCGGCGATCGCTTCCAGCGTGCCGGCCGATTGCGGACTCACGCGCAACACCTCCACGCCCATGGCCGCCAGCGCCGGCGCCTGCGACAGCAGGTCCAGGCAGGCCCCGGATTGCACCTGGATGCCGTTGATCGCCAGGAAATCGCTAGCTTCCCGCGTGCGCATGTCCAGCCCGTCCGGATGTTCAATGCAGCGAAAACCGCAGTCGTCCTTCTTCAAGCGGAAATGCCGCGCCGTGAAGCAGCGCGCCGAGAACGCCAGCGCCATGCGGCCCCAGACCATGACTTCCGCCTCCAGGCCGGCGGGCTTTTCCGCCATCAGGAGAGCCAGCGTCTTGCTGTCCATTTCCAGCGGCGCGACGAAGCGCGCGGCGCCGCGTCCAGCCAGCCATTCCAGGGTGCCGCCGTGATAGGCGTTGACATGGGGCCCCGCCACGAAGGCACGGCCGTTCAGGTGCCGCACCGCGCCCAGCTCGCCGGCTTCGACCATGAAGTCGTCCTGCCCGCAAAGCTTTTTCAGCGCGCTGGCCTCGGCGCCGGTCTCGATCAGCGTGCGGCCCGACAGCACCACCGTCTTGCCCGCGGCGCGCAGGTCGCGTGCCAGCTCCATCCAGTCCTCGGCCCGCAGCTCGTGCCTGCGGCTACAGACGGTTTCGCCCACATAGATGATGTCGGCGGGGCTGTCGGCCAGCGCGGCGTAGAAATCCAGCGTGTGCTGGCGCGGCCAGTAGTACTGCAGCGGTGCGACCGATATCCGGTAAGTGCTAGATGTCATTTCCATGGACGTTCGAATGCGCCTTGCGTGACTTGGGAACCCTCGGAATGGCGCGCCAGCATGGCGTTCCACTCGGGACGGGGCGAGAAGCGGGAGGCGTCCGCATGCGCGCTGTCCAATGCGGCGCGCAAAGTCGACACCACCTGGGTGACATAGGCCGGGCTGCGCTGCCGTCCTTCGATCTTGATGGCGGAAACGCCCATCTCCGCCAGGCGCGGCAACAGGCCGATGGCGTTCAGGCTGGTGGGTTCTTCCAACGCATGATCGGCCTGCCCGTCCACATCGAAGCGGCCCTTGCACAGGGTGGGATAGGCGGCGGGTTCGCCCGGTTCGTAGCGGTCGATCAGGATGCCGTTCAGGCGCGCGTCCATGCGGCCGTTCTGTTCCGACCAGCGTACCGCATGCGCGGGCGAACAGACGCCCTTGTTGTTGGGGGAATCGCCAGTGGCGTAGGACGACAGCAGGCAGCGGCCTTCCGCCATGACGCACAGGCTGCCGAAGCCGAACACCTCGACCTCGACGCTCACGTTGGCGCAGATGCGCGCGATCTCGGCCAGCGTCAGCACGCGCGGCAGCACCACGCGGCGGATGCCGAACTGCTCCTTCATCAGCTCGATGGCGTCCGCATGGGTGGCGGAACCCTGCACCGACAGGTGCAGGCGCAGGTCGGGATAGCGGTCGCTGGTGTAGGCCAGCAGCCCCGCGTCGGCCATGATGACCGCATCGGCGCCCAGCCCGTAAGCCGCGTCCACGGCGGCGCGCCACTGGGGCGCCCTGCCGGCCTGCACAAAGGTGTTGATGGCGAACAGCACCTGCCGTCCGCGGCTGTGGGCCAGTTCGACACCCGCGCGGATATCGCTTTCGGTGAAATTGAGTCCCGCGAAGTTGCGGGCATTGGTGGCGTTCTTGAGCCCGAGATAGACGGTGTCGGCGCCGGCGTCGATGGCGGCCTTCAGCGCGGCCAGACTGCCGGCGGGGGCCACGAGCTCCAGGGGAGAGGTTCGAGTTTCCATGCCGGCCAGTCTATGGGGCCGCCACGCCCCTGGCCTTGTCGCAGATCAAACGGCCTATGCCGAACGCCGCATGTCGCCCTATTCTTCCGTGTACAAGCCGTGTTCGACCGCGTACACCGCAACCTGCACCCGGCTGGTGAGATTGAGTTTCTTCAAGACGTTCTGCACGTGGATCTTGACCGTGCTCTCGCTGACGTCCAGTTCGCGCGCGATGACCTTGTTGCTGGCGCCGCGCGCCAGCCATTGCACGATCTGGGTCTCGCGCGCGGTCAGGCGATGGCGCTCGCCGCTGCCCCCCGGCTGCGGCGCTTGCGCGGCCAGGCTGGCCTGCCCGCGGAACTGCTCGACCAGCTTGGCCGTCATGCTCTCGGCGATGACCGGCTCGCCGCCCGCGGCGCGGCGGATCGCGGCGGTCAGCGCCTCGGCGTCGATGTTCTTGACCAGATAGCCGCGCGCGCCGTCGCGCAACGCCTGCCCCAGTTCGTCGGCCTCTTCAGACACCGTCAGGATGATGACCGCACAGGACGGCAACTCCTGCGTCAGCAGCTGCAAGGTTTCCAGCCCCGACAGACCCGGCAGGTTGAGGTCCAGCAGCACCACGTCGGGCTTGAGTTCCTTGGCGCGTTTCAGGCCTTCGACGCCGTCGCCGGCCTCGGCCACGACCTCGAAGTCGGGCTGGCGTTGCAGCAGCAGGCGCACGCCCGAGCGGAACAGGGTGTGGTCGTCGACGAGGAGGATACGGATGGGCATGGTCGGAATGTTCAAGCGGCCTGGCGTTCGCTGCCGGGCAAGGTCAGCGCGACGCGCGTACCGGCGCCGGGCTGCGATTCAAGTTTTATCACGGCGCGCATGCGTGCGGCGCGTTCGCGCATGATGTGCAGGCCTACATGCGATTCGCCGCGTTCGGCCACCTCGGCGGGGTCATAGCCCTGGCCATCGTCGGCAATGACCAGGCTGAAGTCACGGTCATTGGCGACGTCGATGCGCACGTGGCTGGCTTCCGAATGCTTGCGCACGTTGGACAGCGCTTCCTGCAGAATGAAGAGCACCTGCAGCTGCTCGTCGGGCGGCAGCGGCGCGCCCTCGCCCCGGCCGAAGCGCAGTTCGGTCTCGATTCCGGTCTGGCGGCGGAAGCGCGCCACCGTGTCTTCGATGCCGGCCTGCAAGTCGCCCTGCGACAGCTTGGTGCGGAAGTTGGTCAGCAGCTCACGCACGTCCTGGTAGCTTTCGTCCACGCCGGTACGCAATAGCGGCAGGATCTCGTCGATCTCCGCCTGATCGCCGCGCTTGACGGCGGCGTCCAGCATCTGCAATTGCAGGTTGAGGAAATTCAGCCCCTGCGCCAGGCTGTCGTGCAGCCCCTGCGCCACCAGGCCGCGCTCGCGCACCACCGCCAGCTGGCGCGCCTGGGCGCTCAGGCGGCGGTTGTCCAGGGCCACGCCCAGATGCTGGCCCAGCGTTTCCAGCAATTGCGATTCCGCCGGCGACAAGCGGCGCTGCTGGCGGAAATGCAGGGAATACGAGCCCAGCACCTCGTCGCGCGTGACGATGCGGAACACGGCCACGCTGGCGAAGCCGTCGCGCTGGCAGTTCAGTTCCATCGAGGGCGGCGACTCGCGGAAATCCTGGATGACGATGACCCCGGCCTGCCGCGTGGCGACGCCGCAATAGCAGTCGTTCACCCGCATGCAATGCTCGGACTCGACCAGTTCGTCGGACAGCCCCACCGACACCATCAGGTTGAGCTTCTCATTGTTGGGGTCGAGCGCGCGGATGCTGCCGCCCTCGGCGTCGAACTGCAGCATCACGCGCCGCAGGAAGCCGTCGCACAGCGCTTCGATTTCGTTGGGCTGGTTCAGGAAGGCGGCCATGTCGTAGAGCGCGCCGATATCGCGGTTCTGCGCCGCCAGTTGCGCGGTCTTTTCTTCGACGCGCCGCTCCAGGCCGGTGTACAGATCCTGCAATTCGTCGGCCATGCGGTTGTAGCCGCGCGCCAGCACGCCGAACTCGTCCTGGCTTTCCACCGGCAGCCGGGTGCTGAATTCCCTGGCCGCCATGCGTTGCAGGCCGTCGCGCAGGCGCAGCACCGGCGAAATGATCCAGAGATACAGCAGGTAGATCATCGCCAGCGTGCCGGCGCTGGCGATGGCTGCCAGCACGCCTTGCGACAGGCGCAGCGAGGTGGTCTTGCCGGCGTTGTCCTGTTCGATCATGCGCACCAGCGTATCCGCGCGCGCCACGAATTCCGGCAGGGTTTCCAGATAGGTGGCGGCATCCGGCTGCGCCAGGGCGCGCTTGGCGGCCGGCTTCATGATGTCGTACCAATAGGCGGCCACGTCATGCCATTGCTTGCGGATCGCCTCGTCGTTGGGAATGAACAACGGGCGCGCCGGATTGCCCCGCGCCAGCCGCGCAATCGTGTCGTCCATGAGCTGAACTTGCTCATTGGTGCGGAACTCGCGCCCGGCCTGCGGCCGCATCAGCTCCACCGCCACCCGGTTGGCCCGCATGCGCAGGCTGCCCGTGTCGTTGATGGCCGCGCCCGCGCCTTCCAGCTGCCAGGATAGCCACAGCGTCCAGCTGACCATGGACAGCACCACCACCAGCGCCACCAGGGAGCTGATGACGATGCGCGTGGACAGGCGATGCCGGGGCGAAGGCAGGCCGTCGGTGCCGGCGGCGGTATCGGTAGGCTTCATGGCTTTCAACGCGGTATTGCTCTAGGAATGCTGCGGGTTCCAGTGTAGCCGCTGCGCGCCCCGCCACGGCCGCTGACCTTCAGGCCAGCCCCACGGCGCGGCAGATGAAATCCGCGATCTGCGCCGGTTCGTTGACCGGCAGGCAGGGCAAGCCGGTATCCAGCGGCGCGTCGGTGGCCACCGCCAGGAAACTGCTGTCTTCGGCATGCAGCGGCGGCTTGCCCAGCGCGGGCCGATACACCTCGAGGCGCGGGATCGCGGCCTGCTTGAAGCCCTCGACCAGCACCAGGTCGGCCGGCGACAGGCGGGCCAGCTGTTCCTCCAGCGTGGGTTCTGGCGCGTCGCGCAGTTCGTGGACGATGGCGTAGCGGAACGGCGAGGCCACCATCACCTCCAGCGCGCCCGCCTGGCGGAAGCGCGCGCTGTCCTTGCCGGGCGGCTCCATCTGAAAATCGTGGTGGCTGTGCTTGATGACGCTGACCCGCAGGCCGCGCGCGGCCAGCAGGGGCAGCATGGCCTCGATCAGGGTGGTCTTGCCGCTGCCGGAACGGCCGGCGATGCCGAAAACTGGGGTCATGCAAGCTCCGTGAACAATGGGCATACGATGGGCAGGAACGCGTCCGCCCGCGCCGAGTATGCCAGCAAAGCGCCCGCTACCAGGTCGAAATACCAGCCGTGCAGGGTCAGGCTGCCCGCCTCCACCGCGCGCCGCACGAAAGGCAGCTCCTCCAGGTTGCGCAAGGAAATCAGGATGGAGGCCTGCTCGCAGGCGCGCCGGCGTTCGGCCGCGGTCGCCTGCGGCATCTGCTGCAGCACCTGCCTGCGGGCCGGTTCGGCGATGTCCATCCAGCGCTCCAGGTAGTCGGTCTCGCCGTCGCCCCGGGTGCGCCGGTCCATCAGCGCCCGTATGCCGCCGCAGTGGGCATGGCCCAGCACGATGATGCGGCTGACCTGCAACTGCTCCACCGCAAACTGTATCGCGGCCAGCACGCCTTGCAGGCCGCGATCCGTGCTGGCCGGCGGCACCAGGTTGGCGACGTTGCGCACGGTGAAGATGTCGCCGGGGTCGCAGCCCAGCAGCATGGCCGGGTCCACCCGCGAATCGCAGCAGCCCACCAGCAAGGTGCTGGGATGCTGGCCTTCGCAGAGATTGCGGTAAAGCGATGGCGCGTCCTCGTAGTACTGCTGCTGAAAGCGCTGGAAGCCGTCGACCAGCCGTTCGATATCGCGCATGTCAGCCTCCCGTCTGAGCCATGAAGCGCACGATGCGTTCCGGGCGGGCCACGAAATCATGGCGCTCGGGCTTGGCGGCGATGCCGGCCCGGATCGCCTGGATCAGCTCGGCGTCGCTGGCTCCCGCGCGCAGCAGGCGGCCCAGCGGCACCTGGTCTTCCTGGCCCAGGCAGAGGTACAAGGTGCCGTCCACGCCCAGGCGGACGCGGTTGCAGCTCGCGCAGAAATGGCGCGACATGGGGGTGATCACGCCCAGCACGGGCGTGCCGTGGCCCGTGGTCCAGTAGCGCGCCGGCCCCGCGCCCGCGCCGCCCAGGGCCGGCACCAGGCCGGCGTCGGCCGCCAGCCGCGCGCCCATGGCGTTCAAGTCGGTGTGGGCGTAGCCCTGGCCGCAGCTGCCCATGGGCATGGGCTCGATCAGGCGCAGCACGAAGCCCTGCGCCACCGCGTAGTCCAGCAGCCTGCGCACTTCAGCTTCGGGCGTGGCCGCGTGCACCACGCTGTTGAGCTTGATCGGCGCAAAGCCCGCCTCCTTGGCCGCGGCCAGCCCGGCCAGCACCGATTCCAGGCAATCCCGGCCGGTGATCTGGCTGAAGGCGGCGGCATCCAGCGTGTCCAGGCTGATGTTCAGCCGGTCCACGCCGGCGGCGCGCAGTTCCTGCGCATGGCGGACCAGTTGGGTGCCGTTGGTGGACACGGACAAGTCCTGCAAGCCCGGCATGGCGGCGATGACGCCGGCCAGTCCGGCCACGCCCCGGCGCAGCAGGGGCTCGCCGCCGGTCAACCGGACCTTGCTGACGCCCAGGCCGACGAACAGCCCCACCAGCCGCGCCATTTCCTCGTGGCGCAGCCAATTGGCGGGGGTTTCGAAGCCCTTGAAATCCTTGGGCAGGCAGTAGCTGCAACGCAGGTCGCAGCGGTCCGTGACAGAGACGCGCAAATAGTCGATGCGGCGCCCGTAGCCATCCGTTAGAGGTCCCGCAGCCGGCTCGTCCATCATGCGGCGCTCCCGCTGTAGACGCGCTCGGGCTCTTCGCCTTGCAGGTCTATGCCCTGGATATCGGCGCGCTCGACCAGCAGCTTGGTGTACTGCCGCCAGGCGGTGTCGCGGCTCATGGACGACAGCGCGGCTGCGATCTGCTTGTCCACATGCTCGTAGGGCTGCATGCGGCCTTCGATACGGCGCGTCACCCGCACGATATGCAGGCCGTGGCGGGTTTCCAGCAGCTGCGGCAGCAGGCCGCCGGCGGGCAGCGCGAACACCGCGCGCTCGAACTCCGGCACCGTGTCGCCCCGGCCCAGCTGGCCCAGGCTGCCGCCCAGGGCGGCGGACGGACAGTTCGATTGCTCCCGCGCCACCTCGGCAAAACGCGAGGGATCTTCCAGCAGCTCGGCCAACACCACGTTGGCGTGGGCCCGCAGCATGTCCAGGTTCACGCCGGGCGTGACCTGGAACAGGATGTGGTCGGCCTCGATCAGCTCGCCCACCATGAAGCGTTGCGGATGCATCTGATAGAAGCGGCGGCAGGCGGCCTCGTCGGCCTCGGGCGCGGGCGCCTCGCGAGACAGCAAGGCGCCGATGGCGCCCTCCTCGTCCGCGGCGTCCAGCCCCAGCCGGCCGGCCTCGTCCAGCAGCACGCGGCGCAGCACCAGGGCGGTGATCGCCTCGCGCATGGGATTGCCGGCCTCGGCGTGCAGCGGCAGTTCGCGTTCCAGATCCGCGTCGTTCAGTTCGACGCCATTGACGATGACAGGCATGTTCGGCTCCTAGTCCTGGTGCATGGAATCAACGCGGGCGGACCAGCTGCCAGGCGCGGCCCAGGTAGCCCACCGAAGCAAAGCCGCTCCAGACGTGCACCAGGCGCGTGAACGGGAAGATCACGAACAGCGTGAGGCCCATGAACAGGTGCGCCTTGAACAACAGCGGCACGTCGGCGACATGGCTGGCGGCGTCACCCTGGAAGGTGACGATGTGCTGCGCCCAGGTCATCAGGCGCACCATCATTTCGCCATCCATGTGGCCGGCCGACAGCACAATGGTGGACAGGCCCAGCAGCAAGGTGACCAGGATCCACAGCAGCAGCAGCTTGTCGCCGGGCCGGGTGGTGGCGCGGATGCGCGGATCGCTCAGGCGGCGATGGATCAGGATCAGGAGGCCGATCAGGCACAGCCCGCCCATGACGCCGCCGGCCACCATGGCCACGGTCTGCTTGAGCGTGTGCGATACGCCCAGCGTGTCCCACACCACCACCGGCGTCAGCAAACCGGCCAAGTGGCCGAAGAACAGGCCCAGGATGCCGATATGGAACAGGATGTTGCCCAGGCGCAATTGCCCGCGATGCAACAGCTGCGAGCTATCCGTCTTCCAGGTGTATTGCTCGCGCTCGAAGCGCACGAGGCTGCCCAGCAGGAAGATCGTCAGCGCGATGTAGGGATAGATGCCGAAGAAGAACTGATTCAGGGAGTTCATGATGCGTCGTCCTGAAGATTAATGAGCCGCGGGCGCGCGGGGATAGAAGCGCACGGTCTGCGCGCCATCGCCCGAGAACGGCCGCAGCAGCGGTTCCACGCCGTCCGGTCCGGTGCCGAACGTTTCCATCGCCTCGTCCATGTCGCGCACGGGCGCCTCGGTCTGCTCGCGCGGAATCACGCGGGACTGGGCGCGCAGCACCGCGAAGATGCAGGCGTAGGGACTTTCGCCCTTGGCCAGGCGCGCGCCGATGGCGGCCAGCACGTGGATGGCCTCATCCAGCAGGTCCTGGGCCTGAGCCGGGTCGATCACGCCCAGGAACTCCAGGAACAGCGGCACATGGTCAGGCAGCTCGGACACCACCGGTTCGAAGCCGTGCTCGCGGTAGGTATCCAGCAGGTCGACCATGGCCTGGCCGCGGTCGCGGCTTTCGCCGTGCACGTGTTCGAACAGGTGCAGCGAATGCGAGCGGTTGCGGTCGAAGGTGGCCACGTAGTTCTCTTGCAGCGCGATGAGGTCGTGGGTGGCCAGGTAACCGATCAGCGGCTGCAGGGTTTCCTCCGCGTCGGGATGGTCGGCCAAGGCGGCTTCGACCTCGCCCAGCGCGTCCAGCAGCTCGGGCTCGGGGTAGCACAGCAAGGCGGAAAGCAGGCGGTACAGACTCATGGTTTTCTCCTTGCCTAGACCGAAGCGGCCTTCTTGCGGGATTTCGGCATCTCGATGAAGATCTCGCTGCCCTGGGGCTTGCGTCCGAACAAGGTGCCTTCCGACACCCCGCCCGAGCAGCCGTTGCCGAAGGTGAAGCCGCAGCTGCCCTTCTCGTTAAAGCTGTCCTCGACCACTTCCTTGTGGCTGCTGGGCACCACGAAGCGATCCTCGTAGTCGGCGATGGCCATGATCTTGTACATGTCCTGCACCGTCGCCTCCGTCAGCCCCACCTGCTCCAGCAAGGCCGTGTCGCGTTCGCCGTGCACGGTCTCCGAGCGCTTGTAGGCGCGCATCGCCAGCATGCGTTCCAGCGCCTGCAACACCGGCGCTTCCTTGCCCGCCGTCAGCAGATTGGCCAGGTAGCGCACCGGGATGCGCAGACTGGACACGTCGGGGATCATGGCGCTCTTGCCCACCGTGCGGCTCGGCATCTGGCCGGACTCGGCGGCGGTCTGGATGGGCGACAGCGGCGGGATGTACCAGACCATGGGCAAGGTGCGGTATTCCGGATGCAGCGGGAACGCGACGCGCCACTCCACCGCCATCTTGTAGACCGGCGACTTGCGGGCGGCTTCGAGCCACGATTCCGGGATGCCCTGTTCGCGCGCGGCGGCGATCACCTCGGGCGAATGCGGGTCCAGGAACAGGTCGAGCTGCGACTGGTACAGGTCCTGCTCGTTGGCGGTGGACGCGGCGTGCTCGATCTGGTCGGCGTCATACAGCATCACGCCCAGGTAGCGGATGCGGCCCACGCAGGTTTCCGAGCACACCGTGGGCTGGCCGGCCTCGATGCGCGGATAGCAGAAGGTGCACTTCTCGGCCTTGCCGCTGCTCCAGTTGTAATAGATCTTCTTGTACGGGCAGCCGGAGATGCACATGCGCCAGCCGCGGCACTTGTCCTGGTCGACCAGCACGATGCCGTCGTCTTCGCGCTTGTAGATGGAACCGGACGGGCAGCTGGCGACACAGGCCGGGTTCAGGCAGTGTTCGCACAGGCGCGGCAGGTACATCATGAAGGTGTTCTCGAAGGTCGAGTACATCTCCTTCTGCACGCCCTCGAACAGCGCGTCGCGGCTGCGCGCGCTGAATTCGCCGCCCAGGTCGTCTTCCCAGTTCGGGCCCCAATGGATCTTGTCCATCTTCTTGCCGGTCAGCACCGACACCGGACGCGCGGTGGGCGGGGTCTGCGACAGCGGCGCCTTCTGCAGGTGCTCGTAGTCGAAGGTGAACGGCTCGTAGTAGTCGTCGATCTGCGGCAGGTTCGGGTTGGCGAAGAGATTGGCCAGGATGCGCAGCTTGCCGCCCTGGCGCGGTTCCAGCTTGCCGGCGGTGGTACGCTTCCAGCCGCCCTTCCACTTCTCCTGGTTCTCCCATTCCTTGGGATAGCCGATGCCGGGCTTGGTTTCCACGTTGTTGAACCAGGCGTACTCGACGCCGTCGCGGCTGGTCCAGACGTTCTTGCAGGTGACCGAGCAAGTGTGGCAGCCGATGCACTTGTCCAGGTTCAGCACCATGCCGATTTGGGCGCGTATCCTCATGATTGCTTCTCTTCTTGTTGCGTTGCTTCAACCAGCGGACCTTCCAGCCAGTCCACCTTCTTCATCTTGCGCAGCACCACGAACTCGTCGCGGTTGGCGCCCACGGTGCCGTAGTAGTTGAAGCCGTAGGCCTGCTGGGCGTAGCCGCCGATCATGTGCGTGGGCTTGAGCACCGTGCGCGTGACCGAGTTATGGATGCCGCCGCGCTTGCCGCTGGTTTCGGCGCCAGGCACGTTCACGATCTTTTCCTGCGCGTGGTACATCAGGCACATGCCCACCGGCACGCGCTGGCTGACCACCACCCGCGCCGTCAGGGTGCCGTTCACGTTGAAGACTTCGACCCAGTCGTTGTCGACCAGCCCGGCCTGCTTGGCCTCGGCTTCGGAAATCCACACGTGGGGACCGCCGCGGCTCAGCGTCAGCATGCGCAGGTTGTCCGAGTACGTGCTGTGGATGCCCCACTTCTGGTGCGGCGTCAGCCAGTTCAGGACCAGTTCCTTTTCGCCGTTCGGGTAGCGGCCCAGCATGGGCGCGACCGTCTTGGTGTCGATGGCCGGCTTGTACACGCAGGAGCCTTCGCCGAAGTCCAGCATCCAGCGATGGTCCTGGTAGAACTGCTGGCGGCCGGTCAGCGTGCGCCATGGGATCAGCTCGTGCACGTTGGTATAGCCGGCGTTGTAGCTGACTTCCTCACTTTCCAGGCCCGACCAGGTGGGCGCGGAAATGATCTTGCGCGGCTGCGCCTGGATGTCGCGGAAGCGGATCTTGTCGTGCTCGCGTCCGATGGCCAGATGCGCGTGCTCGCGCCCCGTGATCTTGCTCAACGCTTCCCAGGCCTTGACCGACACGTGGCCGTTGGTCTCGGGCGCGAAGGTCAGGATCATCTCGGCGGCGTCGATGGCAGTGTCCAGGCGCGGCCGGCCCTGGCTCACGCCCGGCTCGGTCACGCTTTCGTTGATGCCGGCCAGTTCATGGACTTCGTGCTCGGTGTTCCAGTTGATGCCCTTGCCGCCGTTGCCCAGCTTGTCCAGCAACGGACCCACCGAGGTGAACTTGCGGTAGATGTCGTTGTAGTCGCGCTCGACCACGGTCATGTTGGGCGCGGTCTTGCCCGGGACCAGGTCGCATTCGCCCAGCTTCCAGTCCTTGGGCTCGAAGGCTTGGCCCAGTTCCCCCGGGGTGTCGTGCATCAGCGGAGTCAGCACCACGTCGCGGCGCTTGCCCAGGTAGGGGCCGCCGATCTCGCTGAACTTCTTGGCCAGCAGCTTGTAGATCTCCCAGTCGGTCTTGCTTTCCCACAAGGGCTGCACGGCTTCGCTCAGCGGATGGATGAACGGATGCATGTCCGAGGTGTTGAGGTCGTCCTTCTCGTACCAGGTGGCCGTGGGCAGCACGATGTCGCCGTACAGGCAGGTGGTGCTCATGCGGAAGTCCAGCACCGTCAGCAGGTCCAGCTTGCCTTCGGCGGCGTCCTCCTGGTAGGTCACCTCGGTGGGCTTGATCGCTTCGGCTTCGTCGCCGAACACCGCGTTCTGCGTGCCCAGCAGGTACTTCAGGAAGTACTCGTGGCCCTTGCCGCTGGAGCCCAGGATGTTGGAGCGCCACACGAACATGTTGCGCGGGAAGTTGGCCGGGTCGTCGGGGTTCTCGCAGGACATGCGCAGTTCGCCCGACTTGAGCTGTTCGGCGACAAACGCCACCGGGTCCTTGCCCTGGCTTTCGGCCTGCGCCACCACGTCCAGCGGGTTGGTGCGCAATTGCGGCGCCGACGGCAGCCAGCCCATGCGCTCGGCGCGGGCGTTCAGGTCGATCATGCTGAGGTCGCCGTAGCGGCCGCGGTCCGCGGTCGGGCCCAGGATTTCCTGGACGTTCAGCTTTTCGTGGCGCCACTGGCTGGTGTGCGCGTAGAAGAACGAGGTGCCGTTCATCTGGCGCGGCGGGCGGACCCAGTCCGCGGCGAAGGCCAGCGGGGCCCAGCCGAACTGCGGACGCAGCTTTTCCTGGCCCACGTAGTGCGCCCAGCCGCCGCCGCTCTTGCCCACGCAGCCGCACATCATCAGCATATTGATGATGCCGCGGTAGATCATGTCCATGTGGTACCAGTGGTTCAGGCCAGCGCCGACGATCACCATGGACTTGCCTTCGGTGTCGTGGGCGTTCTGCGCGAACTCGCGCGCCACCTGGATCACCTGCGCGCGCGGCACGCCGGTGTGCTTTTCCTGCCAGGCGGGCGTGTAAGGCACGTCATCGTCATAGGAGCTGGCGACGTTGCTGCCGCCCAGGCCCCGGTCCAGGCCGTAGTTGGCCATCTGCAGGTCGTACACCGTGGCCACCAGGGCTTCGCTGCCGTCGGCCAGGCGGATGCGGCGCGCCGGCACGTTGCGCACCTGCAGCTCGCCATGCTCGCTGCCGAAGTACGGGAAGCCCACACCGACCACGGCGTCGGACTGCTCCAGCAGGCTCAGCGTGGGCTCGATTTCGCGGCCGCTGCCGCCGTCCTTGGATTCCAGGTTCCAGCGGCCGACCTTCTCGCCGCCGTTGACCGCGCCCTCGCCCCAGCGGAAACCGATGCTGCCATTGGGCGCGGCCAGGTCGCCGCTCTTGGCGTCCAGCACCAGCGTCTTCCAGTCGGGGTTGTTCTGCTCGCCCAGCGCGCCGTCCAGGTGCGAGGCGCGCAGGAAGTGGTCCGGCGCGTAAAAGCCGTCGCGCTCCTTCAGCAGCACCAGCATGGGCATGTCGGTGTAGCGCCGCACGTAGTCGCGGAAGTAATCCGAAGCGCCGGACAGGTGGAATTCCTTCAGGATCACATGGCCCATGGCCATGGCGAGCGCGGCGTCGGTGCCTTGCTTGGGGGCCAGCCAGATGTCGCCGAACTTGACCATTTCGCCGAAGTCGCTGGACACGGCCACCGTCTTGGTGCCCTTGTAGCGCACCTCGGTGTAGAAGTGCGCGTCCGGCGTGCGGGTCTGGGGCACGTTGGAGCCCCACACCATCAGGTAGGTCGAGTTGTACCAGTCGGCCGATTCCGGCACGTCGGTCTGTTCGCCCCAGATCTGCGGGCTGGCGGGCGGCAGGTCGCAGTACCAGTCGTAGAAGCTCAGGCAGGCGCCGCCCAGCAGGCTGAGGTAGCGTGCGCCGGCCGCATAGCTGACCATGGACATGGCCGGGATCGGCGAAAAGCCGATCACGCGGTCAGGGCCGAACTTCTTGATCGTCAACGCGTTGGCGGCGGCCACGATCTCCATCGCCGTATCCCAGTCGGCGCGCACGAAGCCGCCCAGGCCGCGCACGGCCTTGTAGCGCTTGGCGCGCTTGGGGTCCTGGCTGATCCATTCCCAGGCCGCGATCGGGTCCATGGTCTTGCGGGCCTCGCGCCACATTTCCATGAGGCGGCCGCGGATCATCGGATACTTCACGCGCTGCGCCGAGTAGACGTACCAGCTGTAGGAGGCGCCTCGCGGACAGCCGCGGGGTTCATGGTTGGGCAGGTCCGGCCGCGTGCGCGGATAGTCGGTCTGCTGCGTTTCCCAGGTGATCAGGCCGTTCTTGACGTAGACCTTCCAGGAGCAGGAGCCCGTGCAGTTCACGCCGTGCGTCGACCGCACCACCTTGTCATGCTGCCAGCGGGCGCGGTAGGCGTTCTCCCACTTGCGGTCCTCGTTGACCGTCTCGCCGTGACCGTCCGCGAAGGTGGACTTCACCCGCGACATGAACTTCAAGCGGTCCAGAAAATGGCTCATTCTCTATTCTCCAAGAGCGCCGGTCCGGCCGGCGCGTACTGCGATCAATGCTGTTGAATCCATTGTGGGCTCGGCCCGCCTGCCGGACCATTCGCCGGTGGCACAGGCCGGGCGCGGCAGAATGACTAGTCACTCCGGCCGCATCCGTTTCGCTCTAGCAAGGCACCGGCGCATTGCGGCGGGCGTAGTACCACCAGGTGATGACCATGCAGGTGGCGTAGAACCCGATGAAGCAGTACAGGGCGGCCTGCACGCTGCCCGTCATCTCCAGCGAGGTGCCGAAGCTGCGGGGAATGAAGAAGCCGCCATATGCGCCGATGGCACCCGAAAAGCCCAGCACCGCGGCCGATTCCTTGGCCGCGTCCGCCAGGGCCTGCTTCTGCGCCGCGGCGCCCCGCCCTTCGGCGGCCTGCGTGCGTTCGCGCAGGAAGATCACGGGGATCATGCGGAAGGTCGAACCGTTGCCCACGCCGGTCAGCGCGAACAGCACGATGAACATGGCCAGGAAACCGTGGAAATTGCCGACCTGTCCGGCTACGGGCAGGAACATCACCACGCCCAGCACCGCGACGATCATGGCCGCGAAGGTGAACAGCGTGACCCGCGCGCCGCCCAGCTTGTCCGACACCCAGCCGCCGAAAGGCCGGGTCAGCGAACCCACCAGCGGACCGAGGAAGGCGTAGGCCATGGGATCGACCTGCGGGAACAAGGTCTTGGTCAGCATGGCGAAGCCCGCCGAGAAGCCGATGAAGGAGCCGAAGGTGCCCACGTACAGCCAGCACATCAGCCAGTTGTGCTTGCGCTTGAAGATGACGGCCTGGTCCGCGAACGAGGCGCGGGCGTCGGCGATGTCGTTCATGCCGAACCAGGCGGCAATCGAGGCCAGCGCGATCGGGATCACCCAGATGAAGCCGGCGTTCTGCAGCCACAGGTTCTGCTGCGCGCCGTTGGCATTGATCACCTGCGGCTCGCCCCCGGCCACGCCGAATACGCCGATGGAAATGACCACCGGCACCACGAACTGCACCAGGGACACGCCCAGGTTGCCGATGCCGGCGTTCAGCCCGGTGGCCAGGCCCTTCTTCTCCTTGGGGAAGAAGAAGCTGATATTGGCCATGCTGGAGCTGAAGTTGCCGCCGCCCAGGCCGCACAGCAGCGCCAGGATCAGCAGGGTCGGGAAGGTGGTGGTCGGGTCGCGCAGCGCGAAGCCCATGCCCAGCGCCGGAATCAGCAGCGAGGCCGTGGAGATGGCCGTCCACTTGCGCCCGCCGAAGACCGGCACCAGGAAGGAATAGAAGATGCGCAGGGTCGCGCCCGACAGCGCGGGCAGCGCCGTCAGCCAGAACATCTGGTTCTTGGACAGCATGAAGCCGGCGCGGTCCAGGTTGACGACGACCACGCTCCACAGCATCCAGATGCTGAACGCCAGCATCAGCGCCGGAATGGAGATCCAGAGATTACGGTTGGCGACGCGGGCGCCGGTCTGCTTCCAGAAGCCCGGATTATCCGGCTCCCAGCGCGCAAGGACTTGAGTGGAAGACATAGGGATACTCTCAGGAGGTGGTGGAAGGAGAGACGGCGTGTTGCCGGGCGATGGCCGCGCTTTCCGGCCGGAAACTGAAGTGCATGAAGATGAGGGAGACGCAGACGGTGCCGTACAGCAGCATGAAGGCGCTGGAGCGGATGCCCGTCAGGTCCAGCAGGACCCCGAACATGATCGGCAGCACGAAACCGCCCAAGCCGCCAGCCAGGCCGACGATGCCCGAGACCGCGCCGATGTTTTCGCCGAACTCGTCCGAGATGAACTTGAAGACCGAAGCCTTGCCGATGGCCATGGCGATGCCGACCACGAACAGCAGCACGGTGAAGGTGACCGGTCCCAGCGCGATGCCGAAGCTGCGCGGGCCGTTGGCCGTCACGATGGTGAATTCGGTCTGCGGGTAGCTCAGCAGGAAGAACGCGACCCAGCACACCCACATCACCCACCAGGTGGTCTTGTAGGCGCCGTAGCGGTCAGAGATCCAGCCGCCCACCGCGCGCAGCACGCCGCCGGGCAAGGAGAAGCAGGCCGCCAGCAGCGCGGCCAGCTTCATGTCGAAGCCGTATTCGCCGATGTAGTACTTGGTCATCCACAGCGCCAGCGCCACGTAGCCGCCGAACACCACCGAGTAGTACTGGCAATAACGCCAGACGCGCGGGTCCTTCAGCATGGCCATCTGGGCCGACAGGCTGGCGCCGCTCTTGACGCGATGTGCGGGATCCGAAGAGGAGAACAGCCAGAACAGGATGGCGGTGACCAGCAGCGCCACGGCATAGACCTGGGGCACGATGACCCAGGCGCCGCCGGCCGCCGCGATCAGCGCGGGAGCCACGAACTTGGTGATGGCCGAGCCCGAATTGCCGGCGCCGAACACGCCCATCGCCAGGCCCTGCTTGTTGCGCGGGAACCAGCGCGCCACGTAGGGCGTGCCGACCGAGAACGAGCCTCCCGTCAGGCCGACGAACAGCGCCAGCACCAGGAACTGCCAATACTCGGTGGCATAGGACAGCAGCCAGATCGGCACTACCGCCAACAGCATCAGGATGAAGAACACCGGCCGGCCGCCGTAGCGGTCCGTCCAGATGCCCAGCGGCACCCGCACCAGCGAACCGGTCAGCACCGGCATGGCGGCCAACAGGCCGAACTCGGTTTCGGACAGGCCCAGCTGCGCCTTGATGGGTATGCCCAGCACCGCGAAGATCATCCACACCGCGAAACAGATGGTGAAGGCGAACGTGCTTGAAATCAGGACCCGCATCGGCGCGCCGGCGGAAGGTTGACTTGCTGCCATGGTTACTCTCGCTTTACTCACGAAGACATGTGGCTAGCCTAGGGACGGCGCGCCTCCAGGACCATTCGCCAGCCGACCAGAAGCCCCTTGCCGATGTGACTAGTCACCCCTTTCTTGCCGGCCCGGCTTGCGCTGGATCAAGCGGCCGCGCTGGCGGCAAGGCGCTGGACGCATTAATATGCATTTCAAATACACCTTTAAACGCGAAACCGAAACGGCGCCGCGACGACCCTCATGAGCACGCTGCTTAGCATCGAAGAACCCGCCGCAGCCCCGCGCCGCGCGCGGCCCCAATGGAGCGCCTTCACGGAAATGGGCTTTCGGCCGCTGTATCTGGCCGGCTGCTTCTGGGCGCTGGCGTCCGTGCTGCTGTGGGTGCATGCCCCTGCTCGCCTGACCGGCGTGTTGAATGGCATGTTCTGGCATGCGCACGAGATGCTGTGGGGTTTCGTCGCCACCATCGCCGTGGGTTTCCTGCTGACAGCCGGGGCCAACTGGACCGGCAAGAATCCCTTGCGGGGCACGCCGCTGGCGGTCCTGTGCGCGGTGTGGATCGTGGCGCGCGCGGGCTATCTCGTGCCCGGACGCCCGGCCTTCGTGGTGGCTGCGTCGGCGGACCTGCTGTTCTTCCTGTGGGCCGCGGGCGCGCTGGGCCGCGCCGTCGCCGTCACGCGCAATCAGCGCAATTACGGCATTCCCTTCCTGCTGCTGGGCCTGGCCGCGACCAACGCGCTCTACCTCTGGGCCTCGGTCCAGGGCGACTACTTCGCGCTGATGCGCTACTTCAACGCGGGCCTGCTGTGCATGGCGGTGCTGACGCTGCTGATCGCGCGCCGCGTCATCCCCTTCTTCGCCAAGCGCGCCGTGGCGGGGCTGGACATTCCGCCGCACACGCGCAGCGGCCACTGGCAGCTGGGCACGGGCGTCGTCGCCATCGCCTGCCTGCTTGCCGGCCAGCCGCAGGCTGCCGCGCTGGCGCTGGCTGCTACCGGCGTGATCGCCCTGGCGCAATGGATATCGTGGAAGCCTTGGGCGGTGCGCAAGGTGCCGTTGCTATGGATCCTGTACGCGGGCTATGGCGGCCTGGGCATAGGCCTGCTGGTGGGCGCGGCGCAATTGGCCGGCTATGTGCTGCGGCCCGCCTGGCCCGCCCACGTGATCGGCGTGGCCGGATTCTCGGTGCTGATCCTGGGCATGGTCACGCGCACCGCGCTCGGCCACCTGGGCCGGCCGCTGCAGACCGACCGCAGCATGGTGCTGAGCTATGCGCTGATGATCCTGGCAGCCCTGCTGCGCCTGGCCGCCCTGCTCCCGACCGCCGCCACCATCGGCTTCCTGCATGCGTCGGCGACCGCCTGGGCGCTGGCCTTCGCGCTGTACCTGTGGCGCTTCTTCCCGATGATGATCCGGCCGCGAGCCGACGCGGGCAAGACGGCCGCGCCGGTGATGAAGGTGGTGCCGGTCGCGCGGCGTCCGGCCGCGTAGGCCTCAGCCGCGCCCTTCGCGCCGGCGCGTGGCCGCCAGCTGCTGCTTCATGGCCTTGAGCCAGGCCTTGACCTGCTGCATGTCGACGAACTGCGACAGCTCGAATTCGAGTTCGCCTATGTATTCCTCGGCGTCGGCGATCTCCGCGTCCAGGTCTTCCATCAGTTCGGAAGGGTCTATGGATTGCGCGGGATCGAAATGGTACTTGGCCTTGAAGCCGTTTTCCTCGGCCGCAATGTCGCCGGCCAGCCTGGCGAGTTGCGCGTCCAGCGCCTGGTTGTACTGGGCGTAGCGGTCTTCATCGACGCCTGCCAGCTGGTCGGGACCGGCAGCGGCCAGGGCCTCGATTTCCGCCAGGACCTCGGGAGCCGGCACGGCTCCGCCGTCCGCCGGCTTGGCCAGCGGCGCTTCGGCGTCCTCGTCCTGCCCGTCTTCCAGGCCGCCGTCGTAGTCCGAGCCGGCATGCTTGAGATACAGGGCCTGCAACCTGGCCGTGTCGCACTCGGCCGGCGTGCCGTCCAGCACGATGGCGTCCAGCGTCTCCTGCGCCAGCTGTGCCGCAATCTCGGACGCCAGGGCGCGCTCCGCCTTGGTCAGCTCCTTCTGCTTGCAGGCGTGGTCGAAGCAGGCCACCAGCTTGGCCTTCAGCTCGACCTCTACCGTCTCCAGCGGCGCCAACACGTCCTCGTATTTCTTCTGGTATTCCGGCAGCACGGCCTGCCAGCGGCTGAGGCGGGCGCGCTGCGCTTGCAGCGTACCCGCGAGCGACTCGAATCTCTGGCGTTGCGGCTTTGCGGATGCCGGTTGCGCGGCGGGCGTGTTTTCTTGCATGGCGGGAACCTGGGCAGGCGGCGCAAGGCGCGCCTTGAAACGATTGGGAGCGCCATTTTAGACGCGGCGGCGCCCGCCGATCCCCGACGCGCTGTTCCGGGCCTGCGCCCGCGCGGCCGCAACCGCCCCTGCGCGCCGGCATTGCGCCCGCGCGCAGTTCGGGTATCGAGACTATCTGTCGGCCGGCCCCTCGGCGGCGTTGTCCTCGGACGTCGTGTCGGCAGGCTCGATGTCCTCGTCGGGCACCTCGTCGCCCTGGGCGCTGTCGCCGGCGTCGTCCGGGTTCTGCGGCGGCGGGCGACGTGGCGCGGTCCCGGGCGGCAGCGCCGACGCCATCGTTATCGGATGCAAGGCCAACTCGAATTGGATCTGGGGCATCGCGGCACCTGTCAGGAAACGCGGCGAAATCCACCGCAGCCTGGCATCAGCAAGCGCCATGCCCGCAAGCCGGCTCAAGCGCCTTCAGAAACGCGGATTCTTGCCGAACGGCACTTCCGTGTCCGTTGGCTTCTCGAACGACGCTGTATCGCCGTTCAAGTCCGCCACGTGGATCTGGGCCAGCCGCGTCGCCTCGTCGATCGCGACCTGGGCCGAGGAGAAGCGCTCCTCGACGGCGATGCGTTCCTCGGGCTCTCCCGCGACCGGCGGAACCAGCACGTATCCTATGCTCCAACTGCCCTGGTCCTCGATCGGACGCTCGAGCTCGAAATCCCATCTGGCGTGTTCCATGGGGCCTCCTGTCGAATCCTGCCTTCATGCTACTGCGGTTTACTTCGGCCTGGGATCGCGGATGCCCTGGTCCAGTCCTTGGAAGTCGCCACGCCGCAGGCGCGGCAGGAAATCAGCCATGGCCCGCGCCACGTTGCGCACTTCCTGCTGCACCGCCTGGTCCTGGTCCAGGTCGTCGTGGCTGGTGGCGTAGGGACGGTAGTAGCTGATGTAGCGGTCCAAGCGCGACGCCGCGCCGGCGTCCACAAGCCCCATCCAGTCCAGCCAGTCGGCGAGCCCGCGCCGCTGCGCCTCGATGCCGGCCACATCCCCGTGCACCACCAGGCCGTAGGCGCGGCCGGCCAGATGCTTGGGATAGGGCCAGCCGGCCAGTTCGACCTGCTTGGCCTTCAGTGGATCCTTGCCGCCGGTCAAGGTGGGGTCGGGATTGCCGCCGTCGGCGCACACCAGCCTGTCTATCATCAGTTTCAAGGGGCTGGGCGATTGGTACCAGTACGTGGGCGCCACCAGGATCACGCCATGGGCCGCGACCCATTGCTCGTAGATCCCCGCCATCGCGTCATTGGACTGTCCCAGCGAGTGATTCGGGTAGCAACTGCACGGCCAATGGCACAAGGGCATCGCGGTCGATACGCAGCCCTTGCAGGGATGGATCTGGTATTCGTACTCCGAGACCAAACGGCTCAGGTCCAGCATGTCAGTCTGTATCGCGCCGGCCTGCAACTCGTTGACGACGATGCGCGCCAGACGCCAGCTCTTGGAGACCTCCCCCGGACAGGTGCCGTCATTGCGCGCGGCGCCCACGATGACCAGGACGCGCGAAGGCGTCCGCGGATCCCGTTGCGCCGCCGCGGCGCGCTCCAGGCGGTCGCGCGTTTCCTTCCACTCCACGGAAAGGTCGTAATCGGGATCGGCATAGGCCGCGCCGGCCTTGACCGTGACGGGCGCCTTGCGGCCTGTTTCGTAGGCGTCCCAGGCGATCGCCTCCAGGCGCTCCAGGGCGTCACGCTCGGCCAGGAATGCCGGATCGTAAAAGCGCCGCATGAAACGCAGGCGGAACTCTCCTCGCGCCAGGGGACCGTCATACTGCCCCTTGCGCACCAAGGGTCCGTTTCCGTTCATGTCTCCCTCCTTGTGCGTTTGCGGCGGCGTTCCCGCCGGGCGCGGGCGGTGCAGGCTGCAGCCAACGCCAGCAGCTTGTCTTCGTCCAGGCGTTCGGCGTCGACCAGCCCCTCGTCCGCGCCCTTCAGCGCGATCAGCAACTCGTCCAGCTTCAGGTGCAGCGCCTCGCTGTCCTTGTTCTGGCTCTGCTGGATCAGGAACACCATCAGGAACGTCACGATGGTCGTGCCGGTATTGATCACCAACTGCCAGATTTCGGAGTATCCGAAGGCCGGGCCCGACGCGGCCCAGGCGATGACGGCGATCAGCGCCAGTCCGAACGCAATGGGCGATCCCACCCATCTGGTCACGTGCGCGGCGAAATGGTCAAAGAAGCGGAAGATCGGGTTGGCGCGGCCGGCTGAGGCGCGGCGCGGCCGCGCCCGGGATGCCTGGCGGCGGGGAATGCTGGTGCTCGGCATGGTGTTGCTTCCAGTCCTGGCAGACCGTCCGCTCAGCAAGCCGCGTGCCCAAGACGATCAGACCCGGTACAAACTGCCGGAACCTACGTCGCCCGGGACAGCCCCCAGCCCTCGGCCCGGCATCGGCAGGCCCTGCGCCCACCCTGCCGCCAGGGCCTGCGCGTCACGCACGGGATCGCCGGCCTTGGCGCGTTCGTCCCGCTCGCGGCAGGTCGCGGGATCGATGGCGAACAGGCCGCGCGCGAACACCCGCGCCTGCTCGATCAACTGCGCCGTCTTGGGAGCGCGCATCTGCGCAAAGCGCAGCAAGGCCGCGTCCAGTCCATCGCCCGCGCCGTCCAGGCAGCGGGCCAGATGCCAGGCATCCTCCAAGGCCTGGCATGCCCCCTGCCCCGAGGTCGGCAAGGGCGCGTGCGCCGCGTCGCCCACCAGCAGCACGTTGCCCCGGCTCCAGGTTGTCAGGGGCTCGAGGTCATGCACGGCGATCAGACGGACCGCATGGGCCGGCGTCGCGCGGATGATGCGGGCGACGGGCTCGGGCCATCCTCCGAACAAGGTCTCGACCTCATTGCGCAGGTCAGCGGCAGGCGCCGCCGCGCGCAAGGGCCGCGCCTGCGCTCCCGCCCAATAGACCAGCCCGGGCCGCACCGCCACGGCGCCGAAGCGCTCGCCCGCGCCCCAATAGTCCCGGATGGCGATTTCATCGACCAGCGCCTCATCCGCCTGCGCCACGCCGATCCAGTTCACGAAGCCCTGATAGACCGGCGCGTTATCGCCCGCGACGTAACGGCGCGCCACCGAATCCATGCGGCCGTCGGCGCCGATGAGCAGGTCCGGGCGGATGTGCAGCCCATGCTCGAACCGCGCCACGGCCCGGCCGTCGCCATCCGGATCGATTGCCACCGCCCGGTGTCCATATGCGACCGGAATTCCGGCCGCCGCCACGGCTTCCAGCAGCACCGCCAGCAGATCCCGGCGCAATATCGTATGGGTCGGATATCCCATCATCCGGTCCAGCAGCGCGATATCCAGGCCGCCCAGCGGATTGCCCGCCGCGTCCTGCCGGTGCATCGCGACCGGCCGGCCTCCGGCAGCCGCGACATCCTGCAGCAAGCCCAGCTCCTGGAGCACGAAGCCGGCATTGGGCCATAGCGTCACGCCGGCTCCCATAGTCGCGGGCTCGGCCCTGCGTTCATACACCCGGGGCCTGTGCCCCTGCTTGCGCAAGGCCAGCGCCACGCTCAAGCCTGCAATGCCGCCGCCCAGTATTCCTATTTCCACGCTGCCGCTCTCCTGTAAAACCCGCCTCGACGCGCCGCCGGCGGCGGTTTATCTGGCGTTGACGGCATCTTAGATTCCGCCATTTTTGAGAACTAGCATGTAAAAATAGGCTGATTTATTACCTCATTCGGGACAATCATGCGCGATGCCCTAGACCTGAACACCGTCCGCGTCTATGCGGCGGTCGTCGATGAACAGAGCTTCGCCGGCGCCGCCCGCCTGCTGGCCCTGCCCTCGTCCAACGTCAGCCGCCACGTCGCCTCGCTGGAACGCAGGCTGGGCGTGCGCCTGCTGGAGCGCAGCACCCGCCATCTGCGCATGACGGAAGCCGGCAGGCTGCTGTACGAACGCGCCAAACCCCTGCTCGACGCCCTGCTCGCCACCGAGGAAGAGCTGGGCGCGGTGCAACGCGAGCTGCGCGGCCCGTTGAGAATGTGCATGCCCGGCGAAGCCCCCAGGCTGCTGGCGCCCATTCTTGCCGAGTTCTGCAGCCTGCATCCCGGCGTGGAACTGGAATGCGACACGCGCATGAGCGGTCTGGAATCGCTGCGCGACGAGGACGTGGACCTGGCCATCGTCTTCCATCGCGGCCGCCAGGACGACAGCGCCTTCATCACGCGCGAACTGGCCACCCTGCCCAGCATCGTGGTCGCGGCGCCCAGCTTGCTGGCCCGGACCGGCACGCCCCGCCACGTGAGGGAGCTCAGATCCCTGCCCTGCATCACCACCTTGAGCGCGCTGAAAGGACAGCCCTGGCAATTCATCGACGCCGCCGGCGAGATCGTCAAAGTGCCGGTCCGCAGCCGCTACCGTGTCAACAGCGGCGAACTGGCAGGCGCGGGCGCCCGGCAAGGCATAGGTTTCGCGATACTGGCGGCCTTCGGCTGCCAGGAAGACCTTGCAGCGGGCCGCCTGGTGGAAGTGCCGCTGGATCTGCGGCCCGCGCCGCTGCAATTGCTGGGGGCTTACAGCCACCGGCATTCGGTGACTGCGCGGGTTCGGGCCTTGCTGGAGTTGATGCAGGCGCGGTTGGGATCGATAGGCGACCGTTCCTGACGTTTCCCGCTGGTAGCCACGGATAGCGCAACTCGCCTCTATGCGCGCAGACCGAGTACCACCGCGCCGGACGCCAGGCTGGCCAACGCCATCAGCGCCCACGCCCGTCCCGCGCTGCCGGCGCCGAACACGCCCACGCCGATTGCCGTGTAGACGACAAAGCTCAAGAGCGTTCCGGCCAGCACGCCGACGGCCGGCGATGCGCCGGCCATGGCGGGCCACGCCAGCGCCAGGGCCGACATCGCCAGGGCGGACAGCAGGTAGCCGCCTGCAGCCGCGGCCATCACGCGGCTGGCGATCCCCCAACGATGGGCTGCATCATCGTGGCTGGCGGGCGGCGCCTTGCGCGACGGCGGCGCGGCGGCCGTCGGCGCAGTCTTCCAGCGCCACCGCAACGCGTGGGCCATGCAGGCCAGCAGCAGGCCAAATACCAGCGCGGTGATCTCCACCGCCGCCTGCTGCCATTCTCCATGGGCGGCATGGGCCCAGGCGTGCCGGCCCGTCGTCGCCCAGTTCAGTATCGGCAGTCCGAGGCAGAGCACCGCTGCCGCGGCCAGTTGCTCGATCCACGCGCTGCGTGGCGCGCGCCACAGCGCATGGACCAGGGTCGCGGCCCACACGGCGAAGAAAACTCGGATCTCCCAGACGCTGCGTTCCGGCCAGGCGGCGGGGATCAGGCGGTTGCCGTAAAAGTAGGCGATGCTTGCCACGGCAATACCCGCCAGCGCCGCAACGTTCAGGGCTTCCACGCACCGATAGACCCGCGCCGTGGCCGCGCCGAACTCATGCTCGCTCTTCTTGCGCCGCTTGATGGAGTACAGCAACGTGCCGATGGCGATCATGGCGGTGCCCATCAGGCCGCTGAAGAAGTACAGCCACTTGATGGTCCATCCGCCGAAGTCCGCCTTGTGCAGGGCTTCGATGGTCTCGTGGACCTGCCTGGCTTCAAACCCCTCGTGATGCGCGGGCGCGACCTGCAGGACCGCTGCGCTTGCCGCATCGAATGCGACGCGGCTGGCGTCGGTGAGCAGGTGCGGCGCCGCGCCGGCCAGGGGCTTGCGGCCGAACACCTGGACGATGCTGCCCGCGTCACCCGGACGATCGATGGTGATGCGCGCCGCCTCCTGCCCGGTCAGCGCGCGCGCCTGCGACAGCAAGGGGTACAGATCCGGAACTCCCCTCAAACCGGGCCCCGCAATGCGAGGCTCCGCCGGCGCAGGCGCCAGCTCGGCCTGGTAGCGGCGATAGGCGCCTGCATCCCCGCCATACACCGCGTGCAACGGCCAAGGCATGTAGCTGGTGTAGAAGAACGCCAGCCCCGTGTAGCCGATCATGAAGAGGAACGGCAGCGTCAGCACCGCCGTGGCATTGTGCGCGTCCAGCCAGCTGCGTAGTCCCTTGCCCGGACGGAAGGTAAAGAAGTCCTTGAAGATGCGCTTGTGCACCACCACGCCCGAGACCAGCGCGACCAGCATGCACATGGATATCCAGCCCACCAGCCAGTAGCCCGGCAGGCCGCCGTGCAAGGTGTAATGGAAGGACATGAAATGCCGACCGCCCTCGGTCTCGCGTATCTGGGGCGGCGGCTGCACCGCGCCTGTGCGCGAGTCCAGCCAGATATCGTGGCGTGCGCCGTCGTCGGTGCGCCAGGACAGCTGCACGGGCCAGCCGGGCCGGGCCGGCAAGGAAATGTCCCACTCGGCGGCCGCCGCGGCGCGGGACGACAGCTCCTGCGTGGCGCGCGGCAGCCACTGCCGGGCGTCCGCGCTCTCGGCGGCGGGACTGGCCGGCGGCCCCGCTTCCATCCAGCGCGTGATGGGTTCCCGGAACACGCTGAGCGTGCCGGTCAGGAAGATCGCGCACAGCAGCCAGCCGCAGGTCAGGCCGCACCAGGTGTGCAGCCAGGACATGCTCTGTCGGAATCCCCCCTTCACGACTGGATCCGCAAGCGGCCGCAAGCCTCGCCTGCGGCATTGCCGGTCACAGCGTTCCCCGCAAGGTCAGCATCACGTTGCGAGGCTCGCCATAGTGGTTGCCGCGCCGGATCTGGCTGACCATGCCGTAGTAGTCCTTGTCGAACGCGTTCGCCACGTTCAGGCTGGCGGACCAGTGCTTGTTGATGCGATAACCCGCGCGCAGGTCCCACACGGCGCGGCCGGGCGCGCCCATCCGCACCGACATGTCGTCGTAGGCCTTGTACGAGTAGCCGCTTTGCGCCGACACGCCGCCGCCGACGCTGAAGGCATTCCAGCGGCCGGGCAGCTGGTACGTGGTGGACAGGCGGAACAGATGGCGCGGGGTTTCCGCGCTGATCGTCTCGCCTTCGTCGTCGCGGCTGGTGACGTAGGTGTAGCCGGCCATCACCTGCCAGCCCGGCGACAGTTCGCCGCTGGCTTCCAGCTCAAAGCCCTTGCTGCGCAGCGTGCCGCCGTTGCGATAGCAGTTGGGCGAAGCCAGCGAGCCCGGGCAGCTGCCCGTCGCCGCCATGTCTTCCACCGCAATGCCGGACTTCTTCACGGCGAACACCGCCGCGGACACGTTCAGGCGTCCGTCGTAGAGCTCGCCCTTCACGCCCGCCTCGTAGTTGGCGCCGATGGACGGGTCCAGCGGCTTGCCCGAAGACGTTACGTAGGTGCTCTGCGGCTGGTAGGTGTCCGCATAGCTGGTGTAGACGGACCATTGCTGGTCCAGGTCATAGACCAGTCCGGCATAGGGCGTGAATTCGTGCTTCTGCTCATAGTCCCGGGTTCTCTTGCCGGTCAGCCCATCGTCCGACCGGTACTTCAGCCAACTGAACTTGCCGCCCAGCAGCAAGTGCAGCGGATCCGCCAGTTGCAGCCGCATGCTGCCGTACAGGCTTGTCTGCTCCAACCGCGACGTTTCCCCGCCGTCCCAGGCCGGACGCGCCGGTTGCGGAATGGAGGAATGGTCAGGGTCATACACATTGATGGGCGTGTCGCTGTCCAGATACGCCCATTTCTGGTTGGTGCGCTGGCGCGACCAGCTGGCGCCGAGCAGGACCTGGTGCGTGCCCCCCAGCGCCTGGAAACCACCCGTGGTGTTCAGGTCGATGCCATCGCTCTTCACGCGCGCATCGTTGAAATAAATGGTGTAGAAACGCGAGCCCACGCCGGTCGCCCGATCCACGCCGCCGATCGGAATGGCCACACGTTGATCCAGGTCGACCTCGGTATGGTTGAGCGACAGGCGCGCCTTCCAGTCCTGGTTGAACCGGTGCTCGGCTTCGGCGAATACTTCGTTCACCTGGCCTTTCTGCCGGTTCCAATCCTGGATCAGCGAGGTTGAGCGCGAAACGTCCAGCGCGCCGCCATCGGTATAGCGCGGCAGACCGAACAGCCAATAGCCGTCCGTGTCGGTGGCCTGATGGCGCGCCCCAAACGTCAGCGTCGTGTCGCGCCCCAGATCGGCGTCGATCACGCCGTAGACCAGGGGCGATTTCGACTTCGTGCCATCGTAGAAGTAATGGCGGTCCTGGTACGCGGTCACCAGGCGGCCGCGCACCGTGCCGGACTCGTTGAGCGGGCCGCCGCCATCGAGTTCCATGCGGTAGTTGTCCCAGGATCCCACCGTGGTGGCGCCCTCGAAATGGCCTTCGCCGCGCGGACGCTTGCGCACCATGTTGATCGCGCCGCTGGGGTCCGCCGAGCCCAGCATCAAGCCTGCCGCGCCGCGCAGCACTTCGACCCGGTCGAACACGGCGGTGTCGATGGGCAGCCAGCCCACCGGTGCATAGACCACGCCAGCCACGCCGTCGACCAGATAGTTGTTGTCGTCCACCGTGAAGCCGCGGATCGAGAATTTGTGGTTGCCGAAGTTTCTTGCCGTCTTCGTCACGCCGGTGGTCTGCGCCAGCGCCTCGTCCAGCGTGGTCAGGTTCTTGTCGTCCAGCAATTGGCGCGTGAGCACGCTGACCGACTGCGGCGTTTCGCGGACCGACTGCGTCATCTTGCTGATCGTGATGGCGTCGCTGGTGTACGAGCCGGTTCCTTCGGTGGTCGGATTGCCCACGCCGCTGCCGCTGACCGTCACCGATTGCAGCGTCACCGCATCGCCCGAGGATTGCCCGACGGCCGTCAAGGTGTACACGTTCGGCCTGGCGCTGTTCACGCGCACGTTGGCGCCGGCCAGCAACTGATCCAGCGCTTCCCGCGGCGTGTAGCGGCCGTTGACCGCCGGCGCGCGCTTGCCCGCCACCACGGCTTCATCGAACAGCACCTGATGCCGGGACTGTTCCGAGAACAGCCTCAAGGCATGTTCCAGCGGCTGAGCCGCAATGCTGAAATCCACTTGCGCCGCCTGCTGCTGCGCGTGCACCGCGGCGGGCGACGCCAGCGCTGCCAGCGCGCATGCCACCATCACCGGCATGGCCCTGAGTTGCATGCCCGCCGTCAACGCGCCGCCAGCAAGCGCGTCCTTCAACAATCCCCGTGCCATTCCCGCTCCATCGTTGTTGGCCGCTACCGGCCTTGCGGGAGTAAACGGATTCCGGGACGGGATTGGGAACCCGCGCACCGCATGTAAATAAAAATAATTTTCAGGTAGACGCCTGGAAGCTCAGCGATCCAGGATCAGGTAGCCGCCGCCGGGCGCGCGCTTGACCTGCACCGGCAGCAGATCCGGCAGGGCTTCCAGGAACGCAGCGGGCGCATTGGTCGCGGCAAAGCCCGAGACCGGCAGGGACGTAAGGCCCGGACTGCCCAGCGCCACCGGCTTGCCCAGGTACTGGGCGACTTCCTGGGCCACTTCGCCCAGCGGCGTGCGCCGGTACACCAGACGGCCATTGCGCCATCCGCCCACGCCGTCCGGCACCGCCGCCACCGCCTGATAGGTGGCGTTTCGCGCATTCACGGTCACGCCTTGTTCGGCGCCTAGCGACAGTTCCGGCGTGGACTTGTCGCGGTCGGGCTGCACACGCACCCGGCCGTGCGACACCTTGACGATGACGTCCTCTGGCGTGTTGCGCACGTTGAAAGCCGTGCCCACCACCGTGATCCGGCTCTGGCGGGCATCGACGGTGAATGGCCGATCTGTGTCCGGCGCCACGTCGAAAAACCCTTCGCCCTGGTTCAGCACCAGCTCGCGGCGCCGCGGGTAGTAGCGGACCTCCAGCGTGCTGCCGAAATTCAGCGCAACATGGGAGCCGTCGGGCAGGTCCAGCTGACGCACCTCTCCCGCCGCCGTGCTCACGCTCAGCACATAGCCCGGCGTGTTGTCCCAGCGATACCAGCCGTAGCCGCCGCCCACGATCAGCGCCGCACAGGCGGCGGCGAAGGTCTTGGAAAACACGGGCTGCCCCAGCAGCGCCCCCCAGAACCCCGGCTGGACGGCGCGGCGGCCAGACGCCGTCCGCGGGGTCTTGCGTGGCAAGGGCCTGGACGGCCGGGCAGCCGCCTGCCCGTCGGAGGCCAGCGCGGGCCGGGGCGCCTGCGACAGATCCTCCCAGGTGCGCGATACCCGCGAATACGCCTGCCGGTGCGCGGGCTTGGCAGCCAGCCAGGCATGCAACTCCTGCTCGTCAGCGTCCGACCAGCTGGCGTCCTGGCGGCGCACCAGCCACTCGGCCGCCGCCTCGTGCAAGGCAAGCGTGTCCGGCGTAGCGGAGGAAGACGGGTCGGTCATGACGAGGCGGAATCGCTATTGTTGTTATTGTCCAGGCCGGCGTCATCGCCAGCGGGCCGATGCAATTGCTGCATCTGCGCAACCGTAGCATAGTGCACCCGGACCTCGCAGTAGGCGATGGCGCGCGCCAGATGCTTGACGACCATGCGCCGCGATATCTGCATGCGGGCCGCGACTTCGTCCTGTGTCAGCCCGTCGAAACGGCACAGCACAAAAGCTTCGCGCTGGCGCTCGGGAAGTTCCTGCAAGGCAGCGCCCAGCCGCTCCAGGCGCTGTTGATGCGCCGCCGCGCGCATGGGACACGAAGCTTCGCCCGCCGCCAGCGCCTGCACGTTCTCTTCGGCCTCATCGAACGACACCGTCTGCAGCCGCCGGCCCGCCTTGCGCTCGCGGAACTCGTCGGCCACGCCGTTCAACACCGTCCTGCGCAAGTAGGCTCCCTGCTCATCCGTGGACTCCAACGCAGGACTGGCCGCCACCCATTTGACGACGCCATCGTGCAGCGCATCTTCGGCGCTGCCAATGCTGCCCTTGAATCGGGCCAGGCCGCGCATGAGCGGCAGCCGCCAGCGCGCGTAGGCTTTGGCGATCGCGCTGGCGTTTCCGTTCGTGTCGTCGGCGGATGCGGGCGTCGTGTTGGACGCCAGCAAAGGGTTGCGGCTCATGCGGCGCAGGTCGTTTGAAAGTGGCCGGATTGTACTGAGATTTATTCTCAGTCGCAATTCAAAGCCGCCCCGCGCCGTTCATCGGTCAGTCCTGCAACCCTCGCGGATCACGGCGCCACTTGATACCCGCGCTGCTGCATGCAAGTGCTATACGTGGAGGCGGCTGCCGCGTTCTGCTGCGACGCTTCGGCTCGATCCTGGCGGCGGTCCTGCCGTTGCCGCGAACCGCCCACGACCATCCCTGCCGCCGCCGCGTCCTTGGCCTGGTTCTGCCGGTATTGCTGCTTGGCGTCATCGCTCATCCGGTCGTAGACCTCCTCGTGCTGATTGCCGCGCGCGCCGGCTACCGCCGCGCCCGCTGCCGCGCCGGCTGCTGCGCCACGGACGCGCCCGCCAGATTTAGGATCGTTCGTGCTGGTGCTGGCGCCGCTGCCCGCCAGAGCCTGGCATGCGCTGATGTCTTGCTGGGTGGTTTGGGGCGACTGCCCTTTGAGCGGCGTTACCGTCTGTGCGGCAGCGCACAGGCAGAACAGGGAAAGAAGCGTCGCGGTACAGGGGCGTATGGACTTTTTCATGAAAAACTCCATTGATGTCGAGGGACCCTGGATCTTTCAGTGTAGCGCCGCATTCCGGGTCGCGATCACCTGTGATTCGCAGCCAAAAGGCTGATACCTCCCCGGCAGGAATCAAGCCGCTAGCCCGCCCGCGGACTCCAGCAACAGCGCCCTGCCCGGCACCAGTTCATAGCAGCCCCGGCGCAGCTTGCGGATCTGCAGGGCCCCCCCCCAGTCAGCCAGGCGACGCTGCAACAGCAGCAGGCGCACGCCGAGGTTGTCCTGCACGTCGGGCAGTCCCAAAGCGCTTCCGGCCAACCGCAGTTCCCGCGTGGAAAAGCCCCAGCGGCCGTGACGCTGCGCATCGCAGGCAAGCTTCCACAGGATCGCTCCCGCCACGCCCTTGATCAGGTATTGCCCGTCGATGAAGACCGTGCCATCGCGCGGAAAGTAGCGCAGGCTGAGGGGCGCGCCCGGCTGAGCCAGCGGACCAATCCGCGCATCGTCCGGCAGCGGCGCACCCGCATCCAGCTCGGCGCCTTGCAGCGTGAGCAGCGCCTGAGCCAGCTGCGCGCACAACACCGCCAATGCGTCCTCGTCGTCATATCCGAAGAACTGGTCGCTCTCGCTTTCGACCAGCAGCGCGCCCACGGTGCGCCCGCGCGCACGCAACGGCACGGCCAACTGGCTGCAGGGAGTGGCCAGTCCTGGCAACGCGATGGGTTCGCCTTCGATCGGCCCCTGGCCGCTGGCCATCTGATGCAAGGTGCGGCCATACCGGTACATGCGCGCCATATGGCCGATGCGCAGCGCCACGCCTTCGCGCGCGGCCACGCCTGCCAGGCCGGCCTCGGCCAGCGGCACTTCGGCACCGACGCCCTGCTGGGCATAACCCATGCTGGCCAGGGTATACAGGGTCTGGCGCTGCTCATCCAGCAGCCAAAGGATGGCGTGGTTCACGGCCAGGTCGCGGCGCAAGCCGTCCATGGCGACCTGAGGCAACAGGCTCAGCTCGCCGCACTCGGCAAGCCGCGCCGACACTGCCCTCGCGCCGGCAGCCAGGTCGCAGCGCGGCTGCAGCGTGGATAGCGGCGCGCCGCTGTGCATGGGCCGGATATCCAGCACCTCGTAGATGTCGGCGCCCCGCAGGCGGAACACATGCTCCATGCCGGTATGCGCCGCAATGCCGGCCAGTTTGGCGCGCAGGCGCTCGAACACCGGGCCTTCGGTTTCGGTGCGCAGATAGCGTAATTGCAGGGCCAGGCTGCCCCCGGTGCAGGGGTCTTCCACCATCAGGCTGGCGCGTCCCGTGGCGAGAATGTTCTCCCGGCTGCGGTTGAAGAACTGGAAGGTCAACGCCACGTGGCCGCCATCCACGTACTCCACGTGCGACAGCAGATTGACATGGGGGATGCCGTCGGCCGAGACGCTGCACAAGGTGGGCGGAATGCCGCCATCCAGCACGCGGCGAACGGCCAGCAGGGTCAATGCGCTCATGGGCCAGGCTCCAGTTCCACGGCCTGCCCGGCATGCGGGCCCGGCGTCTGGTTCCAGGCTCCCGCCACGGTGTAGCGCAGCGCCACCAATTCATGCACCGCTACCCCGTACCAATGATCCAGGAAAGGGGCTCCGGCGAAGCCGTCGACTTCGGCCAGTTCCTGCGTCAGCGTATGGCGCCGCAACGCCAGCAGTTCGGCATGGGAGGCCAGGGCGGGCTCGACGCGCGCATCGCGGCCTTTGAGATGCAGCGTGCGGTTGGTGCGCGGCGAGGTGGCCAGCATGGCGACCTGGGCGGTCTCGCGGATGGCGGCCACGACCAGCGGCGCGGCATGCTCGGCCAATAGCACCAGTATGCGGCCATCCGGCAGCATATCCGCGGCCAAGGCCCGGCAAACGTGGGGATTGCCGTCCCGATCGCAGCTTCCCAGCCGCAGCGAAGGCAGCATGGGCAGGCACAGGCTCCATTCGGCGGGCAGTATGGGCACGGCAGGAAACCTCAGGGCTGTTGAAGCTCGACGGTGCCAGAAATCATAGCCCAAGGCCCGCGCCCGGATCGCATGCCGTTTAGCGATTTTTTAGCGCTTGATTAACAAACTCTTAGCAACGCGCGCGCCGCGGCGTTCCTACACTTTCCTTGCCCGGTTTCCACACCGAATCCGGCCATTGCCGGGGAAGCCGGCAAACGCCTCGCCATTCCACTTATCAAGGCCTGCACCATGAACTGCATTACCGAAGCCCAGTATTTCCCTACCTCCAGCGCCGGCGCGGCGCCGCGCATGGACATCTATGTCGGCATCCACAAGGCATTGCGCGCCATGATGCTGGATACCTTGCAGGCCGTGGGCCGCGTCGACGTTGACGACCCCGCCGAAACGCGAACGGCATGCGAGCGCGTGCAGGAACTGGCCGACATCTGCGTCAGCCATCTGGGGCATGAAAACGATTTTGTGCACGCGGCGATGGAAGCGCGCCGCCCAGGTGCCAGCGGGCGCATCGCCGCGGAGCATGTCGAGCACCTCGCGGCGATCGCCGGATTGCGCGCCGCGGCATCCGCGCTGCTCGCCGCCGGCTGCGGCGCCACCCAGGCCCAGGCCGCGCTGCGGCTGTACCGGCAACTGGCGTTGTTCGTCGGCGAGAACTTCGCCCATATGCACGTCGAGGAAACGCAGCACAACCAGGTGCTATGGTCCTGTTACAGCGACGAGGAACTGCGCGCGCTGGAGGGCGCCATCGTGGCATCGCTGCCGCCGGCCGAGAACCTCTGCATCATGCGCTGGATGATTCCGGCCATGACGCCCGCCGAACGCGCCGAATTGCTGGCAGGCGTACAGGCGGTCGCCCCCGCCCCGGTCTACGCCGCCGTGCTCGACGCGGTGCGGCCCCACCTGGCACACGAGGACTGGGTCAAGCTGACCCGAGCCCCGACACCGGTCGAGGCTCCCGTCCGGATCGTGGCCTGAAGGCCGCGATCAATTCGCCTTTTCGTCCTCGCCCTTGTAGCCGCTGATATAAGCCCGCCCCGAGCAGCGCACGAAGGCCACGCAGGTCAGGCCGCCGCTCTTGGCGTCGCAGGTGGCGCGCGCTTCGTTGCGCGCGGCCACCGGATCGGGATTCTTCGCGGTAAAGCTGGTGCCGCGGCCCTTGCTGCCCTTGCCCCAGGCCATGCCGACGCAGGTGTCGGTATAGGTCAGCACGGTGCGGCAGCCGACGCAGTCTTCCCACTTGAGCAAGGCGTCGACCGCCTCTTTCTCGCTCGGATAGCCGTCGGCGTACGTCAATTGGCCAGTTTCCTTCTCGGCCACGGAGCCCCAGTAGCCGCGCGAGTCCAGCTTGGCCGACAGGGCTTCGAGCTGGGCGGGCGTGGCGGTGTCGGGCGCTTTCAGTTCAGCTTCGCTGTAGCCTGGACCGACGCACAAGGGCATGACGGCCAGCTTGCACTTGCCGTCGGCGCTGTCGTTGGTGCAGGTGCGGATGGCCTTCTTCGCGGCGACCTCGGACGACACGCTGGTGCCCCAGAACAGGTCGCTACGCGAATTCCGCGAGAACGCCACGCAGCTGTCCGAAAACGACGTGACGCTCTTGCAACCCTTGCCGCCCGCCTTGTTGCACTTGGCCAGCGCGGCGTCCTGCGCTTCCTTGGTGGAGGTTTCCGGCATGACCCAATACAGCTTGGCGTGAGCTTCGTCGGTGGCCACGGCGCCGTACAGCGTGTCGGCGTGCGCCGCCGGCGCGGCGGCGAGGCCCAGGGCCAGCGCGCCTGCGCCGGCCAGTGCGGCCACGGTGGAACGGAACTGAACCAGCAATCGCGCGAGCATCATGGGTGTGCAATATCCAATGGTGGTGGCGCCGCGCGCCCCGCGATGCCTGATCGCCAAGGCGCCCCGGGGCGCAGAACGCGCGGATCGTAGCACGTTACAGTTTGTCTTCTATGCCCTGTGTGAACGCGTTTCCGCCCATAACGTAACCAATTTTTCAGCGCCCCGAAGCTGATGCGCCACTATTTTTTCGGTAACATCGGCCCCTCTCGGCGCAAGGCAATTCGGGCGAGCGGACACATCCGCCGCCCGTGCAAGGCTCCCGGCACCACGATACGACTCGTCACGAACCGAAACCAAAACAAGACAAAATCTTGCGGCCGCTGAATTATGTTGCGGCACGCCGGATCTTTGAGGGAGCTAGGGCTCAGCATGAATAAATTGCGACTCCGTTCGACCTGGTTGCTGGGCCGCGCCCTGCCGGTGTCGCTGGCCCTGGCCGCCCTGGCCGGCTGCGCGCCGATGCCCACGGGCGGCAGTTCGACGCTGCCGTCGCTGACCAATATCTTCTCGTCCGGGCTGTCGTTCTCACCCAGCGTGAACGTGGCCAAGAACATGAAGGGCCGGCCGGTGGCCGACGCCATCACGGCGCTGGGCGAACCGTCGAAAAAGCGCGGCGTCGGCAACACCATGGAGCTGATCTGGTCCGACTACCAGACTGCGCCCTATACCGAATGGGTCTCTACCGGCACCTCGCAGCAGGTGGTCGGCATGATCCCGGCCACCTCGACCAGCGCCGCCACGCCGGTGTTCCAGAATACCAACCACGGCTACTACAGCGGCCGCACCAAGGTCTACGAGTGCAGCGTGGTGATGCGCATGCAGAACAGCGTCATCATCGACAGCCAGGTGGACGGCAACGTCTGCCCCGAGTTCATCGCCGCGCTGCGCAAGTGGGCGGGTGAGCGCGAAGCCAACAACTATCGCAGCAAGTAAGGCAGCGCATCCTCTTGTCGAGCAAACTCGGAGCCCGCCAATTCGTTGCGGCGACGGCTGACGCCATACGCCAGCGAGGCCGCGCCATGCTGGCCGCAGCCCCCTGGTCGCTGGCGCTGTTCATCGTGTCGCTGCCTTTCGCCTTGCTGATCGCCAACCTGTTTCCGTACGGGAATGGGCTGTTCATGGCGCTGGCGCTGATCAACCTGATTGCGTTGGCGCGCATGACCTGCGCCTGGCATCGCGCCGTCAAGCCAGGCGACCTGAGGGGCGGCGGCGCCACCCGCGGCAGCGCGGCGCAGGCCCGTCATCTGGCCTTGCTCAGCGCGCTCGTCATTGCAGCCACTGCGATGGCTCGCGCCACCGGGGACCTGCCCTATGTGATCTACATGGTGCTGGCCGGATCGAATGACGCTGTGTTCTGGAGCGCCTTGTGCGCCGCGCTGGCGCTGATCTGGGTGCCAACGCTGTACGCGCTGGCGATGTATGGCCTGAGCCTGCCGCGCGCGGCGGCAACCGGCGAGTACGGTTTCCACGCCGCGCGCGCCGCCATGCCATACAAACCCTGGCCGCTGATGCTGGCGCTGCTCATGTTGATCGCGGCGGCCGGCCATGCCGCCTACATCCTGGGCATGCTCGCGTACGGCTACCCGGATGTTGGATTCGCGCGGGCAGCGATGAGCGCCCTGCCCTGCGTCCCGCTCGTATTTGTGGTGACGGCGATGTATGCGGTTGCCTATCGCGATTCCTGCGAACCCGCCGCGCAGGCGCTCCCCAGCCGTCCTTGAACCCGAGCGCAGGCCGGCCAAAGAGGCGTAAGGCACGCCTTCATCCCAACGCGCGCCGCGAGCCGATTACCGCGGGGACTGCTGCGAGCCCTGATCGCGAATCTGCTCGAAGCTGACATTTCACTGACGCAAAAACGCGAATAGTTATTATTCATATAGAATCCGGACTGTCCGTAACCCCCTAGACTGGCAGTCCCGATGTCCCTGCCCCCTTCCACGGGCCCTCATTTCCCACGCAAACGCCTGGTCCTGATCGCCGCCGCGCTGGCCATGTTGGCTGCCCTGGCGCTCTGGTATGCCGGATCCAAGGGTTCTCCCACGGCGCGTCCGCCCGAGTACGGGCAGATTCCGGTTGCCGTCGCGGTCGAGGCCGCCAGCGCCGGTCCGCTGCAGCGCGACCTGCACGCGCTTGGCACCATTACGCCCCTGGCGCAGGTGACCCTGCGCAGCCAGGTCGATGGCGAACTGCTGAAGCTGCATTTCACCGAGGGCCAGGCCGTGACGCGCGGCCAGTTGCTGGCCGAGATCGATGCGCGTCCCTATCTTGCGGCGCTGGCCTCGGCCGAAGGCGAACTGGCGCGCACCCAGGCCTTGCTGGAGAACGCCGAGGCCGACCTGCAGCGCTACCGCAAACTGGCGCGCCAGGAAGCGGTATCGGGCCAGCAGCTGGATACCGCCGAAGCGCAGGTGCGCGCCTATGCAGCCCAGCGGCTGCGCAACCAGGCCCAGGTCGCCGATGCCACGCGGCTGCTGGACCACACGCGTATCGTCGCGCCGCATGACGGCCGCATCGGGCTGCGCCGCATCGACGCCGGCAACCATGTGCGCGCGGCCGACGCCGAGGGCCTGACCACGCTGGTGCAGACCCGGCCGATCTCGGCGCTCTTCAGCATTTCCGAAACGCGCCTGGACATCCTGCGCCAGGCCCAGGCGCGCGACGCCGCGCTGCGGGTCCAGGCCTGGGACGCGGACGACCGCCGCCTGCTGGCCGAAGGCACTCTGGAGGCGCTGGATAACCGCATCCAGGCCGCCAGCGGCACTGTCCGGCTGCGCGCGCGCTTTGCCAACGCCGACGAATCGCTGTTTCCGAACCAGTTCGTGAACATCCGGCTGGCGGTGGTGCAGCAGGACAACGTCATTTCCATTCCCACGGCCGCGGTGCAATACGGCTCCGAGGGCGCCTTCGTGTTCGTGATCGGCGAGGACACGCGCGCCACGCGCCGCGTGCTGGAGCTGGGCCCGGCCAATGCCGGCCGCATCGTGGTGCAGGCCGGCCTGGCCGAAGGCGAACGCGTGGTGGTCGAAGGCGTGGACCGCCTGCATGACGGCCGCGACGTGCAAATTGTCGAACCGCAGAAATCATGAGCCTGTCGCGCCCCTTCATCCTGCGCCCCGTCGCCACGTCCTTCCTGATGATCGCCCTGCTGCTGTCGGGCATCCTGGCGTGGCGCATGCTGCCCGTGGCGGCGCTGCCGCAGGTGGACTATCCCATCATCCAGGTGACCACGCAGTATCCCGGCGCCAGTCCGAACGTGACGGCGCGCACCGTCACCGCGCCGCTGGAACGGCGCTTCGGGCAGATCCCGGGCTTGAAACAGATGTCCTCCACTAGCGGCAGCGGCATCTCGGTGATCACGCTGCAGTTCTCGCTGGACGTATCGCTGGGGGTGGCCGAGCAGGAAGTGCAGGCGGCCATCAGCGCCAGCGGCGCGCTGCTGCCCAATGACCTGCCGACGCCGCCCGTGTACCGCAAGGTCAACCCCGCCGACGTGCCCATCCTGACGTTGGCGGTCACGTCCGATTCCCTGCCCCTGCCCCAGGTCTACGACCTGGTCGACACCCGCATGACGCAACGCCTGTCGCAGTTGTCCGGCGTGGGCATGGTCAGCCTGGCCGGCGGCCAGCGGCCGGCGGTGCGGGTGCAGGTCAATCCCATGGCGCTGGCCGCGCGCGGCCTGCAACTGGCCGACGTGCAGGAAGCCATCTCCAAGGCCAATTCGAACCAGCCCAAGGGCAGCTTCGACGGGCCGGTGCGCTCGGTCATCATGGACGCCAACGACCAGCTGCAGAGCGCCGAGGAATACCGCGAGCTGATCGTGGCCTGGCGCAACGGCGCGCCGGTGCGGCTGGGCCAGGTCGCCACGGTCGAGGACGGGGCCGAGGACCGCTACCTGGCCGCCTGGGTCGACAAGCAGCCGGCCGTGCTCGTCAACATCCAGCGCCAGCCGGGCGCCAACGTCATCGCCGTGGCCGACCAGGTCAAGGCGCTGCTGCCGCAGCTGACGGCCAGCCTGCCGGCCGCCGCCCAGGTCCGCGTGCTGACGGACCGCACCGAGAGCATCCGCGCGTCGGTGCGCGGCGTGCAATGGGAACTGGCCTTCGCCGTGGGCCTGGTGGTGCTGGTGACGTTCCTGTTCCTGCGCAACCTGCCCGCCACGCTGATCCCCAGCCTGGCGGTGCCGCTGTCCCTGATCGGCACCTTCGGCTTCATGCACCTGGCGGGGTTCTCCACCAACAACCTGACGCTGATGGCCCTGACGATAGGCGCGGGCTTCGTGGTGGACGACGCCATCGTGATGCTGGAGAACATTGCGCGCTACCGCGAGCAAGGCCACAGCCCCATGTCGGCCGCGCTCAAGGGCGCCGGCCAGATCGGCTTCACGCTGGTGTCCCTGACGCTGTCGCTGATCGCGGTGCTGATCCCGCTGCTGTTCATGGAGGACGTGGTGGGCCGGCTGTTCCGCGAGTTCGCGGTCACGCTGGCGGTCGCCATCCTGATATCGCTGGCGGTGTCGCTGACGCTGACGCCGATGATGTGCGCACGGCTGCTGCCCGCGCACGAAGCGACCCGCCCGGGGCTGCTGGACCGCGTCCAGGCGCGCTACGCCGGCTTGCTGGACCTGACATTGCGCCATCAACGGCTGACCCTGGCCGTGATGCTGGCGACGGTGGCGCTGACCGGATTGCTGTACCTGGCCGTGCCCAAGGGCTTCTTCCCGACCCAGGACGGCGGCACGCTGCAAGGGGTGACGCAATCGTCCCAGAGCACCTCGTTCGACGCCATGTCGCGGCGCCAGCAGGCGGTGGCCGAGGCACTGCTGACGGACCCCGACGTGGCCAGCCTGTCGTCCTTCATCGGCATCGACGGCATGAACACCACCTTGAACACCGGCCGGCTGCTGATCAACCTGAAACCCTGGTCGGAGCGCAGCGCGCCGCTGACGGACATCATGGCGCGGCTGGATGGGCGCGCCCGCGAGGTCCAGGGCATCTCGCTCTATCTGCAGCCGGTGCAGGAACTCAATATCGAGGACCGCGTGAGCCGCGGCCAGTACCAGTTCACCCTGACCTCGCCGGACAGCGCGCTGCTGACGCGCTGGACCCATGCGCTGGCCGAACGCCTGGCGCAAGCGCCCGAGCTGGCCGACGTTTCCACCGACCTGCAAGGCGATGGCCGCCAGGCTTATCTGCAGGTTTCGCGCGACGCCGCCGCCCGCCTGGGCGTGACGATGGACGACGTGGCGCAGACCCTCTACAACGCCTTCGGCCAGCGCCAGGTGGCCACGCTGTTCACGCAGTCCAACCAGTACCGGGTCGTGCTGGAAGTGGACCGCAAGCTGGCGCTGAACCCGGATGCGCTGGAACGCATCCATCTGCAGACCGAAGACGGACAGGCGATCCCGCTGTCGGCGCTGGCCACCGTCAGCGAGCGGACGGCGCCGCTGGCCGTGAACCACCTGTCGCAGTTCCCCGCGGTCAACCTGTCCTTCAACCTGCCCGCGGACGGCTCGCTGGGCGAGGCCATCGCGGCCATAGAATCGGCGCGGCAGGAGATCGGCATGCCGGTCAGCGTGGAGCTGAGCTTGCAGGGGGCCGCGGCGGCCTTCCAGGCCTCGCTGTCGAACACGCTGTGGCTGATGCTGGCCGCGGTGGTCACCATGTACCTGGTGCTGGGCATGCTGTATGAAAGCGCCATCCATCCGGTGACCATCCTGTCCACCCTGCCCTCGGCCGCGGTCGGCGCCTTCCTGGCGCTGCTGCTTACGGGGCGTCCGCTGGACCTGATCGCGGTCATCGGCATCATCCTGCTGATCGGGCTGGTGAAGAAGAACGGCATCATGATGGTGGACTTTGCGCTGGAGGCCGAGCGCTCGCGCGGCCTGACGCCGCAGGCCGCCATCCGCGAAGCCGCGCTGCTGCGCCTGCGTCCCATCCTGATGACGACGCTGGCCGCGCTGTTCGGCGCGCTGCCGCTGATGCTGGCCACGGGCTCGGGCGCGGAACTGCGCCAGCCGCTGGGCTGGGTCATGGTGGGCGGGCTGCTGGTCAGCCAGGTGCTGACCCTGTTCACCACGCCCGCCGTATACCTGTTCTTCCACCGCCTGGGCCAGCGCCGCGGCGCCGCGGCCGCGCAACCCGGGATTGAAGGCCCGGCGCCATGATCCGCGCCTTGCTGCACCGCCCGATCGCCTGCATCTTCCTGGCGATCGCGCTGACCTTGCTGGGCGCGGTCGCGTGGCGGCTGCTGCCCGTGGCGCCGCTGCCCCAGGTCGACTTTCCCACCATTGAGGTGCGCGCCGAGCTGCCGGGCGCCAGTCCCGAAAGCATGGCCAGCACCGTGGCCGCGCCGCTGGAACGCGCGCTGGGCAGCATCGCCGGCGTCAGCGCCATGACGTCCTCCAGCAACCAGGGCGCGACCCGCGTGCAGCTGCAATTCGACCTGGACCGCGACATCAACGAGGCCGCGCGCGACGTGCAAGCGGCCATCAACGCGGCCCGCGCCGAGCTGCCCGCCGGCATGCCGGGCAATCCCAGCTATCGCAAGGTCAACCCGTCCCAGGCGCCCATCATGGCGCTGGCGCTCAGTTCGCCCACCCGTCCCGCAGGCGAACTCTACGACCTGGGTTCGACCGTGCTGGCGCAGAAGATTTCGCAGATCAACGGCGTGGGCGAAGTGACCCTGGGCGGCAGCTCGCTGCCCGCGGTACGCGTGCAGGTCAATTCCAACGCGCTGGCCCACTACGGCGTGGCGCTGGATGAAGTGCGCCAGGCCATCGCCGACGCCGCGCCCATGCGGCCGCAAGGCCAGCTGGATTCCGCCAGCCGGCGCTGGGAAGTCGGCACGCCCGAACAACCCCGCGCCGCGCGCGACTACGAAAGCCTGATCGTGCGCCACCAGGACGGCGCGGTGATCCGGCTGTCGCAGATCGCCCGCGTCAGCGACTCGGTGGAAAACCGCTACAGCAGCGGCTTTCACAACCGCAACCCGGCCGTGGTCCTGACCATCAGCCGCCAGCCCGGTTCGAACATCATCGAAACCATAGGCGCCATCAACCAGGCCCTGCCCGGCCTGCGCGCGCTGATGCCGGCCGACGTGGACCTGACCGTGGCGCTGGACCGTTCGCCCGGCATCAACGCCACCTTGCGCGAAGCGCACATCACGCTGGGGCTGGCCACCGCGCTGGTGATCCTGGTGGTGTGGGCGTTCCTGGGCAATGCGCGGGCCGCGGCCATCCCCAGCGTGGCGATTCCGGTATGCCTGATCGCCACCTTCGCCGTCATGTACCTGTGGGGCTTCTCGCTGAACAATCTGTCGCTGATGGCGCTGATCGTCGCGGCCGGCCTGGTGGTGGACGACGCCATCGTGGTGCTGGAGAACATCTCGCGCCATATCGAGCGCGGCCTCTCGCCGCGCAAGGCCGCGCTGCGCGGCGTGCGCGAAGTCGGCTTCACGCTGGTGGCCATGACCGTGGCGCTGAGCGTGGTCTTCGTGTCCATCCTGTTCATGGGCGGCCTGGTCGAGCGGCTGTTCCGCGAATTCTCCATCACCCTGGTCGCCGCCACCGTCATCTCGCTGGTGGTCTCGGTGGCCATCATTCCCAGCCTGTGCGCCCGCTGGCTCAAGCCCGCCGGCCCGGCCGCTCCCAAAGCGGGCGGACGCGCCTCGCGCATGCAGGCGGCCTTCGAACGCCTGCACGCCTGGTACGGCAACACCCTGTGGCGGGTGCTGGGCCATGCCCGCCTGACGCTGTTGCTGCTGGCCGGCGTGGTCGGGTTGAACGTCTATCTGTACGTGCAGGCGCCCAAGGGCTTCCTGCCGGTGCAGGACACCGGCCAGCTGGTGGGCTTCGTGCGCGGCGACGACGGTTTCTCGTTCCAGGTGATGCAGCCCAAGATCGACCAGTACCGCCAGCTGGTGCTCAAGCATCCGGCGGTGCAGGACGTCATCGGCTATAACGGCGGCAGCCTGGGCATCAGCAATTCGTTGTTCCTGATCCGCCTGAAGCCCGCGGCCGAGCGCCGCGAATCGTCGACCGAGGTCATCAACTGGCTGCGCACCCATGCCCCGGCCGTGCCGGGCGGCATGTTCTTCCTGAACGTGGACCAGGACCTGCGCATGCCCGGCGGCTTCGGCAACTCCGGCGACCATGAACTGGCCATCATGGCCAGCGACGTGCCGGCGCTGCGGCAATGGTCGCGCAAGATCTCCAAGGCCATGCAGGAGATCCCGGAACTGCGCGACGTCGACGCGGAAGGCGACGGCGCCACCCAACAGGTCGTGATCGACATAGACCGCGCCGCCGCGCAGCGCCTGGGCGTGGACATGGGCACCATCAGCAGCGTGCTCAGCAACTCCTTCAGCCAGCGCCAGGTCGCCACGCTGTACGACGCCATGAACCAGTACCGCGTGGTGCTGGAGCTGGACCCGCGCTACACCGAGGATCCCGAGGTGCTGGAGCAGGTGCAGGTCGTCGCCGCGGACGGCACCCGCGTGCCGCTGACGGCCTTCGCCACCTATGACTACGGACTGGTGAACGACCGCGTGTTCCACGACGGCCTGTTCGCCGCCGTGGGCGTGGGCTTTTCACTGGCCGAGGGCGTGTCGCTGGAACAGGCCCTGGCCGCCATCGACAAGACCATGGCCGAGCTGATGGTGCCCTCGTACATCCAGACCCGCCTGGGCGGCGACGCGCGCAACTTCCAGCAAAGCCTGCAGGACCAGCCCTGGCTGATCCTGGCAGTGCTGGTGGCGATCTACCTGGTGCTGGGCATCCTGTACGAGAGCCCGCTGCATCCGCTCACCATCCTGTCGACCCTGCCCTCCGCCGGCGTGGGCGCGCTGCTGGCGCTGCGCCTGGCCGGCATCGAATTCACGCTAATCGCGCTCCTGGGACTGTTCCTGCTGGTGGGCATCGTCATGAAGAACGCCATCCTGATGATCGACTTCGCGCTCAGCCTGGAGCGGCGCGAAGGGTTGACGCCGGAACAGGCCATCCACCGCGCCGCCATGCTGCGGCTGCGGCCCATCGTCATGACCAACCTGGCGGGGCTGCTGGGCGCCCTGCCCCTGGTGCTGGGCCTGGGCGAAGGCTCGGAGCTGCGCCGCCCGCTGGGCATCGCCATCGTCGGCGGGCTGATGATCAGCCAGTTCTTGACGCTGTACACCACGCCCATCGTGTATCTGGCGTTGGAGCGGTTGCGGTTGAAATGGAAGGCGGCCAAGCCCGGCCGCGCAGGCTATCCGCCGCCATGATCGTCCGCCCCCCGTTGCGCGCAACGAACGAACGCCTCACGCCGCCGTCTGGATGCCGGCTTCGCGGATCAGGCGCGCCCACTTCTTCTGCTCTTCCTGGATGTAGCGCTGCGCGGCCTCGGGCGAACCGCCCATGGCCGTGCTGCCCTCGGCGGTGAACATGGCCACGGTGGCTGGATCGGCCAACACCTTCTCCACGACCGCATTGACGGCCCGGACGACCTCGGACGGCGTGCCGGCCGGCGCCACCAGCGCCTTCCAATCCAACGCCTCGAATCCCTCGTAGCCGGACTCGGCCACGGTGGGCACATCGGGCAGGATCGCCAGCCGCGCGCGCGAGCTGACCGCCAAGGGCCGCAGCACCTTGCCCTTGAGCATTTCCTGGGCGGCCTGCGGCGTCGCGAACATATAGTCGGTATTGCCGCCCAGCAGATCGTTGAGCGCGGGCGCAGCGCCCCGGTATGGCACGTTCAGCACCTGGAACTTGCCCTGATAGGCGAGCAGTTCGCCCGCCAGATGGCCTACCGTTCCGGAACCTGCCAAGGCTTGCTTGATGGCGCCGGGGTCGCTGCGCGCATCCTTGATCAGGTCGGCCAAGGTCTGCCAACGCGCGTTGGCCTTTACCACCAGCACGACTGGCAGCGATGCGATCAGGGAAACCGCCGCGAAGTCTTTTTCCGCGTCGAAGGGAATCTGCGGCATCAGGGCGGGATTGATGGCCAGGTTGGCGGTCTGGCCCAAGCCCAGCATGTAGCCGTCCGGCTTGGCCTTGGCCACGAAGTCCATCCCGATGTTGCCGCCGGCGCCGGGACGGTTCTCCACCACCACCGACCAGCCGACCATCGCCGTGACCTTGGCCGCGATGGCGCGCGCCACCGAGTCCGTGCCGCCGCCCGGGGTATAGGGCACGATGAGGCGCACGGGCCGGCCGTTCGGATAGCCGCCCGCGGTCTGGGCGCGCAGCGGCAAGGCGGCGGCGCAAAGCGCGGCGCCCAGGAAGGCGCGGCGGGATAGCGTGATCATGGTTAGTCTCCTTGTGTAATTTGCCTTGCTTTCAAGGCCGCGATTTCATCGTCGCGATAGCCGACGCCGCGCAGCAGCGCGTCGGTGTGTTCGCCCACCGCCGGTGGCTGCAGGCGTATTCCGGGCTGGGCGCCGCCCAGCGTGAAGGGCGCGAGCGGCACGCGGGACTCGCGGCCGTCTTCCAAGACGATGGGCGCGAGGCCGCCGGTGGCCGCCAGGTGGGGATCATCGAACAGCTGTTCGGGCCGCGTGATCGGCGCGAAAGGCAGGCCTTCACGCTCGAATACCGCCGCCAGCTCGGCCGCGCTGCGGTCCGCCAGATGCGAGCGCAACTGCGGCATCAACCAATCGCGCGCCTGCACGCGATCGTTGTTGCTGGCCAGGCGGGGGTCGGCCAGCAGTTCGCCCAGCCCGAAAGCGCGGCAGAAGATGCCCCATTGCTTGTCGCTGACCACGGCCAGGAAGATCTGCTCGCCGCCCTTGACGGTGAAAACGTCGTAGATGGCCCAGGCCGAAATGCGGCTGGGCATGGGCGCGGCGGCCCGGCCGGTGACGGCGTACTGCATCATGTGCTGGCCCGCCAGGAAGACGTTGTTCTCGAACAGCGAGGCCTGCACTTCCGTGCCCTCGCCCGTCTGTTCGCGCTGGGCCAGCGCCGCCATGGCGCCGATGGCGCCGAACATGCCGCCCATGATGTCGTTGACGCTGGCGCCCGCGCGCAGCGGATCGCCGGGGCGCCCCGTCATGTAGGCCAGGCCGCCCATCATCTGCACGACTTCATCCAGCGCCGTGCGGTGTTCGTAGGGTCCGGGCAGGAAGCCCTTGTGGCTCACGTAGATGAGGCGGGGATTGCGCTTCTTGAGCGTGGCGTAGTCCAGGCCCAGCTTCTGCATGACGCCGGCCTTGAAGTTCTCGCTCACGACGTCGGCGGAATCGATCAGGCGCAACGCGGCCTCTATGCCCTCGGGCTGCTTCAGGTCCAGGGCGATGCTTTTCTTGTTGCGGTTGAACATGGGGAAGAAGCCCGCGCCCGACCCGAGCAGCCGGCGCGTGCTGTCGCCGCCTACCGGTTCGACCTTGATGACTTCGGCGCCCAGATCCGCCAGCAGCATGCCGCAAGTGGGACCCATGACCATGTGGGTGAATTCGACGACGCGGATATGTTCGTACGGAAGGCGCGGATGGACGTGGCTGGACATGGGCGTGAATCTTCTGCAAGTAAGGGCTGATCCGGCCAAGGCCGGTTCGGCCGCATGTATCTGGTGTGTGGACTCGCGGGGAATGGCCGATCAGGTCCGCTGGACGAATCCCTTGGGCAAGCCGGCGTCGGGGGTCATGCCATACAACGGCTCGCCGGGCAGGCCGGCGGCCAGCGGCGCGCGCGCGGCAATGATTCCATCCAGGTCGATGCCGGTACGCACGCCCATCGCCTCGAACATGAAGACCAGATCCTCCGTCACGACATTGCCGGACGCGCCTGGTGCATACGGGCATCCGCCCAGCCCGCCCAGGGAGCTGTCGAACGTGCGCACGCCCTCTTCCCAGGCCACCAGGCAGTTGGCCAGACCCAGGCCGCGCGTGTTGTGCATGTGCGCCGCGCCAGCCTGCTCGCCGATTTCGGCGCGCAAGCGGCGGAACAACCTGCGCACTTGCGCGGGATTGGCATAGCCCACGGTGTCCGACAGCCCGGACTCGTCGGCGCCCGCGGCCACGCACAGCGCGGCCAGTCGGATGACCTCGTCTTCCGGCACCGCGCCCTGCAAGGTGCAGCCGAAAGCCGTCGAAATGCCGGCCTCCAACTTGACGGCGGGAGCCAGCTCGTCGCGCAGCCGCGCGATGGCGCGGACCTCATCCACCATTTCTTCGGGCGTCTTGCCCACATTCGCCAGCGAATGCTCGCGGCTGGCCGAGACCGGCAGGGTCAGCTTGTGCACGCCTGCCCGCAGCGCCGCTTCGGCGCCGCGCACATTGGGGACCAGGGCCATCACCGTGACGCCGGGATGTCCCGCCGCATGGCGCACCACCTCGGCCGCATCCGCCATCTGCGGCAACAGGCGCGCCGGCACGAAGGAAGCCACTTCGATTTCGCGCACGCCGGCCGCGACCAGCGCATCGATCCAGCGCAATTTGTCGGCGGTGGGCATGGTCGCCTTGACGGACTGCAAGCCATCGCGCGGGCCCACTTCACTGATCAAGACGTCGGGGTTTCGGTCGCAGGGATGGGCCATGGTCTGATGTCTCCAAAAATTCTATCTTATAGAACGCTGTTTCTTTAGATAGAATTATGAAATTCACCGGCCGCAAGTGTCAAGCGCCGGCTCGCCCGGGAAAACCACGAGCCGCACGCCAGCCCGCGCCTACAATGCCGTCATTCGTTCTAAAGGATGGAATATGGCCCTGCCCTGGAGTCAACCCCGCGGAGCCGCGCATGCCCCGTAAAGCCGCCACCGAATCCCTGGCCGATAGCGATGCCGCCCAGGGCGGCGTGGCCGCAGTGGACCGCGCGCTTAGCCTGATGTCGGTTTACGCGCCTGGGGACAAGGCCCTGTCACTGGGGGAACTGGCCGAGCGCACGCGCCTGTACAAGAGCACGGTCCTGCGACTGCTGGCGTCGCTGGAGCATGCCGGATGGATCCAGCGTCTGGACGACGGCCGTTATGCCCTGGGCGGAGAAATCGCGCGCCTGCACGGCATCTACGCCGCCTCGTTTTCGTTGGAAAATGTGGTCATGCCGGTATTGCGCGACCTGGTCGCCGCAACCGGCGAAAGCGCGGCCTATCACGTCCGCCAGGGCGATGCGCGCCTGTGCCTCTACCGCGTGGATTCGCCGCATCCGGTGCGCGACCACATCCGTGCGGGCGATCTGCTGCCGCTGGACCGCGGCAGCGGCGGACGCGTCCTGACGGCCTACGATCCCGTGCTGGGGCGGGCGCCGGGACCGGACCAGGAACTGCATGCGCGCATCCGCGCCGACGGTTATTTCGCAGCCATGGGCGATCGTCTGGCGGAAGTGGCGGGCATTTCCGCTCCCGTCTTTCTGCTCAATGGCGAGATCGCGGCGGCAGTGACGCTGACCGCGCCCGTCCATCGTTACGTTGCCGCCCATCTGGCAGCGGTACAGGACGCGGCGCGGCGCCTGACGGGGAAAGTCGGTTAGTGGCCCCGGAGCCGGAGCTCCACTGAGGAAGGGTTCTTGAGTCGCCGGCGTCCGGACTGCGGGATTCCGATGCTCGCC